>NZ_JZUE01000023.1 GCF_000969605.1 Aquincola tertiaricarbonis | reverse complement strand
CCATCCTGATGGCCGGCCGCCACCAGGAAGCTGCCTGAACGAGCCGGCGCTACGACCGGCTACACGACAGACAACACAGCGATACAGGACGGAGCAAGGATCATGGCACGCAACAAGAGCATCCTCACCGAAGCCAAGCAGATCGAACGGGCAGTCACGCTGATCAACCTCGGCGCGCGGCTGCAGGTGCTGGAATCGGAAACCGACCTGAGCTATGAGCGGCTGCTGCGCCTGTACAAGGAAGTGTCGGGCAAGAGCCCCAGCAAGGGCCAGCTGCCGTTTTCCACCGACTGGTTCATGACCTGGCAACCCAACATCCATGCCAGCCTCTTCCTCAACATCCACGAATACCTGAACAAGGCCGCCGAGATGGACGAGATCGACGTCGTCATCAAGGCCTACCAGCTCTACCTCGAACAGACCCAAGCCCAGAACCTGGAACCGCTGCTGTCCGTGACCCGCGCCTGGCGCCTGGTGAAGTTCGTCGACAACGGCATGCTCACCATGACCAAGTGCAATTCCTGCGGCGGCCACTATGTCACTCACCCGCATGAAATCGCCCGCCACTACACCTGCGGCCTGTGCAACCCCCCGGCGCGTGCCGGCAAGGGCAAGGCCGCCGGCGCGCTGACGATGCAGGGCAGCTCAGCGCACTGAACGAAGGACTCAAGTTGCCCCGGCCCGGGCCGAAAACTGGGCAGTGGGCGATCTGATCGCTTGTTTGTCTCCTCCTGGCACAGTCTCTGTGCTTTCACGCGGACCCTCGGGTCCGCGTTTTTTATTGGCGCGGCAAAACACGCCTGTTGCTTGGAGTGGCCCGCGGCCCCCGGCGCCAAACTCAAGTGAACGGATCCCGCACCGATAAACCGCGGAACCAGGAACTCGTTCACATCATGTTCGTCATCATCGGCTGGCTCGTCGCGCTCGGTTGCATCTTCGGCGTGTTCATCGTCCACGGCGGCAACATCGGCGTGGTGATGAAGGCATTGCCGTTCGAGATGATCACCATCATGGGCGCCGCCATCGGCGCGATGATCGCCAACAACCAGCCCAAGGTGATGAAGGCGACGCTCAAGGGCTTTGGCGCCTGCTTCAAGGGCAGCAAGTACACCAAGGCCCGCTACATGGAGCTGATGGCGCTGCAGTACGAGATCCTGCAGAAGGCCCGCAAGGAAGGCCTGATGTCCATCGAGAAGGACGTCGAGGACCCGCACAGCTCGGCCATCTTTTCCAAGTACGCGGTGATCGGCAACGACCACCACGTGATGGAGTTCATCACCGACTACCTGCGCATGATGGTGTCGGGCAACCTGAACGCGCACGAGATCGAGTCGCTGATGGACAGCGAGATCGACACCCACCACCACGAGGCCCATGCGGCCGTGGGCGCCATCCAGCGCCTGGCCGGCGGGCTGCCGGCCTTCGGCATCGTGGCTGCGGTGCTGGGCGTGGTGAACACCATGGGCTCGGTGGGCCAGCCGCCGGCGGTGCTGGGCGGCATGATCGGCTCGGCCCTGGTGGGCACCTTCCTCGGCATCCTGCTGGCCTACGGCATCTTCGAGCCGCTGGCCGGGCTGCTGGAGCAGAAGGTGGACGAAGGCAGCAAGGAGCTGCAGTGCATCAAGACCACGCTGCTGGCCTCGATGCAGGGCTATGCGCCGCAGGTGGCGGTGGAGTTCGGCCGCAAGGTCTTGTACTCGACGGAGCGCCCCACCTTTGCGGAGCTGGAAGGCCACGTCAAGGGCAAGAAGTGATGTCGACCCCCAAGACGCCGAGTACAGCGTCGGCCCCCCGGGACCGGCACGGGCCCCCTCGTGGCCATTGGGGCGCGGTCGCCTTGGGGCGGGCCGGCGGCGAACTGACCCCTGCATGCGGAGCCGACCATGGCCGGTGACAGCAAGAAGCTGCAGCCGATCATCGTCAAGAAGATCAAGAAGGGCGGCCATGGTCACCATGGCGGCGCCTGGAAGATCGCCTATGCCGACTTCGTGACGGCGATGATGGCCTTCTTCCTGCTCATGTGGCTGCTGGGCAGCACCACCGAAGGCGACAAGAAGGGCATCGCCGACTACTTCCAGTCGCCGCTGCGCGTGGCGCTGCAGGCGGGCGGTTCCGGCTCGGGCGATTCGTCGCACGTGCTCAAGGGCGGCGGCCAGGACCTGACGCGCACCACCGGCCAGGTCAAGCGCGGGGACATCGCCGCGCCCAAGGCCACGGTGAACCTGCAGGCGCTGAAGGAAGAGCAGCTGCGCGCCGAGCGTGCGCGGCTGGAAGAACTCAAGCAGAAGGTCGAGCAGAAGATCGGCGCCAATGCCAAGCTGGCGCCGCTGGCCAGCCAGATCCGCCTGGACATGACCCGCGACGGCCTGCGCATCCAGATCGTCGACGAGCAGAACCGACCCATGTTCGACAGCGGCAGCGCCGAGGTGAAGCCCTACATGCGCGAGCTGCTGCGCGAGATCGGCGCGGTGCTGGGCGAGGTGCCCAACCGGCTCACGCTGGAAGGCCATACCGACGCCCATCCGTTCTCCGGCGGCGAACGCGGCTACAGCAACTGGGAGCTGTCGGCCGACCGCGCCAATGCCTCGCGCCGCGAACTCATCCTGGGCGGCCTGCCCGACCACCGCATCCTGCGGGTGCAGGGCCTGGCCTCCAGCACGCTGTTCGTCAATGACGAACCGCTCAACGCACAGAACCGCCGCATCAGCATCATCGTGATGAACCGTGATGCCGAGGACCGCGTTTTCCGTACCGCGCCCGAGGTGGCGGAAGCCACCGGCGTGCCGTCGATCCGGCCCGCCTCAAGTCCCCTCGTCAACCTCCGATAAAGCCTCATTCCCCGAGAGGAAGCCCTCCCATGAGCAGCACCACCGAACTGAAATTTCTCATCGTCGACGACTTCTCGACCATGCGCCGCATCGTGCGGGGCCTGCTCAAGGAAATGGGTTGCAACAACGCCGATGAAGCCGAGGACGGCGCCATCGCGCTGCAGATGCTGAAGGCGCAGAAGTTCGACTTCGTCGTCTCCGACATCAACATGCCCAACATGAACGGCTTCGACCTGCTGAAGGCCATCAAGTCGGACGACTCGCTGAAGCACCTGCCGGTGCTGATGGTGACGGCCGAGGCCCGCAAGGAGGACATCGTGCTGGCCGCCCAGTCGGGCGCCGCCGGCTACATCGTCAAGCCTTTCACCAAGGCGACGCTGGAAGAAAAGGTCCAGAAGATCATGCAGAAACTTGCCGCGACCGCCTGAAGCAGGCACCCAGGAGCACCCGATGAAAATGGATGACATCGCCGCCTTGGCGCCGCAGATGGCCGCGCAAGCTTCGCCGGAAATCTTCCAGCAGCTGGGCACCATCACCCGCCAGCTGCACGACACGCTGCAGCAACTGGGCGTGATGCCCAAGCTGAAGGACGCGGCCGACGGCCTGCCCGACGCCCGCAGCCGCCTGAGCTACATCGCCAAGAAGACGGCCGATGCGGCCGACAAGGTGCTGAACTCGGTGGACAGCGCCAAGCTGGAACACCACTCCATCACCGAGCAGACGCGTGCCATCGCCGCGGCCATCGTTGCCGACCCGGTGCGTGCCGTGGCTTCGGGCTCGGTGATGAACTTCGTGGGCGAGGTGGAGCAGGCCACCGCCCGCATCGACATGCACCTGACCGACATCATGCTGGCGCAGGACTTCCATGACCTCACCGGCCAGGTGGTGGCCAAGGTGGTCTCGCTGGCCACCGACCTGGAAGACAGCCTGGTCAAGCTGCTGGTGCAGGCCGCGCCGCCCGAGCAGGCGCACAAGGTGGAAACCACGCTGCTCAACGGTCCGGTGGTCAACCCCGAGGGCCGCACCGACGTGGTCCAGGACCAGAGCGAAGTCGACGATCTCCTGGCCAGCCTGGGGTTCTGACACATGTGGGCGCAGCCGCTGCGCCCTGCCGGCCTCAAGCCCGGCCCGGAAATGCCGTAAGACACCCAGGAGCCATTCTTCCGGGGTGATCATGAACGCCATTTCGCCCAGTGCCCACGCAAGCCCTGCACTGCTGACCTCCGCAGCCGCCGAGCGGCGCGCCGCGCCCGCTGCACTGGCGGCCGGCGAAACACCCGCGACGGCCGTGGCCGCCGCGGGCGCCGTCGCTGCAGCGCCCACCGCCGCGGCACAGGCCGTGGCCGGTGCACCGCAGGCCCAGGCGGCCGCCCTGGCGGCGCATCAGCAGCAGGCTTCGCTGCCGCGGCCGCCTTCGGACATCGAGCTTCCCTTCAGCATCGGCTTCGGTGCCGGCTCCAAGCATGGCGCGGCCTGCACCTGTGCGGCCTGCCGCGCCGCCGCGCCGGCCTACGGCAGCAGCGCCGTCGCCACCGACGAACGCAGCCGCGCCGCCGCGGCCGCCACCCGCTATGCCGGCCCGGGCACCGCAGCGCCCGGGGCCAGCGTCGACCTGTCGGCCTGAACCGCGGCGGCCGGCGCTGTAGGAAACAGGCCGACACAAGCCGCCGAACAAGCGTGACAACGCGCATGGCGCCGCGGTGGCTGGCGGCGCCGGCCAGGCCCCTCCTACAGTGGTGGGCCAAGAACGCCGGCGGCGTGCGCCGCACCTCATGAACAGCAGCCAGATCCTTGCGGAGATCCGCGAAGCCAACGTCGCCTACCTGATGCTGGCGCAGACCCTGCTGCGCACCGACCGCGCCGCCGCGCTGGCGCAACTGGGCATCGGCGAGGAAGCCGCCCAGGTGATCGAGCGCATGACCCCTTCGCAGATGGCGCGCACCGCCTCGGGCAACACGCTGGTGTGCAGCTTCCGGCTGGACGACGAGCTGGTGTGGGACCTGGTGACCCATCACCTGCCCGGCCACGGCGCCGGTCCCGCTGCCGGCGGCGAAGACTGAGCCGCACCGCCAGGCTGCGCCAAGCACTTCGGCTGCACCGCGAATGCCGGCCTTTTCCGGCCATGCCGGACGCCTGCGCCCGGCACCATGCGGGGCCTTGAACCGCAGCTGCCATGGCCGACGCCCAGGACAAGACCCTACCCGCCAGTGAACGCAAGCGCCGCAAGGCCCGTGAACAGGGCCAGGTGGCGCGTTCACCCGACTTCGGGCATTTCCTGGCCATCGCCATCGGCGGCTGGCTGCTGGTGAAGTGGGCGCCCGACATCGGCCAGTGGATGCAGCAGATCCTGATGCAGGGCCTGCGCTTCGACCATGCGCTATTGCAGAACCCCAGGCTGATGGGCGAGCGCGCGGCCACGCTCGCGGCCCAGATGCTGATGGTGGTGGTGCCGGTGGGCGTGGTGATGGCGCTGGTGGGCGTGGCCAGCGCCTGCCTGTCGGGCGGCTGGAACTTCAGCACCCAGGCGCTGGCGCCCAAGTTCGAGAAGTTCAATCCGCTGACCGGCATCGCCAAGCTCTTCGGCAAGGACCAGCTCATCGGCGCGCTCAAGAGCACGCTGCTGGCCGCGGTGCTGGGCACCGTGGGCACGCTGTACCTGCAGTCGCGCATCGAGGAGTTCTCGGCCACGCTGACGATGCCGCTGCCCGCGGCCATCCAGCATGCGATGAGCGCCTCGCTCACCGGCCTGATCCAGGTGGTGATCACGCTGGCGCTGTTCGCCGCCATCGACGTGCCCTACCAGCGCTGGAAGCTCTCCGAAAGCCTGAAGATGAGCCACCAGGACGTGAAGGACGAGTACAAGGAAGTCGAGGGCAACCAGGAAATCAAGCAGAAGATGAAGGTGAAGATGCGCGAGATGGCCCGCAAGCGCATGCTGGCCGCCGTGCCCAACGCCGACCTGGTGGTGATGAACCCCACCCACTATGCGGTGGCCCTGCAGTACGACGAGAAGAAGATGGGCGCGCCCCGCGTGGTGGCCCTGGGCGCCGACCTGCTGGCCCTGCGCATCCGCGACATCGCCCGCGAGGCCAAGGTCCCGGTGCTGCAGGCGCCGCCGCTGGCGCGGGCGCTGTACCAGCACGGCGAGCTGGACAAGGAGATTCCCGGCGCACTGTTCTCCGCGGTGGCCCAGGTGCTGGCCTACGTGTACCAGCTGCGCGCGGCCATGGCCGGCGAGGCGCCGCAGCCCGGCGAGCTGCCCGAGCTGCCGGTGCCGCCGGAGCTGGACCCGCACAACCCGGCCGCGCAGGCCCGCCAGCCCCGCGGCAAGCGCTAGCCGCGGCCGGCGCCGGGGGGTGAAGTAAGAGGCGGGTTTCCTCCCCTTATTCCGGCTCAAGTTCGGCGGGGCGCCGGAACAATCCCGGCTCATGAACCCGAGCCTTGCCCGCCTGCAGAACCTCTTCGGTGACAACGCCGCCATGGTGCGGGCGCTGGTGGGTCCGCTGTTCGTGGTGATCGTGCTGTCGATGATGGTGCTGCCGCTGCCGGGCTTCGTGCTCGACGTGGCCTTCACCTTCAACATCGCGATGGCGCTGATGGTGATGATGGTGGCGGCCAACATGGTGCGGCCGCTGGACTTCTCGGCCTTCCCGTCGGTGCTGCTGGTCACCACGCTGCTGCGGCTGTCGCTGAACGTGGCCTCCACCCGCGTGGTGCTGATGGAGGGCCACACCGGCCCGGGCGCTGCGGGCAAGGTGATCGAATCCTTCGGCCACTTCCTGATCGGCGGCAACTTCGCGGTCGGCCTGATCGTCTTCGCCATCCTGGTGGTCATCAACTTCATCGTGGTGACCAAGGGCGCCGAGCGCATCGCCGAGGTGGGCGCCCGGTTCGCGCTGGACGCCATGCCCGGCAAGCAGATGGCCATCGACGCCGACCTCAACGCCGGCCTGATCAACGAGGACGAGGCCAAGAAGCGCCGCGCCGAGGTCAGCGAGGAAGCCGACTTCTTCGGCTCCATGGACGGTGCCAGCAAGTACGTGCGCGGCGACGCCATCGCCGGCCTGCTGATCCTGTTCATCAACCTGGTGGGCGGCTTCATCATCGGCGTGGTGCAGCACGGGCTGACGGCCAGCGAGGCCGCCAACAGCTACGTGCTGCTGGCCGTGGGCGATGCGCTGGTGGCGCAGATCCCGGCGCTGCTGGTGTCGGTGGCCGCGGCCATGGTGGTCTCGCGCGTGGGCAAGGGCACCGACATCGGCAGCCAGGTGCGCAAGCAGGTGTTCGGCTCGCCCACCTCGCTGGGTTTGACGGCTGGCGTCATCGGCCTGATTGGCGTCATTCCCGGCATGCCCAACCTGGTGTTCCTGCTGATCGCGGCCGGCACCGGCGCGCTGGCCTGGAAGGCCCACCAGGCCGAGCTGAAGGCCAAGGCCGCCCCGGCGCCCGCGCCGGGCGCGCCGGGTGCCGCCGGCGGCCCCGGCGCCGAGGCCGCGCCCACCAACGTGGAAGCCAGCTGGGACGACCTGGTGCCGGTGGACACGCTGAGCCTGGAGGTGGGCTACCGCCTCATCGCCCTGGTGGACAAGGAGCGCAAGGGCGACCTGCTGGGCCGCATCAAGGGCGTGCGCAAGAAGTTCGCGCAGGACGTGGGCTTCCTGCCGCCGCCGGTGCACATCCGCGACAACCTGGAGCTCAAGCCCAGCATGTACCGCGTGTCGCTGCGCGGCGCCGTGGTGGGCGAGGCCGAGGCGTTCCCGGGGATGCTGCTGGCCATCAACCCGGGCGGCGCCACGCAGCAGCTCATCGGCACCAAGACCACCGATCCCGCCTTCGGCCTGCCCGCGACCTGGATCGACGAGCGCCAGCGGGAGGTGGCCCAAATGGCCGGATTTACGGTTGTTGATTGCTCGACCGTCGTGGCCACCCATCTTTCACACTTGATGCAGGTCCATGCCGCCAAGTTGCTGGGCCGGGTCGAAGTTCAAAACCTGGTCGAACACGTCACCAAGCTCGCTCCCAAGCTGATCGAGGACGTGATCCCCAAGATGGTCGGAATCGCTACGGTGCAAAAGGTCCTGCAACTGCTGCTCGAAGAAGGCGTCCACATCCGCGACATGCGCTCCATCGTCGAATGCATGGCCGAGCATGCCGCCGTCGTCACCGACCCCACCGAGCTGGCCCGCCGCATCCGCGTGCACCTGGCCCCGGCCATCGTGCAGCAGATCTACGGCGGCACCCGCGAGCTGGACGTGATCGCGCTCGACCCCGAACTGGAGCGCCTGGTCACCCAGGCCCTCACCTCGCCGCACGGCGCCGCGCTGGACCCCGGCGTGGCCGAAAGCATCACCCGCGGCGCGGCCGACACCTCGCGCCAGCAGGAAGAGCTGGGCGTGCCGGCCTGCCTGCTGGTGCCCGACCTGATCCGCGCCCCGATGGCGCGGCTGCTGCGCCGCGCGGCGCCGCGGCTGAAGGTGCTGGCCCACAGCGAGATTCCTGACACCCACACGATCCGGATCGGTTCGATCATTGGAGGCACGGCATGAACGTCAAGCGCTTCACCGGGCGCACCTCGCGCGACGCACTGAACCTGGTCCGCCAGGCCTTCGGCGACGACGCGGTCGTGCTGTCCACCCGGCCCTGCGCCGAAGGCGTGGAGGTGCTGGCGATGGCGCCGGACGGCATGCAGCAGATCGAGCGTGCCGCCAGCCAGGCCGGCACCGTGCGCGCCGAGCCGGCCCCGGCACCGGCCGCCCCGGCCCGCCACCGCGACCTGCGCGACGGCATGCGCGCCGAACCTTCGCGGCTGGAGCAGCGCATCGAGGCCCGCCGGGAGGCCCGCGCCGACAGCCGGCTGGACGCACGCATCGACTCCCGCATCGACTCCCGCTTCGACCCGCGCATGGACGAGCGCGTCGAGCCCCGCATCGAAGCCGCCGAGCCGGCCGAGGACGTGGAGCGCGACGTCGGCCGCCTGGGCATGAGCACCCTCACCTTCCAGGACTATGTGCGCGAGCGCATGCTCAAGCGCCGCAAGGCCGAGCTGTCGCCCGAGGCACCGGCCGCCGCCGCACGCCCGGCACCGCGCCAGCGTGAAGCCGAGCGTGAGCGCGAGCCCGCGCCGCGCACCGTGCGCCATGAGCTGCCCGCTCTGGAGCCGCTGCGCGCCGAGCCGCCGCGCCGCCGCCCGCCGGTGCTGCGCGACGAGATCCGCCAGGCCCAGGCCCCGCTGGACGACGAGCTGCAGGCCGCCGCCCGCGACAGCCAGTTCGAGATGATGAGCGAGCTGCGCTCGATGAAGGGCCTGATCGAGGAACGCTTCGGCGCCCTGGCCTTCATGGAACGCATGCAGCGCAACCCGCGCCAGGCCAACCTGACGCAGAAGCTGCTGGACTGCGGCTTCTCGCCCGCGCTGATCCGCAAGCTGGCCGACGGCCTGCCCGCCGATGCACTGGACGAGACCAGCTGGGCCGCCAGCGTGCTGGAGCGCAACCTGCTGGCCGCCGACCATGAGCCGGCGCTGGAGGATGCCGGCGGCGTGTACGCCATGATCGGCTCCACCGGCGTGGGCAAGACCACCACCACCGCGAAGATCGCCGCTGCCTTCGCCACCAAGCACGGCGCCGGCCACCTGGGCCTCATCACCCTGGATGCCTACCGCGTGGGCGCGCACGAGCAGCTGCGCACCTATGGCCGCATCCTCGGCGTGCCGGTGCACACCGCCCACGACCGCGCTTCGCTGGAAGACCTGCTGGACCTGCTGAGCGGCAAGAAGATGGTGGTGATCGACACCGCCGGCATGGCCCAGCGTGACAGCCGCACCCGCGAGCTGCTGGACATGGTGGGCCACCGCGCCATCCAGAAGCTGCTGGTGGTCAACGCCAGCGCGCAGGGCGAGACCATCGAGGACGTGATGCTGAGCTACCAGGCCAAGGCCTGCCGCGGCGTGGTGCTGTCCAAGATCGACGAGGCCGTGAAGCTGGGCCCGGCGCTGGATGCGCTGATCCGCCACAAGCTGCGCGTGGTGGGCGTGGCCAACGGCCAGCGCGTGCCGGAGGACTGGCACCGGCTGTCGGCCCAGTCGCTGGTGCAGCGGGCCTTCAAGGCCGTGCCGGCCGCTTCCTGGCGCATGGACGCCAACGACGTGAACCTGATCTTCGCGGGCTCGCAAGCCGCCCGCGGCCACTCCGCCCACGCCTGAGGACCCGAGACGACATGCGTGACTTCTACGCCAGCCGCAGCGCACCGCTCGACCAGGCCGACGGCTTGCGCCGCCTGTTCAGCCCCACGCGCACCCGCTACATCGCGGTGGCCAGCAACCCGCACGTGGCCTTCGCCACCGTGCTGATCGAACGACTGACCTCGGCCATCGCCGCCACCGGCCGCAAGCTGCTGCTGGTGGATGCCGCCGACACCGCACCCGAGCCGCATGAGCTGACGCAGCTGGACCTGGCCGCCGGCATCGAGGAGCTGTCGCCGCAGATCAGCTACCTGGCCGCGCGCGGCCTGCCGCTGCGCCATGTGGACACCCGCGGCTCCTGCGCCGGGCTGCTGCGCCAGCTGACCGACGCCGCCCCGCAGGCCGACGTGGTGCTGGTGCATGCCGGCGCCAGCGAACTGAGCCGGCTGTTCAGCCACCGCGCGGTGCGCCCGGTGCTGCTGGCCGCCGACCATGCGCCCAGCGTCACCCATGCCTATGCGGCGATGAAGGTCCTGTCGGCCCGCAGCGGCCTGATGGCCTTCGACCTCATGCTGGCCGTGGGCCCGCAGCGCACGCGCCGCGAGCATGTGGCGCGCCAGATCGCCCACTGCGCCGACAGCTTCCTGGGCGCGGCGGTGCACGACTGGGTGGCGGTGGACCCGGCGTGCAACGTGGCCGAGGCGCCCGACGCCGCGCTGGTGCGCATGGTGCGCAAGCTGCTGGCCGACGACACCGCCGCACTGGAAGCCGCACCGCCTGCCGCCTGGCAACCGCACGTCCCAGCCTCGGCTTCGCTGATGGCCAACTGAATTCCTGGAGCCAAGAGCATGTACAACGCCAAAGGCCGTACCGACAACAACGCGATGCTGAAGCAGTACAGCCCGTTGGTGCGCCGGCTCGCCCATCAGATGATCGCCAAGCTGCCCGCCAACGTGGAGATCGACGACCTGATCCAGGTCGGCATGATCGGCCTGAACGATGCGCTGGGCCGCTTCGATGCCGCGCAGGGCGTGCAGTTCGAGACCTTCGCCACCCAGCGCATCCGCGGCGCCATGCTCGACGAGCTGCGCGGCAGCGACTGGATGAGCCGCGGCAACCGCCGCCAGCAGCGCAACATCGAGGCCGCCGTGCACAAGCTGGAGCAGAAGCTCGGCCGCGCACCGCATGAGTCCGAGATCGCGGTGGAGATGGGCATCACGCTGGTGGAATACCAGGAGCTGCTGGGCAAGGTGCGCGGCACGCAGCTGGTGTACCTGGAAGACCTCAGCGGCGACGAAGGCGACGACGACTACCTTGAGCGCCACGTCGGCACCGAGGAAGCCAACCCGATGGCGGTGCTGCAGGACATGCGCATGCGCACCGCGCTGGTCGATGCCATCAAGCTGCTGCCCGAGCGCGAGCAGTACGTGATGAGCATGTACTACGAGCACGACATGAATCTCAAGGAGATCGCGGCCGTGCTCAAGGTGACCGAAAGCCGCGTGTGCCAGCTGCACAGCCAGAGCATCGCCCGGCTGCGCGTCAAGCTGCGCGAGTGGTGATCGCAGCTTCCCTCCAGTCCTTGTAGTCGCAGTACCCGCAGTACCCGAGGTGTCGCCATGCTGAAGTCGTTGTGGAAGATGGCCCCCTCGTTGGCCGAGGGCGTGCCCGCGGCCGCTGCCGTCGCCGCCGCCGTGCCGCCGCAGGAAGCCACGCCGGTGGTGGGCCGGCTGGCCCAGCATGCCTCCCGCCTGGGCCGCGAGGCCGCCGAGGTGCGCGGCGTGATCGACGACACCCACAAGACGGCCACTGCCCAGGCCGAGGCCGCGCGCGAGCTGGCCCGCCAGGTGCAGGACGTGGCCCGGGTGCAGCAGGTGATCGGCAGCCACACCGAGCATTCGGTGGTCGCCGTGGCCCGCGCCCGCGAGGCGGTGCATGCGGTGGGCAGCGAGGTGACCGGCATCGTCGAGACGCTGCGCAAGGTGGCCGAGGCCGCCTCCGACATCACCCAGATTGCACTGCAGACGCGGCTGGTGGCCTTCAATGCCAGCGTGGAAGCCAAGCGAGCCGGCGAGGCCGGCCGCGGCTTCGGCGTGGTGGCCGATGCGGTGAAGGACCTGGCCGCCCGGGTGGAGGCCTCGTCCAAGGACATCATGGGCACCATGGCCCACCTGGACGAACGCATCGGCAGCCTGGCGCGCGAGATCCAGGCGCCCTCCTCCACCCCTGCCGGCAGCGCCGCGAAGGCCGCCGACCAGAGCGGCGTGCATGCCGCGCTGGATGCGGTGGCCGAGCAGGTGACCCGCATTGCCGCCGCCGCCGAGCAGAGCCGAGGCGCCTGTGGGCAGCTCGACCAGCAGATGGCCGTGATCGAGACGGACATGCGCCAGACCAGCCGTGCGCTGGACACCGCGATCCAGCGCAGCGAAAGCCTGCTGAAGGTGAGCGAGCAGCTCATCGAGATGGCCGCCGACAGCGGCGTGGTGACCGAGGACACGCCCTACATCCAGGCCGTGCAGCAGGCCGCGGCCGAGGTGGGCCAGCTGCTGGAAGGCGCGCTGCAACAGGGCAGCATCACGTTGGCCGACCTGTTCGACGAGCGCTATGCGCCGATCGCCGGCACCCAGCCCGCCCAGCACACCACCCGCTTCTGCCCGCTGGCCGACCGGCTGCTGCCGCCGGTGCAGGAACGCATGCTCAAGCTCACCGACAAGGTGGTGTACTGCATCGCCGCCGATCGCAACGGCTACGTGGCCACGCACAACAGGCAGTACAACCAGCCGCAGCGCGGCGACCTGGCCTGGGACACGGCCAACAGCCGCTATCGCCGCATCTTCAACGACCGCACCGGCCTGGCCAGCGCGCAGAACCAGCGCCCCTTCCTGCTGCAGACCTACCGCCGCGACATGGGCGGTGGCAAGTTCGTGGTGATGAAGGAAGCCGCCGCGCCCATCACCGTGCGCGGCCGCCACTGGGGCGGGCTGCGGCTGGCCTTCAGGTTCTAGCCAGCGCGCGGAAGCGCTGCAGCCGCTGCGCCAGCAGCCGGGCGGCCTGCGCATCGGGCGCACGCAGCGCCTGCGCCACCGGTGCCGTGCACACCGCGGGCAGGTTGCCGCCCGCCGCCATCCACCCCAGCCGCGCCGCGCCCAGCGCGCCGCCGGCCGCCGAATCGGCATGGGTGGCGATCTCCACGCCCAGCACGTCGGCCAGCATCTGCGCCCACAAGGCGCTGCGGGCGCCACCGCCCACCAGCGACAGCCGCTGCACCGTGGTGCCTGCGGCCTGCAGCGCCGCATGGCCGTCGGCCAGGCCGAAGGCCACGCCCTCCATCACCGCATAGGCGATGGCGGCTGCATCGGTGTCGTGGCCCAGGCCGTGCAGGCTGGCGCGCAGCGTGGCGCTGTTGTGCGGCGTGCGCTCGCCGCCCAGATAGGGCAGGAACAGCGGCGCAGCCGCGCGCTGCGCCGGCGTGGTGGCCGCGGCCATGGCCTCCACCTCGGCATCGCTGCCGCGGCCGAGCAGCTGGCGCGCCCAGCGCAGGCAGCTGGCGGCCGACAGCATCACGCTCATCTGGTGCCACTGGCCGGGCAGGGCATGGCAGTAGGCATGCACCGCGCTGCGCGGATTGGGCCGGTAGCGGTCGGTGGCCACGAAGATCACGCCGCTGGTGCCCAGCGACAGGAAGCCCATGCCCGGCCGCACGATGCCCATGCCGATGGCGCTGGCCGCGTTGTCGCCCGCGCCGCCGGCCACCACGATGCCGGCGCGCAGGCCCAGCGTGGTGGCGGTGCTGGCCAGCAGCGTGCCACCGGGCTCGCTGCCTTCGACCAGCCTCGGCATGTGGGTGCGGGCCAGGCCGGTGAGCGCGAGCAGCTCGTCGCTCCAGTCGCGGCGGGCAACGTCCAGCCAGGTGGTGCCGCTGGCGTCCGATGCATCGGTCACGTGCTCGCCGGTCAGGCGCAGGCGGATGAAGTCCTTGGGCAACAGCACCTTGGCCACGCGCTCGAAGGTGCGCGGCTCGTGCGTGGCCAGCCAGCGCAGCTTGGGCGCGGTGAAGCCGGGCATCGCCAGGCAACCCGACAGCATCGGCAGCGCAGGCAGCTCGTCCATCATCGCCACGCACTCGGCCTCGGCGCGGGTGTCGTTCCAGAGGATGGCGGGGCGCAGCACGTGGTCGGCGGCGTCCAGCAGCACCGCGCCATGCATCTGGCCCGACAGGCCAATGGCCTGCACCTGCTGCCAGGCATGCGCATGGGCCGCGCGCAGCTCGGCACACACCGCCAGCGTGGCGGCCCACCAGTCGTCGGGCCGCTGCTCGCTCCAGCCGGGCTGCGGCCGGCTCAGCGACAGCGGCACGCCGGCACTGCCGAGCACGCGGTGGTGGGCGTCCAGCAGCAGTGCCTTGACCTCCGAGGTTCCGTAATCCAGCCCGAGAAACATGGCTGCGATGCTAGGCCGCGCAACCGGCGATGATCGGTACCCTGCTGTCCACAAACCAATCGCATGAACTCGATACAAACCCGAATCGCCGCCACCCTCGCCTGCCTGCTGGCCACCGCGCCGCTGGCGGTGCAGGCGCAGGCCACGCCCGACCTGGCCGCCACCGCCGCCAAGGAAAAGGGCGCCACGGTGCTGCCCAGCGGCCTGGTGTTCCAGTCGATCAAGGAAGGCAGCGGCCCGAAGCCCGCCGCCACCGACACCGTGCGCGTGCACTACCGCGGCGTGCTGGCCGACGGCAAGGAGTTCGACAGCTCCATCGCCCGCGGGCAGCCGGCCGAGTTCCCGCTCAACCGCGTCATTCCCTGCTGGACCGAAGGCGTGCAGCGCATCCAGGTGGGCGGCAAGGCCAAGCTCACCTGCCCGCCGGGCATCGCCTATGGCGCGCGCGGCGCCGGCGGCGTGATCCCCCCCAATGCCACGCTGCAGTTCGAGGTGGAGCTGCTCGGCATCGCCGGCAAGTGACGCAGGGGTCCGCACGATGAGCGCCGACGACGCCGCGGGCGACGCGCCCTGGCACGACCCCACCCGGCTGCTGCATGGCGATGCCGGGCTGTCCACCGACGTGGGCGTGGTACCGCCCATCCACTACAGCGCCACCTTCCGGGCGCGCGATGCCACCGAGTTCGCCGAGATGGCCGGCACGCCGCGCCACGCGGCGTACTACACCCGCTACGGCAACCCGACGCACGAGCGGGTGGCCGGCATCGTGGCGGGGCTGGAGGGCACCGAGACGGCGCTGGTCACCGCCTCCGGCATGGGCGCCATCAGCACCACGGTGCTGGCGCTGGTGAAGGCGGGCGACCATGTCATCGCCCAGGGCCGGCACTACCTGAGCACGGCCAAGCTGTTCGAGGAGGTGCTGCCGCGCTTCGGCGTGCAGGTGACCATCGTGGAGCAGACCGACCTGGCGGCGCTGGAGGCCGCGCTGCGGCCCGAGACGCGGCTCATCATGCTGGAGACCCCGGCCAACCCCACGCTGGTGCTCACCGACCTGGCGGCGGTGGCGGCGCTGGCGCGGCCGCGCGGCATCCTCACCGTGGCGGACAACACCTTCGCCTCGCCCATCAACCAGAAGCCGCATGCGCTGGGCATCGACGTGGTGGTGCACAGCGCCACCAAGGCCCTGGGCGGCCACCACGACCTGACGGCCGGCGTGATCTGCTGCAGCCAGGCGCTGGCCGAGCGCATCTGGCCGATGCACATCACGCTGGGCTCGGTGCTGTCGCCGATGGATGCCTGGCTGCTGCTGCGCGGGCTGCGCACGCTGGCCGTGCGCATGGAGCGCATCAATGCCAATGCGCTGGCGCTGGCGCAGTGGCTGGAAGCCCAGCCGCAGGTGGAGCGGGTGTGGTACCCGGGGCTGCCCAGCCATCCGCAGCATGAATTGGCGCAGCGGCAGATGCCGCAGGGCGGCGGGCCGGTGGTGGCGATGGCGTTGCGCGGCGACTATGCGGCCACCAGCCGCTTCGTCGCCTCACTGGAACTGGCCACCCATGCAGTGAGCCTGGGCGGCGTGGAAACGCTGATCGTGCATGCCGCGGCGATGTGGCGCGGCCTGATGGGCGAGGCGCAGACGGCCGGAACCGGCATCGGGCCCAACTTCGTGCGCCTGGCCGTCGGCCTGGAGCACATCGACGACCTCAAGCGCGACTTCGGCCGCGCCTTGCAGCAACTGTGACCGGATGTGGCGCGGTCAGCCGAGCACGGCCCGCGCTACCAGCGATACCGCGACCACCGCCCCTGCGATGGCGACGATCACCCAGTTCGGCGCGCGGCCGTGCGGGGCGGGAGGGAGTTGGCGACGGGGGTCATTCATGATCGGGTTCCACGAACAGCAGGCACAACGGTGGCCGGTCCTGGCAGAAGCGAGCTTCGTGCCATGCGGATGAACGACAGCGTAGGCGTCCCGGATGTCAGGCCAAACCCGTAATAACAGGCTCAAACGCCGCTGGAGGCAGCCCGCTTGCGCGCCCGATACCATGCGCGCCATGGCTGCGCCCGCTCCCCATCAACGTCCGTCCTGGCAGCGAGTGCTGTGGCTGGCCGCGGGCGGCCTGAGCCTGGGCTCGGGCCTGGTGGGGCTGCTGCTGCCGCTGATGCCCACGGTGCCCTTCGTGCTGCTGGCGGCGTTCTGCTTTTCCAAGGGCAGCGAGCGCTGCGACCGCTGGATCTGCGAGCACCGCCACTTCGGCCCGATGGTGCGCGACTGGCGCGCCCACCGCGCCGTGCCGCTGCGTGCCAAGTGGGTGGCCACGGTCATGATGTCCATCAGCAGCGTGGGCGCCCTGTTCCTGCTGCCCATGCCCTGGGCGGCCGCGCCGGGCCTGTGCTGCGCGGCGGTGGCCGCCTGGATGTGGTCGCTGCCCAATGCGGCGCCGCGCGGCGCACGTGCCGCCACGGCGTCGGCGCCGCCGCCCGCGCCTCCATCGGCCTGAAGAGCCGGCCGCCCCGCGCGGCGGCGTTGGCCATGCACTCAGGCGCGCGAGCCGTCGTGTGCGGGCTGGCCGGCCGGGGCCGCCTCGGCGGCCTGGTCGTCGAACGGCAGCTCCGGCTCCAGCGCGGCCCGTTCGGCCGCCAGCTGGGCCCGGCTGCGACGTGCCGACGGCGCCGCGGCCGGCGTCGCGCCGGCCTTGGCCGCTGCGCCGGCCAGCGACACCGCATCGCCCGCCCCGGGGCGGGACAGGCTGCCCACCCGCACGCCCAGCAGGCGCAGGCGGCGGCTGAGGTCCACGCGCTTCAGGCACTGGCCGGCGGCCTGGCGGATGAGCTGCGCATCGGCGGTGGGCGCGGGCAGCGTGAGGTCGCGCGTCACCGTCTTGAAGTCCTCGAAGCGCAGCTTGATGCCGATGGTGCGGCCCACCCAGCGCTTGCGCTGCAGGTCGTCGGCCACCCGGTGGGCCAGGTCGGTGAAGATGGCCGACAGCGTGGCCCGGTCGCGCACCGCATGCAGGTCGCGCTCGAAGGTGGTCTCGCGGCTCATCGACACCGGTTCGCTGTAGGTCACCACCGGCCGCTCGTCGATGCCGTGCGAGGCACGGTACAGCCAGGCGCCGTAGCTGCGGCCGAAGTGCTCCACCAGCCAGGCCACGTCGCATTCGGCCAGCTGGCCGATGGTCTCGATGCCCAGCGCCTTCAGCTTGGCATTGGCCTTGGGGCCGATGCCGTTGATGCTGCGCACCTTCAGCGGCCAGATGCGCGCCGGGATGTCGTCGGCGGTGAGCACCGTCAGGCCGTCGGGCTTGTCCAACTCGGAGGCGATCTTGGACAGCAGCTTGTTCGGCGTCACGCCGATCGAGCAGGTGAGGCCGGTCGTGCGCTTGACGTTGTTGCGGATCTCCTGCGCCACCGCGCGCACGCCGCCCCAGGCGTCGTGGCCCACGGCTTCCTGCGCGCCGGGCACTTCGGTCAGGTCGATGTAGATCTCGTCGATGCCGCGGTCCTCGATCACCGGCGCCACCTCGGCCACGGCCTGCTTGAACAGCCGCGAGTAGTGGCGGTAGGCCTCGAAGTCGGTCGGCAGCAGGATGGCGTCCGGTGCGCGCTGTGCGGCCTTCATCAGGCCCATGCCCGAATGCACGCCGTAGTCGCGCGCGGCATAGGTGGCGGTGGTGACCACGCCGCGCCCGGCGTAATGCCGCAGCGTGGCGAACTGCCGGGTGCCGTCGGCCTGCAGCTCCGGCTGGTGCCGCCGTCCGCCGCCGATCACCACCGGCAGGCCCTTCAGCTCCGGATAGCGCAGCAGCTCGACGGACGCGTAGAACGCATCCATGTCGAGGTGGGCGATCCAGCGGCGTACGGCGGTCATCGGGGCCGATTGTCGGCGCAGCGGTTGAATGGCTTGGCGACGTGCGGTGGGCAGGTTAGCCTGCCGCCGCCCTCACCATCGGCGCGCCTCATGCCTGCCTTGCCCTCCGTCCTCCGACTTGTCAGCTGGAATCTCGCGCACCAGTGCCGGCCAGACCCCATCTCGCCCGCCTTTGCTAGAGCGCTTTCGCTCTTGGAGCCGGATGTCCTCGCGCTGAACGAGTTCGTCGATGGGCCGGGACGGCAGGCGCTCCGGCAAGACCTGCATGCGCTCGGGTTGGTACATGTTGCTGTTTCCGAGCGGCTCAACGGACACAACCAGGTGCTCGTCGCCAGCCGCTTGCCCTTCGTGCTTGGCGAACTAAGCGGACCGGAATCGCCCGACCGTGGCGGCGAGTCGAACTTTCTCCATGTGAGCTTCACGGTGCTGGACTTGGACTTCGTCGGACTGCGGGCGCCAGCGTATGAGAGCCGACCACTGGCGGCGTACTGGCTGCTTCTACGGGAGACTGTGCGCGCAAACATTGACAAACCCATCGTCTTCATGGGCGACCTGAACACCGATCCGCAGCAATCAAGACGCGCATCGGCAAAGCACTTGCAATCCATGATTGCCGACGGCTGGACGGTCCCTGTGCCTGAAGGCCCGTGGAGCTTCGTCTCCCGTTCCGGCCAGACCACGCGCATTGACCACGCGATCGTCTCGCCGCTTCTACAGGTGGTTGCAGCGCGCTACGTCTGCCAGAGCGGCGACCTCTTGCTGGCGGGGCCGAGTAGGAAGTCCGCCATATCCGATCACGCGCCGCTTGTACTGGACATACGCGTGCCGCCTGGCAAGCCGACAACCGCCTAAGGCGGCGGCGTGGTGTCGCCCAGCATCCGCCGCCCCAGCCACTGCAGCCCCTCGCGCAGCGGAATGCGGGCCATCTCGTGCACCGGCGTCTGCGCCGCCCAGGCAGCGCCGTCGCGCCGGGCCACCGCGAAATCGAAGGTATAGAACGGCTCCTGCCCCATGCGCAGGTCGGTGATCCAGGCCTGGCCGTCCTGCTCGCGCATGCGGTAGAAACCGTGGCTGAACCAGGCCATGCGCTCCACGTTCCAGTCGCCGCGCAGGGCCTCGCGCAGGGCCATGCCCCGTTCATGGCGCTGGAAGCGGATGACCGGCTGCGGCTGGTGCAGGCGGTCGGCCAGGGCATGGAAGCCCTCGTGGTACGCGTCGTCGGGCGTGATGGCCACCACCCGCCACACCAGCGTGGTGAGCGGCGCCGGCGTCACCAGCACCCTTTCCGGCTTCAGGCCGGCCTGCGCCAGCGAGGCCTCGGCAATGCCACGCACGTGCGCCTGCGCCAGCACGCTCCAGCCCAGGTACAAGGTGCTGATCACCAGCCCCGCGGTGTTCCAGCGCAGGCCGGCATGGCCGCTGCGGGCCAGCGCCACGCCGGTGCAGATGAGCAGCGGCAGGGTGTACAGCGGGTCGATGATGAAGACGCTGCCCACGCCAAAAGGATGGTCGGTGAAGGGCAGGCCGAGCTGGGTGCCGTACACGGTCATCGTGTCCAGCAGGGGATGGGTGATGAGCGCCAGCCACATCGCCAGCCACCAGGCCCGCCACTGTCCGCGCTCCTTGAACACCCAGGCCACCGCCCAGGCCAGCAGCGGCGAGGCCAGCGTCTGCCAGAACAGCGCATGGCTCTCGGCGCGGTGGAAGGTCATGTTGCGCACCGGATCGCCGTGGTTGATGAACGAATCCAGGTCCGGCAGCGTGCCGGCCACCGCACCCGCCAGCGCCGCCTTCCACACCGCCGTGCGGCGGCCCATGCAGGCCACCGAGACGGCGGCACCCAGTGCGATCTGTGAGAGTGAATCCATGCGCGAGGCGGCGGGCGGTTGACGAAGGCGGGCGAGCATAGCCGCCGCACGCCGGACCGCGCGTGACACCGCCGGGGACGGGGATTTCCCGGGCATGTTGCAATGCAGCATGTCTTCGGCCTCCCTCCCCTCCGACCTGCCCGCCACCGCCGCCGTGCCGATGGACGCCCGCCGCACCGCGCTGGCGCTGTTCGCGCTGGCCATCGGCGGCTTCGCCATCGGCACCACCGAGTTCGCCTCGATGAGCCTGCTGCCCTTCTTCGCCCCCGCGCTGGGCATCGACGAGCCGACCGCCGGCCATGTGATCAGCGCCTATGCGCTGGGCGTGGTGGTGGGCGCGCCGGTGATCGCGGTGCTGGCGGCCAAGGTGGCGCGGCGCACGCTGCTGATCGGGCTGATGCTGCTGTTCGGCCTGGCCAACGGCCTGAGCGCGCTGGCCCCCACCTACGGCTGGATGCTCGTGTTCCGCTTCCTCAGCGGGCTGCCGCACGGCGCCTACTTCGGCGTGGGCGCGCTGGTGGCCGCCTCGCTGGTGCCGCCGGGCCGGCGCACGCAGGCCATCAGCCGGATGATGCTGGGGCTGACGGTGGCCACCATCGTCGGCGTGCCGATGGCCAACGGCCTGGGCCAGTGGCTGGGCTGGCGCTGGGGCTTCGGCGTGGTGGCGCTGCTGGCGCTGGCCTGCGCGGTGATGGTGGCGATCTATGCGCCGCGCGACCGGGTGCAGCCCGGTGCCGGCGCGCTGCAGGAATTGGGCGCGCTGGGCCGACGGCAGGTGTGGCTCACGCTCGGCATCGGCGCCATCGGCTTCGGTGGCATGTTTGCCGTCTACACCTACCTGGCCTCCACGCTGATCGAGGTGACCGGCGTGGCGCCCACCGCACTGCCGCTGGTGCTGGGCGTGTTCGGCCTGGGCATGACGGCCGGCACCATCGGCTGCGCCTGGGCCGCCGACCGCGCGCTGATGCCCACCGCTGGAGCCATGCTGGTGTGGAGCGCCATTGCGCTGGCGCTGTATCCGCTGGCCGCCGGCAGCCTGTGGACGCTGCTGCCGGTGGTGTTCCTGATCGGCTGCGGCGGCGGGCTGGCGATGCCGCTGCAGACGCGGCTGATGGACGTGGCCGGCAAGGCGCAGACGCTGGCCGCCGCGCTCAACCACTCGGCCTTCAACACCGCCAATGCGCTGGGCCCGTGGCTGGGCGGCATGGCGATCAGCGCCGGCTTCGGCTGGACCTCGACCGGCTACGTGGGCAGCGGCCTGGCGCTGGCCGGCCTGTTGATCTGGGCCGTGGCGGTGGCCGACAGCCGGGGTCGCGCCAGTCGCCTCGGCACCGCTGCGGCGCGCTGATGTCGATCAGCGCCGCAGCAGTGCGCTGATGTCGATCAGCGCCGCAGCAGCGCGCTGATGTCCGCCGGCCCGGTGCGGCAGCAGCCGCCGACGAGCCGCGCCCCGGCCGCCTCCCAGGCCCGGGCCTGCTCCGCGAACGCGGGCGGATGCACACCGGGCGCATGCGGCAGCCAGCGCTTGGCCACCGCGTCCCAGGCCTCGCCGGCATTCGGATAGACGACGATCGGCTTGGCGGTGCGTGCCCGGGCGGCGGCCACCAGCGGCGCGATGTGCTGCGGCGCGGTGCAGTTGACGCCGATGGCGGCGATGCCCGGGAAGCCGTCGAGCGCGGCCACGCAGTCGCCGAAGGGCTCGCCCTGGCTGGTGTGCGCGCCATCGCGGCAGCTGAAGCTGATCCAGCCGCTGCGGGTGCTGCCGGCCGGCAGTTCGTCCATCAGCCGCGCCAGCGCACGCGCTTCGGCCAGGCAGGGAATCGTCTCGCAGGCCAGCAGGTCGGCACCCGCGGTGGCCAGCACCTGCAGCCGCGGGCGGTGGAAGGCCATCAGCGCGCCCTCGTCCAGGCCGTAGTCGCCGCGGTACTCGGAGCCGTCGGCGCGCATCGCGCCATAGGGCCCAACGGAGGCCGCCACCAGCGGGCGGCGGCGGCCTGCGGCGGCCGGCTCCTGCATGAACTGCTCGCGGGCCTCGGCCGCCAGCGTGACGGCGCGGCGCATCAGGTCGGCAGCCGCCTGGTGCGACAGGCCGCGGCGCGCGAAGCCCTCGAAGCTGGCTTGGTAGCTGGCGGTGGTGGCCACGTCGGCACCGGCGCGGAAATAGTCCAGGTGCACCTGGCGGATCAGCCCGGGCTGCTCCAGCAGCACCCGCGCCGACCACAGCGGATCGTTCAGGTCGGCGCCGCGGCGCTCCAGCTCGGTGGCCAG
This sequence comes from Aquincola tertiaricarbonis, assembly GCF_000969605.1. Taxonomy (GTDB): domain Bacteria; phylum Pseudomonadota; class Gammaproteobacteria; order Burkholderiales; family Burkholderiaceae_C; genus Aquincola; species Aquincola tertiaricarbonis. The sequence goes on along the minus strand of NZ_JZUE01000023.1, from coordinate 73,402 downwards.
CGCGCCGTCCAGCACCAGCCGCGGCGCGGCGGCGAGCCAGTCGGCGATGGGATCGGGCCGCGCCGGGCTTGGCGCGCCGGCACGCGCGGCGGCGTCGGCTGCGGTCATCGGCGGTGGGGCCGGCGGTTGCCGCGCGATGGCTACTTCAGCCGTTCCAGGTGCCGCGCGATCTGCGCCCGCACCTGCACCGGCGCGGTGCCGCCCAGCACATTGCGCGCCTCCAGCGAGCCGCGCAGCGTGAGCACCTGCTGCACGTCGTCGCCCACGGCGGCGTTCAGCGCCTTCAGCTCGTCCAGCGGCAGCTCGGCCAGGTCGATGCCGCGCTGCAGGCAGGTCTTGACCGCATGGGCCACCACCTCGTGCGCATCGCGGAAGGGCACGCCGCGCTTGGCCAGGTAGTCGGCCAGGTCGGTGGCGGTGGCGTAGCCGCGCAGGGCCGCACGCTCCATCGCCTCGGGCTTGACGACGATGCCCTCCACCATCTCGGCCATGATGCGCAGCGTGTCGCGCACCGTGTCCACGGTGTCGAACAGCGGCTCCTTGTCTTCCTGGTTGTCCTTGTTGTAGGTGAGCGGCTGGCCCTTCATCAGCGTCAGCAGCGCCATCAGGTGGCCGAAGACGCGGCCGCTCTTGCCGCGGGCCAGCTCGGCCACGTCCGGGTTGCGCTTCTGCGGCATGATCGACGAGCCGGTGCAGTAGCGGTCGGCCAGGTCGATGAAGGCGAAGTTCTGGCTCATCCACAGCACCAGTTCTTCCGCCAGGCGCGACACATGCATCATCGTGATGCTGGCGAAGGCGCTGAACTCGATCGCGAAGTCGCGGTCGCTCACCGCATCCAGGCTGTTCTGGCACACGCCGTCGAAGCCCAGCGTGCGCGCCACGCGCTCGCGGTCCAGCGGGTAGCTGGTGCCGGCCAGCGCGGCGGCGCCCAGCGGCAGGCGGTTGACCCGCTTGCGCACGTCGGCCAGGCGCTCGGCGTCACGGGCGAACATCTCCACGTAGGCCAGCATGTGGTGGGCGAAGCTCACCGGCTGGGCCACCTGCATGTGCGTGAAGCCGGGCAGGATGGTCTCGGTGTTCTTCTCGGCCACGCTGACCAGCGCGCGCTGCATCTGCGCCAGCAGCGGCAGCAGCGCATCGATCTCGCCGCGCAGCCACAGCCGCACGTCGGTGGCCACCTGGTCGTTGCGGGAGCGTCCGGTGTGCAGCCGCTTGCCGGCATCGCCCACCAGCTGCGTCAGCCGCGCCTCGATGTTGAGGTGCACGTCCTCCAGGTCCAGCTTCCATTCGAAGGTGCCGGCCTCGATGTCGGCGCGGATCTGGGCCATGCCGCGCTCGATGGCGGCCAGGTCGTCGGTGCCGATCACGCCCTGCGCGGCCAGCATCGCCGCATGGGCCAGGCTGCCGTCGATGTCGGCCTGCCACAGGCGCTTGTCGAAGTCGACACTGGCGGTGTAGCGCTTGACCAGCTCGCTCATCGGCTCGGAGAACAGGGCCGACCAGGCCTGGGATTTTTTGTCGAGTTGGTTCTTGGACATGACGGATGCAGCGCTACGCACACAATGGCGCGGAACCCGCGAGTTTATCGACCCCACCTGCGATGACCTGGCCCGCCGACACCCTGGCTCCTGCCGCTACCGGCCCCCAGCCCGCCCCTGCGGCCGGCCTGGCCGACGACGGCTACCGCCTGTGCCAGCCGGCGCTGGCCTTCCGCGCGCTGGTGGCAGTGCAGGCCGCGGCGCTGGTGGGTGTGCTGTTTGCGGCGGACGGCTGGGCGCAGGCACTGGCCGCGCTGGGCCCGGCCATCCTGGCCGGCATGGGTGGCACGCTGCTGTGGCTGGTGGCGGCCTGCGGCCTGCGCCGTGCGCTGGGCCGGCTCGCGCCGCGCAGCCGGCTGGCCATGCTCACGGCGCTGGGCGCGCTGGCCGGCATCGCGGCCGCCGCGCCGCTGCTGCTGTGGCAGGCGGCCGCGGCCAGTGGCCCGCGGCTGCTGTCGCTGCCGCTGGCCGGCGCGGCACTGGCCCTGCCGCTGGCGCTGTGGATCGAGGCGCGCGCCCGCTCGCTGCGGCCGGCGGATGCCGATGCCCGGCTGGCCGAGCTGCAGTCCCGCATCCGGCCGCATTTCCTGTTCAATGCCCTGAACACCGCGCTGGCCCTGGTGCAGGTGGACCCGGCCAAGGCCGAGCAGGTGCTGGAGGACCTGGCCGAGCTGTTCCGCACCGCCATCGCCGAGCAGCGGGCCTCGGTCACCCTGGCCGAAGAACTCGCGCTGGCCGAGCGCTACCTGGCCATCGAGCAGGTGCGCTTCGGCCCGCGGCTGCGCGTGCTGTGGGAACTGGACGCGGCCGCCGGCCGCGCCCGCGTGCCGCCGCTGCTGCTGCAGCCGCTGGTGGAAAACGCGGTTCACCACGGCGTGGAGCCCGCGGCCGAGGGCGGCGTGGTGCGGGTGCGCACCGAGACCCGCCGCGGCGAGGTCACCATCAGCATCGACAACACCCTGGCGGGCACGGCCGCTGCCGCGCCGGGCCACGGCATCGCCCTGGCCAATGTGCAGGAACGGCTGCGGCTGATGCACGACCTGGGCGCCCGCTTCGATGCCCGCCGGCTGGACGGCTGGTGGCGCGTGCGCATCACCCTGCCCGACGAACCCCTGGTGCGATGAACCGCCCGACCTCACCCGCCCTGCGCCTGCTGATCGTGGACGACGAACCGCTGGCCCGGCTGCGGCTGGCCACGCTGGTGCGCGACTGCGCCGAGCCGCGCTGCGAGGTGGCCGCCGAAGCCGCCAACGGCGCCCAGGCCCTGGCCTGGCTGAAGCTGCATCCATGCGACGCGGTGCTGCTGGACGTGCAGATGCCCGGTGCCAGCGGCATGCAGCTGGCGGCCGAGCTGAAGCAGCTGTCGCGGGTGCCGGCGGTGGTGTTCGTCACCGCGCATGCCGACCATGCGCTGCAGGCCTTCGAGCTGGAAGCGGTGGACTACCTGACCAAGCCGGTGCGGCGCGAGCGGCTGCAGGCCGCGCTGCAGCGCGTGGCCCAGCGGCTGGCGCGCTACCAGGCGCTGCCGCCCGAGGTGCCGGCCCTGGTGGTGACCGAACGCGGCCGCGTGTGGCGGGTGCCGCTGGCCGAGGTGCTGTATCTCAAGGCCGAGCTGAAGTACGTGACGCTGCGCACCGCGCAGCGCAGCTACGTGCTGGACGAATCGCTCACCGAGCTGGCGCCCAGGCTGGGCGAGCGCTTCCTGCGCATCCACCGCAATGCGCTGGTGGCGCGGGATGCGGTGCGGGCGCTGGAGCGCCGCGCCACGCCGGAGCCCGGCGCGCAGCCGGAGGACGCCGGGGAGCCCGGGGAAGGCTGGGCCGCCCAGGTGGCGCCCACCGGCGAGTGGCTGGCCGTCTCGCGCCGGCAGCTGGCTGCGGTGCGAGAGGCCATCGAGGCGGCGCGCTGGTAGCGCGGCGCCCCGGGGTCGATCAGCGAGCCTGCTTGGCGCGCTTGCGGGCGACGGCGCCCACGGCCAGCAGGCCGCCGAACATCAGCGCGTAGGTGCTGGGTTCCGGCACCGGCGAGACGGCCAGGCCGAGCAGCGGCGGGGCGATGGCGGTGTTGCCGCCGATGCCGAAGGCGCCCACCATGGTGCTGGCGCCGGTGGACAGGTTGATGCTGTACAGGCCGCTCTTGCCGGTGTCGGCATCGGTGAAGGCCGCATAGGCCATGTTGCCGGCGCCGATGTCGAAGCCCGACACGCCGTTCACGTCCATACCCAGCGAGCCCACGGTGGTGATGGTGGGATTGTTGAAGGCGGTGGTGGCCACCTTCAGCGTGTCGCTGGCGGTGTCGACGTAGTACAGCGACGTGGCGGTGCTGGCGTCGGTGTCGTTGTTGGAATAGGCGACCGACGACAGGCCGGCCGAGATCGGCGTGGCCACGGTGGTGGCGCCGGTGTTCACGTTGAAGGCGTAGTTCTGGCCGCTGCTGCTGACCACGCGAAGCGAGGCGGCGCCCGACAGGTCGGCCGCGGGGTTGAAGTCCAGGCCGACGGCGGAGCCGTTCAGCGGGGCCGACAGCGTGCCGACGAAGCTGGCGGCGCCGCTCATCGACAGGCTGTACACGTTGGACGCGCTGCTGATGCCGTACAGCATGCCGGTCGTCGGGCGCAGGTCGATCGACAGGATGCGCTCGTTGGCGGCCTGCAGGCCGGTGATGTTCATCAGCGACGAGCCGGCCGTGGGCGTGGCGCTGTCGAAGGTGACCAGTGCGTTCGTCGTCGTCAGGCCGATGACCGGCAGCGCCATGGCGGGAGCGGCGGCAGCGCCGGCCAGCACACAGGCGGCAGCGGCGATGCGGCGAACGGAAAAGATCGGGGACATGGGGTGGACTCCTGGCGGGTTGTAGTGCGCGAGACCGCCGGATTGCGGCCTGCGCGCAGCTGCATACGCAGCAACCACCCCGCCTGGATGCACCCCGCACCCCGCATCAGGGGGCCGCAGGGAACTTTCCGCCGCCGGCCGTGGCCAGGGCCGCGAGCGCGTACTGCAAGGCCAGCGAATAGCCCATCGTGCCCAGCCCCACGATGGTGCCTACCGCCACGTCCGACAGATAGGAGTGGTGGCGGAACGGCTCGCGCTTGTGCACGTTGCTGATGTGCACCTCGATGAACGGGATGGCCACGCCGGACAGCGCATCGCGGATGGCCACGCTGGTGTGGGTGAAGGCGCCGGGGTTGATGACGATGTAGCCGGTGCCGTCGGTGCGCGCGGCATGGATGGCATCGACGATCGCGCCTTCGTGGTTGCTCTGGAAAGCGGCCAGCTCGGCGCCGGCGGCCTGCGCCTGTGCTTTGGCGGCGGCTTCCACGTCGGCCAGCGTGGTGGCGCCGTAGATCTGCGGCTCGCGGGTGCCGAGCAGGTTCAGGTTGGGGCCGTTGATGAGCAGGATCTTCATGGTGCGGTGCGGGGCTTGAGCTGCATGCGGTTGGGCAGCGGAGTCGAGCGGCGCAGTATGTCCTCGCCCAGCCACACCGCCGCCCGGCGGGCGCGCTCGGCCACCACCGGCAGCGGCAGCTGCTGGTAGTCGTCGTTGAACACCTCGAAGCTGTAGTCGCCGCGGTAGCCCATACGGTCGAGCTGGCGCACCAGGCCCACCAGCCGCTCGTTGTGCACGCCCTCGCCGGGAAACACGCGGAAGGTCCGGGCGGTGGCCATGCGTTCCTCGGGCGTGCGCACCTCGTTCCACATGAAGTCGGACAGCTGCACCAGGAAGATCTTCCGGGCATCCACCGCGGCCAGGCCGTCCAGCGGCGTCTGCGTGGCGAAGATGTGGTACGAATCGATGCCGATGCCCAGGTTGGGCAGGTCGGCCCGGCGCACCACGTCCCAGGCCTGGGTGAACTCGTTGATGTGGCGGCCCCAGCTCAGCCCTTCGTAGGCCACGTTGATGCGGTGCGGCAGCGCCAGCAGCGCCAGCTTGCGCAGGTCGCGGGCGATCACGTCGGGATCGGCGCTGGCATGCTGGCTGGTGCTGGAGCAGGCCAGCAGCACCCGGCAGCCGAGCGCGGCGCACATCGCCAGCATGCTCTTGGCGATGTCCACCTTGTACTCGTGCAGGTGGCCCGAGAGGCCTTCGAAATCCCGCAGCACCTGGAAGCCGGTGACCCGCAGGCCGCTGGCCTTGACGGCCCGCACCGCAGCGTCGACGCCCTCGGGATGGCCGACGAGGTCGCGCGCCATCAGCATCACCTGGCCGAAGCCGGCCGCCTTCATGGCCGCCAGCTTGGCCTCCAGCGGGCCGGCCATGGTGATGGTGTCCATGCCGAAGTCGGCGATGTTCACGGCGGCGGCGCTCATCGATGCACCAGCTCGAACATCGTGCTGCCGTCGAACCAGGTCTGCGTCAGCGCGCCGCGCTGGCCGGTGTGCAGGCTGGGCGTCTCGACGAAACCGACGCCGCGCCCGCGCAGCGCCGCCACCGCGGCCAGCACGTCGGGCGCCCCGAAGGCCACGCGCTGCAGCGCCTCGTCGCCATCGGCCGCGCCAGCCTCCGGCTCCACCAGCTGCAGGTAGAACGTGCCGCAAGGACTGGCCAGCACCCGGCCGCTGGGCAGGATGCCGAAGCGCTGGTCGTCGGCCAGCAGCGTGAAGCCGAACAGCGCGCTGTAGAAGGCGCACCAGTCGTCCAGCCGGTCGCGGCCGATGTACTGCACCACGCCAAACCACTGCAGCCCGGCCAGCGCCTGCGGCTGCCGGTCCACGCCGGGGATGGGAATGAAGTCGACGTCGTAGATGGAGAACTCGCGGTGGCGGTCGACGAAGTACAGCCGGCTGCTGCCCACGCCGTGGATGGCCGGGATGTTCAGCTCCATCGGCTCCACCTGCACCGGCACCTCCCAGGCGCCGCGCTCGATCACGCGGCGGCGCGCCGCGGCCGCATCGCGCACCCGCAGCGCGATGGCGCTGATCTGCGGCGCCTCGGGCGGCAGCTCGCCTGCCTTGCCGCCATGCGCATTCACCACGATGTTCATGCCGCCCTGGCGGTACAGCAGCACCTCGCGCGAGCGGTGGCGCGCCACCGGCTGGAAGCCCATCTGCTCCAGCACATGGCCCAGCGCCTGCGGCCGGCTGGTGGCGTACTCCACGAACTCGATGCCCTCCAGCCCCAGCGGGTTGCTGGCATCGGCCTGCACTTCTCTCTCGGCCATCACGGTCATCTCGGCATGCTCCTTCAGGCGTCGGCGCGCTGCGCCAGCAGGTGGCGGAAATGGGCATCCACCCGCTGCGCATCGGGCTCCAGCCCGGTGAACAGCCGGAAGGCACCCAGCGCCTGGCCCACCGCCATGCCACCGCCGTCCACGGTGGCGCAGCCGCGGGCCCGCGCGGCCTTCAGCAGCGCGGTGTCCAGCGGGAAATACACCACGTCGGCCACCCACAGGCCGGGGTGCAGCAGGTCCTCGGGCAGCGGCAGGCCGGGCAGCTTGTCCATGCCGGTGGGGGTGGCGTGGATCAGGCCCGTCGCGCCCTGGATGGCCGCGGCCACCTCGGCCTGCGCGCTGGCGCGGCCGGCGCCATGCGCCTGCTGCAGCGCCTGCACCAGCGCCTCGGCCCGCTGCGGCTCCCGGTCGTTGACCACCAGGTGCTGCACGCCCATGCGCAGGGCCGCATGGGCGATGGCGGCGCCCGCCCCGCCCGCGCCCAGCAGCAGCACGCGCGACAGGTCCGCGCCCGGCAGGCGGCGGCGGAAGGCCTCCACCCAGCCGGAGCCATCGGTGTTGTGGCCCACCAGCCGCCCGCCGCGGCACACCACGGTGTTCACCGCCCCCATGGTGCGCGCCTCGTCGGAGAGTTCGTCCAGCAGCGGGATCACCGCCTGCTTGCATGGGTAGGTGATGTTCAGCCCGTCGAAGCCCATGATGCGGGCGGCCTCGATCAGCGTGGGCAGCGCCTCGGCGCCCACGCCGGCGCGGTCCAGGTCGATCAGCTGGTAGTGCAGCCGCAGGCCCTGGCACTGCGCCTCCTGCTCATGCATGGCGGGCGTGAGCGAGCGCTGGATGCCCGCGCCGATCAGGCCCACCAGGGCCTTGCGGGGAATGTCGACGGAACTCATGGCGGGCGGCAGGCTGGCAGCTTGTCTATACGGGTTACTTGCGCACCTTGGCGATCTCGGCGTACAGCGCCTTGACGGTGGCCTCACCAACGTTGGCGGTCTGCTTGTCGATCACCGGCTGCACCTTCTCGCGGATGCGCTGCAGCTCGGCCGGCGCGATCTCGTTGACCTGCATGCCGGACTTCTTCAGCTCGGCCAGCGCGGTGTCGGCGGCGCTGCGCGAAGCCTGGCGCTGGAAGGTGGTGGCCTCGGCCGCGGCCTCGGTGAACAGCTTCTTCTCGTCGGCCGACAGGCTGTCCCACAGCTTCCTGCTGACGATCAGCGCCTGCGGGTTGTAGATGTGGCGCGTGGCCGAGAGGTACTTCTGCACCTCGTTGAACTTGCTGCTCAGGATCACCGTGTTCGGGTTCTCCTGGCCGTCCACCGCCTTCTGTTCCAGCGCCGGGTACAGCTCCGGGAAGGGCATCGGCGTGGCATTCGCGCCCAGCGTGTTGAACAGGTCGATGTAGATCGGGCTCTGGATCACGCGCAGCTTCAGGCCGGCGAAGTCTTCCAGCCGGGCGATCGGCCGCTTGCTGTTGGTGACGTTGCGGAAGCCCAGGTCCCAGTAGCCCAGGCCGATGATGTTCTTCTCGGCCAGCTTGGCCAGCAGGCCCTTGCCGAACTCGCCGTCGGTCACGGCGTCGGCTTCCTGGGCGTTGTTGAACAGGAAGGGGAAGTCGAACACCGCGAAGTCCTTCACCTGCGCGGTCAGGATGCCGGCGTTGAGCACCGTCATCTCCACCGTGCCGCCCTGCAGCGCCGAGACGGTCTGCAGGTCGCCGCCCAGCGTGCCGCCCGGGAACAGCTTGACCGTGATCTTCTTGTTCGACTTGGCCGCCACCAGCTCGGCGAACTTGGCGGCGCCCTGCGCCTGCGGATGGCCGGTCTGGTTCTGGAACGCGAACTTGACGGTGCGCTCCTTGATGTCCTGCGCCAGGGCGGCGCCCAGCGGCAGCAGCGCGGCCAGGCCGATGCAGATCGAGCGGGCGAAGGTCTTCATGGTCTTGTCTCCTTGGGTCGGACGGAAAACGGCGGGGCGCGCGGCTCAGCCTGCGAACCACCGCGCAGGCACGGTGACGATGGAAGGGAAGAACACCAGCAGGAACATCACCGCGAACTGCGCCGTCATAAACGGCAGCACGCCGCGCGTGACCTCGTCCATCTTCATCTTGCCCACGCCGGCCACCACGTTGAGCACCGTGCCCACCGGCGGGGTGATGAGGCCGATGGCGTTGTTCATGATGAACAGCACGCCGAAGTACACCGGGTCGATGCCCGCGGCCTTGACCACCGGCATCAGCACCGGGGTCATGATCAGGATGGTGGGGGTCATGTCCATCGCGGTGCCCACTGCGATGACCAGCAGCATGATCATCAGCAGCAGCACCGTCGGGTTGTCCATGAAGGGCTCGAGCAGGCCGATCATCTTGCTGGGGATGTCGGCCACGGTGATGAGCCAGGCCGAGACCATGGCCGCGGCCACCAGGAACATGATCACCGCGGTGGTCTTGGCGGCGGACACGAACACCTCGCAGGTCTGGCGGAAGGTCATCTCCCGGTACACCAGCGTGCTGACGGCCAACGCGTAGACGGCAGCGACCACCGCGGCCTCGGTGGGCGTGAACACGCCCATCTTCAGGCCCACCAGCACGATGACCGGCAGGAACATCGCCCAGGCCGACTCGCGCAGCGCCTTCAGCTTCTCGGCCCGCGTGGCCTTGGGCGGCGGCTCCACCGCCTCGCGCTTGGCCACCCACCACCAGGTGATGGCGATGGCCACGCCCATCAGCAGCCCCGGCACGATGCCGGCCAGGAACAGCTTGCTGATCGACACGTTGGCCGCCACGCCGAAGATGACGAAGCCGATGGACGGCGGGATCACCGGCGCGATGATGCCGGCCGAGGCGATGAGGCCGCCGGCGCGGGCCTTGTCGTGGCCGGCGCGCACCATCATCGGCAGCAGCAGTGCGGCCAGCGCCGCGGTGTCGGCCACCGCCGAGCCCGACAGCGCCGCCATCAGGCAGGCCGCCACGATGGCCACGAAGCCCAGGCCGCCGCGGCGGTGGCCCACCAGCGTGAGGGCCAGCGTCACGATGCGGCGCGACAGGCCGCCCACGTTCATGATCTCGCCGGCCAGCATGAAGAAGGGCACCGCCAGCAGCGGGAAGCTGTCGGCGCCGTTGATCACGTTCTGCGCCAGGATCTGTGCATCGAACAGGTCCAGGTGCCACATCAGCGCCACGCCGGACAGCAGCAGCGAATAGGCGATGGGAATGCCGATGGCCATGGCGGCCAGCAGCGAGCCGAGGAAGACGAACACCGTCATTTCACACCCCGCACGGTGTCTTCGGATTCCTGCACCATCACCAGCTCGTCGTCGCCAGCCCGGCCGCTGGCGCTGCGCGCCAGCTCACGCAGCAGCAGCACGCCGCTGCACACCGCGAACACCACGCCCGCCCCGTAGAAGATGCCCATCGAGAGCCCGCTGGTGGGCGCGGTCACGTCGGCATTGATGCGCGCCTGCTGCAGGCTGCCCGAGAACAGCAGCCAGGTGACGAACAGCATCAGCACCAGGCCCACCACCGCGCACAGGCGCTTGCCCAGCCGCGGCAGCCGGGCCACCACCATGTCGGTGCCCAGGTGGCCGTGCTCCTTGAGCGCGACGATGGCGCCCAGGAAAGTCATCCACACGAAGAGCCAGCGAGACAGCTCCTCCGACACGGTGATGCCGGAGTTGAAGCCGTAGCGCAGCACCACGTTGCCGAACACCAGCACCACCATGACCGCCAGGGCCAGGCCGATGAGGGCGTCGATGAGTTGGCAGAACCGGTCGATCCAGGCGTCCATGCGGGTGTCTCCATCAGCGGCGCCGATGCAGTGCCGTACGCCTGCCGTGAATGTACGAACTAGTTAGTTTTCAAACACCCGGGATTACCCGGTGCCCGAGACGCGCGGCCGGCCGCAGCGGCCGGCGCGTTCAACGCCGCACGAAGCGCACGATCATCTCGACGATGGATTCGCGCCGCGTCGCGGTGGCGGCGGGATCGTCGAAGTCGATCTTGAAGATCAGGCCGAAGGTGTGGCGGTTGGCCACGTTGAAGAAGCACGGCGCTGCGATGGCCATGTGCAGCGACACCGGATCGACGCCGGCGCGGAAGACGCCCTCGCGCACGCCGCGCTCGTAGATCTCGCGCACCGAGTCGATGGCCGGCACGTTCAGCCGCTGGATGGTCTTGCTCTGCGCCAGGTACTCGCCGCGGTGCATGTTCTCGTTCATCACCAGGCGGATGAAGTCGGGATTGGCGGCCTGGTAGTCGAAGGTGAAGGCCACCAGCGTGCGCAGCGCGGCCTCGGGCGCCATGTCCTCCAGGTGCAGCTCCGCCTCGATGCTGCGGATGCGGCTGTAGGCCGCCTCCAGCACGGCCAGGTACAGGCCTTCCTTGCTGCCGAAGTAGTAATAGATCATGCGCTTGCTGGTGCGCATGGCCTCGGCGATCACATCGATGCGCGCCCCCGCCAGCCCCTTCTCCGAGAACTCGTGCGTGGCCACCTCGATGATGTCGGCCATCGTGCGGTCGGGGTCGTTGGTGCGGGTGGCCCGGCGCTCGGAATGTACCGTTTCGTTCATTTTGCAAGCGTAGCAGGTGAGGTCCCTGCGACGCCAGCACCGCGTGGGACGCTCAGGCCGCCAGCGCGGCCGGCGGCAGGCCCTGGCGGTCGCGCTCGGCCATGCGTTCGTACAGCGACTCCAGGTCGCGTGCGAAACGGGCGCCGTCGAACAGCACGAAGCCCTGGCGGCCTTCGCTCAAGTGGCGGCGCATGGCCTGCAGCCGGGCCGGGTCGCGCATCAGGGCGACGGCGGTGTCCTCGTACTGCTGCACGCTGGTGCAGGCCAGTTCGGGCAGGCCCACGCTGTGCAGCAGGCTGCCGGCCACGCGGGAGGCGAAGCCCTCGCCCATCAGCGTGAGCACCGGCACGCCCATCCACAGCGCATCGCTGGCGGTGGTGTGCGCGCTGCAGGGCCAGTTGTCCAGCATGAAGTCCACCACCGGCAGGCGCGCCAGGTGGTGCTCGATGCCCACCCGCGGCGCGAAGCGGATGCGCTGCGGGTCCAGCCCGCGGGCGGCGGCCTCCCGCTCGATGTTGCGGATGGCCTGCTGGTTGTCCGCCAGCAGCCACAGGATGCTGCCCGGCACCGCCTGCAGGATGCGCACCCAGGCGTCGAAGGTCTCGGGCAGCAGCTTGAAGCTCTGGTTGAAGTTGCCGAGCACGATGCCTTCGCGCGGCAGGCCCCACTGCACCCGCTCGTGCGGGGCCGGGTGCGGGCGCTGGCTGTCGTTGGGCTGGTAGCAGCCCGGCATCTGCGCGATGTGCTCGGCATAGTGCGGCGCATGTTCCAGCGGCGTCACATGGCGGTCGCCGATGAAATAGTCGATGTAGCTGGCGCCCGAGGTGCCGGGAAAGCCGAGGAAGGAGACCTGGATCGGCGCCGGCCGGTAGGCGAACACGCCCAGGCGGTTCTCGTAGGTCTGGCCCTTCAGGTCCACCAGCACGTCGATCTCGTCCTGGTGGATGCGGCGGGCCATCTCGGCCAGCGTCATCTCGCGCATGTCCACGAAGCGCTCGCAGGCAGCGCGCACCCGGTGCTGGGTGGCACTGCCGTCGTTGCGGCCGTGGGAATACAGCGTCACATGGAAGCGCGAGCGGTCGCGGGCCTCCAGCGCCTCCACCAGCAGCAGCGAGGTGGCATGGCTGTGGAAGTCGGCCGACACGTAGCCGATGCGCAGCGGCCGGCTGCCGGCGGCGGCCACGCGGCGGCGCGGCAGCGGCGTGGCGCCCAGGGCGCAGCGCTCGGCCACCTGTCGGGTGGCCTTGAGCATCAGCGCGGGCGGGATGTCCAGCGCGGCCAACGCCCAGGCGGCACCTTCGCCGCGGGTGCTGGCGGGGTCGATCTCCATGGCTTCCAGCGCGCTGCGCATGCTGGCCATGTCGGCCTCCAGCTGTCCCCAGGCGCAGGCGAACTGCCGCAGGTGGATCACCATCACCTGCGCGGCGAAGCGGTCGGGCTGCAGCGTCACGGCGGTGAGGAAGCTCTCGGCGGCCTCCTCGAACATCTTCATTTCCTTGAGCGACAGGCCCAGCTTCATGTGGATGGCCGGGTCCTGCACGCACAGCACCATCGCTTCCAGGTAGATGGGCACCGCATCGGCATGGCGGCCCATCTCGGCCAGCGTGGTGGCATGGTTGCTGACGAACTGGTAGTGCTCGCGGGCCTTGCCCTGGCCGTGCTGCTCGAACAGCGCCAGCGCTTCCTTCCAGCGCGACTGCTTCATCAGGCCGGAGGTGAGCAGATGCACCGCCTGCAGGTTGTCGGGCTCGATGGCCTGGGCCTGGCGCGCGGCTTCCACGAGGCCGTCGTAGTCACCCAGCTGCAGCCGGGCGCTGCCCAGCGCCAGCCACTGGTCCAGCCCGAAGCGCGGGTGCTTGACCATGGAGGCCAGCATCGATTCAGCCTCCTGCCAGGTGCGCGCGGTGCCGCGTACGGGTTCGGCGGCGGGCGGCTTGCGGAGATGGCGGGTCAGCATGAAAAGGCACCTGTGAAAAGCGGGTGCCGGGAATCTAGGCGCCTGGCAAATCCGCAATACCACGAACAGCCCCGCGCTTGCAGGTCATTTACACATGTTTGTGGCAACAGGGCTCAAGTCGGGAGAAACGGCTTCCGATAAGGCTTCCATCAACGCTGCACAACGGTGTTGAAGCCCCGGAAGACCCTCCCGGGCCGGCTAGAAGGAACAGCCGATCGGGAGGGTGTGGCGGGCACCGCCTGGCCTTCGGCCGCTGTCCAGCAAAGGGTTGTTGGATATCGGCAGGCAGCCGGCACGGCTGATGGAGGTCTCCTCCGCCAGACGAGGCAAATCCGGCGCCCGCGCCGGGATCTCATCATCATTAGGAGTGTGTCCCCATGGCCATGACCATCAATACCAACGTCGCCTCGATGACGGCTCAGCGCAACCTGAACGCATCGCAAGGCAGCCTTGCCACCTCGATGCAGCGCCTGTCCTCGGGTGTCCGGGTGAATTCCGCCAAGGACGATGCCGCCGGCCTGGCCATCGCCGAACGCATGAGCGCCCAGACCCGCGGCCTGAGCGTCGCCGCCCGCAATGCCAACGACGGCATCTCCCTGGCACAGACCGCTGAAGGCGCGCTGGGCAAGGTGGGCGACATGCTGCAGCGCATGCGTGAACTGGCCGTGCAGTCGGCCAACGCCACCAACAGCAGCACCGACCGCAAGGCGCTGCAGGCCGAAGTGGTGCAGCTGCGCGATGAAATCGACCGCGTCGCCAAGAACACCAGCTTCAACGGCAAGAAGCTGCTGGACGGCTCGTTCGCCGCCGGCTCCTTCCAGGTGGGTGCCAATTCGGGTGAAGTGATCACCATCGCCGCGATGACCGACGCCTCGGCCGACGGCCTGTCGAAGGTGGTGTACGGCGCCACCAGCCAGACCGGCATCTCGGCCGGCTCCATCACCACGCTGACCGAAGTCACCGGCGGCACGATGGCCGTGACCGTGAGCGGCGTGAACTACTCGATCGGCGACCTGTCGACCGCCCGCACCGGCGAAGAGCGCCTGGGCCAGGTGGTGGAAGCGATCAACCGCCTGACCTCGGACACCGGCGTCACCGCCTTCCTGGAGAAGGAAGCCGGCGGCACCTTCGCGGTCAAGCTGCGCTCGGAGCAGACGCTGTCGGACGGCTCGGCCGTGTCGGTGGCCCTGACCGGCTTCACCACCACGGGCACCGGCCTGACCACCGGCACCATCACCTCGGGCGCCGGCACCTCGGCCGCCGGCATCGACGAGCTGTCCATCGAGACCGCCGAAGACGCCTGGCTGGCGATGAAGCAGATCGACGACGCGCTGGTGCAGGTCAACAGCACCCGTGCCTCGCTGGGTGCGGTGCAGAGCCGGTTCGAGAACGCCGTGTCCAACATCCAGACGCAGGCGGAGAACACCTCGGCTGCCCGCGGCCGCATCGTGGACGCCGACTTCGCCTCGGAAACCGCCAACCTGTCGAAGGCGCAGATCCTGCAGCAGGCCGGCACCGCGATGGTCGCCCAGGCCAACCAGCTGCCGCAGCAGGTGCTGCAGCTCCTGGGCTGATCCAAAGCCCGCAGGCGGCCGCCGCGCCGCCTCGCCACGCCCCCACAGCGCCCCGCCGGCCTCGCCGCGCGGGGCGCTGCTCATTTGGAAACTGAACCCCGTTTGCAGCGCTCTTCGTCCGTTTGTCACACCGGCCGCGGTTGAACAATGGGCACGTCCCACGGGGAATCGCGGCAGTCAAGCCGGCATCCCATCCCTGGGCCTACTTGGAGAGCCTGATGCCGCAGACCATCAACACCAACATCGCGTCGCTGAACGCACAGCGAAACCTCAACGCTTCGCAAAGCAGCCTCATGACCTCGATGCAACGGCTGTCGTCGGGCATCCGGGTCAACAGCGCCAAGGACGATGCCGCCGGACTGGCCATCGCCGAGCGCATGAACACGCAGGTGCGGGGCCTCAACGTGGCCGCCCGCAATGCGAACGACGGCATCTCGCTGGCGCAGACCGCGGAAGGCGCGCTGGGCAAGATCGGCGACATGCTGCAACGCATGCGTGAGCTGGCGGTGCAGTCGTCCAACGCCACCAACAGCACGAAGGACCGCACCGCGCTGCAGGCCGAGGTGTCGCAGCTGCGCGATGAAATCGACCGCGTGGCCAAGCAGACCGGCTTCAACGGCACCAAGCTGCTGGACGGCAGCTTCTCCGCCGCCACCTTCCAGGTGGGCGCCAATTCGGGCGAGGTCATCACCGTGGCCGCGCTGACCAATGCGTCGGCCACCGGCCTGTCGAAGGTGGTGTATGGCGAAACCAGCCAGGTGGGCGTGTCCGCCGGCGGCATCACCACGCTGTCGGCCGTGACCGACGGCTCGCTGGCCATCACCGTCAGCGGCGTGAACTTCTCGCTCAACGACCTGGCCGTCGCCCGCACCGGCGAGGAACGCCTGGGCCAGGTGGTGGAAGCCATCAACCGCCTGACGGCCGACACCGGCCTGACCGCATTCCTGAAGCAATCGTCCGCCGGCATCTTCGACGTGGAGCTGCGCTCGGACAAGCTGGACACCGCGGGCAGCGCGGTGGCCATCAGCCTGACCGGCTTCAGCGCCGCCACCACCGGCATCTCCGGCGGCAGCATCACCGCCGGTGCCGGCACCTCGTCGGCCGGCATCGACGACCTGACCATCGAGACGCCGGAAGACGCCTGGCTGGCGATGAAGCAGATCGACGACGCGCTGGTGCAGATCAACGGCGCGCGCGCCACGCTGGGCGCGGTGCAGAGCCGCTTCGAGAGCGCCGTGTCCAACATCCAGACGCAGTCGGAGAACACCTCCGCCGCCCGCGGCCGCATCATGGACGCGGACTTCGCGGCCGAGACGGCCAACCTGTCGAAGTCGCAGATCCTGCAGCAGGCCGGCACCGCGATGGTGGCCCAGGCCAACCAGCTGCCGCAGCAGGTGATGCAGCTGCTGCAAGGCTGACGCCCTGTCACATCCCCGGCTTCAAGTCCGCGCGGGGATGACCGAAGAGCAGAAGGCCGGCCAAGGCGCCGGCCCTGTGCCCTTGCGGGCACGCATTTGACAAGGGAACGGCATCATGGCGGTCACCTCCATCGGCATCGGCAGCGGGCTGGAAGTCGAAGAAATCATCAGCGGGCTGATGAAGATCGAGAAGAAGCCGCTGGAGCTTCTGGAGACGCGCGCCGAAGGCATCGACGCGAAGATCTCGGCCTTCGGCTCGCTCACCTCCAAGATGGAGGCCTTCCGCAGCGCCTCGGTGGCGCTGGCCGGCCTGGGCACCTGGAACGCGATGTCCGGCAGCTCCACCAGCGCCAGCACCGTGGGCGTGACCACCACCACCGGCGCCAGCGCCGGCAACTATGCGGTGGCGGTGCAGAAGCTGGCCACTGCGCAGTCGGTGAGCAGCAAGTCCTTCGCGGCCGCCACCTCCTTCGTGGGCGGCGGCACCATGAAGATCGAGCTGGGCAGCTGGAACACCGGCAACACCAGCTTCAGCCCCACCGCCGGCGCCAAGTCGCTGAGCGTGGAAGTGACCGGCGCCGACACCCTGACCACGCTGCGCGACAAGATCAATGCGCTGGGCAGCGGCGTCAATGCCTCCATCCTGAACGACGCCAGCGGCGCGCGGCTGGTGATCAATTCGCGCGAGACCGGCGAGCCCAACGGCTTTCGCATCACCACCACCGACAACGACGGCAGCGACACCGATGCCAACGGCCTGTCGGCGCTGGCCTTCGATCCGCCCAACGCGCCCACCTCCACCACGCTGCGCCAGAGCGGCGCCAATGCCGAGGCCACCATCAACGGCCTGCCCGTCACCTCGGCCAGCAACACGCTGGCCAACGTGGTGGAAGGCGTGAGCCTGACCCTGGGCGCGGTGACCAGCGCGCCGGTGAGCATCAGCGTGAGCGCCGATGCCGAGCGCATCAAGAAGGCGGTAACCGACTTCACCACCGCCTACAACGAGCTGAGCAAGCTGCTGTCCACGGAGACGCGCTACGACGACGCCACCAAGACCGCCGGCAACCTGCAGGGCGACAGCACGGCGGTGACGCTGCAGCGCCAGCTGCGCAACCTGGTGGGCGGCTCCTCGCCGGCCTCCTCGGTCTACCAGACGCTGTCGTCGGTGGGCATCTCGCTGCAGTCCGACGGCACGCTGGCAGTGGACGACACCCAGTTCAGCAAGGCCCTGGCCGCCAACCTGCCGGAGGTGCGCAAGCTGTTCACCACCACCGACCTGGCCAACAACAGCCGCAGCGGCATCGCCACGCAGCTGCGCAAGTTCAGCGACTCGGTGCTCAGCATCGAAGGCGCATTGACCAGCCGCACCGAAGGCCTGAACAAGAGCCTGGCCCGCAACCAGAGCGAGCAGGACAAGGCCGAGGCGCGCCTGGAAGACACCGAGCGCCGGCTGCGGGCGCAGTACAGCGCGCTGGACACCAAGATGGCCAGCCTGACCTCGCTGAACAACTACATCACGCAGCAGATCGCGGCCTGGAACAAGGACGCCTGAAGCCCTTGCAAGGTGCGAAGAGCAGGTGATTTCCGCCCCGGCCACGGTTCAAGTCACCGCTTTGCAACGCCGATAACAGGGCATCGCAGCAGCCAACGTCCAAGCCATCATGTACGCACCGCACGCCGCTTCGCCCTTCGGCCACTCGCATTCCGTCGCCAACATGTACCGCAAGGTGGGCGTGAACACGAGCGTCGAGGTGGCCGATCCGCATCGCCTCGTGGCCATGCTGTTCGACGGTTTCATGGACGCCGTGGACCAGGCCCGCGGTGCCATGCAGGGCGGCGACATCGAGCGCAAGGGGCGCGAGATCAGCCGCGCCGCCCGCATCGTGGACGAAGGCCTGAAAGGCTCGCTCAACCTGGAAGCCGGCGGTGCGCTGGCCTCCGACCTCAACGACCTCTACGCCTACGTCACGCTGCGGCTGACGCAGGCGAACCTGCGCAACGATGAACAGGCGCTCGAAGAATGCCGCCGCCTGATCGAACCTCTGCGTGACGCCTGGGCGTCGATCGCACCGCAGGCTTCCAACGCGGCCACGTCTGGACGATGACTCCCAATTTCTGCGATCGGCCGTACGCCGGAATGACCATGAATGACAAGCTGCTCGCCTACTACGAAGCCATCGAGCGCGCCAGCGCCGACATGCTCGAGGCTGCGCGGGCGGGCAACTGGGACCAGGTGCTCAAGCTCGAAGGCGCCTGCGTGCTGCTGATCTCGCAGCTCAAGCATGCGGCCCGCAGCGAGAAGCTGCCGCCCGAATCGATGCAGCTCAAGACCCGCATCATGCAGCGCATCCTGGTCAACGACGCCGAGATCCGCGTGCTGGCCGAGCCGTGGATCGAGGACCTGGACAACCTGATGTCCGGACAGTCGCAGACCCTGCACTGAGCCCGCCAGCCGCGCCACCGCCATGTCCGAGATCACCCAGCCCGCACCGCTCGATGCCCTGTCCGGCGACGAGCGCGACAACTTCCGCGTCGGCTCGCCCGAGGAAGTGGCCGCCCTGCTGCGCGAGCTGCTGGACGAAGGCGCCACCGTGCACCTGAGCGCGCCCGATGGCAGCGCCTACACCACCACCGTGTGGACGGTGGATGCGGCGCAGCGCAAGATCAGCTTCAGCGCCGATGCCACCGACCCGCAGCTGCAGGCCCTGGTGGATGCCGGCGAGGCCACGGTGGTGGGCTACCTGGACAACGTCAAGCTGCAGTTCGACCTGCAGCAGCTGCTGCTGGTGCACGGTCACCGCGCCAGCGCGCTGCAGGCGCAGATCCCGGCGGAGCTGTTCCGCTTCCAGCGCCGCAGCAGCTTCCGCGTGCGGCCGGTGGCCCGCAACACGCCGGCCGCCTACCTGCGCCACCCCAGCCTGCCGGACATGCAGCTGTCGCTGCGGGTGCTGGACGTCAGCCTCACCGGCTGCGCCATCTTCCTGCCCGACGACGTGCCGCCACTGCCCCCGGGCGTGCGGCTGCAGGGCGCGCGCATCGAGCTGGATGCCCACACGCGTTTCGAGGCCACGCTGCAGCTACACCACGTCACTTCGCTGAATCCGCAGAGCGGCGGGCTGCGCCTGGGCTGCTCGATCACCGGGCTGGACGGCGAGGCGCAGCGCGCGCTGCAGCGCTACATCGACCAGACCCAGAAGCGCCGCCGCCTGCTGGCGCTGGACTGACGGCCATGCCCACGGCCCTGCGCCGCCTGCGGCAGGACGGCCTCACGCTCATCGAGCTGCTGGTGGTGGCCGCGATCGTGGCGGTGTTCATGGCCGTGGGCCTGCCCTCCTACACCGACTTCAGCGCCCGCCAGCGCCTGGCCGGCGCCACCGAGCAGCTGGCGCTGGAGCTGCAGCAGGCCCGCTTCGATGCGGTGCTGGCCGGCCGCGCGATGTACGTCAACGTGCAGGGCGGTCCCCAATGGTGCTACGCGGTCAGCCATGAGCCCGGCTGCGACTGCCGCGCCGCCGCCTCGCCGGCGCCGGCCTGCGCGCTGCGCCGCATCGATGGCAGCGCCCATGTGCAGGTGCAGCTCACCGGCAGCCACGAGGCGGTGTTCGATGGCCGCCTGGGCCGCGCCGAGCCCGGCCTGGTGGCCGAACTGGCCCTGGGCAGCCGCAGCGCCGAGGTGCGGCTGGCGCCCTCGGGCCGCGCCCGCGCCTGCGGCCAGGGCGCCGAACTGCCCGGCCTGCCGCGCTGCTGAGGCGCGCTTCATGCAAGGCTGGGGAGCTCGCCCAGCGGCGACAATGTCGCCGCCGTGCTACAACCCCCCCTTCCCTTAGCCGCACCTGCCCTTCCGGGGCCCCTTGCCATGCCTGCGCTGCAGATCTATTACGTCGAGGACAACGACGAGTTGCGCGAAACGATCGGGCTGCTGCTCGAAGCCGACGACCGTGTCGTCGAATCGTTCGCCACCGCGGAAGAGGCGCTGGCCGCCTTCGAGCGCCAGCCCTGCGACGTCGTCATCACCGACGTGAGCCTGCCCACCATGTCGGGCGTGGACCTGGCCCGCGCGGTGCTGGCCAAGGCGCCGGGCACCTGGGTGGTGCTGTCCTCCGGCTATGCGCTCACGCGCGGGCTGGAGACGCTGGGCGACACCGTGCGCTCGCTGCCCAAGCCCTTCGAGGTGGAAGAGATGGATTCGCTGCTGGCCGAGATCGCCGCGGCGGTCGCGGCCGGCAAGCCGGCCGCCTGACCTGCCTCAGGGCTTGGCCACCGTCACCCACTGCCATTCCAGCCAGTTGTCGGCGCGGTGCACCACGTTCACGTTGGGCCTCGCGGCCCACGGGATGAACTGCCGGTGCAGCGGAATGTGGCGCACCTGCTCGTTGTGGCGCAGGATGGTCTGCTTGATCAGCGCCTTGCGCTTGGCCGGGTCCTGCTCCTTGCTGGAAGCGGCCGCCAGCGCGTCCAGCTCGTCGTCGACGTAGTTGCCGCGGTTGTACTCGCCCACACCCTTGGCGCCGCGGTTGCGGTAGATGGGGGTGAAGGTGGTCTCGGCATCGGTGATGGCGCCGCCCCAGCCGAACAGGTACATCGAGGTATCGAGCTTCTCCACCTTGTTGAAGAACAGCGACTTGGTCTGCGCGTTCACCCGCACCTTCACGCCGATGCGGGCCCACTGCGAGGCCAGCGTCACGGCGATGCGCTCGTCGTTCACGTAGCGGTCGTTCGGCGTGTCGAAGGTGATCTCGAAGCCGTCGGGATAGCCGGCCTCGGCCATCAGCTTCTTCGCCAGCTCCACGTCGTAGGGCAGGCGGCGCTCGATCTCGGGATCGTTGAAGGTGGCCAGCGGTGAAGGCACCAGCGCGCCGGTGGGCGCGGCCTGGCCGTTCATCAGCTTGGTCTTGATCGTCTCGATGTCGATGGCGTGGTACAGCGCCTTGCGCACCCGCACGTCCTTCAGCGGGTTCTTGCCCTTGACGCTGCTGTAGAGCAGCTCGTCGCGCCCCTGGTCCATGCCGATGAAGATGACGCGGCTCTCCGGCCCGTCGACGATCTTCACGCCCGGCGTGCGGCGCAGGCGCTCCACGTCGGTGGGGGGCGGGTCGAGCACGAAGTCCAGCTCGCCGGAGATCAGCGCCGCGGTGCGGGTGGCGCCGCTGGCGATGGGCGTGAACACCACCTCCTGCACGTTGCCCTCGATGCGGCCCCAGTAGTTCGGGTTGCGCTTGTAGGCCGTCTTCACGCCTGGCGCGCGGCTCACCAGCATGAAGGGGCCGGTGCCGTTCATGTTGCGGGCGGCGAAGGCCTCTTCCTTGGCGGCGAAGTTCTGCGTGACGGTGGCGTTGTTCTGCTCCGCCCAACCCTTGCTCATGATGTAGATGGTGTTGAGCTTCTGCAGGAAGATGGGCTCGAACTGCGGCGTGGTGAACTCCACCGTCAGGTCGTCGATCTTGCGCACCGTGCCCATGGCATTGGCATACACCGCGATCTGCGAGGTGGGCTGCTTGGCGCGCTCCACCGAGAACACCACGTCGTCGGCGGTGAAGGGCCGGCCGTCATGGAACTTGACGCCCGGCCGCAGCTTGAAGATCCATTTCAGCGGGCCGTCCTGGCGCCATTCGGTGGCCAGCTGCGGCACGATGTTGAGCTGCTTGTCGCGCGCCACCAGGAACTCATACACCTGCCCGTTGATGGCGTTGGTCAGCGACTCGTTCTGCGCATAGGGGTCCAGCGTCAGCGGATCGCCGGCAGAGGACCATCGCAGCGTCTGCGCCTGCAGCTGCAGGGGCAGCAGCATCGCCAGTGCAAGGCCGGCGGCTGCCGCGAGGGCCGCGGGCGTGCGCCCGCGGCCAGTACGCGAGAGGATTGGCATCATCGTGTAGCTCCTGTGGGTTGTGAGCGAGGGGCAGTCTAGGGCGGCTGCATCCTCGGCCCGCGAGGAACTTCATGCGTTGGCTGCAGACCCCGAACGTGCTACCGCTTGGGCTGCGGTGAACTGCGCAGCCGGCCGTACTGCTTGCAAAGTTCGTGCAATGCCTGGCCGTGCTCCGGCCGCACCTGGCTCCATTCGAAGCGCCAGGCCCAGGCGCCGTCGCCCACGCCGGGCACGTTCATGCGGGCCTCGGCACCCAGGCCCAGCACGTCCTGCATCGGGAAGATGGCGGTGTCGGCCACCGAGGCGGCGGCGGTGCGCAGCATGGCCGGCAGGATGTGGGCGCTGTCGGTGGCCAGGTAGCTGCGGGCATGGTGGCGCTCGGCCTCGCCGGCCTCGTGCCACCAGCCCAGCGTGGTGTTGTTGTCGTGGGTGCCGGTGTACACCACGCTGTCGGGCGTGTGGTTGTGCGGCAGGTAGGTGTTGTCGCTGCCGCCGCCGAAGGCGAACTGCAGGATCAGCATGCCCGGGAACTTGAAGCGCTGGCGCAGTTCCACCACGTCCGGCGTGATGACGCCCAGGTCCTCGGCCACGATGGGCAGCGGCCCCAGCGCGGCGGCCACCGCATCGAACAGCGCGGCGCCCGGGCCCGGCTTCCACTGGCCATTGATGGCGGTGGGCTCGTCGGCCGGGATCTCCCAGTAGCCGGCGAAGCCGCGGAAATGGTCGATGCGCACCAGGTCGGTCATCTCGAAGATGCGGCGGATGCGCTCGGTCCACCAGGCATAGCCCTCGGCCGCATGCGCGCTCCAGCGGTACAGCGGGTTGCCCCAGCGCTGGCCGGTCTCGCTGAAGAAATCCGGCGGCACGCCGGCCACCGCGGTGGGGCGGCCGCCGTCGTCCAGCTCGAACAGCTCCTGCCGCGCCCACACCTCGGCGCTCTGGTGGGCGATGAAGATGGGCGCGTCGCCCATGATCTGCACGCCGCGCTGGTTGGCATAGGCCCGCAGCGCCTTCCACTGGCGGAAGAAGCTCCACTGGCAGAACTCGTAGAAGCCGATGCGCTCGGCATGCTGCAAGCGGGCTTGCTCCAGCGCAGCGGGCTCGCGGCGGCGCAGCGGCGCGGGCCAGTCGGTCCAGTCGATGAAGCCGTGGTGCTCCCACAGCGTCATGAACAGCGAATAGTCGGCCAGCCAGCTGGCATGGCTGGCCCGGAACTGCTGGTACGCCGCGGCATGGGCGCCGGGCGCGGCCGCGAAGTGGCGCGCCGCACGGGCCAGCCGCGCCATGCGGTAGGGCACCAGCGCCTCGAAGTCGATGCGGCGGGCGTCGAACACCGCCTCCGGCGCCAGGTCGGCCTCGGTCAGCCAGCCGTGCTGGCGCAGCTCGTCCAGGTCGATCAGCAGCAGGTTGCCGGCGAAGGCGCTGCTGCTCATGTAGGGCGAGTTGCCGGGACCGATGCCGCCCAGCGGCAGGATCTGCCACAGCGACTGGCCGGCACCGTGCAGCCAGTCGACGAAGTGGCGGGCGGCGGGGCCCAGGTCGCCGCTGCCATGCGGGCCGGGCAGCGAGGTGGGGTGGAGCAGGACGCCGGAAAGTCGGGGAAGGCGCATCGTGGGCAGCTTGAGCGGGGTTTAGGGGGCGGGGGTGGCGGCCAGCAGCACCAGGCTGCGGCCGCGCACGCGCAGCGGCGACGCTGCCGGCGCAGGGGCAGGCTGCGTGCCCGTGGCCGTCTCGGCCGTGTCCAGCAGCCGCTGCCAGCCCGCCGGCGCCTCGGGCAGCACGAAGGCGGTGTCGTCCGCATCGGCATTGACCAGCAGCAGCAGCGGTGCCTGCGCCCGGCCCGGCTGGCCGATCCAGGCGCCCAGCGCACGGGCGTCGCCGTCGTGCCACTGGGCCGCACCCAGCGGCCGGCCGTCGGCACCGAACCAGGCCAGGTCGGGCTGGCCCTCGGCATCGGGAAAGCCGCTGTACCAGCGCTCGCCCAGCGGCAGCAGCGTGCGGCGCAGGCCGATCAGCCGGGCGGTGAAGTCGATCAGCGCTTCGTCGGCGGCGGCCCAGTCGATCCAGGTGATGGCGTTGTCCTGGCAGTAGGGATTGTTGTTCCCGTCCTGGGTGTGGCCCAGTTCGTCGCCGGCGGCGATCATCGGCGTGCCCTGGGCCAGCAGCACCGTGGCCAGCAGCGCCCGCGCCAGGCGGGCGCGGCGTTCCTGCACGGCGGCATCGTCGGTCTCGCCCTCCTGGCCGCAGTTCCAGCCCAGGTTGTGGCCGTGGCCGTCGCGGTTGTCCTCGCCATTGGCCTGGTTGCGGCGCTGCTCGTAGGTGAGCAGGTCGCGCAGGGTGAAGCCGTCGTGCGAGACCACGTAGTTCACGCCCTCGCCCGGCGCGCGGCCGCGCTGGTGGAACAGGTCGGCCGAGCCGGCCAGCCGTCGCGCGAAATCGCCCCGGTGCGCCGGATGGCCCAGCCAGAAGGCGCGCATGGTGTCGCGGAACTTGTCGTTCCACTCCAGCCAGCCGGCCGGGAACTGGCCCAGCTGGTAGCCGCCGGGGCCGATGTCCCAGGGCTCGGCGATCAGCTTGACGCCCTGCAGCAGCGGGTCTTGCCGCAAGGCCATGAAAAACGCGCCGTCGCGGTCGAAGCCGTGATTCCCGCGGCCCAGCACCGGCGCCAGGTCGAAGCGGAAGCCGTCGACGTGCATCTCGCCCACCCACCAGCGCAGGCTGTCCATCACCAGCTGCAGCACACGGGGCTGGCGGATGTCCAGCGTGTTGCCGCAGCCGGTGTCGTTCTCGTAGAGCGCGCGGCTCTCGTGGCGCAGCCGGTACCAGCCGGCGTTGTCCAGCCCGCGGAAGCTGATGGTGGGGCCGTGCTCGTCGGTCTCGGCGCTGTGGTTGAACACCACGTCGAGGATGACCTCGATGCCTTCGGCATGCAGCCGGCGCACCATCTGGCGGAACTCGGTGCGCGCGTCGGGCGTGGCCGCATACGAGGGCTCGGGCGCGAAGAAGCCGATGGTGTTGTAGCCCCAGTAGTTGCTCAGGCCCATCGCCACCAGCCGCTCTTCGTCGATGTGCTGGTGCACCGGCAGCAGGCTCACGGCGCTGACGCCCAGGCGCTTGAGGTGGGCCACCGCCGCGTCGCTGGCCAGGCCGGCATAGGTGCCGCGCTGCTCCGCAGGCACGCCCGGATGCTGGCGGGTGAAGCCCTTGACATGCAGCTCGTACAGCACGGTGTCGGCCAGCGGCGTGTGCAGCCGGCGGTCGCCTTGCCAGTCGAAGCCGTCGTCGGCCGGCAGCACGCGGGCCTTCAATGCGAAGGTGGCGTTGTCGCGTGGGTCGGCGCCCACGTTCTCCTGGCGCCACTGGTGGCGGCCGACGATCTCGCGCGCCCAGGGGTCCAGCAGCAGCTTGAGGTCGTTGAAGCGCTGGCCGGCCGCCGGCTGCCAGGGCCCGTGGGCACGGTAGCCGTACACCAGGCCGGCCGCCGCGCCGGGCAGGAAGCCGTGCCACACGTCGCCGGTGCGCGCCGGCAGTGGCAGCCGCTGCAGCTCCACCTGGCCGGCATCGTCGAACAGGCACAGCAGCATCGCCTCCGCATGCGCCGAAGGCACCGCGAAGTTCACGCCGCCGGCCTCGGCCGTGGCGCCCAGCGGCCAGGGCCGGCCGGGCTGCAGCCGGCCCTCGGTGGGTGCGGCCATCACGGTGCCAGCGTGAGGAACACGGTGGCCAGCGGCGGCAGGGTCAGCAGCACCGAATGCTCGCGGCCATGCCAGGCCACCGGCTCCGACGCGGCCGCACCGAAGGGCGTGCCCACGTTGCTGCCGCCATAGGCCGCGGCGTCGGTGTTGAGCACCTCGCGGTAATGGCCGGCCTGGGGCACGCCCAGGCGCCAGCCTTCATGCACGGTGGGCGTGAAGTTGCACACCACCACGATGAAGCCGCCATCGGCGTCGCGCCGCACGAAGCTCAGCACCGAATGCTGGGCGTCCTGGTGGTCCAGCCACTCGAAGCCGTCGCCGGTGAAGTCGCGCTGGTGCAGCGCGGGCGTGGTGGCGTACAGCCGGTTCAGGTCGCGCACCAGGCTCTGCACGCCGCGGTGCATCGGGTCGTCCAGCAGGTG
Source organism: Aquincola tertiaricarbonis (assembly GCF_000969605.1). Taxonomy (GTDB): domain Bacteria; phylum Pseudomonadota; class Gammaproteobacteria; order Burkholderiales; family Burkholderiaceae_C; genus Aquincola; species Aquincola tertiaricarbonis. The sequence continues at coordinate 47,205 of NZ_JZUE01000023.1, read as the reverse complement.
CCAGTCCAGGCTGGACTCGTGGTTCCACTCGCGTTGCTGGCCGAACTCGCAGCCCATGAACAGCAGCTTCTTGCCCGGGTGGCCGAACATGAAGCCGTAGTACGAGCGCAGGTTGGCGAACTGCTGCCAGCGGTCGCCCGGCATGCGCGCCAGGATGGATCCCTTGCCGTGCACCACCTCGTCGTGCGACAGCGGCAGCACGAAGTTCTCGTTGAAGGCATACACCAGGCTGAAGGTCACCTCGCCATGGTGGTACTTGCGGTACAGCGGATCACGGCCGAAGTAGTGCAGCGTGTCGTGCATCCAGCCCATGTTCCACTTGTAGTGGAAGCCCAGGCCGCCGGCATACACCGGCCGCGACACCGCCGGGAAGGCGGTCGATTCCTCGGCGATGGTCACGCCCTGCGGCCGCTCCACGCCCACCACCTCGTTCAGCCGCTTGAGGAAGCCGATGGCCTCCAGGTTCTCGCGGCCGCCGAATTCGTTGGGCACCCACTCGCCGTGCTTGCGGCTGTAGTCGCGGTAGAGCATGGAAGCCACCGCATCCACCCGCAGGCCGTCGACGTTGTGCCGCTCCAGCCAGTACAGCGCATTGCCCACCAGGAAATTGCGCACCTCGGCGCGGCCGAAGTTGTAGATCAGCGTGTTCCAGTCCTGGTGGAAGCCTTCGCGCGGATCGGCATGCTCGTAGAGGTGGGTGCCATCGAACTGCGCCAGGCCGTGCGCGTCGCTCGGGAAGTGCGCGGGCACCCAGTCGACGATGACGCCCAGGCCCAGCCCATGGGCGCGGGCCACGAAGCGGTCGAAGCCGCCCGGACCTTCGCCCGGCGCATCGAAGCGCGCGGTGGGCGCATACAGGCCCACCGGCTGGTAGCCCCAGGAGCCGTCGAACGGATGCTCGCTGACCGGCAGCAGCTCCAGGTGGGTGAAGCCCATGTCCTGCGCGTAGGGCAGCAGCTGGTCGGCCAGCTCGTCCCAGGTGAGCCAGCGGTTGCCTTCCTCGGGCCGGCGCTTCCACGAGCCCAGGTGCACCTCGTAGATGCTCACCGGCGCATCCAGCGCATTGGCCAGCTGGCGCTGGGCCGAGGGTGGCTGCACCGGCTGCATCGGCGCCACCACGCTGGCGGTGGCCGGCCGCAGCTCGGCCGCGCGGGCATAGGGGTCGGCCTTCTGCGGCAGCAGGTGGCCATGGCGGTCGACCAGCTCGAACTTGTAGCGCGCGCCGGGCTGCACCGCCGGCAGGAACAGCTCCCACACGCCGCATTCGGTGCGCAGCCGCATGGGATGGGCGCTGCCGTTCCAGTGGTTGAAGTCGCCCACCACGCTCACGCGCTGGGCATTCGGCGCCCACACCGCGAAGGCCGTGCCCTCCACGCCCAGCAGCGTGCGCGGCAGCGCGCCCAGCACCTCGAAGGGCCGCAGGTGCGTGCCCTCGGCCAGCAGCCACACGTCGGTGTCGCCCAGCAGCAGCGGGAAGCGGTACGGATCGTCGACGACCGACTGCACGCCGCCATGCCACTGCACCTGGAAGCGGTAGTCGGTGGGCAGGCTGGCGAACTGGCCTTCGAAGAAGCCGTCGGCCAGCCGCGGCGCCAGCACGCCGACCGACTGGCCGCTGGCCGCGTCCAGCACCGCCACCGCCTGCGCGCCAGGCAGCCAGGCCCGCATCCACACCCGCGATTGCGGGCCGCTGGTGTCCTCATGCCGGCCGAGCACGGCAAAAGGGTCTCCGTGGCGGCCACTGCGCAGCCGCTCGATATCGTTGTCTGTGAGCATGGTCGTGTATCAGCGGCGCGGTTGCACTTGCCAGATGTCCTGGGCGTATTGGCCGATGGTGCGGTCGGCCGAGAACGGACCCATGCCAGCCACGTTGGCGATGGCGCTGCGAGCCCAGGCATCGCGGTCGCGGAAGCGCGCATCCACCTGCAGCTGCGTCTTCACGTAGGAGTCGTAGTCGGCCAGCAGGAAGTAGTGGTCGCCGCCCCACAGCAGCGCATCCACCACGCCGCGGTAGCGGTCCGGCTCGTCCGGCGAGAAGGCGCCGGAGGCGATGCTGTCCAGCACTGACTTCAGCCGCGCGTTCTCCTCGTAGATGCGCATCGGCTGGTAGCCGGCGCGCCGCTGCGCTTCCACCTCGGGCGTGCGCAGGCCGAAGATGAAGATGTTGTCGTCGCCCACGGCCTGGCCGATCTCGATGTTGGCGCCGTCCAGCGTGCCGATGGTCAGCGCGCCGTTGAGGGCCAGCTTCATGTTGCCGGTGCCGGAGGCTTCGGTGCCGGCGGTGGAGATCTGCTCCGACAGGTCGGCGCCCGGCATGATGATCTCGGCCACCGACACGCCGTAGTTCGGGATGAAGGCCAGCTTCAGCCGGTCGCCCACGCGGCGGTCGTTGTTGACCACCGCGGCCACGTCGTGAATCAGCCGGATGATCTGCTTGGCCATGTGGTACGACGAAGCCGCCTTGCCCGCGAAGATCACCGTGCGCGGCTGCCAGTCGGCATTCGGGTTGTCCAGGATCTCCTGGTAGCGCGTGATGACGTGCAGCAGGTTCAGCAGCTGGCGCTTGTATTCGTGGATGCGCTTGACCTGCACGTCGAACAGGCTGGTGGGGTCCACCCGCAGGCCGACGGTCTTGTCCAGCAGCGCGGCCAGGCGCGACTTGTTGTGCTGCTTGGCCTCGGCGAAGGCGATGCGGAAGCTGCTGCTGTCGCCGACCGTCTTCAGCTTCGCCAGCTCGTCCAGGTCCAGGCGCCAGCCCTGGCCCAGCGTCTGGTCCAGCAGGCCGCTGAGCTTGGGGTTGGCCTGCGCCAGCCAGCGGCGCGGGGTGACGCCGTTGGTCATGTTGCAGAAGCGCTCGGGCCACAGGTAGGCGAAGTCCGAGAAGATGGTCTGCACCAGCAGGTCGGAGTGCAGCTGCGACACGCCGTTGACCATGTGGCTGCCCACGATGGACAGGTTGGCCATGCGCACGCGCTTCTCGCCGCCTTCGGACACCAGCGACAGCCGGCGCAGGAACTCCACGTCGTCGGGCTTCTTGCTGGCCGCGAAGGCGAGGAAGTCGTGGTTGATGCGGAAGATGATGTCCAGGTGCCGCGGCAGCACGTGGTGCATCAGGTCCACCGCCCAGGTCTCCAGCGCCTCGGGCATCAGCGTGTGGTTGGTGTACGAGAAGGTGCGCTGGGTGATCTTCCAGGCCGCTTCCCAGGCAAAGCCGTGCTCGTCCACCAGCAGCCGCATCAGCTCGGCCACGCCGATGGCCGGGTGCGTGTCGTTCAGGTGGATGGCCACCTTCTCGTGCAGGTTGTCGAGCGTCGGGTGCTCTTCCAGGTGGCGGCCCAGGATGTCCTGGATGGAGGCGGAGGTGAAGAAGTACTCCTGGCGCAGCCGCAGCTCGCGGCCGGCCGGCGTGCTGTCGTTGGGGTACAGCACCCAGGAGATGTTCTCGAACTCGTTCTTCACCTCCGCGGCGCGGGCGTAGTCGCCGGAGTTGAAGGCATGCAGGTCGATGTGCGCAGGCGCCACGGCCTTCCACAGCCGCAGGGTGCTCACCTTGTCGGTGCCGTGGCCGGGGATGACCATGTCGTAGGCCTTGGCATTGACCTCGGCCGCGGGGCGCCACTGGGCCTTGCCGCCGGGCAGCGCCGGCTGCTCCACCCAGCCGCCGAAGCGCACCGGGTAGGCCACGCCGGCCCGCGGGAATTCCCAGGGCGTGCCGTTCTCCAGCCAGGAGTCGGGGTGCTCCACCTGCCGGCCGCCCTGGATCGACTGGGCGAACATGCCGTATTCGTAGCGGATGCCGTAGCCGAACGAGGGCAGGCCCAGCGTGGCCATCGAATCGAGGAAGCAGGCGGCCAGGCGGCCCAGGCCGCCGTTGCCCAGTGCCGCATCGGGCTCGCCGGCGGCCAGGTCTTCCAGCGTCTTGGCGTGCTTCTCGGCGGCCGCGGCGGCGTCGCCCTGCAGCCCCAGCGAATGCAGCGCATTGCCGAAGGTGCGGCCGATCAGGAATTCCATCGACAGGTAGTACACGCGCCGGGCCTTGGTGGCGCGGTCGGCGGCCTGGGTACGCACCCAGCGTTGCGAGAGCTGTTCGCGCACGGCCTGGGAGACGGCCTGGAGCACTTCGGGCGCGCCGGCCTGCTCGGGCGCGACGCCGACCGTGTTCAGCAGGTGCCGTTCGGTGGCCGCCGCCAGGTCGGTTTCGGGGGTGGTGGGTTTCATCAGTCTGAGCTCCTCAGGAGGCCGCGATTTTGGGAGCACCTGCAAAATTCCGGCCGGGTTTCATGCTGGAATGGTTTGCAGGCGCAGCGGGGACGCAACGTGAACAGTGCGCTTTGTCGCAGATGCAACCGGTTTGTCACCGCGCTATCCTGCAAACGGGCGCCCCGTGCGCTTGTGTTCATCTTATCCATTCAGTAGCAGTTCCCAGTTCCACTAGCAGTACATCGCAGTCAACGGTTCCGCCAAAACACAGATACGGGAGACTTCCCAATGGCTCAGCACGATGTCGCACGCAACTTCGATCTCCCCAAGCGCGCCGTGGCGCTGGTCCTGGCCGGCGGCCGGGGCAGCCGCCTGAAGAACCTGACCGACCGCCGCGCCAAGCCCGGCGTGTACTTCGGCGGCAAGTTCCGCATCATCGACTTTGCGCTGTCCAACTGCCTGAACTCCGGCATCCGCCGCATCGGCGTCATCACCCAGTACAAGAGCCACAGCCTGATGCGCCACCTGCAGCGCGGCTGGGCCTTCCTGAAGCCGGAGATCAACGAGTTCGTGGACCTGCTGCCGGCGCAGCAGCGGGTGGACGAGGAAAGCTGGTACCGCGGCACGGCGGACGCCGTCTACCAGAACCAGGACATCATCGCCAGCTACAAGGCCGACTACATCGTGGTGCTGGCCGGCGACCATGTCTACAAGATGAACTACGCGCTGATGCTGGCCGACCATGTGGAGCAGGGCCGGGACTGCACGGTGGGCTGCATCGAGGTGCCGCGCGAGGAAGCCTCGGCGTTCGGCGTGATGCACATCGACGACAAGCGCCAGATCCTCGACTTCATCGAGAAGCCCGCCGACCCGCCCGCCATGCCCGGCAAGCCGGACCGCTCGCTGGCCAGCATGGGCATCTACATCTTCAATGCGCGCTACCTGTTCAAGGAACTGGAGCGCGACATGGCCGACCCCGACTCCTCGCACGACTTCGGCAAGGACATCATTCCGCGCGCGGTGGCCAACGGCAACGCGGTGGCCCATCCGTTCGACATGAGCTGCGTGGGCGCGCTGCATGGCGAGGAAGCCTACTGGCGCGACGTGGGCACGCTGGACGCCTACTGGGACGCCAACATCGACCTCACCGCCACCGTGCCCAAGCTCGACCTGTACGACACCAAGTGGCCGATCTGGACCTACCAGCCGCAGCTGCCGCCGGCCAAGTTCGTGCATGACATGGGCGACCGCCGCGGCGTGGCCATCGAGTCGCTGGTCTCGGGCGGCTGCATCGTCTCGGGCGAGGTGCGGCGCACGGTGCTGTATTCGGGCGTGCGGGTGCATTCGCATTCCAAGGTGCACTGGTCGGTGCTGCTGCCCGACGTGCAGGTGGGCCGCGGCGCGCGCCTGACCAAGGTCATCATCGACCGCGGCTGCCACATCCCCGACGGCATGGTGATCGGCGAGAACCCTGAAGAAGATGCGCGCAGGTTCCTGCGCAGTGAAGGAGGCGTGGTGCTCGTCACCCGGGACATGCTGGCGGCCTTGCAATGAGCCGACCGCAAGATGCGGTGGCCGCGCAGGCGGCGCCGCTGAAAGTGCTGCATGTGGCGGCGGAGGTGTTTCCGCTGGTCAAGACCGGTGGCCTCGCCGACGTGGTGGCGGCCCTGCCGCCGGCCCTGATCGCCGCCGGTGCCGACGTGCGGCTGCTGGTGCCCGGCCTGCCGCAGATGGTGGCGGCCATCCAGTCGCCGCAGCGGGTGCTCGATCTCGGTGCGCTGTTCGGCGCCGGGCGGGTGAGCCTGATGCTGGGCCGCATGCCCGGCACCGGCGTGCCGGTGTACTTCATCGACGCGCCCTACCTGTACCGCCGCGGCGGCGGCCCCTACCAGGACAGCCGCGGCCTGGAGTGGCAGGACAACCTGCAGCGCTTCGCGATGCTGGGCTGGGTGGCCGCCCACCTGGCCGCCGGCGAGCTGGACCTGGCCTGGACGCCTGACGTGATGCATGCGCATGACTGGCATGCGGGCATGGCCTGCGCCTACGTGGCCGGCCATCCGCCCACCGCGGCAGCCTCGGTCTACACCGTGCACAACCTGGCCTACCAGGGGCTGTTTCCCACGGCGGACTTTCCCTGGCTGGGCCTGTCGTCGCGCTTCATGTCGCCCGCTGGGCTGGAGTTCCATGGCCAGGTGTCGTTCATGAAGGCCGGCCTGAAGTTCGCCGACCGGGTGACCACCGTGAGCCCCGGTTATGCCCGCGAGATCGCCACGCTGGAACACGGCTTCGGGCTGGACGGCGTGATCCGCGGCCGCGGCAGCGACGTGCACGGCATCATCAACGGCATCGACGAGGCCTTGTGGAATCCGGTGGAAGACCCCGGCCTGGCCACCCGCTTCGATGCCGAAACGGTGAGCGCCGGCAAGGCCGCCTGCAAGCGCGCGCTGCAGCAGGAGATGGGGCTGGACACCAAGGCTGCCGGCCCGCTGTGCGGCGTGGTCAGCCGGCTAACCTCGCAGAAGGGCCTGGACCTGGTGCTGGCCGCCCTGCCCGCGCTGCTGCAGCGTGGCGGTCAGCTGGTGCTGCAGGGCAATGGCGACCCGGCGCTGGAGGCCGCCTTCCGCATGGCGCAGCAGGCGCATGCCGGCCAGGTGGGCGTCAAGCTGGCCTATGACGAAGCGCTGGCCCACCGCGTGATGGCGGGTGCCGACCTGGTGCTGGTGCCCTCGCGCTTCGAGCCCTGCGGCCTGACGCAGATGTACGCCCAGCGCTACGGCGCGCTGCCGGTGGTGCGCCGCGTGGGCGGCCTGGCCGACACGGTGGTGGATGCCACGCCCGAGGCCCTGGCCGAGGACCGCGCCACCGGCTTCATGTTCGATGCGGCCAGTGGCCCGGCGCTGGAAGGCGCCATCCACCGCGCCTGCGACGTGTTCGTCGAGCCGGTGACCTGGCAGCAGATGCGCCGCCGCGCGATGGCCTGCAATTTCTCGTGGGACGGCCCGGCGCAGCAGTACCTGGCGCTGTACCGCGACGCCATCGCCGCACGCGCCAGCGCACCCCGCGGCGTGCCGGAAGGCTGACAACCCCGCGCGCGGGACACAAAAAAGCCGCCTGCAAGAGGCGGCTTCTTCATTCAGGCGACGGATCGGGTCAGTTGCCCTTGGAGGCGAAGCGGAAGCGCGACTCCGGGCGGGTCTGCAGCTCGCCGGGCAGCGAGCCGATGTAGTCGGCCATGGCCTTCAGCTCGGCATTGCTGAACTGCTTCACCTGGCCGGCCATGATGGCGTTGTTGCGGCCGATGAGCGAGTTGTTGGTGGTCTTGTAGGCCTTGAGCGCCACGTACAGGTAGTCGGAGAACTGGCCCGCGATCTTCGGGTAGCTGCCGTCGATGGGCTTGGAGAAGTTGGCGCCGTGACAGGACACGCAGGCACCCTTGGTCAGCAGCTCCGCCACTTCGGGGCGCGGCTTGACGGCCGGCTGCTCCGGCGCCACCGGCTTCGGATCGGAGACATGGCCTTCGTAATAGGCGGCGACGTCGGCGATATCCTGGTCGGTCAGCGTGGCGGCGATGCCGCGCATCGTCGGGTGCTTGCGGTCACCGGCCTTGTAGCCGTTCAACGCGGCGACGATGTACTTGGCACCCTGGCCGGAGATCATCGGCACCAGGTGCTGCTCGGGGAAAGCGGCCTTGTACTCGGGGATGCCATGGCAGCCGATGCACATCGCCACCTTCTTCGCGCCGGCGGCCGCGTCGGGCTTGATGTCCTGGGCGGAGGCCGCCGTAACGATGCCGGACAGGGCCAGCACGAGCAGCGAGGATTGGGCTTTGTTCATCGGTAATGCGAAGCTGTGGCTAGGGGCTTGAGTTCAGCCGGCGATTATAGGGCGACCCTTATACTGGCCCGAACCCTTATCACGTCCCGCTGCACAGGCCAAGCACCCACATGAAGTTCCAAGGCTCCGACCAGTACGTCGCCACCCAGGACCTGATGCTGGCCGTCAATGCAGCCATCACCTTGCAGCGCCCGCTGCTCATCAAGGGCGAGCCCGGCACCGGCAAGACGATGCTGGCCGAGGAAGTGGCCAGCGCGCTCAACATGCCGCTGCTGCAGTGGCACATCAAGAGCACCACCAAGGCGCAGCAGGGCCTGTACGAGTACGACGCGGTGAGCCGCCTGCGCGACAGCCAGCTGCAGGACCCGGTGAGTGCCGAGAAGGTGCGCGACATCCGCAACTACATCGTGCAGGGCACGCTGTGGCAGGCCTTCACGTCGGAGCAGCCGGTGGTGCTGCTGATCGACGAGATCGACAAGGCCGACATCGAATTCCCGAACGACCTGCTGCGCGAGATCGACCGCATGGAGTTCTACGTGTACGAGACACGTGAGCTGGTCAAGGCGAAGCACCGGCCGCTGGTGTTCATCACCTCCAACAACGAGAAGGAGCTGCCGGATGCCTTCCTGCGCCGCTGCTTCTTCCACTACATCAAGTTCCCCGATGCGGACACGATGCAGCGCATCGTCGACGTGCACTTCCCCGGGCTCAAGAAGGACCTGCTGGGCGCCGCGCTGAAGAACTTCTACGACGTGCGCAACCTGCCCGGGCTGAAGAAGAAGCCCAGCACCAGCGAGCTGATCGACTGGCTGAAGCTGCTGGTGGCCGAGGACATCCCGGCCGAGGCGCTGCAGAGCAAGGACGACAAGGTGGCCGTGCCGCCGCTGCTGGGCGCGCTGCTGAAGAACGAGCAGGACGTGACGCTGTTCGAGAAGCTGGTGTTCATGCAGCGGCACAACCGCTGACGCCACCGGCCGCCGGGCCGTGTCAGCGGCCCAGGCTCATCGACAGCCCCAGGCGGGGTTCGATGCGGTCGGTGTTCACCGGCCGGTAGGCCGAAAGGTCCAGCGTGGCGCGCCGCGGCACCAGCCACCAGCGCATGCCCACCGTCTGCGCGGTGCCGGCCGGCTCGGAGGCCAGCTGCATGTACATGAGGTGCTCGCCGGCCACGCGCCACAGCGTGGACCACTTGGCCCGTGAGCGCAGCGCGGTGGTGTCCTTGTCGCGACCGAACTGCAGCTCCATCGCCCAGTCGTCGTTGATACGCAGCATGCTGCCCGCGGCCACCAGCGCGCGGGCGGCCTGGTTCTTCACCGTCGGGTCGCCGCTGGCCTTGACGCCCAGGCGGGCGCTGGTCACCAGCTGGTCGGCCAGCCTGGTGCTCACCCATTGGTCCAGCGAAAGATCGAGGCGCCGCATGCGGGCATTGGAGGTGACCGCCGGCGGCGGGGCCGCCACGTTCAGCGCCATGCGCTCGCCGCCGCAGCCGTAGCCCATGCTGCCGGTGGCGCCGGCCAGCGCCAGCTGCCGCTCGCGCTGCTCGCCATTGGCGTCGCTGAAGGGATCGAGCGCGCAGGTGGACGGCGCGGCGAAGGCGGCCGGGCCCAGCAGCGGCTTGCGCGGCACCGGGCGCATCCACTGCACGCGCAGGCCGGTGGGCGCCACCGCGGGGCCAGGCTCGGCCCAGGGCGCGGCCTGCACGGCCGCCGGCAGCGCAGCGGCGCCGGCCAACAGGCAGGCCAGCAATGCTTTCGGCGAGGAGGGTCGGTTGCGCACTGTCATCAAAAGGCCTGCGGTGTGCTGAAGGGGGATGGGATTGATGATGCGATCATCATCCGGTGTCAACAGCAAGAAAAACACCAGTTAAGCGCTGGTCGTTACACCGTCATGCCCTGGCTCGAACCCGTTGAACTGCCCGGTCGCCGGGCCACGCTGGTGCCGCTTGCACCGGGACATGCCGCCCCGCTGGCCGAAGCGGTGCAGGACGGCGAACTCTGGAAGCTCTGGTACACCGCCGTGCCCGCGCCCGAGCGCATGGCCGCGGAGATCGAGCGTCGGCTGGGACTGCAGAGGGCCGGCAGCATGCTGCCCTTCACCATCCTGGATATCGACGGCGTGCCGGTGGGCATGACGACGTACATGAATGTGGATGTAACGCACCGGCGGGTGGAGGTCGGCAGCACCTGGCTGGCCAGGCGGGTGCAGCGCGGGCCGCTGAACACCGAGTGCAAGCGCCTGTTGCTGGCCCATGCCTTCGAGGTGCTGGACTGCATCGCGGTGGAGTTTCGCACGCACCGCCTGAACACCCAGAGCCGCAGGGCCATCGAGCGGCTGGGCGCGCAGCTCGACGGCATGCTGCGCAGCCACCAGCGCATGCCCGACGGCACGCTGCGCGACACCGCCGTCTACAGCATCACCGCCGCCGAATGGCCCACCGTGCGAAGCCACCTCGACTGGCAGCTCGCCAAACCCCGCTGAAGACCGCACCATGGCCAAGAAGCATTTCGACATCGAAGCCCTGTGGAAGATCGAGCGCATCGGCACGCCCAGCCTGTCGCCCGATGGCGCACAGGCGGTGGTTCCGGTCACCCGGCCTTCCATGGAGGACAACAACAGCCGCACCGTGCTGTGGCTGCTGTCCACGCTGGGTGGCAAGCCGCGCGCGATGACCCACGGCGGCGACAAGGACGGCCAGCCGCTGTGGAGCCCGCGCGGCGACCGCATCGCCTTCGTCGGCAAGCGCGAGCAGGAGGGACGCAAGGACGCCTCGCCGCAGCTCTACGTCATCCCGGCCGATGGTGGCGAGGCCCGGCGCGTGGCCACCGTGGCCACCGGCATCGAGAGCTACCGCTGGCTGCCGGACGGCAAGCGCATCGCCGCGGTGTCCTGGGTATGGCCCGAGTTGAAGGGCGGCAAGGCCCAGGCCAAGGCCTTCAAGGAATTCACCGAGCGCAAGGAAAGCGGCTATGCCACGTCGGAGTCGCTGTACCGCTTCTGGGACGACAACCTGCCGCTGGGCCGGGTGCCGCACCTGCACCTGATCGACGTGGACACGGGCAAGGTGCGCGACCTGTTCGAAGGCACCGCCTACGAGCTGCGCCGGCCCGACCCCAGCGCCGAGAACTTCGACATCTCGCCGGACGGCGAACGCATCGTCTTCGCCTTTGATCCGGCGGACGACAAGCGCATCGACGGCCGCTTCGCGCTGGCCGAGCTGCAGCTGGCCACCGGCCGCATCGACGTGATCGCGCGCGATGCCGAATACGACTTTGCCGCGCCGCGCTACAGCCCCGATGGTGACCGCGTGGCCTTCACCGCCAGCCACCAGGGCCGCAAGCACACCATGCCGGCGCAGCTGGCAGTGTGGGAACGCAGCCGCCCCGGCAGCCGCAGTGGCCGCTGGTCGGTGGAAAGCGAGGCCTGGGACCACGAGGTGCAGGCACCCCTGCTGTGGGAGGAGGACGGCCAGGCAGTGCTGTTCACCGCCGAGCAACGCGGCCGCTGCCACCTCTGGCGCTTCGACCTGCCCGACCGCCGCGCCGAGGCGCTGGTCGAGGGCGGCTGGGTGCACGGCTTCGACAAGGTGGCCGGCACGCTGGTGGTGCTGACCGACTCGGCCACGCATCCCGGCCAGGTGATGGCCTGCCTGCCGGGCCAGAAGCCGCGCCGCATCGAGCGCTTCAACGATGCGCTGCTGGGCCCGCTGGCCTGGGGCCGCAGCGAGGAGATGTGGTGCACCGGTGCCGAGGGCGACAAGGTGCAGGTGTGGCTCACCTACCCGCCCGGCTTCGACCCGGAAAAAAAGTACCCGCTGCTGCATCTGATCCACGGCGGTCCGCACACCACCGCCGGCGACGTGTGGCACTACCGGTGGAACACCGAACTGTTCGCGGCCCAGGGCTACGTGGTGGCGGCGGTGAACTACCACGGCTCGTCCAGCTTCGGCTATGCCTTCCTGGACAGCATCACCCACCGTTGGGGCGCGCTGGAGCTGCAGGACATCGAGGCCGCGACCGATGCGCTGCTGCAGCAGTCCTGGGCCGATCCGGCCCGCGTGTTCGCCACCGGCGGCAGCTACGGCGGCTTCATGGTGGCCTGGATGAACGGCCATGTGGCCCCTGGGCGTTATGCCGCCTACGTGTGCCACGCCGGCTGCTTCGACTGGCAGGCCATGTTCGCCGACGACGCCTGGAGCTGGCATGCCAAGGAGCTGGGGGGCTGGTACTGGGACCAGCCCGAGCTGGTGGCCGCGCAGAGCCCGTCCACCTATGCCGCCGACATGGCCACGCCCACGCTGGTGATCCACGGCGCCAAGGACTACCGCGTGCCCGATGCACAGGGGCTGGCGTACTACAACACGCTGAAGGCCCGCGGCGTGGACACGCGGCTGCTGTGGTTCCCCGACGAGAACCACTGGGTGCTGAAGCCGCGCAACAGCCGGCTCTGGTACGCCGAGTTCCTCGCCTGGCTCAAGCGGCACGACCCGGCGCAGCAGCCGGCGAAGAAGCGCCGCCGCTAGCGCCGCCGCCGCCCGCACTGCCGCCAGCCCCGCCGCGGGCAGGGCTGGCACCTGCATTGCCTACACTGCCCCGAACGCCCTCCGCCGGACCCGTCCCATGCTGATCAACTTCTTCTACACGCTGCGCGCGGCCAAGCTGCCGGTGTCCGTCAAGGAGTACCTCACGCTGCTGGAGGCACTGAAGGCCGAGGTCATCGGCCCCTCGGTCGACGAGTTCTATTACCTCGCCCGGACCACGCTGGTGAAGGACGAGACCCAGTTCGACAAGTTCGACCGCGCCTTCGGTGCGTATTTCAAGGGCGTGGAGCTTCTGACCGACTTCACGAAGGATGTGCCGCTCGAGTGGCTGCGCAAGACGCTGGAGCTGGAGCTCACGCCCGAGCAGAAGGCCGCCATCGAGAAGATGGGCTGGGACGAGCTGATGGAGACGCTGAAGAAGCGCTTCGAGGAGCAGAAGGAGCGGCACGAAGGCGGCAACAAGTGGATCGGCACCGGCGGCACCAGCCCTTACGGCGCCTACGGTTACAACCCGCAAGGCATCCGCATCGGGCAGGACAAGGGCCGCAACAAGAGCGCCGTGAAGGTGTGGGACCAGCGGAGCTTCAAGGACTACGACGACACGCTGGAGCTGGGCACCCGCAACATCAAGGTGGCGCTGCGGCGGCTGCGCCGCTTCGCCCGTGAAGGCGCGGCGGAGGAACTGGACCTGGACGACACCATCCACTCCACCGCCGCCAATGCCGGCCTGCTGGACATCAAGATGGTGCCGGAGCGGCACAACAAGGTGAAGGTGCTGCTGCTGATGGACGTCGGCGGCACGATGGACGAGCACATCCACCGGGTGGAAGAGCTGTTCAGCGCGGCCAAGACCGAATTCAAGCACCTCGAGTTCTATTACTTCCACAACTGCGTCTACGACTTCATGTGGAAGAACAACCGCCGCCGTTACAGCGAGAAGTTCCCCACCTGGGACGTGATCCGCAAGTACAACAAGGACTACAAGCTGATCTTCGTGGGCGACGCGACCATGAGCCCCTACGAGATCCTGCAGCCCGGCGGCAGCGTCGAATACAACAACGAGGAGCCCGGCGCCGAATGGCTGCAGCGGCTCACGCACGCATTTCCCAAGTTCGCATGGATCAACCCCGAGCCGCAAGGCGTGTGGCAGTACCGGCAGAGCATCGCCATCATCCAGCAGCTGGTGAACCAGCGCATGTTCCCGCTGACGCTGGCCGGCCTCGAAGGAGCGATGCGGTTGCTCACGAAATGAGTGCACCCGTGGCCGGGGCGGCCCGGCGCTTCCTTGCCAGGCGGTGGGCAGGCACCTGCGTGCTGCTGGCCGCCTGCGCCGCCCTGCCCGGCTGTGCGCTGCTCAAGCCGCCGCCCGCACCGCCCGAGCCGCAGGGCGCCACCGAAGGCACGCTGGCGCCGCTGGCGGTGCAGCTGGAGGTGCAGGCGCCGGGCGAGCTGGAATCGCTGCTGGAGAACTACCTGGACCTGGGCCGGCTGCGCGCGCTGGCGCCCGACGAGCCGATCACCGCGGCCGAGCTGCGCCGCCTGGAAGCCGCCACGCCGGCGCAGGCGCGCGCGCTGCTGGAGACCGAGGGCTACTTCGATGCCCAGGTGCAGGTGGAGCGGGTGAGCGACAACCCGCCGCGGGTTCGCGTGACGGTGCAGCCCGGCCCGCGCACCATCGTGCGCGACGTGGTGTGGGGCGTGAAGGGCCCGCTGCAGCAGCAGCTGGAAGCGGGCGATGCCGGCGCCATGGCCGCGCGCAGCGCGCTGCAGACCAACTGGCCGCTGCCGCCCGGCACGCCGTTCCGCAATGCCGCCTGGGGCAATGCCAAGAGCGGCGCGCTGGCGCAGCTGCGCGCTTCCGGCTACGCAGCCGCCACCTGGGAAAGCACCCGCGCCGAGATCGACGCGGTGGACCAGAACGCCGTGCTGTGGGTCACCGCGCAATCCGGTCCGCTGTTTCGCACCGGGCAACTGCGCATCCGCGGGCTGGAGCGGCAGGACGAGAAGACGGTGCGAAACCTGGCCGACTTCCGCCCCGGCACGCCGGCCACCGAGCAGCTGCTGCTGGACTACCAGGAGCGGCTGCAGAAGTCGGGCCTGTTCGACCGCGCCACCGTCAACATCGACACCGACCCGGCGGTGGCCGATGCCACGCCTGTGACGGTGCGGCTGGGCGAGCTGCCGCTGCAGACGGCCATCGTGGGCCTGGGCGTCAGCGCCAACACAGGGCCGCGGGCCACGCTGGAACACATCCACCGCCGCATCTTCGGCCAGCGCGCCACGCTGCGGAACAAGTTCGAGCTGGCCCAGCTGCGCCAGGCCTGGGAGGGCGAGCTCACCTCCCATGCGCTGCCCGGCTTGAAGCGCAACCTGCTGGGCGGCACGCTGGAGCGGGTGGAGTCCGACGACGACGTGGTGCAGTCGGCGCGGCTGCGCACCGGGCGCGCCTATGACGGCGAGCGCATCGACCGCCTGCTGTTCGTGGAGGTGGAACGCTCCACCACCCGCAACGACCTGGGCACCGAGACCGCGCAGGCCCTGTCGCTGAATGCCCATGGCACCTGGCGCGACGTGGACAACATCCTGCTGCCCACCGACGGCATCGGCCTGAGCGTGCAGACGGCCGTGGGCCAGGCCCGCAGCGACAACTTCGACGGCAGCACCCGCAGCGGCCCCTATGCCCGCGCCTACGCCAAGCTGCAGTGGTGGAAGCCCATCGGCGAGGACTGGTATGCGCACACCCGGCTGGAGCTGGGCCAGGTCTTCGTGCGCGACGGCCTGCGCGTGCCGGACAGCCAGCGCTTCCGCGCCGGCGGCGACGAATCGGTGCGCGGCTACGGCTTCCGCGAGCTGGGGCCGGAGGACGACGGCGTGACCCGCAGCGGCAACGTGCTGATGACGGCCAGCGCCGAGATCGCCCGCCCGCTCACGCCGCGCATCCCCGGGCTGTGGTGGGCCACCTTCGTCGACATCGGCAACGCGGCCGACCGCTGGGGCGACCTGGAGCCGGCGCTGGGCATCGGCGCCGGGGTGCGCTACCGCAGCCCGCTGGGGCCGGTCAGCGTGGACCTGGCCTACGGCCGTGAAACCCGTTCGGTGCGGCTGCACCTGAACGTGGGCGTGCAGTTCTAGCGCCCTGCCTTCCTGCATCCATGGCGCCTCCCGCACAACTTCCTCCCGACGACGACACCGCCGCTGCCGTGCAGCGGCCCTCGCCACCGCGGCCGGCCCGGCTGCGCACCCTGCGCGGCACCGCCTGGCGCTGGACGCTGGCCAGCCTGCTGCTGCTGCTGGTCATCGCCGCGCTGATGGCTGCCGGGGCCGCCTGGCTGCTGCGCACCCAGCAAGGCAATGCCTGGCTGCTGGCGCAGGTGCCCGGCCTGGTGGTCAGCACGCCGCAAGGCGTGTTCAGCGGCGGTCCGTATGCGGCCAGCCGCATCGAATACACCGGCGCCAATGGCCTGCGCGTGGTGGTGGACAACCTGCGCTGGCAGGACCTGCGCTGGCGCTTCCGCCCGCAGGAAGGCTCGCTGCTGGGCCTGGTGCTGCAGTCGCCGCAGGCCGAGCGCATCACCGTGCGCACCGCGCCCGAGCCGGTGCCGCCACCGCCGAAGGAGCCGCTGCAGCGGCCCTCCAGCCTGCGCCTGCCCATCGAGCTGCAGGTGGCCGGCCTGGCGGTGGGCAGCCTGCTGATCGACGACCAGCCCGCCATCACCGACGTCGCCGCAAGCCTGCACCTGGGCGCCGACAACGGCCGCGTGCACCTGCTGCAGGGCGCCCGCCTCACCCGCGACGGCCTGCGCCTGACCGCCGACGGCCGCGTCGACACCCAGGGCCCGATGACGCTGCAGGCGCAGGCGGCCCTGCGGGCCGCGGCCGACGGCCGCTTTCCGCTGGAAGCCGACATTCAGGCCAGCGGCCCCATCGACCGCCTCGGGCTGACGGCTGCGCTGCGCGCCACGCCGGTGACCGCTGCCGCCAGCGAACCCGGCCGGCTGGATGCACAGGCCACGCTGACGCCGTTCGCCGCCTGGCCGCTGGCCGCGCTGGGCGCCCGCCTGCAGTCGCTGGACCTGGCACCGCTGGCCGCCGGGCTGCCGAGCACGCGGCTGGACGGCGAGGTGCGCGTGGACAGCGTGGGCGCCGACCAGCCCGCGCTGCTGCAGCTGGACCTGCGCAATGCGCTGCCCGGCCGCTGGGACGAGCTGCGCCTGCCGCTCGAGCGCCTGGGCCTCACGCTGCGCGGCACGCCCTCGGACCGCCGCACGCTGGAGTTCACCCGGTTGCAGGCCGATCTGCCCGCCGCGGGCCGCATCGAAGGCAGTGGCCGCTGGCAGGCCGATGCCCTGACGCTGGCGCTGCAGCTGGCCGCGGTGCAACCTTCCCAGCTGGATGCCCGCGCCGCGGCCATGACGGTCAGCGGACCGCTCAACCTCACGGTGGCCGGCCTGCCCTCGCCCGACGGCAGCCCCGCACCGGCCGGCGCGCCGCTGGTGGCCACGCTGGACGGCACGCTCGACGGCCGCCTGGCCCAGCCCGGCACACCTCGCGCCCGGGTGCAGCTGCAGGCCCGCGCCGAGCGCCAGCCCAACGGCCGCCTGCTGGCCGAGCTGCAGCAGCTGCGCGCCACCGCCGGCGGCGCCCGGGCACAGGCCACTGCCCGGTTCGAGATGGAACCCGCCGGTGCCTGGTCGCTGCGCAGCGGTGGCGAATTCGCCGCCTTCGACCCCACGCCGTGGATCCCCGGCCCACCCGGCTCCGCCTGGCGCAAGGGCCCGCACCGCTTCGACGGCCGCTGGCAGGCCGACGCCCGCGCCGCCGCGGCCACTGGCCCGGCCAGCCTGCTGCAGACGCTGCGCGGCACCGCCACCGTCGACCTGCGCAACAGCCTGCTGGCCGGCGTGCCGCTGGCCGGCCAGCTCACCTGGACCGGCGACGGCGCCCACCAGCTCACCGGCCAGGTGGAAGCCGCCGGCAACCGGCTGGAACTGGAAGGCCGCACCGGCGGCGCGCCGGCCGCCGACCGCTGGCAGGGCCGGCTGGCCGCCCCTGCGCTGGCCGCCCTGGTGCCACTGGGCGCGCTGAGCCCGGGCCTGCAGGCCTGGGTGCCACGGGCCGGCACGGCCGAGGGCCGCTTCAGCCTGCAGGGCCGCTGGCCGGCGCTGCAGACCGAAGGCGATCTGCAGGTCAACGGCCTGGTGGCGGGCGACGCGCGCCTGCAGCGCCTGGCGGCCCAGTGGCGGGCCTCGGCCGACGCCACCGCGCCGCTGTCGCTCGACATCGAGGCCCAGGGCCTGGCGCAGGGCGTGCAGCGCATCGACAACCTGAAGGCAGTGGTGGACGGCAGCCTGGCCAGCCACCGCTTCAGCCTGAATGCCGACAGCCCGGTGCGCCCGCCGGCCTGGACCGATGCCGCCGAAGCCCGCACCGGCCCGCGCCCGGCCGCCGGTGGCGGCACCGTGCTGGCGTTGCGGGGCGATGGCCAATGGCAGCCCGCCACGCGGCTGTGGCAGCTGCGCGTGGCCGAGCTGTCGGCCCGCGACCGGTTGCAGCCGCAGCCTGCCTGGCTGGCCGCGCAAAACCTGCAGGCCGCCTTGCGCTTCGATGCCGACGGCGGCTTGACCGAAGTGGCCGCCCAGCCGGGGCGGCTGGAAGCCCTGGGCGCCGGCCTGCGCTGGCAGACCGCCCGCTGGCAGGCGGCCGCGGCCGGTGGTCCGCCGCAGCGCATCGACGTGGAGGCGCAGCTCGATCCGCTGCGCGTCGCGCCCTGGCTGGCCCGCTTCCGCCCGCAGATGCGCTGGGGCGGCGACCTGGCGCTGCAGGGCCGCATTTCGCTGCACGGCGCGGCGGGTGTCACCGCCGACGTGGTGGTGGAACGCGCCGGCGGCGACCTCACCCTGACCGACGATGCGGGCACCGAATCGCTGGGCCTGACCGACCTGCGGGTGGCGGCCTCGGCGCAGGGCGGCACCTGGTACTTCACGCAGGCGGTGGCCGGTGCCAACCTGGGCGTGCTGGCCGGCTCGCAGGTGCTGCGCACGCCGGCGGGCACGGCCTGGCCCGGGCCGCAGACGCCGCTGGAAGGCACGCTGGAATGGCGGGTCGACAACCTGGCCGTGTGGGCGCCGTGGATCCCGCCGGCCTGGCGGCTGGCCGGCAAGCTGCGCACCAGCGCCTACTTCAGCGGCACCTTGGCCGAGCCCGGCATCAACGGCGAACTGGTGGGCAGCGAGCTGGCGGTGCGCAACCTGCTGCAGGGCATCGACGCCCGCAACGGCAACTTGTCCATACAACTTCGCGGCACCGAGGCCACGCTGCAGCGCTTCACCCTGCAGGGGGGCGACGGCACCGCCAGCCTCAGCGGCCGCGCCACGCTGGGCGCGCAGCCCACCGCGCAGCTGCGGCTGCAGCTGGACCGCTTCACCGCGCTGGGCCGGCTGGACCGGCGCATCGTCACCAGTGGCGCCGCCGACATCGGCTTCGCGGGCGACCGGCTGAAGGTGGACGGGCGCTTCGGCATCGACGAAGGGCTGATCGACTTCTCCCGCGGCGATGCGCCCGCGCTGGATGGCGACGTGGTGGTGGTGCGCCGCCGCGGCGACCCGCCGGTCACGCCCGACCAGGCCGCCGCCGCCCAGCGCGCCGCGGCTGCGCCGGCCGCCCCCACGATGAATGCCGACGTGCGGGTGGAGGTGTCCATGGGCGAGCAGCTCAAGCTCAAGGGCCGCGGCATCGACACCCGGCTCAAGGGCCGCGTGACCGTCACCACGCCGGGCGGCCAGCTGGCCGTGGACGGCGCGGTGCGCACCGAGTCGGGCACCTATGCGGCCTACGGCCAGAAGCTGGAGATCGAGCGCGGCATCGTGCGCTTCGACGGCCCGGTGGAGAACCCGCGGCTGGAGATCGTGGCCATCCGACCGAACCTGGACGTGCAGGTGGGCGTGCAGATCGGCGGCACCGCGCTCAATCCGCGCGTGCGGCTGTTCAGCGACCCCGACATGGCCGACATGGACAAGCTCTCCTGGCTGCTGCTGGGCCGCGCGCCCGACGGCCTGGCCCGCAACGACACCGCGCTGCTGCAGCGCGCCGCCATGGCGCTGATCGCCGGCGACGGCCCCTCTCGCACCGGCGACCTGATGAAGAGCATCGGCCTGGACGACATCTCGGTGCGGCAGGAGGAGAACGGCAGCACCAAGGACACCATCGTCTCGCTGGGCAAGCAGGTCTCGCAGCGGGTGTACCTGGGCTACGAGCACGGCGTGAGCACCGCGGCCGGCAACTGGCAGCTGATCTACCGCGCCGCCCAGCGCTTCACCCTGCGCGCGCAGGCCGGCGCCGACACGGCAGTCGACATCATCTGGACCTGGCGCTGGAACTGACGTGACGGGGAACACCAGGCCGAGCCACTAGAATCCGCTGCCTTGCGCCGCCGCCGTAGTTCAATGGATAGAACGGGGACCTCCTAAGTCTCAGATGCAGGTTCGATTCCTGCCGGGGGCACCAGCCCATCGCTTTCGCGGCGGGCTCGCCACGCACATTTCCACTCTCCTGGTATCGTCGCCGCATGGATGAAGAACTGGTGGTCAAGTCGCTGGCGGCGCTGGCGCATCCGGTGCGGCTGCGGGTGTTCCGGGCGCTGGTCATCGCCGGCGCACGCGGCCTCACGCCCGGGGTGATGCAGGAGGCGCTGGGCATTCCGGCCACCACGCTGTCCTTCCACCTGAAGGAGCTGGCCGGCGCCGGCCTGGTGGCCACCGAGCGGTCCAGCCGCTTCCTGGTCTACCGCGCGGTGTACGAGCACATGAACGATGTGCTGGGCTTCCTCACCGACAACTGCTGCCAGGGCCAGGCCTGCGCGGTGGAGCCCACGCCCGCCTGCGGCTGCTGACCGGCGCGCGCCGCGCGCCCACCCTTCGGTTTTGCCTGAGGGATGCATCGGCCGAAGCCGGCCGCGGCCGGCGGGTTCGCCGCTAGAGTGGCCGGCGCCCTTCCACTTCCAGGCCACGCCATGACCCTGCTTGCTGCCGTCCACACCGCAACGCCCGCGCCGCCCGCGGCCCATGTGCTGGCCCTGGTGGTGGCCGCCAACGGCCGTGTCGATCCGAAGGAGATCGAGGTGCTGGACCGGCTGGCGGCCTTCCAGCGCCTGGGCATCGGCCGCGACGACTTCCTGGCCCTGGCTGCGCAATGCGTGCAGGCGCTGGACAACGGGCAGGTGGACCGGTCGTGGCTGAAGCCGCAGGCGCTGGCCCAGCTGTTCAGCGTGGTGGATGCGGTGACGTCGCCGCAGCAGCGGCTGCTGGTGTGCCGACTGGCCGCGGCGGTGATGACGGCCGACGGCGCCATCTGCGCCACCGAGCGCCGGGTGTACCGCCATGCCCTGCTGCGCTGGGGCATCACCGACGACCAGGTGTCGCATGCCATCCTGCACGACCGCCAGGGCTGAGGGGCGGCGCCGATGAAGCTGCTGCTGCTCGGCGCCACCGGCCTGGTCGGCCGGCTGCTGCTGGAACAGGCGCTGGCCGATGCACGGGTTCGGCAGGTCACCGCGCCGGTGCGCCGGGCCGGGGCGCTGCCGGTGCAGCCGCCACGGCTGCTGTGCCCGGTGGTGGACTACCAGCGCCTGCCCGAGGACGCCGACTGGTGGCGCGCCGATGCGGTGGTCTGCACCCTGGGCACCACGCTGAAGGCGGCGGGCAGCCGCGAAGCCTTCCGCCAGGTGGACCACGGACATGTGCTGCAGGCCGCGCAGCTGGCCCGCCGCCATGGCACGCCGGCCTTCGTGCTCACGTCGGCCACCGGGGCCGATGCCGGCTCGCGGCTGTTCTACAACCGCGTCAAGGGCGAGGTGGAACGCGACCTGAAGGCGCTGGGCTTCGCCTCGCTGACGCTGGTGCGGCCGGGGCTGATCGGCGGTGCGCGCACCGAGTCGCGGCCGGCCGAGCGCTTGTCGCAGCAGGTGCTGGGCCTGCTGGGGCCGCTGCTGCCCCGGGCCTGGCGCATCAGCCCGGCGCCGGCGATTGCCCGCGCGTTGCTGCGGTCGGCGCTGCAGCCCGCGCCCGGCGTGCAGGTGGTGCCGGCGGACGCCCTGGCCGGCTGAAGCTGCGCCGCTTCAGCGCCCGCGCAGGGCGATGATGCATTCGCGGATCAGGCCGATCACGTCCGGATGCACCACACCGTCGGCACAGCCTTCGAGCTGCTCGCGCGTGAGCAGCGCCACCACGCTGTGGCCGGCTGAACGCACGCAGATCTTGAAGGCGCCGATGTGCCGCCCGGGGGTCGGGGCATGGCTGGCGATCCAGGCCAGCACCAGTTCCTGCGAGCGGTCGCAGGCGCGGGCACTGCGCAGGTGGGACCGCAGCGCCGCTTCCACGGTTTGCATGCCCATTTCCAGCGCCGAGCGTCCTGCAGTGCCCATGGCCACAGCGTACGACGGATCGGCCCGGAATTGCTGCCCTGCAGCAAGCGAAGTAGGAAAGTGGCCGACACCCCCCGGGCGCCAGCCGGACAGCGCGCATGGAAGGCGGCCGCTTTCACGGCACGCCGACCACTTCTACAGTTCATCCCATCGCAAGTGTTCTTTGTGTTGTCTCCTCCTGGCACAGTTCATGTGCTTTCAAAACGGGCCCCTGGCCCGTTTTTTTTTGGCGGAAAACGCGTCAGGCGGCGGCTGCCGCAGCCTTGCGGCGGCGGGCACCCAGCCAGCCGATGGCGCCCAGGCCCAGGCCCATGGTGGCCCAGGTGCCAGGCTCGGGCACCGCGCTGATGGTGTTGTAGGCCAGGCTCTGCAGGGCGAAGGCCTCGCTCGCGGTGAAACCCAGCTCCACCGCCGCGCTTTCGCGCCCGCCCAGCTTGCGCGGATCGAAGCCGGTTTCCATGCCGAATACCACCAGCGCATGCAGGTAATAGCCGTAGGCGCTGGCGTGGTAACTGTCGTCCGCCCACAGGTTCAGCTGGCCGGTGGTGATGCCGTCATAGGGATTGGTGTCGGCCACGCCGGCGGCGAAGGCGGCATTCCAGGCCAGGCCCACTGGATTGATGCGGCTGACGATGCTGGGATTGTTGGCGGCAGCCACCTGATAGCCCTTGTACACGTCGATGCCCATTTGCGTGATGGGCGCGCCCAGCCACGGGCTGGACGTCTGGTAGGTCAGGTCGGCGCGCGACCAGGTGGCCGTCAGGCTGATGTCCACGTTGGCGTTCTGCGCCTGGAACACATTGCCCAGCAGGCCGGTGTACTGGCTGATCAGCGCGGGGTTGTTGGGCGCATTGAAGTTGAGGTTGCTCTGGCCGTGCATCACCACGTTGTCCCAGGCGCGGTTGATGAGGTTGAGCTGGTTGTTGTAGTGGTAGTCCAGGCCGCTGCCGGGCTGGGTTTCCAGGAACACGTCGTACTGCAGGCCGACCTGCTGGGTGAAGGACTTGAACAGCGCCGGCACGCCGCCGATGTTGGTGCCGCGCAGGTCGGTCACCGTGTCGGTGCGGAAACCCCGCACGCTGGGCGCGCGGTCACCGTAGGTGAAGCTGTTGCCGATGAACAGGATGGATTCCGCCGCGGTGACGGGCAAGGCGGAAAGCAGCGCCAGGGCGGAGGCCAGGGCGCTGCGGGCGAATATCTGGGAGGCGCGATTACTTCTCATGTGTCTCTCTTTGGAATATGTCTGGCGAATTGCCAGCCGCCTGAGAGTAGGTAATCGAGTGCAAACCAGTGAAACCAGCCCCCTGTTTGCAGGGGAAGGGTATTCCAGGGATGTATCAGAAATAGCTTTTCATGGACTTGCCAGATGCGAGAAATCGCAGTGGCAAGCCGGCACAGGACCGGGCCCCACCTACACTGCGCGGGCCCCCCGTGCCCCTTGGCTCCATGTCCTCCCGCCTTCCGCCCGCCGCGCTCGTGCATGCGCCTGCCAGCCCTGCCATCGACCTGGCCAAGGTGCTGGCCGCGCACCTGATCCTGTTCCACCACCTGGTGCAGTACGGCCCGGTGCCCGACGACCTGGGCCCGTTGCTGGACGGGCCGCTGGGCTGGCTGGCCGAGCACGGCCGGCTGGCGGTGCAGGTGTTCCTGGTGATCGCCGGCTACCTGGGCGCGGCGTCGATGCTGTCGCGCGTGGGCGGGCCGGCGCCGGCCGCGCGGGGCGGGTTGGCGCAGCAGGCCGGGCGCCTGGTGCGCCAGCGTGCCTGGCGGCTGCTGCCCACCTACTGGCTGGCCGCGGCGGCGATGCTGGCGGTGCTGGCCTGGCTGAGCGCCGGCCCGCTGCAGCGGCCGCTGCCCACCCCAAGCATTGCCGCCACGCTGGCCAACCTGCTGCTGCTGCAGGACCTGCTGGGCCACGACGGCCTGTCGGCCGGCTTCTGGTACGTGGCCATCGACCTGCAGCTCTACGGCGGCCTGGTGCTGCTGGCACTGGGCTGTGCGGCGTTGCCGCTGGCACCGGCCACGCGGCTGCGGGCGTTCACCCTGGCGGCCGCCGGGCTGGCAGCGGCTTCGCTGCTGCACTGGAACCGCGATGCCGGGCTGGATGCCTGGGCCGTGTACTTCGCGGGCGCCTACGGCCTGGGCATGCTGGCTTGCCTGCTGCGGCGCGGCCTGGGCTGGCAGCCCGCACCGGCAGCCTGTGCGGTGGCGGCGCTGGCCGGGCTGGCGCTGCTGCTGGACTGGCGCAGCCGCATCGCGGTGGCCGGCGCCACCGCGGTGGCGCTGTGCCTGCTGGCCCGGCTGGACGACGCGCTGCGCCACGGCCCGGTGCGGCTGCCGGCCGGCATGCTGGCCGCGCTGCCCCGGCTGTCGGGCGCCAGCTATGCCTTCTTCCTGCTGCACTACCCGCTGCTGGTGCTGGTGTGCGAGACCACCGTGGCCGTGACCGACCACCCTGGCGCGCATGTTGCGGCGGTGCTGGCCTGCTGGCCCCTGAGCCTGCTGGCTGCGCTCGCGGTGCAGCGCTGGATGCAGCCGGCGCCCGCACCACGCGCCCGGCTGGCCGGCGGCACCTGAGCCGGCGCTGGGGGCCCACCGCCGCCCTGCCCCTGGCGCGCCGGTTGCCACGCAACCGCTGAACGAGCCGCGCCACGAGAACGAAGGCACACGATGGTGGATCCAGCCACTGAGCACCCCGGCGACGACTACGCCGCCTTCCTGGGCCGGAGCGCCCCCGGCGCCTGCCTGCCGGCCACCAGCGCCCGCCTGCCGGCGCCTGGCGCGGTGGTCTACGAGATCGACCCCGCGGCGCCGGACCGGCCGCGCTTCGGCGGCGACCTGGCCGCCTGGCTGGGCGGGCCCGTGCCGCCGGCATCGGCCGGCCCCTGGCCCTGGGCCGGCCGCGTGCATCCGGAGGATGCCGGGCGCAGCGAGGCGGCCCGCCGGGCCGCGCTGGCGCTCCGCCAGCCGCTGCACCAGGCCTGGCGGCTGCTGGGCGGCGACGGCCACCCGCGCGAAGTGGAGGAGCATGCGCACTGGCTGGGCGCCGACGGCGACGCGCCGCGCCTGCTGGGCCTGCTGCGGGACGTGACCCCGCAGCGCGCGGAGCAGGCGGCGCTGCAACGCGACGGCGAGCGGCTGTCGCTGGCGCTGGCCGCTGGCCAGCTGGGCACCTGGGACTGGTCCATCCACACCGAGGACCTGGAGTGGTCGGCCACCGCGCGCCAGATGTTCGGCCTGGCGCCCGAGGCGCCGGTGGACTTCGCCCGCTTCATCGGCCTGCTGCACGAGGAAGACGCGCCGCGGGTGCAGCAGGCCATTGCCACCGCGCTGGCCACCGGGGAGGACTACCGGGTGGACTTCCGCGTGCGCTGGCCCGACGGCACGCTGCACTGGCTGCAGGCCCGCGGCAGGCCGCAGCGCGACGGCAGCGGGCAGTCGATGCGCATGACGGGCGTGGTGCAGGACATCACCGCCCAGCGCCAGCGGGAGGCCGAGCATGCCGCCCACGAGGCGCAGCTGCTGCAGGCGCAGAAGATGCAGGCCGTGGGCACCTTCGCCGCCGGCATCGCGCACGACTTCAGCAACCTGGTGGCGGCGATGCAGGGCCACCTGAGCCTGGCGCGCGAGCAGCTGCCGGCCGGCTCCCCCGCGGCGGCCGGGCTGGAGCAGGCCGCGCTGGCGGCACGCCGGGCGCGGGCGCTGACGCAGGACATCCTGGCCTTCAGCCGCGACGAGCCGGCGCCGCTGGCACCGTTGCTGCTGGGCCCGCTGGTGGAGGAGACGGCCCGTCTGGTGCGCGCCAGCCTGCCCGCCGGCACCACCCTGGCCGTGCACGCTTGCGGCCAGCCGGTGTGCGTGCGCGGCAACCGGTCGCAACTGCAGCGGGTGCTCATGAACCTGTGCACCAACGCCTGGCAGGCACTGCCGGCCACGGGCGGCCTCATCACGCTGCGGCTGGACAGCGAGGCGGCCAGCGGCTGCGCCCTGCTCTCGGTGGCCGACAACGGCGTGGGCATGAGCCCGCAAGTGCAGCAGCGGCTGTTCGAACCCTTCTTCACCACCCGCGGCGCAGCCGGCGGCACCGGGCTGGGCCTGTCGGTGGTGCATGGCATCGTGGGCGCGCATGGCGGCCGCATCGAGGTGGACAGCACGCCCGGCCAGGGCACCTGCTTCACGCTGCGGCTGCCGCTGTGCGAGGAGGCGGTGCCGGCCGCACCGGCCGCGGCCACGCCGCCGCCCGCGGCCGAGCCAGCCGCGGGGCCGCTGGTGGTGTACGTGGACGACGACGAGGTGCTGCTGATGCTGATGGGCCGGCTGCTGGCACGCGCCGGCTGCCGGCCGCATTGCGTCAGCTCCCCGGCCGAGGCGCTGCAGCTGGCGGGCGATGCCGCAGCGGCCATCGACCTGCTGATCACCGACCTGGACATGCCGGCCATGTCCGGCATGGCGCTGGCCGAGGCCCTGCAGCGCACCCGGCCCGGCCTGCCGGTGGTGATCTGCTCGGGCAGCGTGGATGCGGCGCTGCTGCAGCAGGCGCGCCGCGCGGGCGTGGCCGAGGTGGTGGCCAAGGCCCAGCTGCTGGACGACCTGCGCGGCAGCCTGGGGGCGCTGCTGCCGGCGGCGGCCGCGGCGTCCGGCGTGCCGCCTCAGGTCCCGCAGTAGGTCTGGTAGCCCGCGGTCACCTCGGCCGGCGCCGGCTGCGCGTAGTCGGCCAGCGCCGGGTCCTCGTCGAAGGGCCGCTGCAGTGCCTGCAGCAGGCGGTTGAAGGGCCCGGGGTCGTCGTTGTTGGAAGCGGCGGTGAGCGCTGCCTCCACCTGGTGGTTGCGCGGTATCAGCCACGGGCTGGCGCGCCGCATGGCCTGCGCGCGGCCTGCGCTGTCCGGACCGCCGCGGGCCGCGTCCTGCGCGCAGCGCTCGCGCCAGCGCGCAAGCCAGGGCTGCAGCGCCGCCGGCTCGGCGAACAGCGCCCGCAGCGCGGCGTCGTCGCCGGCCGCCGCGTCGGCCAGCCGGCGCCAGCCCAGGGTGAAGTCCACCGCCTGCTGCTGCAGCAGCGCCAGCCAGTCGGCGGCCAGCGCGGCGTCGGCGGTGTCGTCCGTGCTGCCCGCCGCGGCCAGGCCCAGCTTGGCCCGCTGGCCGGCCAGCAGCTGCGCCTCGTACAGCGCCGGAAAGCCGTCGATCACCGCCATCGCCTCGTCGACCGCGCGCTGCATCGCCGGATCGCCCTCGCCATGCAGCTCGGCCATCAGCGGCAGCAGTGTTTCCGCCAGCCGCGCCAGGTTCCAGCGGGCGATGTGCGGCTGGTTGGCATAGGCATAACGCCCGCCGTGGTCGATGCTGCTGAACACCGCCTCGGGGTGATAGGCCTCCATGAAGGCGCAGGGGCCGTAGTCGATGGTCTCGCCCGACAGCGTCATGTTGTCGGTGTTCATCACCCCGTGGATGAAGCCCACGTTCATCCATTGCGCGATCAGCCCGGCCTGGCGCGCGGCCACCGCGCGCAGCAGCCCCAGCGCGCGGTCGGGCGCGGCGGCCAAGGCGGGGTCGTGCCGCTGCACGGCGTAGTCCACCAGCTGCCGCACCCGGTCCAGCTCGCCCCGCGCGGCATAGAACTGGAAGGTGCCCACCCGCAGGTGGCTGGCCGCCACCCGCGTGAGCACCGCGCCGGGCAGCGGCAGCTCGCGCATCACCGTCTCGCCGGTGGCGGCCACGGCCAGCGCGCGGGTGGTGGCGATGCCCAGCGCATGCATGGCCTCGCCCACCAGCACCTCGCGCAGCATCGGGCCCACCGCGGCCTTGCCGTCGCCGCCGCGGGAGAACGGCGTGCGGCCCGAGCCCTTGAATGCGATGTCGCGGCGCCGGCCCTGGCGGTCGATCACCTCGCCCAGCAGCAGCGCGCGGCCATCGCCCAGCTGTGGCGAGAAGCCGCCGAACTGGTGGCCGGCATAGGCCTGGGCGATGGGCTGCGCGCCCTCGGGCACGCTGTTGCCGGAGAACACCGCCGCGGCCTCGGCCTGCAGCGCCACGCCGTCCAGGCCCAGCTCGTCGGCCAGCGGCAGGTTGAGGTACAGCAGCCGCGGCTGCGGCACGGTGGCGGGCTTCCAGGGCACGTAGAAGCCGGGCAGGTCGCGGGCGTAGCTGTTGTCGAACGGGAAGAGGGGCATGGCAGGTGGGGCGAAGACGGCGGAAGACCCCGCACGGTGGGGCAGCCCAGTGTGCCGGCAATCCGCAGGCCGGCTCAGGCGTCGGGGCCGGGGTCCGCCTCGGCCTCGCCGTGGCGCTGCTCCAGCCGCAGCATCACCTGGGCGGCCAGTTCGCGCAGCCTCTCCAGCTGGCCCGGGTCGACGGTGCGGGCCTGGTAGTCGATGACGCACAGCGTGCCCACGGCATGGCCGCTGGCAGTGACCAGCGGCGCGCCGGCATAGAAGCGGATGTGCGGGTCGCCGGTGACCAGCCGGTTGTGGCGGAAGCGCGGGTCGGCATGTGCATCGGCCACCACCATCACCTCGCCGGGCTGGCGGATGGCATGGGCGCAGAAGGCGTCCTCGCGCGGCGTCTGCCGCACCTGCAGGCCCACCCGGCTCTTGAACCACTGGCGGTCGCGGTCCACCAGCGAGATGAGCGCCACCGGCGCATCGAAGAAGCCGGCGGCCAGCCGGGTCAGCTCGTCGTAGGCGACCTCGTCGCCGGTGTCCAGGATGCGCAGCGCATCCAGCTCGCCCTGGCGTATGCGTTCATGGCGCTGGCTGCGCTCGGCCGCGGCCGCATGCAGCAGCCGGGCCAGCGCGTCCACCGAATAGGGCTTGGGCAGCAACTCGAAGCCGTGCGACGCGTCGGTGGCCAGCACCTTGCTGTAGCCGCTGGACAGCACGATGGGCAGCTCCGGATGGCGGCGGCGGATCTCGCGCCCCAGCTCGATGCCGTCCATGCCGGCCATCACCACGTCGGAGAACACCGCGGTGAAGCGGCCGGCGTCATGCGCCAGCTCGGCCAGCGCGGCGCGGGCGCTGCGCGCCAGCACGGCGGAGTAGCCCAGCGCCTCCAGCGTCTGCTGCACCGAGGCGGCCACCTCGGCGTTGTCCTCCACCACCAGCACGCAGCCGCCGGGGCCTTCGGGCGGCAGCTCCACCGTATCTTCTTCCACCGGCAGGCCGCGGCCGGGCTCGGCCTGCTGCGGCAGGTACAGCGTGAAGCGCGCGCCTTCGCCGGGGCGGCTGTCCACATGGATCTCGCCGTGCGACTGCTTGGCGAAGCCGAACACCTGCGACAGCCCCAGCCCCGTGCCCAGGCCCACCGGCTTGGTGGTGAAGAAGGGCTCGAAGATGGTGTCCAGGTGCTCGGGCGAGATGCCCTGGCCGGTGTCGGCCAGCCACACGGCCACGTAGTCGCCGGGCACCGCCGGCTGCGCCCGCATCGAAGGGATGCCGCGCACCCGCCGCACGCCGAGCGTGAGCCGGCCCTCGCCGTCCATCGCGTCGCGGGCGTTCACCGCCATGTTCACCAGCGCGGTGTCGAACTGGCTGGGGTCGGCATGGATGGGGCACGGCGTGTCGGGCAGGTCCAGCGCCACCTGGATGCGCTGGCCCACCAGCGTCTGGATCATGTCGCCGATGGCGCGCACGTTGCCCGCGGCATCGAAGCCCACCGGCTGCAGCGCCTGGCGCCGCGCAAAGGCCAGCAGCTGGCCGGTCAGGCGTGCCGCACGGGTCACCGCATTGCCGATGGAGGCCATGCAGCGCTGGTGCTGGGCCGGCGCGAGGCTGCGCCGCTGCATCAGGTCGATGGAGGTGCGGATGATGGTCAGCAGGTTGTTGAAGTCGTGCGCCACGCCGCCGGTGAGCTGGCCCACCGCTTCCATCTTCTGCGACTGGCGCAGTGCCTCCTCGGCCGCCCGCTCGCGGGTGACGTCGCGCGCCACCGCATGGATGAATCCGCCGTCGGGCACCGCCGTCCAGTTGAGCAGGCGCCAGCCGCCTTCGCGCGCGCGGTAGCGGTTCTCGAAGGCCAGCGTGGTGGCGCCACCGGCCAGCTTGCACACCTCGGCGGCGGTGCGCTCCAGGTCGTCGGGGTGCAGGAAATGGGCGAGCGCACGGCCGCGCATCTCGGCTTCCTGCCAGCCCAGCATGCGGGTGGCGGCGGGATTGACGGCGGCGATCACGCCTTCGTAGTCGCATACCAGCATCAGCTCCTGCGACAGCGTCCAGATGCGGTCGCGGTCGCGCAGGCTGCGGGCCTCGGCCAGGCGGCGCTCGTGGATGTCGGTGTTGCTGCCCATCCAGCGGGCAATGCGCCCATCGGCGCCGTGCAGCGGTGCGGCGCGGCTGAGGTGCCAGCGGTATTCGCCATCGAAGCGGCGCACGCGGAACTCGGCTTCGTAGGCCTGGCCCGAGGCCAGCGCCGCGTCCCAGCCGGCGCGTGCACCGTCGACGTCGGCGGGATGCACCAGGCCTGCCCAGCCCTGGGCCCGCAGCGTGGCCAGGCTGGCACCGCAATAGTCGAACACCCGCTGGTTGCACCAGTCCAGTCCGCCATCGGGCAGCGCCGACCACACCTGATGCGGCAGCGCCTGCGCCAGCGCCTCGAACTGCGCGCCACCCTCGCCACCCCCCGGCCACACCGCCGGCCCGTGCGCCGTCATCCCTGCACCGCTCACGCCCCCCACCCACCTTTCAGCTGTCGCCGACCCGCCGGCAGCGGGTGGCGCCGGACCTGCGGCAGTTGCTGTGCCTGCAGACCTACCGCTCCAGCCGCAGCTTGTAGCTGAAGCCCTCGGGCCGGTACCAGCTGGTCTCGAGGTGCAGCGGCGCGCCAGCAGCGTCATGCACCAGGCGCTCCACCTGCAGCACCGGGGCCTGCTCGGGCAGGCCCAGGTGCTTGCGCTGCAGGCGGCCGGCGGCGGTGGCGCTGATCTCCACCTCGGCATGGCCCACGTGCAAGCCGAAATCGGTCTCGTAGATGGCCACCACGTCGCGGCGGCCGATGTCGGCCTTGCGCAGCCGCGCGGCCAGCGGCGCGGCCATCAGCAGCCGGTTCAGCGACAGCGGCTGGCGGTCCACGTAGCGCAGGCTCAGCAGCTCGGCCACCGGCGTGCCGGCCGCCATGCCCAGGCGGCGCGCCAGCGCCGGCGTGGCCGCGGCCTCGCCGCCGCCCACCAGGCGCGCCTGCACCTCGTGGCCGGCGTCGCCCAGGGATTCGGACAGGCCGCGCAGCCGGTCCTGCGGCGGGCTCAGGCGCGGCGGCGCCACGAAGCTGCCCTTGCCCTGCACCTTGGTGATGAGCCCTTCGGCATGCAGCGCGGCCAGCGCATGCCGCACGGTGATGCGGCTGACCTCGAAGCGCGCGATCAGCTCCGCCTCCGACGGCAGCTGCGCCAGCGGCGCCAGGCGGCCCTGCAGGATCTCGTCGCGCAGGTGGTTGCGCAGCCGCAGGTGCAGCGGATCGGCACCCGCGGGCAGCGCGGGCGCCGCATCCGCACTGGCACGGGGCGCGGCGGAGGCCGCGCGCTTCAGGCCGGTGCGTGGCGGGCGGGCAAGGGATGGCACAGGGTTTGCTCGACTTGTCATTACTTGTTATATCAAGTTAACTACAGGCACTGTCCCGGTGCCTGCCTGATGGAGTCCGCCATGTCTGCTTCACCGTTCCGCCGCCTCTTCGTTGCCGCCGGCCTGCTGGCCGCCGCCGCCCTGCCCGCCGCCTGGGCGCAGGGTGCGGCCTATCCTAGCCGGCCGGTCACCGTCATCGTGCCCTTCGCCGCCGGCGGCAGCGTGGACGCGGCCGCGCGCATGGTGCTGCAGAAGGTGTCGGAGCGGCTGAAGCAGCCGGTGGTCATCGAGAACGTGGCCGGCGCGGCCGGCACCATCGGCACGCTGCGCGCGGTGAGGTCACCGGCCGATGGCTACACCCTGCTGTTCGCGGTGGCCAGCCCGATCAACGTGGCGCCGCTGGTCTCGCCCGGGCTGGTGAAGTACGAATCGCTGCGCGACCTGGCGCCCATCGCGCAGGTGGCCACCTCGCCCTTCGTGCTGGTGGGCAGCCCGCAGGTGGCGGCCACCGGCACCACGCAGATGCTGGAGCTGGCGCGCCAGCAGCCCGGCAAGCTGAGCTACGGCACCGACGGCGTGGGCACCTCGATGCACGTCACCGCCTCGCTGATCGAGCAGCAGGCCGGCGTGCAGCTGATGCACGTGCCCTACCGCTCGGGGCCGCAGGTGCTCACCGAGCTGGCGTCGGGCCTGATCGACCTGGCGGTGATGCCGG
This sequence comes from Aquincola tertiaricarbonis, assembly GCF_000969605.1. Classification (GTDB taxonomy): domain Bacteria; phylum Pseudomonadota; class Gammaproteobacteria; order Burkholderiales; family Burkholderiaceae_C; genus Aquincola; species Aquincola tertiaricarbonis. The sequence continues at coordinate 14,959 of NZ_JZUE01000023.1, read as the reverse complement.
TGACGCTGGCCCAGCCCTTCATCAAGGACGGCAAGGTGAAGGCCTATGGCGTCACCTCGCGCCAACGCTGGGGCTCGCTGCCGGAGGTGCCGGCGCTGGCCGAGTCGCCGGCGCTGAAGAACGTGGACGTGGAGTCCTGGTACGGCCTCTTCGCGCCCGCGCAGACCGATGCCGCGCTGGTGGAGCGCATCGCCCGCGAGGTGGCCGCCGCCATGGCCGATGCCGATCTGCAGCGCCGCATGCTGGAAGCCGGACTCAAGCCGCTGGTGCAGGGCCCCGCCGCCTTCGCGGCCACGCTGAAGGCCGAGCGCACATCGCTGGGCGCGGTGGTGGCCAAGGCCGGCATCAAGGCCGAATGACGATGCTGCTGGCACCCCTGGCCACCGCGCTGCTGGTGCTGCTGGCCGGCGCCGCCATCGGCGCCACCGCCATCGGCGGGGTGCTGGTGGTGCCGGCGCTCACCGGCGTGGCCGGGCTGCCGGTGGGTGCGGCCATCGCGGCTTCCAGCTTCGGCTTCCTGCTCACCGGCCTGCTGGGCTGGCGCGGCGCGGCACTGGCCCAGGGTGCGGCACGCTGGTGGCCGCTGCATGTGGCGGCACTGGCCGGCGCCGCGTCGGGCGCGCTGCTGGTGCACCAGGTGGCGCCCGCCGCGGTGCGGCTGTGGGTGGCGGTGCTGGCCGTGGGCTCGGGCCTGTACACGCTGTGGGCCATGCGCCATGCCGAGCCACCGCCGCGCGCACTGCCCGGTACGGCCGCGCTGTTGCTGGTGGGCGCGGCGGTGGGCTGCGGCTCGGCGTTGTCGGGCACCGGCGGGCCGGTGCTGCTGCTGCCGGTGCTGATGCTGCTGGGCCTGCCCACGCTGCCCAGCGTGCTGGCGGCGCAGGCGGTGCAGCTGCCCATCGCGCTGGCCGCCACCGGCACCCATGCGCTGGCCGGCCGGCTGGACTGGACCCTGGGCGCCGCCGTGGGCGCCGCCCTGCTGCTGGGCGCCTGGGCCGGCCGCCGCCTGGCCCGCCGGGTGGACGCCCGGCGGCTGCGCCGCCTCACTGCACTGGCCCTGATCGCCACCGGAGTTGTCTATGCAAGCACCTGAGCATGCCCCCCTGCGCGAAGCCTTGAACGGCCCGCGCCTGCTGCTGGCCCCCGAGCTGGCCTGGCTGGACGACGAGGCGGTGTCCGGCCAGGGCATCGTGATCGACGGCGGCCGCTTCACCGACATCGGCCCGCTGGCCGAGGTGCAGGCCCGCCACCCGGGCCTGCCTGCGCTGGCGCTGCCCGGTCGGCTGCTGATGCCCGGCTTCATCGACACGCACCACCACCTGACCCAGTCCTTCGGCAAGTCGCTGGCCTTTGGCGAGCCGTCGGAGATCTTCCGCCGCATCTGGGTGCCGCTGGAGCAGCACCTGGACGGCCGCGCGCTGTACCTGTCGGCCAAGCTGGCCGCGCTGGAGGCGCTGCGCGGCGGCTTCACCACCGTGGCCGATGCGGGCACCCGTTCACGCGAAGGGCTGCAGGCCATCGCCACCGCGGTGCACGAGGCCGGGCTGCGCTGCGTGCTGGCACGCGTGTGCAACGACGCCGGTGCCGACGACACGCAGCGCCGCGACACCCTGCACCAGGCCGAAGCCCACCTGGCACGCTGGGCCGGTGATGCGCTGGTGCATGGCTCGCTGGCAGTGTCGGTGCCCGAGGCCGCCACCGACGGCACCATGGGCCGTGCCGCCGCGCTGTGCCGCGAAGCCGGCGCGGTGCTGCAGGTGCATGCCAACGAGCATCTGGCTTCGGTGGAACGCAGCCTGGTGGAGCGCGGCCTGCGGCCGCTGGGCCACATGCAGCGTGCCGGCGCGCTGGGCCCGCACACGCTGGTGGCCCATGCCACGCTGGTGACGCCGGACGAGCTGCTGCTGCTGCGCGACACCGGCACCGCCGTGGCCTACAACCCGGTGGCCAGCGCCTGGAAGGGCAATGCGGTGGCACCGGCACTGATGATGCAGGCGCTGGGCATCCCGCTGGGCCTGGGCACCGACGGCACCCGCAGCGATGCCTTCCGGCTGATGGACGCGGCCGAGACCGCGCAGCGCCTGGCCTTCGGCCTGGCCACCGGCGATTCGTCCTGCGGCGCCGGCTGGACCTGGCTGCGCATGGCCACGGCCGGCGGTGCGCAGGCCTGCGGCCTGGGTGCGCACACCGGCCGCATCGCCATCGGCCTGGCCGCGGACTGCCTGCTGCTGGACATGCAGGTGCCCGAGCTGATGCCCTCCTGGGACCTGGGCTGGGAACTGGTGCGCCTGGCCCACCGCGGCCAGATCGAGGCGGTGCTGGTGGCCGGCAGGCTGCGCCTGTGGCAGGGCTGGCCCACCGACTGGGACGCCCGCGCGCTGATGGCCGAGGTGCAGGCCGTGGCCCGGCAGGCAGTGGCCGCCGCGCCCATCCAGCGGGTGCATGCGGTGTCGGCCGAGCACCGGCGGCAGGCCGGCGGCTGACAGCCCCGGCGCGGGCGCCTTCAGCCCATCAGCAGCGAGGCCACCTGCGGATCCACCGGCGCGGCCGCCTGCAGCCGGTACACCCGCAGGCCGGGCAGGTGCATCAGCGCCTCGGGCGCCAGCTCGCCGATGGGGCCCTGCACCGCCCGCGGGTCCACCACGGTCACGCCGCCGCTGCCCACCACCTCGGCACCGCGGCCGCGGCGCAGCACCAGGGCGGTGTCCTCGTCCACGCCCACGCCCACGTGGTCGGGATGCTGGCTGAGCGCACGCAGCAGACGCGGCAGGCGGCGCCGCTCGGTGAAGTGCTGGTCGATGATGACCTGCGGCAGCAGGCCGAAGCCGTCGTCCACCGCCCGTGCGCGCAGCATGCGGCCCGAGAGCACCGCCGCGCCGGCGCTGGTGCCCGCCACGCAGGCACCCTGCTCATAGGCATGGTGGATGGCGCGCTGCAGCGCAGTGCCGCCCACCGCCTCGGCCAGCCGGCCCTGGTCGCCCCCGGTCATCAGGATGCCGTCGGCGGTGGCCACCTGCGCGGCCAGCAGCCGGTCGTCGGCCTCCTCGCGGGTTTCCGGGTGCACCACCAGCACCCGCTGCACGCCCAGCGCATTCAGCACCGCCTCGTAGCGGCCGGCCACGATCTGCGGGAAGGCGCTGGCCGACGGCAGCACCACCACCCGCGGCTGCGGCTGGCGGCACAGCTCGACGAAGCGGCGCAGCACCAGCCGGTCGCCGCGCCGGTCCTCGGCACCGCCGATCACCATGAGCGAGCCCGGCCGCGGCAGCCCGGTGGCCGCTGACGGCGGCCGCGCGGGCATCGCCAGGGCGGGCGCGCCCGCCACCGAGGAAGTTGTCCATACAAGCCATTGCCGTCGATCCATCGTCGATCCTTCCCAATCCTTCTTCATGCCCATCCTTCAGCGGCCGCTGCGCCAGAAGCGGCTGATCAGCGGCTTCACGCTGGTGCCGTGCAGCAGGATGGACAGCACCACCACCACCAGCGTGTACTGCATCACCTGCTCGGCCAGCGGTCGCGGCAGCCCGTGCACGATGGCATAGACCAGGTAGTACAGCGAGCCGATGCCGCGCACGCCGAACCAGCCCGCCATCCAACGCGAGCGCCAGGACATGCCGCTGCCCGCCAGCCCCACCAGCACGCTCACCGGCCGCGCCACCAGGAACACGAACAGCGCCAGGCCCACCGCCGGCCAGGTCCAGTTGCTGGCAGCCAGCGTGCCTCCCAGCAGCAGGATGAGCGTCAGCTCGGACAGCCGCTCCAGGTGTTCCTTGAAGATCAGCGCACCATGGCTCACCGTGGGCGCGGTGTCGGGGTCGGGCTCCTGCGAGGCCAGGCGGTCCGCTTCCTGGCTGTCGGGCGCAGGGCGGTCCGCCGGGGTGCTGCAGGCCGCGCCGCCGACCATCCGGCTGGCCAGCCGCAACTCGGTCTGCCGCAGCGCCACGGCCGCGAAGAACACCGCCAGGAAGCCCCAGGCATGCAGCATCACGCTCACGCCATACACCACTGCGATCAGGCCCAGGCCGAGGAAGTCGTCCAGCAGCTCGTGCGAACGCGGCTCGCGCCGCAGCCACCAGCCCAGCCGCGCCATGCCAGCGCCGCCCAGCACGCCGATCAGCACCCCGCCCGCGGTGGCCCACAACAGGTCCACCGCCACCCAGCGCAGGCCGTGGTCGCCCAGCTCGTGCAGGCCCAGCAGGCCCATGCCCAGCATCACGAACGGGAACGCGGTGCCGTCATTCATGCCGGCCTCGGAGGTGAGCATGAAGCGGGTGCTGTCGGTGTCGCCGGGATGGCGCAGCTGCACGTCGGTGGCCAGCACCGGATCGGTGGGCGCGATGATGGCGCCCAGCAGCACCGCCGCGCCCAGCGGCAGCCCCAGCAGCAGGTGGCCCACCGCGGCCACCAGGCCCACGCTCACCCCCATCGACACCGTGGCCAGCAGCAGCGGTGCCCGCCAGCGGGCCAGGGTGCAGGGCACCGGCATCTTGACGCCGGCGGAAAACAGCGACACCAGCACCGCCACCTCGGTCAAGGTTTCCAGCAGCGGCGCTTCCTCCAGCGGATCGAAGCTGAACAGGCCCAGCCCGGCCGGGCCCAGCATCAGGCCCACGCCCAGGTACAGGATGGCCGAGGTGACCGGCAGCCGCATCAGGGCGGTGGTGCTCACCCCGCGCAGCAGCAGCAGGCTGCCTAGCAGCAGGAACCACTGGGCCTTGGTCATGCGGGACGCCTTTTCGGGAAGTGCGGCAGGCCGGCGGCCGTGCGCACTTGTCTAGGCAAGCGGCAAACGCCCTGCCTGCACCGGGCCGGCTTGTCGCCACCCGGTGTGCGGGGTGTGGGCGTCGCACACATTCGCACACACTCGCGGCCCGTTCCCGCCTGTCGAGTCGTGTCCATGTGCCCCTGGTTGCCCAGCAAGTTGTATGAAAGCCTGCCCCTGCTGTACGCGGCGGCGTCGCTGCTGTGCCTGCTGGTGCTGGGGCTGTCCACCTGGACGGCAATGAGCGCTGCCGCGCTGGGTGCGGCAGCGGTGATGACGTGGCTGTGGCGGCGTGACTACCGCCGCGTGGCACCGCCGACGGTGCGCCGCCGCGCCCGCTGAGCGCGGGCGGGCAGCGCCCGTCGCACGGTCAGCGCTTGGCGCCTTGCCAGGCGTGGCGCACGGCTTCCTTGAAGCGCTCCCAGCCACTCCCGGGATGGCGGCCTTCCCAGTCGGTGCGGGCATCGGCCTCGAAGCTTTCCCAGTCGCGGCCGGCATAACGCGGGTCGTCGCGCAGCGTGGCGCCGTACTGGTAGGCCGGCGCATAGTCCTCGTAGCTCGCGGTGTCGCCGTAGCGGCTCTGGAAGTGCTGGCGGTACAGGTCGTCGCCGGCCAGGGCGGTGTCGTCGCCCTGCAGGTGCTCCACCTCCACCTCGGTGCTGCGCAGGGTGTCGCGCACCTGCTCGGTATGGCTCTGCACCGACTTGCCGATGCTCACCTCTTCCACCACGCGGGCGGTCTTGGACACCACGGCCCGTTCGGCCGTCTCCAGCACCTCGATCGTGCGGTCGCCCAAAGCGTCCACATCGGCCGAGGTCACCGGCCGGTCGACCGGCCGACGATGCACCTCGGCATGCTCGGAGCGCAGTTCCACGCTCTCGTTGACCGGCGTCTCCACCACGCGCGAATACACGCGCACGCCGCCGGTGCTCACCTGGCGCTTGCCCACCTCGATGGACTCGCGCACCACCGGGATCACCTGCTCGGTGCCGGTGGTGGCCACGCGGCCGGTGGTGTCGGGCGTGCTGGCCAGGCCGGTGAGGCCGGCGCTGCCCGAGGGCGGGTACTCCACCGTGCCTTCGGCGGCGGTGCGCTCGTTGTGCACGGCGCCCGGCGTGGCCAGGCCTTCGTTCCAGCCGTCGGCGCGCCATTCCTCGGCCTTGGCGTCGATGTCGACGGCGCCGGCCTGTTCCAGCGCCAGTGCGGCCGCGCTCACGCGGTCCTCGTCGGCATCCACCTTGACCACCGTCCAGCCCATGCGCATGGCCTGGGCGTACTGGGCGGCGTCGCGGTCGCTGTCGTTGTCGCCAAAGATGTCGGAGAAGAAGTTGCGCACGCCGCTGAGCATGCCTTCGTCCTGCGTGCCGGAGGCGTTGTCACGGCCATTCGGCTGTTCGGTGATGTGGATCTGGCTGTCGCCGAATCCGGCGGCATGCAGGGCGCGCTCGGCGCTCTCCACGCTGTCGTAACGATCGAATACGCCAACTACGGTGCGGGTCATCGTGAGCTCCTCAGGTCAGGATTGCGGGACACCCCACGCGGCAAGGCACATACCGCTCCAGGGGCTGCGACATGCGCCTGCGCAATCAGGACGCTTCCTACAAGCGCACGGGCATCTGCCTCCTGGCGTGCATGCGCCGGCAGGCGGAACCTGGGGCCGTCGAATGCCCCTCGGATCTCACGGTCCCCTGCTGCACATGGAAGCTTCCCTTGATCTGCGTCCCTCGTTGTCCTTGTTCGGCCTGGAAGGGCTGCGCGCCGCATTCGAACTGTTCTCCCACCACGTCACCACTTCGGTCGAGACGGCGCCGCTGGCGGCCGGCGACGGCCATCCGGTGCTGATCTTTCCCGGCCTGGGGGCGGACGGCTCGGCCGTCGGGCCGTTGCGCGAACACTGCCGCAAGCTGGGCCATCCGGCGCTGGACTGGGGCCGGGGCTGCAACCTGGGCGTGAGCGGCGATCCCGATGAATGGCTGCGCTGCCTGGCCGACGAGATGGCGCAGCGCCTGCAGCCGCATGCGCAGCCGGCCACCTTGATCGGCTGGAGCCTGGGCGGCATCTATGCGCGGGAGATCGCCCGCCTGCATCCGGCCGGCGTGCGCCAGGTCATCACCATCGGCACGCCCTTCAATGCGGATGCAGACCACAGCAACGCGGGGCTGCTGCTGCGCCTGTTCGGCTGCGGCGCGCCGGCGCTGGACAAGGCCTGGGCCGCCCGGCTGCGGCGGCCGCTGCCGGTGCCCACCACCTCCATCTACAGCCGCAGCGACGGCGTGGTGGCCTGGCAGACCTGCCGCCACACCCGGCGCAGCCCGCGCACCGAGGACATCGAGGTGGAAGGCAGCCACATGGGGCTGGCCTGGAACCGCGAGGTGCTGCAGGTGCTGACGGACCGGCTGGCCCAGCCGGCCGATCGCTGGCGGCGCTACAAGCCGGCGGCCTGAAGGCCCCCGGCCGCGCGGCGTCAGTCGCCGCGGATGGCGGCCAGCACCTCGGCCGCCGCGTTGTGGTGGACCATGTGGCCCACGCCATGCACCACGGTGTACCGGCTGTTCGGCAGGTCGCGGTGCAGCCGCTCGGAATGCAGCGTGGGATCGACCACCTTGTCCTCCGCCCCGGCCAGGATGGCCACCGGCAGCGCCGGGTCCCGCGCCAGCTCGTGGTAGCGCTCGCTCAGGCTGCGGGCGGCCGGCATCATGAAGGCGGCGTCCTCGGCATTGGCCCGCAGCTGCACCGGGCGCACCATGATCTCGCGCACGATCGTCGGCTCGAAGCCGGGCGGCAGCTCGCAGGGCGCGAACATCGCCTTCATCATCGGCTGCAGCATCAGGCGGCTGCCCGCGGCGGTGACGGTGTAGCGCAGCACGTCGCCCACCACCGGCAATGCCACCGGCGCGGTGAGCAGCGCATCGGCGCGCAGCTCAGGGTAGTGGTAGCCGCTCAGCAGCACCAGCCGGCCGACCGCGCTGGGATGGTCCAGCGCCAGGGCCAGCGCCACCATCGTGCCCATCGAATGCCCCAGCACCACCGGCCGTTCCAGCCCCAGTTGCTGCATCGCGCGGAACAGCAGGTAAGCCTGGGCCGACGGTGTCCACAGCCGGTTGCGCGGACGGGTGCTGTGGCCGTAGCCCGGCCGGTCGAAGGCGATCACGCGGTGGTCGCGCGCCAGGGTGTCGATGAGGCCGCTGGCCTCGAAGTCGGCCGAGGTCACGGTGTTGCCGTGGATCAGCACTACCGGCGGGCCTTCGCCGCGCTCCACGTAATGCAGGCGAACGCCTTCCAGCTCGATGAAGCGGCCGGTGGGCGGATGGTCGCGCTCGGCCTGTCGGGCCTTGTTGGCCACCCACACCGCCAGCGCGCCGGCCACCAGGCCGATGGCGCTGGCCACCAGCGTGCGGTTGGACACCCGGGGTGCCTGCCGCAGCACTTCGCCGGCACGCCTTTGCAGGGGCTGCAGTGCACGGCGCACGGCAGGTCGGGTCGGAACGTAGGGGCGCAGGTCCATGGGGAGCTTTCAGCAGGGCGTTGAGGGCGGGCATGCATCCTGGGCCCCGCGGGTCGCGGGGCCCGTAGGAGGCAGCCGAGAAGTCTGTCAGCCGGCGGGACGCAGGACGGGCCAGCAGGGCGTCAGTTGAAGCGGCCGTGCAGGCCGCCGACGCTGTAGCGGCCCGCGCCCAGCAGCGCCACCGCCAGCGCGCCGAACAGGTACAGCCCCTGCAGCTCCAGCGCCCAGCCGCCTTGCTGGGTGAGCGAGAACAGCTGCTTGCCGTGCGCCAGTGCGATGGCCACCACCATGTTGATGGCCACGACCAGCGCGGCGGGCCGGGTCCACAGGCCGATGATCATCAGCACCGGAGCCAGCACCTCGCCCACGTACACGCCATAGGCCAGCACCGGCGGCAGGCCCGCGCCCTGCACCATGCCGGTGATGCCGCCGATGCCGTTGCCCAGCTTGAACAGGCCGTGCAGCAGCATCAGCACCCCGACTGCCACCCGAAGCAGCAGCTTGCCGCCATCGTCATGGCGCGTGGCATGGAGGGCAGCGGAAGCGGTGTCGGCCATCGGATGCTCCTTGGAGGTGTGCGGCCGGCCCGGCAACCAGCATGCCTGCCCAGCCCGCAGCGCCCCGCACTCCGATGCTGCGCAAGGCTGCACACAAGGCGCTGCGCCGTGGCCCGATGGCGGCCCGGGGGCCGGATATAAAACCGCACACACACAGATCACGCGCCGTTCAACGTGACATCCGCGAGCTTCACCGACCCTCCTCTGCTGCGCACCCTGGCGCAGCGCCACCACCTGCACATCGGCGGCCGCGGCGACGACGCGATCGTCTTCCTCCACGGCTTCGGGGCCGACCAGAAGGTGTGGCGCTTCGTCGCGCCGGCCTTCGAGGCCACGCACCGCGTGGTGCTGTTCGACCACCTGGGCTGCGGTTCGTCGGACATGACGGCCTACGGCCCGCGGCACGACCGGCTGGAAGCCTATGCCGAGGACGTCGTCGCGCTGGTGGAGGCCCTGGGCCTGCAGCGCGTGATGCTGGTGGGCCATTCGGTGGGTGGCGTGATCGCGATGATGGCCAGCCTGGCGCGCCCGGCACTCTTCAGCCGGCTGGTGCTGGTGAGCACCTCACCCCGATTCCTGGACGACCCGCCGGCCTACAGCGGCGGCTTCCAGCCGGCCGACCTGCGGGCCTTGTTCGACCTGATGCACAGCGACCATTTCGGCTGGGCCCGCATGCTGGCGCCGATGGTGGTGGGCGAGCAGGGACCGCAGGCGCTGGCGCGCGAATTCGAGGTGGCCCTGCGCACGCTGGATGCGCGCTCCGCCGGCCGCTTCGCCCGCCTGGCGTTCTATGGCGACCATCGCGCGCTGCTGCCGCAGGTGCACACGCCGGCCCTGGTCCTGCATTGCCTGCGCGACCGCATCGTGCCCAGGGCGGTGGCCAGCTACCTGCACCAGCGCCTGCCCGACAGCCGCCTGCTGGAGCTGGACGCCGACGGGCACTGCCCGCAGCTGAGCCATCCCGCGCTGACCATCGAGGCGATACGGGGGCATCTGGCCGGCCCCTTCAGCCCTGCCGCTCGCCGTTGATCTCCCCCACCCTCGTCGCAAAGGCATCCGGCGGCAGCGGCTTGCTGCACAGGTAGCCCTGGTAGTTGTCGCAGCCCAGGGCCTGCAGCACCGCACGCTGGCCCTCGGTCTCCACGCCTTCGGCCACCACCCGCATGCGCAGGCTGTGGCCCAGCGCCACGATGGCGCCGACGATGGCGCTGTCGGTGGTGTCCTCGGGCATGCCCATGATGAAGCTGCGATCGATCTTCAGCTCATGCACCGGGAAGCGCTTGAGGTAGTTGAACGATGAATAGCCGGTGCCGAAGTCGTCGATGGACAGCTCCACGCCCATCTCGCGCAGCGCCCTCAGCTGGCGCTGCGTGTCCTCCATGCGGTCCATCAGCATGCTCTCGGTCAGCTCCACCGTGAGCTGCCCGGGCTGCACGCCGTGGCAGGCCATGGCAGTGGCCAGCGTGTTCACCAGGCCGCCCGCGGCCAGCTCGTGGCGCGAGACGTTGATGGCCAGCTTGAGGTGGCCCAGCCCGCGGGCGCGCCACTCGGCCAGCTGGCTGCAGGCGCGGTAGGCCACCCATTCGCCCATCTCCACGATGAGGCCGATCTCCTCGGCCAGCGGGATGAAGCGGTCGGGCGGCACCAGGCCGTGCACCGGATGCTGCCAGCGCAGCAGCGCCTCGGCCCCGGTGACGCGGCCGCTGCGCAGGTCCACCTTGGGCTGGTAATGCAGCAGCAGCTGGTTGCGGCCGATGGCGCGGTGCAGGTCGGTCTCCAGCGCCAGCCGCTCCAGCGACACGTTGTTCAGCGCCGCCGAATAGAACTGCGAGTTGTTGCGCCCGCTGTCCTTGGCATGGGTGCAGGCGCTGCCGGCCGCGGCCATGAGCTGCTCGTGCGTGTCCCCGTCCTCCGGAAACACCGAGATGCCGATGCTGGCCGTGACGAACAGCTCCTTGCCGTCCAGCTCGAAGGGCAAGGCCAGCTCGCCGAGCAGCCGGCGCGCCACGCGGTCGGCCGCGGCGGGCGAGGCGATGCTGGGCACCAGCAGCGCGAACTCGTCGCCGCCCAGCCGGCTGAGCATGGGCAGCAGCGTGCGCGGCTCGCCGCCGGCTTCCTCGCGGCGGCTGCAGGCATGCAGGCGGCGCGCCACCGCGGCCAGCAGGCGGTCGCCGGCGCCGTGGCCCAGCGTCTCGTTCACCTGGCGGAAGCGGTCCAGGCCGATCTGCATCATCGCCAGCATCGGCGGCGCGGCACGGCCCTCCTCGCCCGGGCCTTCATGGGCCCGCTTGAGCGCGCGCTGCAGCCGCTCGACGAACACGCGGCGGTTGGTCAGGCCGGTCAGCGGATCCTCGTTGGCCAGCCGGTCCTGGTAGACCTTGAACACCAGGCTGTTGCGCACCCGCAGCACCAGCTCGCTGCTGTCCACCGGCTTGGCCAGGAACTCGGTGGCGCCCAGCTCCAGCGCCTTGAGCTTGGTGGCCGGATTGCTGGCCGCGGTGAGCACGATCACCGGGATGTAGCGCAGGGCCTCGTCGTTGCGCAACTGCTCCAGCACCTCGAAGCCCGACATGCCGGGCATCATCAGGTCGAGCAGGATCAGGCTGGGCAGGTGGCTGCGCGCGGCGTCCAGCGCCTGCAGCGGATCGTTGATGGAGACGAAGTGCTGGTAGCCCGCGTCCTCCAGGTAGGTCTGGATGACGTCGGTCATCATCGGATCGTCGTCCACCATCATCACGGTGGCGTCCAGCATGTGGGCGGCGGCCTGCTGCTCGCGGCCCTCGGCTTCGGCCTGCGGCAGGTCGCCGAACATGCTGCCGTCCAGCGGCATCAGCTCGTGCGGGTCGGGTCGTTTCATCGGGGTGGCCTTCATCAGGCGGTCACGGCCGCGTTGTCCTCGGGGATGGCCAGCCGGGCCGCCAGGGCATCGATGCCGTCGAGCTGCGCCGCCAGGTCGGCGGCGCGGCCGTCGCGCGCGGCCTCTTCCAGCGCCAGCGCGGGCTCGAAGAACACGTCGAAGCCGACGGTGCCGCCCGCGCCCTTCAGCCAGTGCGCCAGCGCCGCCAGTTCCTGCAGGTCGCCGGCCTTCAGCGCATTGCGCATCAGCTGCAGCTTGGCGGGCAGCTGCAGCGCGAAGCCGCGCACCACGCGGCGCAGCCGCGGATGGTTGGCCAGCCGCGATTCGATGGGCGCCAGCTCCTCGGCCACCGCCGGTGCCGCGGGCGCTGCGGCCGGCAGGGCCGGGGCCGCTGCAGGCATCGGCTGCGCCACTGCCAGCGGCCCGACCGGCCGGGCCGCGGCCTGCACCTGCTCGCCCTTCAGGTGGCGGCCCAGCTCGGCCAGCATGCCGTCGATGTCCACCGGCTTGGTGAGGTAGGCGGTGAAGCCGGCCTCGGCGATCTGCGCCTCGAAGCCCTTCATCGCATTGGCCGTGAGCGCCAGCACCGGCAGCTGCAGGCCGCGCTGGCGCAGCGTGCGGGTGGCGGTGTAGCCGTCCATCACCGGCATCTGCACATCCATCAGCACCAGGTCGACCGGCTGCGCGGCCAGCACGTCCAGCGCCTGCTGGCCGTCGGCGGCTTCCACCACCTGCAGGCCGGCGGCCTCCAGCACCAGGCGCACCAGCTGCCGGTTCTCGGGGCCGTCGTCCACCACCAGCACCTGCGCGGGCTGGAACTTCCAGGCCGCGTCGTCCACCGTGGCGGGCTGGGCCTGCGCGGCTTCCAGCTGGTCGGGCGTGAGCATCGGCGTGCCTTCCACGCTGCCGGCTTCCAGCGTGACGTGGAAGGTGCTGCCCTGCCCCGGCACGCTGCTGGCCACCACGTCGCCGCCCAGCGCCCGCGCGAAGCGCCGGCTGATGGCCAGGCCCAGCCCGGTGCCGCCGAAGTTGCGCGTGGTGGAGGCCTCCGCCTGCACGAAGGGCTCGAAGATGGATTCCAGCTTGTCGGTGGCGATGCCGATGCCGGTGTCGGCGATGTCGATGGCCACCAGCGTGCGGTCGGCCTCGCGCCGCAGCCGCAGCGTGAGCGTGACGCCGCCCTGCTGGGTGAACTTCAGGCCGTTGCCCACCAGGTTGGTGACGATCTGCCGCAGCCGCGCCGGGTCGGTGAGCACGCTGGCGGGCAGCGGCTCGGGGTAGGCCACCTGCAGCCACACGCCCTTCTCCTGTGCCTTGACCTGCATGGCGCGCACCACGTCGCCCACCACGCCGTGCACCGCGCAGGGGATGCGCTCCACGTCCAGCCGGCCGGCTTCCACCTTGGACAGGTCGAGGATGTCGTTGATCAGCTCCAGCAGGTGCCTGCCGCTGCCATGGATGATCTCCAGCCAGCGCTGCGCATCGGTGGTGCCCTGCTGCCAGCCGCGGCGCAGCAGCTCGGTGTAGCCGAGGATGGCGTTCATCGGCGTGCGGATCTCGTGGCTCATGTTGGCCAGGAAGTCGCTCTTGGCGCGGTTGGCGGCATCGGCCTCGTCGCGCGCGATGCGCAGCTCGATCTCCTTCTCCTCCAGCTCGGTCACGTCGTCGAAGCTCACCAGCACGCCGGCCGGCTTGCCGCCCGCGCCGGGCACCGGCGAGCAATTGACCATGAAGGCCAGCCGCCGGCCGCGGGCATCCACCAGGTACATCAGCACGTTGTGGCGGGCGCGGGCATCGGCCAGCGCGGCCGCCCAAGGCATCTCGTCGGCATGAATGCGGGCCTGGGCCTGGTTGGTCCAGGGCAGCTGCGCCGCCGGCTGGCCCACCAGCTGGGAGGCCTGGCCACCGATCACCTCCGCGAAGGCGCGGTTGGCCAGCACGATGCGGCCCTGCGCATCGACCACCACCACGCCTTCGGCCAGGGTGTCGAAGGCAGTGCGCACGCGGCCGGGCACCACGCTGGAAGGGTCCAGGTGGCGCAGCATGCGCTGCAGGTAGAAGTAGAAGAGCACGAAGCTGGCCAGCGCCACCGCGCCGATCAGCGCGAAGGCCGGCGGCACGCCGGCGCGGCGCAGCAGCGGCGAGCGCAACGGCTCGAAGCGCAGCTCCGCGCGGCCCCAGGCGCGGGCGCCTTCGGCGATCGGCACCTCGATCTGGGTGTCGGTGGCGGCGCCGGCGGCCAGCGGCTGCCAGGCCTCGTGCGGGCCCACGGCCAGGGCCAGCGTGCCGTCGTCGCGGCGCAGGCCGATGGACAGCAGCGCCGGATTGCGCCGCAGCGCGAAGCCCAGCAGGCGGCTGACGCGGGGATCCGCCTCGGCTTCCTCGGCCTGCTCCGACAGCAGCGTGGTCACGCCCATGGCCAGCGTCTCGGCCAGCGTGACGCGGCCGGCGCGCAGCGCGGCCTCGCGGTCGGGCACCAGGCCCAGCCACAGCGCGCCCAGCAGCAGGCTCACCACCAGGGAGGCCAGGCCCAGCGCCAGGTGGAAGCGGGAGGACAGTCGTTTCATTCGGATTCCACGCGGGGGGCCGGTGCGCCGCGGGCAAAGCGGCGGGCGCGGCTGAACAGCCGTTCGATAGGGTCGTCGGAGGCGGCGGGCGGCGGCGCCTCGCCGTCGGCGAGCAGGTCGTCGCTTCCGGGTTCGTCGTCGTCGGCCGCGCCTTCTTCGCCGCGGCGCTTCTGCTTCATCTGCGACAGCACGGGCAGCGGATCGACCATGGCCCAGGCCGGCAGGGTGGACATCAGGCTGGCCATCAGCGCACCGCCGCGGGCCAGCCACAGCACGTAGCCCACCGACAGGCCGGCCGACACCGCGGTGCCGGTGGCCACCGTGTCCTGCGCAAAGCCGCCCTGGCGCTCGGCCTCGTCGCGGGCGCGGTCCATCGCGGCCACCAGGCTGCGGTCGCGCAGCGCGGAGCCCAGGTCGTAGGGGATCACGTTGCTGGCCACGTCGTTGGCGGCGGCCTCGGACAGCAGGGCGAACTGCACCAGCGCATCGTTGCCCAGCCGCTGTCCGGCCAGGCGCGGCGCATCCGCGTTCACCGCATAGCTGGGTGCGGCCAGGCGGGCGGCGGCGCCCTCGCCGCCGGCGTCCAGCGTGAAGCCGGCGCGGCTCTGCTCGGCCTCGGCCTGCGGCCCGCCGGAGGACACGGTGGCGCCAGCCTCGGCCGGCGCGCCCGGTGCCGCGGCGGCGGCCGGCTCGGCGGCTTCGGCCGGCGCC
>NZ_JZUE01000022.1 GCF_000969605.1 Aquincola tertiaricarbonis | reverse complement strand
ATTTACCCAGCGCATGCCCCCGCATAACGAATAGTTGTGCGGGGGTTTTGCCTTTGGGGACGCCGATGTTTAGTTTCTGTTGCGCGACGCAGCTGAAATAGAATATCCGCTGACACCGCTATTGGATATTGATATGGCCAAGAAGATTGAACGCAGCCGGATTGATGCCGGTCGTTTTGAACTCCCGACGAAGCTGGCGTTCCTTTCCGCCGAGAAGCTGGATTTCGCTTCGGTGACGGACAAGGATGGGCAGTGGAGCGTCGAGATGCCTGCGGCCGCGCTGCAGAAGCTTGCAAAGTCTCGTGCCGAGCTGAAGCTGAGCAAGACCGAACAGAAAAGGCTGCAAGCGGAACACACCGCGGCGCTGGAGGCCGAGCGCGCTGCGCACCAAGCAACGCGTGACGAGCTCGTCAAACTGCAGCGTCGTCTCAAGACGCTGGAGAAGAAGCTGGGTGCCGGTGCCGAGGCACCTGTTGCGGTGCGCAAGAAGGCCACGGCGGTCTGAGCCAGCGCCGGCCGCAAAGACACCGGCATCTGCAGAGCAAGCAGAGATTCCGGTGACTGACGCGGCCATGCAGGCTCGCATCCGGCGCGGGAGCGCTCGCCGGCCCGCCTGACGCCTGCTCAACCCTGCGGCGGCTGCAGCGGCAAGCTGAAGAAGAACAGAGCGCCGCGTCCGACCTCCGAACGGGCGCCAACGCGCCCGCCGTGGCGGTGCACGATGCGCTTGACCAAGGACAGGCCGACACCCGTGCCCGGAAAGTCCGCGGTGCTGTGGAGTCGGCGGAAGGCGCCGAAGAGATGCTCGGAGACGGCCATGTCGAAGCCGGCGCCGTTGTCTTGCACCTCGTAGATCCACTCGTCGCCTTCACGGCGGCAACGGATTTCCAGCCTCGGCGACATCACGCGGCTGCTGAACTTGTAGGCATTGGCCAGCAGGTTTTGCCAAACTTGCCGCAACAGGACTTCGTCACCATGGGCGACCGGCAGCGGGCGGTGGACCACCGCCGTCGTGCGGCCGTCATGCAGGCCGGCAAGCACCTGGTCCACCAATGCTTCCATCGGCACCGGGCCGAACGACAGCGGGCGTTCCTCCACCTGGGCGAGCAGCATCAGTTCGTCGACCAGGGCGGTCATGCGGGCGCACTCGCCACGCACCAGCACCAGGGCCTTGCGCGTCGGGTCGGCCAGCGGGTGCTGCCCGCTGTGGAGCAGCATGTCGACGACCTGGCCCATCGCGGCGATGGGGCCGCGGATGTCGTGGGACACGCTGCGGCCGAAGCTCCGCAGTTCGGCATTGGCGTCGTCCAGCAGCGCCGTGCGCTGCACCACGCGGGCCTCCAATGTGCTGGTGAGCTCCAGCAGCTCCTGCTCACGCTGGCGCAGCTGCGCCACGAGCTGCGTGAGCGACCCGGCCAGCTGCGCAATCTCGTTGGGGCCGCCGAGCGGGCTGTGCTCGTCGGCATCCTTCGCACCGACCAGGCGGCGGGCCTGCAGCGCGATCGCGCGCAGTGGTGCCGTCACCCAGCCTGACAACCACCAGCCGGCCAACCCGAACAGCAGCGCGCCGAACAGGCCGTACAGCCAGATGCGCTGTCGCAGCGCATCGGCGGAAGCCAGGGCGGCGTCGGCTGGCTGACGCACGACGATGGTCCAGCCGATGCCGGGATAGTCGGCCTGTCCGCGGGTGGGCAAGGCGGCGGTGAGGTAGGCGCGGCCGTCGCTCCAGGTGCGGATGCGCGGCGGGCCGTGCGACAGGTCGGCGATCTGCGTGGGATGCCAGGACAGCACCTGCGGCGCCGGTGGCCCCAGCAGCACGGTGCCGCTTCGGCTGAGGACGATGATCTCGACGTCACCGCCCACCTCGCCGGAAGCCAGCGCCGCCCGGCGCAGATCGTCCGCCCAGCGCAGGTCCAGGTGCGCACCCAGCACGCCGGTCGTGCGGTCGCCGAACCGCACCGGCGCGGAAAAATCCACCAGCCGCAAGGGCTCTGCCGCCGGCCGCCGCGGCAGCAGGCTGGCCAGCAGCAGGGCGTCATGCACGTCGCCCACGGCAGGGCCGCGCAAGCCTTCCGCGAACCAGGGCCGTGCCGAGACGTCGCGGCCTTCCAGCAGGCCGCCGGTGGCGGCGATGACCTTGCCCTGCGTGTCCGCAAAGCCGATCCATGAGTAATAGGGCAGCGTGGCCTGCAATCGATCGAGCAGGGCACGCCAGGCGTCGGCGTCCACCTCGGCGTCGATCAGCGACTGCAGCGTGGCCAGGTTCTGGATCTCGCGGTAGCGCTCGAACATGCCGGCGTCGAGCGCGCCGACCAGCCGGCTGCCGATGTGCTGCAGCGTTTCGCCGGAGCGCTGGCTCATCTCGTCGCGCACATGCTGGCCGGACAGCCCGCCGACCGCGGCGAACAGCACCGCCGCCAGCCCTGCAAAGGCCAGGCCGATCTTCATCCGTGTGCTGCGGCCGCCGTGGCCTGTCCAGAAATTCAACTGCATCGAGGATCTGTACCGCGGACGGAGGGCGGCGTAGGCAAGTGAGTGGGTGGGCGCCCGCATGCGCCGTGGAGCGCAGCGCTGGAGTGTCGCCTACCTCGGGGGCGGACCAGGCCGGAAATCGGGCACCCCGATTGCTGTGGATCCGTACAGCCATCCAACGGAGCAAGCGATGACCGACAAGAAGACCCAGGCGCAGGCCGACCAGAGCAACATGGAGAAGAACCCGGACGACTGGGTGACCGGCGAGGAACCGATGACCGGCGCCCAGCGCTCCTACCTGAAGACCTTGTCCGAGGAGGCCAAGCAGCCCTTCGACGAGGAATTGACCAAGGCCGAGGCCAGCAAGCGCATCGACGAGCTGCAGGCGCAGACCGGGCGCGGCCAGAGCTGATCGACGGTTGGGGCCGGGCGGCCTGCTTCAGGCGGCCCGGCGGCACGGACGCCCGCATCCCGCGGGCTTGGCGTCCGGCTGGGTGCAAGGGGCTCAGGCCTCCTCGGACTCCTCTTCCTCGGCCATCATGCCCATCTCGGACATGAGGGCCATCTTGCGTTCGTTCAGCTGCTCGCCCAGGGCGGCGACATCCAGCTTGGCCTTGCGCACCTGCGGGAAGAGCTCGCTCTCTTCTTCCTTGACGTGGTGGTCGATGTACTCGCCCAGCACCTTGACCAGCGAGTCGTACATCTCGTCCGACGGGTCGGACTCCTGGATCTGCGCGATGAGGTCCTTGGCCGATGCATGCTCGACGGTGGCTTCGTTGACCAGGTCGGCTTCCTTGATCTGGTCCTTGGCCGCAGGATAGAAGATCTCTTCCTCGATCTGCGCATGCACGGTGAGCATCATGCAGATCTGCTCGGCCAGCTCCTGCTTCTCGTCGTCCTCGGCTTCGTGGTCGACCATCTCCTGGTACTGCTGGAAGAGTGCCTTCACCTCACGGTGGTCGGTGGTGAGCAGCTTGATGGCGTCGGGTGTTCCGGACTTGGACGCTGTCGTCGAGCGTGAACGGGTCGTCTTCTTCGCTGCAGCTTTTTTTGCGGTGGCCATGCTGGTGCTCCGGGTTGATGGATTCGTGCGGCGCGGAATGCGCCGGCGTGCTCGCATGGCAACCGGCGTTCCGCATGGTCATCGCCGCGCGGCTACAGTTCGCGTCATGAAGCGGTGGCTGATCGGCGCGCTGGTCCTGTGGATGGCCTTTCAATCGGTGGCGGCGGCAGCCCGGCCGGTGATGCCCTGCTGCGCCGCCGAATGCCATGACGCACTCGCCTGCGCGACCATGGCCTGCAGCCCGGCCTGCATGGCCGCGGCCGCGGTGCCGGCCGCTCCGGCCGACCTGGCCTGGACCACCGCGGCCGATGCACCGGCCGCCGGACCGGCAATGTGGCGCATGGCCCGGCCGGGCGACGAGATCTGGAAGCCGCCGCGAGGCCGGCCGCTCTGACACTTCATCGATTCCCCAAGACCTTCCACGGAGTACCCATGAGCAAGAAGTTCCACAAGATCGGCGCCGCGCTGGCGCTGCTGGGCGCATCGGCCGCCGCCTGGGCCGCCACCGGCTGCTGCGGCGACCTGGCCTGCTGCCTGCAGATGCTGGCCTGCTGCTTCGAATAAGCCGCCAGCGCTTCGTCGCGACCCGGGCCGGTGCCGCAAGCACCGGCCCTTTTTCTTGTCCGCCCGCCGGCTGGTCGTGACCCTGTCATATCGCTTCCGAAGAATGTCGCGCACCCCGTTCCACAACGACAACCCGGAGGAAGAGAACATGCAGTACCCCCGTCTTGCCCTGCAGCCGGCCGCACTGGCCGCTGCGCTGATGGCCGCCCTGGCTGGCATGCCCGCGCAGGCCGCCAACACGCTGGTCGGCTTTGCCGAACTGGCTGCCAATACCTTCGCACCCGGCCCCACCTCGGGCCAGTTCCAGAGCCCCGCGAGCGGCGTGGTGCCGCCCTACATCGACAAGCAGCCGGTGCAGGGCTTCTCGGCCGTGCTGGCCGGCCCCAGCGCCGGCAGCTTCTACGTGATGCCGGACAACGGTTTCGGCAACAAGGCCAACTCGCCCGACTACCTGCTGCGCATGTATGCGGTGACGCCCGACTTCCGCACCGCCACCGGCGGCAGCGGCCTGGTGCGTGCGGCCGACTACACCACCGGGGCGGTGCGCAACAGCTTCGACAGCAGCAGCTACATCAACCTGCGCGACCCCGACGGCAAGCTCGGCTTCCCCATCGTGGCTGCCGGCACCTACTACCCCTATTCCGGCAGCGGCGCGGGCAATGCCAGCATCGGCGTGGACAGCAGCATCCGCAATGGCCGCCTGCTGACCGGCGGCGACCTGGACATCGAGTCGGTGCGCCGCGACAAGAACGGCAACCTGTGGTTCGGCGAGGAATTCGGCCCCTTCCTGGTGAAGACCGATGCCACCGGCAAGGTGCTGAAGCACGAGGTGTCGCTGCCCAACTCGCTGGGCATCGGCAGCAACCCGCTGGTGCAGTCGCCGCAGAACCCCTACCTCGGCGCCGGCGGCAACAACCTGCGCGGCTCCAACGGCTTCGAAGGCATGGCCATCAATCCGGCGGGCGACAGGCTCTACACGCTGCTGGAGGGTCCGCTGATCGAGGATCCGAACCAGAAGCGGCTGATCATCAACGAGTTCAGCGTGGACACGGAGAGCTACACCGGCAAGACCTTCGGCTACCGCCTGGATGCCGCCGGCACCAACATCGGCGACATGACGGCGATCAACGACCATGAGTTCCTGGTCATCGAGCGCAACGGCATCCAGGGCACCAGCCCGAACGCCGGCGACATGTTCAAGAAGATCTTCAAGATCGACCTGAACAAGGTGGACGCCGACGGCTTTGCCGAGAAGACGCTGGTGGTGGACCTGCTGGACATCGCCGATCCCAACGACCTGAACCGCGACGGCAAGACCACCTTCGACTTCCCCTTCGTCACCATCGAGGACGTGCTGATCCTGGATGCCAACACGCTGCTGGTGATCAACGACAACAACTATCCCGGCAACGGCGGCCGCACGCTGGTGGGCCCGGACAGCACCGAGTTCATCCAGATCCGGCTGGACACGGCGCTGAACGTGTCGCCGGTGCCGGAGCCCGGCACCTATGCGCTGATGCTGGCCGGCCTGGCGGGCGTGGGCCTGGTTGCACGACGCGGCCGTCGCACTCAAGCCCAGCGCTGAAGCACCTGGTAGCCGCCGCGGGAGGCGGCCAGCACCGCCTCCTGCAGCGGCCAGTCCACCGGCGGCGGCAGGCTGCCCGCCGCCGGCAGACCGGCCCCGCGGGCCTTGCGCGCCAGGGTGATGTGCGGCTGCCAGGGCCGCTCGTCCAGCGCGATGTCCATGGCCTGCAGCGCTTGGCCGATGGCCTGGTGCAGCGCCTGCAACGGCGCGGGCGGAGGCTGGCTGCACAGCAGCACCGCCACGCCGTTGGGCCAGACGCTGCAGCGGTCGAAGCGCAGCGCCAGGGGCTCGTGCGGCGGCGGCCAGCCCGACGACCGCACCGCCGCCTGCAGCGCCGCCTGCAGTGCGGGCAGCTGCGCCGCGGCCAGCGCGCCGATGAAGTGCAGCGTGACATGCAGGTCCGTCGGCCGCACCGGGCGCGCGCCCGGTGGCCAGGTGCAGCGCGCCTGCCAGGCCTGCGCCGCGGCACGGGTGGCCTCGCCCGGCCACAAGGCGGTGAACAGGCGCAGCGGCGGCGCGTCGTTCAACGCCCGTGGCCGCGCTGGGCGTCGGCCGGGTTCTGGGCGTCGATCTGGCTGTGCAGGGATGCCAGCACCGCCTGCAGCCCGGTGAGGGCCGGCGGCTCGGGCTGGGCGATGCCGCTCAGCTGCCGGCTGCCGCCGTCGGCGGCGACCACGCTGGCCTGCCATTGCAGCCGGCCGTCGGGCAGGGTGTCGTAGTCGCCCTCGTAGTCGCAGGGCAGGTTGGACAGCGCATGGGCATGCTGGCCCGTGAAGTGCGGCATGGGAAGCCTCCGGTTGGCGTCAGAAGGTGCCGTGGTACAGCGCGCAGGAGCGGCAGATGGATGGCGGTGCATCGTCGCGCAGCCCGCGGCGGAACTGTCGCGCGGTGGCGCTGTTCCAGGCGCCGGGAATGTCCACCTCGGCCGAGGCCGGCTCGGGGCCGAAGACGCGGCCGAAGCTGGCGCGGTCGGCGGTGGCCACCATGCAGCAGGGCAGCATCTCGCCGGCGGCGGTGAAGTACAGGCCGTCCCACGGCCAGCTGCAGCGCGGGCTGCCCGCGGCGGGTGCCGGCGCGGCGGCTGGCCGCAGCGAGGGCAGGTTCAGCTGCAGGCCCAGCGCCCGGGCCCGCTGGCGCGCCTGCTCGAACACCTGTTCCGCATGCGGCAGGTCCTGCGGACGCAGCTCGGCGCTGCGGCAGTAGCTGCGGATGGGGATGTAGCGGCCCGGCAGGTCCTCGTGCTCTAGGTCGCTGGACAGGCGCTGCACCAGCAGCTCGGGCACGCGGTGGGCATGCAGCAGCTCCACCAGCGCGGGCAGCTCGTCGAGGTTGCTGCGCATCAGCACCATCACCCCCCGCACCTCCAGCGGGCTGGCGGCGGCATCACGCGCGTCGGTCAGCCGGCCGAGGTTGCGCACCACCTTGCCGAAGTTGGCGCCGTGGCGCACGCCTTCGAAGGTGGCGGCGGTGGCGCCGTCCAGCGAGACGGACAGCGCCGCCAGGCCGCTGCTGATGCAGCGTTGCACCCGCGCCGGCGTGAGCAGCGTCAGGTTGCTGTTGGCCGACACCCGGATGCCGCGTCGGGCGGCGATCTCCACCATGTCGAAGAAGCGTGGATGCAGCATCGGCTCGCCCAGGCCCTGCAGATGCAGCGCTTCCAGGCCGGGCAGGGCATCCAGCAGGGCGATGTAGCGCTCGACCGAGAGGGTGGCCACCTCGTCGCCGCGGTGGTTGACGGTGCACATGCCGCAGGCCAGGTTGCAGCGGCCGATCGGCTCGATCTGCGCGAACCGTGGCAGCGGCGGTGCCGGCACGTCCGGCGCCGGCGCCTCGAACGCCGCGGGTTGCACCGGCGGCAGCGGCGGGGAAAGGGTGGAGTCGGGCGCGGGTCGTGTCGGCGAGATCAGGTCGGTCATGCGCGGCGGTGGGCAACGCGCGTGCCGTGGCCCTGCCGGGCCGTCACTGCATCGGCGGCAGCGGCGCCCGGGGCGGCTCGTGCGTCTGCTCGAACTTCTCCTGGCAGGGCAGGCAGCGCAGCGCGGCCGGCTGCGCTTCCAGCCGGGCCAGCGGGATGTCGGTGCCACAGTCCAGGCATTCGCCATAGCTGCCGGAGCGCATGCGGTCCAGCGCGGTGCCGATGTCCTGCAGCTCGCGGGTGTCGCGCTCCTGCTCGGCGGCACGCACTGCGCCGCGCACACGTTCCTCGCCCTGTTCGCCCAGGTCTTCCACCTGGCTGTGCGGCACGCTGGCGGGCGTGTCCTGCGATTCGTCGTCCAGCGCCTGCACCTCGTCGCGCAGGGTGGCCTGGCGCTCGTGCAGCCGCTGGCGCAGGCGCTCGATCTCCTGGCTTCCCAGCGCGGCCATGCTCATGCTCCCTTGCGGCCGCCGGCGCCCTGCAGGTGCTGCTGCACCGCCTCGGCCGAGGTTCCCACGGCAGCCACGGCCTGCCGGAGCTGGTCGGGCGTGACGCCGAACTTGGCGGACCAGTCGCGCAGTTCGTAGTCCTCGTTCACGTTGATGCGGGTGCGATCCTGGCCGTGGCTCTTGGTCTTGTCGTCGGACATGGTGTGCCTCCTGCGGTGGTGGACGATGCCTGCGACTGTGCTGTCCGATGCGCTGGCCGCGTATCAGCCGCCGTCGCGGACGCCTGTAGGCGACAGACGACGCCCCCTAACCCGTCAAGAGGCGCCCGCGTTTCCTCATCAATCGGTAGGAGGCGTTGGCTGCAGGCGGCTGGGCAACATTCGGTAACGCCGCCTCCAGTGCGGCTCGCAGTAGGCGCGACCGCCCGGCGCGCAAGAGGAGAAGTTTTGTCACAGGTCCTGGAGTTCGAATCCGCGCCCGCTTTCCAGGCGCATCCACCCCAAGCCCCGGCGGGCCTCGACGACTGCGTCGAGATGTTGTACGACGCGGTCGGCGACGACACCAGCTTCCGCACCGCCCTCGGCCATTTCTGCGGCCACTTCGACGCCACCGGCGCCATCTACCTGCTGCCGCCCGACGAGCACAGCGCCGACACCATCGCCGCGCGCCACGTGCCGGCCGCCGCACTCACCGAGTACCACAGCCACTTCTTCGCGCACGACAGCTGGCGGCTGGCCGCGCAGGCCCGCGGCCTGATGGTGCCGGGCTACGTGGCCCGCGGCTGTGACATCGTGGACCCCGGTGCCTTGCAGCTGTCGTACTTCTGGCGCGAGTTCCTGCAGCCCTACGGCGTGAAGGACATCCTCACCGGGGTCATTCCGCCGGCCGAAGGCGAGGGCGGTGCCTGCACCATCGTCAGCTTCCACCGCGGCGCGGCGCAGCCGGGCTGGTTCGCGCCGCGGCTGGTGGAGCAGATGCGCACGCTGATGCCGCACCTGGGCCGCGCGCTGCGCATGCACCGCCGCATCGCGCCGCAGGTGGCGGTGGCAAACACGCTGGAAGGCATGTTCGACCAGATGGACGTGCCGATGCTGTTCGTCGACCGCCGCGGCCGCCTGGTGCGCGCCAACCGCCAGGCCGAGCGGGTGTGCCAGCGCGCCCAGACGCTGAGCCTGGCCCCGGGCGGCCTGCTGATGGCCCGCACCGCCGCCGCTGGCTGGCAGCACGTCGCCCGCGTGATGGACGGGCTGGCCGGCGCGCCCACCGTGCGGCAGATGCTGCTGGAGGAGGACGGCATGCCGGCGGTGCTGACGCTGCGGCGGGTGCATGGCAACCCGCCCGGCCTGGCGCCGGGCGATGGGGCCGACGAGGTGCATGCGGTGGTGACGCTGCGCGCCACGCCGGCCGAGCTGCTGGAGGCCTTCGCCCAGCACTATGCGCTGACGCCGGCCGAGGTGCGCACCGCCCGCTGCGTGGTGGATGGGTTGCAGGCCGAGGAGATCGCGCAGCAGCTGGGCGTCAAGCTCAGCACGGTGCGCACGCACATCGGCCACCTGCTGGCCAAGACGGGCTCGCGACGGCAGACGGAATTCGTCGCGCGGCTGCGCGGCGGCGCGCCGCGGCCTTCAGCCCGGTGAGGTCTGCAGCGCCAGCGCCTGCTCCACTTCCGCGAACAGCGTGGCCGGCTCCACCGGCTTGCTCAGCACCTTCAACCCGGCCTCCTTGGCGGCCTGCAGGCGCGAGGCATAGCCGGTGACCAGGATCACCCGCAGCGCCGGGCGCAGCGTGCGCAGCCGCAGCGCCAGCTGGATGCCGTCCAGCGTGCCGGGCATGGCGACGTCGGACACCACCACTGCATAGTCCGGCGCGCCGCGCAGCACCGCCTGCAGTGCATCGTCGGCATTGGCCGCGCGGTCCACCTGCAGGCCGGTGGAGGCGAGCACCGCGGTGTAGGTGGCGGCCACGTCCTCGTTGTCCTCCACCAGCAGCGCGCGGCCATGCAGGTGCGGCGTGGCCGCGGTGTCCACAGGCGCGGCCACCGGCACCGGCCGCGGCGTGGCGGGCAGCGTCATCGTCACCGTGGTGCCCGTGCCCGGCTGGCTGCGGAGGGCGGCGCTGCCGCCGGCCTGCAGCGCAAAGCCGTGCACCTGGCTCAGGCCCAGGCCGGTGCCCTTGTCCTGCGGCTTGGTGGTGAAGAAGGGCTCGAAAGCCTTCTGCGCCACCTCCGGGCTCATGCCGGTGCCGGTGTCGCTGACCGCGATGCACACGCTGCCGGGCCCGGGCGCCTCGCCCTGTGAAGGCCGCACCTCGATGTGCAGGCGGCCGCCCTGGGGCATGGCATCGCGTGCGTTCACGGCCAGGTTGATCAGCGCCAGCTCCAGCTCGGCGGTGTCGGCCAGCACCGGCGGGGTGTCGGCCGCCACGTCCAGCGACAGCGACACGTTGCTGCCCAGCGTGGTCTTGAGCAGGCCGGACACCGCGGGCAGCCATTCCTGCAACTGCACCGGCTCGGGGTTGATGGCCTGCCGGCGCGAGAACGACAGCAGCTGCCGGGTCAGCCGCACGCCGGAGGCGGTCGCGCGTGCGATGGCCTCCAGCTGCTTGCCCTGCGCCAGCTGCGGGTGCAGCCGGCGCAGCAGGTGCACGTTGCCGTTGACGATGGCCAGCAGGTTGTTGAAGTCATGCGCCACGCCGCCGGTGAGGTGGGCCAGCGCCTCCAGCTTCTGCGACTGCATGGCCGCCTGCTCCGCCTGGGCGCGCAGGCGGATCTCCTCGCGCAGCTCCACCGCCACCGCATGTTCGTTGCGGGTCTTCTTCAGCGCCACGAAGGAGACGTACACCAGCCCCAGCGTCACCGGCCCCAGCACCGCGGCCAGCAGGCCGACGAAGCGCTTCCAGCTCTGCAGGATGGCGTGCTCGCTGAGCGAGGTGGAGACATACAGCGGCAGGCCCTGCAGCCGCTGCAGGCTGGCCAGGCGGCGCACGCCGTCGATGCCCGAGACGCCGAACATCACGCCGCTGGCTGCGCCCGCGCTCACGGTGGCCAGCACCGGGCTGCTGGCCGGCAGCCGCGTCACCGGCGCCGCCGGCCGCGGCCAGCGGGTGAGCAGATCGCCGCTCTGCAGGAAGAGCAGGAAGGTGTTGAGCCCCGGTTCCTGCGCGGCCAGCGAGCTGTAGAACTCCTCGAAGTACTCCGGCGAAAGCGACACCGAGATCACTCCGGCGAAGCGGCCGTCCGGCGCGCCGCGGCGCAGCAGCAGGCTGAAGATGGGCTTGTTCTGCAGCCGGCCGGTGACCACGCTGGTGACGACCACCGGCTCGCCGCCCTGGGCCATCGCGGTGAACCAGGGCCGGTCGGCCACCGAGGTGCCGGCCGGCACCGGATAGCGCGCGCTGCTGACCACCGGCTCGCCGGCGGCATTCCAGACACCCAGGGCCTGCACTGCGCGCTGGCCTTCGATCAGGTCGACCAGCCGGCGGTGCACCGTGGCCTCGTTGTCGCGCAGGGCGGCGTCGTCGTGGCCGGCGATGCTGTCCACCCGCAGCGCCAGGTCGCGGGAGGTGTCCATCACCTGCTGCGCATGCCGGGCCAGCACGCTGCTGACGCGCACCACCGTGTCCTCGGCATCGTTGAAGGCGCGTTCGTAGCCCCACCAGCTGGCGGCCAGGAAGGCGCTGAGCGGGATCACCGCGGCGCCCCAGAGCACCGTCTGCAGCCAGCGGGTCAGCGGCGTGTCGCCGTGCTCGGCCAGCCGCGCCGCCATCTGCGGCTGGGCGTCCTGCTGCGCGCTGCGGATGCGGCCGCACAGCAGCGCCGTGAGCAGCGCGCTGACGATGAAGGCCCCGAGCTGGACGGGCGCCTGCCCGGTCCGGATCGACGGCGGCACGCCCGGCAGGGCGACCGCCACGGCGCACAGCAGCGCCACCAGCGCGCCGGGGCCGGCGCCCAGCCGCACGGCCACGATGGCGCAGGCCGGCAGCGCGAAGAGGAAGGGCAGTGCGTCGTCCAGCAGCGGCTGCAGCGCGGCGCGGGCCAGCACGGCCAGCACCGCCCAGGCCGCCGCCTGCCACCAGCGCCGGAGGCGGTGGTGCGGCGCGGGCGGGTGGCCTGGATGGGGCTCGGACGTCATGGACTGCAATCGGATCGGCGAGGGACGCGGCGCGCCCCGCCCGGCATGTCATGGTACTTCGCGCGTCTGACGCCTCCGCGGCCGGCCGGCGGTGCGGCAGGTATCCCGTTTGCCGGTAGGCGTGGTCGGCCTGCGTCCAGCGGGCCCTGAAGCTCCAGGAACACCACGCATGTCCAGCCCGCCCCTGTCGCCCACGCCCGATCCTGCCGCCGGCGTGGCCCGTGTGGACAACCGTCTGGCCCGCGCCCGTCGGCTCATCGGCTGGGCGGTGGTGATCGGCGGCATGGCGGCGGCGCTGGATGCGCTCATGCACACGCCGGTGTTCGCCGACGAACGGGTGAAGGCGGCCCTGCTGGGCGGCTCCATCGCCGCGCTGGCCACGGCGCTGGGCACGCTGCCGGTGCTGCTGTCCCAGCAGTTCTCGCAGCGGGCCAGCGATTCGATGCTGGGCTTCGGTGCCGGCGTGATGCTGGCTGCCTGTTCCTTCTCGCTCATCATTCCGGCCCTCGGTGCGGCCGAGGCGCAGGGCGCAGGGCCCTGGGGCGCGGGCGGCATCGTCGGCAGCGGCGTGCTGCTGGGCGCGGCCGCCTTGATGCTGGTGGACCGGCTGGTGCCGCACGAGCACTTCGTCAAGGGCGTGGAAGGGCCGAAGCGGCAGACCGCGCGCCGGGCCTGGCTGTTCGTGATGGCGATCGCGCTGCACAACCTGCCGGAGGGCCTGGCCATCGGCGTGGGCTTCGGCGGTTCCGACCGCATCGGCGCGCAGGCGCTGGCCACCGGCATCGCGATCCAGGACGTGCCCGAGGGCATGGTGGTGGCGCTGGCGCTGCGCGGCGTGGGCTACAGCAAGCTGGTGGCAGTAGGACTGGGCATCGCCTCGGGCCTGGTGGAGCCGGTGGGCGCGGTGTTCGGCGCCGCGCTGGTCAGCCTGGCCTCGGGCCTGCTGCCCTGGGGGCTGGCGGCGGCCGCGGGCGCCATGCTGTTCGTCATCAGCCACGAGATCATCCCCGAGTCGCACCGCCAGGGCCACGAGCGGGCGGCGACGACGGGGCTGATGCTGGGCTTCGTGCTGATGATGCTGCTGGACACCGCACTCGGCTAGCACTCCGGGCGGCAGGAGCCGCCCAGCCGGCGCCGGGTGCCCCCATGCGTCGCAGGTCCGGCGCCGTGAACACGAGCCTCCACTCCGGGCGCACACGGTACAACCCGCGCGGGGTCAGCTCCCGGACGCCAGCATCGTCTGCGTGATGGCGCGGCCGATCTGCTCGAACATCTGGCCGGCCAGCTTGTTCTCGTCCAGGCCCTCGGCGCAGGTGGCCACCACGATGGCATTGCGGCCGCCGTCCTGCGGATGGATGACGCCCATGTGGCAGGCGCGCTGGAACTGCGTGCCGGTCTTGTGGATGAACTTCACCGTGCGCGGCAACCCGGCTTCCAGCCGGTAGTTGTCGTAGCGGTCGAACTTCATGTCGATGAACAGCACCTGCTGGTGCTGCGGCGACACCAGCTCGCCCTTGACGAACTTTTCCAGCATGCCGCCGTACGCTTCCAGCGTGGCTGAGTTCAGGCCGCGGCGGTAGTAGCGCTCATAGGCCTCCTCAAGGGTGGGCACCTGCAGCTCGGAGGCCTGCACGCCCAGCGTGCGGCGCAGCGCCGTCACCCGCTGCGGGCCCATGGGCGCGCCGGCGATCTTCACCAGGTCGATGTTGGGCAGCTCGCGCGCCTTGGGATGCAGCTCGGCATACACGTCCCGCCGCACCTGGGTGAAGCTGGTCAGCGTGCCGGCGCCGCGGCCCATCATGGCCTGGGCCCGGCGGTTCCAGGTGTCCTCGCCGATGCTGCGCACCAGCATGTTGGCCGCGGTGTTGTCGCTCTGCTCCAGCATGCGCTTGAGCAGCGATTCCACGGTGAAGGCGCTGCCCGCCTTCTGCCACACCACCGCGCCGGAGCCGTCCACCTTGTCGGTCTCCTGCAGCACCAGCTTCTGCTGCAGGCTGCCGCGGCGGGCCTCCAGCTCCTGCAGCACGGCCAGCGCGATCGGCAGCTTGGCGGTGGAGGCCAGGTACCACGGCCGGTCGGCCTGGTAGGACAGGGTCTCGCCGTTGTCCAGCCGCTTGACGTAGATCCCCAGCTGCCCGGGCGTGGCCTCGTCGATGCGCTGCACCTGGGCGCGCAGCGCATCGGTCCAGCCGGCGGGCGGGGCGGCCCGGGCGGCCTCAAGGCTCGTCAGGAGCGTCAGGGCCGCCAGAAGCAGCGTCGGACGAAAGGCGGGGCACCGCATTGCACAGGGGGTCATGGGGCTTTCCATCGGTCAGTAGTCCGGAATGGCAGATGGCCGCGCCCACCTCGCGCAGCGCACGGTCGGAGCGGGCGACGGACAGCTCGCCGCTGGTGCAGGCAGCCACCAGCACGCGGCTGTCCTTGCCCAGCCGCGGCACGCTGATCACGCCGGCATCGCAGGTGCGGCCGCGCTGGGTGCCGGTCTTGTGAGCGAAGCGGGCCCGCGTGGGCAGGCCGGCCTTGATGCGGTTGGGGCCGGTCTTCACCCGCTCCATCAGGCGCAGCAGCCAGGCGGTGCCCTTGGGGCCCAGCGCCTGGCCCTCCACCAGCCGGGCGAGCAGCTCGCCATAGGCATCCAGCCGGCCGGTGTTCAGGCCGGTGGCGTAGTAGGCCTCGTAGGCGGCGGCCAGCGTGGGCAGCTTCAGCTCGCTGGCGGGCACGCCCACCAGGCGGGCCAGCAGCAGCCGGCGTTCGGCCTCGCTGCGCTGCTGCTTCAAGGCGAGGAAGTCCGAACCCGACAGGTGCTGCGCCGCCGGCGTGAGCTGGCCATAGGCCTGGCGCCGCACGTCGGCCAGGCTGGTGATGCGCTCGAAGCCGCCGGGCACCAGTTCCTGCACCAGGGCATTCACCGCCTGGATGCCCACCAGCCCGATCAGCATGTCGCTGGCGGTGTTGTCGCTCCAGACGATCATCTGCTCCAGCAGGTAGCGCACCGTCAGCGGCGCGCCCAGCGGCTTCAGGCGCGTGGGTCCGGCGCCGTCCACCAGGTCGGCGGCGCGCAGCGTCAGCGGCGTGTCGAGGCCGAAGTCGCCGCGCTCCACGCCACGCAGCACCGCGATGGCCACCGGCACCTTCACGGTGGAGGCCAGGTACCACGGCCGGTCGGCCTGGAAGGAGGCGGAGGCGCCGCTGTCCAGGTCGCGCACGTACACGCCGATGCGCGCCGAATGCCGCTGTGCCACCTGCGCCAGCTCGGCCTGCAGCCGCGGCACCCAGGCCGGCTCGGCAGCGGCCGCAGGCTCGCCCGCCCGCAGGCTGCAGGCCGTCGCCAGGGCCAGGGCCCCGATCCACAGCCGCAGCAGGGCGCGTGGCAGGCAGCGCATGGCCTCAGCCCGGCGTGTTGGTGTAGCTGGCGTTGCCCAGCCCGGTGCCGATGGTGAGCACGGCCCAGCGCGCCACGTCCTGGGTGAAGGGCAGTTCGCTCAGGCCCTGCACCACGGCGTCGTTGTGCATCACCACCACCGTGTCCGCCTCGCCGACGCGCGGGATGTTCTCCTGCAGCCGGCGCGGCAGGTGGAAGCTGGCCTGCCGCCAGTCGTCGGGCAGGTTCTGCGCGCCGCGGTCGATGGAGCCGTCTTCCAGCACCACGCCCGGGCAGCCCACGGCCAGCACCGGCAGCAGCGGGCGCTGCTCGCCTTCCGCATGCGCGATCAGCCGGCGCAGCATGGCCACGATGCCCTGCACCAGGTCGGCATCGCCTTCCTCGTCGGCATGGCGCCATTTCTCGCGCCGCACCACCAAGGCGCTGCGGCCGCCGTCGCCGCCGAATTCCACGATGCCGCAGCGCACGTTGGTGCCGCCGATGTCGATGGCCAGCATGGAGGCGCGCGGGCCGGCGGGCGAGCGGTCCAGCAGGTGGATGCCGCCGATCAACCCGCCGTCGTCGGCGCCGTAGTGGATGGCCCGCAGCTGCACCGCCTGGCCGGCGGCCTGCAGCCGGCCGGCCGTCTGCCGGATGGCGATGCGGCCGATGGCGCTTTCCTTGAAGCCGCCGCCCACCACGATGCGCTGCACGCCCTGCCAGCTGGGATGCTTCATCAGACGGCCGATGACATAGGCCAGCCTTTCGGAAAACTCGTTGATGGCCAGGGCCACCGTGCGTGCGGCCTCGGTGTCGCCGGACAGGGCCAGCCGGTCCAGCGTCTCCTTGCTCATCTCCTCGCTGGGCGTGGGCCCCAGCGGATCGTGGCCGGCCCGCTCCATGCGCTCGCGCCATTGCGCCAGCAGCTCGCGGAAGGCGGTCTGGCTGGCCTGGTCGCCGACCAGGCCGTCCTCGTCCTCGATCTCGAGGCTGTAGCCGTCGATGCGCACATCGGCCAGGGTGCAGCTGCCATGCGCGGGCGGATGGGGCAGGGCGGCGTCATCGGTCATGTCGGGTGGCGGCGGTCGAAGGGGCCCCATCTTTCGCCGGGCCGGAACTGCGACGCGTCAGACACGCCACCATCCGCTTGTAGGCCGGCAACCGCAGTCATCGGCGCAAGCGGAGATGTAGGCATGCCAGTTGCCACCAAGGCGAAGTTTGCCGGCGCTGCGTGTCGCGTGCCTCTTACGTCCAACGGTCGCCTGCCCCCCTCATCTCCCCCATGAACAGTCCGCCCCAAGCCACGCCCGACCATCCCGAGCGCGATTCCACCGGCATCGAAGGCCTGGACAACGTGCTGGGCGGCGGCCTGCCGCCACGCCACCTGTACCTGGTGGAAGGCGAGCCCGGCGCCGGCAAGACGACGCTGGGTATCCAGTTCCTGCTGGAAGGCCATCGCCGCGGCGAGAGCGGGCTGTACGTCACGCTGTCGGAGACGGCGCAGGAGCTGCGCACCGTGGCCGCCGCGCATGGCTGGTCGCTGGAAGGCCTGCAGGTCTTCGAGCTGGTGACGGCCGAGGGCCTGAGCGCCGATGCCGAGCAATCCATCCTGCATCCGTCGGAGATCGAGCTGGGCGAAACCACCCGCGGCGTGATGGCCGAGGTGCAGAAGAACCGGCCGCGCCGCGTGGTGTTCGACAGCCTGTCGGAGATGCGGCTGCTGGCGCAGGATCCCCTGCGCTATCGCCGGCAGATCCTGGCACTGAAGCACTTTTTTGCCGGCTGCGGCTGCACCGTGCTGCTGCTGGACGACAAGACCTCGAGCGACAGCGACCTGCAGCTGCACAGCATCGCCCACGGCGTGCTGACCCTGGGCCAGACCACCGGCCACTACGGCGAGGACAAGCGCTACCTGCGGGTGGCCAAGCTGCGCGGCGTGAAGTTCCGCGGCGGCGACCACGACTTCAAGCTCGACACCGGCGGCATCTCCGTCTACCCGCGGCTGATCGCGGCCGAGCACGGCGCCAGCTTCCGGCCGACCGCGCGCAGCACCGGCAACCAGGCGCTGGACCAGCTGCTGGGCGGCGGCCTCACCCTGGGCAGCAACACCTTGTTCGCCGGCCCCAGCGGCGTGGGCAAGACCACCACCGCCGTCGCCTGCCTGCTGGCCGCGCTGCAGCGTGGCGAACGCGCGGCGTACTACCTGTTCGACGAAGGCCTGGGCACGCTGCTGGCGCGCTGCGACGCGCTGGGCATGCCCATCCGCCGCTTTCTCGACGATGGACAGCTGGAAGTGGTGGCGCTGGACCCGGCCGCCGTCACGCCGGGCGAGTTCGCGCACCTGGTGCGCGAAGCGGTCGAGCGCCGCGGCGTCACCGCGCTGGGCATCGACAGCCTGAATGCCTACCTGCAGGCGATGCCGGGCGGGCGCTTCCTGCTGCTGCAGATGCACGAGCTGCTCACCTACCTGAACCAGCGCGGCGTGGCCACCATCCTGGTGCTGGGCCAGCACGGGCTGTTCGGCGAGGGCCACAACGACGTCGACCTCAGCTACCTCAGCGACGCCATCCTGCTGTTCCGCTTCTTCGAGGCGCGCGGCCGGCTGCTGAAGGCGGTGCTGGCCGTCAAGAGCCGCACCAGCGCGCACGAGAGTTCCATCCGCGAGTTCCGCCTCGGCCCCGGCGGGGTGGAGGTGGGCGCCGCGCTCACCGATTTCGATGGCGTGATGCGTGGCGTGCCGGCCTATCGCGGCAACCAGCCCCTGCTGGGCGACGACGGCGCCGTGCCGGCCCCGGGCGCCCGGTGAGCGCCGCCGGCCTGGAACTGCGGGTGCTGGTGCACACCCCCCGCGGCAGGGACGCGGAGGTGGTGGTGTCGGTGCTGGCCGGCCGCCGGATCGAGGCGGTGACCTGCGCCAGCCACACCGCGGTGCTGTCAGCGCTGCGCGAAGGCGCGGCCGCAGCCATCCTTACCGAGGAGGCGCTGCAGGGCGGACCCGACGGCGATCTGTTGCGCTGGCTGGCCGACCAGCCGAGCTGGTCGGACTTTCCCTTCATCGTGCTGGCCACGCGCCAGGCAGGCCGGCGCTCCGACCATGCGCTGCGCACGCTGCAGTCGCTGGGCAACGTGATGCTGCTGGAGCGGCCGGTGAATGCCGAGACGCTGGCCAGCGCCGCCGAAGCCGCGGTGCGAGCCCGCCAGCGCCAATACACCACCCGCCGGAACCTGCAGGAGCTGGGCGAGACCCGGGCCACCGTGGAACGGCTGAACCGCGAGCTGGAAGACCGCATCGCCGCGCGCACCCATGAACTGGCCGCCGCCAACGACCGGCTGATGGCGGAGATCAGCGAGCGCGAGCGGGCGCAGGCCGCGCTGGTGCACATGCAGAAGATGGAGGCCATCGGCCGGCTCACCGGCGGCATCGCGCACGACTTCAACAACCTGCTGCACGTGGTCAGCATGAACCTGGAGCTGCTGGTGCGCCAGAGCCCCGAGGCCAAGGTGGCCGGCATCGCCGAGCGGGCGCGGCGTGCCGTCTCGCGTGGCTCGCGCCTGACCGGCCAGCTGCTGACCTTCGCCCGCGCGCAGTCGCTGCTGCCGCGGCTGACCGACGTGAATGCGCTGCTGCTGGGCATGCATGAGCTGGTGGCCCTGTCCACCGGCGCCAGCGTGCAGCTGGAGCTGGACCTCTGCGAAGGCCAGGCCTGGGTGCAGATCGACCCCAGCCAGATGGAGATGGCGGTGCTGAACCTGGCCGTCAATGCCAAGGACGCGATGCCCGGCGGCGGCCGGCTGCGGCTGTCCACCCGCATCGAGGACCTGGACGCGGACGAGCTGCCCGCCGGCCGCTACGTGCTGGTGTCGGTGGCCGACCAGGGCGCCGGCATCCCGCCGCACCTGCTGAGCAAGGTGTTCGATCCCTTCTTCACCACCAAGCCGGTGGGCAGCGGCACCGGCCTGGGCCTGAGCCAGGTGTACGGCTTCGCGCAGCAGTCGGGCGGGCTGGCGCGCATCGAGAGCACGCTGGGCGAGGGCACCACGGTGGAGATCCGCTTTCCGCTGGTGGCGCCGCAGGTGGCGGCGCCGGTGCCGGCCGAGGACCACGGCCATGCCGGTGCGCAGACCCACAGCATCCTGGTGATCGAGGACGATGCCGAGGTGCGCCGCGTGATCGTGGAAAGCCTGCGCCTCAACGGCCACCGCGTGGTCGCGGCATCGAACGGCGCGGACGGCCTGGAGGCGCTGTCGCACCACCAGCCCGACCTGCTGATCGTCGACTACGCCATGCCGCACATGAACGGCGCCGAGGTCATCAAGCATGCACGCGAGCAGCAGCCCGGCCTGCCGGTGATCCTGGCCACCGGCTATGCCGACATGGCCGAGGTGGGCGCGGTGCTGGGCACGCAGTCCATCCTGGTCAAGCCGTTCGACATCGGCACCCTGCTGGGCGCGGTGGCCCAGGCCATCCAGGACGGCGCGGTGCAGGCCGCCGAATAGCGCGCCCGGCCCGGACCGCCGGATGGGCCGATCACATCGGCGGCTGGCCGTTGGAGGCGGTGACGCCGCCGTCCACCGGCAGGTTCACGCCATTGACGAAGCGTGCGTCCATGCTGGCCAGGAAGGCCACCACGCCGGCGATGTCGGCCGGCTCGGCCACGCGGCCCAGCGGCATGCGCTCCATGAACTCGTCCACCAGCTCCTCGTCCTTGAGCATGTCCTCGGTCATGCCGGTGCGGGTGAGCGAGGGGCACACCGCATTGCAGCGCACGCCGCGGCTACCGTAGTCCAGCGCGATCGCGCGGGTGAGGTTGACCACGCCGCCCTTGGCCGCGTTGTAGGCGGCGGTGTTCCAGTCCGCCCGCAGTCCGGAGACCGAGGCGGTGTTGACGATGCAGCCCTGGGACTGCAGCAGGTGCGGCATGGCCGCGCGGCAGCCGTGGAACACACCGGTGAGGTCGGTGTTGAGCGTGCGGTGCCAGTCGTCGATGGACACCGCCTCCACCGAGCCTTCGGGCGCGATGCCGGCGTTGTTCACCATGACGTCCACGCCGCCGAAGCGCTGCACCGTGGCATCCACCAGGGCCTGCACCTGGGCGTAGTCCGAGACGTCGCAGCGGCGCGCCAGCGTGCGCCCGGCCGGCAGCGTGGCGGCCACCTGCTGTAGTCGTGGCTCGTCGATGTCGCACAGCACCACGTTGGCGCCTTCGCTGGCGAAGCGCTCGGCCACGCCGCGGCCGATGCCCGAGGCCGCGCCGGTGACGATGACGGTCTTGTTTCCGAAACGATGCAACTCATGCTCCTTGCGAATGCTTGGACCCAGTCTCCGGCCCCCGCCCGCCGCGCCACGTAGGACGGCTGCGGCGGGCGCTGTAGGTGCCTCGCGCAAGCCGCTCGTGCGGGCTGTTACGCACCGTTGCGGCGCCTAAACTGGGTCATGCAGAGCACTCGCTTACTGGCGGTCAACGAGACGCTGAGACAACTGAGCTTCGAGCTCGGCTCCGGCAGCCGCGAGCTGGCCGGCCACCTGGATGCCATCGCCGACCTGCTCAAGGTGTCGCTGGACTGCAGCCGCGTCACGCTGTGGCTGCTGCAGCGCCGCCACCCGGAACGCACGCTGGACTGCACCGCCTTCTCCAGCCACAGCCGCACGCTCAAGGTCGGCCGCTGCGCATTGCCGCAGCCCGCGGTGCAGGCCTACCTGGATGCGCTGCTGGCCAGCGGCCTGCTGGCGGTGGAGGACGTTCGCCAGGCACCGGCCCTGGCGGCGCTGGATGCGGCCTACT
Organism: Aquincola tertiaricarbonis; assembly: GCF_000969605.1. Classification (GTDB taxonomy): domain Bacteria; phylum Pseudomonadota; class Gammaproteobacteria; order Burkholderiales; family Burkholderiaceae_C; genus Aquincola; species Aquincola tertiaricarbonis. The sequence goes on along the minus strand of NZ_JZUE01000022.1, from coordinate 84,667 downwards.
GCCGGCCGGAAGGCGTGGTGGCCACGCTGGACGCGGCCTTCGTGGTCAACGGCCAGGCGGTGGGCGTGGCCTGCTGCGAGCAGATCGGCCAGCCGCGCCGCTGGCTGCCCGAGGAGGCGGCGGTGCTGCGCCGCGTGGCCCAGGCAGTCACGCTGGACCTGGCCCGCGTGGCGCTGGGCGTGAAGCCGGAGGACGAGTGCAGCGACGAGGTGCGCCGGCTGCTGCAGGCGCTGTCCGCCGCCGGGCAGGGACCGCACACCGGCTAACATGCCCGCAGAGGCACGCGTACCGCGCTGAGGAAGGAATAGAAGCATGGTTCAGACGGGACAAGCACCCGCATACGACATCGTCGCGGCCCACGAGGCGGAGATCCTCGAAGCCTGGTTGCTGCGGCTGCATGCCGATGGCGCGCTGCAAAGCGGCCGCATCCGCGAAGGGGAGCTGCGGGTGCAGTGCACCAGCTTCCTGCGCCAGCTGCGCGAGGCCATGGCCGAAAGCGCGGATGCCGATGCACCGCCCTTCGCCAACGTGCGCGATGCGCTGGGCGACCTGTCGGCCACCCGTGCCCAGCAGGGCTTCAGCCCGCGCGAGATCGCCACCTTCGTGTTCTCGCTCAAGCAGCCGCTGTTCGAGGCCATCACCCGCCACCACACCGGCGACGCCGTGGCGCAGCTGGAGGCCAGCTGGTCGGCCGGCCTGCTGCTGGACCGGCTGGGCCTGCTGACGATGGAGGCCTTCCAGCGCATGCGCGAGGAGGTCATCGTGCGCCAGCAGCAGGAGATCTCCGAGCTGTCCACGCCGGTCATCAAGCTGTGGGACGGCATCCTCGCGCTGCCGCTGATCGGCACGCTGGACAGCCAGCGCACGCAGGTGGTGATGGAGAACCTGCTGGAGACCATCGCGCAGCAGGGCGCCGGCATGGCCATCATCGACATCACCGGCGTGCCCACGGTGGACACGCTCACCGCCCAGCACCTGCTGAAGACGGTGGCCGCCGCGCGGCTGATGGGCGCGGACTGCATCATCAGCGGCATCCGCCCGCAGATCGCGCAGACCATGGTGCACCTGGGCGTGGAGCTGACGGTGGTGAGCAAGGCCACGCTGGCCGATGCCTTCGCGCTGGCGCTGTCGCGGCAGGGCCGCGGCGTGACGCGGCTGCGCCGGCCCGAGCCGCCCGCCGCCACCACGGCGCTGGGCTGAGCGGCATGGACCGCATTCCCATCCTGAAGCTGGGCGAGGCGCTGCTGGTGACCATCCAGGTGGACATGCACGACCAGCTGGCCAGCGCACTGGAAGAAGACCTCACCGCCAAGATCGTGTCCGCGCGGGCGCGCGGCGTGCTGATCGACATCTCCGCGCTGGAGATCGTGGACAGCTTCATCGGCCGCATGCTGGACAACATCGCCGCCGTCTCGCGCATCCTGGATGCCGACACGGTGGTGGTGGGCATGCGCCCGGCGGTGGCCATCACGCTGGTGGAGCTGGGCCTGTCGCTCAACGGCGTGAAGACGGCGCTGGACGTGGAGCGTGGCATGGCCATGATCCGCAGCCATGCCTACCTGAACTCAGACGACGACGACGACGCCGGTGACTGAGCGCCTGGACATCCGCAAGTCTGAAGATGTCGTGCGTGTCCGGCAGCGGGTGCGCGCACTGGCGTTGGAGGCGGGACTCAGCCTCGTGGACCAGACCAAGATCGTCACCGCCGCCAGCGAGTTGGCCCGCAACACGCTGGACTACGGCCGCGGCGGCACGGTGGACGTGGAGCTGGTGCTGTCGCCGCGGCGCGGCGTGCGGCTGTCCTTCGTGGACGATGGCCCCGGCATCGCCGACATCGAACTGGCCCTGCGCGACGGCTACACCAGCGGCGGCGGCCTGGGCCTGGGCCTGGGCGGCGCCAAGCGGCTGTCGTCCGAGTTCAGCATCCGCTCGGCGCCCGGCGAGGGCACCACCGTGACCATCGCCCGCTTCAAGTAGCCGCCATGCTGGAAGTGCTGGTACGTGAGCAGAGCCAGATCGCCGAGGCGCGGCGGCGTGCATCCTCGGCCGCCACCGCCTCGGGCTTCGGCGAGACGGCCGCCGGCCGCGTGGCCCTGGTGGCCACCGAGCTGGCCACCAACCTGCTCAAGCATGGGCAGGGCGGCCGGCTGCTGGTGGACGCGGCCGGCAGCCATGTGAGCCTGCTGGCGCTGGACACCGGCGAGGGCATCGCCGACATCGGCCGCAGCCTGGCCGATGGCTATTCCACCGCCGGCACCGCGGGCAACGGCCTGGGTGCCTTGCGCCGGCTGGCCGATCCCTTCGAGCTGGTGAGCTGGCCCGGCCGCGGCACCGCGGTGCTGGCCCGCGTGGCCGACAGCGAGACGCCACCCGATCCCCAGGCCGCGCCGCCGGCGCTGCGCGACACGCTGGGCGCCGTGGTGGTGCCCCGCCCCGGCGAGACCGCCTGCGGCGACGCCTGGAGCTGCCATGAGGATGCGCAGTCGCGCACCGTGTTCGTGGTGGACGGCCTGGGCCACGGCATGGACGCCGCCCGCGCGGCCAACGAGGCGGTGGCGCAGTTCCAGCGCAGCCGCCACCAGCCGCCGGAAGAGATCGTGCAGGGCGTGCACGGCGCCATACGCCACACCCGCGGCGCGGCGGTGGGCGTCTCGCGCATGCACTGGGCCAGCGGCACCGTCAGCTTCGCCGGCGTGGGCAACATCGCCAGCACCTTCGTGCCGCGGGCACCGGGCGCGGCGGTGCGGCGCATGGTCTCGCACAACGGCATCGTGGGCCACAACGCGCGCAAGATCCAGGCCTTCGACTACCCGTGCGGCGACGGCCTGCTGGTGCTGCACTCCGACGGCATCGCCACCAGCTGGAACCTGGCCACCTACCCCGGCCTGATGCAGGCGCATCCGATGCTGGTGGCCGCGGTGCTGTACCGCGACTTCGGCCGCGGCCGCGACGATGCCACGGTGGTGGTGGCCGACACCCGCGCGCCCGCGCAGGCCCGCGCATGAACCCGGTGCTGCTCACCGTGCCGCTGGCCGCACCGGCCGACGTGGTGGCCGCCCGCCAGCAGGCCCGCCGCGTGGCCGAGCTGCTGGGCCTGGACCGCAAGGGCCAGACGCGGCTGGCCACCGCGGTGTCGGAGATCGCGCGCAATGCGCTGGGCCATGCCGGTGGCGGCGAGGTGGCCATCGGCCTGGACGGCCGGCAGCTGCAGGTGGCGGTGCGCGACCACGGTGCCGGCATCGCCGACCTGGAGCTGATCCTCAGCGGACGCAAGGTGTTCGCGCCCGGGCAGGGCGCCGGCATCGCCAGCGCGCGCCGGCTGGTGGACCGGCTGGACATCCGCAGCGCCGCCACCGGCACCGAGGTGCTGCTGTCGCAGTACCTGCCCGCGGTGCCCGACCCGTCACAGCTGGCCCGGCTGGGCAGCACGCTGCCGCAGCGCCGGCCCGACCCGGTGGCCGAGCTGCAGGTGCAGGAGCGCGAGCTGATCGACAGCCTGGCCGACCTGCAGGAGCGCGAGGCCGAGGCCGACCGCCTGAACCGCGAGCTGGAGGACACCAACCGCGGCGTGGTGGCGCTGTACTCCGAGCTGGAGCAGAAGGCCGAGGAATTGCGCGGCGCCAGCGAGATGAAGTCGCGCTTCCTCTCGCACATGAGCCATGAGTTCCGCACGCCGCTCAACAGCATCATGGCGCTCACGCGGTTGCTGATCGACGGCGTGGACGGCCCGCTGACGACCGAGCAGCAGCGCCAGGTGGACTACATCCGCCGCTCCGCCCAGACGCTGCTGGAGCTGGTGAACGACCTGTTGGACCTGGCCAAGGTGGAGGCCGGCCGGTTGGACGTGCGGCCCACCGACTTCACCGTGACCGACCTCTTCGCCTCGCTGCGCGGGTCGCTCAAGCCGCTGCTGACCAACCCGGCGGTGAACCTGGTGTTCGACGAGGCGCCGGGGCTGCCTCCGCTGCTGGCCGACGAGCAGAAGGTGGCGCAGGTGCTGCGCAACCTGGTGAGCAATGCACTGAAGTTCACCGAGGCCGGCCATGTGCAGGTGCGCGCCCGGCATGACGAGCGCCATGCGCGCATGGTGTTCGAGGTGGAGGACACCGGCATCGGCATCGCGGCCTCGGCCATCGACCTCATCTTCGAGGAATTCGGCCAGGTGGAAGGCCGGCTGCAGCGTGGCGGCACCGGCCTCGGGCTGCCGCTGTCGCGCCGGCTGGCCATGCTGCTGGGCGGCGAGCTGTCGGCGCGCAGCGAGCCCGGCGTGGGCTCCACCTTCACCCTGGCCATCCCGGTGCGCTATGGCCAGGCGGTGGTGCCCGAGGGGGGCGGCGGCAAGCGCCGGGTGCTGGTGGTGGACGACGAGGAGGTGTTCCGCTACGTCATCCGCCACATCGCGCAGGACGCCGGCTTCGACGTGCTGGAGGCGGAAAATGGCGAGGTGGGCATTGCGCTTGCCCTGTCCGAGGAGCCCGACATGATCTTCCTCGATCTGCACATGCCCAAGGTCGACGGCTTCGCCACCCTGGCGCGGCTGGCCGATTCGCCGCTCAAATCCACGCCCGTCATCGTGTGCACCTCGCATGCGCTGACGGTGGACCAGAAGCGCGCGCTGGCCTCGGCCTATGCCATCGTGCCGAAGCAGGACCTCTCGCGCGACGGCCTCTCGCGGCTGATGCGGCTGGTGCTGGACGAGGCGCAGTCCCCGGGTTGAAGCGTCATGCCGGCACGCACCGTCACCATCCTCAATGTCGATGATTCGGAAGTAGCCTGCTACACCAAGCATCGTGCATTGCGGCATGCGGGCTTCCACGTGGTGGATGCGGGCAGCGCCGCCGACACGCTGCTGAAGATGGAGTCGCTCAAGCCCCAGCTGGTGCTGCTGGACGTGCAGCTGCCCGACGGCAACGGCATCGAGCTGTGCAAGGTCATCAAGGCGCGCTGGCCCACCACGCTGGTGCTGCAGACCTCGGCCACCTTCGTCAGCCCCGAGGACCGCACCCGGGGCCTGGAAGGCGGTGCCGATTCCTACCTGATCCAGCCCATCGAGCCGGCCGAGCTGGTGGCGTCGGTGCGGGCGCTGCTGCGGCTGCACGAGGCCGAGGCCCGCACGCGGGAGCTGAACGAGACGCTGGAGCAGCGCATCGTCGAACGCACCCACGACCTGCATGCCACCAACCAGGCGCTGGTGGAGCAGATCGCGCAGCGCGAGCGGGCCGAGGCTGCGCTGGTGCAGTCGCAGAAGATGGAAGCGGTGGGCCAGCTCACCAGCTCCATGGCGCACGACTTCAACAACATCCTGGCGTCGATGGTGGGCTACATCCACCTGGCGCGCCGGCGGCTGGACGACGGCGAGCCGCGTGCGATGCTGGACAAGGCCGTGGCCGCGGCGGCGCGCGGCCGGCGCCTGACCTCGCGGCTGCTGGCCTTCTCGCGCAACGATGCCCTGAGCACCGAGCCGGTGGACCTGTCGCAGCTGCTGGCCGGCATGGCCGAGTGGCTGCAGCAGACCGCGGGCAGCCGCATCGAGGTGGTGATCGAAGCCGGCGCGCCGGACCTGGTGGCGATGACCGACGCCAACCAGATCGAGCTGGCCATGCTCAACCTGGTGATCAACGCACGCGATGCGATGCCCGACGGCGGCCGCATCCGCATCGGCGTGACGCATGGCGAGCTGTTGCATGACGAGCCCGACCTGCCCGCCGGCCGCTACGTGGTGCTGAGCGTGGGCGACAGCGGCCATGGCATGCCGCCGGAAGTCGCCGCCCGCGCCTTCGAGCCCTTCTACACCACCAAGCCCTCGGGCCGTGGCACCGGCCTGGGCCTGGCGCAGGTGATGGGCGTGGCGCGGCTGTCCCAGGGCACGGCGCGGGTCAGCAGCAGCCAGGGCGGCGGCACCGAGGTCGCGCTGTGGCTGAAGGCCGGCAGCCTGCCCGCCGAGGATCCCGCGTCGGCCCTGGTCGCGGAAGCGGCGCTGGCCGCCGCGGGCCTGGACGAGCGGGTGCTGCTGGTGGACGACGAGGCCGACATCCGCCACACCCTGTCGCGCCTGCTGGCCGACGGCGGCTACGTGGTCCACAGCGCGGCCAGCGGGCGCGACGCCATGGCCGCGGTGGAGGCGGGCTTCGTGCCCGACGTCCTGCTGGCCGACTACGCCATGCCCGGAGAGACCGGCGTGGACCTGGCGCTGAAGCTGCGCGACATCCGCCCCGAGCTGCCGGTGCTCTTCGTCAGCGGCCACGTGGACCGCGGCGTCATCACCACCGCCGTGCCCGGCGCGCAGCTGCTGCGCAAGCCGTTCAGGGTCGACGAGCTGATGGGGGCGCTGAGGGGGTTGTTGAAGGGGTAGTGGTTGGGCGTACGCTTGCGGCATGTGCACCTCCACGCTGCTGCTCAAGCTGTTCCGCCACAAGGCCCGGGCCGACGATGAACTGCTGGCCTGCGTGGCGCAGCCTGACGCCGACCGCCACAGCGCCGAACGCCATGCGGCCATTCGGCAGACGGACGGCTGGCACCTGGCCCACATTGGCTCGCTGGACGATGCCGCGCTGGTGCAGATGCTGGGCTTCAACTTCACCGATGGCAGCGCCGGCGTCCTGTCGCAGGCCGGCATCACGCCGCCGCGCGACCTGCTGACCGGCCATCTGCACCTGACCGAGCCAGGCCGGCGCGAAGGCGTGGGCGCTGCACCGGCTACCGCGCAGGCGGTAGCGTGAGCGCCGCGGCCGTTGGCTGCGCGGTGCCGGCGACGAGTGCACTGGCGCACCGTGTGGGCACCGCGGACTTCCACGATGCCTATGCGGTCGACGTCGGAAGCTCCACATTGACGGCGCTGGAGCACTTCCTGGTCATCGTGCGCCGCACGCCGCGCTGGGTCGATGTGCTGATGACGCTGCGCAACCGCATGGTGCGGATGGTGGGGCTGAAGGACCTGGGCGCGCTGGGCGGCGTGCGCACCGGCAAGCCGGCCGCGGCCTACCGGCCGGGCGATCGGGTCGGCATCTTCACACTCATCTCGGCCACTGACGACGAAGTGCTGCTGGGTGACAGCGACAGGCATCTCGATGTCACGCTGTCGGTGCTGCGCGAGCCGCTGGACGGCCATGGCCAGCGGCGGCTGGTCGTCAGCACGGTGGTGCAGGTGCACAACCTGCTGGGGCGCATCTACATGTTGCCGGTGGCGCCGCTGCACCGGCTGATCGCGCCCGCGGTGCTGGGCCGCGCGGCGGGTCTATGAAGGCTTGTGCCGGTCATGAGCGGCGTGATTGCTTTTGCACGTATTGGCGCAGCACGCCGTCCATCCTCGATTGCCAGCCGTCGCCTGTCGACTTGAAGTACTCGACCACCTCAGGGCTGTAGCGCACAGACACCAGCAGCTTGCGATTCTCCGACTTCGGCCGGCCGCGAACTGCACGCAGCGGCACCATCGCTTCGAGTTGCGCTTTCGACAGCGGCTGCGCATCCGGGTCCGCCTTGGCAGCCGCGTTGATCTTGCGATCCTCTTCAGCGCTGGGCATCTGGATCACGGTCTTCCTCGATGCTCTGGACATAGTGCTTCACCTCGCGTCGGTTGGCGCGCCGCAAGCTGATGATGCGGCGACGGGCTGCGCGGTCCACGAACGCAACGTAGTACAGGATGCCCGACCCTGGCGCCAAGGCGATCATGCGCAACTCGCCGTAATCCTGCCGGTCGTCTATCCAGACCAGTGCGGTGTCCCAATCGAGCTCGCCTGCCAGTGCCAGCGAAACGCCGTGCTTTTCGACGTTGCGAGCATCCTTCTCAGGATCGAAGTCGATGCGCATGCATTAGTGTAGCTACACTTTTTCTCACGCGGCCACCGGCTCGAACACCCCCTCCAGCCGGTCTTCCAGCTCGTCGCTGGCCTTGCGCAGCGCGGCCAGCGTGTCCGCATCGGGGCGCCAGTAGGCGCGTTCGCTGGCTTCCAGCAGGCGGTTGGCCACGCGCGACGAGGCGGTGGGGTTCAGGCGCGCCAGGCGGTCGCGCATCACCGGGTCGAGCAGGAAGGTCTCGGTCAGCTGCTGGTACACCCAGGGATGCACCTGGCCGGTGGTGGCCGACCAGCCCAGGGTGTTGGTCACGTGCGCCTCGATCTGGCGGACGCCTTCGTAGCCGTGCTGCAGCATGCCTTCGTACCACTTGGGATTGAGCATGCGGGTGCGCGTCTCCAGCGCCACCTGCTCGCCCAGCGTGCGCACCGTGCCGTCGCCGCGGGTCTGGTCGCCGATGTACACCGGCGGCGGCGCGCCGGTGCCGATGCCGCGCTCGCGCTTGGCCCGCTTGACCGCGCCGGTGATGCCGCCCAGCGTGTCGAAGTAGGTGTCGACCGTGGTCACGCCCAGCTCCACCGAATCGAGGTTCTGGTACGTCAGCTGAACGTCGGCCAGCACGCTCTTGAGCAGCGCCGCCTGCAGCTGCGGCCGGCCGTTGCGGCCGTAGGCGAAGCCCTTGCGGCGCGCATAGCACTCGGCCAGTTCGTCCTCCTGCTGCCAGCTGCTGCTGTCCACCAGGTGGTTCACGTTGGCGCCGTAGGTGCCTTCGGCATTGCCGTACACCCGCAGCGCGGCCGTCTCCAGCGTGCAGCCATGTTCCTGCTGGTAGGCCAGCGCATGCTTGCGGATGAAGTTCAGGTCGGCCGGCTCGTCGGCTTCGGCGCACAGCCAGGCGGCATCGGCCAGCAGCTTGATCTGCAGCGGCATCAGGTCGCGGAAGATGCCCGACAGCGTGATCACCACGTCGATGCGCGGCCGGCCCAGCGCGGCCAGCGGCACCAGCGTCGCCCCGGCGATGCGGCCATAGCCGTCGAAGCGCGGCAGCGCGCCCATCAGCGCCAGCGCCTGCGCGATGGGAGCGCCTTCGGTCTTCAGGTTGTCGGTGCCCCACAGCACCATCGCGATGGATTCGGGCAGCGGCTGGCCGTCGGCCCGGCAGCGGTCCAGCAGGCGCTGGGCCTGGGCTGCGCCGTCCTTCACCGCAAACGCGCTCGGGATGCGGAAGGGATCGAAGCCATGCAGGTTGCGGCCGGTGGGCAGCACCGACGGCGTGCGCAGCAGGTCGCCGCCCGGGGCGGGGCGCACGAAGCGGCCGTCGAGCGCGCGCAGCAGCGCGGGCAGTTCGCCGTTGTCGGCCAGCAGGCGGTTGGACTCGGCCAGCTCGGCCAGCCAGGCGGCGTCGGGCGCTTCGCCCAGCGTGTCCATCTGCTCGGCCAGCGCCTCGGCGTCGCCCTGCACCAGCGCCTCGATGAGCGTCCGCGGCGGCGGCGTGCCGCGCGCGGCCTCGGCCATCGCCAGCAGCGTGTCGGTGCGCTCGGCCAGCGTGGGCGCGCGGCCCAGCACATGCAGGCCCTGCGGGATCAAGGTGTATTCCAGCTCCAGCATGGCCTCGGCCAGCCGCAGCACCTGGGCTTCCACCTGGTCGGCGGGCCAGGCGGGCTGGGCCTCGCACAGGTTCAGCGCGGCGGCCTGTGCCTGCAGCATGACGGCGAGGTCGGCGCGCTCCGTGGCCTCGCACGAGTCGGCTCCCTGCGGCGCGCGCCAGCGCTCCACCGTGGCTTTGAGCGCCAGCAGGCCGCGGTACAGGCCGGCCTGCGCGATCGGCGGCGTCAGGTAGCTCACCAGCGTGGCGCCCGCACGGCGCTTGGCCAGCGCGCCCTCGGACGGATTGTTGGAGGCGTAGAGATAGAAGTTGGGCAGGTCGCCGATCAGCCGATCCGGCCAGCAGGCGCCCGACAGGCCGGTCTGCTTGCCGGGCATGAACTCCAGCGCGCCATGGGTGCCGAAGTGCAGCACCGCATCGGCGCGGAAGTCTTCGCGCAGGTAGCGGTAGAAGGCGGAGAACGCATGCGTCGGCGTCATGCCCTTGTCGAACAGCAGGCGCATCGGGTCGCCCTCATGGCCGAAGGCCGGCTGCACCGCCACCAGCACATGGCCGAACTGCCGGCCCAGCACGAAGATGGACCGGCCGTTGCTCAGCTGCCGGCCCGGTGCCGGGCCCCATTGCGTCTCGATTTCGCGCAGCCAGCGCTCGCGCTTCACATGCTCGTTGGCAGGGATCAGCGCATGCACGTTGGCATCGGCGCCGTACTGTGCGGCATTGCCGGCCAGCAGGCTGTCGCGCAGCGCATCCACCGTCACCGGCACGTCGACGGTATAGCCCTCGGCCTTCAGGGCGGCCAGCGTGCGGTGCAGCGACTCGAACACCGACAGGTAGGCCGCGGTGCCGGTGCTGCCCGCATTGGGCGGGAAGTTGAAGATCACCAGCCCCAGCCTGCGGCGCGCGCGCTCGCTGCGGCGCAGCGCCACCAGCTTGTGCACGCGCGCGGCCAGCGTCTGCGCCCGCTCGGGGCAGCTGTGCATGTCCTGCGCATTGCTGGTGGCGTGGAAGGTGCAGCGGTGGTGGCAGCCCTGGCACACCACGCCTTCGGCGCCGGGCCGGCCGCCGAACACGGTGGGGCCGGTGGCGCCGTCCAGCTCGGGGATGGCGACCATGATGGTGCTTTCCACCGGCAGCAGGCCGCGTTCGCTGCTGCCCCACTGGTCCAGCGTCTGGAACTCCACCGGGTGCGCCGCGAGGTAGGGCACGTCGAGCCGGGCCAGCATCTCCTCGGCCGCCTGCGCATCGTTGTAGGCCGGCCCGCCCACCAGCGAGAAGCCGGTGAGCGAGACCACCGCGTCCACCGTCGCACGCCCGTCCTGGAGGAAGAAGCGCTCGATCGCCGGGCGCGCGTCCAGCCCGGCCGCGAAGGCCGGCCGCACCTTCAGGCCGCGGGCCTCCATCGCGGCGATCACGCCGTCGTAGTGCGCGGTGTTGCCGGCCAGCAGGTACGAGCGCAACAGCAGCAGGCCGACGGTGCCGGCTTCGGGCGTGTTGGTGGTAGTGACGGGCGCCGGCGCGGGCAGCAGCTCGGCCGCATCGGCCAGGCGCGTGGGCAGCCGCGGGTGGTACACGCCCAGCTCCGGGTACTCGACCGGCGCGGCGGCGGCCAGCATGCCGCGCAGATGGCGGCGCGGGCCGTCGGCATAGCGGTCGACCAGCGACAGCACCATGTTCAGCACGTTGTCCTGCGAGCCGCCCAGCCAGTACTGCAGGGTGAGGAAGTAGGCCCGCAGGTCCTGCGCGGTGCCGGGCACGAAGCGCAGCAGCTGCGGCAGCCGGCGCAGCATCTTCATCTGCGCCGCGCCGCCGCTGGCCGGCGGCTTGCCGTTGGCGGCGGCCTTGCCGCGCAGCCGCTTGAGCAGCGCCATCGGGCCGCTGGCCGGCTTGGCCATGTCCAACTTGCCTAGGCGAGTGAGCCGCACCACCTCGCCGGCGGAAATGGCGCAGACCATCGCGTCGCACTGCGCGCGCCGGGCCAGCAGCGCGGGCATCACCGGCAGGAAGTGTTCTTCCATGAACAGCATCGTCGCGATGACGATGTCGGCCTGCCCGATGTCGGCGATGCAGCGCTCCAGGGCGGCGGGGTGGGCCGCCCAGTCGGAGGCCGCGTGCTGGCCGAGCACCAGCCCGGGCAGCTGCCTTCGCAGCGTGGCACGCGCCCGGTCGGTGGCGCTGGCGAGGTGGGTGTCCATCGTGACGATGACCACCCGGTACGGCGTGGGGTCGGCAGTGCGGGTGGGCTTCGTCATGGCCTGAATCTAGGCCTGACATAGGGCAGTGTCAATACAACCTGACACTTAGCCTGTGACGAATCAGCCGACAGGCTGCGCGTCCATCAACGATTCCGCTTTGGCCTGCAATGCGCAGGCTTGCTCGAAGCTCAACATCCCCGCGACGCAGGTAGCCGGCGAGGTTGTTGCGGAATGCGCTGCGCCAGGGCACCGATGCAGCCCATTCAGGCTCCCGGTCGAGCGCCGTCCCGGCGCAAGCGGCTATGGGGCTGCCTGGCGTTCCTCCCGCGACCGCAGCCCCCAGCGCCACAACCCCTCGCTCGGCAGCGGCAGCACCAGGAACCAGTGCTCGACCACGCCCAGCGTCAGCAGCGCGGCGGCAAAGACCAGCGCCGTCTCGTCGAAGCGGCCATGGCCGCCCTGCAGCGCGGCCTGCCACACCGCCAGCGTGGCGGCGGTGGCGGCGATCACGGAGACGGGGAACAGCCGGTTCATCGGCCGCTGGCGGAAGTAGCTGTGCACGTAGACCAGGTGCGCGGGCAGGAAGCTCTCGTTGAGATTGCGCACACCCAGGAAGACGTTGAGCTTGGTGCTCTGCCGCATGCACCACAGGGCCGCGAAGGTCCAGGCCGCCGTCTGGTTGGGCTGGCCCCAGCTCAGGGCCAGCACCGCGGCGCCCAGCACCAGCAGCGCCAGCTCGTGGTACAGCACCACCTCGAAGGCGCGGGCCGCGCGCCGCCATCGGCGGGCGGTCGGCGGGCAGGGCGTTCGCCGCGGGCCGGTGACGTAGCCGAGCAGGAAGGCCACCTCCTGCCAGGCCCACACCATCAAGGCGGAGGTGAAGGCCAGGTAGGCGCCGGTGACGCGGGTGTCGTCGGCGGTGGCGGCCACGCCGCACAGGGCCACGCCCAGCATCACCGTGGCCCACAGCATGGTCCAGCGGTGGCTGGCGCGCGGCAGGCCCACCAGCCACAGGATCACGCCCGTGCTGAACCACCACGCGAACAACGTGTACAGGATGGGCCCGGCATGCCGCATCGTGTGCTGCCCAGCGCTGCGAATGCGCGTTACCAGGCCGGCGCCACGCGCACCTGCGCCGGCAGCGCATGGCGCTGGACCGGCTGCAGGTACAGCCGCGCGAAGGTGAATGCCGCCTGCGCCGCGCAGCCCGCCTGCTGCAGCTTGCCCACCAGCCCGCCGCGGGCCTTGGCCGCGTCCATCCGGGCCTGCAGCGCGCACAGCCGGTCCAGCCCGCGCAGGAAGGCCGGGCGCTCCACGTCCAGCGAGATCGGGAACACCTGCTTGCTGATCTCGGTGGTGATGCGGAAGACGGTGAGGTCATAGGCCGTCGGGTCCAGCCCCATCGCCTGCTTGAGCGCGGGCCGCGCGTGGTCGCGCACGTACATCGTGGCGTACACCGCCAGCAGGAAGAAGCGCACCCACAGCAGGTTGCCGCCGCGCAGCAGGTGCGGGTGGGCGCGCAGCAGCAGCGCGAAGGATTCGCCATGCCGGAATTCGTCGTTGCACCAGCGCTCGAACCAGCGAAAGATCGGATGGAAGCGCAGCTCCGGGTGCCGCTCGAGCTGGCGGTAGATGGTGATGTAGCGCGCGTAGCCGATCTTCTCCGACAGGTAGGTGGCGTAGAAGATGTACTTGGGCTTGAAGTAGGTGTAGGCCTTGGTGCGCTTCAGGCTGCCCAGGTCCACGCCCAGGCCGTAGTCCTTCAGTGCCGAGTTGATGAAGCCCGCATGCCGCGATTCGTCGCGCGCCATGTAGCGCATCAGCTGCTTGATGTCGGGGTTGGTGCTGCGCTTGAAAATCTCGTTGTAGAGCACGCAGCCGGAGAACTCCGAGGTGAGCGAGGACACCAGGAAGTCGAGGAACTCGGCGCGCAGCTCCGGCGTCCAGGTGGGCGTGAGGGCGGCCACCTCCTCGATGAACTGCGCATTGCGCTGGAAATGGTCGTGGTTGTTGTCGCCTTCGTACTCCGCCAGCATCGCGTCCCACTCGGCGCGCAGCGGGCTCACGTCCAGCTTGTCCATCGCCGCGAAGTCGGTGGTGTAGAAGCGCGGGCTCAGCATGCTGGAGGCGCGGGCGCGCTCGATGGCCTGCTCGGGGCTGTGGAGGGCGGTGTCCATCATGGTCGGTTCTCCTGCGCTCAGGGCGTCGTGCGGGGCGGGGCCGGCAGCAGGCGCACGAACACGCCGGCGTTGGTTGGCCCGAAGGCTTCGAGGTCGATGCGACGGCCGGTGCTGGGGTCTTCCAGCGTCAGCCGGCCGTCGTTGCGGGCCACCAGCCGGAAGGGCGGCTGCGGGCCGATCTGCTGGCGCTTGCGGTCGCGCACCAGGCCGCGCACCGCGCTGCGCAGGAAGCCGTTGGTGCCGGGCGCCACGGTGTCGATCAGCTGGCCGGTGTCGGCATCCCGCACGGCGATGCCGCCGCCGGGCAGGTCGTCGAAATGCAGGCTGCGCGCCTGCAGCGCGGGTGCGGGCAGGTCGGCGCTGCCGCCCATGCCGGTCAGGCGCACCGCGGCCACGCCGATCAGCGTGACCAGCACCAGCACGCCGAGCGCGGCCAGCGGCAGCCGCGGCGTGGCTTCATGGTGCGGGCCGGCGGGCAGGCTCATCGCAGTTGCCTAGACAAGTTGCCCGAATGCGCCCGGCTGCGCCGCGGGTGCGGCCTGCTCCGGCAGCGTCGGCCGTGGTTTCGGCTGGGCCGGGGCGTCGACGGCCAGCGCCTGCTGCGCCTGCACCAGCAGCGCAGCCACCTCGGCCACCCGCGGCAGCGCCCGCAGCATCGGCTGCGCGCGGCGCAGCTGCCACGGCCGCACATGCGGCCACAGGTGCAGCCAGGCGATGCGGTCGGTGCCGGCCAGCTGCAGCGCGATGTCGCCGTGGCCGCGGCGGCCGCGGCGCAGGCCGGCGGCCGCGATGCGGGCATGCGGCAGGTTGAAGGTGACGGTGAGCACGATGCCCACGCGCATCACCACCCGCCGGCTGGTGAGGGTGTAGACGGTGCTGCGCGCGCTCAGCCAGGCCATCAACGCCACCACGCCCAGGCCCAGGCCGGCCAGCAGCACCGGTGGCGCCATCAGCTTCAGCAGTGACAGCGTCGGCGTGGCCGCGGCCAGCAGCTCGGCCAGGCGCCAGGCCAGCAGCAGGCCGAAGTACAGGCCGGTCTTGCGCAGGTGGAAGGCCTCGCGGGCCAGCGTGGGCCAGTGCGGGCTGCCCTGCCACAGCAGCCGTTCGTCGGCGGGCAGCGGCTCGGGCAGGCCGGGCGCGGCCTCGAACTCATGTTCGGCGGCGGGCTGCAGCGTGGCGGGCAGCGCGCCCGCCGCGCGGCGCGGGGCCGGTGCGGTGGGTGCCGCCACGCGGGCACGCAGCGTGGTCACAGCAGCGGCTCCGCACGGCGCGGCGTGGCGTACAAGGTGCCGGCGCCGTAATAGGCCATCACCTTCTCCTCTTCCAGCATGGTGATGCGGTCGGGATGGCGCAGCAGCGGCACCCCCGCGAACTGCGCGCCCAGGATGGAGCGCACCTCCACCCGGTTGGCCTTCACGCGGGCGAAGTTCATCGGCAGCAGCACGGAGCTGGCAGCACCCGGCACCTGCAGCTCCAGGTAGCGGAACAGCATCTCGGCCTGGTCCACCCACAGGTCCAGCACCTCGCCGCCCACCGCGCCGTCGGCGCCGATCACCGGCAGGCCGCGCGGGTCGGGGTCCTGCGGGTCGATGGTCAGGGCGGGCAGCGCGCGCAGCGGCAGCAGGCGGGGCTGCAGGTCGGCGGTGGTGTCGACGATGTCGGGCCGCTCGGCCCAGGCGCCGGGGCCGACGCCCGCGGTCATCGGGTCGCCTTCGGGCTCGATGGGCGCGCCCAGGAAGCGGCCGGTCAGCCGGGCCCGCTCGGGCGCCACCGGCAGCGCGCGGGTGGGCACCGTCACCGTGCGGCCGTCGCGCAGGTGGTAGGTCTTGGGGCGGGGAATGGGCGGGTAGCCCTGCACGTCGATGCGGCCGCCGGAGCGGTCGGACTCCAGCGGATAACCCTCGCGCTTGTTCTCCTGGTGCAGGTAGTAGACGAGGCCCGCGAAGAAGATCCAGAAGCCGTAGAGCGTGAGCTGGGCCACGTCGATGTACTGCGTGATGGCGCCGGTTTGCATGAGGTGTCTCCTGCGTGAAGAGGAAAGCGTCAGCCCGGGAACTCGGCCAGGCCGAAGGGACGCGGCGCGGCCGCGGGCGGGCCCGGGCGCACGGCCTTGACCAGCGGCCCGATGGCCGCCAGCGTGGCGAACAGCAAGGCGATCTCGAGGTGGTAGACGAAGCTGTAGCCGATGGCCGGCCCGGTGAGCGCGGGACCCAGCGCACCCTGCGCAGCCAGGGCCGAGATGCCGTCGCGCAGCGCCCCGCCCAGGCCGATGGCCAGGCCGCCGGCGGTGGCCTGCACCGCGCCCCAGGCGCCCAGCGCCAGGCCGTTGTGGCCGGCCGAGAGCGCCATCGCCGCGATGAGCGTGCCCACGCCGAACAGGCCGCCGCCGAAGCCGATCAGCAGCACGCCGGCGCGGAACAGCAGCGGCGATTCGAGCGGCGCGGCGAAGATCACCGCGGCAAAGGCCACCACGCCGGCCAGCGCGCCCATGGCGGCCAGCCGGTAGGCATCGGCGCCGCGCTGCAGCCAGCGAGCCGCCAGCCCGAAGGCCAGCAGCGCGCCCGTGGCCAGCACCGCGGTGAGCAGGCTGGTGGCGCCCACGCCGAGGTGCATCACCGCGCCGCCGTAAGGCTCCAGCACGATGTCCTGCATGTTGAAGGCCGCGGTGCCCAGGCCCACCGCCACCAGGAAGCGGCGCACCGCCGGCTGGCCGGCGAAGGAACGCCAGGCCTGGCGGAACGAGGGCGGTGCGGCTGGCGCGGGCCGCCGTGCGCCACGCGGCTCCTGCTTCCACAGCGCGACGATGTTGAGCAGCATGGTCATCAGCGCCGCGCCCTGCACCACCTGCACCAGCCGCACATGGCTGAAGTCGCGCAGCAGCGCGCCGAAGGCCAGGCTGCCCACCAGCATGCCCACCAGCAGCATCACGTACATCAGCGCCACCACGCGCGGGCGGGTGGCCTCGGGCGCCAGGTCGGTGGCCAGGGCCAGGCCGGCGGTCTGCGTGGTCTGCAGGCCGGCGCCCACCAGCACGAAGGCCAGCGCGGCGGCGGCGGTGCCCACCCAGGCCGGGCCGTGCAGGTCGGCCGCGTCGGACGACAGCACCAGCAGCGCGAAGGGCATGATGGCCAGGCCGCCGAACTGCATCAGCGAGCCGAACCACAGGTAGGGCACGCGGCGCCAGCCGAGCGCGCTCCAGTGCGTGTCGGACTTGAAGCCCACCAGCGCGCGCCACGGCGCCAGCAGCAGCGGCAGCGCCACCATGCTGGACACCAGCCAGGCCGCCACCTGCAGTTCCACGATCATCACGCGGTTGAGCGTGCCCACCATCAGCGCGCTGGCCATGCCCACCGACACCTGGAACAGCGCCAGGCGCAGCAGCCGCCGCAGCGGCAGGTCGGGCGAAGCCGCGTCCGCGAAGGGCAGGAAGCGCGGGCTGACGTGCAGCCACGCATTCGCGATCCTCTTCATCGCCGCAGCTCCAGCGCCTGCGAGGTGTAGAAGCCGCTGGCGATGCGCTGGGTGCGGTCGGTCTGCCAACCTTGCAGTGCCGGCACTTGCCTGAGCAACCGATGCAGCTTCTCGCCGCGCACCGGCTCGATGGCCGGGGCCCGGTCGCCGCGCGGGAAGAGGCGGCCCAGCGCATGCATCGCGGCCAGCGCCGGGCTGCTGGGCGCATAGGTGAACAGCATCGAGCCGCGCACGCGCGGCGCCAGCCGCTGCAGCGCTTCCACCGCCTGCGGCGCGGTGTAGTGGATCAGCGAGTCCATCAGCACCACATGGTCGAAGCGGCCCAGCGAAGGGCTGAGCATGTCGCCCGAGCGGAAGTGGATGCGGCCGTGCAGCGCGGCCGGCACGCGCTCCTGCGCCAGCGCCACCAGCGTGGGCGAGAGGTCGATGGCCGTCACGTCGGCGCCGCGCTCGGCCGCGGCCATGGCCAGCGCGCCGGTGCCGCAGCCGGCGTCCAGCAGTCGCAGCCCGTGCAGGTCGCCGGGCAGCCAATCCAGCAACAGCGCGCGCATGCGGTCGCGGCCGGCGCGCACCGTCGCGCGGATGCGGCCCACCGGGGCGTCGGAGGTCAGGCGCGCCCAGGCCTCGGCCGCGGTGCGGTCGAAGTAGTGCTCGATGCGGCCGCGGCGCTGGGTGTAGGTGTCGGTGCTCATGGTCAGAGGCGCTCTCAGTCGAAGCCCAGCAGGTCGAAGATGTCGCGGTCCTTCATCGGCGTGCATTCCAGCGGCTCGGTGCCCAGCCACAGCGCGGCGGCCAGGCGCAGGTACTCGGCCTGCACCGCGGCCAGCTCGGGGCTGTCCTCCATCTCGAACAGCGTGGCCTTCTTCAGCCGGCTGCGGCGGATCACGTCCAGGTCCGGAAACACCGCCATCGTCTTCAGCCCGATGCGCTCGTTGAACTTGTCGATCTGGTCGGTGGCCGCGCTGCGGTTGGCGATCACGCCGCCCAGCCGCACCTTGTAGTTCTTCGCCTTGGCGCCGATGGCCTGCACGATGCGGTTCATCGCGAAGATGCTGTCGAAGTCGTTGGCGGTGACGATCAGCGCACGGTCGGCATGCTGCAACGGCGCGGCGAAGCCGCCGCACACCACGTCGCCCAGCACGTCGAAGATGACCACGTCGGTCTCTTCCAGCAGGTGGTGCTCCTTCAGCAGCTTGACCGTCTGGCCCACCACGTAGCCGCCGCAGCCGGTGCCCGCGGGCGGGCCGCCGGCCTCCACGCACATCACGCCGCTGTAGCCGGGGTAGACGAAGTCCTCGACGCGCAATTCCTCGGGGTGGAAGTCCACCGACTCCAGCACGTCGATCACCGTGGGCATCAGCTTCTTGGTGAGGGTGAAGGTGCTGTCGTGCTTGGGGTCGCAGCCGATCTGCAGCACCCGCTTGCCCAGCTTGCTGAAGGCCACCGACAGGTTGGAGGAGGTGGTGCTCTTGCCGATGCCGCCCTTGCCGTACACCGCGAACACCTTGGCGGTGCCGATGGACACCGACGGATCGAGCTGCACCTGCAGGCTGCCCTCGCCGTCGGGCCGGCGCGAGGTCTTCAGCGTCGGGAAGGGCAGGGTGGTGGTTTCGGTCATCGGGTGTCCTTGGTGTCGTCCGGTCAGCGGCTGAAATGCGCCTTGGCCTCGTACAGCGTCTCGACGGTGATGGTCATCAGCCCGCGGTCGACGGCATAACGCTCGGTGTTGCGGCGGGCCTTGCCGCGCACGAAGAAAGGCACGCGGTGCAGCTCCTTCTCGGCCTCGGGCGCCCAGGTGGCGGCCGCGTCCTGCGGCTGCTGCTGCGCGTCTTGTTGCGGCAGCACTGGCGGCGGCGCGGCGGCATGGCCCAGGTGCGAGGCGGGCGCGTCCTCATGGAATTCGAAGTCGCCGCGGAACATGCCCAGCAGGTGTTCCTCCAGGCCCATCATCAGCGGATGCACCCAGGTGTCGAACAGCACGTTCGCACCCTCGAAGCCCATCTGCGGCGAGTAGCGCGCCGGAAAGTCCTGCACATGCACCGGCGCCGAGATCACCGCGCAGGGGATGCCCAGCCGCTTGGCGATGTGGCGCTCCATCTGCGTGCCCAGCACCAGGTCGGGCTGGGCGGCGGCCACGGCGGCTTCCACGTCCAGGTAGTCGTCGGTGATGAGCGGGGCCACGCCATGCAGCGCCGCGGCCTCGCGCACCTCGCGTGCGAACTCGCGGCTGTAGCTGCCCAGGCCGACCACCTCGAAGCCCATCTCGGTGGCGGCCACCCGGGCCGCGGCCACCGCATGCGTGGCATCGCCGAACACGAACACCCGCTTGCCGGTGAGGTAGGTGGAATCGACCGAACGCGAATACCAGGGCGCGCGCGAAGCCTCTTCCCGCACGGCCACCGGCACCTCGATGCCGGCCAGCGCGGCCACTTCGTCGATGAAGGCCTGCGTGGCCTGCGCGCCGATCGGGATGGTCCTGGTGAAGGCCTGGCCGAACTGCCGCTGCAGCCAGCCCGCGGCCTGCTGTGCCACCTCGGGGTACAGCACCACGTTGAAGGCGGCTTCGCCCAGCCGGGCCAGGTCGGCGGGCGTGGCGTCCTGCGGCGCGGTCACGTTCACCGGGATGCCCATGCGCTGCAGCAGGCCGGTGATCTCGCGCACGTCGTCGCGGTGGCGGAAGCCCAGCGCGGTGGGCCCGAGGAGGTTGCAGCCGCTGCGGGGCGCGCCTTCGGCCGGCTTGCGGGCCAGCCCGCGCACCAGCTGGTAGAAGGTCTCGCTGGCGCCGTAGTTCTCCTTGCGCTGGTACGAAGGCAGCTCCAGCGGGATCACCGGGATCGGCAGCGCCATCGCCTGCGCCAGGCCGCCGGGGTCGTCCTGGATCAGCTCGGCGGTGCACGAAGCCCCCACCAGCATCGCCTGCGGCTGGAAGCGCGCATAGGCATCGCGCGCCGCCTGCTGGAACAGTGCGGCGGTGTCGCCGCCCAGGTCGCGGGCCTGGAAAGTTGTATAGGTGACTGGCGGCCGCCGCGGAGAGCGTTCGATCATCGTGAACAGCAGGTCGGCATAGGTGTCGCCCTGCGGCGCATGCAGCACGTAGTGCACGCCGCGCATGGCGGTGGCGACCCGCATCGCGCCCACATGGGGCGGGCCTTCGTAGGTCCAGAGCGTGAGTTGCATGGTGCGGCCCGGGATGCGTTCAGGCCGCGGCCAGCAGCGCGCGGCGGAGCAAAGGGCGGGCGAACAGGCCGGCCAGGTCGGCGGCCTGCTCGTAACCCTGGATGGGCGTGAACACCAGCTCGATCGACCACTTGGTGGCAAAGCCTTCGGCCTCCAGCGGATTGGCCAGGCCCAGGCCGCACACCACCAGGTCGGGACGGGCGGCGCGGCAGCGGTCCAGCTGGCGTTCGACGTCCTGCCCTTCGGACAGCACGGTGCCGGCGGGCAGCAGCGCCAGTTCCTCCGCCAGGTGCGCGCGGTGCAGGAAGGGCGAGCCCACCTCGGTGAGCTGCATGCCCAGCTCGCGCGACAGGAAGCGCGCCAGCGGCACCTCCAGCTGCGAATCGGGGAAGAAGAAGATGCGCCGGCCGGCCAGCCGTGCGCGGTGCGTCGCCAGCGCATGCTGCGCGCGCTCGATGGCCGGGCCGGTGGCCTGCGCAAAGCGCGCCGCGCTCACGCCGAAGGCCGACGCGGCGGCCTGCAGCCAGGCCGTCGTGCCTTCCACCCCCAGCGGAAACGGCGCGGCGATGCGCGTGGCGCCGCGTTCTTCCAGCGCCCGGGCGGTATCGGCCAGGAAGGGCTGGGCCAGCAGGTAGCGCGTCTGCGGCCCGACCGAGGGCATCGCCCCCGCGCGCCGTGCGGGCAGAAACTGCACCGGCCCGATGCCCAGCGCCGCGAACAGGCGCTTGAACTGCTCTTCCACCACGTCGGCCAGCGCGCCCACCACCAGCAGGCCGGGCTGCGCGGTGGCCTCCAGCGTGGGCACCAGCGCGGCCAGGCAGGCGTCTTCGCCCTGGGTGAAGGTGGTCTCGATGCCGCTGCCCGAGTAGTTGAGCACCCGCACCTGCGGCATGAAGCGCTGGCCCAGCCGCTGCGCGGCGCGCGACAGGTCGAGCTTGATCACCTCCGAAGGGCAGGAGCCCACCAGGAACAGCAGCTTGATGTCGGGCCGGCGCTGCAGCAGCCGCGTCACCACGCGGTCCAGCTCGTCGTTGGCGTCGGCCAGGCCGGCCAGGTCGCGGTCGTCGATGATGGCGGTGGCGAAGCGCGGCTCGGCGAAGATCATCACGCCTGCGGCCGACTGCACCAGGTGCGCGCAGGTGCGCGAGCCCACCACCAGGAAGAAGGCGTCCTGGATCTTGCGGTGCAGCCAGATGATGCCGGTGAGGCCGCAGAACACCTCGCGCTGGCCGCGTTCACGCAGCACCGGTGCGGTGCTGCAGCCGGTGTCGGCCATCGCCGTGGCGATGGGAATCATGGCCGCCCCGCCGCCTGGGCCGCCGGATGCCCGGCCGACCGCACGCCCTCGGCCTGCTGCTGCAGCCGCGCCGCGCGCAGCTTGAGCAGGAACTGCGTGGCATTGATGGCATAGCTGGCGTACGCCGCCAGCGCCAGCCCCATCAGGCCCTGGCTGCCCAGCCAGCCGAAGCCCAGCGCCAGCAGGTAGGCGGTGTGCAGCGCCAGCACCAGCATGCTGAACACGTCTTCCCAGTAGAAGGCGGGTGCGAACAGGTACTGCCCGAACACCGCCTTTTCCCACAGGCAGCCGGTGACCATGATGGCGTAGAGCAGCAGCGTCTTCAGCACCACCGACACCGTGGCCACCTGCTCGCCCTGGCCGGTGGCCAGGAAGCGCAGCACCAAGCCCAGGCTCACCAGGAACACCAGGAACTGCAGCGGGGCCAGCAGCCCCTGCACCAGGGTCCAGGCGCTGCGGTCACGCCGCCAGCGTTGTTCGGGCGTGTAGAGCGGGGCGGCGGCGGAAGGGATTGCAGTGGCCATGCGGCGAAGACTAGGGCGCCGCCTGCCGAGTGTCAATCCAGATTGACGTTCTACGGGTCTGACACTACGCTGCCAGCCATGGGGATACAAATTGAGAAATGCTTGACGGCAATGGGCGTTCCCGCTGACAGTTCGCGCGGACCCTGCTCTTGCTTACCAACACGACACACAAGACAGTCAACCACCGGGCACCAACAGGTCCACCTCAGAAGCAGCTGCTTCCTTCCGAGACCCGACGCGCTCGACCCACGAGGAGACACGTGGTGCAGACGTATACAAGGAACCTGTTCGGTGCGCCGCCCGCGGCCGCCCAGGAGGGCGTGAGCTCGGCGCTGCCATGGGGTGCGGCCGAGCAGCCGGCCCCCGACACCCTGAGCCCGATGGACCGCGCCGCCTCGCTGCTGCGCACGATCGAGACGCAGATCATTCCGCGCCTGCTGCTGGCGCATTGCCACCACGACAGCGGTGCCTCCCACGAGAGCCGGCCGCTGCCGCACACCGGGCCCGCCGAGGTGGCCACGCTGACCGACATCGTGCTGGGCCGCCGGCCCGGCTCCGCTGCCGAGTACATGCGCGCACGCCGTGCCGAGGGCATCGAGATCGAGGCCCTGTACCTGGACCTGCTGGCGCCCACCGCGCAGCGCCTGGGTGCGCTGTGGGAGGCCGACCTGTGCGACTTCACCGAGGTGACGGTGGGCCTGTGGCGGCTGCAGCAGCTGGTCAATGAATACAGCAGCGCCTTCCAGCGCACCGAGCCGCGGCGGCGCAGTTCCTGGCGCGCCCTGCTGGCGCCGGCACCGGGTTCGCAGCACAACTTCGGCCTGCTGATGGTGGTGGAGTTCTTCCGCCGGGCCGGCTGGGACGTGTGGGCCGATCCGGGTGCGGGTCTGCCGGAGCTGACACAGGCACTGTCCAGTGGCTGGTACGACATCATTGGCCTGTCGGTCGGCAGCGAGTGCCATGCCGACGGCGTCGCATCGGCTATCCTCGCGCTGCGCCGGGCGTCCTTGAATCCGGCGGTGGTCGTGATGGTGGGTGGACCGGTTGTCAACCTGCTGGACGACTTCGCGGTGAAGGTGGGCGCTGACGCCATGGCGTCCGATGCCCGCGCCGCCGTCGCCGAAGCCGAACGTCTGATGGCCGCCCGCGCGGCGGCCGTCCCCTGAATCCATCCACCCACCCGCGCGCCTTCCAGCGCCGATCGAACAAGGCCTCATGAACCTCGCAGGCGTGCCGAACGTGACCCCTTTCGACGCTCCCGAGCAGTTGCTGGCGGACATCGACGCACGTTCCACCGCCGCGCTGATCTCCGCCGCGGCGGACGTGGCGCTGGTGATCGACGGCCAGGGCGTCATCCGCGACGTGTCCATCGGCAATGACGAGCTGGTGTACGAAGGCAGCGCTGAATGGGTGGGCCGCCACTGGCTGGAGACCGTGACGGTGGAAAGCCGGCCCAAGGTGCTGGCCATGCTGCGCGATGCGGCCAGCATGCGCAGCGGCCACACCCCGTGGCGCCAGGTGAACCACCCGGCGGCGGGCACGGCCGGCGTTCCGGTGATGTATTCGGCGGTGCAGTTCGGCGACCAGGGCCGGGTGGTGGCCGTGGGCCGCGACCTGCGCACCGTCAGCACCCTGCAGCAGCGGCTGGTGGATGCGCAGCAGGCCATGGAGCGCGACTACCTGCGCCTGCGGCAGGCCGAGGCCCGCTACCGGCTGCTGTTCGAGACGATCTCCGAGCCGGTGGTGGTGCTGGACGGCAGCAGCCATGCGGTGGTGGAGATCAATCCGGCAGCCGCGCGGCTGCTGGGCGATGGCCCGCGCCGCATCGGCGGCCGCCCGTTTGCCGATGCGCTGGCCCCGGCCAGCCGCCAGGCCGCGGCGGACCTGTTCGCCAGCGTGCGGGCCACCGGCCGCGGCGACGAGATCCGCGTGCAGGCCGCCGAGGGCGGGCCGGCGCTGCAGATGTCGGCCACGCTGTTCCGCCAGGACGGTGCCTCGCTGGTGCTGGTGCGGCTGCTGCCCACCGCCGCCGAGGGCGCCGCCCCGGTGGCCGCGCCGGCCGAGGCCGCGCTGCTGCGCGCGGTGGACAGCGTGCCCGACGCCTTCGTGGTGACCGATCCTCAGGGCCGGGTGCTCACCGCCAACACCGCCTTTGCCGAGATGGTGCAGCTGCCTGCCGGCGAGCGGCTGCAGGGCCAGTCGCTGGACCGCTGGATGGGCCGCACCGGCGTCGACCTGAACGTGCTGCTGGGCTCGCTGCGGCAGCACGGCGTGGTGCGGCTGTTTCCCACCACCCTGCGCGGTGCCTACGGGGCCACCACGCAGGTGGAGATCTCGGCCGTCTCGGTGCCGCAGGGCGAGCCGCCCTGCCTGGGCTTCACCATCCGCGACGTGGGCCGGCGCCTGGCGCCTGAAGCCCGTACGCACCGCGAGCTGCCGCGCTCGGCCGGCCAGCTGGCCGAGCTGGTGGGCCGCGTGCCGCTGAAGGACATCGTGGGCGAGACGGTGGACCTGATCGAGAAGCTGTGCATCGAAGCCGCGCTGGAGCTCACGCGCGACAACCGCGCCTCCGCCGCCGAGATGCTGGGCCTGTCGCGCCAGAGCCTGTACGTGAAGCTGCGCCGCTACGGCCTGGGCGACCTGGGCGGCGTGGGCAGCGACCAGGCGGCGGCGAACAATGCGAGTTCGGGGGACAAGGCGCCGGGATAACTCGCGCTTTTGCGGCCGGCGGATCAGCCCACGAAGCGCGCTGCGCGCGCCGACCTCGGCGCTGTGCTCCTCGCCACTTCGAAATCGCTCCACCGGGCACCGCCTCCCCCGTGCGCCTCTGCGCAAACCGCACACACGCAGCAAAGCGCCAATGCGCGACTGTAGCAGGTGTAAATCTCAGTTGACACAACCGACCGTCACACCGAAAGTCAGCGCATGACACGCCCTGACCTGTCGGCCGTGACCGAGCTGCTCAAGCCGATCACATGGTTCCCACCGATGTGGGCCTTCGGCTGTGGCGTGGTGGCTTCGGGCGCCTCGCCGCAGGGCCGCTGGCCGCTGGTGGCGGCGGGGGTGCTGCTGGCGGGTCCGCTGGTGTGCGCCACCAGCCAGGCCGTCAACGACTGGTTCGACCGCGAGGTGGATGCGATCAACGAGCCGCAGCGGCCGATTCCCAGCGGCCGCCTGCCCGGGCGCTGGGGTCTGTACATCGCCATCGGCTGGACGCTGCTGTCGCTGCTGGTGGCGCTGGCGCTCGGGCCGGTGGGGCTGGCGGCGGCAGTGGTGGGGCTGCTGCTGGCCTGGGCCTACAGCGCGCCGCCGCTGCGGCTCAAGCGCAATGGCTGGTGGGGCAATGGGGCCTGCGCGCTTTGTTATGAGGGCCTGGCCTGGATCACCGGCGCGGCGGTGATGGCTGCGGGCGTGGGGCTGGATGCACGCTCGCTCTGGCTGGCGCTGCTGTACAGCGCCGGCGCTCACGGGATCATGACGCTCAACGACTTCAAGTCCATCGAGGGCGACAGCCGCATGGGCATCGGCTCGCTGCCCGTGCGGCTGGGCGTGCGGCGCGCGGCCGTGGTGGCCAGCGCGGTGATGGCCGCGCCGCAGGCCGTCGTCATTGCGCTGCTGCTCGATTGGGGCCAGCCGGCGCATGCCGCCGGCGTGGCCGCGCTGCTGGCCGCGCAGCTGCTGATGATGCGGCGCTTCGTCGCGCAGCCGCTGGCGCGGGCGCTCTGGTACAGCGGCTTCGGCGTGCCGCTGTACGTGCTGGGCATGCTGGTCAGCGCGTTTGCGCTGCGCGCCGCCGGGGCCGCGGCGTGACGTCGGCGGACAGGCCCTTCGGCTGGCTGCAGGTGGTGCGGCTGGGCCTGGTGCAGGCGGCGCTGGGCGGCCTGGTGGTGCTGATGACCTCCACGCTCAACCGCGTGATGGTGGTGGAGCTGGCGCTGCCGGCGCTGCTGCCCGGCGTGCTGGTGGCGCTGCACTACCTGGTGCAGACCAGCCGCCCGCGCATGGGCTGGGGCAGCGACGTGGGCGGCCGCCGCACGCCCTGGATCGTCGGCGGCATGGCGGTGCTGGCCAGCGGCGCGCTGCTGGCCGCGGCCGCGGTGGCCTGGATGCCGCTGCACCGCACCGGCGGCGTGCTGCTGGCGTTCGCGGCCTTCGTGCTGATCGGCCTGGGCGTGGCGGCCTGCGGCACCACGCTGCTGGTGCTGCTGGCCAAGCGGGTGCCGGCGCCTCGCCGCGCCGCGGCGGCCACGACCGTGTGGCTGATGATGATCCTGGGCTTTGCCGTCACGGCCGGCACCGCGGGCCACTTCCTGGACCCGTATTCGCCCGCGCGGCTGCTGGCGGTCACTGCGGTGGTCGCCGTGCTGGCGGTGCTGGTGGCACTGCTGGCCACCTGGGGGCTGGAAGGGCCGGCCCCCGCGGCGGCGGCCGCCGCGCCCGGCCCGCAGCCGCACGCTCCGGCCGGTGCCGGCCTGCGCGCCTTCGCCAGCTCGCTGGCCGAGGTGTGGGCGGAGCCGGCGGCACGGCGCTTCACCGTCTTCATCTTCGTGTCGATGCTGGCCTTCAGCGCGCAGGACCTGATCCTGGAGCCGTTCGCCGGCACGGTGTTCGGCTTCACGCCCGGTCGCTCAACGCAGCTGTCGGGCGTGCAGCATGGCGGCGTGCTGGTGGGCATGCTGCTGGCGGCGGCGGCCGGCAGCCGCTGGCGCGGCCGGCAGTTCGGCTCGCTGGCGGGCTGGACGGCGGGCGGCTGCATCGCCTCCGGCCTGGCGCTGGGCGGGCTGGTGCTGGCCGGGCTGTCGGCACGGCCTGGCGGCCACCCGCTGGAGGCCAACGTGTTCCTGCTGGGCGCGGCCAACGGCGTGTTCTCCATCGCTGCCATCGGCTCGATGATGCGGCTGGCCGGCGAGGGCCGGCCGGGCAGCGAAGGCGTGCGCATCGGCCTGTGGGGCGCGGCGCAGGCCCTGGCCTTTGCGCTCGGCGGCCTGGTGGGCACCGGCGCCAGCGACCTGGCGCAGGCGCTGCTGGCTTCGCCCGGCACGGCCTACGCAGCGGTGTTCGGCTGCGAGGCGCTGCTGTTCCTCCTGGCGGGCTGGCTGGCCTGGCGGCCGCTGCCCGCCGCTGGCAGCGCCCGCGCGCTGCCTTCACCGATGCAGGTGTCCACATGATGCTGAGCGACCTGTACTACGACGCAGTGGTGGTGGGCGGCGGGCCGGCGGGGGCCACTGCCGCCGACGACCTGGCCCGTGCCGGCCACCGCGTGCTGCTGCTGGACCGGGCGGGCCGCATCAAGCCCTGTGGCGGTGCCATTCCGCCGCGGCTGATCGCCGACTTCGACATCCCCGAGCATCTGCTGGTGGCCCGGGCCACCGCGGCGCGCATGGTGTCGCCGGCTGGCCGGCAGGTGGACATCCCCATCGAAGGCGGCTTCGTCGGCATGGTGGACCGCGAGGTGTTCGACGAATGGCTGCGCCAGCGCGCCCAGGCGCATGGCGCGGTGCGCCGCACCGGCAGCTTCGAGACGCTGCAGCCCACCGCCGACGGCATGACGCTGCTGGCCTACCGCGATGGTCAGGGCCTGCACCAGGTTCGCACCCGCACCGTCATCGGGGCCGACGGCGCACGTTCCGCGGTGGCGCGGCAGGCGGTGCCGGGCGCCGCCAAGGGCCGCTGCGTGTTCGCGTACCACGAGATCGTGCGCACGCCGCAGCCGACGCCCGCGGGCTTCCGCGGCAGCCGCTGCGAGGTGCATTACGACGGCCGGCTGTCGCCCGACTTCTACGGCTGGGTGTTCCCGCACGGCGACACCGTGAGCATCGGCACCGGCAGTGCCGACAAGGGCTTCTCGCTGCGCGGCGCGGTGCAGCGGCTGCGCCAGTCGGCGCAGCTCGACGGCGCGCAGACGCTGCGCCGCGAAGGCGCCCCCATCCCGATGAAGCCGCTGCCGCGCTGGGACGACGGCCGTCACGTGGTGCTGGCCGGCGATGCGGCGGGCGTGGTGGCGCCGGCCTCGGGCGAGGGCATCTACTACGCGATGTTGGGCGGCCGCTTTGCCGCCAGCGCGGTGGCGCTGTGCCTGAAGACGGGCGACGGCCAGGCGCTGGCCAGTGCCCGCAAGGCCTTCCTGCGCGAGCACGGCCGGGTGTTCTGGGTGTTGGGCATCATGCAGCGGTTCTGGTACGCCAGCGACAGGCGCCGCGAGCGCTTCGTCAGCATGTGCCGCGACCGGGATGTCCAGCAACTCACCTTCGACGCCTACATGAACAAACGACTGGTCCGCGCGCGCCCGCTGGCGCATGTGCGCATCTTCTTCAAGGACGTGGCCCACCTGCTCGGGTTGGCGCGCGTATGACGGGACGGCCGCTGTGGAAACCTCTTTCGGTGGCGGTGCTGGGCGCGGTGGCGCTGTCGGTGCTCGGTGGCCTGTCCACCGACATCGGGCCCTGGTACCGCGGCCTGGCCAAGCCCGCGTGGCAGCCGCCCGACTGGCTCTTCGGCCCGGTGTGGACCACGATCTATGCGCTGGGCGTGGTGGCCGCCGTGCGGGCCTGGCGCGCGCCGGTACAGCAGCCCGGGCGCGGTGCGCTGCTGACGGCCTTCGGTGCCAACGGCATCGCCAACGTGCTGTGGAGCGTGCTCTTCTTCGCCATGCGCCGGCCCGACTGGGCGGCCTTCGAGGTGGTGCTGCTGTGGTTGTCCATCGCCTGGCTGATCCGCGTGGCCGGCCGGCGCGACCGCCTGGCCGGCTGGCTGCTGGCGCCCTACCTGGCCTGGGTGAGCTTCGCGGCCGTGCTCAACCTGACGATCGTGCGGCTGAATCCGCCGTTCGCCTGAGCCGCTGAAGGCGATGCACATGGCCTGGCTGACCGACCTGGTGCTGGGCGTGCTGCTGCTGGAAGCCGCGGTGCTGTGGTGGCTGGCGCGGCCCCACCGGCGCGGCGTGCCGTTTGCCGACGTGGCGGGCAGCCTGCTTGCCGGGCTGTGCCTGGTGCTGGCGGTGCGTGAAGCAGCGTCCGGCAGCACCGGAGGGGGGCTGGCGTCCTGGCTGGCCGCGGCCGGCATCGCCCACGCCTTCGACCTGCACAGGCGCTGGCGGCGGCGCCCGGCTGCGCCACCCTCTGCCGCCGCCCCCGATCCTTCCGCCGTACCACCGGGGCCGCGCGCCGCGCCCCCCGGACTCCTGTAGCCAACCGCCAAAGAGGACTTCCCATGACCACCCGTCGCCGCTTCATCACCATCGTGCCGCTGGCCGGCTCCGCGCTGCTGGCAGCGCACACCGCCAGCGCCCAGGGTGCGCCCACGCTGGACCCCAAGGACCCGCAGGCCGCCGCGCTGGGTTATGTGGTCGACACCACCAAGGTCGACAAGGCCAAGTTCCCCAAGCACACCAACGACCAGCATTGCGGCAATTGCCAGCTGTACCAGGGCGCGGCCACCGCCGAGAAGGCGCCTTGCACCTTGTTCCAGGGCAAGCAGGTGCTGAACAAGGCCTGGTGCTCGGCCTGGGTCAAGAAGGCTGGCTGAGCCAAGCGCCATGGCATTCCCTTTTTCCGCCATCGTCGGCCAGGAGGAGATGAGGCTCGCCATCCTGGTCGCGGCGGTGGAACCCGCCATCGGCGGCGTGCTGGTGTTCGGCGACCGCGGCACCGGCAAGAGCACGGCCGTGCGGTCGCTGGCCGCGCTGCTGCCGCCGATGACGGTGGTGGCCGGTTGCCGCTACGGCTGCGATCCGGCCACGCTGGCGCTGCACGGCGGCTGCGACGACTGCCGCGCGTTGCGCACCGCGCCACGCACGCAGAAGGTGCCGGTGCCGGTCGTCGACCTGCCGCTGGGCGCCACCGAGGACCGCGTGGTGGGTGCGCTCGATCTGGAAAAGGCCCTGACCCTGGGCGTGCGTGCCTTCGAGCCCGGCCTGCTGGCCCGCGCCCACCGCGGCTTCCTGTACATCGACGAGGTGAACCTGCTGGAAGACCACCTGGTCGACCTGCTGATCGACGTTGCCGCCTCCGGCGAGAACGTGGTGGAGCGCGAGGGCCTGAGCGTGCGCCATCCCGCGCGCTTCGTGCTGGTGGGCAGCGGCAACCCGGAAGAGGGCGAGCTGCGGCCTCAGCTGCTCGACCGCTTCGGCCTGTCGGTGGAGGTGCGCACGCCGATGGACGTGGCTTCGCGGGTGGAGGTGGTCAAGCGCCGCGACGCCTATGAGCGCGACCCGATCGGCTTCGCCGAGCACTGGAAGAAGGAGGATGCCAAGGTGCGCCGCCGCGTCGCGGCGGCGCGCGAGCGCATCGCCACCACCGCCGTGCCCGACGCCACGCTGGAGGCCGCCGCCCGCCTGGCGATGGCCCTGGGCACCGACGGCCTGCGCGGTGAACTCACGCTCACCCGAGGCGCCCGCGCGCTGGCCGCGCTCGAAGGCGACGACGTCGCCGGCGTCAGCCACCTCCGCCGCGTGGCCCCGGCCGCGCTGCGCCACCGCCTGCGGCGCGACCCGCTGGACGAATCGGGCAGCACCGAGCGCGTGGAACGTGCGCTGGCGGAGCTGTTCGACGCGGTGGCCTGAGGCCGCTCAGTCCTCATGGCTGCCCCCATGGCCGCCCCCATGGCCGCCCCAGCCGCCACCCCCCTCGCCACCGACCGCGCCGCCGCCGATGCCCGGCTGGCCATCGCGCTGCTGGCGGTGGACCCGGCCGGCCTGGGCGGCGTGTGGCTGCGCGCCCCGGCCGGCCCGGTGCGCGATGCCTGGCTGGCCC
This sequence comes from Aquincola tertiaricarbonis, assembly GCF_000969605.1. GTDB lineage: Bacteria > Pseudomonadota > Gammaproteobacteria > Burkholderiales > Burkholderiaceae_C > Aquincola > Aquincola tertiaricarbonis. The sequence goes on along the minus strand of NZ_JZUE01000022.1, from coordinate 53,679 downwards.
TGCTGCGTGGCCTGCTGCCCGAGGGCACGCCGCTGCGCCGCATGCCGTCCCACATCGGCGACGACCGGCTGCTGGGCGGCCTGGACCTGGGCGCCACGCTGCAGGCCCGCCGCCCGGTGCGCCAGGCCGGCCTGCTGCAAGAAGCGGCCGGCGGCCTCGTGCTGCTGGCGCTGGCCGAACGCCTGCCGGCGGCCACCGCGGGCCGCATCGCGGCGGTGCTGGACGCATCGTCCGGCCGCGATGCGGCGGCAGCCGTCGGCGTGGTGGCGCTGGACGAAGGCGAGGCCGACGAGGCACCGCCGGCCGCGCTCACCGAACGGCTGGCGCTGCACCTGGTGCTGCGCACGGTGCAGGCGCAGCCGCTGGACCCGCAGCGCCTGCAGGCCGCCCGCGCCGCCTTGCCGCGGCTGCCGTTCGACGAGGACGTAGCCACCGCCCTGGGTGCGGCCGCCGTGGCGCTGGGCATCCGCTCGGCCCGGGTGGGCTGGCTGGCCTGGCGGGCCGCCTGCGCGGCCGCCGCCTGGGCCGGCCATGCCGAGGTGTCGACAGAGGACGCGGCGTTGGCGGCCCGGCTGGTGCTGGGACCGCGGGCCAGGCAGCAGCCCGCCGGCCCGCCGCCCGACGAGGCGGATGCGCCGCAGCACGACGGCGATGCCTTGCCCGCCGACGCCCCGCCACCCGCCGGCCGCGCAGATGCGCCCGAGCACGCGCCCGACGCCGCCGCCCGCCCGCCCTCCGGCAGCCCCGGCGCCCCGCCGCCGGCTGCGCCGGAAGGTGGCGATGCGTCTTCCGGCCCCGCGGCACCACCGTCCGCCGGCACGCCCTTGCACCAGCAGGTGCTGGCCGCCGCCGCCACCGCCTTGCCGCCCGGCCTGCTGATCGGCCTGGCCGCCCGCGCCGGCCAGCGACCGCCCGGCACGGCCGCCAGCGCCGGCCGCAGCGGCGCGGCGCAGCGCCATCGGCTGCAGGGCCGCCCGCTGGGCTTGGTGCGGGGCGAGGCACGCGGCGGCCGGCTCGACCTGATCGAGACGCTGCGTGCCGCCGCACCCTGGCAGCCGCTGCGCCGGGCCGAGGCCTTGCGCTGCGGCGGGCCGGTGGGCGCCCAGGTGCTGGTACGCGCGCAGGACTTCCGCCTGCGCCGCTACCAGCAGCGGCAGCAGACCACCACCGTCTTCACCGTGGATGCCAGCGGCTCCCTCGCGCTGCACCGGCTGGCCGAAGCCAAGGGCGCGGTGGAACTGCTGCTGGCCGACTGCTATGTGCGGCGGGACCAGGTGGCCTTGATCGCCTTCCGGGGCACGGGCGCCCAGCTGCTGCTGCCGCCCACCCGCTCGCTGGTGCGGGCCAAGCGCTGCCTGGCCGAGCTGCCCGGCGGCGGCGGCACGCCGCTGGCCGCCGGCATCGACGCCGCCCGCCGGCTGGCCGAAGGCCTGCAGCGCCAGGGCGGCAGCGTGCTGGTGGTGCTGATGACCGATGCCCGCGCCAACATCGCGCGCGATGGCGCGCCCGGCCGCGAGCGGGCCGCCGCCGACGCCCTGGCCTCCGCCCGCGCGCTGCAGGCCACCGGCCTGGCCAGCCTGATGATCGACACCGGCCGCGAGCCGCAGCCCGCCGCACGCGGCCTGGCCCGGGCCATGGGCGCACGCTACCTGGCGCTGCCGCAGGCCGATGCCGGTCGGCTGTGGCGGGCCGTGGCGCCGGGAACCGCCCGGTAGCGCTCCACCGGCGGCCGTCGGCCGCGGCCTACGTGCAGCCGCGCCGCCGTCCGGGTCGGGTGGCGGGAACCGGCCCCAGGGCGCTTTCTCCCACAGGGGACATGCCAACCACCTCTTGGAGGCCCCCGATGAACAAGACACGCTCCAGCCGACCCATCCACCGCCTGGCCGCCCTGCCGCTGCTGGCCACCGCGCTGGGCCTGCCGGCCCTCGCGCAGCAGCCGGCCGCGGGCGCCCGCCCTGCAGCAACCACGCAGGCGACCCCCCAGACCACGCCCGCGGCCAACTCGGTGGCCGCCACGCCGGCACCCGCCGCCCAGGCTGGCCCCTACCGCGCCTTGCGCGCCAGCAAGCTCATCGGCATGGAGGTGCAGAACCGGGAAGGCCGGCACATCGGCCAGATCGACGACCTGGTGGTGAACATGGGCAACGGCGACCTGCGTTATGCCGTGCTGTCCTTCGACCCCGGCGTGATGGGCGGCGAGCGGCTGTTCGCCCTGCCGCCCGACCGGCTGGCCTTCACGCCCGAAGGCGACCGGGTGGTGGTGGACGTGGACAAGCAGCAGTTCGAGAAGGCCGCCATCGAACGCACCCGCTATTCGCCGGCCTTCTTCCGCGACCATGCCCAGGTGGCCGTGCTGGACCGGGCCTGGTCCATCCCGCAGCCCGGCCGCGGCACCACCGCGCACCGGGTGACCGACCTGCTGGAAGCCGACGTGCTGGCCCGCAACGGCGACGAGATGGGCGACGTGGAGGAACTGGTGCTGGACCTGGGCTCGCGCAAGGTGCACTACGCGGTGGTCAGCTTCGACCCGGGCTGGACCTCGGCCGAGAAGCGCTACCTGTTCGCGCTGAGCGACTTCCGCCTGCCGCGCGACCCGGAGGACGTCCAGCTGGACCTGGACCGCGACGGCATGCGCCGGCTGCAGGGCTTCGACGGCGACCGCATGAAGGACCTGAACGCCGCGGGCTGGGTGGCCGACGTGCGCCGCAGCCTGGCCCAGGGCACCGGCGCACGGGCCGGCGCCGCACCCACGGACGCGGCGGCCCGCTGACCAGGGCGGCGCTCACCGCGGCGCGGTGGCCGCCGGCCGCGGCACCGGCGCTGCGCCCAGCGCCGCGGCCAGGCGCTGCAGCTTGTCCGGATTGCGCTGCACATGGATGCGCACGATGCGCTGCCCGTCCGTCTCGAAGGACTGCGCCGATTCCAGGTGCCCGTCGATGAAGCGCAGCAGCCCCCACTGGCCATTGATGACGGCCAGTTCGACGCGCACCGCCTCGCCGTGGCGCAGCCGGGCCGCCAGGTACAGCTGCGCGATGCGCCGCCCGCCGGCCAGCACCTTGCCGAAGCTGGGCACCTTGCCGCCGCCGTCGCTCACCAGCTCGGCCTCCTCGGCCAGCATGGACGCCATCGCGCCGAAGCTGCCCTGCGCCACCGCCTCGGCGAACTGGCGCATCACCTGCAGGTGCGCCTCGGGCGTCACGGCATAGCGCGGGCGGGCCTCGCGCAACTGGGCCTTGGCGCGGCTCACCAGCTGGCGGCAGGCGGCCTCGCTCCTGCCCAGCGTGCGCGCCACCTCGTCGTAGTCGGCGTCGAACACCTCCCGCAGCAGGAAGGCCGCCCGGGCCGGCGGCGCCAGCCGCTCCAGCAGCGTGAGGAAGGCCACCGACAGGTCGTCGGCCCGCTCCAGCAGCTGCTCGGGCGAGGCGGGCGCGTCGTCCAGCTGCGGCTCGGGCAGCCAGAAGCCGGTGTAGTGCGCCCGCTGCACCTTGGCCGCGCGCAGGCGGTCGATGGCGATGCGGGTGGCGCTGGTCACCAGCCAGGCCTCGGCGTTGTCGATGGCCGGGCGGTCGGCCGCATGCCAGCGCAGCCAGGTGTCCTGCACCACCTCCTCGGCCTCGGCCCGGGTGCCCAGCATGCGGTAGGCGATGCCCAGCAGCCGGGGCCGCAGGCGGTCGAAGAGGCGGGTGGCGTCGTCCATCAATGCAAGACGTTCGAGGCCCGCGGCTTGTGACGGCAGGTGGCTCAGCCGGCCCATGCGGCTTGGATGAGGGCCGCCACCTCGGCCGGCTTTTCCTCGTGCGCCAGGTGGCCGGTGCCGGCCAGCGGCAGCACCCGGGCCTGGCGCAGGCGGCGGGCCACGGCGCGGGCCTGCTCCGGCGGCACCATGCGGTCGCGGTCGGAGGCCAGCAGCCACAGCGGTACCGGCAGCCGCGGCAGGGCGTCGGCCAGCGGGCGCAGGTCCCAGTGCGCCATCATCGCCAGCGCACCGGCCACATGCGCCGGGCTGCGCACCAGCCGGGCATACAGCGCGGCGGAGGCGGCCGGCACCACCGAGCCGGTGCCGTCCAGCAGGCGCTGCACCGCACGGTCGTCGCGCGCCTGCCGGGCCACCAGCCGGGTGACCAGACCGGGCAGCAGCGGGCCGCCACCGATCAGCCGCGCCAGCGGCGCGAACAGCAGGCCGGCCACGCCGTCGAAGGGCAGCAGTGCGCCGTTCATCGACACCAGCGCCCGCGCCGGCGCATGGCCGTCCAGCATCAGCTGCGCGCCGATGGCCGCACCGGCCGAATGGCCGGCCACCAGCGCCGGCGGCGCCAGGTCCAGCACCGCCAGCAGCGCCGCCAGCGCACGGGCCATCGCCGGCAGGCCGGGCGCGGGCTGCAATGGGTCGGTGAAGGCATGGCCGGGCAGGTCGGGCACCACCACGGTGAAGCGCAGCGACAGCAGCGGCAGCAGCCCGGCCATGCTGTGGCTGGAAGCGCCGGTGCCGTGCAGCAGCAGCAGCACCGGGCCCTGGCCGGCCACCTGCACATGCCAGTGCAGCCCGCCGGCCTGCAGGAAGCGGCTGTGTGCGCGGTGCGGCCAGTCGGCGCCGTCGCGCTCCCAGGCCAGCCGCCGCCGCTGCGCTTCCATCCGCCCGCGGCTGCCGCTAGCCGGCGTCGCCGGCCACGCCGAACAGGCGGATGCGCCCGTACAGCGTGGCCGCGCGCTGGGTGGAGGCCTCCACTTCCTGCAGCAGCGGCGCCATGTCGGGGCCCACCGGTCCGTCGGCGATGTCCATCGCCACCAGGCTGGCATTGCTGAGGATGGCGCGCATCACCTCGTCGGCGCCCACCGGCTGCGCCGCGCCTTCGGCGGCGGTGCGCTGCAGCGAGGCTTCGAGCTGCCGCCGGGCCTCGGCCGCGCGCTGGCTGTCCACCAGGTCGGTGAGGGTGAGGATGAGGCCGAGCGCGCTGCCGTCGCGCGCCGGCACGATCTCGGCGCGCACGCCCACCGGCCGCGGCGGGCCGCCGGCGGTGCCCTGCAGCGCCAGCTCGCCGCGCCAGGGTTGGTGCGCCGCCTTCAGGCCGCGCAGCATGTCGTGCAGCGCCTGCGGCGGCCGGAAGCCGGCGGCCACGTCGCCCAGCGTGTGCAGGGTGCGGCCGTCGGGCGCCAGCAGGCGGCGGAAGGCCTCGTTGGCATGCAGCAGTCGGCCGTGCGCATCGGCGATGGCCACCGGCTCGCGCGAGTTCTGCACCGTGCCGCGGATCTGCACCAGCTGCCGCTCGGCGATCAGCAGCCGCACCGCATGCACCTGCACGATGATGTCCACCAGCGCGCTGCCGAAGGCCCGTGCCAGCGCGATCTCGGTGGCCGTCCAGGGCAGGGCGGTGCCGCGCACGATCTCCGACCAGGCCGCGAAGGAGCGCCGCGGCGACAGCTCCATCGGGTCGTCGCCCACCTTGGGCTTGTGCGGGTCGCCGGCCCAGGTGACGGTCAGCAGCTGCTCCTTGCGGAACCACATCAGGTAGTCGGGCTGGCTGGCCGACAGCCGCACCGCCAGCACGCCGGCGGCCACCGGCGTCAGCGAAGCCAGCGCGGGCTCGGCCTGGGCGATGGACGAGCAGGCCAGCGGCGGCGCATCGGTGGTGGCCTGCGGCGCGGCCGGCGCCGGGCGAGAGTCCACCCACCGCGCCAGCGCGCGCAGCTCGGGCGTGGAGGGCACCTCGCCGGAGGTGAGCACCTCGCCGTCGTGGAACAGCGCCGCTCCGGTCGCGCCCAGCGGCTGCAGCAGCGTGGCCGGGTTGCGCAGCAGGGCCAGCCGCCAGTCGCCTTCGGTGGAAGTGGCCTCGATCAGCCGCTGCTCCAGCCGGCGCACCACCAGCGCCACCTGGGCATGGGCATAGTTCTCGATGGCGGCGATGCGGGTGGCGATCACCTCGGCCAGCAGGTCGCAGGCGGTGCGCACCGCATAGCGCAGGTTGCGCGGCTGGTAGTGGTGGGCGGCGATCAGGCCCCAGAGCCGGCCCTCGTGCACCAGGGACACCACCAGCGTGGCGGTGACGCCCATGTTCTTCAGGTACTGCAGGTGCAGCGGCGACATGCTGCGCAGGTAGCACATCGACATGTCCAGCTCCTGCCCGGTGGGCGGCAGCCGCGCGGGCACCAGCGGCGCCGGCTGGTAGTGCACGTCCATCAGCACCCGCACGCGGTTGCGCAGGTAGAGCGCACGGGCGCGCTGGGGGATGTCGGTGGCCGGATAGTGGTGGCCCAGCAGCGATTCCAGCCGCGGGTCGCGCGCCTCCGCGATGATCTTGCCGTGGCCGTCGGGGTCGAACTGGTAGACCATCACCCGGTCGTAGCCGGTCAGCTCGTGGATGCCCTGCACCGCGGCGTCGGCCAGCGCGCCCAGGCTGGCCGCCGCCGACAGCCGCTGCACCGTGGCCGACACGCAGGCCAGCACCGCCTCCTGCCCGATGGTGGCCATGTGGCGGGCGCTGTCGGGCAGCTCCACCGCTTCCACCTCCACCACCAGCTGGCCGTCGGGCACCCGGTGCAGGCTGCCTTCCAGCACCCGCGGCATGCCGTCGGCAGCGCTGGTGCATTGCAGCGGCACGGGCTCGTCCTGCGGGCGGGCCACGCGCGGCGCCAGCGCGGCCACCTGCGCGGCCAGGTCGCCGCCCAGCACCTGCAGCGGCCGCTCCAGCAGCCGCTCCACCGGCAGGCCCAGCACCGCGGCGGTGTTGGCGCTGGCCTGCAGCACCTGCAGGTCCGACGGCCGCAGCACCAGCAGCGCGCCATGCGGCTGCACCGAGCCGGCAAGGTGGATCAGCTCACGCTCGCAGTTGCTGAGGTCGGCCTGGCCGAAGGGCGGGTGGTACGTCACGGCGGGCGGGAGCGCAGGCGGAATGTCAGCCGGCGTCGTCGGTGGCCAGGCCCAGCCGGCGCATGCGGCGCTGCAGCTCGGCGGTGTCGATGCCCAGCTGCAGCGCGGCCGCCGCCATGCGGCCGCCGGCCTGGGCCAGCGCGGTGTCGATGGCATGGCGCTCGGTGGCGTCGCTGGCCTCGCGCAGCAGCGCGGGCAGCGGCAACTGGCCCACCCGCGCGGCGATGCGCTGCAGCGTGGCCGCCAGGTCCAGCGGCGTGCCCGGCGGCGCGCCGGCCGGCGCCGGGGACGCCAGCGGCCGCAGCACGAAGGCCAGGCGCTCCTGCTCGCCATCGGCCAGCAGCGAGACCCACAGCGCCACCGCCACCGGCGCACCGGCGGCGCCGATGGTGGCCCGGGCCTGGGTGGCGAAGCCGGCGCGGCGGGCGTCGGACAACGCCGCCGCCAGCTGGCGGTGCGGATCGCCCAGCACCTCGGCCACCGGGCGGCCGGCCAGCTGGGCTTCGGTGTCCGCGCCGGCCAGGGCCAGCAGCTCGGCATTGGCCATCAGCACGCGGCCGTGGGCATCGGCCACCAGCACGGCGTCCTGCACCGCCTGGCCCGGCTGCGGCGTCTCGGCCGGCCGGGCGCGCACCAGCAGGGCCTGGGGCTGGGCCGCATCGTCGGGGCGGATGGGGACCACCGACACATCCAGCGCCAGCACGTCGGCCGCGCGCTGCAGCCGGGTGCGCACCTCGGTGGCGCGGCCGGCGCTCTGCGCCAGCGCCAGCAGGTCGCGGATGGGCGGCGGCAGCGGCTGGCCCGGCGCGCCGAACAGCGCCTGCGCCTGCGCATTGGCATCGGCCGCCAGCAGGGTGGGCAGCTGCACCAGCATCACCGCGTCGCTGGCCACCTGGGCCAGCAGCCGCTGGCGCGACTGCTCCTGGCGCAGGCGCCAGTAGTCGCGCTCCATCTCGCGCTGGGCCTCGACGAAGCGCTGCTGGATGGCGGCCACCGCGCGCAGGTCGCGGCCCACGGCCAGCAGCGGGCCGCCGGCGCCCAGGCGCAGCGCGGCATAGCTGATGGGGATGTCCTCGCCGCTGGCCGAGGGATGGTTCACCTCGCGCCGGCGGGAGACGCCGTGGCTGCCCACTTCCTGCAGCAGCTGCTCGATCTTGCGGCGGGTGCCGCCGGTCACGGTCTCGGCCCAGGGCCGGCCTACCCATTGGCCGGCGCCCAGGGCCAGCGCGGCGTCGGCGGCCGCCACGTTGGTGACGATGCCGTCCTCGCCGATCACCAGGGCGATGTCACTGGCCAGCGACACGAAGGCCGTGGCCAGCTCGGGAGCCAGGCCTGACAGCGCGCTCAGGTCGGTGGGGTCGGGGGTGCCAGGGGTGGCCACGACATGCTTTCAGGGTTCACCCGGACGGGGGGTGGAACAACTCGTCGGACCTTAACACACGGGTGCGGCCGCCCTCGCGGGCCGCTGCACCCCCCGGCAGCCCGGCCTTCAGGCCGGTTGTGCCTCGTCGCTGGCGTCCTCCGCCTCGCCTTCGTTGGCGCGCGCCAGCGCACGCCGGCGCAACCACAGCTGGAGGGCCTCGCCGCCCAGCACGGCCACGGTCAGCAGCAGGAGCAGGGTGTCCATCACAGTACCTCCAGCGCATGCAGCTGCCGCCGCGCACGCTCCACGATCTCCAGGCGGGTGCGCTGCAGCACCACCGCCGCCGCATGCGCGCCGCCAGCCAGCAGGCCGAGCGCCAGCGCGGCGGCCGGCGGCGGGGCCGCGTGCGGTGCCGGCATGGCGCCCAGGTGCAGCACCGCCAGCGGGAGCAGCCCGGCCAGCAGCAGCACCGCGGCGGCGCGGTCGGCGCGCGGCGGCTCGGCGATGGCGTGGCGCAGCAGCACCGCGCCCAGCGTGAAGGGCAGCAGCATCGCCTCCGGCGCCAGTTGCGCATTCCACCAGGCGTCGCCCGCGCTGGCCTGCACCGCCTGCGCGGCCATCGACAGCATCGCCATCAGGGCGGTGGTGGGCGCCGCAGCCGCCGCCACGATGGGGCAGAGCCGGGCCACGCCGAGCAGGCCCAGCCCGGCGGCCAGCGCCATCAACAAGTAGAGGCCGCCGGCCAGCGGGGCCGTCACCGCATGGAGCAGGGCGGCGATGGTGCCCTCCGCGCCTGCAGCGCGGGCGGCCCCCTCCGCGCCAGCGGCGCGGGCGGCCATCAAGGCCGCCAGGCCGCCCAGCACCGCCACCGCGGCCAGCCACCGCACCAGCCGGCCGGCCAGCGCATAGAAGAACCAGGGCGTGGCCAGCCGGCGCAGGTCCGCCGCCGACCGCCAGGCCCGCGCGCGGCGCGGCCGGCGCGGCAAGGAATGAGGGTGGAGCTGCGGCATGGGGCCTCCCGGATCAGGGCTTACGAGCAGTGGGGCGCGATCAGGTTGTAAATCAAAGTTGACACTCATACTATAGCCGCATGTTGACAGCCCATGCGCCCGTTTACACCGTCCCGGCCACGCGGCCGGCCACCGGCGGCGGGCCTGCCGCGGCACCGCATGCGGTCGTCATCGGCAGCGGCTTCGGTGGCCTGGCCGCGGCGGTGCGCCTGGGCGCACGCGGCTGGCGGGTGACGGTGCTGGAGGCACTGGACCAGCCCGGCGGCCGCGCCCGGGTGCACCGGCAGGACGGCTTCACCTTCGATGCCGGCCCCACCGTCATCACCGCGCCCTTCCTGCTGGAGGAGCTGTGGGCCCTGTGCGGCCGGCGGCTGGCCGACGACGTGGACCTGCGGCCGGTGAGCCCCTTCTACCGCGTGCGCTTCGACGACGGCACGCAGTTCGACTACAGCGGCGACGCCGCCGCGATGGAGGCCGAGGTGGCCCGCCTGTCGCCTGCCGACGTGGACGGCTACCGCCGCTTCCTGGCGGCCAGCCAGGCCATCTTCCAGGTGGGCTTCGAGCAGCTGGCGCATGTGCCCTTCAGCCGCTGGACCGACATGGCGCGGGTGCTGCCTAAGCTGCTGCAGCTGGAGGGCTGGCGCACCGTCCACGGCCTGGCTTGCAAGCATGTGCAGAGCCCGCGGCTGCGCATGGTGCTCACCTTCCAGTCGCTGCTGGTGGGTGGCAATCCGTTCGCCACCACCTCGGTGTACTGCCTCATCGCCTTCCTCGAGCGGCGCTGGGGCGTGCACTTTCCCATCGGCGGCACCGGCCGGCTGGTGCAGGGGCTCGTGAGCCTGGTGGAAGGGCAGGGCAACCGGGTGCGCTGCGGCGCGCCGGTGGCGCAGATCCTGGCCGAGCGCGGTGCGGCCACCGGCGTGCGGCTGGCCGATGGCGAGGTGCTCGAGGCCGACATCGTGGTGAGCAATGCCGACTCGGCCACCACCTACCGCCGGCTGCTGCCCGGCGTGCGGCGCCGGCGCTGGACCGACCGCCGCATCGACCGTGCGCGCTACTCGATGAGCCTGTTCGTCTGGTACTTCGGCACCCGCCGGCAGTACCCGGGCGTGGCCCACCACACCATTGCGCTGGGCCCGCGCTACCGCGGCCTGCTGGACGACATCTTCGAGCGCAAGCACCTGGCCGAGGACTTCAGCCTCTACCTGCACCGGCCCACCGCCACCGATCCCTCGCTGGCGCCGCCGGGCTGCGATGCCTTCTACGTGCTGTCGCCGGTGCCGCACCTGCAGTCGGGCACCGACTGGCAGGTGCAGGGCGAGTTGTATAGACAAGCCATCGAGGCCCGGCTGGAAGCCACGCTGCTGCCCGGCCTGGGCCAGGCGCTGTGCAGCTCGCGCATCACCACGCCGCAGGATTTCCAGGACACGCTGGGTGCCTTCCGCGGCGCCGCCTTCGGGCTGGAGCCGGTGCTCACGCAGAGCGCCTGGTTCCGCCCCCACAACCAGAGCGAGGAGCTGCGCGGCCTCTACCTGGTGGGCGCCGGCACCCACCCGGGTGCGGGCCTGCCCGGCGTGCTGTCCTCCGCGCGCATCCTCGACACGGTGGTACCCGATGCCCGAGCCTTCCAGCAGCAACCCGCCTGAGCTGTCGGCGGCCGACGTGGCGGCCTGCCGGCGCGTGCTGCGCCAGCATTCGCGCAGCTTCCATGCCGCATCGCTGATGCTGCCGCGCACGGTGCGCGATCCCGCCTCGGTGCTGTATGGCTTCTGCCGCCTGGCCGACGATGCGGTGGACGTGCATGGCGGCCAGGCCGAGGCCATCGCGCGGCTGCAGGAGCGGCTGGCCCGCGCCGCCGCCGGCCGGCCGCTGCCGCAGGCGGCCGACCGCGCGCTGGCCGCGGTGCTGCGCGCGCATGCCATTCCGCTGGAGCTGCCGGTGCGGCTGCTGGAAGGCCTGGCCTGGGACGCCGAGGGCCGGCGCTACGAGACGCTGGACGACCTGCTGCACTACGCCGCCCGCGTGGCCGGTACCGTGGGCGCGATGATGTGCCTGCTGATGGACGTGCGCAGCCACCGGGCCCTGGCCCGCGCCTGCGACCTGGGCGTGGCGATGCAGCTGTCCAACATCGCCCGCGACGTAGGCGAGGACGCCCGCATGGGCCGCCTGTACCTGCCGCTGCAGTGGCTGCATGTCGCCGGCATCGATGCCGATGCCTGGCTGGCCGCGCCGCGGCATTCCCCGGCGCTGGCCGGCGTGGTGGAGCGGCTGCTGCGGCAGGCCGACCTGCTGTACGCCCGCGCCGACGCCGGCATCGCGATGCTGCCGGTGGCCTGCCGGCCGGGCATCCGTGCCGCGCGCCGCCTGTATGCCGAGATCGGCCAGCAGGTGCGCCGCGCCGGCTGCGATGCGGTGGGCGGGCGGGCGGTGGTGCCGCCGCTGCGCAAGGCGGTGCTGCTGGCCGGTGCCGCCTGGCCGGGCGCGGGCCGCGGCCGCCGTGCCGCCGCGGGCCCGCTGCCGCCGCTGGCCGCCACCCGGGGGCTGGTGGAAGCCGCCGCCCGCCCGGTACCGCGCCGCCGCGGCCCGGTGGACACGGTGCTCGACCTCTTCGAGCGGCTGGAGCGGCGCGACCGCTTCGGCAGCGCCGGTTGATGCCATGGCAGTGCTGGCGCTGGGACTCAACCACGGCAGTGCGCCGCTGGACGTGCGCGGGCGCTTCGCCTTCCCGGCCGATGCGCTGGGCCAGGCGCTGCGCGGCCTGGGCGCGCGGCTGCAGCGCGCGCCGGCCGAGGCCGCCATCCTGTCCACCTGCAACCGCACCGAGCTGTACATCGCCACGCCCGACGGAGCGCCCGCGGTGCTGCCCACGCTGCTGGACTGGCTGGCTGAGCACGGCGGCATGCCGGCCGCCGCCCTGCAATCGCACACCTATGTGCGGCAGGACTGCGATGCCGCCCGCCATGCCTTCCGGGTGGCCGCGGGGCTGGACTCCATGGTGCTGGGCGAGCCGCAGATCCTGGGCCAGCTCAAGCTGGCGGTGAAGCAGGCCGAGGAGGCCGGCGCGCTGGGCAGCACGCTGCACCAGCTGTTCCAGCGCTCCTTCTCGGTGGCCAAGGAGGTGCGCAGCTGCACCGACATCGGCGTCCATTCGGTGAGCATGGCCGCGGCCGCGGTGCGGCTGGCCGAGCAGCTGTTCGAGCAGATGGCCGACACCCGCGTGCTGTGCGTGGGCGCGGGCGAGATGATCGGGCGCGTGGCCACGCATTTCGCGGCGCGCAAGCCGCGCGCGCTGATGCTGGCCAACCGCACGCCGGCACGCGGCGAAGCCCTGGCGCAGGCCCTGGGCGCGCAGTCCATGCCGCTGGCCGAGCTGCCGGCCCGGCTGGCCGAGTTCGACGTGGTGGTGAGCTGCACCGCCAGCACCCTGCCGCTGATCGGCCTGGGCGCGGTGGAGCGGGCGCTGAAGGCCCGGCGCCGCCGCCCGATGCTGCTGCTGGACCTGGCGGTGCCGCGGGACATCGAGGCCGAGGTGGCCCGCCTGCCGGAGGTGTACCTCTACACCGTCGACGACCTGGCCACGCGGGTGCGCGGCGCCGGCGAGCGCCGCCAGGCTGCGGTGGCGCAGGCCGAAGGCATCATCGACGCGGGCGTGGAGCGCTTCGGCCGCTGGCTGGCGCAGCGCGGCGCGGTGCCGCTGATCCGCTCGCTCAACGAGCAGGTGGACAGCTGGCGCGCTGCGGAGATCGCCCGGGCGCGCAAGCGGCTGGCCGCGGGCATGCCGATCGACGAGGTGTTCGAGGCGCTGTCCCAGGGGCTGGCGCACAAGCTGATGCACGGCACCCTGGCCGAGCTGCATGCCGCCGGCGGCGCCGCGCTGGCGCCCACGGTGCAGCGCCTGTTCCTGCGCCGATGAGCGGCAGCACGCTGGTGCTGGTGGAGCTGCTGCTGGTGCTGGGCGGCGTGATGGGCTGGGCGGTGTGGGAGCTGTGGTCGGTGCGGCGCCAGCTGCGCGAGGACCGCGATCGCCTGCGGCAGGCCGGGGCGGACCGGCAGGGCGGGCAGGGCGACCCGCCCGGGTCCGACGGCATACCGCCTTCGCGTTTCGACTGATTGCGCCGCCCGCCGGGGCCGGGGATGCTGCGCCCGCGGTGCAGTTCGCCGCGCCGCCGGCAGTGCGCCCGTGACCCCTTCGTTCTCGCTGTACCTCGAAGTCGTCCGCGTGGTGGCCACGGTGGTGGTGGTGCTGGGGCATGCCAAGGCCTTCCACCTGCCGGTGAGCCAGTTCTGCGACCGCTTCCATCCCGGCCGCGACGCGGTCATCGCCTTCTTCGTGCTCTCGGGCTTCGTCATCAGCTGGTGCGCCACCGAGCGCGACCGCGACTGGCGCCGTTATGCGCTGCAGCGGGCGACGCGCGTGTACTCGGTGGCGGTGCCGGCGGTGGCCTTCAGCCTGCTGGTGGCCGCCGTCATCCCGATGCTGGCCGGCGGCAGCCTGCCCTATCCGCTGCAAAAGCTGTGGCTGTACCTGCCGATCTACCTCGGCTTCCTGGGCAACGTGGGGCCGCTGACCGAGACGCCGCCGCACAACTTTCCCTGGTGGTCGCTCAATTTCGAGGTCTGGTACTACGTGGTGCTGGGCGTGGCCCTCTTCGGCCGCGGCCGATGGCGCTGGCCGGCGGTGGCGCTGCTGCTGGTGGCCATGGCGCCGGCCATGCTGGCGCTGCTGCCGGTATGGCTGGCCGGCGTGGTGCTGCAGCGCTGGGGCGGCCCGCGCTGGCGGCCGCCGGTGGCGCGGCTGGTGGCCGGCGGCACCGTGCTGGCCTACCTGGCCGTCAAGCTTGGCGGGGTGGATGCCGAGATGGACCAGCGGCTGCTGGGCCGGGTGGAAACCGCCGGCCATGAACGGCTGCTGGGCACCTACCTGGTGGCTGGGCTGATGGCGCTGCACCTGGCCGCGGTGCGCTGCCTGCACTTCGCGCCGCCGCCCGCGGTGGCCGGGCTGATCCGCCGCGCCGCCTCGCTCACCTTCGCCACCTACCTGTTCCACCTGCCGCTGTTCGACCTGGCGCAGGCGCTGTGGCCACGGCGCGAGGGCGGCCTGGCCCACTACGCGGCGGTGGTGGCCGGCACGCTGCTGCTGTGCGGCCTGGCCGGCGTGGTCACCGAGCAGCACAAGCAGCGCTACCGCAGCAGCCTGGTGCGCCTGGCGCGGCGGCTGCGCGGCTGGGGGCCGGAGGTCGCCCCGCTGCCGGCCGGCCGGCCGCCCGGCCCGGGATGAAGGCCGCTGCCCGGCGGGCGCTCAGCTGCCCGCGCCTGGCCAGGGCAGCCAGGCCGGCAGCAGCCCGCGCGCCAGCAGCCAGGCGCCAATGAACAGCGCCGTGGTGCCCAGCAGCGCCAGCGCCGACATCAGCCAGCCCAGCAGCACCGCCACCCCGTCGTGGAACACCAGGCCGATGCCCAGCAGCATCAGCGCCAGGGCCGGCAGCACGTTGCCGAAGGGAATGGGCAGCACGATGATCACCGCCATCACGCCCACCAGCGCCGCCAGCAGGCCATGCGGATGGCCGGTGGCCAGGTGGCTGAGCCGTGGCCGCGACAGCAGGCCGGCCAGCGCATAGGCCGCGGCCAGCAGCCGCAGCACCCGCGCCGCCCAGCGCTGCGAAAGCTGGAAGCCGCCCACCCGCTGCGGCAGTGCCATCGCGCCGCGGCCGCGCCACAGCGCGGCAGCCAGCGCGCAGATGCCCATGCCCACCACCGTGCCCGAGCCCGGCACTGGCAGCAGGCAGGGCACTGCCAGCAGCACCAGCAGGCTGCCCTGCGCGGCCGGCCCATGGGCCTGCGCCAGCCATTGCAGCGACACGCCCTCGCCGGGCAGCTCGGCGGCCGCATGGCGCAGCCGTTGGGCCAGCCCGGCTGGCGTGGCCTCGCCCGTCACCGGGGCAGGCCGGTGGCGGCTTGCGCCAGGCGGGCGGCGGGGTTCGCCGTGGCCGCCGCGGCGCGGGCGCGCCGGCGCCACAAGGCGATGCCGGCATGCAGGGCCACGCCCAGGGCCAGCAGCAGCAGCGCGCCGAAGGCCCACACCACCCACAGCAGCACCGTCAGGCCGCCGGCCAGGGCCGGCAGCAGGCCCAGCAGGCCATCGACCCAGGGCGCCAGCTCGGCCAGCGCCGCGGTGATGCTGGCAGCGATCTCCGGCGGCACCCACGGCGCCAGCCAGGCCGGCAGCTGCAGCGCGGGCACGCCGGCCGCACCCACCGAGACCTGCCCGGCCTGTGCCGCCGACCAGCCGGCCAGCGCATCCACCGCCCACAGGCCGCCGGTCCACAGCGCCAGCAGCCCCGCGATGGCGAACCACACGATGGCGTAGAACATGTCGATCTCCTTGTGCTTGAAAAGAAACGGGGCCGATTGTCTGAACCGGGCGTTTCGAAAAAAGCATAGGCGGATGGACGAATGTTCCTAGTTATTCGAAGTAAAAGCGGCAGGCTCAGGCCGCCTGCAGCGGCAGCTTGAACACCGCCACCGCCTGCACCAGCTGGGCGGCCTGGTGCTTCAGGCTCTCGGCGGCGGCGGCGCTTTCCTCCACCAGCGCGGCGTTCTGCTGGGTGGCCTGGTCCATGTGGCTCACGGCCTGGCCCACCTGGCGCACGCCGGCGCTCTGTTCCTCGCTGGCCGCGGTGATCTCGGCCACGATCTCGCTCACCCGCTGGATGGAGCGCACGATCTCGCCCATGGTGCTGCCGGCACGGTCCACCAGCTGGGTGCCCTGTTCCACCTGCTCCACGCTGCGGCCGATCAAGGTCTTGATCTCCTTGGCGGCCTCGGCGCTGCGCTGGGCCAGGCTGCGCACCTCGGCCGCCACCACGGCGAAGCCGCGGCCCTGCTCGCCGGCACGGGCGGCTTCCACCGCCGCGTTCAAGGCCAGGATGTTGGTCTGGAAGGCGATCCCGTCGATCACGCTGATGATGTCGCCGATCTTGCGGCTGCTGTCGTTGATGCCCTGCATCGTGGTGACCACCTGGCCCACCACCTCGCCGCCCTGCACCGCCACCGAGGAGGCGCTCTGCGCCAGCCGGTTGGCCTGGCCCGCGCTGTCGGCGTTGTTGCGCACGGTGCTGCCCAGCTGGTCCATCGTGGCCGCGGTCTGCTGCAGGCTGCTGGCCTGCGTCTCGGTGCGCTGCGACAGGTCCAGGTTGCCGGTGGCGATCTGCACCGAGCCAGTGGCGATGCTGTCCGATGCCTGGCGCACCTGGCCCACCACCCGGGCCAGGGCCTGCTGCATCGCGCCCAGCGAGGCCAGCACGCTGCCGGCCTGTGCCTGCGCGGCGCCGGGCACCGGGCTCAGGTCGCCGGCAGCCACCCGCTCGGCCACCTGGCCCAGTGCGGCCGGCTCGGCCCCCAGCTGGCGGACGATGTGGCGCGAGATGGCGGCCGCCAGGGCGATGCCGGCCACCAGGGCCAGCCCCAGTGCGCCCAGCATCACCGCGCGGAAGCCGGAGGCCTGCTCCATCGCCACCGCATTCAGGGCCTGCACCCGTGCTTCCTCGAATTCGATCAGCCGGTTGATGGCCGCCAGCCACTGCACGTACTGGGGCTTGGCGCGCGACCACAGCAGCGCCTGCGCCTCGGTGGCGTCGCCCCGGTCCACCGCCGCGATCACGGCCCGGGTGCTGGCCACGGCCTCGGCCTCGATCTGCTGGATGGCGGCATACAGCCGCTGCAGCTCGGCCCGGTCGTCGGAGCCGTTGATCAGCGCCTGCAGCGGCGCATCGGAGGCTGCATAGAAGCGGGCCAGCTCGTCGATGGCGGCCACTTCCTTCTGGCGGCTCTCGGCGTTGCTGGCCAGCACATGGTCGCGGATGGCGATGGCGCGGTCGTGCGCCGAGCCGCGGAAGTTGATGGCAAAGCGCTGGATGCGGGTGTGCTCCTGCCCGTTGGCCGACAGTGCGCGCTCGATGGTGCGCACCTTGACCATGGCCACGCCCGCGACGATGGACAGGATGACGAGGATGACGGCAAAAGCCAGCTGCAGGCGCTGGCTGACGCTCAGTGTGGACAGGCGCATGAGAACCTCAACGAATGGAGCGGAAGGTGCTGCGCAGCAGGACGGTCCTGCAGGCGCTGCGGGATGGCCCGGGAGGGCCGGTGCATCGATGGGCTCGGCGATCATGCAAGCCGGAGCATGAGGGCTTTTCGGCCCCGGCCGGCGCGGCTTGAGCCGCGCCCCGCTCAACCGCGCCGCGGCATGCGGAAGGGCAGCAGCGCCTGCACCCAGCGGCGGCCGAAGCGCCGCAGCGAGAGGCTTTCATGCACCGCCGTCACGGGCTGGCCCAGCAGCGTGGTGTGCACCAGGGAGCGGGTGTAGAAGGGCCCGTCCTCCAGCGTGGCCAGCAGCCGGGCATCGGGCCCGCGCACCGGCCGCGCCACGCCCCAGCGGGCCCGCGGCAGCAGGCCCATGGACGGCGGCTCGAAGGCCTGGGCGCTGCCGTCGGCCGCGATCTGCAGCGCCAGCGACAGCGGCGGCCCGCACAGCGGCTGCACGTCGTAGGTGAGGGCACTGCGGCCGCCGGCCAGCGCGGCGCGGGCCCAGGTCCAGTCGGCAAAGCGCTGCTCCAGCGGCTCGTCGCCGCGGTTGGCATCCAGGTAGCCGGTGCCGCGCCAGCACAGGCCGGGCTGCGGCAGCCGCACCTCCACCTGCGCACGCGGCGCCAGCGGCGTCCAGCGGTGGCCGCCTTCGGCCGCCAATGGAATGTCCAGCCCCGTGCGGGCCTGCGGATGCAGCGTGATGCGCCCGCGCAGCCGCTGCGGCCATGGCGCGGTGATCTCGTCGACGTCGATCACCAGCGCGTCGCCCTGCCAGTGCAGCGCGCTGGGGCCGATGGCCAGGTGGTCGTGCCGCTGGTGCAGGTGGCGGCTGCCGCGCTCGGTCATCGCCCAGCGGTGGCCGCCGTCGCCGTACAGCGCCAGGTTGATGGCGCAGTGCTCGGCGGGCGGCGCCGCGCCGCGCCGGCGGGCCGCGGCGTAGTAGGGCGAGAACACGCTGCCCACGAAGGCGATCAGCGCCAGCCCGTGGCGGCCGTCGTCGCTCAGGGCATCGAGGTACCACCAGGCATAACCACCGGATGGTGGCGCCGCATCGAAGCCAGGTCGGCCAGCAGCCGCTGCGCCGCCAGCCGGCCCGACAGCGCCGCCATCGGCACGCCCGGGCCCGGATGGGTGCTGCCACCGGCCAGGTACAGCCCCGGCAGCCGGCTGCGGGAGCCCGCCCGCCGGAACGACGCCTGCCACCCGTGGCTGGCCGGGCCATACAGCGCCCCGCCCGTGCCCGGAAACATCCGCTCGAAGTGTGCCGGCGTGGTGGTCACCATCGCCGATTCGGGCCGGATCAGCAGCCCGCAGCGGGCCAGCCGGTCGAAGGTGCTGTGCTGGCATGCGGCCATCTCCTCGGGGGTGGGCGGGCGGCTGTCGCCGGTGGGTGGGGCATTGACCAGCATCAGCAGCCGCTCGGGGCCGCCGTGCACCGTGCGGGGCTGGTCGCGCCGGTCCTGCGCGCACAGGTACACCGTGGGCGCGCGCGGCAGCCGCCCGGCGCGCAGGTCGTCGAATTCGGCGCGGTAGTCGTCGCTGAAGCACACGTTGTGGCGCAGCAGCGGCTGCCCGCGGCAGTGGGCCAGCAGGTTCCAGGTGACGGCAGACAGCGAGCGCTGCGCCGGCAGGGGCGCCCCGGGCCCGGCCGCGGCCCGCACCGCGTCGCCCAGGTGGCCGGCCGCCAGCGCGCCCACGTCGCCGTTGAACACCACGGCATCGGCATGCAGCACCTCGCCGCCGGCCAGCCGCACGCCGGCGGCGTGGCCGTCGGCCAGCAGGATCTCCGCCACCCGCGCGCCATGGCGCAGCCGGGCGCCGCACCGCGCGGCCTGCGCCGCCAGCACCTGCGCCAGCCGGTGCATGCCGCCGTCCACGTACCACACGCCGCTGTGCTCCACATGGGCCACCAGCATCAGCGTGGCCGGCGCCTGGTAGGGCGACGAGCCGCAGTAGGTGGCATAGCGGCCGAACAGCTGCCGCAGCCGCGCATCGCGGAAGTGGCCGGCCAGGGCCGCGGCCAGCGTGCCGAAGGGCGAGATGCGCGCCAGGCCGGGCAGGCCCTGCCAGGCCACCCGGCCCACCAGCTGCAGCAGGCCGGGCCGCTGGCTGCGGATGAAGGGCTGCTCCAGCGTGCGGTAGATGCGCCGCGCCCGCTGGCAGAACTGGCGGTAGCCGCGTGCATCGGCCGCGCCGGCGAAGCGGCCGATGGCATCCACGCTGGCTTCGAGGTCGGCATGCAGGTCCAGGTGCGCATCGCCCGACCAGGCATGGCGCGCCAGCACCGCGGCCGGCTTCAGGTGCAGATGGTCGTCCAGCCGCTGGCCCAGCAGGCTGAACAGCTCGTCGAACACCCAGCGCATGGTGAAGACGGTGGGGCCGGCATCCATCGGCTGGCCGCCGGCCAGCACTTCGCGCAGCTTGCCGCCGGGCTGGTCGGCGGCTTCGAGCAGCGTCACGCGCACGCCCTGCGCGGCCAGGCAGGCCGCTGCCACCAGCCCGCCGACGCCAGCACCGATCACCACCACGGAGATTGCCAATTGACGCTCCTGCTGTCGGTGTCTATTCTGAATGACAATCAATGTGTCATGCAAACATTACACACGCCGCAAGGCAGGAGGCCTGCTTGAGCACAAGCGAACGGATCGAGGAGCTGTTGGCCGGGGCCTTGGCGGCCGTGGAGTCACCCGTGCAGCCACCGCGGCTGGCGGCGGCGGTGCGGCATGCGGTATTTCCCGGCGGCGCCCGGGTGCGGCCGCGGCTGGTGCTGGCGGTGCATGCGGCCTGCGGCGAAGGCGAGGCATCGCTGGCCGGGGCTGCCGCGGCGGCGGTGGAGCTGCTGCACTGCGCCTCGCTGGTGCACGACGACCTGCCGTGCTTCGACGACGCGCCGCTGCGCCGCGGCCTGCCCAGCGTGCACCGCGCCTTCGGCGAGCGGCTGGCGGTGCTGGCGGGTGATGCGCTGATCGTGCTGGCCTTCCAGGTGCTGGCGCAGGCGTCGTGCCGCGATGCCGGCCGGCTGGCGCAGGTGCTGGCCACGGTGGCGGGCGGCGTGGGGCTGCCGGGCGGCATCTGTGCCGGCCAGGCCTGGGAATGCGAGCCGCAGGTGTGCCTGGCCGACTACCAGCGGGCCAAGACCGGCGCGCTGTTCGCGGCCGCGGCCGCGGCCGGCGCGCAGGCGGCCGGCGCGGCGCCGACGCCCTGGCGCGCCTTCGGCGATGCGCTCGGCGAGGCCTACCAGGTGGCCGACGACATCCGCGACGTGGCGGCCGACCCGGGCCTGCTGGGCAAGCCCATCGGCCGCGACCTGGCGCTGGGCCGCCCCAGCGTGGCCCGCCGCGACGGCGTGGCCGGCGCCATCCGCCGCTTCGACCGCCTGGTGGCGCAGGCCGTGGCCGCGGTGCCTGATTGCCCCGGCGCCGAGCCACTGCGCATGCTGGTGCGGCTGGAGAGCGAACGCCTGGTGCCCAAGGCACTGAGCACGGAGTGGCTGGCCTCGGCCGCTTGAGAACCTGTGGACGAACCACTCATGCCCGCTCGACGCGCCCTGACGACCCGGCTCGTCGTTGCAAATGCTCGCCATAGCTCGAGCTATCGCTGCGCTTTGCGCCTGGATCCAGGCCGCCCTATCGCGCCGCTCGGTCGCGACCGGTTCATTCACAGGTTCTGAGCCGGCTGCCCCCGCCATGCCACGCTCCCCCCACCTGGCCTGGCCGCCGACCGCCGCCGTGGCCGGCCACCTGAAGGGCCCCGCCCGCTGGCTGGCGCAGGCCGCGGTGTGGCGCGATCGGCTGATCGCCCGCCCGGGCTTCCAGCGCTGGGCGCGCCGCTTCGCGCCCACCCGGCCCATCGCCCGCCGCCGCGCCGGCGCGCTGTTCGAC
This sequence comes from Aquincola tertiaricarbonis, assembly GCF_000969605.1. Classification (GTDB taxonomy): domain Bacteria; phylum Pseudomonadota; class Gammaproteobacteria; order Burkholderiales; family Burkholderiaceae_C; genus Aquincola; species Aquincola tertiaricarbonis. The sequence goes on along the minus strand of NZ_JZUE01000022.1, from coordinate 32,475 downwards.
CTGATGGCCGGCTTCGTCTATTCGCAGGTGCTGCTGGCCTGCGTGCGGCTGGAGGTGTTCGACCTGCTGGCCGACGGCCCCCAGCCCTTGCCGGTGCTGGCCGCCGTGTGGCGCCTGCCCGAGCCCGCCGCGCGCCGGCTGGTGGATGCTGCGGTGGCCCTGCGCCTGCTGGCCTGGCGCGGCGCGGGATGCGTCGGCCTGGGGCCGCTGGGCGCGCCCCTGGTGGGCAATGCCGGCCTGGCGGCCATGGTGCTGCACCACGGGGCGCTGTATGAGGACCTGCAGGACCCGGTGGCGCTGCTGCGCCGCGACGGCGGCGGCGCGTTGGCGGGCTACTGGCCCTATGCCGGCGACGGCGACGCACGTGGCTTGGCCAGCGAGCAGGTGGCGGACTACACGGCGCTGATGGCCGCCTCCCAGCCCCTGGTGGCCGGCGAGATCCTGGACGCCTACGACTTCCGCCGCCACCGTTGCGTGCTGGACGTGGCCGGCGGCGACGGCAGCTTCCTCGCCGCCGTGGCCGAGCGCCATCCGGCGCTGCAACTGCAGCTGTTCGACCTGCCCGCGGTGGTGGCGCGGCCAGCGTCCGGCCTGCCGCAGCGGGCCGCGCGCTTCGGCGGCGACTTCCGGCTCGACCCGCTGCCCACCGGCGCCGACCTGCTCACCCTGGTGCGCGTGGTGCACGACCACGACGACGACACCGTGCGCCGCCTGCTGCGCGCGGCCTGGCAGGCGCTGCCGCCAGGCGGCGTGCTGCTGTTGGCCGAGCCGATGGCCGGCACGCCGGGCGCGCAAGCCATGGGCGATGCGTATTTCGGCTTCTACCTGCTGGCCATGGGCCGCGGGCGGCCGCGCACGGCTGCAGCGCTGACGGCCATGCTGGCCGAGGCCGGCTTCGAACGCATCCGTCAGCTGCGCACCGGCATCCCGCTGCAGTGCAGCATCCTGCGTGGGTGTAAATCGTAGTTGACACTCAGTACGCTAAGCGTATTCTGACACTCATGGACTCCACCTCGATCCGCACCGCCACCGGCCCGCTGCACAGCCTGGCCGTCGTGCTGGAAGAGCCTGGCCAGCTTCGCCTGAGCGACCTGCCGCTGGTGGATCCCACCGAATCCGACGTGGTGGTGGACGTGGAATGGAGCGGCATCAGCACCGGCACCGAGCGCCTGCTGTGGACCGGCCGCATGCCGGCCTTCCCCGGCATGGGTTATCCGCTGGTGCCTGGGTACGAATCGGTGGGCCGCGTGGTGCGGGCCGGTCCGGCGGCCGGCCATGCGGTGGGCGAGCGGGTGTTCGTGCCCGGCGCGCGCTGCTTCGGCGACGTGCGCGGCCTGTTCGGCGGTGCCGCCGCCTGCCTGGTGGTGCCGGGCGCGCGTGCGCTGCCAGTGGCCGAGCACCTGGGCGAGGAAGCGGTGCTGATGGCGCTGGCTGCCACCGCCTACCACTCGGTGGCCGGCGGCGGCAAGCGCGACCCCATCGTGGCGCCCGACCTGATCGTCGGCCACGGCGTGCTCGGCCGGCTGCTGGCCCGCATGACGGTGGCCGCCGGCCTGCCGCCGCCCACCGTGTGGGAGCGCGAACTCGGCCGCTGCGGCGGCGCCGAGGGCTACCCGGTGATGCACCCCGACGACGACACCCGCCGCGACTACCGCGCCATCTACGACGTCAGCGGCGACGCCGGGATCATCGACACGCTGGTGATGCGCCTGGCGCCCGGCGGCGAGATCGTGCTGGCCGGCTTCTACAGCCAGCCGCTGCAGTTCGCCTTCGCACCCGCCTTCATGCGCGAGGTGCAGATCCGCTGCGCCGCCGAATGGCAGCGCCCCGACCTGCTGGCGGTGAAGGAACTGGTGGAGACCGGCCGCGTCTCGCTGGCCGGCCTCATCACCCACCACGAGGCTGCCGTTCATGCCGCGGGCGCCTACGCCACGGCCTTTGGCGACAGCGCCTGCCTGAAGATGGTTTTGGACTGGAGACACCACGCATGAACGCCGCCCCCGTCATCTTCATGAAGGAGCAGCTTCGCGCGGAGGCTGCCATCGAGCCCGATGCGCCGAGCACCTCGCCGGCCACCAAGACCACGCAGATCATCGCCATCTACGGCAAGGGCGGCATCGGCAAGAGCTTCACGCTGGCCAACCTCAGCTACATGATGGCCCAGCAGGGCAAGAAGGTGCTGCTGATCGGCTGCGACCCCAAGAGCGACACCACCAGCCTGCTGTTCGGCGGCAAGGCCTGCCCCACCATCATCGAGACCAGCAGCAAGAAGAAGCTGGCCGGCGAGGCGGTGTCCATCGGCGACGTGTGCTTCAAGCGCGACGGCGTGTTTGCCATGGAACTCGGCGGGCCCGAGGTGGGCCGCGGCTGCGGCGGCCGCGGGATCATCCACGGCTTCGAGACGCTGGAGAAGCTCGGCTTCCACGACTGGGGCTTCGACTACGTGCTGCTGGACTTCCTGGGCGACGTGGTGTGCGGCGGCTTCGGCCTGCCCATCGCCCGCGACATGTGCCAGAAGGTCATCGTGGTGGCCAGCAACGACCTGCAGAGCCTGTACGTGGCCAACAACGTGTGCTCGGCGGTGGAGTACTTCCGCAAGCTGGGCGGCAACGTGGGCGTGGCCGGCATGGTGATCAACAAGGACGACGGCACCGGCGAGGCCAGTGCCTTTGCCGAGCGGGCGGGCATCCCGGTGCTGGCGGCCATCCCGGCGCATGACGACATCCGCCGCAAGAGTGCCAGCTACGAGATCATCGGCCGGCCCGGCACGGTCTGGGCGCCGCTGTTCGAGACGCTGGCGCAGAACGTGGCCGAAGCGCCGCCGATGCGACCCAAGCCGCAGACGCAGGACGAGCTGCTGTCGCTGTTCTCGGCCGACAGCGTGGGCCGCGACGTGGTGCTGCAGCCGGCCACCGATGCCGACATGACCGGCCAGGCGCTGGTGGCACGCCCCTCGCTCGAAGTGATCTACGACGCGGCCTGATGCCATGGCCTGCCATTCCACCGCGGACCTGATGCGCTCGGCAGCCGAAGCCGCCGGCAAGGGCGAGACGCTGCAGCGTTATGCCGCCGACTATCCGGTGGACCGAGGCACCGGCCCGCACGAGCAGCCGCAGAGCATGTGCCCGGCCTTCGGCTCGCTGCGCGTGGGCTTGCGCATGCGGCGCACCGCCACCATCCTCAGCGGCTCGGCCTGCTGCGTCTACGGCCTGACCTTCACCTCGCACTTCTACGGCGCGCGCCGCAGCGTGGGCTACGTGCCCTTCAACAGCGAGAGCCTGGTCACCGGCAAGCTGTTCGAGGACATCCGCGAGGCGGTGCACCAGCAGGCCGACCCGGCCAAGCTGGACGCCATCGTCGTCATCAACCTGTGCGTGCCCACCGCCAGCGGCGTACCGCTGCAGCTGCTGCCCAGGCAGATCAACGGCGTGCGCATCATCGGCATCGACGTGCCCGGCTTCGGCGTGCCCACGCATGCCGAGGCCAAGGACGTGCTGGCCGGCGCGATGCTCAGGTTCGCCCGCACCGAGGCCGAGGCCGGCCCGGTGGCCGCGCTGCGCGGCGGCGTGGAGCAGCGGCCCACCGTCAGCCTGGTGGGCGAGATGTTCCCGGCCGACCCGGTGGGCATCGGCATGATGCTGGCGCCGATGGGCCTGGCCGCCGGCCCGGTGGTGCCCACCCGCGAATGGCGCGAGCTGTATGCCGCGCTGGATTGCAGCGTGGCGGCCGCGATCCATCCGTTCTACACCGCCAGCCTGCGCGAGTTCAGTGCGGCGGGTCGGCCCATCGTGGGCTCGGCGCCGGTGGGCGTGGAGGGCACCGACGCCTGGCTGCAGGCCATCGGCAGCGCGGCCAACGTCGCGCAAGCGCTGATCGACGAGGCCCGGCAGCGGGTGCTGCCGGCCATCCGCGGCGCCTTGTCGAAGTTGCCTATACAAGGCCGCATCACCGTCAGCGGCTACGAAGGCAGCGAGCTGCTGGTGGCGCGGCTGCTGATCGAAAGCGGCGCCGAGGTGCCCTACGTCGGCACCGCCTGCCCGCGCACGCCCTGGAGCGAGCCCGACCGCCAGTGGCTGGAGGCCCGCGGCGTGTACGTGCAGTACCGCGCCAGCCTGGAGCAGGACCTGTATGCGATGCAGCATGCCAAGCCCGACTTGGCCATTGGCACCACGCCGGTGGTGCAGGCCGCCAAGGAGCTGTGCACGCCGGCGCTGTACTTCACCAACCTCATCTCCGCCCGGCCGCTGATGGGCCCGGCCGGCGCCGGCTCGCTGGCGCAGGTGGTCAACGCGGCCATCGCCAACAAGCACCGCTTCAGCGCGATGAAGGACTTCTTCGGCGCCACCGGCCAGGGCGACAACGCCGGCGTGTGGGAGGGCGTGCCTCCAGCGCACCCCGCCTTCCGCGCCGACACCCGCCGCCGCGTGATCAAGCTGCAGAAGGCGGCGCAGGAGCACATGGCATGAGCTTCACGATTGACCATGACCGTGCCGGCGGCTACTGGGGCGCCGTGTATGTGTTCACCGCCATCAAGGGCCTGCAGGTGGTGATCGACGGCCCGGTGGGCTGCGAGAACCTGCCGGTGACCAGCGTGCTGCACTACACCGATGCGCTGCCGCCGCATGAGCTGCCCATCGTGGTCACCGGCCTGGCCGAGGAACAGCTGGGCCGCGAAGGCACCGAAGGCGCGATGAAGCGCGCCCATGCCACGCTGGACCCCGACCTGCCCAGTGTGGTGGTCACCGGCAGCATCGCCGAGATGATCGGCGGCGGCGTGACGCCCGAGGGCACCACCATCCAGCGCTTCCTGCCGCGCACCATCGACGAAGACCAGTGGCAGTGCGCCAACCGCGCCATCTACTGGCTGTGGCAGCAATACGGCCTGCGCAAGGTGCCCGAGCGGGTGCGCCAGCCCGGCGACAAGCCGCGCGTGAACATCATCGGCCCCAGCTACGGCATGTTCAACGGCCCCAGCGACCTGGCCGAGATCCGCCGGCTGGTGCAGGGCATCGGCTGCGAGGTGAACCTGGTGTTCCCGCTGGGCAGCCATCTGGCGGAGGTGTCGCGGCTGGTGGAGGCCGACGTCAACATCTGCCTGTACCGCGAGTTCGGCCGCCTGCTGTGCGAGAACCTGGAGCGGCCCTACCTGCAGGCGCCCATCGGCCTGCACTCCACCACCGCCTTCCTGCGCGAGCTGGGCCGGCTGACGGGCCTCGACCCCGAGCCCTTCATCGAGCGCGAGAAGCACACCACGCTCAAGCCGATCTGGGACCTGTGGCGCTCCGTCACGCAGGACTTCTTCGCCACCGCCAGCTTCGCGGTGGTGGCCGGCGAGACCTATGCCCGCGGCATCCGCCACTACCTGGAAGACGAGCTGGGCCTGCCCTGCCAGTTCGCCGTGTCGCGCAAGCCGGGCAGCAAGACCGACAACGCCGAGGTGCGCCGGCTGGTGCACGAGAAGCCGCCGCTGGTGATGTTCGGCTCCTACAACGAACGCATGTACCTGGCCGAGGCCGGCGGTGCAGGCGGCCGGCCCGGGCCCAAGCCCGCGTACATCGCCGCATCCTTCCCCGGTGCCGCGATTCGCCGCGCCACCGGCACGCCGTTCATGGGTTATGCCGGTGCCACCTGGCTGCTGCAGGAGTACTGCAACGCGCTGTTCGACGCGCTGTTCCACGTGCTGCCGCTGGCCGTCGACATGGATGCGGTGGCACCCACGCCCGCGCGCGGCAGCGCCGAGCTGGCCTGGGACGAAGCTGCCCGCCAGCGCCTGGAAGCGCTGGTGGAAGCGCTGCCGGTGCTGGTGCGCATCTCGGCCGCCAAGGCCTGGCGCGATGCGGCCGAGCGTGCCGCCCGCGCCGCCGGCCGCGCCAGCGTCGGCCTGGCCGACCTGCCGGCCGAGCCGGCGCGCGCAGAGCCCAGCGAGGCGGTGTCGCCATGAACAGCAAACCTGCATCGGACCGTCCGGCCCGGGCAGCCCTTGCCGCGCGGGCTTTCGCGCGGTGCCGGTCGCAAGACCATCGGCCGCAAGGCCACTGCACCTGAAGGAACCATCCCTATGCTTGATCCCAGAAGCGGCTCGCTTTCCGGCCTGACCGAACAGGAAGCGAAGGAATTCCACGGCGTGTTCATGACGAGCTTCGTCGGGTTCACGGCCGTGGCCATCGTGGCCCACATCCTCGTGTGGATGTGGCGTCCCTGGCTCTAGTGCCTTGACGGGAGGGTTGCCATGACCGATCTCACCCACCACCACACGCCCGCGGCGGCGCCGGCCAGGGACTCGCTGGCCACGGCCGGCGTCTTCCTCGCGGGCTTCGTCGTGCTGCTGGTCTTCGCCCTGCTGGCGCAGCTGCTCATGCTGCCCTGGCGCGGCTGGCTGCCGGGGGCCGAGGGCGAGGCATCGCTGTTCGGTGCGGTGAGGGCGGCCGTGTACACCTTCATGTCCCATCTCGATTGAAGGAGGCCCACCATGTGGCGTATCTGGCTCTTGTTCGATCCGCGCCGCGCGCTGGTAGCACTGTTCGTGTTCCTGTTCGTGCTGGCGCTGCTGATCCATTTCATCCTGCTGTCCACCAACAAGTTCAACTGGCTGGACGGGCCCACCAAGGCGGTGGCCACGCAGAACTCCGCCATGCCCGCGCCCACGCCGCGTTAGCGGCGCCGCACAGCGCACGACCGCAGGCGCCGCCTCCCGGCGCGCCTGCACCCCGGCTTCCCGCCGTCGAACGAGAAAGAGGGTGCCCCCATGGCCATGCTGAGCTTCGAAAGAAAGTACCGCGTGCGCGGTGGCACGCTGATCGGCGGCGACCTGTTCGACTTCTGGGTCGGCCCGTTCTGGGTCGGCTTCTTCGGCGTCACCACCGCGTTCTTCTCGCTGGTGGGCACGCTGCTCATCATCTGGGGCGCCTCGCAGGGGCCGACCTGGAACCTCTGGCAGATCAGCATCGCGCCGCCCGACCTGCGCTACGGCCTGGGCATGGCCCCGCTGATGGAGGGCGGCCTGTGGCAGCTCATCACCGTGTGTGCCATCGGTGCCTTCGTGTCCTGGGCGCTGCGCGAGGTGGAAATCTGCCGCAAGCTGGGCATCGGCTACCACGTGCCGGTGGCCTTCGGCTTCGCCATCCTGGCCTACCTGTCGCTGGTGGTGGTGCGGCCGGTGCTGCTGGGCGCCTGGGGCCACGGCTTCCCGTACGGGATCATCAGCCACCTGGACTGGGTGTCCAACACCGGCTACCAGTACCTGCACTTCCACTACAACCCGGCGCACATGCTGGCGGTGAGCTTCTTCTTCGCCACCACCTTCGCACTGTCGCTGCACGGGGCGCTCATCCTGTCGTCCACCTGCCCTGCCAAGGGCGAGAAGGTGAAGACGGCCGAGCACGAGAACACCTTCTTCCGCGATGCCATCGGCTACTCCATCGGCACGCTGGGCATCCACCGGCTGGGCCTGTTCCTGGCGCTGTCGGCGGGCTTCTGGAGCGCGGTGTGCATCGTCATCAGCGGGCCCTTCTGGACCCGCGGCTGGCCCGAGTGGTGGACCTGGTGGCTCAACCTGCCGGTGTGGCGTTGAAGGAGACCCGTGATGGCCGAGTACCAGAACCTCTTCACCCGCGTGCAGGTGGCCGGCGCCGCCTATCCCGGCATCTCGCTGGGCCGCGACGACCATGAACGCGACAGCGGCGCCACCCATTCGCACTGGCTGGGCAAGCTGGGCGATGCGCAGGTCGGGCCCATCTACCTGGGCTGGCTGGGCATCGCCTCGCTGATCTTCGGCTTCGCGGCCTTCGAGATCATCGGGCTGAACATGTGGGCCAGCGTCGGCTGGGACCCGATCCAGTTCGTGCGCCAGCTGCCCTGGCTGGCGCTGGAGCCGCCGCCACCGGCCTACGGCCTGACGCTGCCGCCGCTCAACGAAGGCGGCTGGTGGCTGCTGGCCGGCCTGTGCATGACCACCTCGGTGCTGCTGTGGTGGGCCCGCATGTACCGCAGGGCGCGCGCGCTGGGGATGGGCACGCACGTGGCCTGGGCCTTTGCGGCGGCCATCTGGCTGATGCTGGTGCTGGGCATCATCCGGCCGGTGCTGATGGGCTCGTTCGGCGAGGCGGTGCCCTTCGGGCTGTTTCCGCACCTGGACTGGACGGCGGCCTTCTCGCTGCGCTACGGCAACCTGTTCTACAACCCGTTCCACATGCTGTCCATCGTGTTCCTGTACGGGGCCACGCTGCTGTTCGCGATGCACGGCGCCACCATCCTGGCGGTCAGCCGCTTCGGGGGCGAGCGCGAGATCGAGCAGATCACCGACCGCGGCACCGCCACCGAACGTGCGGCGCTGTTCTGGCGCTGGACCATGGGCTTCAACGCGACGATGGAATCCATCCACCGCTGGGCCTGGTGGTTCGCGGTGCTGTGCCCGCTCACGGGCGGCATCGGCATCCTGCTCACCGGCACGGTGGTGGACAACTGGTTCCTGTGGGCGGTCAAGCACGGCGTGGCGCCGGTGTATCCGCAAGTCTTCGCACCGGTGACCGATCCGGCGCTGCTGCAAGGGGTCAAGCCATGAAGCGCACCACATACCCCTTGTTGGCGGCCGCCGCGGCGCTGCTGCTGGCCGGCTGCGAGCGCCCGCCGGTGGAGACGGTGCAGACCGGCTACCGCGGCGCCGGCATGGAGCAGGTCTACAACCCGCGGCTGCTGGCCAAGCAGGCCGCGGTGAACACCGCGCCGGAGGCCTTGCCGCCGGCTTCGCCCGACGGCCCGAAGGCCTCGCAGGTGTTCCAGAACGTGAAGGTGCTGGGCGACCTGAGCGTGGGCGAGTTCACCCGCACCATGACGGCGATGACGCAGTGGGTGTCCCCCGACCAGGGCTGCGTGTACTGCCACAACCCGGCCAACCTGGCCGACGACTCGGTCTACACCAAGGTGGTGGCGCGGCGCATGCTGCAGATGACGCAGCACATCAACACCGACTGGAAGAACCACGTGGCCGGCACCGGCGTCACCTGCTACACCTGCCACCGGGGCAACCCGGTGCCCACCAACAGCTGGTTCGAGCCGCTGGGCTCGCCCGCCACCCGCAGCCTGGTGGGCAACAAGGCGGGGCAGAACGCGCCGGCGCAGACGGCGGCCTATGCCTCGCTGCCCAACGATCCGTTCTCGCCCTTCCTGCAGCATGCGGAGAACATCCGCGTCATCGGCACCGAGGCGCTGCCGCATGGCAACCGCCAAAGCACCAAGCAGGCCGAGTGGACCTACGGCCTGATGATGCACATGAGCCAGTCGCTGGGCGTCAACTGCACCTTCTGCCACAACTCGCGCTCCTTCGCACAGTGGGACCAGAGCTCGCCGCAGCGGGTCACCTCGTACTACGGCATCCGCCTGGTGCGCGACCTCAACGTCTCGTACCTGGAGCCGCTGACCGACGTGTTTCCGCTGGAGCGCCTGGGCCCCAACCGCGACGTGGCCAAGGTCAACTGCGCCACCTGCCACCAGGGCGCCTACAAGCCGCTGTACGGCGCGCAGATGATGAAGGACTACCCCGCGCTGATGGCGCCGCCGGCCGCGGCGTCGGCCGCGCTGTCGTCGGCCATGCCGGACGACGGGCAGGGCAGCCTGCGTCGCCTGGCGGCGCTGATGGGGGGCGCCGCGCCGGTGCCGGAGGCTGCGCGCTGACGCCCAACGCAGCAAACTCAGCGGCGGTGGCTGCGTCGGTGTGATGCTGCGCACCCGGTGCGCACACGTGCGGCAGCGCGAGCGGGGCAGGTGAGACTGGCAGGGCGCCATCCGCGCCGCTGCTGCTGCCGTGCCTGTCTTGCGGGCGAGTGAGGCGGCGGATCAACCCGATTTGGCGGCGGCATCGTCCGCTGCGGCGTCTGCCATGCAACAGACGTCGCCTACAGGCGTAGCCGGATACGCCTGACGGAATGTGGGGCGTATACGATTGCGCGGAGCACTTTGCGCTCCAGATCAAGTTAGGCACCACGATGAAAGTCGACTCGCTCGCAGAGAACCTGTTTTTCACGACCGTTCGCATAGACACCGTCGCCTCTAATGGTGCCCAGGGATCCGGCACTGGCTTTCTTTTCGTCTACAAGCTTGGAGATGACAAGCACGCCCCATTCGTGGTCACTAATAAGCATGTCGTCAATGGAATGCAACGTGGGTCGCTCACTTTTCATCAACGAAAGGGTGACGAGCCGAACTTGGGGACGGGCTTTCGGTTGGATGTGGAAAACTGGGCGAACTTCTGGTTTGGCCACCCATCGCCGAATGTGGACATCGCGATCACACCGTTCTTGCCGCTTGAATCCCACATTAAGCTGAACAATAGCGTCGATCTCTTCTACAGATTTATTGACTCGGGTATGCTGCCAACAAAGGAGCAAGAAGAGCAGTTTGACGCCATTGAATCAGTGACTTTCATTGGCTATCCAAATGGCATTTGGGACAGCAGGAACCTTCTCCCGGTTGCTCGCCGAGGGACTACCGCTTCTCCGATGTCCATCGACTTCGAAGGAACCCCACGATTCGTGATCGACGCATCAGTCTTTGGCGGGTCGAGTGGTAGTCCAGTCTTTGTGCTTAACCAAGGCATGATCACCGACAAAAGAGGCAACTCCATAATCGGATCGCGCGTGCTCTTCGTGGGAGTTGTCACGGCAGTGTTCTTTCGTACGCAGCTCAACCAAATCATTGCCGTGCCAGTGCCTACACAAACACGGCCAATGACCGAACAACAAGAAATGATCGATCTTGGACTTGTCTTTAAGGCAAGAACGGTCGTCGAAACCGTTGAAGCCTTCATCAAGGCGAGCGGTGGTGCCTAACGCTTCTGCAGGGACTCCCCACTCGGACAACGGTGTGAATTGATTTCGAACCGGTTTCGAATCGAAGGCGCAGCGCGGATGACAACCTTGACAAGGAGCAGACTGCACATCTACAGGTGGGCTTTTTCCGGCGCTTTGGCCGAGGTTCCAGACACGAACCGCTCGGCAGGGCTACATTCGCTCAACGTGCCTTAGGAACTTGCGAGTTATCGAGCTTGCCTGCCGCCGGTCTGACCTACGGTGCCATCTTTGCTTCGCTCGACCGCCGCATCGAGTCCTGAAGCCCTTTGTCGATCGGCACCGCCATGATGATGGAATGTCCTCGCTGAGTTGCTCGGTCTCACACATCAGAATGGATCGCGTGAGCGGCGACATTCCGGGACAATTCAGCGGAGCAATCGGCCCTTCGCGGGCAGTCCCTTCGGAGTTGCTCCGCGTAGCGGCTTCGTCCAACCGGTCATTGCAGAGGCCGCCTTCGGCGCCCGCTGAACTTCGACGATAGACGGCACAAACACGACTCATGCTCGCGCAGATCCGCCTCCAAAACTTTCGCTGCTTCGACGACCACGTTTTGCCGATTCGGGACTGCACTGTAGTCGTCGGAAAGAACAACGCTGGAAAGTCGACACTCGTGGACGCTCTCCGGCTAGTGTCAATCGCGTCCGCTCGCTTCTTTACTCTCGCGATTAAGCCGCCGGTGAACTGGGGCAATGTCAAAGTGCCGCTTCGAGAGCTGGGAATCGCTCCATCCATTGAAGGGATGGAGTTCAACACCGAGAACCTCTTCCACCGGGACCAAGACCCTCCGGCAATCATCGAAGCAACGTTCGTCTCTGGCGCGATGCTCCGCATCTACCTGGGGCCAGCCGGAAAGCTGCACGCCGCCCTGCTTGATCGAAACGGAGCGGTGGTTAAGGACCGAGCCCGCGCCCGCGAGGTTGGGCTACCCCGCGTGGAGATCATGCCGCAGGTAGCGCCTGTCGAACGCAAAGAAGAGATTCTTGGTGCGGAGTACGTCCGACGCAATCTGTCTTCTGCGCTCGCTCCACGGCACTTCCGGAACCAAATCAATCTGGTGCAGGATCGCGCGGACGCGTTTCGCCGCTTAGCAGCCGACACGTGGCATGGGCTCCAAGTCTTGGAGCTGATCGGCGAAGGGGGCAAGCAGGGAGAAGACCTCGCGCTTCTTGTTCGCAACGACGACTACGTGGCCGAACTGTCAGCGATGGGCCATGGGCTCCAGATGTGGCTGCAAACGATGTGGTTCCTCGCGCGAATCGAGTCGGACGCGACCGTCATCCTCGATGAGCCAGATGTCTACATGCACCCCGACTTGCAGCGGCGCCTGATTCGCTACCTCCGGCAACATCGACCACAAGTGATCCTGACAACGCACTCAGTTGAGATCATGTCTGAGGTCAATCCTGAACAAATCCTCGTGCTCGACCGGCAGCACCCCACGTCAACCTTCGCGGCCTCGTTTCCTGCGGCTCAACAGGTTCTAGACAGAATCGGCAGTGCCCACAACCTTCAGCTTGCAAGGCTTTGGCACACCCGGAGAAGCCTTTTCGTTGAGGGGAACGACTTCCGGCTGCTTGCCGACATCTTCGACGTGCTATTTTCAAACGATCAAGATGGGCTCACAGCGGTCCCATACATGGCAATCGGCGGATGGAACGGCTGGCAGAAGGCAGTTGGCTCTTCCATGCTTCTACGGAACTCGGGCGGGCAGAACATTGCCGTGTACTGTGTACTCGACTCAGATTTTCACACCCCAGCACAGAAATCGAGGCGCTACGATCAAGCGAGCGAAATCGGGATCAAGCTACATATCTGGAATCGCAAGGAGATCGAGAACTACATACTGGTTCCGTCTGCTTTGCAGCGCGTCATCTCCGCGCGCATCCCGAAGGGGTCAGCTGCACCAACACTGGAAGAGGTTGAAGCGAAACTCGCGGCTCTGCTTGAAGGTCAGAAAGACTCGGTGATTGACAACTTCGCTAACGAGTTCTTCCTGGATGACAGAGCATCGGGTATTGCGGCCGCCAATCAGGCTGCTCGGAACCTTGTGCTGCCGCTTTGGGCCAGGCCTGATGGAAAGCTAGCTCTCGCACCCGGCAAGATCGTCTTTACGCAGGTAGCGCGCTGGTCTCAGGAGACTTTTGGCGTCTCTCTGAACGTAGCGTTGGTTGCTCGCTCACTGCGCGCGAACGAGGTGGCCAGCGAACTGTTTGCATTCCTAAGTGCTGTTGCAAGTGGCCAAGACGTACCGGCAGCGCCGAACGCCGTCTCTCAAGAATCCCACCATAAGTGATTGACACGCAACGGATTCTTAAAGCCGCCTGCGCCGCAGGCGCGGTTGGCAACAGCGTCATGCCCAACTGCTGCGCGCGCTTGTTGAGGTTGTTGAGCTCGCGCTGCCGGTAGCGTTTTTCGTCGTAGGCCTGGCCTTGATCGGCATCTTCCTCGCCCTTGGTCAGCATGCTGCAGATCAGCCGCGCCAGCTTGTGCGCAGCCGCTGTCACGGCCTTGGTTTTGTCCATGTGCGCGTACCGGCGGCGGAAGTACGTACCCAGCGCCGACTGGCTGGTGAGTAGTGCCGCAGCGCCTGCGCCGCCCGGTTCGCGCAGCGCTCGGTCTCGCCGCTCACCCAAAGTCGGACGCATAGAGCCCCTTGCGCGACGGGAACAGGTGCTCGGGGCGCCAGATGCCCTGCAGGCTGCGGGCCATCTCCTCGTCGCTGGCATGTTCCCGGCGGGCAGCCCAGTAGATCAGCGCTGCCGCAAAGCGCATAACAGCTCTGCCGCGGCGGGGATGGGCCGCGGCGGCCCGCCTGTCTAAGCTGCCCGCATGGCTCGCCCGAGCCGCGGAGACAGCCCCCGATGAACGACCTGACCCAGCTGCATGTGCACATCGAGGCACACGTGGCCACCCTCACGATGGATGCGCCGCCGGTCAATGCCCTGACCCGCACGCTCAACGACGAACTCACGCTGGCGCTGGACCGCATCAGCGAGCTGGACGAAGTGCGCGCCGTGGTGCTCACCGGCGCCGGCAAGGTGTTCTGCGCCGGTGCCGACCTGAAGGGCCGCGCCGAGGTCATCAAGGGCCCGGGCGACCTGCCGGCCCATTCGCGCCGCACCCGCGAATGCTTCCATGCCATCCGCGAATGCGCCAAGCCGGTGGTGTGCGCCCTCAACGGCGCGGCGCTGGGCTCGGGCCTGGCGATGGCGGCTTCCAGCGACATCCTGCTTTGCAGCGAGACGGCCAGCCTGGGCCTGCCCGAGGTGGACGTGGGCCTGCTGGGCGGCGCCCGGCATGCGATGCGCCTGTTCAGCCATTCGCGGCTGCGGCGCATGGCGCTCACCGGCCTGCGGGTGGGCGGCCCCGAGCTGTACCGACTGGGCATCGTGGAAGCCTGCGTGCCGCCGGCCGAGCTGATGGCCGCGGCGATGGAGATCGCCTCGGCCATCGCCAGCAAGAGCCCGGTGAGCACCCGCATGGGCAAGCACACGCTGAACGTGATCGAGGACATGAGCCTGCGCGACGGCTACCGCTACGAGCAGGACATGACCGCGGCCATCGGCAAGACCGACGATGCCCGGGAGGCGCAGGCCGCCTTCCGCGAGAAGCGCGCGCCGGTGTTCACGGGCCGTTGAACGGGGCATGAACTTGTCTAGTCAAGCTGAAGCCACCCTGTCCGCCGCCGGCGGCCCGCTGTCGCACGTCAAGGTGCTCGACCTGAGCCGCATCCTGGCCGCGCCCTGGGCCGGCCAGATCCTGGCCGACCTGGGCGCCGAGGTCATCAAGGTCGAGCGCCCCGGCGCGGGCGACGACACCCGCAGCTGGGGCCCGCCCTTCCTGAAGGACGCCGAAGGCCGCGACACGAAGGAGGCCGGCTACTACCTGGCCGTCAACCGCGGCAAGCGCTCCATCACCGTCAGCCTGGACACGCCGGAAGGCCAGCGCATCGTGCGCGAGCTGGCGCTGGAATGCGACATCGTGCTGGAGAACTACAAGGCCGGCACGCTGGCCCGCTACGGGCTGGACGAAGCCTCGCTGCGGGCCATCAACCCGCGCCTGGTGTACTGCTCGGTCACCGGCTTCGGCCAGACCGGCCCGCGGCGCGACCAGCCGGCCTACGACTTCCTGATCCAGGCCATGGGCGGCCTGATGAGCGTGACCGGCGAGCGCGACGGCCGCCCGGGCGGCGGGCCGCAGAAGGTGGGCGTGCCCATCGTCGACCTGATGACCGGCATGTATGCGGCGGTGGCGGTGCTGGCGGCGCTGTCGCGGCGCGACCTCACCGGCCGCGGCGATGCCATCGACATCGGCATGCTGGACGTGCAGGTGGCCGCGCTGGCCAACCAGGCGATGAACTACCTGGTGTCCGGCAAGGTGCCGCAGCGCAACGGCAATGCGCATCCCAACATCCAGCCGCAGGACGTGTTCGGCTGCGCCGATGGCGACGTGATCCTGGTGGTGGGCAACGACGGCCAGTTCAACAAGCTGTGCCAGGTGCTGGGCCGCGCAGAATGGGCGACCGACGAGCGCTTTGCCACCAATGCGCAGCGGGTGCGGCACATCGGCGTGCTGGCGCCGATGTTGAGCGAGCTGTTCGGCGCCTGGCAGCGCAGCGCGCTGATCGCGGCGCTGGATGCGGCCGGCGTGCCCTGCGGCGCCATCAACTCGGTGGCCGACGTGTTCCGTGATCCGCAGGTGGTGGCGCGCGGCCTGCTGCGCCATGTGCCGCACCCGGCCGGCGTGGACGTGCCGCAGGTGGGCAGCCCGATGCGTTTTGCCGAAGCCACGCTGAAGGTGCCCGCCGCGCCGCCGCTGCTGGGCCAGCACAGCGACGACATCCTGTCCGAACTGGGCTACGAGGCCGAGGACATCGCCGCGCTGCGCGCGCAGGGTGTCATCGGATGATGGCGGCCATGACGACGATGAAACTGCATTGGTCGCCCAAGTCGCCCTACGTGCGCAAGGTGATGGTCTGCGCCCATGAACTGGGCCTGCTGCCGCGCGTCGAGCGGGTGCGCTCGGTGGCGGCGATGCTGCAGCCCAATGCGGCGCTGATGGCCGACAACCCGCTGAGCAAGATCCCGACGCTGGTGCTGGAGGACGGCCGCACGCTGTTCGATTCGCCGGTGATCTGCGAATACCTCGATGCCGTGGCCGGCGGCGGCCGCCTGTTCCCGCCGGAAGGCCAGCACCGCTGGCAGGCGCTGCGCTGGCAGGCCCTGGGCGACGGCCTGCTCGACGTGCTGATCCTGTGGCGCAACGAGCGCGAGCGGACCCAGCCGCTGCCGGCGCTGGTCGAGGCCTTCGCGCTCAAGACCCGGGCCACGCTGGCGCTGCTGGACGAGGAAGCGGGCGCGCTGGAGGCAGCACCCTTCGGCATCGGCCACATCGCCATCGGTTGCGCATTGGGCTACCTCGACTATCGCTTCGATGCCTTCGGCTGGCGTGCGCTGGCGCCGCGGCTGGCGGCTTGGGAACAGGGCATCGCTTCCCGCGCTTCCTTCCTGCAGACGGCGCCCACCGAGGGTTGACCCGGGCGCCGGCCCGGCCGGCGCCGTGGCGTCGATCACGCGCGCCGGCTTGCCTTCATGTCACAGGTGGATACAGTTCCGGCCGAGGGCAAACCGGCGCGAAAGGCCGGGACGCAAAGCCTCCGGCCTAAGGCACTGCGGTGCACGGTAGCGGGGTTGCCAGTGGGCAGTTGCCGTGCGGCGCCGCCACTGTTCCAGCGTCGGTCCTCGCCCTGCAACTCCGGAGCGCGCGATGGCCACCTCTGCTTCTTCCCCCCACCGATCGATCCGCGGCCGCCGCGCTGCCTGGTGGCCCGCCTGCGCCGCCGCCGTGCTGCTGGCGGCCTGCGGCAGCGGCGAGCCCGACGGTGCCGCCTCCGCCGCCGCGCCCTCGCCGGACACGCCGCTGCCGTCGGCGGCCGTGGCGGACCGCCGCTTCGTGCTGTGGCAGCCGGGCACCGAGGCGGCCGTGCAGGCCGAGCAGGCCGCCCTGGCCGGCCAGGCCACCGACGAAGCCCGCCTGGTCGTGCGCATGAATCCAGCCGCGGTGCCGCCAGTCCCCGGCCGCGCGGTGATGGCCGGCGCCACGGGCCATGGCGAATCGGGCGACGCGAGTGCACTGCGCGCCCGTGAGCTCTCGGCCAAGGCCAGTGCGGTGGCCACCGCCGCCGATGAAGTCACCGCGCTGTCCATCCGCCGGCTGGCGCCCGATGCGGCGGTGCGCCAGCATTTCGCGCATGCCATCGAAGGCTTCGTCGTGAGCGTGCCGTGGCGGCAGGCCCAGGCCGTGGCCGACGAACTGGCGCGCAATCCGGCCGTGGATGCGGTGGAGCTGGACCGGCCGCTGACGCTCGAACAGACGGCGCCCACGGTGCGCACGCTGGACGCCCGGGCCTGGGGCGTGGACCGCATCGACCAGCGCGCCCGTGCCTTCGACGGCGCCTTCCGCAATGCCTACACGGGGCAGGGCGTGACGGTGCATGTGGTGGATTCCGGCGTCAGCCCGCATGCCCAGTTCGGCAGCCGGCTGCGCAGCGGCTTCAGCGCCATCAACGACGGCAACGGCACCCGCGACTGCCACGGCCACGGCACCCATGTGGCCGGTACCGCCGCTGGTGCCACGGTGGGCGTGGCCCCGGGCGCCAGCGTGGTGCCGGTGCGGGTGATGGACTGCAGCGGCAGCGGCTCCAGCAGCGCGGTGATCGCCGGGCTGGACTGGATCGCCGCTCATGGCTCGCGGCCCGGCGTGGTGAACATGAGCATCGGCGGGCCGGCCTTTTCATCGTTGGACGCGGCCGCACAGCGGCTGGTGGCCGCCGGCTTCAGCGTGGTGGCCGCGGCCGGCAACAGCAACGTGGATGCGTGCACCCAGTCGCCCGGCCGCGCCTCCGGTTTGGTGACCGTGGCCGCCACCGACAACGCCGATGCCAAGGCGGCCTATTCCAACTGGGGTTCGTGCGTGGCGCTGTTCGCGCCCGGTTCGTCCATCGCCTCGGCCGGCATCGCGTCCACCTCGGCGCTGGCGGTCATGAGCGGCACCTCGATGGCATCGCCGCACGTGGCCGGGGCGGCGGCCCTGTGGCTGCAGGCGCAGCCGACGGCCACGGCCGCCCAGGTGCGGCAGCTGCTGCTGCAGGACGCCACGCCCAACACCGTGCTGGGCCTGACCAGCGCCCAACCCGGCACACCGCGCAGCCTGCTGCATGCCGGCACCGCGGCCGCGCCTTCGGCGGCGCCTGCCGCGCCAGCGGTGCCGGCGGCGCCCTCGGTGGCACTGCGCACCGGCAGCATCACGTTGGCCACGGCGGTGCCGTTCATCGGTGCCTGGACGGCCCATGCCACGGTGCAGGTGCAGGACGCACAAGGCAAGCCGGTGCCCGGCGTGAAGGTGGCCGCGCGTTTTTCCAGCATGCCGGCGGAGCTGAGCTGCACCACCGCGGCCAGCGGCAGCTGCCGGGTCACCAGCGCCGCGGTGCCCTGGGGCGCCGTCAGCCGGATCGGCTTCGCCGTCACCGGGCTCAGCGGCGCCCAGATGATGGACAGCCTGGCCGGCTCCCGGCAGGCGCAGGTGGCCCAGCCGGCGGCACCGGTGGCCAGCGTGGCGGCCATCACCGGCACCGCGGTGCGGCCATCGGCCGGCTCGGTGCAGTGGGCGCCGCAGTTCACCGTGGCACTGGCCGACGACAAGCGCGCGGCAGTGCCCGGCGCGGTGGTGTACGGCGTGCTGCGCATCCACAGCGGTGCGCGCGTGGTGGGCCTGCAGACCCTGCTGTGCCAGACCGCGGCCAACGGCCAGTGCATGCTGCGCTGGACCGGCCCGGCGCTGGGCAGTGCCCACACCGGCGCGGTGCTGGAGGTGCTGTCGGTGGACCGGCCGTTCCTGGTCTACCAGCCCGGCAGCCTGAAGACCGGCGTGGTGGGCCGGGTGAACTGACCCGCACCTGGGGCCGGGCCGGGCTGCGCAGCAGGGCACGGCGGCCTAGACTCGGCCGGCCACCCTCCGGTGGCGCCACTGCCTTGTCCCACGGTGCAGCCCCTGCGTGTATTCCTGCTCGGCGCCACCGGCACCATCGGCCGGGCCACGCTGCGTGCGCTGCAGGCCGATGGCCATGCGGTGGTGTGCTTCGTGCGCCCACGGGCCGGGCGCGATGCAGCTGGAGTCCCGGCGCTGCTGGCCGGCTCCGAAGTACGCTTCGGCGACGTGACCGATGCCGGCTCGCTGTGGCGCGACGGTTTCCGCGGCGAGCGCTTCGACGTGCTGGTCTCCTGCCTGGCCTCGCGCACCGGTGCGCCGGCCGATGCCTGGGCCATCGACCACCGCGCCCATGTGCTGGCGCTGGCCGCGGCACGGCAGGCCGGCGTGCGGCAGATGGTGCTGCTGTCGGCGATCTGCGTGCAGAAGCCGCTGCTGGCCTTCCAGCAGGCCAAGCTGGCCTTCGAGCGTGCACTGCGCGACTCGGGCCTGGTGTGGTCCATCGTGCGGCCCACGGCCTTCTTCAAGTCGCTGTGCGGCCAGGTGGAGCGGGTGCGCAGCGGCCGGCCGTTCCTGGTCTTCGGCGACGGCACGCTCACGGCCTGCAAGCCCATCGGCGACGACGACCTCGGCCGCTACATCGCCGGCTGCCTGACCGACCCGGCGCGGCAGCACAAGGTGCTGCCCATCGGCGGGCCGGGCGAGGCCATCACGCCGCGGCAGCAGGGCGAGTGGCTGTTCGAGCTGTTCGGCCGCACGCCGCGCTTCCGGCAGGTGCCGGTGGCGCTGCTGGACGGCATCGTGGGCGCGCTGGCGGTGGGCGGGCGGCTCTCGCCCACGCTGGCAGCCAAGGCCGAGCTGGCCCGCATCGGCCGCTACTACGCCACCGAATCGATGCTGGTGCTGGATGAAGCCACCGGCCGCTACAGCGCGGCCGCCACGCCGTCCACCGGCAGCCAGACGCTGCTGGACTGCTACCGCGCGCTGGCCGCGGGCGCGCCCGCACCGCAGCGCGGCGACCATGCGGTGTTCTGATCACTCATAGAGCCGCTGCGGGTTGTCCTGCAGGATGCGGCGCACCAGCGCATCGTCCCCGGCGCCGGCCTTCATCCAGGCCAGCAGTTGCGCTGCATCGGGCACCGGCTGCACCCGCAGGTGGGGCCAGTCGCTGCCCCACACCAGCGCGTCGGGGTTGGCCTGCAGCATCGCCGCCAGGAAGGGCAGGGCGGCTTCGCCGGCCTCGGCCGTCAAGGCCAGGCCCGGCAGGTTGCGGTAGACGCACAGCTTCACATGCACATGGCCTTCGGCCAGCAGCGCGAGCAAGGTCTGGAAGCCGGGCTGCGACACGCCCGCGGCCAGGTCGAAGCCGCCCATGTGGTCGATCACCACCGGCAGCGGCAGTGCGCGCAGCCGGTCGGCGAGGGCGGGCAGGGCGGCGCAGTCGGTCCACAGCTCGGCATGCAGGCCGGCATCGGCCAGGGCCGGGGCCAGCGCCAGCAGGTCGTCGAAGGAGGCACTGCCGGCGAAGTTGCCGCCCGCGCCGCTGCGCTGGCTGAAGCGCGCGGCCCGCACGCCGCGGGCATGCAGGCCGGCCAGCGTGGGCAGCTCGCCCGGCCGGGTGACGATCACGCCGCGCCAGGCCGGCCGCTCGGCCAGCGTGTCCAGCAGCAGCGAGAAGTCGTTGCCGTAGGCACTGGGATGCACCAGCACCCCGCGGCCCAGCCCCAGCCGCTTGAGCAGCGCCGCGTAACCTTCCTGCACCGCCTCGGGCGGCGTATAGCTGCGGTCCGCGGCCAGCGGATAGCGGCCGTAGGGGCCGAACAGGTGGGCATGGCAGTCCCAGCCGGTCATCGTTGGGCCTCGTCATGCTGCGGCAGTGCGAAGGCCGGGGCCACGCCTTCGGGCAGCGGGATCTCGTGGGCGTTCAGCGTCATCGCCACCATGGTGTAGTAGCCCACCAGGGCCACCAGCTCCACCAGCGTGCGCTCGCCCAGCAGCGACAGGGCGCGGGCATAGGTGGCGTCGGTGATGGAGTGCAGGCGCTTGAGTTCCATTGCCGCCTGCACGATGGCCGTTTCGGTCTCGTCCAGGCCCTCGGGCAGGCGCTGCTGCAGCAGCGCCTCGATCACCGCGGGATCGATGCCGGCCTTCAGGGCCTCCTGCTCATGCGCATACCACTCGAAAGGCGACCGGCTGGCCCGGCCGGTCACCAGGATGGCCAGCTCGGCCTGCCGCCGGCTCAGGCCGGTGCCGTAGCGCAGTTGCGCGCCCAGGGCCGACCAGCGCTCGGCCAGCTCGGGGCTGTGCAGCGCCGCGCGCAGCGGCCCCTGGATGCGGCCCCGCGGCCCGTTGACGATGCCGTCGTGCACCCGCCGCTGCTCGGGCGTCATGGTGTCGGGATGGGGCAGGGTGATGCGGGGCATGGCGGGGCGGGGTCCTGTCTAGACAACTGGCGGTGCCGGCCAGCTTATCGCCCGCCGCCGCGGGCGGCTACCGGGCGGGCGGCAAGCCAGCTATGCCGGCGTCGGCATCGCTGGTGCGCCACATCCCGCTGCGCGCCATGTCGCCCACGATGCGCACGATCTGCGCGGCCACGGCGGTCACCGCCTTGGCCGGGCCCTTCTGGCGGGCCATGGCCATGGACACGCTGCGCTGCAGCGGCGGATCGACGATGCGGGCGGCCTGCAGCCGGCCTTCCTGCAGCTCCTGCCACACCGCATGCAGCGGCAGCACGGTGTACAGGCGCTCCTGCGCCACCAGCAGCTTCTGCAGCGGCAGGCTGTCGGCCTCGATGGCCGGGGCCAGCGTGATGCGGGCCTGCCGCGCCATTGCATCCAGCGCGGTGCGCAGGCCGTTGGGCGCGCTGGGCAGGATGAAGGGCAGCTCGTGCAGGGCGGCCAGCGGCAGCTCGGGCGCGGCGGTCAGGCGGTCGCCGCGCGGGCCGATCAGGTAGCTGTCGACCGTGGCCAGCGCTTCCTCGTGCTCGGGCAGCGTGGCGCCGTAGCGGTAGAGGATGGCGATGTCCACCCGCGCGTCGGCCAGCCACTCTTCTACCTGTCCGCTCGAGCCTTCGAGGATCTTCAGGTGCAGCCGCGGATGCAGCGCGCGCATTTCGGTGAACAGCCGGCCCACCAGCGGCGAGCCGATGGAAGGCAGCGAGCCCACCGTCACCCGGCCGGCCAGCTCATGCGCATCGCCGCGGATCTCGCGCTCCAGCTGCTCGGCATCGGCCAGCAGCGCCTTGACCTGCGGAAAGATGCGCCGCCCCACCTCCGACAGCTCCACGCCGCGGCCGGTGCGGGTGAACAGCCGGGTGCCGCATTCCCGCTCCAGCGCATTGAGCTGCCGGCTCAGCAGCGACTGGTTGCTGTCGAGGAACAGCGCGGCACGGGTCAGGCTGCCCAGCTCGCCGATGGCCAGGAAGGTGCGCCACTTGTGCAGGTCGGCGGCGATGTCGAGCTGGATGCCGGTGGGCTTGGGGGTCTGCATCGGCAGGCAACGGGGGTACGGCTTCGGGCCGGCGATTTTGCGCCGGCCCTGGCGGCCTCACTCCCAGCGGATGCCCAGGGCTTTCACCAGTGCGGCCGAACGGGCGCTCTCGGCCCGCAGGAAGGCGCCGAACTGCGCCGGCGTGCTGGCCACGGCCTGCGCGCCCTCCTGGTCGATGCGGGCTGCCACCTCGGGCGCGCGCAGTGCCTCGGCCACCGCCTGCTGCAGCCGGGCCAGCCGCTCCGGCGGCGTGCCGGCCGGCGCCACCATGCCGTGCCAGTTGCTGATGACGAAGCCCGGCAGCCCGGCCTGCGCCGCGGTGGGCACGTCGGGCAGCTCGGCCACGCGCTCGGGCCCGGCCACTGCCAGCGCCACCAGGCGGCCGGCCGCGATGTGCGGCCGCACCAGCGTGATGTCGGACACCATCAGTTCCACCTGGCCGGCCAGCAGGTCGTTGAGCGCCGGGCCCGAACCCTTGTAGGGCACGTGCACGATGTCGATGCCGGCTTCGCGCTTGAGCAGCTCGCCGCCGAGGTGCGGCACGGTGGCATTGCCGGCCGAGCCGAAGTTGAGCCGGCCGGGCGCGACCTTGGCCTGGGCCACCAGCGCGGCCAGCGTGCGCACGCCGGTCTTGGGATGCACCACCAGCACCTCGGGCACGGCCACCACCTGCGTCAGCGGCGCCAGGTCCTGCAGCGGGTCGAAGGGCATGTTGCGCGCGATGTGCGGCGCCACCGTGAGCGCGCCGGCCAGCGAGTAGCCCAGCGTGCTGCCGTCGGGCCGGGCCTTGACCACCTCGGCCAGGCCGGTCACGCCGCCGGCGCCGGGCCGGTTCTCCACCACCACGGTGGTGCCCAGCACGCGGCCCAGTGCGTTGCCCACCAGCCGGCACATGGCATCGGCGGAACCGCCGGGTGCCAGCGGCACGACGATGCGCAAGGTCTTGCCCGGCCACACATCGGCGGCGTGGGTGCCGGTGGTGCCCAGCAGCGCGATGGCCGCCGAGGCCTGCAGCAGCCGGCGGCGCGGCAGGCCGGCCGCGGCCGTGGCCCTCGTCTCGTCAGAACACATGCTTGACCCCCGCGGCCAGCAGCGAGGTCGTGGCACCGGCCTCCACGCCGGCATAGGCGCCGGTGGCATCGGACACCGCATAGCTGGTGCGCGCGCCGTTGCCCAGGCGGCTGTAGCCGGCATACAGGTCGGTGCGCTTGCTCAGCGAATGCACGTAGTTCACGCTGACCTGCGTGAAGTCGAAGTTGCGCGCGGTGCGGTCGTCGTAGCGCTTGACCGACAGGCTGGCCCTGCCCACGCCGCTGGTGCGCACCGAGCCGCCCACCAGCCAGCTGCGGTACGTGCGGCTGAACACGCTGCTGGTGCTGGACGGGGCGGCCGCGGTGCGCGAGGCCTCCCATGCGCCCTGCTGCACGATGGCCGCCACCGACCAGGCGCCGAACTCGTGCCTGACTGCCGCGGTGGTGGCGCTGTCGTGGTCGGTGTCTGCCGCATTGGCCACCCGGGCGTACGAGACACCGGCCAGCGTGCCGTCCTGGCGCCATAGCAGGTTCATGCCGGTGCTCTTGCGCGCACCGCCGCTGCCGCCTTCACCGGCCGTGGCCTGCAGCCGCAGCGACATGCCGGCCCAGGTGGGCGAGAGGTAGTTCACCACGTTGTCGTTGCGCGCCGCGGTGGTGCTGGCCGCGCCGGTCCAGATGCTGCTGCTGGCGGTGCCGATGCCCAGCGCCATCGGGTCCACGGGCTGGACCAGGTAGAACGCCGGGCCGTAGTCCCGACCCGCCTCCAGCGTGCCCCAGGGGCCCGACAGCGACACCAGCGCCTTGCGGCCGAAGATGCGGCCGCCCTGTGCCAGCTGGCCGTTGTCGATGGTGATGCCGCTTTCCAGCGTGAAGCCGGCGCGGTGGCCACCACCCAGCTCCTCGGTGCCGCGAAAGCCCAGCCGGCTGCCGTACAGGCAGCCGCTGTTGACGGCGTTGAGCCGCTCGCTGCCCAGGTCGGCGCGGGCCAGGCAGCCGTCGATCAGGCCGTACACGATGACGCCCGGAGCGGGTCCGGCCTGCGCGGCGGCGATGGCGGGCAGCAGCAGGCAGGCACCGGCCGACAGCGCAAGGGCGGTGGCGGTGGCGCTGAACGGGGCGGGGCGGAAGGCTGAGGTCAAGGCTTGTCTCCAGGGTGGTGTCGTTGTGCGACGCACTCTAGGAACGGCCTGCCCGCCGAGCCAGCCGGGCCGGCGGCATAGCTGCATTGCGGAGGCCGCATAGCTGAATTGCGCCTGCGGCGACTTACCCGGGCGGCAGGCGGTGCGCACACTGCGGCCATCCCAAGAAGGAGACGAGCGATGTTGAAGACCCGACGTGCCACCTGCCTGGCTGCCGCCGCTGCCGCCACCTGCCTGCTGCTGGGCACGCCCGCCGCGCAGGCCCAGGCCTGGCCGGCCAAGACCATCCGCCTGGTGGTGCCCTATTCGGCCGGCGGCCCCACCGATGCCGTGGCCCGGCTGGTGGCGCGCCAGGTGGGCACGGCGCTGGGGCAGACGGTGGTGGTGGACAACAAGGCCGGTGCCGGCGGCACCATCGGCGTGGCCGACGTGCTGCGCTCGCCGGCCGACGGCTACACCTTCGCGCTGGTGGCGCCGGGCCCGCTGGCCGGCATGCCCAACCTGATGAAGGTGCCGTATTCGCTGGGCGACGTGCAGTACCTGACGCTGGTGGCGCGCATTCCGGCGGTGATCATCGCCGGCAAGGACGTGGGCCCGGCCACGCTGCCCGAGCTGGTCAAGGCCGCCAAGGCCGCGCCGGGCAAGCTGAACTACAGCTCCGCCGGCCCCGGCACCACGCCGCACATCGGCTTCGAGCTGCTCAAGCAGCAGGCCGGCATCGACGTGCAGCATGTGCCCTACAAGGGCGCGGCACCGGCCGTGACCGCGGTGCTGGGCGGCGAGGTGCAGTTCGCGATGGTCGACCTGCTGCCGGTGCTGCCGCATGTGAAGGCCGGCACGCTCAAGCTGCTGGCGGTGGCCGGCAGCCAGCGCGCGCCGCAGGCGCCGCAGGTGCCCACCACGCAGGAGCTGGGCCTGCCCGGCGTGAAGATGGACACCCTGTACGGCGTCATCGGGCCCAAGGGCCTGCCGGCCGAGGTGCAGAAAAAGTTCCGCGACGCGGTGGTGGCCGCGGTGAACTCGCCCGAGTTCAAGTCGCAGCTGCTGGAACAGGGCGCGGTGGCGCTCAGTTCCACGCCCGAGGAGTTCCGCGCGCAGATGCAGGCCGAATCGGACAAGTGGCGCGAGGTGGTCGCCAAGGGCCACATCACGCTGGAGTGAGGTCGCGGCCATGCTGATCGCCGATGCCCGCATCACGCCCTGCACCCAGCGCCTACAGGACCCGAGCTGGAAGTTCGCGCGGGCGCAGGTGCCGCAGCTCGAGGGATGGCTGCTCACGCTGACCGACGACGACGGCCACGCCGGCCTGGGCTATGCGCATGCCATCCCGGCCATCACCACGCAGGGCAGCGGCGCACGCGCTTCGCTGGAGTTCCTGGCGCCGCGGCTGGTGGGCCGGCGGGTGGACGACATCGGCGCGCTGGTGGAGGAAATCGACGCCACGCTCAACTACAACGCCAGCGTCAAGGCCGCCATCGACATGGCGCTGCACGACCTGTTGGCGCGGCGGCTGGGCGTGCCCGTGCACGTGCTGCTGGGCGGCGCGCAGCGCAGCCGGGTGGCGCAGTCGCGCATCCTGGCCATCAAGCCACCGGCCGAGATGGCGGCCCGGGCCGCGGCGCTGGCGGCCGAGGGTTACCTGCAGCTCAAGCTCAAGCTGAGCGGCGACACCGCGCTGGATGCGCAGCGCGTGGCCGAGGTGCGCAGCGCGGTGGGACCGGGGGTGGCGCTCACGCTGGACCCCAACCAGTCCTACGGCGCCAAGCAGATGATCTCGGCCTTCGCCCGCCTGGAGCGGCACGACATCGCGCTGATCGAGCAACCGGTGCCGGCGGCCGACTGGGCCGGCCTGGCGCTGGTCACCCGCAGCCTGCCGGTGGCGGTGGAGGCCGACGAGAGCGCGCAGACGGTGCACGACGTGTTCCGCCTGGTGGCCGACCGGATGGTTGACGTGATCAACCTCAAGGTCACCAAGCTGGGCGGGCTGCGGCGCTTTCTGCAGGCGGTGCAGGTGTGCGAAGCCGGCGGCGTGGCCGTGCGGGTGGGCGCAGCCTTCGGCCCGGCGCTGCTGCAGGCCATGAGCCTGCAGGCCGCCAGCGTGGTGCGGCAGCTGCCGCATGCCTGCGAGCTGGGCGAGCACCTGCACCTGCTGGACGATCCGTTCGAGCCGCTGCCGGTGGTGCAGGGGGCCCTCACGCTGCCCGGTGGCGCGGGCTGCGGCATCGGCCTGCGCGGCGGCTGAAGCGGCGCTGCCGTCAGGCCGGCAGGCAGCGCGCCCAGCGGTGCACCGCCTCGGCCACGGCCTGCGGCTGCTCGGGCAGCAGCGCATGGCTGGCATCGTCGATCAAGGCCGTGGTCACCAGCGCTTCGCCCAGCGCCGCGCGCAGCTCGTCGCGCGTGGCGGGCGGCCGCCAGGGATCCTGTGCGGCCTGCAGGTCCAGCAGCGGCACCGGGCTCACCGGCCACCAGGTCGGCTTGGGGGGCTGGCTGCCAGCGGCGCGGTAGTGCGCGCGCCATTGCGGATACCAGCCCTGCAGCCAGGCATCGGCTGCATGCCCGGGTGCGAAGAAGGCCTGCCGCAGGGCCTGCAGGCGCAGCGCGCGGGGCTGCAGTGCATCGGCGGCGGTGTCCAGCGCGGCGGCGAGGCCGGGCGGAAATTCCCGCGCGGCCGCCGCCAGCAGGGCCACGCCGCGCACGCGCTGCGGCTGCGCCTGCGCCGCCACCCGCGCCACGAAGTGGCCGAAGGCATGGCCCGCCAGCACCAGCCGCTGCGCACCCACCGCATCGGCCGCCTCCAGCACGTCCCGCGCCAGCCGATGCAGGCTCAGGCCCGCCATCGGCCCGTGGCTGCCCGCCATGCCCCGCGGCTGCGGCCGCAGCACGCGCCAGCCGTGGCCGGCCAGCGCGGTGGCCACGTCGTCGCAGTCCAGCGAATCGCGCAGCGACGAGGGCAGCAGCACCAGCGCGGGCGCGTGGTCGTCGCCGTCGATGGCCATGTCGATCACCACCGGCGCTCCGTCCTGCGCGGGCAGCGCCAGCAGCCGCCGTCGCGGCGCGGCCGGGCGGTTCATTCGCTGGTGGCGCCGGAGCGCTTGACGATCTCCGCCCAGCGCGGCATCTCGGCCTGGATCAGCGCGGTGAACTCGGCCGGCGTGCCGAAGGTGGGCTCGATGCCCAGCGCCTGCAGCTGCCGGCGCAGCGCCGGCGTGGCCATCGCGCGGCCCACCGCGGCATGCAGCGTGCGCAGCACGTCCGGCGGCGTGCCGGCCGGCGCCAGCAGGCCCAGCCAGTTGGACACGTCATAGCCCTTCAGCCCCGCCTCGGCCAGCGTGGGCACCTGCGGCAGCGCCTCCATGCGCCGCTGCGAGGTGACGCCCAGCGCCTTGACCCGGCCGCTGCGGATGTGGTCCTCGTACACGGTGTACGAGTCGAAGGCCATGTCCACCCGGCCGGCCAGCACGTCGGTGAGCAGCGGGGCGCTGCCCTTGTAGGGCACGTGCAGCATGTCCACGCCGGCCAGGCTCTCGAAGAGCGCGCCCGACAGGTGGCTGGAGCTGCCGTTGCCCGCCGAGCCGTAGCTCAGGCCGCCCGGCCTTGCCTTGGCCAGCGCGATCAGCCCGGCCACGTCGTGCGCCGCCACCGACGGGCCCACCACCAGCACCCGCGGCGTGATGTGCGTCAGGCTGATGGGCGCGAAGTCCTTCAGCGGGTGGTAGCGCAGCCGCGGATACAGCGCCGGGTTGATCGCATGGGTGCCCATGGTGCCGAAGAACAGGGTGCTGCCGTCGGGCGCCGCCTTGGCCGCCGCCTCGGCCGCCGGCGCGCCGCCGGCGCCACCGCGGTTGTCGATGATGACTTGCTGCCCCAGTTCCTCGCCCAGCCGCTGCGCCAGCCCGCGCGCCATCACGTCGGCCGCGCCGCCGGCCGGAAAGGGCACGATCAGGCGCAGCGGCCTGTCGGGAAAGGCGGCCCGCACGGGCGATGGCGCCAGCGCCATGGCCAGCGGTGCGGCGGCCAGCCAGGCGGTGGCGCGGCGGCGGTTCGGATGCATGGGCGAGTCTCCGGCTTCTTGTGCGGACGATTCTGGGGCGCCACCGCCGCGCGGCCCAGGCAGCCAGGCGCATAGCTGCTATGCCCCGCCGATGCAGGCGGCCGGGCGGCTGGGCATACTCGGCCGATGGCCAAGAAACCCAACGGCACGCTGTCGCTGTTCCAGGACCTCACCCACGCGCTGCCCGGCGTGCCCTTCGACCTGTCGGCCATCGACCCCGCGGACCGCCGCCTGGCCAGCAGCGACAAGGACCATGACAAGCAGCGGGTGGACGCGCTGGCCATCCAGCTCGACGACCTGCAGAACCTGTTCTTCGCCGACAAGCGCTACGCCATGCTGGTGGTGCTGCAGGGCATGGACACCAGCGGCAAGGACGGCACGCTGCGCGCGGTGTTCGGCCGCATGAGCCCGCTGGGCGTGCGCACCGTGGCCTGGCGCGCGCCCAACACCGAGGAGCGCGCCCACGATCCGCTGTGGCGCATCCACAAGGCGCTGCCGGCCAAGGGCGAGCTGGTGGTCTTCAACCGCAGCCACTATGAGGACGTGCTGGTGCCGGTGGTGGGCAAGACCATCTCCGCGCGCGAGACGGCGCTGCGCTATGCCCGCATCAACGACTTCGAGCGGTCGCTGGCCGAGACGGGCACCGTCATCGTCAAGTTCATGCTGCACATCTCCAAGGGCGAGCAGCGCCAGCGCCTGCAGGCGCGGCTGGACGATCCCACCAAGCGCTGGAAGTTCGACCCGGCCGACCTGGAGGCGCGCAAGCAGTGGGGCGCCTACCAGCGGGCCTATGCCGATGCCATCAGCGCCACCGGCACGCCCTGGGCGCCCTGGATGGTGGTGCCGGCGGACTCCAAGACCCACCGCAATTTGGTCGTGGCCACCGCGCTGGAAGCCCGCCTGCGTGCGATGGACCTGCGCTTTCCGCCGCCCGCGCCCGAGCTCCAGGGCATCGTGGTGCGTTGAAAGCGGTTGCCGAGCATCGCCATGCCCCGCCTGCCCCCTGCCCGCCTGGCCCGTGCCGCGCTGCTTGCCCTGGCCGGACTGTGGGCCGCCGGTGCCGGCGCGCAGTCCTTGCGCTGCAACGGCCAGCTGGTGAACCCGGGCGATACCAAGTACTCGGTGGTGCGCAAGTGCGGCGAGCCCGCTTTCCGCGAGGCGGTGTGCGTCAGCCGCGAGCTCTTCGTGTGGACGCTGCCGGCCGTGCCCGGCCAGGTGCTGCAGCCGCTGATCACGCCGCAGTGCGTGCCGATGGAGGAGTGGACCTACGACCGCGGCCCCGGCCAGTTCCTGGGCATCGTGCGCTTCCGCAATGCCACGGTGGAGTCGATGCGCGACGGCGAGCGGGTGCATTGAGCCGCGCTGGCCGCGGGCCGCTCAGCCCCCTTCGGGCACCTGTTCCACCCACACCTTCATCTCCACCGTCTCCAGCTCGCCGTAGTTGGAGATGAAGGCCACGTCGGCGGCGTCGCGGCCATAGGCCAGCACGATGCGCCCGCCGCGCGGGCCGGCCTGCGTGGCATCGAAGGTGTACCAGCGCCCGCCCACGAAGGCCTCGAACCAGGCATGCAGGTCCATCGGGTCCAGCTGGTGCAGGTAGCCCACCACCATGCGCGCGGGGATCTGCAGCGCCCGGCACAGCGTGATGCCGATGTGCGCGAAGTCGCGGCACACGCCGGCGCCGTCGGCCATCGTGCCCTCGGCATCGGTGCTGGCGTCGCTGACGCCGTAGCGGTATTCGATGTGGCTGCGGATCCAGTCGACGATGGCCATCACCTGCGGATAGCCCGGCACCGCGCCGGCCGCGATCTCCTGCGCCTTGTCGGCCAGCTTGTCCGAAGGGCAGTAGCGGCTCTGCAGCAGGAACTGCAGCACGTCGTGCGGCAGGTCGGCCACCGGCGTGGCGCCGGCGCCTTCGTCCACCGCGATGTCGCCCTGCGTGTACACGACCGACTCCACCCGGATGCGCAGCCGCCCGGCGGGCACCACGAAGCGCTGGCACAGGTTGCCGAAGCTGTCGGCATATTCCACCGACTGCAGGTGCGGCTCGAACAGGTAGCTCTCCTGCGCCAGCCACTGCGCGTCGCCGCTGCGCGGGCGCAGCATGCCGATGCTGGGGCAGGGCGCTGGCGCCTCCACGGTGATATCGCAACCGGCTCGCAACTTCATGGAACGCTCCTGCAACCGCAAAGGCCGAGTATCCCGCGGCGGTGCGTCGCGGCCTTTCGTGGTGCTGCCGCGACTTGTCTAGGCAAGCTGGGCGGCACTAGTTCACAGCCTGCAGACCGCGGCCTGCGCACTAGTTCGCGGCTGGCGGCAGGGCGCGGCCGCGGGCCTTCGTTCAGGGGGAACCGGCTCCGAAGGGGGTTTCCCATACTGCGGCCCTTCGCGTAACGGACTGCCCCATGAACCACGTCTCCGCCCTCGTCGCCGCCATCGCCTTCACCTTCGCCGGCACCGCCGCGCAGGCCGCCACCAACCTCGTTGCCAATGGCAGCTTCGAGGCCACCACCCAGGCCAGCGGCACCTGGGACACCTACGGCCACGTGGCCGGCTGGGCCGCCGGCCCGCGTGGCGTCGAAGTGCGCAACAACGTGGTGGGCAGCGCCTTCGACGGCAACAACTTCATCGAGCTGGACACCACCGGCAACAGCTTCATCGCGCAGACCATCGCCACCAACTTCGGCGAGCACTACACGCTGAGCTTCGCCTACTCCGGCCGCCCCAACACCGCCGGCCTGCGCGGCAACAGCAACGACATCCTGGTGATGTGGGGCCTGAAGCCCGTGACCCTGGTGGGCAGCAACAACGCCACCGGCACCCACCAGTGGACGACCTACAGCTTCGACGTGGTGGGCTCGCTGGGCCACTCCACCACGCTGTCGTTCTGGGCGGTGGGCAAGAGCGACAGCCTGGGCGGCTCGCTGGACAACGTCTCGCTGATCAGCAACGTCACCGCGCCGGTGCCCGAGCCCGAGACCTATGCGCTGATGCTGGCCGGCCTGGCTGCAGTCGCCACCATCGCGCGCCGCCGCAGCCGCGCCGGCTGAGTCAGCCTCGCTCCGCATCCCAGGCCCGCCCCGTGCGGGCCTTTTTCGTGGGCGGCTTTTCGTGGCGATACTCGGCGGCACAGACCAAGCACCCCGAGGAGCCTTCGATTGGACCTGACCGCGCTGCAACACACCTTGCGCGAGTTCGCTGCCGAGCGTGACTGGCAGCCGTTCCACACGCCCAAGAACCTGGCCATGGCGCTGATGATCGAGGCCGCCGAGCTGGCCGAGATCTTCCAGTGGATGACGCCCGAGCAGTCGCAGGCGGCGCACCACGACCATGTGACGCAGGAGCGCATCTCCGACGAAGTGGCGGACGTGCTGCTGTACCTGCTGCAGGTGGCCGACCACACCGCGGTGGACCTCAAGCGCGCGGTCGGCCGCAAGCTGGTGAAGAACGCCCGCAAGCATCCGCCGGTCAAGCCCGGCGTGCCGGTGGGCCCCAAGGACACCGCGCTGCCGCAGACGCATGTGCTGGTGGACTGGGAGAACGTGCAGCCCAGGGACGTGGACATCCGCGCGCTGGTGTCCGACGTGACCGACGTGTGGCTGTTCCACGGGCCCAGCCAGCGCAACGTGGACCGCGACCAGACCGCCTTCGGCGACCGCGTGACCTGCGTGCCCATCTCGCGCGCGGGCAAGAACGCGCTGGACTTCCACCTGTCCTTCTACATGGGCTACATCGCCTCGCGCAATCCGGCGGCGCGCTTCGTGGTGCTGTCCAACGACAAGGGCTACGGGCCGATGCTCGAGCATGCGGTGGACCTCGGCTTCTCGGCCACGCTGGTGGGCTTCGACAAGACCGGCCGCCGGCGCGCGCCGGCCCGCGGCCCGGCCCGCCCGGCGCCGCGCCCGGCCGACGGCCGCAAGCCCGCCTCGCAG
>NZ_JZUE01000021.1 GCF_000969605.1 Aquincola tertiaricarbonis | reverse complement strand
AGCGCGTGACCGACATCATCGGCGAGATCACGGCGGCTTCGTCGGAGCAGAGCCAGGGCATCAACCAGGTCAACCGCTCGGTGATCGAGCTCGACCAGATGACGCAGCAGAACGCCGCGCTGGTGGAAGAGTCCGCCGCCGCCGCCGAGAGCCTGAAGGAACAGGCCGCGCGCCTGACGCAGCTCACCGCCTCGTTCACCCTGTCCGGCAGTGCTGCGGCGCCGGTGCAGCCGGTGCGGCCGGTGGTGCACCATGCACCGGCCGCCAGCCCGGCCGCTGCGCCCGCAGCGAAGGCCATCCAGCGCGCCAGCAGCAGCTCGCGCCAGGTGGCCAGCAAGCTGGTGTCGGCCGTCAAGCCGGCGGTCAAGGCCGCGGCCAGCCGCCTGGCCCAGGCCAAGAGCACGGTCGCCGCCAAGGCCACCGCCTCCAAGCCGGCCGCGGTGGCCAAGACCGTCGCAGCGCCCGCCCCCGCCGTGGCCAAGGCCCCTGCGGCCAGCAAGCCGCTGCCCGCCGCCCCGGCCGCCAAGCCGGCGGCGCCGCCCGCCCCGGCCCGTGTCGTCGACGACAACGACTGGGAAACCTTCTGACCTGAGCGGGCTTCGGCCCGCTTTTTTGTTGTACCCCTCCCCGGAGGCTTTGTGATGCCGATCTCCACCTCTTCCGCTGCTGGTTCGCTGGCCCGCCGGCTGTCCGTCATCGGCAGCCTGGGGGTGGGCGCCGTGCTTCTCGCCATCTGCCTGGTCATCGCCGCGGTGACCACCGGCGGCGAGCGCCGCGCCGCCGTCGCCGCCGCCGGCAGCACCGCGCAGTCGATGGCCGCCTTCATCGACGCCTTCGACAAGTCGTCGCGCCAGATGGCGCAGCGCAGCCACGCCGGCTTCCGCGCGGGCTTTCCGGCCACCTTCGAGCTGGGTGCCGGTGCCACGCTGTCGGCCGCCGGCCGGCCGCTGAACGGCCAGTTCGACGAGGTGGACCGCTTCCAGGCGGCCACCGGCGGCGTGGCCACCGTGTTCGCCCGCGACGGCGACGACTTCCGCCGCGTGACCACCTCGCTGCGCAAGGAAAACGGCGACCGCGCGATGGGCACGTTGCTGGGCAAGGCCCATCCGGCCCATGCGAAGCTGACCGACGGCCAGGCCTACAGCGGCCGCGCCACGCTGTTCGGCAAGCCCTACATGACCCACTACGAGCCGGTGCGCGATGGCCAAGGGGCCGTCGTCGGCGCGCTGTTCATCGGCTTCGACCTCAGCAGCTTCCAGTCGGAGATGCTGGCGCTGCTGTCCGCCACGCACCTGCACGACAGCGGCGGCCTGTACGTGATCGATCCGCGCGCCAAGCCGGCCGACGCACTGTTCGTCTTCCATCCGCAGGCCACGGGCAAGAAGGTGCTGGAAGCCCGCCCCGATGCGCAGCCGCTGTTCGAGCGCCTGCCGCAGGCCGAAGGCGGCTGGCTGCCCGATGCGCCGGCCCTGCTGGCGGCCACGCCCGACGCACGCTGGGCGGTGATGCGCCGCAGCGAGAGCACCGGCTGGTGGGTGGTGGCCGAGCTGAGCGAGGCCGAGGCCCTGGCCTCCCACTGGCGAACGGTGACGCTGTATGGCGTGCTGCTGGGCGCGGCTGCGCTGGCCCTGGGCGGCGCGCTGTTCTGGGCGATGCGCCGCTGGGTGGCGCGGCCGCTGCAGCAGGCCGTGGCTGCGGTGGAGACGCTGGCCGCCGGCGACCTCACCCACGCCACCCACAGCAGCCAGCAGGACGAAGTGGGCACGCTGCTGCGCGCGGTGGAAGGCATGCGCCAGCGCTTCCTGGCCATGTTCACCGAGCTGCGCGGCGCAGTGCACTCCATCGAGACCGCCTCGTCCGAGATCGCCACCGGCAACCAGGACCTGAGCC
The DNA here is from genome assembly GCF_000969605.1 of Aquincola tertiaricarbonis. GTDB lineage: Bacteria > Pseudomonadota > Gammaproteobacteria > Burkholderiales > Burkholderiaceae_C > Aquincola > Aquincola tertiaricarbonis. The sequence continues at coordinate 105,827 of NZ_JZUE01000021.1, read as the reverse complement.
AGCGCACCGAGCACACGGCCAGCAACCTGCAGCAGGCCGCCAGCAGCATGGAGCAGCTCACCGGCACGGTGAAGAACACCGCCGACGCCGCCACCACCGCCAACCAGCTGGCCGGCTCGGCCTCCAGCACCGCCGCACGCGGCGGGCAGGCGGTGTCGCAGGTGGTGTCCACCATGGACGAGATCCACACCAGCTCGAAGAAGATCGCCGACATCATCGGCACCATCGACGGCATCGCCTTCCAGACCAACATCCTGGCGCTGAATGCCGCTGTCGAAGCCGCCCGCGCCGGCGAGCAGGGCCGCGGCTTCGCGGTGGTGGCTTCGGAGGTGCGTGGCCTGGCGCAGCGCAGCGCCGAGGCCGCCAAGGAAATCAAGGGCCTGATCGGCGCCAGCGTGGAGCGGGTGGAAACCGGCTCCCGCCTGGTGCGCGACGCCGGCAGCACCATGGGCGAGATCGTCGCCAGCGTGCAGCGCGTGACCGACATCATCGGCGAGATCACCGTGGCCACCGGCGAGCAGAGCCAGGGCATCGGCCAGGTGAACCACTCGGTGGTGGCGCTCGACCAGATGACGCAGCAGAACGCCGCGCTGGTGGAGCAATCCGCCGCCGCCGCGCAGAGCCTGCGCGAGCAGGCCGCCCGCCTCACGCAGCTGATGCAGGGCTTCCGCCTGCAGCCGGCCTGAGCCGCCCTGCCCGGCCCCGGCGCCGGGTCCACGCGCGCCGCTGTCCCAGCCGGCGACCCGCCCTTGTCCTACAGCGGCGGGGCCCCGGGGCTTGAAGAATCACCGCACCTCATCGGTGATTCAGCAGGAGAAGCACGTGGCAAGTGGCGGGCCCGGCGGCCAGACCGCAAAGCGGCTGTGGGAGCTCGACGCGGTGCGCGGGCTGATGCTGGTGCTGATGACCTTCACGCACCTGCCGACCCGGCTGTCCGATCCCACCGGCCAGCCCTTCGGCTTCGTCTCGGCGGCCGAAGGCTTCGTCATGCTGTCGGCCTTCATGGCCGGCATGGTGTACACGGCGCGCGAGCGGCGCGAAGGCGCGGACGCCATGCGCGGCGCCTTCTTCAAGCGCGCGCTGAAGATCTATGCCTGCCAGATCGCGCTGCTGCTGTTCCTGCTGACGGTGGTGGCGGTGATGGGCATCCTCACCGGGCAGGACGCGATCATCAACCTGATCGGCTTCTACCTCGACCGGCCGCTGGCCGCCTTCTTCAGCGGCCTGCTGCTGATCTATTCGCCGCCGCTGCTGGACATCCTGCCGATCTACATCGTGTTCATGCTGGCCAGCCCGCTGCTGCTGCTGCACGGGCTGCACCGGGGGTGGGGCGGCATCCTGGGCCTGAGCCTGCTGATGTGGCTGGCCGCGCAGTTCGACATCGGCCGCGTGATCTATGAAGGCGTGACCGCCATCGCGCCGATCCCGGTGCCCTACCAGCAGACCGGCTCGTTCGAGATCTGGGGCTGGCAGTTCCTGTGGGTGCTGGGGCTGTGGCTGGGTTGCATGCAGGCCGAGCAGCCGGATGCACCGCCCACGGTGTTCCCGCGCTGGATGGTCAATGCGGCCATCGGCATCGCGGTGGTGGGCTTCGTGTGGCGGCATGCCATCGGCCAGACGCCGTTCCCGGGCCAGCCCTCGCTGGCGCCGCTGTTCGACAAGTGGACGCTGGGCCCGTTGCGCCTGATGAACTTCATGGCGCTGCTGCTGCTGGCGATGCACTTCGCGCCCTGGCTGCGCCGCCACCTGCCGCGGCTGCCGGTGCTGGAAACGCTGGGCCGCGCCTCGCTGCCGGTGTTCTGCGCCCACCTGGTGCTGGCGCTGGTGGCCCTGGCCCTGGCCGGCGACGTGCAGCCGGAGCGGCCCTACTGGGTGGACGCCGCCATCGTGCTGGTGAGCTTCCCGGCGCTGTACCTGGTGGCCTGGGTGAGCGGCGAACTGGACCGCCGCACCGCCGAGAAGCGTGCCGCGCTGAAGAAGCGGCTGAGCCGCAAGCCGCGCCTGGCGGCGGCGGGCGCGGACGCCGGTTCCGGCGCCGGCCCGATGGCCTCGGTCAGCGCGACGCCGCCGACGTCGACACCAGCGTCTTCAGCGACGCCGCCTGCGGCTGCGGAGCCAGCGGCGCCGGGGCCGAGCCTTGCACCGACGCTTGCACCGGCGCGCCCTCGGCCGGCAGCAGATGCGGGTTGATGACGTTGCGCCACAGCGCATAGCCCTCGGCGTTCAGGTGCAGTGAATCGGCCAGGAACAGCTCGCCGCGCGGCTTGCCGCTGTCGTCCAGCATCTTGCTGAACACATCGATGTAGTCGAGGTTGGGCGTGTTGCGCGCATAGGCCGAGATCAGGCCGTTGGTCTCGCGGATGGCGGGCACCAGCGCTGCGCGCAGCGGGCTGGGCTTGATCGACAGGTAGGCGATGCGGGTTTCCGGCAGTGCCGCGCGCACCGCTTCGGTGAACCGGGTGAAGCTCTGCAGCACCTGCTGCGGCGTGCGGCCTTCGGCCAGGTCGTTGTCGCCGGCGTACACCACCACCAGCCGCGGCTTGTAGGGCATCACCAGCGCGTCCACGTACTGCGCGCAGTCCAGCATGCGTGAGCCGCCGAAGCCGCGCTTGAGCACCGGCATGTTGGCGCTGGCGAAGGCATCCTCCAGGCCGCTCCACATCCGGATGGACGAGCTGCCGACGAACAGCACGCCGCCGGTGCGCGGCGCGTTCAGCTTGTCCTGCGCGGCAAAGGCATCGATGCTTTCCTTCCAGCGGGCGTCCACCACGGCGGCCGTGGTGCTGGTGGTGGACTGGGCGCGCACTTGCACGGCCCAGGCCGACATGCCGAGTCCGAGGGCGGTCAACAGAAGCGAGGTCTTGCGCATGGGTGGGGCACTTCGGTGGGTGGACGATGTTGGCGGAGTGGTGCGCTGCCGGTTCGGTTCCAGCCGGTAGCGTGCTGTTGCAACTGCCGGGCCCGCGCCGCCAACCTCTAACGCAGCAGCGGGCTGTCCAGCAGACGTTTTTCTATCTCCGCCAGCATGGCTTCGTAAGCAGGTGAACCCACGCCCCCGTAGCGGCGCCGGAAGACCGGCTCGGGCAGGTATTCGGGCAGGCCGGACACATCCGGCAACAGATCGTCGTCGACGACGCCTTCGGCCAGGCGCTGCTGCAGCTGGCGCGGCTGGCGCATGGCCAGCAGGCCCAGGCGGGTGCCGGCGCGGTCGGCCGCGATGTCGTTGAAGCTGAAGCCGCTGCCCTCCCGCGCGTCCAGCAGTTCCTTGTAAACGCCGATGGCATCGGCCAGCGGCCCGCCGCCCTCGGCCGCCAGCGCCGCCGATACCACCACATGCTGCGGAAAGTCCACCCGCCCGTGCAGCAGCAGCGGGCGCGGCGGACCGGCGCGGTGGCGCTCGCCCGGCGGCAGCCAGGGCTGCAGCGGCCGGCCGGTGGCCAGCAGCGCCAGCGCGCGCAAGGCGGCACGGTTTTCGGCCCCGGCCTGCTCCTCGGTGGCCGAGCGTTCGCCCGCCAGCGTGAACACCGTCTGCAGCAGCTGCGGCAGCGGCCAGGGCGACGCACCGGTGCCGGCGGCGCGGCTGATAGCCAGCGCATAGGCCTGCAGCCGCACCCGCTCCTCAGCCGGCAGCAGCGCAGCGCCCAGGGCCTGCAGGCTGTGCTCGCCCCAGACGTAGCCGATTTCCAGACCACCCGGCGTGAAATGCAGGGTGCGCACCACCTGCAGCAGCTCCAGCGCCGGCAGCGCACCCGGGGCCGCCCGCGGCAGCGTCCATTGCACCAGGGGCACCGCCAGCGCCGGCGGCACCGCCAGGCGGCCCAGCCGCAGGGCAGTCACCTCGGGCAGCCCGGCGGCCGTCGGCTGCCGCAGCCGCAGGTCGACGTTCAGCCAGCCGCCCAGCGACTGCACCAGCGCGGCCGGCAGCAGCCCCGCCGGCACCGGCAGGCTGGCCTGCAGCCCGGCGCTGCCTTCGGCCAGCGCAACGCGCACCGCCGTGCCGGCCGGGCCGCGGGCCACGGCCTGGTCGACCAGCCATTGCAGTTCCGCCTCGTCGAGCTGCACATGGCCGGGCTGGCCGGGCACCAGGCGGCGCGGGTCGTGCGCCCGCAGCAGCAGCCAGCCGCGGCGCAGGTCGAAGCCGGCGGTGGCCGAGGGGCCGCTGACCACGGCCGTGGGCTGCAGCGCCAGCACCACGGCGGCGGCCACCGCGGCGCAGGCCAGCAGCGACAGCATGCCGAAGGCCACCGCCCAGCGGCGCAGTCGGCGGGGGCGCGTTACCGGAAGGGGCTGCGGGACGGGGGCAGGGATCGAGGACATCGGCGCAGTCTGCCATCCAGGCCACCGCGGCCCTCAAGCCACGGGCAAAGCGGCCGAAGCTGCCAGGAGAACCGGTGCGGCCCGCAGGCCGGCCGGACGGACGACGGCTTCAGTGCGCCGAGCGCACGCCGATATCCCAGCAGCGACGCAACCAGACGAAGGACGCCACCATGGACATGATCACCGACGCCACCGAAGTGGCCCGCGCCGAAGCCCAACGCGCGGTTCAGAACGCCAAGGCCCGTGGCGGCGCCCCGGGCGGCGAATACCTCACCTTCCGCCTCGGCGCGGAGGAGTACGGCATCGACATTCTGCGCGTGCAGGAAATCCGCTCCTACGAGCAGCCCACCCGCATCGCCAATGCGCCCAGCTTCATCAAGGGCGTGGTGAACCTGCGCGGCGTGATCGTGCCGATCGTCGACCTGCGCCTGAAGCTGGGATGCGACTCGGCCGACTACAACACCTTCACCGTGGTCATCGTGCTGAACGTGCGTGGCCGCGTGGTGGGCGCGGTGGTGGATTCGGTGTCCGACGTGCTGGAACTGGCGCCCGACACCATCAAGCCGGCCCCCGAGCTGAGCTCCGGCCAGATCGACACCAGCTACATCACCGGCATCGGCAGCGTGTCCGACCGCATGCTGATCCTGATGGACATCGAAGCGCTGATGAGCAGCGCCGAGATGGGCCTGATGGACGCCGCGACGGCCTGAGCCGACTGAACCCGCACCGCCGCCGAAGCCATGCAGTTCACGCTTTCGCAAAAGATCTGGCTGCCCACGGTGGCCCTGGCGGTGCTGGTGGTGGCGATGTCCACCTCCTCGGTGCTGAGGACCCGCAGCCTGCTCGCCGTCGCGGCCGAGCGGGAAGCCACGCAGGAGAAGAAGCTGGAGCTGGCGCTGCGCTGGTCCGGCATGACCGAGGCCAACGCGGCCCGTGTGATGGCCACGCTGGCCAGCACCGAGCCGCAGCTCACCGACACGCTCAAGCCGCAGATCGACGCGGCCAGCGCCCGCATCAGCGAGCTGCAGAAGCAGGTGGACGCACTGGCCACCGATGCCGAGGAAAAGGCCGCGCTGGCCGAAGTGGCCCAGCGCCGGCAGAACTACCTGGACACCCGCAAGCAGGCCCTGGCGCTGCGCAAGGCGGGTGATGCCGCGGGCGCCATGGCGGCCATGGGCAGCAAGGTGCAGCCCGCGGTGGCCGACTACCTGGCTTCGCAGCAGGCCTTCGTGACGCTGCAGCAGCAGCGCGCGGCCGCCGTGCGCGAGGCCACCGGCCGCGAACGCATGAACACCGTGTGGGCCGTCAGCGGGGTGATGGCGCTGATCGTGCTGGCGATGATGGCCAGCACCGCCGCCATCGTGCGCTCCATCCGCCGGCCGCTGGCCGAGGTGGTGGCGCTGACCCGGCGCATCGGCGAAGGCGACCTCGCCCTGCGCATCGACACCACGCGCCGCGACGAGATCGGCGCGGTGCGCCAGGCGCTGGCCGAGATGTGCGGCGCGCTGCGCGGCCTGGTGACCCAGGTGCGCGAGTCCGCCGACAGCCTGGCCACCGCATCGGCCGAGATCGCCTCCGGCAACGAGGACCTGAGCCGGCGCACCGAGCAGACGGCCAGCAGCCTGCAGCAGACGGCTTCGTCGATGCAGCAGCTCACCGGCACGGTGCGCCACAGCACCGAATCGGCCGCCAGCGCCAACCAGCTGGCCGGGTCGGCCGCGCAGGTGGCCCAGCGCGGCGGCGAGGTGGTGTCGCAAGTGATCTCGACGATGGACGAGATCAGCACCAGTTCGCGTCAGATCGCGGACATCACCGGCACCATCGACGGCATCGCCTTCCAGACCAACATCCTGGCGCTGAACGCGGCGGTGGAGGCCGCCCGCGCCGGGGAACAGGGCCGCGGCTTCGCCGTGGTGGCTGGCGAGGTGCGCATGCTGGCGCAGCGCAGCGCCGAGGCGGCGCGCGAGATCAAGCGCCTGATCGGCAGCAGCTCCGAACGGGTGGAAACCGGCGCCCGCCTGGTGCAGGACGCCGGCCGCACGATGGAAGAGGTGGTGGACAGCGTGCGCCGCGTGAGCGCGGTGATCGCCGAGATCACCGCCGTGAGCAGCGAGCAGAGCATGGGCATCGACCAGGTCACCCAGGCGGTCGGTCAGCTCGACGAGATGACGCAGCAAAACGCCGCGCTGGTGGAACAGTCGTCCGCCGCCGCCGAGAACCTGCGCCAGCAGGCCGGCGCGCTCAGCGGCATGGTGGGCACCTTCAAGCTGCAGGGCCAGCCGGCTTAGCCTCGGCCGGTTGTTGTTGCTGCTGCTGTTGCTGCTGGACGAGCAGCACACCGTCCTGCGCCGCATGGCCCTGGGTCGCCAGGCTGTCCACGCCGGCCAGCATGCCCAGCGTGACGACGGCGGCCAGGACGAAGGCGGTGGCTTGGCTGGAGAAACGGGGGCTGTTCATGGTGGGCTCCTGCGGGGTGTGGCGTTGCGATGGAGTGAACTCTAGGCACCGCCCCTCCCCCCGCACAGCGACTTGCGACGAACCGCAGCCCGCGCCGACGAACCGCCACCACGACGCACCAACTGCACCCGCGCGAACCCGGGCGCCCACCCGCGGCCGCCGCCCGGCAGGGGCCCGCGTACCCGCTGGCCCGGGTGCCCACATTCATGCCTGGGCGCGCCGCAACGTCTCCACCACCGGGCGCCGCAGCACCTCGCGCAGGCCCCACCAGCCGGCGGCCAGGGCCAGCAGCGCGCCCGACGCGGTGCCCGCCAGCGGCACCCACCACGGCGCCGACCAGCTGAACTCGAAGGCATAACGCGCCAGCGCCCAGCCCACGCCCATGGCGGCGGTGGACGCCAGCAGGCCGGCCAGCGCGCCCACGCCCAGCAGCTCGGTGCGCTGAACCCGCGCCAGCAGCGTGCGGCCGGCGCCCATGGCCCGCATGATCGCGAACTCTCGCGATCGCGCCTCCCGCGTGGCGGTGATGGCCGCAAACAGCACCACCAGTCCCGCCGCGAGCGTGAAGCCGAACAGGAACTCCACCGCACGGATCACCTGGTCCAGCACGCCCTGCACTTGCGCCAGCGAAGCCGCCACGTTCACGTTGGTGATGTTGGGGAAGTCGCGCGACAGCCGGTTGTCGAAGCCCGGCAGCTCCGGCGCGCGAAAGGCGCTGATGTAGGTGGTGCCCACGCCTTCCATCTGCCCCAGCGGGAACATGACGAAGAAGTTCACCCGCATGGAGGCGAAGTCCAGCTTGCGCAGGCTGGTGATGCGGCCTTCGCGCAGCTGGCCGCCGATGTCGAAGCGCATGCGGTCGCCCAGCTTCAGGCCCAGCGTCTCGGCCAGGCCGCTTTCCACGCTCACCGCGTCGGGCTCGTCCGGCGTCCAGCGGCCGGCGATCACCTGGTTGTGCTCGGGCAGCACGGTGTCGTGGCTGAGGTTGAACTCGCGGTCCACCAGGCGGCGGGCGCGCCCGTCCTCGTAGGCGTCGGGCACCACCGGCTGGCCGTTGATGGCCACCAGGCGGCCGCGGATCATCGGGAACCAGTCGTAGCGCTGCACGCCCGCTTCCTTCAGCACCGCGCGGAAGGGCTCGGCTTGGTCGGGCTGCAGGTTGATGACGAAGCGGTTGGGCGCATCTGGCGGCGTGGCGGCCCGCCAGCTGTCGATGAGGTCGGTGCGCAGCAGCACCAGCAGCGCCAGTGCCAGCAGGCCGACCGACAGCGCCGACACCTGCAGCACCGCGAAGGCCGGCCGCGCCGCGATCTGCCGCGTGGCCAGCACCAGCCAGCGCGGCGCGCGCGACTCGGGCACCGCCCGGCGCAGCACCTGCACCGCCACCCAGGACAGCAAGGCGAACACCACCACCGCGGCGGCGAAGCCGCCCACCGCGATCAGCCCCAGCTTGAGGTCGGACGACACCGCCACCAGCAGCGCGGCAAAGCCCAGCGTGCCGGCGGCCAGCACCAGCAGCGACGAGGCCTTGAGCGCGCCCACGTCGCGCCGGATCACGCGCAGCGGCGGCACCTGCGCCAGCTGCAGCACCGGCGGCAGGCCGAAGCCCAGCAGCAGCGTCAGGCCCACGCCCAGGCCGAACAGCGCCGGCCACAGCCCGGGCGGCGGCAGCTCCGCCTGCACCAGCCCCGCCAGCAGCCAGATGAAGACATGGTGGACCACGAAGCCCAGCAGCACGCCCAGGCCGCTGGCCACCAGCCCGACGAAGCCGAACTCCAGCCCGTACGACAGCGCGATGGAACGCTGCGGCTGGCCCAGCACCCGCAGCATCGCGCAGTCGTCCAGGTGGCGGTTGGCGAAGTCACGCGCGGCGATGGCCACCGCCACCGCCGACAGCAGCGCGGCCAGCAGCGCCACCAGGTTGAGGAACTTCTCGCCGCGGTCCAGCGTGCGCCGCATCTGCGGGCTGCCCGATTCCAGCGACTCCACGTCCACGCCGCGCAGCTGTTCGCTGCCGATGCGGCGCTTGATGTCCGCCACGTAGCGGCCCACCTCGGCCAGGCTGGCCCCGGGCGCAGCCACCGCCAGCCGGTAGGTCACGCGGCTGGCGGGCTGGATGAGGCCAGTGGCCGGCAGGTCGGACAACGCCAGCATCACCCGCGGCGCGAAGCTGATGAAGCCGGCGCCGCGGTCGGGCTCGATGGTGATGACGCGGTCGATGCGCAGCGAGGCATCGCCCAGCAGCAGCGGGTCGCCCACCTTCAGGCCGAGAGATTCCAGCACCGCGGCGTCCACCCACACGCTGCCGGCCGGCGGGCCGTTGTTCACGGCCTGCTCCTCGGCCTCGGGGCCGGCCTTGACCCGCATGCGGCCGCGCAGCGGATAGCTGTCGTCCACCGCCTTGACGCCGACCAGCCGGCTGGCACCGCCCAGCTCGTCCGGCGCCCGGCCCATGCTGGGAAACACCGCGCTGCGGCTGGTGCGCAGGCCGCGCGCGGCGGCCTCCTCCACCAGCGTCGTGGGCGTGGGCCGGTCGCTGGCCACCACCGCATCACCGCCCAGCAGCTGCGCGGCATCACGTTCCAGCCCGGTGTTCAGCCGGTTGGCAAAGAAGCCCACCGCGGTGAGCGCCGCCACCGCCAGCATCACCGCCACGATAAGCAGGCGCAGCTCGCCGGCCCGGAAATCGCGCAGCGTCTGCCGCCAGGCCAGGCGCCACGCGGAAGGAGAAAGGGAGGTCGCAGTCATGGGCTGCACGGTAGCAGGATGGGCTGCCGCCCGCGCCGCCCGGGGTTTGCAGGCGGGCGGTCGCGTCAGCCGCAGCAACCGCCGGCCGCGCGGCCGTAGTGCAGCTGCGGATACCAGTCGGTGCCGCGGCCCTCGGGCGTCAGGTCCAGCAGGTTCCACAGCGGCATGAAGTCAGGCGCGCCGCGCGGGTCCTGCCCGGGATCGGCGGTCTCGAAGCCCATCTCGTCGCCGCAGAAGTGGCGGATGCCGTCGTCCGTGCGCACGAAGACGTTGAAGCCGGCGTGGTCGTCGCTGCCCTCCGGGTCTTCGTCGACATAGTCGCGGTTGAAGCTGTTGCCGCCCGAGGAGACCACCGGCAGGTGCTGCCAGCCGCGCTCCCGCTTGAAGGCCAGCAGCCGCGGCAGCGGCGAGCGGGCGATGGCCACGAAGGCCACGCGCTGCAGCAGGTCGGGCACCTCGCCGTCCAGCGCGGCCAGCATGGAGGTGCACATGGGGCACGAAGCCTCGCGCCGCGGGCCGAACATCCAGTTGTAGGTGATCAGCGTGCGGTGCGGGCCGAACAGGCCTGACAGCGTGACCGGGCCCTGCTCGCCCTCGAACACATAGTCCTGCGGCACCAGGCCGCCCGGCGGCAGCGCGCGGCGCAGCGCGGCCACCCGCTCGATGTGGCGGCGCAGCTCGATCTCCTCGGCCAGCAGCGCGGTGCGGGCGCGGCGGTAGTCGGCGCTTTCGCCGGGAAAGCGTCGCGGCTGGCGCGCGGCCAGTTCGGCGGCGGGCGTGAGCGGGTGCGGGTCGGCCATGGCGGGGCTCCGTGGGATGTCGGTCTGCCACGACGATCCGCCCTGGCGCTTTTCGACAACCGGGGGCGTCGACGCGCCCTCAGCCCGCTGCAACGCGGCGTGCAAAGCCGCAGAACCGTGGCCACGCCTGGCGCTGGTGCAATGCCGGCATGACCTCCACCACCCCACCGCTGCCCTCGTTGTTCCTGTCCCACGGCTCGCCGATGACGGCGCTGGAGCCGGGCGAGGCCGGCGCGTTCTGGCAGCGGCTGGGCCCGGCACTGGATGCCGCCTTCGGCCGCCCGCGGGCCATCCTGGCCATCTCCGCCCATTCGCTGACCCGGGAGCCGGTGCTGCTGGCCGCGCCGCGCCATGAGGCGGTGCACGACTTCGGCGGCTTTCCGTCGGCGCTCTACCAGCTGCGCTACGACACGCCCGGCGCGCCCGAGCTGGCGCAGCAGGCGCAGGCGCTGCTGGCGCAGGCCGGCATCCCGGCCCACCGGCTGGCGCAGGGCGGGCTGGACCATGGCATCTGGACGCCGCTGCGCTGGATGTTTCCGCAGGCCGACGTGCCGGTGCTGCCGCTGGCCTACGTGCCCACGCACAGCCCGGCCGAGCAATTCGCGCTGGGCCAGGCGCTGGCGCCGCTGGCGGCCGAAGGCGTGCTGGTGCTGGGCACCGGCAGCATCACCCACAACCTGCGCCTGCTGGGCCGGCTGCACGGCACGCCCCGCAGCGGCGATGCCGAGCTGCCGGAAAGCGCCGCCTTCCGCGGCTGGATGCATGAACGCGCCACCGCGCGGGACTGGCCTGCGCTGTTCGACTACCGCGCGCAGGCGCCGCATGCGGCGCTGATGCATCCCACCGACGAGCACCTGCTGCCCTGGCATGCGGCCGCCGGCGCGGGCGGGCGGCAGGCGGTGCCGCTGCGGCTGCACGCGTCGGTCACCTTCGGCGCGCTGGGCATGGACGCCTATGCCTTCGGCCCCGGGGCCGCGCGGCTGGCGGCGCAGCTTCAGGCGCCCACGGCCTCGGCCATGTGACGGCTGCCGCCGGCGCGCTTGGCCCGGTACAGCAGCATGTCCGCCTGGGCGATGAGCGTGGCGGCGTCGGGCATCGGCCCTTCGGCCGCGCTGGCCACGGCCACGCCCACGCTGGCGCCCACCTGCACGAAGGTGCCGTCCAGGTCGAACGGGCAGGAGGCCGCCTGCACCACCTTGGCCGCCACGCGGTCGGCATTGGCGCGCTCGCGCAGGTGGGTCAGCAGGATGGCGAATTCGTCGCCGCCCAGCCGGGCCACGGTGTCGGTGGGCCGCACGATGGCCAGCATGCGCTGGGCGAACTGCCGCAGCAGCGCATCCCCGGCCGGGTGGCCGTGCTGGTCGTTCACCGGCTTGAAATGGTCGAGGTCGATGTAGAGCAGCGCCAGGTGGCCGCTGCGCGCCTCCTGCAGCAGCTGGTCCAGCCGCTGCTGCAGGCCGGCGCGGTTGAGCACGCCGGTCAGCGGATCGGTGCGTGACAGCGCCTCCAGCCGCGCCTCCTGCTCCTTGCGGTCGCTGATGTCGTAGGCCACGCCCACGTAGCCGTCCAGCGTGTGGTCGTCCAGCCGCAGCGGCACCAGGTTCACCATCAGGTGGCGCGGGCCCAGGGCGGTGCACAGGCCTTCGCCGGTCTCGTAGCGCACGGTGTCGCCGGCCAGCACCCGGGCCACCCAGGCCTGTTGCAGCAGGTGGCCGTCGGTGCCCAGCACCTCCTGCACCGTGCGGCCGGTGACACTGCCGCGCGCCAGGCCGTGCCAGCGCTCGAAGCTGCTGTTGACGAATCGGAAGCGGCCGTCCGCGCCCACCGCCAGCATGATGGCCGGGATGGCCTCGGTCATCGAGCGCAGCGTCGCGGCCTGGCGGCGCTGCTCCTGCTCGGCCTGGCGCTCGGCCGACACGTCGCGCATCACCGCCGAGAAGTGCCGGATGCGGCCGTCCGCGCCGTGGTGGGCCAGCACCATGTGGCTGATCGGGCGCTCCTGCCCCTGGCCGTCCAGCAGCACGAAATCGCCCACCCACACGCCGCGCTGCAGCACCGCGGGCAGCACCTCCTTGCGGAAGCGCTCGTGGGCCCAGGCGGGATGGAAGTCCGAGGCCTGGCGCTCGCCGAGCGGCTCGTTCAGGCCGATGCCGGCCGCGCGGCGGGCGGCCGGGTTCATGTAGGTGATGCGGCCATCGGGCAGCGCCTGCACCACGAAGTCGGTGGTGGCGTCGAAGATGGCATTGACCGCCATCAGCTTCTCCTCGGCGGCGGTGCGTTCGGTCACGTCCTCCACCGTGCCCACGAAACCTTCCAGCCGGCCGTCCACCACCAGCGGCGCGCAGCGCACGGCCAGCGTGGCCGTGCTGGTGCCGCGGGCGCCGCCGCCGCGCTGCAGCCGCCGCACGCTGCTGAAGCCATGGCCGTGCACCACCGCGTCATGCCAGGACTGCAGCGCCGCCTCGCGCTGCTCGGCCGGCATCAGCATCGCGCGGCCGGCGCGCACCTCTTCCAGCGTCACGCCATGCATGCGCAGGTAGGCATCGTTGACGTAGCTCAGCCGGCCGTCGATGCCGGCGCGGAACAGCCCCAGCGGCGATGCATCGCTCACCGCGGCCAGCTCGGCCTCGCGCTGGCGGGCATCCCGCGCCAGCGCCTCGAACTCCCGCGCCAGCTCGCCGCGCTCGTCGGGCAGCGAGGTGCGCAGGCGCAGCGGCTGGCCGGGCGAGGCGCGCCAGCTGCGCATGGCCTGGTGCAGCGCCGTCAGCGGCCGCAGCAGCCGGCGCATGGCCAGCCAGCCAATCAGCGCGCTGGCGCCGCCCAGCAGCGTGAGCTGCAGCAGCAGCCGCTGCTGCGCGGCATGGATCGGCGCCTCCACCTCCGCCGCCGGCAGCACCACCCGCAGTGCCCAGTCGGCACGGCGCACCGGCTTGGTGGTCACCAGGTCGCCCGGATGTCCGGCGGCGCTGGCCGGCTTGAGCAGGCGGCTGCGGTCGGGGTGGGCGATGTAGACCGGGTCGGCGCCCTGCGTCACCACCTCGTAGTGGCCGCCGCGGCCCACCGGCAGCGAGCCCAGGCGGCCCAGCAGGTTGTCGCGCTCGATCTCGATGCCGCCGCCCAGCACCCCCAGCAGCCGGCCGTCGCTGGCGCGCAGCGGCACCGCCATCACCACGGCGGCGCGGTGGCGGGCGCGCGCGATCATCGGTGCCGACAGGCTGACCGCCCGGCCCGCCAGCACCGCCTGGAAGTAGTCGCGGTCGGCCAGGTTGATCGGCTTGTCGTCCGGCCGCGGCGGCTCGGTCATCAGCAGCTGGCCGTCCGGCAGCACCACGAAGGCGCCGGTGAACAGCGCCCGCACGCCGGTGGCGCGCGCCAGGGCGCGACGCAGCTGCGCGGTGTCGGCCAGCACGGTGGCGTCGATGGCGGTAGCGCCCTGCTCGAGCACCGCGGCGTGCATCTCCAGCTTGTCGCCCAGGCTCTCGGCCATGGAAGCGCCCAGGGCGTCCTGCTGCGTTTGCAGCACCGCCCGGACATCACGCGCGATGTGGTGATGCTGGAAGCTGCCCACCAGCCCGATGAGCACGACGACCACCGCGGCGCCGATCCAGGCCGCCTTGATCTCCAGCTTCACCTTCACGCAGCCCCCTCCGAGTCGCAAGAGGGCGCATTATCAAAAGCATCACTTCGCATGAACCCGCAAATACGCATGCTGCAGGCCGCCAATCCTGCATCAATGCGCCTTGAAGATCGTCAGCGGCCCGGCACGCTGCCCACGACGCCTTCCACGAACCAGTCCATGGAGGCGATGGCTTCGTCCGGCAGCGGGCCAGAAGCATGGCGCACGCGCCCGGCTTGGTCCTTCAGCGGGCCGTCGAACGGCGTGCTGCGGCCGGCTACCAGCGCCTGTTGCCGCTCGGCGACCGCGCTGCGCACCAGGGCCGGCAGGGCCGGATCCACGGCCGACAGCGCCACCATGCCGTCGCGCAGACCGCCCCAGGTGGCGGTGGACTGCCATTGGCCCTGCAGCACGGCCTGGGTGCGGCGCAGGTAATAGCCGCTCCAGTCGGCGGTGATGGCCGCCAGCTGCGCCTTGGGCGCGAAGGCGCGCATGTCGCTCTGGTAGGCCACCAGGCGCACGCCCTTCTCCTCGGCCAGTTGCGGCACGGCCGGCGAGCCGCTGTGGTTGGTGAGCACGTCGGCACCGGCATTCACCAGGGACAGGGCGGCCTCGCGTTCCTTGGGCGGATCGAACCAAGTGTTGAGCCACACCACGCGCACCGTGGCCTGCGGATTGGCCGCCCGCATGCCCAGCGTGAAGGCATTGATGCCCTGCACCACCTCGGGTACCGGAAAGCCGGCCACGAAGCCGGCCACGCCTGTCCGGCTGCTGCGCCCGGCCAGGTAGCCGGCCAGCCAGCGGCCTTCGTAGAAGCGGGCGTTGTAGGTGGCCAGGTTGGCGGCGCGCTTGTAGCCGCCGGCATGCTCGAAGCGCACGGCGGGATGGTCGGCGGCGACCCGCAAGGCCGGATCCAGGTAGCCGAAGCTGGTGGCGAACACCAGCTGGTGGCCCTGGGCGGCCAGGTCGCGCATCACGCGCTCCGCATCGGCACCCTCGGCCACCGATTCCACCACCGTGGTCTGCACCTTCGGGCCCAGCGTGCGCTGCAGCGCCTGGCGGCCCAGCTCATGCTGGTAGGTCCAGCCGGCGCTGCCGATGGGGGTAACGTAGACGAAGCCGACCTTCAGGGGCGCAGGCTGGGCCACGGCGGGCGGCGCTGGCGCCAGCACCAGCAGGCTGGCGGGCAGCAGGAGTTGCGCGACGATGCGCGGCAGCGCCGGGCGCCGCAGCGCCCGAGCGAGGTTTTTGAACATGGTTGTCCTCGACATGGCCACAAAATGGAAAGGCCAGCGCGGCGGTGGCACGCCGTGCTGGCCTGGAACACCCTGATTCTAGGCAACGCTGCCAACACCTTCGAACCGACAACATGCTGACCGCCATCTGGATCATTGCTGCCGTACTGCTGGCCCTGTGGTCGCTTTCCGCCTGGGGACTGCACGCACTGCTGGTGAACGGCGCCGGCTGGGCCACCGACGTGCGGCCGCTGATCGACGACATCCCGTACGGCGAGGTGATCGAACGCTGGATTCCCGGCTGGCGCCAGATGCTGTCGCTGGCGCTGGACTTCGCGCAGACCGCGCTCACCTGGGTAGGCGACAGCGCCACGCTGGTGGCCTGGCTGGTATGGAGTGCCGGCGCACTGATGCTGGCCGGCACGGCCGGGGTGCTGAGCCTGATCGTGGTGCTGCTGCGGCCGAAGGCGGAAGCGGGTTCGGCCGGCGTGAGGCGTTAGGCGCCGTCCTGACGCAGCGGCCATGTCCGCGGTTTCGTTGCCCCGGTTTCTGTTCTTGTTCGGCCGCCGCGCGGCGGCGTTGGCCATAGGTGCTGTTCTTGTTCGGCCGCCACGCGGGGGGCGGTGCCCGGCGGGGCTCATGCTGGGGTGGTCGGCCGCTGCGCGGCCGACTTCTCTGCGGTGCTCGCGCCGAGGTCGCGCGGCCCAACTCGCTCTCGTTCGCTTCGCTCACTGCCGCTCAAACAGTCGGCCGCGAGTCAGTTCACGAAGCGCGCTGCGCGCGCCGACCTCGGCACTGCGCTCCTCGCCACCCCACAAATCGCCCCACCGGGCACCGCCCCCCGCGCGGCTCCGCTCTGCTGTGTGGAAAGCTGCTGCAACCGCCTCGTTGGCTTGGCATGCAGCGCCGTGCCACGGTCACCGGCGCCAGCGCCAGCGCCAGCGCCAGCGCCAGCGCCACCGCAGCATCGTCGTCGCAAACCGCGGCGCCGTGCCAAGGCACCTCTAAGCGCAGCACCACCGCTCCGCCATTTGCGCAGGGCCGTGCGGGCCGGCCCGGGGGCGCATGTGGAGCGCCGAGCAGCGCAGCGCCGGTGGCCGCGCGCGCAGCGCGCTTCGTGAACTGACTTGCGGCCGACTGTTTGAGCCGCAGTGAGCGAAGCGAACGAAGGCGAGTTGGGCCGCGGGCCACCGGCGTGAGCAGCGCAGGGCAGTCGGTGCGCAGCACCGACCGCGGAAGCTAAGCCCCCGGGCCGGCCCGCACGGCCCTGCGCAAACAGCACAACCCCAGCAAGTCGCCACTCAGCAAACAGCCCCGCGCCACGACCGACCGCTCCAACGCAGCAATCTCGTCGCAGACGGCAGCGCCACTGCAAAGCACCTCCATGCGCAGCACCACCGCTCCAACATTTGCGCAGGGCCGTGCGGGCGCTTGCGCAGCGAGCGGAGGTGAGTTGGGCCGCGGGCCACCGGCGTGAGCAGCGCAGGGCAGTTCGCGCGCAGCGCGAACCGCGGAAGCTAAGCCCCCGGGCCGGCCCGCACGGCCCTGCGCAAACAGCACAAACCCAGCAAGTTACCTACACGCAAAGGCAACCCACCAAAACCGCAGCGACATCAAGACGCGTCAGCAAACACCCGGTCCAGCTTCTCCACCCACTCGCTCTTCGCCGCGTCGGAAGCGAAGCTGGCTTCGATGCTGTTCAGCGCCAGCTGGTACGCATGCCGCGGCCCCAGTTGCGGCAGGCCGTTGAACACCGCGTCGAAGTTGGCGTTCATGTAGCCGCCGAAATAGGCCGGGTCGTCGGAGTTGACCGTGACCTTCAGCCCCGCTTCCAGCAGCGAAGCGATGTTGTGCTGGTCCATCGAGTCGAACACGCACAGCTTGATGTTGGACAGCGGGCACACCGTCAGCGGCACCTGCTCGGCCGCCAGCCGCTCCACCAGCGCGGGCTTCTCCACGCAGCGCACGCCGTGGTCGATGCGCTCCACCTTCAGCAGGTCGAGCGCGGTCTCGATGTACTCGGCCGGGCCTTCCTCGCCCGCATGCGCCACCAGGTGCAGCCCCAGCTCGTGGCAGCGGGCGTACACGCGCGCGAACTTCTCGGGCGGGTGGCCACGTTCGCTGCTGTCCAGGCCGATGCCGATGAACTGGTCGCGGTACGGCAGCGCTTCTTCCAGCGTGGCGAAGGCGGCTTCCTCGCTCAGGTGCCGCAGGAAGCACAGGATCAGGGCGCTGCTGACGCCCAGCTCCTGCTGCGCGGTCTGGCTGGCGCGGGTCAGGCCGTCGATCACCGTCTTGAACGGCACGCCGCGGTCGGTGTGGGTCTGGGGGTCGAAGAACAGCTCGGCATGCACCACGTTGTCGGCGGCGGCGCGGCGGAAGTAGGCCATCGCCATGTCGAAGAAGTCTTCCTCCTTCAGCAGCACGCTGGCGCCGGCGTAGTAGATGTCGAGGAAGCTCTGCAGGTCGGTGAAGGCATAGGCCTCGCGCAGCGCTTCCACGCTGGGGTACGCCAGCGTGACGCCGTTGCGCTGGGCCAGGGCGAAGATCAGCTCGGGCTCAAGCGAGCCTTCGATGTGGATGTGCAGCTCGCACTTGGGCATGTCGCGCAGCAGCAGGGGCAGCGCGTCGCGGCCGATCTTGTCGAGGCGGGAAGCCAGTTCGAGGGGCATGGGCAGGTCTCCTGGGCGCTTCAGCAGATGCCGAAGGTGATGCCGCGCTCTTTCAAGTAGCGGCGGTAGGCGGTGGATGCGCGGTCGGCCGCGCAATGCAGTTCGGTGACCGGGGCCTGGGCGGTGACGGGCAGCCGGCGCGGCCGCTGCGATTCGAGCACAGGCTGGTCCTGCGAGAAGATGGTGTGCTGGAAGCCTTGCAGCTGCGCGTCGGTGGAGGTCCAGTCCAGCATCGCCAGGCGGATCCACACGCGGCTGCGCTCGGGCTCGATGGGGCACACGAACATCGCGATGGATTCACGGAAGCCCCGCACCTTGACCGCGGCCGCGTCGGGCACCTTGGTGAGGATGGCGGTGTACGGTGCATTCACCTCATAGGTGTACTCCACCATCGCGCCGCCGGCGGCCTGCACGCTGCTCTGCGGCTGCCAGGCGCGGCATTCGGTGGCCAGGAACCCATGCTCGGTGGCGCTGACGCGGTAGGGCTCGATGGCGGTGTTGTCGCGGGCGCCCAGCCAGCCTTCGTGCACGTAGCCGAAGTGGGCCATGTCGAGGAAGTTCTCGACGATGCGCGGCGCGCTGGTGGCCACGTCGTAGGGGCCGCAGTTGACCTTGCGCAGCTCCGCATCCCCTTCGGCCGAGAAGGCCGGCAGCGGCGGCTCGGGCACGTCGGCGTCGTCGGCGCCGGCCGGCACCAGCGCCACCCACACCAGGCCGTAGGCTTCCTTGGCGCGGTAGCTGCGGGCGCGGTGCCCTTCGGGCGGTTGCCAGCCGGGCACCGCCGGCACCTGCACCACGCGGCCGCCGGGCGCGAACTGCCAGCCGTGGTACGCGCACTCCAGCCGGTCGCCCTCGATGCGGCCCAGGGACAGCGACGCACCGCGGTGCGGGCAGCGGTCGTCGAAGGCGTGCACCGTGCCGGCGGCGTCGCGCCAGATGGCCAGGTCGGTGCCCAGCAGCTGGGCGGGCACCGGGCAGCGGCGGCCGTCGGCACGGGCTTCGTCCAGCGCGCTGGCCAGCAGCACGGGGTGGTAGTGATGGTGTTCGATCATGGGTGGCAAAACGGCTGCCGCTGCAAAGAAAAAGGCCGCCCGCCGCCTTGCGGCGCCAGGGCGGCCCGTTGCCGGCCCGCGGGCCGGCCGTGACCGGGCTTACTTGCCCGACGGGATCTTGCCTTCCACGCCCTTGACGTAGAAGTCGATCTTGTCCTTCCAGTCCTGGTCGGCGGCGGTGCCGGCGGCCAGGCGCTCCTTGCCGGCGGCATCGACCACCGGGCCGGTGAACACCTCGAACTCGCCCGCCTTCATCTTGACCTTGATCTCGTCGATCTTCTTGCGGGTGTCTTCCGGCACCACCTCGGCGACCTTGATCAGGTCGTTCTGGCCTTCCTTGACGCCCCACACGGTGCGCTCGGTCTTCCAGGTGCCGTCCATCACTTCCTTGATGGCCTTCTTGTAGTAGCCGCCCCACAGCGCCACGGCCGAGCCCAGGTGGGCCTTGGGAGCGAAGGCGCTCATGTCGCTGTCCCAGCCGAAGGCGTACTTGCCGTTCTTCTCGGCGGTCTGCAGCACGGCCGAGGAATCGGTGTTCTGCAGCAGCACGTCGGCGCCGCCGTTGATCAGGCTCTGCGCGGCCTCGCCTTCCTTCGGCGGATCGAACCAGGTGCTGACCCACACCACCTTGGTCTTGATCTTCGGGTTCACGCTCTGCGCGCCCAGGGTGTACGCATTGATGTTGCGCAGCACCTCGGGGATGGGGAAGGAGCCGACGAAGCCGATGGTGCCCGTCTTGCTCATGGTGCCGGCGATGATGCCGGCGAGGTAGGCGTCCTCGAAGAACTTGGCATCGTAGATGCGCATGTTCGGCGCCGTCTTGTAGCCGGTGGCGTGCTCGAACTTCACGTCCGGGAACTCGGCGGCCACCTTCATCATCGGCTCCATGTAGCCGAAGGAGGTGGCGAAGATGATCTTGTTGCCCTGGGTGGCCAGGTCGCGGATCACGCGCTCGGCGTCGGCGCCCTCGGGCACCTTCTCGACGAAGCTGGTCTGCACCTTGTTGCCGAACTCGGCTTCCACCTCCTTGCGGCCCTGGTCGTGCGCGAACGTCCAGCCGGCGTCACCCACCGGGCCGACGTACACCCAGGCCGCCTTCAGCGGCTCGGGTGCGGCGGCAGCCGGGGCGGAGGCGGGCTGGGAGGAAGCCACCGGCGCGGCCGGCTCTTCCTTCTTGCCGCAACCCACCAGCGCGGCCGCGGCCACGGACGACAGCGCAGCCCACTTCAGCAGGTCGCGCTTGCTCAGAACAGTCATGTTGGCTCCTCGGAGGAATCTGGAAACACTTGGAAAGGCCTATGTTAGGCGCCCGGATGGAACGGCTTGCCGAGCGAGGCCGGCATGTTGATGCGGATCCACAGCGGGTTGCGCGAGATCAGCGCCAGCACCACGATGGTGGCCAGGTAGGGCAGCATCGTCAGCAGCTGGCTGGACACATCCACGCCCGCGCCCTGCAGCGCGAACTGCAGCATCGTCACGCCGCCGAACAGGTAGGCGCCAAGCAAGACCCGCGCCGGCCGCCAGGTGGCGAAGGTGGTGAGCGCCAGCGCGATCCAGCCGCGGCCGGCCACCAGGCCCTCGACCCACAGCGGCGCATACACCACCGACAGGAAGGCCCCGGCCACGCCGCACAGCGCACCGCCGCCCAGCACCGCGGCGAAGCGGATGAGCCGCACCGGGTAGCCCAGCGCATGCGCCGACTCGGGCGACTCACCCACCGCGCGCAGCACAAGCCCGGCGCGGCTGCGATAGAGAAACCACGACAGGCCGACGACCAGCGCGATGGCCACGTAGACCATCCAGTGCTGCTTGAACAGCGCCGGCCCGATGAAGGGGATGTCGGCCAGCACCGGCACCTCGAAGGGCACGCGGTCTTCCAGTTTCTTGCCGACGAAGCCCACGCCCACGAAGGCCGAGAAGCCGCCGCCGAACAGGCTGAGCGCCAGCCCGGTGGCGTACTGGTTGGTGTTCAGGCCGATGACCAGCAGCGCAAACACCGCGGCCATCAGCGCACCGGCGCCGGCGCCAGCGGCGAAGGCCAGCACGTCGCTGCCTGTGGCCAGCGCGGTGGCGAAGCCGGCGATGGCGGCCACCAGCATCATGCCTTCGGCACCCAGGTTCAGCACGCCGGCCTTCTCGTTGAGCAGCAGGCCGAGGCCGGCCACCGCCAGCGGCGTGCCCGAGGCCAGCGTGGCCGCGATCAACAGGGCGACTTCGTTCACGGCTGGGCCTCCTTCAGTTGCTGCGCGGCGGGCGCGGCGCTGGGGGCCACCGGCCGCGGCGCGGAGCGCCACCTCACGCGGTAGGTGATCAGCGTGTCGCAGGCCAGCAGCAGGAACAGCAGCGAACCCTGGAACACCCCGGTGAGCGCGTTGGGCAGGCCCAGGCGCGATTGGCCCAGTTCGCCGCCGATGAGCATCATGGACAGCAGCACGCTGGACAGCACGATGCCCACCGGATGCAGCCGGCCGACGAAGCACACGATGATGGCGGTGAAGCCATAGCCGGTGGACACGTGCGGCGTGAGCTGCCGCAGCGGCCCGGCCGCCTCCATCGCGCCGGCCAGGCCGGCCATGCCGCCGGAGACCAGCAGCGCCGTCCACAGCGACTTGCGGGCCGAGAAGCCCGCATACCGCGCCGCCGCCGGTGCCAGCCCGCCCACCTGCAGCTGGTAGCCGCGGAACATGCGGAACAGGAACACCCAGAACACCACCACCATCACCAGCGCGACGACGATGCCCCAGTGCAGCCGCGTGCCGGCCAGCAGCTGCGGCAGCCAGGTGCTGGCATCGAAGGTCTTGGTCTGCGGGAAGTTGAAGCCCATCGGGTCCTTCCAGGGCCCGAACACCAGGTAGTTGAGCAGCTGCTGCGCCACGTACACCAGCATCAGGCTGACCAGGATCTCGCTGGCATTGAAGCGGTCGCGCAGCACCGCGGTGACGGCGGCCCAGGCCGCCCCGCCCACCACGCCGGCCAGCAGCACCAGCGGCGAATAGATGCCGCGCGCCCCGGTGACGCCATGGGTGGTGAGCCACAGCGCCACGCCGCCGCCGGCGATGGCGCCCAGCAGGAACTGGCCTTCGGCGCCGATGTTCCACACATTGGCCCGGTAGCACACCGCCAGGCCGAGCGCGCACAGCATCAGCGGCGTGGCCTTGAGCAGCACCTCGGCGGTGGCGCGCAGGCCGTTCAGCGGCTCGACGAAGAAGATGGACAGGCCGCGCACCGGATCCTTGCCCAAGGCGATGAACAGCAGGCTGGCCAGCACCACCGTGAGCGCCAGCGCGATCAGCGGCGAGCCGAGCGACATCACCTTCGAAGGCTGCGGCCGCGCCTCAAGCTTGAGCATGTTCCACCTCCGCAGGCGCCTTCACCGCCGCACCGGGCCACAGGCCCGACATCCATTCGCCGATGGTCTCGATGGTGGCCTGGGCCACCGGCACGCTGGGCGACAGCCGCCCCTGCGCGATCACCACCAGCCGGTCGCTCACCTCGAACAGCTCGTCCAGCTCCTCGCTGACGACGAGCAGGGCGCAGCCCTCGTCGCGCAGCTTGAGCAGCGCCGCGCGGATCTGCGCCGCGGCACCCACGTCCACGCCCCAGGTGGGCTGCGAGACGATGAACACCTTGGGCCGCGCATCGATCTCGCGGCCGACGATGAACTTCTGCAGGTTGCCGCCCGACAGCGACTTGGCCGCCGCGCCCGGGCCGCCGGCCTTCACGTGGTAGCGGGCGATGAGGTCGGCGGCCAGCTTCTGCACCTGGCCCACCTGGATCCAGCCCCAGCGGCCCACCGCCTCGGTGCGGGTGAGCAGCGTGTTCTGCGCCAGGCTGAGCGTGGGCACCGCGCCGCGGCCCAGCCGTTCCTCCGGCACGAAGTGCAGGCCCAGCGCGCGGCGCCGGCCGGGGCTGGCGGCGGCGATGTCCTGGCCGAACAGCGTGATGCTGCCGCTGGCCGCCCGCGGGTCTTCGCCGGACAGCGCGGCCATCAGCTCCTGCTGGCCGTTGCCCGAGACGCCGGCCACGCCCACGATCTCGCCCGCGCGCACCTGCAGCGCGATGTCGGCCAGCGTGGTGCCGAACGGCGACTGCTTGGCCAGCGACAGGCCCTTGAGCTCCAGCGCCACCGCGCCGGGCGTGGACTGCACATGCTTCAGCTGCGGCGGCTCGGCGCCGATCATCAGCCGCGACAGGCCGGCGTTGGTCTCGGTGGTGGGGTCGACCTCGCCCGTCACCCGGCCGCCGCGCAGCACGGTGCAGTGGTGGCACAGCGCGCGGATCTCGTCGAGCTTGTGGCTGATGTAGAGGATGCTGCAGCCGTCGGCCGACAGCTTGCGCAGCGTGACGAACAGCTTCTGCACCGCCTGCGGCGTGAGCACCGAGGTGGGCTCGTCCAGGATCAGCAGCTTGGGGTCCGTCAGCAGTGCACGCACGATCTCCACCCGCTGGCGCTCGCCCACCGACAGGCTGTGCACCGGCCGCAGCGGGTCGACCTCCAGGCCGTAGGCCTGGGACACCTGGCGGATGCGCCCGGTGACCTCGGCCAGCGTCATGCTCTTGTCCAGGCCCAGCCACACGTTCTCGGCGGCGGTCAGGGTGTCGAACAGCGAGAAATGCTGGAACACCATGCTGATGCCCAGCGCCCGCGCCTCCTGCGGGTTGCGGATGGACACCGGCTGGCCGTTCCAGCGCACCTCGCCCTCATCCGGGCGCACCGCGCCGTAGATGATCTTCATCAGCGTGCTCTTGCCCGCGCCGTTCTCGCCCAGCACGGCATGGATCTCGCCGGGCTTGACCCGCAGGCTCACGTCGTCGTTGGCCTTGACGGCCGGGTACTGCTTGCTGATGTGCGCCAGCTCCAGTCTCAGCATGCCGCCCCCCTGCGTTGTTCTGTCATTCATTCAGTGCCGATGTAGATGTACTTGAACAGGAAAATACACCCGATGACCCAGACCATCCAATGCACGCCGCGTCCGCGGCCCGTCAGCAATTTCAACACCGCGTAGGTGATGAAGCCGAAGGCCATGCCGTGGGCGATGGAGTAGGTGAACGGCATCATCAGTGCCGTCACCGCCGCCGGGATCACGTCGGTGGTCTCGTCCCAGTCCAGTTCGGTGATCTCCCGTAGCATTAAACAGGCCACGAAGAACAGCGCCGGCGCGGTGGCATAGGCGGGCACCGCGCCCGCCAGCGGCGAGATGAACAGGCAGGCCAGGAACAGCACCGCCACCGTCAGCGCAGTAAGGCCCGTGCGGCCGCCGGCCTGCACGCCGGCCGCGCTTTCCACATAGGCGGTGGTGCTGCTGGTGCCCAGCAGCGAGCCGGCGAAGATGGCGCCGCTGTCGGCCATCAGCGCCTTGTTCATGCGGTGCATCTTGCCCGGCACCAGCAGGCCCGCGCGCTTGGCCACGCCCATCAGCGTGCCGGTGGCATCGAACAGCTCCACCAGGAAGAACACCAGGATCACGTTCAGGATGCCGCCCTTGAGCGCCGCGGCGATGTCCAGCTGCAGGAAGGTGGGCGCGATGGACGGCGGCGCCGAGAACACGCCGGCGAAGGTGTTGCCGCCGAAGAAGAACGAGGCCACGGTGATGCCCAGCATGCCGATCAGGATGGCGCCGGGCACCCGCAGCTTGTCCAGCACCACGATGGCGAAGAAGCCCAGCGTGGCCAGCACCACCGAGGGCGTGTGGAGGTTGCCCAGGGTGACGTAGGTGGCCTTGGAAGGCGCGATCAGCCCCGCGCTCTTGAGCGCGATGATGGCCAGGAACAGGCCGATGCCCACGGTGATGCCGATGCGCAGCGCCGGCGGTATGGCGCGGATGATGAGGTCGCGCAACCTGAAGACCGTGACCAGGAAGAACAGGCAGCCCGAGATGAACACCGCCCCCAGCGCCGCCTGCCAGGTGAAGCCCATGTGCAGCACCACGACGTAGGCGAAATAGGCGTTGAGGCCCATGCCAGGCGCCAGCGCGATGGGGTAGTTGGCGTACAGGCCCATGATGGCCGAGCCCAGCGCCGCGATCAGGCAGGTGGCCACGAACACCGCGCCCTTGGGCATGCCGGCGTCGCCCAGGATGGAGGGGTTGACGAAGATGATGTAGGCCATCGTCAGGAAAGTGGTCAACCCGGCCACCAGCTCGGTGCGCACGGTGGTGCCGTGCTCCTGCAGGCGGAACAGTTTCTCGAACATGGCTTGTCTCCTCCGGCTTCATGGCCGGTATGTGTTGGCTTGTCGTGTCGTGCGGTGGGCGGCGCGCCGGCCGCGGGGCTCAGCCGCTGGGCATGGCCGCCCGCCAGTACTGCGGCACGCCCTGGATGTAGGCGGCCACCAGGTTGCGGTCGTCGGCCAGGGTGAACCAGGCGAAGAGCTGCTCGTGCAGGCTCTGCACCACCGACATGCGGCGCTCGGCCACCGGGTCGGCCGCCCAGTCCCACACGCAGACGTCGGCCAGGCGGCCGGGCTCGAAGGAGCCGATCTCATGGTCGAGGTGCAGCGCCTGCGCGGCGCCCAGCGTGGCGGCATGCAGGGCCTTCCAGCCGGTCAGGCGCTGGCCCTGCATCGCCTGGATCTTGTAGGCGTCCAGCACGGTGCGCATCATCGACAGGCTGGTGCCGCCGCCCACGTCGCTGGCCAGCGTGACGCGGCCGCCCGCATCCTCGGTCGCGCGCCAGTCGAACAGGCCACTGCCCAGGAACAGGTTGGAGCTGGGGCTGTGGGCGATCTGCGCGCCGGTATCGCGCAGCACCGCGCGGTCTTCCGCGTCGAGCCAGATGCCATGCGCCAGCACGCTGCGTTCGTTCATCAGGCCGGCGCGGGCGTACACGTCGAGGTAGCTGCGCGCCTCGGGGAAGAGCTGCTGCACCCAGGCCACTTCCTCGCGGTTCTCGGCCACGTGAGTCTGCATGTAGAGGCCCGGGTAGGCGGCGCACAGCGCGCCGGCCATGGCCAGCTGCGCGGGCGTGCTGGTGGGCGCGAAGCGCACCGTCACCGCATAGCTCAGCCGCTGGTGGCCGTGCCAGCGCTCGATCAGCTCGATGCAGTCCCGCTCGGCCTGCACCACGTCGTCGCGCAGGTTGTCGGGCGCATGGCGGTCCATCAGCACCTTGCCGGTGACCAGGCGCATGCCGCGGCGGGCGCTCTCGGCAAACAGCAGGTCGGCGCTGATCTTGTGCACCGTCGGGAACACCACCGCGGTCGTGGTGCCGTGCGACAGCAGCGCCTGCACGAAACGCGCGGCACCCGATTCGCTCTCGGCGGCCTGGGCATAGCGGCTCTCGGCCGGGAAGGTGTAGGTGTTGAGCCAGTCCAGCAGTTCGGTGCCGTAGCTGCCGATCACGTCGAGCTGCGGGCTGTGCACATGGGTGTCGATGAAGCCGGGCAGGATCAGCCGGCCGCGGTGGTCCTGCTGTTGCCAGCCCTCGCCGGGCAGGGGCTGGCTGGCCGGCTGCACGCCGGTGATGCGGCCGTTTTCGACCAGCAGCCAGTGATCGGGCCGCCAGCGCACCGCGGGGCTGGTGACCGCACCCCAGTCGGGCATGCCGGTGAAGTCGAGCAGGTCGCCGCGCAGGGCCAGTCGGAAGGGCGGGGCTTGGGTGGAGGTCATCGGCACTTCAATCGTCGAACGGAATTTTCAATGCGCCGTGGCGGGCACCGCGGTGGGGCCGGCCACGCGGCGGGCCACCTCGCGCACCTGCTCGCGCAGCCAGCGCATCGAGGGCGAGGCATGCGTCAGGTCGTGCCACAGCTGGTAGTACGCCAGCGGCGGGAACGGCGCCGGGCAGCGCACGATGCGCACGGGCAGCACGCCGGCATAACGCGAGCAGAACAGGCGGCCGGTGGTGAGCACCAGGCCGCTGCGGGCCACCATCAGCGGGATCAGGCTGAAGTGCGCGCTGCGCACCACCAGGTTGCGCTTGAGGCCCAGCGAAGCCAGGTGCTCCTCGATCACGCCCAGCGCGCCCGGGCTCAGCGGCGAAGGCGCGACGTGCTCGCAGCCCAGGTACTTCTCCACCGTCCAGCCCTTGCCGGCGCCTTCGGCCAGCCGCACCACCGGATGGCCCTCGGCCACCAGGCACACGATCTCGTCGGACATCAGCCGGCCCAGGTGCAGCTCTTCCGGCGGGCGCAGCCAGTTGCCGATGACCAGGTCGACCTCGCCGTCGGCCAGGCCGCGGCGGTAGTCGAAGTCGCGCGACAGCGCCTGCAGCTCGATGCGCGCGCCCGGCGCGGCCTGGTGCACGTGCGCCACCAGCTCGGGCAGGAAGCTCGGGTCCAGGTAGTCACTGGCGGCGATGCGGAAGGTGGCGGTGGTGGTCTGCGGATCGAACGAGGCACTGCGCATGCGCGGGCTGAACAGCGCATCGGCCGCCTGCAGCAGGCTGGCCGCCGGGCCCACCAGCTGCAGCGCTGTGGCGGTGGGCGTCATGCCGTTGCCGGCCCGCACCAGCAGCGGATCGCCGGTGAGCTCCCGCAGCCGCTTCAGCTGGGCGCTGACGGCGGGCTGGGTGCTCTGCAGGCGCAGGGCGGCACGGGAGACGCTGCGTTCGACGATCACGGTGTGGAGGACTCTGATCAGGTACAGCTCGATCTTGTCGAACTCGGCGCGCTGCGTCATATGGCTGGCTCGATAGGTGCTATGAGGGCTATCGTATTCACGGCCCGCCCCTCAACGGGTAAGTTCCTACCCATGACAACACAACCCGTGCGCTTCCATCACCGCGGCCGCATCGTCGACGTCAGCGGCGTGCATCCCACCCGCAGCGTGCTCGATTGGCTGCGCGAGGACGCCCATTGCACCGGCACCAAGGAAGGCTGCAACGAAGGCGATTGCGGTGCCTGCACCGTGGTGGTCGGCGAGCTGGACGAGGCCGGCGCGCTGAAGCTGCAGACGGTCAACAGCTGCATCCAGTTCGTGCCCACGCTGCACGGCAAGGCGCTGTTCACGGTGGAGGACCTGAAGGCCCAGTGCGCCGGCACGCTGCACCCGGTGCAGCAGGCGATGGTGGAGTGCCACGGCTCGCAATGCGGCTTCTGCACGCCGGGATTCGTGATGTCGCTGTGGTCGGCCTACGAGCACCACCAGGCCGCCGGCACCCAGCCCACCCGCCAGCAATTGGCCGATGAACTCTCGGGCAACCTGTGCCGCTGCACCGGCTACCGGCCGATCATCGACGCCGGCCAGCGCATGTTCGACCTGCCCGCGGCCCGGCTGGACGCAGCGCCCGTGGTGGCCGCGCTGAAGGCCCTGCAGGCAGGCTCGCTGGCGTACACCGGCGCCCGTGCCGGCGAGCCCGCCGCGACGCTGCATGCGCCCACCACGATCGAGGCATTGGCCGCGCTGCGCATGGACAAGCCGAAGGCCACGCTGCTGGCCGGTTCCACCGACATCGGCCTGTGGGTGAGCAAGCAGTTCCGTGACGTGGGCGATCTGATCCATGTGGGCAACGTGGCTGCGCTCAAAACGATAGAAACGCTGCCGGACGGCGGGCTGCGCATCGGCGCCGGTGCGTCGCTGGAAGATGCCTATGCAACGCTGGCGAAGCGCCTGCCGTCGCTCACCGACGTGTGGTTGCGCTTCGCCTCGCCGCCCATCCGCCATGCCGGCACGATGGGCGGCAACGTGGCCAACGGCTCGCCCATCGGCGATTCACCGCCGGTGCTGATGGCGCTGGACGCGCAGATCGAGCTGCGCCAGGGCGAGCGTGTGCGCAGCATGCCCCTGCCCGAGTTCTACGTGGACTACATGAAGAACAGGCTGGAGCCCGGCGAATTCGTGCAGGCGCTGGTGGTGCCAGGCGCAGCCTTCGACCGCACCGTGCGCGCCTACAAGATCAGCAAGCGTTTCGACTGCGACATCTCGGCGCTGTGCGGAGGCTTCTCGATCGAGCTGGACGGCGACACCGTGAAGAGCGTGCGCCTGGCCTTCGGCGGCATGGCCGCGGTGGTCAAGCGCGCGGCGGCGGCCGAAGCCGCGCTGGTCGGCCAGCCGTGGACCGAAGACACGGTAAAGGCCGCGCAAGCCGCCTTGCTCACCGACTTCAAGCCCCTGACCGACATGCGCGCCAGTGCCGACTACCGCATGCAGGTGGCGCAGAACCTGTTGATGCGCTTCTGGCTGGAGACACGCACGGTGGACCCGCTGCCCGCCGAGCAGACCAGTGTGTTTGCGGTGATGCCGCATGGGGTGTGAGGTGGGTGGAGCCGTGCTTGGGCAGCGAGTTCTTGCACGACGGCTCTGTCTCGCGGCGCTGCGCGTGGGGCGGGGCCCAGCGGGGGTGAAATGCCAAACCGCCGGCACGTTGGCCGTCGGTGCGAGCGCCTTCGGGCGGCCGGGCGGCACTCGCGCGCTCTCGGTCGGCCCTGCGGGCCGACTGCGCTCCGGTGCTCACGACAAGGTCGCACGGCGGAACTCGCTACGTTCGCTTCGCTCAGTGCAGTCGGACAGCCACCGCGAGTCAGTCTACGAAGCACGCTGCGCGTGCCGACCTCGTCGCTGCGCTCCTCGCCGAGCCCCAAATCGCCCCCACCGGGCCCCGCCCCCCGCCCAGCACAGGCGGTGTGATGCGCAAGCTGTCGCTGCCAACGCGCAGCAGCTGGTGTTGGGGTTCAAGGTGCCCCGGCACGAGAACCCCCGGTGTTCGGCGGGGGGGCGTGCGGGCAGGCCCGGGGGCGCATGTGGAGCGCCGAGCAGCGCAGGGCGGGTGGCCCGCGCGCGCAGCGCGCCACAACATCTGACTCGCAGGCGGGTGTCTGAGCGGAGGGGGCGAAGCACCCGCAGCGAGTTACGCGGCGCGGGCCGCCCGACCGAGCAGCGCAGGGCAGTTCGCGCGCAGCGCGAACCGCGGAAGTTGCGCCCCCGGGCCTGCCCGCACACCCCCCCGCCCCGCCGAGCCTCCGCCAACGCGCCCCCAGCCCAGGCGCGAGAGCAAGCCCAACACCGCCCAACACAGCGCACCGCCGCAAGCCGGCACCGGCCACTTGCCTAGACAAGTCGACGCCGCCCGCCGAAAAAACCAGAGCCGCACCATGAACAAGCCCATCGCCCCCAGCCTGCTGCAGCCCGCCGAAGCCTTCGCGCCTTATGCGAAGAACACCGCGGCCCGCATCGACGAGCCGGCCGAACGCACGGCCGAGGCCGCCGGGGCCCGTGTCGGCATCAGCCGGCCGCATGAATCGGCGCACCTGCATGTGGTCGGCGAGGCCACCTACATCGACGACATTCCCGAGCTGCAGGGCACGCTGCACTGCGCGCTGGGCCTCTCGCCGGTGGCCAACGGCACGCTGAAAGGCGCCGAGCTCGACAAGGTCAAGGCCATGCCCGGCGTGGTGGCCGTGCTCACCGCGGCCGACATCCCCGGCAGCAACGACTGCGGCTCCATCGTGCACGACGACCCCATCCTGTGCGACGGCGAGATCCGCTACCTCGGCCAGCCGGTGTTCGCCGTCATTGCCGCCAGCCGCGACCAGGCCCGGCGCGCGGCCGCGCTGGCCAGGCAGGTGCTGCAGATCGATGCCCTGCCGCCGGTGCTCACGCCGCAGCAGGCGCATGAGAAGCAGCAGTACGTGGTGCCGCCGATGCACCTGGTGCGCAGCACCAACGAAGGCGGCGCGCAGGCCGCGATCGCCAAGGCGCCGCACCGGCTGCAGGGCAGCTTCGACGTCGGCGGCCAGGAACAGTTCTACCTGGAAGGCCAGATCAGCTATGCCGTGCCGAAGGAAAACGACGGCATGCATGTGTATTGCAGCACCCAGCATCCCACCGAGATGCAGCACCTGGTGGCCCATGCGCTGCACCTGCGCGCGCACCACGTGCAGGTGGAATGCCGGCGCATGGGCGGCGGCTTCGGTGGCAAGGAGTCGCAGTCGGGCCTGTTCGCCTGCGTGGCCGCGGTGGCCGCGAAGAAGCTCAACCGGCCGGTCAAGCTGCGGCTGGACCGCGACGACGACTTCCTGATCACCGGCCGGCGCCACTGCTTCTGGTATGAGTACGACGTCGGCTACGACGACGAAGGCCGCATCCTGGGCGCCGAGGTGACGATGGTCTCGCGCGCCGGCCATTCCGCCGACCTGAGCGGCCCGGTGATGACCCGCGCGCTGTGCCACTTCGACAATGCCTACTGGCTGCCCGACGTGGCGCTGCACGGCTACTCGGGCAAGACCAACACCCAGAGCAACACCGCCTTCCGCGGCTTCGGCGGGCCGCAGGGCGCCATCGCGGTGGAGAACATCCTGGATGCGGTGGCGCGCCGGCTGGGCCGCGACCCGCTGGCGGTGCGCCGGGCCAACTTCTACGGCACCACCGAGCGCAACGTCACGCCCTACGAGCAGACCGTCACCGACAACATCGTGCACGAGGTGGTCGACCAGCTGGTGGCCAGCAGCGACTACGCCGCGCGGCGCGAGGCCATCGCGCAGTTCAATGCCGGCAGCCCGCTGCTCAAGCGCGGGCTGGCGCTGGTGCCGCTGAAGTTCGGCATCTCGTTCAACGTGAAGCACTTCAACCAGGCCGGCGCGCTGGTGCATGTGTACAACGACGGCTCCATCCTGGTGAACCATGGCGGCACCGAGATGGGCCAAGGCCTGAACACCAAGGTGGCCCAGGTGGTGGCGCATGAGCTGGGCGTCGGCTTCGAGCGGGTGCGCGTGACCGCCACCGACACGCAGAAGGTGGCCAACACCTCCGCCACCGCCGCTTCCACCGGCGCGGACCTGAACGGCAAGGCCGCGCAGGATGCGGCGCGCCAGATCAAGGAGCGGCTGGCCGCCTGCATTGCGGCCCACCATGGCGGCACGCCGGCCAAGGTGGTGTTCGCGAATGACCAGGTGCAGGTCGGCGGCCGCACCTTGCCCTTCGATGCGGTGGTGGCGCAGGCCTACCTGGATCGCGTGCAGCTGTGGTCCGACGGCTTCTACGCCACGCCCGGCCTGAGCTGGAACCGCGAGACGATGAAGGGCCGGCCCTTCTTCTACTTCGCCTACGGCGCGGCCGTGAGCGAGGTGGTGGTGGATACGCTGACCGGCGAATGGAAGCTGCTGCGCGCCGACGTGCTGCACGACGCGGGCCGCTCGCTCAACCCGGCCATCGACATCGGCCAGGTGGAAGGCGCCTTCATCCAGGGCATGGGCTGGCTCACCACCGAGGAGCTGGTGTGGCACCCGCAGACCGGCAAGCTGACCACGCATGCGCCCAGCACCTACAAGATCCCGACGGCCAACGATTGCCCACCGGTGTTCAACGTCAAGCTGTTCGAAGGCCCCAACCGCGAGGACTCGATCCACCGCAGCAAGGCCGTGGGCGAGCCGCCGCTGCTGCTGCCGTTCTCGGTGTTCTTCGCGATACGCGACGCCATCTCGGCCGCGGCCGACCACCGCGTCGATCCACCGCTGCGCGCGCCGGCCACGTCGGAAGCCATCCTGGCCGCGCTCACCGCGGTGAAGGCGGCGGGCTGAGCGCGATGGACCGCCACGTCCGCCGCACCGCCCGCGCCTGGCGCCATGCCGCCCGCCATCCCGCGGTGGTGGTGCAGGTGGTCGAGTCGCGCGGCTCGGCGCCGCGCCATGCCGGCACGCGCATGCTGGTGTCGGCGCGGGAGGCGGTGGGCACCATCGGCGGTGGCCACCTGGAGCTGAAGGCCATCGACGCCGCGCGTGCGATGCTGGCCGAAGGACAGGCCGCATTCCAGCGGCACTATCCGCTGGGCCCGGCGCTGGGCCAGTGCTGCGGCGGCGCGGTGACGCTGGCCTTCGACTGGCTGGACGATGCGGCCCTGGCCGCCTGGCCCGAGCCCGAGCCGATGTTCCACCTGCAGCTGTACGGTGCCGGCCATGTGGGGCAGGCCATCGTGCGGCTGCTGGCCACGCTGGATTGCCGGGTGGACTGGATCGACGAGCGGGAGGACCAGTTTCCGCCCGCCGATGCCTTCGTGCCGGCGCCGGACCACATCTGCGCGCTGGCGGTGGATGCGGTGGAAGGTGAGGTGGACGCTGCGCCGCCCGGGGCCTTCTACCTGGTGCTGACGCACAGCCACGACCTGGACCTGCGCATCACCGAAGCCATCCTGAAGCGGGGGGACTTCGGCTTCTTCGGCCTGATCGGCTCGGCCACCAAGCGCGCGCGCTTCGTGCACCGCATGGAAGCCAAGGGCATGGCGCCCGATACCCTGGCCCGCATGCACTGCCCCATCGGCGTGGAAGGCATCACCGGCAAGGAGCCGGAGGTGATCGCGATGGCGGTGGTGGCGCAGCTGCTGCAGCAGCGCCGGCCCGGGGCCTGAGGGCAGGCCCGGCAGGCGTGTGGTCAGTGCACGCGGTCGCTCAGGCAGACCGCGGGCGGGCAGTATTCCCGGCCGACCACGGCGCGTGCGTACAGGTAGTTGTCCCGCGCCCGCTCGCTGAGCGAATCCAGGTGCACCTGGCCGCGCTCGTCACACGGGAAGGTGAGTGCGCGTCCCGAGTGGAACAGCGACTCGAAGCGCAGCTCGTAGGCGGCTTCGGCGTGGGATGCAGTGGAAATCATGGCATCGCTCCCGGTGGGTGGATGGGTACATCGTCCTTGGTGCCAAGCGTAGGCACCACCCCTCTGATGCGCCATGTCCCACCACCTCAAGGGTGTGTCGGCACCCCACTACGAAGGACGTAGCAAGTTCGCCTACAGGCTGTGAGACGTGGCGCCGCCGAACAGCCGCTGCGTGACGAGTTGCGGGTCGGTCAGCGTGCGCACGGCCTGGTAGGCGTCCTCCGCCTGCGGATGCACCCGCCGCAGGAAGTTGAGCCACTGTTTTAGCCGGCCCGCCTGGTGACGCGCCTCCACACGCAGGCGGATGAGCTGCCAGAAGTCGGCCAGCCGCGGCTGCAGTGCCGGCCAGCCCACCGCCTGTTCCGCGCCGCGGATGGCCAGCGCCAGGCCGGGGTCGGCCACCATGCCGCGGCCCAGCATCAGCGCGTCACAGCCAGACACCTCGGTGCAGCGCAGCGCGTCGGCCACGGTCCAGATCTCGCCGTTGGCCACCACCGGCAGCTTCACCGCGGCGCGGATGTCGGCGATGCGCTCCCAGTAGGCGGGCGGCCTGTAACCGTGGGCCTTGGTGCGGGCATGCACGACCAGTTCCTCGGCGCCGCCGGCCTCGATGGCCTGCGCGCAGTCGATAGCCAGGCGGTCGTCCTCGAAGCCCAGCCGCATCTTGGCCGACACCGGCATGTGCGCCGGCACCGCGCGGCGGACGGCTTCCACGATGCGGCCGACCAACGGCGGGTCCACCAGCAGGGCGGCGCCGCCGCCATGGCGGTTGACCACCTTGGCCGGGCAGCCGAAGTTGAGGTCGATGCCGGCCGGGCCGAGCGAGGCCAGGCGCTGCGCGTTCTCGGCCAGGCAGGCCGGGTCGGAGCCCAGCAGCTGCGCCCGCACCGGCACGCCGGCACGGGTGCGGCCGCCGTTGTGCAGCTCGGGCATCACCCGCACGAAGGCCTTCTCCGGCAGCAGCGTGCCGGTGACGCGGATGAACTCCGACACGCAGCGGTCGATGCCGCCGACGGCGGTGAGGGTGTCGCGCAGGGCGAAGTCCAGCAGGCCCTCCATCGGGGCCAGCAGCAAGCGGATGGTCACGGGAACGAAACGGTCTCGGGCAAAGCCGGGAGTATCAATGCGCGGCGGCGGGGGCCTTGCCACGCAGGCGCTGCACCCCCATCACCACCGCCAGGATGATGGCACCGGCGATGGCGCCCACCACCATGTTGGCCAGGTTGGCCACCAGCCAGCCCGCCACGCCCCCCAGCGGCTCGGCAAAGCCCTCGATGGCATGGGCCACCGGGCCCACGCCGTGCACCAGGATGCCGCCGCCCACCAGGAACATGGCCGCGGTGCCGGCCACGCTGAGGAACTTCATCAGCCAGGGCGCGGCGGCCAGGATGCCGCGGCCCAGGGCCTGCAGGCCGCCGCTGCCGCTACGGCTGAGCGCCAGGCCGGCGTCGTCCAGCTTCACGATGCCGGCCACCAGGCCGTACACGCCCACCGTCATCAGCAGCGCAATGCCCACCAGCACCATCACCTGGGTAGTGAAGGGCGCGTCGGCCACGGTGCCCAGGGTGATGGCGATGATCTCGGCCGACAGGATGAAGTCGGTGCGGATGGCGCCCTTGATCTTGTCCTTCTCCAGCGCCACCAGGTCCACGTGGCTGTCGCCCAGCGCCTGTACATGGCGGGCGCGGGTGGCGGCGTCTTCCTCCTTCGAATGCAGGAACTTGTGCGCCAGCTTCTCCACGCCTTCGAAGCACAGGAAGGCGCCGCCCAGCATCAGCAGCGGCGTCACCGCCCAGGGCGCAAAGGCACTGATGAGCAGCGCCGCCGGCACCAGGATCGCCTTGTTGACGAAGGAGCCCTTGGCCACCGCCCACACCACCGGCAGCTCGCGGTCGGCCTTGACGCCGGTGACCTGCTGGGCATTGAGCGCCAGGTCGTCGCCGAGCACGCCGGCGGTCTTCTTGGTGGCCAGCTTGGTGAGCACGGCCACGTCGTCCAGCACGGAGGCGATGTCGTCGATCAGGGCGAGCAAGCTGGAACCGGCCATGGAGGCACCTTCAGTCGGAAATGGCCGCGCGGGAGGAAGCGGGCGCGGCAGCCGCGGGGGCGCTCAATCGTGCCCCGAAGGGCCTGCAGCAATCGACGTGCGCGCATCGGCTTCCCACCGCGCACGCAGGGCCTCCCAGCCGTCGTGGCCCAGGTCGGCCAGGGTGCGCTGGTTCACCTCGAAGATGGCCTCGGGCTCCGGGAAGGCGGCCACCGCGCGGTCGATGCTCTCCTCGCGCAGCAGGTGCAGCATCGGATAGGGCGACTGGTTGGTGGCGTTCTCGATGTCGCCGGGCTCGGTGCCTTCGAAGCGGTATTGCGGGTGGAAGCTGGCCACTTGCAGCACGCCTTCCAGGCCCAGGTCTTCCAGCAGCGCGTCGGCGGCGTCCAGGAACTGGTTGTAGTCGTCGAAGTCGGTGAGCACCGCCGGATGGATCAGCAGGCAGGTGTCGGTTTCCGCCGGGTCGGTGGCGGCCAGGGCCTGCATCTCGTCGGCCAGCTGCTGCAGCAGCGCCTCGGGCTCGGGCGATTCGCACACCGCGAAGCGCACCTGCCCGCGCACGTGCACCGCCTTGGCAAACGGGCACAGGTTCAGGCCGATGACCGCATGCTCCAGCCAGGCCCGCGTCTCGGCCACCGCCTGTGGCGCGCTCACGGCGGGCATCAGGCCGCTCCCTGGCTGGCGGCTTCGGGCAGCAGGCCGCGCTGGCGCAGCATCGGCTCCACCACCGGCGGCCGGCCGCGGAAGGCCACGAACGCCTCTTCCGGCGCCACGCTGTTGCCCGCCGCGTAGACATGGCGCAGCAGCCGGCCGGCCACCTGCGCATCGAACGGGCTGCCGGCTTCCATGAAGGCGTCCCAGGCATCGGCGTCCAGCACCTCGGCCCACAGGTACACGTAGTAACCCGCCGCATAGCCGTGGCCGGCGAACAGGTGCTGGAAGTGGGTGAAGCGGTGGTTGATCCCGGCCGCATGCGGCAGGCCGCGCTCGGCCAGCACCTGCGCCTCGAAGGCCACCGGATCGGCCGGCACCTGCGCCAGCGGCAGCGCATGCACGGCCATGTCCGTGAGGGCGCTGCCCACGTAGCGCACCGCCTCGTAGCCCTGGCCGAAGCGCTCGGCGGCCTGCAGCCGCTGGACCAGCGCCTGCGGGATCGGCTCGCCGGTGTGCACGTGGCGGGCGTGGCGCTGCAGCACCTCGGGCTCGGTGGCCCAGTGCTCGTACAGCTGCGAAGGCAGCTCCACGAAATCCCGCAGCACCTGGGTGCCGGCCAGCCGTTCATAGCGCACGCTGGACAGCAGGCCGTGCAGGCCGTGGCCGAACTCGTGGAACAGCGTGCGCACATCGTCGAAGCCGAGCAGCGTGGGCTCGCCGGCCGCGGCCTTGGCGAAGTTGTTGTTGTTGACGATGATCGGATGCACCTCGGCGCCGTTGCGGTGCTGGCGCCGGTAGGCGCTCATCCAGGCGCCGCTGCGCTTGGTGGGCCGCGCGAAGTTGTCGTGCAGGAACAGGCCCACCACCCCGCCCGCGGCATCGCGCACCTCGTAGGCCTTGACGTCGGCGTGGTAGAGCTGCAGCTGCGGCTGCTCGGTGAACTGCAGGCCGAAGAGGCGCTGCGCGCAGTCGAAGGCCGCGGCCACCATGCGCTCCAGCGAAAAGTACGGCTTCACCTCGGCATCGTCGATGGCGTAGTGGCGCTGGCGTACCTGCTCGGCCCAGTAGCGCCAGTCCCACGGTTCCAGCGTGCCGGTGTCGCCGGCTTCGGCGCGCAGCGCATCGATCTGCGCGCGCTCGCGGCCCATGGTGTCCACCGCGCGGGTCCACACGTCGTCCAGCAGCCGGGCCACCGCGGCCTGCGTGCCGGCCATGGTGTCGGCCAGCGTGAAGTCGGCAAAGCTGGCATGGCCGTGCAGCGCGGCCCGCTCGGCACGCAGCTGCAGGATCTCGTGCACCAGCGCGCGATTGTCGGTGGGGCCGGCATGCTCGCCGCGGCGGGTCCAGGCGCGCCAGGCCTGCTCGCGCAGGTCGCGCCGGGCGCTGAAGGTGAGGAAGGGCACGATCAGCGAGCGCGACAGCGTGATCACCGGCTGCGGCAGCTGCCGCGCACGGGCCGCCTCGCGTGCGGCCGCCAGCACGAAGTCCGGCAGGCCGGCCTGCTCGGCCGCCGTGGGCAGCGCCAGCTGCCAGCTGGATTCGTCGGCCAGCACGTTCTGGCCGAACTGCGTGGTGAGCGTGGCCAGCCGTTCCATGATCTGCGCATGCCGCGCGCGGGCCTCGGGCGCCAGCCGGGCACCGGTGCGCACGAAGTCCAGGTGCACCCGCTCGACCAGGCGCAGCTGCTCCGGGTCCAGGCCCAGCTCGGCGCGGCGCTGCCACACCGCATCGATGCGGCGGAACAGCGGCTCATGCAGCGAGATGGCGTTCTCGTGCGCCGCGATGCGCGGCGCCAGTTCGCGCTGCGCCTCACGCAAGGCGGGCGTGGCCTCGGAAGCGGCGAGGTTGGCGAAGCAGCCTTCCAGGTCGCTCATCAGCCGGCCCGATCGGTCGAAGGCGGCGATGGTGTTGTCGAAGGTGGGCTCCGCCGCCTGCTGGGCGATGGCGTCCAGCTCCTGGCGCTGCTGCTGCATCGCCACCTCGAAGGCGGGCGCGAAGTGCGCGGCCTCGATCTGCGCGAAAGGCGGCAGGCCGTGCGGCGCGGTCCACGGGGCCAGCAGCGGGTTCGGCGATCGAAGGTCCGCGCTCATTTGCCCGCCTTGATGGCTTTTTCGTCGTCCTCGCGATAGCGGCGGTCGGCGCAGTCGCGCAGCCAGGCCTGGCGCTGTTCCTCGGCGGCGGCGGTCTCGGCCGCCAGCACTGCCTGCTTCTCGTTCCAGGCGGCGGCGCGAGCGTCGTGCACCTTGGACTGTTCGTTCAGCGTATTCACCGCGGCGTCGTAGGCGGGCTGCAGCGGCGCGCCTTCGGCCTGCAGCGCGGCGGCATCGGTCTTGAGCTGCTTTTCCTCGGCCTGCAGGGCCTGCCGCGCGGTGTCGTCGGCGGCGGGCTGGGCGGCCTTGGCATTGAAGGCCTGGATGCGGCCGCTGAGCTCGCGCATGCGCTCGTTGAGCTGGCGGATGGCCTGGCCCTTGGCCTCGGCATCGGCCTTCAGCGGCTGCAGCGATTGCGAGAGCTTGACCACCTCGGCCCGCTCCGCATCCAGCGCCGCCTTGCTGGCCTCGGCGGCGACCCGCCGCTGCTCCACGTCGGCCTCGCGCTTCATGCAAGCGCGCAGCTCTTCCTTGGTCATGATGGGTGCCTTGCTGTTGGTCTTGCCGACAGGCACCTGCGCCAGGGCCGACGCAGCCGGCGCGATCAGCGCAGCGGCGGTCAGCAGCGGGAAAAGTCGCTTCAAGTTCGGGCTCCCGGTAGGAAGGTTCGCAAAGCCGGGATGATGCCATCCGGGCCTGGCCAACCTCCCGCGCCGGTCACCCGAGCGACGCCAGCACGCGGTCGACCATGTGGCCGCTCTGGCCCAGGTAGCCGGCCGGCTCGCACAGCGCGGCCAGCGCGTCGCGGTCCAGGTGGCGGCTGATGTCCGGGTGCGCGGCCAGCAGGTCCAGCAGCGGCCGCTGCTGCTGCACCGCATCCCGGCACAGGTCGTACACCAGGTCGTGCGCCGCCTCGCGGCCCAGGTAGGGGCCCAGGCCCATCATCACCGCCTCGCTCATCACCAGGCCGTGGGTGATGTCGATGTTGTGGCGCATGCGGGCCTCGTCCACCTCCAGCCCTTCCAGCACGAAGCGCGACTGCTTCAGCGCACCGGCCATCAGGCAGAAGGCCTCGGGCAGCACGATCCATTCGATCTCCCACGGGCCGGTGGAGCGCTCGTGGTCGGCCACCATCGCATCCATCAGCGCGGCCGCATGCTGGCGCACCACCGAGATGGCCGCGTGGATGTAGCAGCTGCTGATCGGGTTGCGCTTCTGCGGCATGGTGCTGCTGCTGCCGCGGCCGTGGGCATAGGGCTCGTACACCTCGGCCACCTCGGTCTGCATCATCAGCTTGACGTCCATGCTGAGCTTGCCCAGCGTGCCGCCCACCAGGCCGAGGAAGGCGCCCACCTCGGCGATGTTGTCGCGGATGGTGTGCCAGGCGATCAGCGGCTGCTGCAGGCCCAGCTCGGCGCACAGGCCGGCCTGCGTCTCCATCGCGCCGGTGGACAACGAGGCCAGCGTGCCGGCCGCGCCGGCGAACTCGCCCACCAGCACCCGAGCCTTCAGCTGCACCAGCCGCTGGCGGTGCCGCTCGATGGCCGACAGCAGGCCGGCCATCTTGTAGCCGAAGGTGACGGGAATGGCCTGCTGCAGGTTGCTGCGGCCGATCATCGGCGTGTCGCGGTGGCGGCGCGCCAGCTGCGCCAGCGCGGCGCTGATGGCGGCCAGCTCGTCGTCCACGATCTGCAGCGCCTCGCGGATCTGCAGCACGGTGGCCGTGTCGGTGATGTCCTGGGTGGTGGCGCCCCAGTGGCAGTACTCGCCCAGGCGGTCGCGGCACAGCGCATTGAGCTGCGACACCACGCCCAGGATGGGGTAGCCGATGCGCTCGGTCTGCTGGCGCAACTTGGCCATGTCGATCTCGTCGAGCCGGCAGTGGCGCACGATCTCGTCGGCCGCCTCCTGCGGTATCAGCCCCAGGCGGCCCTGCACGATGGCCAGCGCGCGTTCCACGTCCAGGTACTTCTGCGTGCGGTTCTCGTCCGACCACACCTGGCGCATGGCGTCCGACGAGAAGATGCCCTGGAAGATGGCGGAATCGATGAGGGTGGAAGGCATGGCAGCCCTTTCCTAGAAGGTGTGTCGGATGCCGGCTTCGGCACCGGTGGAGCG
Source organism: Aquincola tertiaricarbonis (assembly GCF_000969605.1). Lineage (GTDB taxonomy): Bacteria > Pseudomonadota > Gammaproteobacteria > Burkholderiales > Burkholderiaceae_C > Aquincola > Aquincola tertiaricarbonis. Next base: position 65,502 of record NZ_JZUE01000021.1, on the reverse strand, counting down.
CTGGCCGCCGGCCAGCCCGGCCGGGCCGCCAGGCACGCTGAAGCTGGCGCCGCCGCGGTTGTCGATCACCGAGGCGGTGGCATACAGCGCGCTGCGACGGGACAGGTTGTGCACGTAGCCCAGGCCCCACTGCCGCGCTTCGTTGCCGCCGATGCCGGCGGTGCCCACGCGGCCGGAGAAGTCGGCCCGGTTGAAGGAGAACTTCAGCTCGTGCGCACCCACCGGCACCACCAGGCCGACCAGCAGGTTCAGCTGCCGTGCATCGGGCAGCTCGAAGCGCCGCACGGCCAGGCTGAGCCGGCCGAAGCCCAGCGCATAGCTCGCGCCCAGGGCCGTGTCCTGGAAGCGCTCGTCGTCGGGCAGGGCCGGCTCGGTAGCCGTGTGCGCGGCCGACAGCACCCAGGCGCCGCCGGCCCAGCCGATGCGGGCACCGGCCAGCTTGTACTGCCCGCTGCCGGCCGCGCCGCCCTCGCCGGCCGCAAGCATCACGCCGCCTTCCAGGCCGGCCAGGCCCGCGGGCAGCAGCCACTGCACGGCGTTGCTGGAGCGCACCGTGGTGTTGGCCGTGGTGCCGAAGGCCGAGCGGATGGGCCCGCGCTGGCTGGCCGCCATCAGGTTGTTGGAGCCGGCCACGCCCACGTAGCTGAAGGGATCGAAGCGGCTCCAGCCGGTGTAGCTGGGCACGAAGTCGCGGCCGGCGCGCAGCTCGCCCCAGGCCTTGGCGGCCAGGCTGAGCGTGCTGCGGCGGTCCCAGAACTGCGTGGCCTGCACCGCGGTGCCGGCGTCGGCGGCGATGCCGTGCTCCAGGTGGAAGCCGGCCGACAGGCCGCCGCCCAGGTCCTCGGTGCCGCGGATCACCAGGCGGCTGGTGGCGTTGGAGCCGCTGACCAGCGACTGCATGCTGCCCAGGCCTTCGTTGTGCACGGTGCGTGCAGCCAGGTCGACGATGCCGGACAGCGTGACGCTGGACTGGGCCAGCGCCGGTCCCGCGATGGCGGTGGCGGCGGCGGCCAGGGCGGCACCGGCCGCGTGGCGATGGTGGAAGTGGAGGGCGCGCATGCTCACTCCACCGTCAGCCGGGCATCGGCCACCACGCGCTTCCACTTGGCCAGCTCGGCCTTCACCAGCGCACCCAGCTCGGCCGGGCTGCTGGTCTGCACGTCGGCGCCGTTGTCCTCGAAGCGCTTGACCACCTCGGCATCGGCCAGCACCTGGTTGACGGCCTTGTTCAGCTTGTCCACCACGGCCTTGGGCGTCTTGGCGGGTGCGAAGAGCGCATACCACTGCGTGACGTCCACGCCGTCCACGCCAGCCTCCTTCAGCGTGGGCACGTCGGGCAGCGCGGGCACGCGCTTGGGGCCGGCCACGGCCAGCGCGCGCAGCTTGCCGTTCTTCACATGCGGGTAGGCGGTGAACAGGCTGGGAAACATGAACTGCGTCTGGTCGGCGATGGTGTCGTTGACCGCGGGCGCCGAGCCCTTGTAGGGCACGCCCAGCATCACCACGCCGGCATTGAGCTTGAACAGCTCGGCCGCGAAATGCGGCGCCGTGCCGTTGCCGGCCGAGGCATAGGTGTACTTGTCGGGCTTGGCCTTGAGCTGCGCCACCAGGTCGCGCACGTCCTTCACGGGCACGTTCTTGCTGGCCACCATCAGCGTGGGCGAATAGCCCACCAGCCCGATGGGCTCGAAGTCGGCCACCGGGTCGTAGCGCAGCTTCTGCAGCGCGGGGTTCATGCCGTGGGTGGCGATGTAGCCCAGCATCAGCGTGTGGCCGTCGGGTGCGGCGCGGGCCACGTATTCGCTGGCGATGGAGCCGTTGGCGCCGGCACGGTTGTCGATGATGACCGTCTGGCCCAGCATGCCGCCCAGCTTCTGGCCGATGGTGCGGGCCATGGCGTCGTTGGCGCCGCCGGCGGCGGTGGGCACCACGATGGTGATGGTCTTGGTGGGATAGGCGGCATCGGCGGGGCCGGCCTGCACCAGGGCGGGCGCGGCGGCCGCCAGGGCGGCGGACACCAGGGGGGCGATCAACTTCTTCACGGGCTTGTCTCCGTCCAGGGGTTTCGAGAACACGTAATCGGGGATGTGGATCTCCCCTTGCAGAATCTTTCGGGCGGTGCGCACCAGCGCCGCGCGCTGGATGCGGGCCTCGGCGCCCTCGCCTTCGATGGCCACGGCCACATCAATGCGGCCTTGCGGGTGCAGCACCAGCACGTTGCGCGGGCCGCTGCGCTGCCGCGCGCTACTGGCCACCGTGCCGGGCAGCGCAAAGGCCGCAGCCACGCCGATGGCGCCGGTGACCGCATGCGATGCATGGCAGCGCCGCGGCGTGAAGTAGCGCGAGGTGATGCTGTCGGGCCCGTCGCCTTCGCTGACGATCACCGGCTTGGGGATCACGCTGTCGGACACGTCGCCCAGTCCCATCAGCTCGCCGGCCTGGCGGCGCAGCGATTCCAGCGTGGCCAGCAGCGGCGCGTCGGCATCGAGCACCGCCGGCGTCTCGCGCCCCGTGAGGCCCAGGCTGGCGGCCTGCACCACCATCAGCGGCATGGCCGCGTCAATGCAGGTGACGGCGATGCCGCCGATCAGGTCGGTGCGCCGGCCCGTGGGGAACACGCTGCCCGTGACCGCGCCCCAGGCATCGAGGAAATCGAGCTGGATGGGCGCCGCGGTGCCGGCCACGCCGTCGATGCGCACGCTGCCTTCGTACTGCACCCGGCGGCCGGGGGTCTGCACCGTCACGTCGATGCGGGCGCCGGTGTTGACGTTGTGCACCCGCACGCGGGTCTCGCCTTCCTGTGCGGCCACCAGGCCCTGTTCGATGGCGAAGGGGCCGACGCCCGACAGCATGTTTCCGCAGTTGGGCCGGGTGTCGACCGACTGCTGGCCCACGCCCACCTGGGCAAAGAGGTAGTCCACTTCGCAATCGGGCTGCTGGGAGCGCGACACGATGGCCACCTTGCTGGTGAGCGTGCTGCCGCCGCCCACGCCGTCCACCTGCAGCAGGTCGGAGGCGCCGATGGCGCCGATCAGCGCCTGGTCACGCGCCAGGTCGTCGGCGGGCAGCCATTCCCGCAGGAAGAACGGCCCGCGGGAGGTGCCGGCCCGCATCAATACGCAAGGAAGGGTGAGCTGTGCCATGGGTTGAATCATGGGCGGCCCATCGATGCGCGTGAATTGCACAGTGGGTATCGATTGATCCACACTGTCGATCAATCCGGAACTTGACGCGGCGCCCGCCATGGCCATCCATTTCGACCTGAACGACCTGCTCGCCTTCCGCGCGGTGGCCGAGCTGAGCAACTTCCGCCGTGCGGCGGAAGCGGTGCACATCTCGCAGCCGGCCTTCAGCCGCCGCATCGAGAAGCTGGAGGAGGCGCTGGGCGTGCGCCTGCTCGACCGCACCACCCGGCGCGTGAGCCTGACAGCCGTGGGCCGCGACTTCGCGCGCAAGGTGCAGCAGATCCTGGACGAGCTGGACAGCACGCTGCTGGGCATCCGCGGCGTGGCGGCCACGCGCATGGGCGAGGTGACCATCGCCTGCGTGCCGTCGACGGTGTACTACTACCTGTCGCGGGTGATCCAGCGCTACCGCGAGGCCTACCCGAAGATCCGCGTGAAGGTGCTGGATGCCAGCGCCAATGCGGTGCTGGATGCGGTGTCGCGCGGCGAGGCCGACTTCGGGCTGAACTTCATCGGCGCGCAGGAGCCCGACATCGAGTTCACGCCGCTGCTGGAAGAGCGCTTCGTGGCGGCCTGCCGGCGCGACCATGCGCTGGCGCGCAAGCGGCGCGTGACCTGGCAGGAACTGGCCGCCTTCGATTTCATCGCCGTGAGCAAGAGCTCCGGCAACCGGCTGCTGCTGGACCAGGCACTGGCCGGCGTGCACGGCCGCCCGCAGGCGGTGTACGAGGCGCAGCACGTCACCACGCTGCTGGGCCTGGTGGAAGCGGGCCTCGGCGTGGCGGCGGTGCCTTCGATGGCGATGCCGGGCAAGGACCATCCGTTGCTGGTGAGCATCCCGCTGGAGGAGCCGGTGGTCACGCGGCATGTGGGGCTGATCCGCCGGCGCGGCCGCAGCCTGTCGCCGGCGGCGCAGCAGCTGTTCGACTTCTTCGCGGAGCTGGAAGTGACCCAGTCGGCCCGCCGCAGCCGGCGACCGCGGAAAGTACAGGCGTAAAAAAACCGCGGCAAGCCGCGGTTCTTTGCTACCGAATCAGCGTGAGCTGATTACAGCGGGCGGATGTTCGAAGCCTGGGGGCCCTTCTGGCCTTGGGTCACTTCGAATTCAACGCGTTGGCCTTCGCTCAGGCTCTTGAAGCCTTCAGCGCGGATTTCCTTGAAGTGCGCGAAGAGGTCCTTGCCGCCTTGTTCCGGCGTGATGAAGCCGAAGCCCTTGCCGTCGTCGAACCACTTGACGATGCCGGTTTGCGTTTGCTTGGTGGACATGATGTTCCTTGGGTAAAAAGAAGCACGCGCAGCACATGCTGACGCGTGGCAGAGACACGCAAGAAATCACCAGGGGGAGAAATCCATACCGAGCCTGCCACCGAATGGGACAGGAAGATCGAATGACCTCATAGAGACGGTCTTGTGTATGCCTACCTAGCCAGTGTAACCCCGTTCAGGGGGTAGCGCCCCCCATTTGCAAACTATTTCATTGCGGGCGGTACGAAATCCAGTATGCGCATCGCATTGGCCAGGCCCTGCTTCTTGGCGGCCGAGGCGCCGGCCCAGGCTTCGGGCTGCGACAGCCGCTCGTCCACGTTGCGCAGGTGGTAGTGCGCGCCGCTGGTGAGCGAGGCCAGTTCGTCCCAGCCCACCGGCACCGACACGCCCATGCCCGGCCGCGCCCGCGGCGACCAGGCGGCCACCGTGGTGGCACCGCGGCCGTTGCGCAGGTAGTCCACGAAGATCCGGCCCACGCGGTTCTTCGGGCCGCTCTTGGCCACGAAGCGGTCGGGCAGCGTCTGCGCCAGGTGCAGCACGATGCGCTGCGACAGCGACTTCACCGCGTCCCAGCCGAGCGAGGGCTTGAAGGGCACCACCACATGCAGGCCCTTGCCGCCGCTGGTCTTCAGCAGCGATTGCAGGCCCAGCTCGTCCAGCAGCGCATGCACCAGCTGCGCGCCTTCGGCGATCTGCGGCCAGGCCACGCCTTCGCCGGGGTCGAGGTCGAAGGTCATGCGATCGGGCTGGTCGATGGCCGCGGTGGTCGCATTCCACGTATGCAACTCGATGACGTTGAACTGCACCGCGTTCAGCAGCGCCTCGGTGCTGGCGATCTCCATCAGCGGCGCATGCTCGGGGTCGAACGAAGGATCGAGCTGGAGCAGGCCCTTGATCTTGCCGCTGTCGTGCTTCTGGAAGAACAGCTCGCCGCCGATGCCGGCCGGTGCCCGCACCAGCGACACCGGCCGTCCGCGCAGGTGCGGCAGCAGCCGGCTGGCGGCGCGGGCCGCGTACTCGGCCAGCTCCTGCTTGGTGATGCCGGTGCTGGCGTCCACCACGCGGTCGGCATGCGTCAGCCGCAGGCCGGCAGGCAGCTTCACCGGGCGCGAGCGGGTGGTGGCCGCAGGGGCGGCGGGCGGCGCCTTGGCCTGCGCGCCGGCCGGCTTCTTCGCCGGCCTGGCCGCCAGTGAGCCTGACTGTCGAGGGGGCTCCACCGCCTGCTCCACGCCGATGGCCTGCGGCGGCTTGTCACTGCGCAGGCCGTGGAACACCGCCTGGCGCACGCGGCCGTCCTTGGTCCATTCGGCGAACGACACCTCGGCCACCAGCTCGGGCTTCACCCAATGGCCCTTGATGCCACGCGGCAGCTCGGTGAACGGCGCCGCGTCGGCGGCCAGCGGCTCGAGTTGTCTAGACAGGTCGGCCAGCGACTGCTGGTTGAAGCCGGTGCCCACGTTGCCTGCATAGTGCAGCGCGCCGGCCGCGTCGTGCACGCCCAGCAGCAGCGCGCCCAGGCCGGTGCGGCTGCCCTGCGGATCGGTCCAGCCGCCGATCACGAATTCCTGCCGCTGCTTGCACTTGAGCTTGATCCAGCTCTTGCTGCGGCCGGTGGCATAGGGTGCATCGGCCCGCTTGCCGATCACGCCTTCCATGCGCATCTGGCAGGCGGTGTGCAGCAGGTGCGACGGCTCCACCGCGAAGTCTTCGCTGAAGCGGATGTGTGGCAGCGTGCCCGCGGCCTCGATGCGCTCTCGCAGCAGGCGGCGGCGCTCGCGCAGAGGCTGCTCGCGCAGGTCCTGGCCGTCGAGGAAGGGCGCGTCGAAGAGGTAGTACAGGATGTCCTGCGTGCGGCGCTGCTCGAACACGTTCTGCAGGCGCTGGAAGCTGGGCACGCCCTGCTCGTCGAGCACCACGATCTCGCCGTCCAGCCAGGCCGCGTCGATGCCGAGCTGCGCCACTTCCTTGGCCACGCCCCGCAGCTTGGCCGTCCAGTCGTGGCCGTTGCGGGTGAATAGCTTCACCTCGCCACCGTCGACGCGCGCTAGCAGCCGGTAGCCGTCGAACTTCATCTCGTAAAGCCACTCGCCATCGGGCGGCACGCCGTCCACCAGCGTGGCCAGCTGGGGCTGCAGGGCTTCGGGCAGCGGCACGCGAGCCCGGCGCGGGGCGGGCTTCGCCGCAGCGGTCTTGGCGGCGGCGGTCCTGCGGGTGGCGGGCTGGGCAGCCGGCTTCTTGCGCGCCGTCTTGCGGGCGGCACCGGGCTCGCCGATGGCGGCGTCGCTCAGCACGCTGCCGGGCTCGGCCTCGGTGACGCTGTATTCGCTGGCCGGGCGCACCGCGTCGTCGTGTTCCTTGATGAGCAGCCACGGCGTCTGTCGCTCGTTGCCGCGGCCGCGCATGCGCACCAGCGTCCAGCGGCCGGCCAGCTTGTGGCCATGGAGGGTGAACTTGAGCTTGCCGGCGGCCAGCCCGGCCCGGGCATCACCTTCGGGCTGCCAGGTGCCGTTGTCCCACACGATCACCTGGCCGGCGCCATAGTGACCTTCCGGGATGGTGCCTTCGAAGCGCGCATAGTCCAGCGGGTGGTCTTCCACCTCCACGGCCATGCGGCGCTCGTGCGGGTCGAGGCTGGGGCCCTTGGGCACGGCCCAGCTCTTCAGGGTGCCGTCCAGCTCCAGGCGGAAGTCGTAGTGCAGCGAGCGGGCGGCATGCTTCTGGATCACGAAGTGCAGGCCGCTGCCGCTGGGCTGGCCGCCCTGCGGTTCGGGCGTGGCGCTGAAGTTGCGCTTGTCGCGGTAACGCTGCAGCGGATCGGCCATGGGCAGGGGATGTTCTTCCAGGAAGGTCAGTGCGGCCACCAGGCGACCAGGCCCAGCAGCGTGGCGAAGCCGATCCAGACAATGGAGGGGTACAGCCACACGGCGGCGGCGGCGCTGGCCCGCTGCACGCGGCGCGTGGTCAGCAGCACCAGGGCCAGCGAAGCCAGGTTGGCCGCGGCCGACAGGCCCGCATCGAAGCCCAGCGTCAATGCCGGATAGGCCAGCGACCAGGCCATCAGGGCCACCACCCAGCGCGCCGCGCGACGGCCCACCGCGCCGGCCTGCCACACGCGCCAGCGGGCCAGCCCCCACATGGGAAAGATCAGCACCCACATCAGCCCGACGAACCAGCCGGGCGGTGCCAGGCGGAGGCTCTCGAAGCCGTCGCTGCCGCCCCGCACGCCGGTGGCGAAGAGCAGGCCGTTGCCCACCAGCACCAGCAGCAGCGGCAGGCCCATGCTCCACCAGCGCGCGGCGCGGGTGGGCCGGTTCCACGGCGCAGTGGGCTCGGCAAGGTCCTGGCCGCGTCGAAGAGGCGGCAGCGGCGGGCGGGTGGCGGTGGTGGTCATGGGTACGGCAGCGTTTGCGCCGATCATGGCCGCGGCGCCCCGCAGGACCCGTCGGCGCCATTCGCAACAGGTTGTAGGACGGGGGCTCAGGCCGCGCAAGCGGCGCCGGGCAGCGTGAACGGCCTGCCCGCATCCTCCTCCGCCTCGGCCAGCAACCATTGGCGGAACGCCACCAGTGCCGGCCGGTGGGCATGGGCGGGTGGGCAGCACAGGTAGTAGCCGCGCGGCAGGATCACCGGCAGGTCGAAGGGCACCGCCAGTCGACCCGACTCCACCTCGGCCCGCACCAGGCAGCGCTGCACCAGGGCCACGCCCATGTCGGCCAGTGCGGCCTGCACCAGGATGCTGACCTGGTCGAAGGCCGAGGCCAGCACCGGCTGCACATCGGCCGCGCCCACGGCCTGGAACCACAGCGCCCAGTTGGCCGGCGAGGTGGTGTGGCCCAGCAGCGGTTCCGCGGCCAGTGCGGCTGGCGTGGCCCAGGCCCGCGCCGCGGCCCGCCGCGGGTGGCACACCGGCACCACCTGGCGGCCGATCACCTCGTCGCAATGCCAGGCCGGCCACTGGGCCGGGCCCAGGCCGGTGAGCAAGGCCGCATCGGGCGCGGCGTTGCCGCTGAAATCCTCGTCCTTGCGGTAGGGCACGAAGCGCAGCGTGACTTCCGGATGCAGCCGCTGGAAGCCAGCCAGCCGGGGCACCAGCCACACGCTGGCCAGCGTGGGCACCACGGCCAGCGCCAGCGTGGGGGCGCCGGCCGGTTGCCGCAGCCCGGCGCTGGCCTGCTCGATGGCTGCCAGCGGCGCCTGCACCTGATGCAGCAGCCTGCGGCCCGCCTCGGTGAGCACCAGTCCGGCCGGCTGGCGCAGCAGCAGCGCCTGGCCGAAGTGCGCTTCCAGCCGCGCCACCGCGCGGCTGATCGCACCCTGTGTGACGCACAGCGCCTGCGCCGCGCGGGTGAAGCTGCCGCTGCGGGCAGTGGCCACGAAGGCGTGCAGCTCGGACATCGAAGGGGAATGCAGCCGCATGGCAGGCGGTATGAACAAAGGTAATGCGCGAGTGCCGGATTGTCGTTTGTGCCCGCGGCCGCCCTGCACCAGACTGCGCCGCCATGAGCATCCACCGCCTTCCCTCCCCCGGCCGCCGCGCCGCCTGCCTGGCGCTGGCCGCGTTGGCCACGGCCGGCCTGGCTCCTGCCACCGCGCAGGAGGCCTATCCCAGCCGGCCCATCAAGCTGATCGTGCCCTTCTCGCCCAGCGGCAGCACCGACATGGCCGCCCGCCTGATCGCCGAGTACGCCGGCCGCGAGCTGGGCCAGACCTTCGTGGTGGAGAACCGCGCCGGCGCCGGCGGCTCGCTGGGCATGGAGCAGGTGGCCAAGAGCAGGCCCGACGGCTACACGCTGGGCATGGCCTCGATGAGCACCCACGGCTCCAACCCCGCGGTGTACGCCGGCCGCATGAAGTACGACGCGGTCAAGGACTTCGCGCCGGTGACCAACGTGGCCACCGTGCCCAGCGTGTTCGCGGTCAACCCCAAGGTGCCGGCCAGGACGATGCAGGAGTTCATCGCGCTGGCCAAGGCCGAGCCCGGCAAGTACGCCTTCGCCTCGCCGGGCACCGGCTCGCTCGGGCACGCCAACATCGAGCACTTCATGTCGCTGGCCGGCATCGACCTGCTGCACGTGCCCTACAAGGGCGCCGGCCTGGCGATGACCGACGCGGTGGCGGGCCAGGTGGATGCCATCACCGACAACCTGCCCTCGGCGCTGACGCACATCAAGTCAGGTCGGCTGCGCGCGCTGGCGGTGCTGTCGGAGAAGCGCTCGCCGATGCTGCCCGACGTGCCCACCTACGGCGAGCTGGGCTTTGCACCCATGGGCGGCGGTGGCTGGTTCGGCGTGGTGGCGCCCGCCGGCACGCCGGCGCCGGTGATCGCGCGGCTGAACACGGCCATCCACAAGGCCATGCAGCACCCGGAGTTCATCCGCAAGATGGACGAGTCGGGCGCGACGCTGATCCCCGGCACGCCGGCCGACTTCGCGCGGCAGATCCAGGCCGCCATCGACCGCTACCAGCGCGTGGCCAAGGTGGCACGCATCAGCGCCGAATGACGATGGACAGCGCGCCCTTCACGCTGCTGGCACCGCAGGCTGCACCGCTGCCGCTGGTGTGCGACTCGCCGCACAGCGGCGTCGACTACCCGGAGGACTTCGGCCATGCGGTGCCGCAATGGCTGCTGCGCCGGGGCGAGGACACCCATGTCGACGCACTGTGGTCCGACGTGCCGGCGGTGGGCGGCACGCTGCTGGCCGCGCACTTTCCGCGCACCTACATCGACGTTAACCGCACGCTGGACGACCTCGACCCCGCGCTGCTCGACCAACCCTGGCCCACGCCGCTGAACCCCGGCGAGAAGACCCGGCTGGGCTACGGCCTGGTGTGGCGCAACGTCAATGCGGCCACGCCGATCTATGCGCGCAAGTTGTCTGTACAAGAGGTGCAGCAGCGCATCAGCCGCTGCTATGTGCCCTACCACGCGGCACTGGCCAGCGCGGTGGACGAGGCCATGCAGCGCTTCGGCCGCGTGTGGCACCTGAACCTGCACTCCATGCCCAACGACGCCTACGAGCGCCTGGGCATCCAAAGCCCGCATCCGCTGGCCGACTTCGTGCTGGGCGACCGCGACGGCAGCACCTGCTCGCCCGAGTTCGTGGCGCTGGTGGAAGCGGAGCTGCGCGCCCGCGGCTACACCGTGGCCCGCAACGACCCCTACAAGGGCGTGGGCCTGATCGCCAAGATCGGCCAGCCGGCGCTGGGCCGCCACAGCCTGCAGGTCGAGCTGCGCCGGCCGGTGTACATGGACGAGGCCACGCGCGAGCGCAATGCCAACTTCGCGACGGTGCAGGCCGACCTGGCGCAGGTGCTGTCTGCCATCGCCCGGTACATCTCGTCGAACGTCGGCACGCTGCGCCGGGCCTAAGCCCACATCCCGGCGGCGGCCCGGGGCGTGGCCGACAATGCGCGCCCCGCCTGCGCCCCGCCCATGTCCACCGCCCAGCCCTTCCGCGTGCTGTCCGTCATCCCGCCAATGACGCAGCTCAACACGCCCTATCCGTCCACCGCCTACCTCACCGGCTTCCTGCGCTCGCGCGGGTTCGACGCGGTGCAGGAAGACCTGGCGCTGGCCCTGGTGCTGGACCTCCTGTCGCCCACCGGCCTGGCCGCCGTGCGCAGCCGCGCGGAGGCGCTGCCGGCCGCGCAGCGCAGCCCGCAGGTGGCGCATTTCCTGGCCGAGGCCGAGCGCTACCTGGCCACCATCGGTCCCACCATCCGCTTCCTGCAGGGGCATGACGCCACGCTGGCGCACCGCATCAACACCCGGCGCTGGTTGCCCGAGGGCGCGCGCTTCCGCACGCTGGACGTGTATGTGGACGACGAAGGCGGCGACCCGCTGGCCTGGGCCTTCGGCGCGCTGGGCCTGCAGGACCGTGCCCGCCACCTGGCCACGCTGTACCTGAACGACCTGGCCGACGTGCTGCGCGACGCGGTGGACCCGCGCTTCGAGTTCGTGCGTTATGCCGAGCAGCTGGCCGCCAGCCAGCCCAGCTTCGACCCGCTGGCCGCCGCCCTGGCCGCGCCGCCCAACCTGGTGGACGAGCGGCTGTGCACGCTCGCGCTGCACGCCGTGGAGCGTAACCAGCCACGGCTGCTGCTGTTGTCGGTGCCCTTCCCCGGCGCGATGTACGCGGCGCTGCGCATCGCCCAGGCGGTGAAGGCGGCGCATCCGCAGATCGCCATTGCGCTGGGCGGCGGCTTCGTCAACACCGAGCTGCGCGAGCTGGCCGAACCGCGCCTCTTCGACTTCGTCGACTATGTGACGCTGGACGCCGGCGAGCGGCCGCTGCTGGCGCTGATCGACCACCTGCAGGGCAAGCGCTCGCGCCAGCGGCTGGTGCGCTGCTTCCTTCGCGATGCCGAGACCGGCGCAGTGCGTTACATGCACATGCCCGAGCCCGACGTGCCCTTCGACGAAGTGGGCACGCCCACCTGGGACGGCCTGCCGCTGGACAAGTACCTGTCGCTGCTGGACATGCTCAACCCGATGAACCGGCTGTGGAGCGACGGCCGCTGGAACAAGCTGACGGTGGCCCACGGCTGCTACTGGAAGAAGTGCAGCTTCTGCGACGTGAGCCTGGACTACATCAGCCGCTACGAGCAGGCCAGCGCCAAGACGCTGGTCGACCGCATCGAGGCCATCGTGCAGGAGACCGGGCAGACCGGCTTCCACTTCGTCGACGAGGCCGCGCCGCCCAAGGCGCTGTGGGGCCTGGCCGAGGAGCTGCAGCGCCGCAACCTGGACATCTCCTGGTGGGGCAACGTGCGCTTCGAGAAGACCTTCACGCCCGAGCTGTGCGAGGCCCTGGCCGCCAGCGGCTGCGTGGCGATCTCGGGCGGGCTGGAGGTGGCTTCCGACCGCCTGCTCAAGCTGATGAAGAAGGGCGTGTCGGTGGAGCAGGTGGCGCGGGTGACGCGGGCCTTCAGCGACGCCGGCATCCTGGTGCATGCGTACCTGATGTACGGCTTTCCGACGCAGACGGTGCAGGACACGGTGGACGCGCTGGAATACGTGCGCCAGCTGTTCGAGCAGGGCTGCATTCAGAGCGGCTTCTTCCACCGCTTTGCCTGCACGGTGCACAGCCCCGTGGGGCGTGACCCGCAGGACTACGGCGTGACGCTGCAGCCGCTGCCGCCCGGCAGCTTCGCCAAGAACGACGTGGCCTTCATCGACCCCACCGGCACCGACCACGACGCGATGGGCCAGGCGCTGAAGAAAGCCATCTACAACTACATGCACGGCATCGGCCTGGACGCCGACGTGCGCAGCTGGTTCGACGTGCGGGTGCCCAAGCCCACCGTCTCGCGCCACCGCATCGCGCGGGCGCTGCAGCAGCAGCCGGCCTGACCCAGGGCCCCGAATTTGTTACTGCGTGCCTGTCCGGGCTCGCCAGTAGTGATTCATTCGGCCAACTTTCACCTGCGGGCTCAATTTGAAAGGCTCGGCGCCGAAAACCCGGGCTTAACTGCACGGCCAGCCCTTGGTCGTTTCCCGCGCCGGCTGCGACGGCCGGCGCCCAACCCCGCAGGACCCGTAGTACCTCCCATGTTTGCAAACCTGAAGATTGGCACCCGGCTGGCCTTGGCCTTCTCCGTGGTGATCGCGCTTCTCATCGTCATCGTCGCCATCAGCGCCTCCGGCCTGAACCGCGTGCGCGGCATGATGGACAGCGTGGTCAGTGAACGTTATGCGCAGATCGCGCTGAGCAACACCATCAAGGCCTATGGCGACAAGGGCGTCATCACCATCGGCCGCATCCTGCTGTCCGGCAACGAAGAGCAGCTGAACAAGCACATGGCCGAGTACGCGGCCATCCGCGCGGCCAACACCGAGAACCTGAAGAAGTTCGAGCAGATGCTCAACTCCGACGAGACGCGGGCCATCTTCCAGGAGCAGGCGGCCGCCCGCAAGGAATACGGCGCCGTGGTGGCCAAGGTGTTCGCGCTGATGAAGGAAGGCAACCGCGAAGCCGCGATGGCCGTCTACCAGAACGACATGCCGGCGCCGCAGCAGAAGTACTACGCGCTGATCGACAAGATGGTTGACCACCAGTCGCAGAGCATGCTGGCCGACGTGGTGAGCGCCGAGGCCAGCTCGCAAAGCGCCAAGGTGCAGATGATCGTGGCCTCGGTCATCGCGGTGCTGCTGGGCGCGGTGACGGCCACCTACATCACCCGCTCGGTCACCCGCCCGATCCGCGGCGCCATCCAGCTGGCCGAGGCCGTGGCCGCCGGCAACCTGACCTACCGCGCCGAGCACACCGGCACCGATGAAGTGGGCCGCCTGATGAGCGCGCTGCAGGAGATGGTGCAGAGCCTGCACCGCATCGTGTCGCAGGTGCGCGGCGGCGCCGACACCATCGCCAGCGCCGCCAGCGAGGTGTCGCAAGGCAACCTGGACCTCTCCGCCCGCACCGAGCAGCAGGCCAGCGCGCTGCAGGAAACCGCCTCGGCGATGGAGCAGCTCACCTCGGCCGTGAAGGTCAGCGCCGCCAGTGCCGACGAGGCCAGCAAGTCGGCCGTGTCGGCCTCGCAGATCGCTATCCAGGGTGGTGAGGTGGTGGAACGCGTGGTGGGCTCGATGGCCTCCATCGCCAACTCGTCCAAGCGCATCGTCGAGATCATCGACGTGATCGACGGCATTGCCTTCCAGACCAACATCCTGGCGCTGAATGCCGCCGTGGAAGCCGCCCGGGCCGGCGAGCAGGGCCGCGGCTTCGCCGTGGTGGCCGGCGAGGTGCGCAGCCTGGCCCAGCGCAGCGCGCTGGCGGCCAAGGAGATCAAGGGCCTGATCGACGCCTCGGTGAGCCAGGTGGACGAAGGCAGCAAGATGGTGGAGCAGGCCGGCGCCACGATGAACCAGGTGGTGGCCAGCATCCGCCGCGTGAGCGACATCGTGGCCGAGATCAGCACCGCCAGCCGCGAACAGAGCATCGGCATCGAGCAGGTGAGCGCCACCGTGCAGCAGATGGACGACACCACGCAGCAGAACGCCGCGATGGTGGAGCAGAGCTCGGCCTCGGCCCGCGCGATGAAGGAACAGGCCGGCCAGCTGACCGGCGTGGTCAGCTCCTTCGCGCTCTGATCCCGGGTGCCCCACAGCATGCAGGACATACCGATGTTCTCCACCCCCTTGCACCCGCCTTTGGGCGCCGACGCGGCGGCCGGTGTGCGTCCCGAGGTGGCCCGCTTCATCGAGGCGCACCGTGGCCACGGCCACCGATTCGCGGCGCTGGACCCGCTGGGCAGCGCGGTGCCGCTGGACATCCAGCGCCTGGCGCCCGCGTGCTTCGGCCTGGCGCCCTCCGACGCGCTGACCCCCGACGGCCGCGCCTGGCACGGCCTGCAGCAGGTGCAGGCGCTGGACGAGCGGCTGAAGGCCGCCTGGTGCGGCGCGCTGACGCTGGATGCCTCCGCCGTGCGCGACGAGACCCGCCGCGACTGGCTGGTGCAGCGCATGGAAGCCCCGCGCAACGCACCGGCCGGCGCCGGCCTGCCGTTGCTGGACCGCCTGATCGAGGCGCAGGCCTGGGAACACCATGTGGCCGAGCACCATCCCGAGGGCAAGCGCTTCTCGCTGGAAGGCTGCGAAGCCCTGCTGCCGCTGGCCGATGCGCTGCTGGCCGCGGCCGCCGGCCACGGCATCGCCGACGTGTTCATGGGCATGCCGCACCGCGGCCGCGTGAACCTGCTGGTGAACCTGCTGCGCATGCCGGTGGCGGAGGTGCTGGACCATTTCCAGCGCCGGCCCCGCCACCCCGAGGCGCAGACCGACCTGATCTACCACCGCGGCGGCCGCCGACGCCTGGCCACGCGGGCCGGCGAGGTGATGCTGCGGCTGGCGCCCAACCCTTCGCACCTGCAGAGCGTGTACCCGGTGGTGATGGGCATGGCCCACGCCTGCCAGCGGGCCGGCACGCCCGCGCTGGCCATCGTCATGCATGGCGATGCGGCCTTCGCGGGCCAGGGCGTGGTGATGGAGACGCTGGCGCTGACGCAGAAGGTCGGCTACTCGGTGGGCGGCACGGTGCACGTGGTCATCAACAACCAGGTGGGCTTCACCGAGCTCAACCTGATGGACGCGCAGGCCGCGCGCTACTGCACCGACGTCACCCGCATGGTGGACGCGCCGGTGCTGCGCGTGAGTGCCGATGCACCGGAGGACGTGCTGCGCGCCGCCGCCATCGCGGTGGACTGGCGCATGCGCTTCGGCACCGACATCGTGATCGACCTGATCGGCTACCGCCGGCTGGGCCACTCCGAGCACGATGCACCCAAGGTGACGAATCCGCTGGGCTATGCGCTCACCGAGCACAAGCCTTCGGTGGTCGACCTGTACGGCGCCGCGCTGGCCAGCGACGGCCCGGCCGGCGATGCACAGATGGCGGCCCGCATCGCCGCCACCCGGCGCGCGGTGCGCGAGGCCTTCGGCCAGCCCGCGGCCACCGGCGCACTGCAGCCGGTGCAGGCCGCGCTGCCGGCACCGCACGAGGCCCGGCCCTGGGGCCCGGGCAGCGTGCAGGCGGCGGTGGCTGCCCTCACCCGCTGGCCGGAAGGCTTCGTGCCGCATCCGGTGATCGAGAAGCTGGTGCAGCGCTGGCAGGCCGCGGCCGATGGCCGCCATCCGCATGCCGACTGGTGCCTGGCCGAGACCCTGGCCTATGCCAGCGTGCTGCAGGCCGGCGTGGACGTGCGGGTCTCGGGCCTGGACGTGCAGCGCGGCACCTTCATGCACCGCCATGCGGTGTGGCATGACCAGGCGCCGCAGCCCGGCCAGCCCGACACCTTCGTGCCGCTGCAGCAGCTGGGCACGGCGGCGCGCTTCGACATCGTCAACTCGGTGCTGTCGGAAGAAGCGGTGGTCGGCTTCGAGTACGGCTACAGCGTGCAAGCCTGGCGATCGCTCACGGTGTGGGAAGGCCAGTTCGGCGACTTCGTCAACGGCGCGCAGGTCTACCTGGACCAGTACATCGCCGCGGGCGAGGAGAAGTGGGGCCAGCGCAGCCCGCTGGTGCTGCTGCTGCCGCACGGCTATGAAGGCGTGGGGCCGGAGCATTCCAATGCCTGGCTCAGCCGCTTCCTGCAGCTGTGCGGCGCGGGCAACCTGCAGGTGGCGATGCCTTCCACCGCGGGCCAGATGTTCAAGCTGCTGCGCCAGCAGGCACTGGCGGCCGAGCCGCGGCCGCTGGTGGTGATGACGCCCAAGACCACCCTGCATGAGGAGCCGGCCTCGCACACGCCGCTGGCGGCGCTGCTGCAGGGAGGCTTCGCGCCGGTGCTGGCCGACGACGGCATGGCGGCCAAGGCGACGGCGCGCCGGGTGGTGATCAGCAGCGGCAAGCTGCACTACGCCCTGCAGCATGCGCGGGCGGCAGCCGGGCTGGACGACGTGGCGCTGCTGCGGCTGGAACAGCTCTACCCCTTCCCCGCCGAGGCGCTGGCGCAGGCGCTGGCCCGCCACCCGGGCGTGGAAGCAGTGGTGTGGGCGCAGGAAGAGACGCTGAACCAGGGTGCCTGGTCCTTCGTGCGCGACGACCTGCAGGCCGCCATGGCCGCAGCCTGTCCGGCCGGCACCCCGCTGCATCGCGTGGCCCGGCCGGTGACGGCGGCGGGAGCCACCTCCTCCAAGCTGCTGCACCAGCAGCAGGAGGCGGTGCTGGTCGCGCAGGCCCTGGGCCTGGCGGCCGCCTGAGGCGGCGCGGGCCCCGCCTGGCGGGGCCCGCTTCCAGCCGCCTCAGCGCGGCTGGCAGAGGGCCGGCGGGGTGGCCGGCGCCGCAGGCGCGGCGGGCGCGGTGGCGCTCCAGGTGTTGACCGGCACCACGCTGACGGCACAGTTCGCGTCCACCACCAGGTCGAACACATGCCACCACAGGTTGCTGCCTTCGCCCGCCGGCGGGCTGAACAGCGTGAGCGCACCGCCGCGGTTCAGCTCCACCCGCACCGGGGAGCCGGTGAGGCCGGGGTTGAAGGTCTCGTCGTAGTTGTTCACCAGGTAGCGGTAGGTGCCCTGCATCAGCCGCGTGACGGTGATGACCTCGGGGCCGAAGCTGGTGGTGTCGTCCACGTCCAGTGCCACGTAGGGAGCGCTGGCCAGGCTGCCCGGATTGCCATACCAGACCAGCGTGCCGTCCGGCGCCAGCATGTAGGAATCCACGTCCTCCGGCAGCGTGCCCCAGGTCAGCTTGGCGCTGACGCCGGCGGTGGTGAAGGAGGTCACCAGGCATTCGGCCACGGTGGCATCGGCGGCGGTGGTGGTGCCCTGCACCCGCAGCGTGTTGGTCAGCCGGTCGCCCGCCAGGGCGGACAGCGTCAGCAGGCCGCCGCGCTTGACCTCGATGACGAACAGGCCGTCGGCACCGCTGACGGCGCGGGAGCTGCCGGAGTAGTCGATGCCGTCGGACAGCACCTGGGCATTGGCCACCGGCTGGCCAGCGGCATCGCGCACGCAGCCGCTCAGGCGCACCGTCTCGGCCACCTGGTCGGCATTCCAGGTGCTGAAGTGGGTGACGCTGCCTTCGTAGTACTGGTTGGGCATGGTGCCCTGCAGCGTGGCGCTGCCTTCCTGCACCCAGCGGCCGGTGGCTTCGTTCATGAAGAACAGCGGCACCGTGGCCGGCGGCGTGGGCGAGCGGGTGCCCAGCGGAATGCGCAGCGTGGCGGTGCGGCCGGCGGCCAGGTTGTAGGCCGCGCCGGAGGCGTCGCGGATGTCGATCTGCAGGGCGCCGAAACTCTCGATCAGCTGCGGTGCGGCCGCGCTGCCGGCGGTGAAGTCGCCGGGCATCAGCTGCGGGTTCACCGAGGGATCGATGGGCGTGAGCGAGACGTTCACGCTGGCCGCGGCGGTGCCGCCATCGCTGCGCACCAGGCTGCCGGGCGCCAGGCTGACCCGGGCCGTGGAGCCCGACACGGTCGCGTCGCCGCCATTGGCCAGCGTCACGCTGGTGGTGCTGCCCACCGGCAGCAGCTGGGCGGTCATCGTGGTGGATTGACCGGCCACGATGCTGGCGATGCGCACCGAAGGCGCATGGCCGGGGGCCTGCACACGGGCCACGGCACGCAGGCCCGCCGGGGCCTGCAGCGTGAAGCTGCCGTCGGCGCCGGTGGTGGTGCTCAGGCCACCCACCTCCACCACCGCACCGGCCAGGCCCTGGCCATCAGCGGCGGATTGCACGCGGCCGCTGAGCGTGCCGCGCGCGCCCGCATTGACGGTGAGCGCGGCGGTGGCGCTGGTGGTGCTGCCGCCGGGATTGCTGACCGTGACGCTGAACAGCGCGCCGTTGTCGGCCGCGGTGGCCGGCGCAGTGGTGTAGCTGGCGCCGGTGGCATCGGCGATGGCGGTGCCGTTGCGCAGCCACTGGTAGGTCAAGGGGCCGGGGCCTTCGGCCACCACGCTGAAGGTGCCGGTGGCGCCTTCGGCCACCGCCAGCGCTGCCGGGGCGGTGGTGATGGTGGGTGCGGCCACCAGGCCGGTGCCGGTCCCGTCGCCGCCGTCATCGTCGTCGTCGCCGAAGCAACCCGCGAGCGCCAGGCCCGCGAACATGCACAGCGCCCACAGGCGCAGCCATCGAAACAGTGTCATTCCCACTCCTGAGCTTTTGTCATGGGCCGGCTCGGTGGCCGGCTGCGGGCGATTCTCTGGAGCGGCGCCCGCATGGCATCCCCCCCTTTCGAGCGAGTTACATGCTGTCGCAGCTCGCGCTGTCGAAGCCGGGGTGGCTGCTTCGTCGTCAGCGCAGGAACGGTGCTTCGCCGGTCCGCCGCAGGAGTGCATGCCATGACGACATCCCCATCCGCTTCGGTCAACCCCACCCCGCCGTGCAACGGCGCCATCCCGTACCTGGTGGTGCGCGGCGCGCAGGACGCCATCGCGTATTACCAGCAGGCGCTTGGCGCGCAGCTCACCTTCCGGCTGGACACGCCCGCCGGCAGCGTGATGCATGCCGAGCTGAGCATCGGCGGCGCGCGCTTCATGCTCACCGAGGAGCAGCCGCAGTACCAGGCGCTGAGCCCGTTGACGCTGGGCGGCACCGCCAGCACTGCCGTGGTGTACGTGCCCGACGTGGATGCGGTGGTGGCGCGTGCGGTGGCGGCCGGCGCCCGCATCGGCATGCCGGTGGCCGACCAGTTCTGGGGCGACCGCGCCGGCCAGATCACCGATCCCTTCGGCCACCAGTGGATGGTGGCCACGCACATCGAGGATCCGACGCCGGAGCAGATGCAGCAGCGGATGCAGGCCATGTTTGCGCAGCAGCCGCCGCAGGGTTGCAGCGGCGGCGCTGGCTAGGCCGGCGGACGGCGCGCCCTCAGCGGGCGGCGGCCAGCAGGTAGGGCGCCTGCGGGGCCGAGAGCCCCGCCTTCAGCTGGCGGGTGATGTCGTCGGCCAGCACCTCGGCCGCGCCGGCTTCCACGCCGGCCAGGGCCAGTTGCGCCACCGCCTGCGGCGTGACCTTGGGCACGTCGAAGCCGTGGGTCAGGTCGGTGTCGATGAAGCCCACGTGCAGGCCGGTGACCAGCGTGCCCTGGCCGGCCAGTTCCTGGCGCAGGGTGTTGGTCAGCGACCAGGCGGCGCTCTTGCTGGCCGCATAGGCCGCCAGCAGCGTGGAAGGCATCCAGCTGGCGACGGACAGCACGTTCAACAGCGCGCCGCCGCCGTTGGCGGCCAGCACCGGCGCAAAGGCCTGGGCCATGCGCAGCGGGCCGAAGTAGTTGGTCTCCAGCAGGTCGCGGGCATGCAGCTCCGCCTCCGCCGCCAGGAAGCCGCCCACCCGTGCGATGCCGGCGTTGTTGACCAGCAGGGTGACGTCGCGGCAGCGCTCGGCGGCCAGCTGCACGTCGGCCGCATGGGTGACGTCCAGCTGCACCGGCACCACGCCTTCCAGCGTCACGCTCCGGACGTCGCGTGCGGCCGCATACACCTTGCGCGCGCCGCGCCGCAGCGCTTCCTGCGCCAGGGCGCGGCCCAGGCCGCGGTTGGCACCGGTGATCAGCACCACGGCATCCTTGATCAGTCGTTCGAAGTTCATGTCAGGCTCGCAATCGTATGATGAGCGTCATATTCCGGGTCCAACAAAAGGCCGTGCGGTGACGCGCCGCACGGCCCGGCAGGAAAGGCATCAGGGCTGGTCGTTGTCCTCGATCAGCGCCTTGCGGGTGGCGGCCAGCACCGCGCGGCCCTGGGCGTTGTCACCCAGCGCGCGGGCCAGCTGCAGCGCGCCCACCAGGGCCGCGGCGATGGCCGGCGCCCGCTCGGCCGGCGCGCCTTCGGGCAGCGCGGCGGCCACGTTGGCGATCAACTTCTGCACCCGCGCAGCCGAGGCTTGGCGCACTTCGTCGGGCTGGCGCGGCATCTCGCCCACCAGCGCGGCCACCGGGCAGCCCTCCTCGCAGGCGCCCAGGTGGGCATCGGCCAGGTACACCTCGATCAGCGCGCGCAGCGGGCTGGCGCCACGGGCGCGGCGGCGGGCGGTGTGGGTGGCCAGGCGCTCGGCGCTCTGCTGGCCCGCCCGCTCGACGGCCTCGGCCAGCATGGCATTGCGGGAAGCGAAGTGGGCATAGAAGCCGCCATGGGTCAGGCCGGCCTCCTTCATGATGTCGGCCACGCCGATGCCGTGGTACCCCGCACGGCGGATAGCACGGGCGGCGGTGTCCACGATGCGTTCATGCGTGGCTTCGCGGCGGGCTGTCTTCTCGTTCATATGACGACAATCATATGTTGACCGCAAGCCCTTGTCACCGGTGCGGCGATGCAAAGCCCGGCTGGCGCACCGCGTGGGCCCGTTCGGCGATGGCCTGGCGCTGGACATCGTCCAGCCGCCGCAGATTCTTCAGCTGCATGGCCATGCGCCGGTTGCCGGCCAGCAGCGCCTCGTGGCGGCCGAGAAAGTCCCAGTACAGCGTGGTGAAGGGGCAGGCCTGCTCGCCCACCCGCTCGCCGGGACGGAAGCGGCAGCGCGCGCACAGGCTGCCGCTGCTCATGCGCTCGATGTAGCGGCCGGTGGCCACGTAGGGCTTGCTGCCCATCAGGCCGCCGTCGGCAAACTGGCTCATGCCCAGGGTGTTGGGCAGCTCCACCCATTCCACCGCGTCCACGTACACCGCGAGGTACCAGGCATGCACCTGCTGCGGCTGCACGCCGTGCAGCAGCGCATACAGGCCGGTGACCATCAGCCGCTGGATGTGGTGGGCATAGCCGTGCTGCAGCGTCTGCACGATGGCGTCGCGCAGGCAGGCCATGTCGGTGTCGCCGGTCCAGTACCAGGCCGGCAGGTCGTGGGTGGCGCCCAGCGCGTTGTGCTGCAGGTAGCCGGGCATGCGCGTCCAGTAGATGCCGCGCACGTATTCGCGCCAGCCCAGCACCTGGCGGATGAAGCCTTCCACGGCCGGCAGCGGCGCATCGCCGGCATGCCATGCGGCTTCGGCGGCGGCCACCACTTCCCGCGGGTTGAGCAGCTTGAGGTTGAGCGCGGCCGAGATCTGCGAATGGAAGAGCCACGGCTCGCCGGGCCACATGGCGTCCTGCCAGCGGCCGAAGTGCGGCAGCCGGTGCGCAATGAAGTGCGCCAGCGCCTGCAGCGCCTGCGCACGGTTCACCGGCCAGGCAAAACTGTCGAGCTGGCCGGCATGCTCGGCAAAGCGCTGCCGCACCAGCGCCAGCACCTGGCGCGTGAGCGCATCGGGCTCGAACGCCAGCCGCGTGGCATCCAGCGGCGGGCCCGCGCTGCCGAAGGCCTCGCGGTTGGCGGCGTCGAAGTTCCAAGCGCCGCCGGCCGGCTGCACGCCATCGGGCGCCATCAGCACCTGGTGGCGCTGGCGCAGCTCGCGGTACCAGTACTCCAGCCGCAGGCTGCGGCGGCCGCGGGCATGGGCGGCGAATTCACGCACGGTGGCATAGAAGTGCCGGTCGTCCCGCACGTCCAGCGGCAGGCCGGCGGCGGCGGCCACCTCGCGCAGCGCCTGGTACACCCGCCAGTCGCCGGGCGCGGTCATCACCAGCCGCTCGGGCTGCAGCCGGGCGATGGCCGCCTGCAGTTCGGCCGCCAGCGTGCCGCGGTTGCCGTCGTCGTCCAGCCGCACGTAGTGCAGCGGCCGGCCGGCCTCGCGCAGCGCCTGGGCGAAGTGCCGCATCGCGGCGAGGAACATGGCGATGCGGGGCTGGGTGGACCACACATGGGTGGACTCCTGCGGCACCTCGGCCATGAACACGGTGTCGTGCGCCGGGTCGAAGCCGTCGAAGGCCGCGGCCTGCAGGTCGAGTTGGTCGCCCAGCACGATGACCAGGGCGCCGGCGGTCATGCCCGCACTCCGCCCAGATGCAACAGCGTTTCAGTTGCCGCGTGGCGCAACCGATAGCAGCGCAGGCCCTGATTTTTGCGATTCGGTTCGCTGTACGTCATGAAGTTCGACGACATCCCTGTCTCCCGCAAGCTGTGGGGCGCCACGCTGCTCATCCTGGTGTGCATGCTGCTGGCGTCGGCCGGCGTGCAGTGGCACACCGCCCGTGCCCACCACGATGCCATGGCGCGCATGGGCCACCATGAGCAGCTCATCACCGACGCGGTGCGCTGGCGCGGCATGACCGAGACGAACACGCAGCGCGTGATCGCCACCACCGTGAATGCCGATCCCATCATCAAGGCGGCGTTCGCGGAGAAGCTCAAGCAAGGCATCGCCGAGATCTCGGTGCTGCAAAAGCGCATCAGCGCCCAGGCCGTCACGCCGGCCGACAAGGAGGCGCTGGCCACCGTGGCCGAGCGCCGCACCGTGGTGCTGGCGCTGCTGAAGAAAGGCGCGGCGCTGCGCGATGCCGGCGACAGCACGGCCACCGTGGCCTTCGTCGACGGTGAATTCGCCACCGCCATCACCAGCTACCTGGATGCGCTGACCGCGTTCGTGGAACTGCAGGGCCGCCAGCGCGACGCGGCCCTGGCCCAGGCGCAGGCGGCCGAGCGCCAAGCCCAGTGGGTGGGCGGCGCGGTGATGCTGGCGGTGTGCGTGCTGAGCCTGCTGTGGATGTCCCGCGTGGTGCGCGGCATCCGCCAGCCGCTGGGCCAGGCGGTGCAGGTGGCACAGGCCATCGCCGAGGGCGACCTGAGCCGCGAGGTGCCCGCCGGCGGGCGCGACGAGACCGGCCAGCTGCTGGCTGCGCTGGGCGCGATGACGCTGCGCCTGCGCAAGCTGGTGGACGAGGTGCGCCACGGCGTGGAATCGGTGAACACCGCCTCCGGCGAGATCGCCACCGGCAACCACGACCTGAGCGCCCGCACCGAGCAGACCGCCTCCAACCTGCAGCAGACCGCCTCCAGCATGGAGGAGATCACCACCACCGTGGGCCACGCCGCCGACACCGCCCGCGAGGCCAACCGCCTGGCCGGCACCGCGGCCGGCGCGGCCGAGCGCGGCGGGCAGGTGGTGTCGCAGGTGGTGCGCAGCATGCAGGACATCACCGAGTCGTCGAAGAAGATCGCCGACATCATCGGCACCATCGACGGCATCGCCTTCCAGACCAACATCCTGGCGCTGAACGCCGCGGTGGAGGCGGCCCGCGCCGGCGAGCAGGGCCGCGGCTTCGCGGTGGTGGCCTCCGAGGTGCGCAGCCTGGCGCAGCGCTCGGCCGAGGCGGCCAAGGAGATCAAGAGCCTGATCGGCAACAGCGTGGTGCAGGTGGAATCGGGTGCCGCGCTGGTGGGCGAGACCGGCGAGGCGATGACGCAGATCGTCGACAGCGTGCAGCGGGTGAACCAGCTGATCGCCAGCATCGCCCAGGCCTCGGACGAGCAGCGCATGGGCATCGGCGAGGTGAACCAGGCGGTGGCCAATCTCGACCAGATGACGCAGCAGAACGCGGCGCTGGTGGAGCAGTCGGCGGCCGCCACCTCCTCGCTGCGCGAGCAGACACAGCGCCTGACCGAGGTGGTGGGCGCCTTCCGGGTGCAGCGCTCGGCCGGCCACGCGCTGGCCTGAAGCCGGCAGGCTGCGCCGCGGCGCCGGGCGCACGCGCATCGGCGCCTACAGCTTGGGGATGCGCAGCGTCTTGCTGGCCATCAGGGTGCCCGACAGCACGAACAGCAGCGCCAGCGGATGCAGCACCCAGGGGCCCAGCTGCCAGGCGCCGCCCCACAGGGCCTCACCCACCGCGCCCTGCCACATGGCCACCGCCAGCACGGCGGTGAGCGACACGCTGGTGGGAATCGGCGTGCCTTCGAAATAGGCCACCTTGTCGCCGCCGGCGGACAGGGTCTCGGCCGTGACGTTGTAGCGGGCCAGCCGGCTGACGCCGCAGCACACGAAGTAGATCAGCGCCACCGCGTCCCAGCCGCCCTGCAGGCCGGCCGCGAAGGCGAGCGTGGCCGGGCCGACGCCGAACGAGATCACGTCGGCCAGCGAATCGAGTTCGCGGCCCAGGATGGAGGACTGCTGCCGCCAGCGCGCGATGCGGCCGTCCAGCACGTCGAACACCAGCGCGGCCGGCGCCATGGCCGCGGCCCACCAGAAATCGGACACGTCGCGCGTGAGCAGGTAGCGCATGGCCAGCAGCACCGAGGCGACGCCGCAGGCCGCATTGGCCAGCGTGAAGAGGTCGGCCAGGTGGAAGTCCCGGATCATCGAGAAGTGCCGGGGCCGCGCGGTGCCGGTGACCGGCGGTTGTTGGGTTCGGGGCAGGGCCATGGTGTTCTCCGTGTACCCCCGAGTAGAGCGCAGGCGGGCGGGCGGCCAAGAGGCCTGGGCACCCTGAGTCGCTGTCGGAGCCGGCCTACAGCGGCCGCGGGCTCAAGTTGCAAGCAAATGCTCCGAAGTGATAGGCGTGGCGCAGCAGGCGTCATCGATGCCATCCCGCCAGCTCCCTTTCCTCCGCCATGCTCCAGCACGCCGCCGGCCAACCGGCTTCCTGCCACTCCGCCCCGCCAGCCGCGCCGTGGCAGGTGCTGGCGGTGGCCGAAGGGCCGGCCGGCCTCGCCCGCACCGCGCAGGCACTGCACGGCCTGCATTTCCTCGGCCGGCGGCTGCAGCTGCATGCCACCACCAGCGCAGCCGAGGCCCGCCAGCTGCTGCGCGCGGTGCCGGACATGGCGGTCGCCCTGATCGACCTGGCGCTGGACACGCCGCAAGCCGGCCTGGCGCTGGTGGACCACATCCGCGAGGTGATGGGCCAGCGCGGCCTGCGCATCGTGCTGCGTACCGGCCCGCGGTGCGGCCTGCCGGCGCGGCGGGCGCTGGCCGAGCACGACGTCAATGCCTGCCTGGAGGCCGAGACCGAGCGCCGCGACGAGGAAGCGCTGCCGCTGGCGGTGCTGGGTGCACTGCGCGCGCATGGCGAGGTGCAGGCGCTGCATGCGGCCATCCATGCGCTGCAGCAGCGGGCGATCACCGATCCGCTCACCGGCCTGTACAACGCCAGCCACCTGACGCCCACGCTGGAGCGGATGCTCAGCAGCGCGCAGCGGCGCGACGAGCCGGTGTCGGTGGTGTTCCTGGACGTGGACGACTTCAAGCTCATCAACGACGAGCACGGCCATCTGCGGGGCGACGAGGTGCTGCGCCAGGTGGGCCTGGCGCTGCTGAACAACTCGCGGCTGGAGGACTGCTGCTTCCGCTACGGCGGCGACGAGTTCGTGGTGGTGCTGCCCAACTGCTCGCTGGCGCAGGTGCAGCAGCGCTACCTGCCGCGGCTGCTGCAGGCCTTCGACCAGCTGGGCCTGAGCGTGAGCCACGGCGCCTGCGAGACCGGCCCCGGCAGCTACCTGGCCGGCCAGCTGCTGCTGCGCCAGGCCGACGAACGCATGTACGAACGCAAGCGCCAGCACCGCCGCCGCCACGCCGACGGCGTGCCGGACCGCAGCGGCGCGTAAGCGCGGCGCGGCCTGGCGTCAAGGCCACGGCTAATCTCCACCTCGGCGTTCGGCATGCCGATTGCACGGCCGCGCCGGCATAGCATCGCGCCGCCCCGTGGTGGAAGCGGGGCGGCAGGCGCTGCGGCTGCATCGCCTGCGACCAGAAGAAACCCCGAGGAGTGATTGCATGCAGTACCGCAAGATCGTTCGCCTGTGCGCGGCCGTGCTGGCCGTGGGCGCCACCACGCTGGCACCCCTCACGCAGGCCCGGGCCGAAGGCGGCCGCCCGGTGTTCACCAGCCTGTTCGTGTTCGGCGACAGCCTCTCCGACACCGGCAATAGCCTGCTGCTGAGCCAGCGCGTGGGCCAGGTGCCGGCCTTGCCGCCTTCCGTGTCGCCGCACGCCACCTACTGGCAAGGCCGCTTCTCCAACGGCCCGG
The DNA here is from genome assembly GCF_000969605.1 of Aquincola tertiaricarbonis. Lineage (GTDB taxonomy): Bacteria > Pseudomonadota > Gammaproteobacteria > Burkholderiales > Burkholderiaceae_C > Aquincola > Aquincola tertiaricarbonis. The sequence continues at coordinate 38,778 of NZ_JZUE01000021.1, read as the reverse complement.
TGGCTGTGGAGCACCTGTGGCGCGCCGTGGGGCCGCCCAAGGCGGCCGATCTGCAGCCTTTCCTGGCACAGCCGGTGCTGCCGGCGGTGGGCGCGGTGAACTTCGCCTTCGGCGGCGCGATCTCCGGCGGCCCGCTGCTGCCGGGCAACCCCAGCAAGGTGCCCACGATGCTGGAACAGGTAGGCCTGTTCCAGCAGGCGCTGGGCCCGCGCCGTGCACGCGCGGACGGCCTCTACGTGGTCTGGGGCGGCGGCAACGACTACGCCTTCAACGGCGCCACCTCGCCCGAGCCGGTGGTGCGCAACGTGGTGCTGGCCATCCAGGCGCTGCATGCCAAGGGCGCACGCCGCTTCCTGGTGCCCAACCTGCCCGACATGGGCCTGACGCCCCTGGCCCGCTCGCAAGGCCAGGCCGAGGCATCGACGCTGATCACCAAGGCGCACAACGCGCTGCTGGCGCAGCAGCTGGCCACGCTGTCGGCCACGCTGCCGGGCGTGAAGATCGTGTCGCTGGACGTGTTCAAGCTGGGCGAGGCGCTGCTGGCCGCCGGCCTGCTGTCGGCCAGCCCGCCGGCGCTGGCGGTGGTCTCGCCCAACTCGCCGGCCGTGGGCTGCCTCTTCCTCAATCCCATGGACTGCGTGGACGTGCCGCTGGACGCCCCGGTGCCGCCGGTGCTGTTCTGGGACATGGCCCACCCCACCACGCAGGTGCATGGCTTGATCGCGATGGGCATGGTGCAGCGGCTGCTGGCAGCGCGCTGACCGCTTCCGTTCGCACCAGGCGCCGGCCTCAGTTGCCGGCGCCAGCGGCAGTCGACTGCCGAAGTGTTTGCAGCACCTGCTGCTCCAGCGCATCCACCGCGGCCGATCCACGGGAGGCCTTGCTGCGCAGCACCGCTACCTGCATGGCCGGCAGCGGCGGCAGGCCGTGTCGCTCGCCCAGCACCAGCAGGCCGGGCGGCACGCTGCAGCGGGTGAGCACCGCCACCGCCATGCCGCTGTGCACCGCGGCCAGCTGGCCGGCCAGGCTGGAGCTGGCGTAGACGATGCGGTGGGCCCGCCGCTGCGCCGCCAGCGCGGCCAGGGCATCGCGCCGGGCCAGGCTGCCGGGCTCGTAGGCGGCCACCGGCAGTGGATGACGGCGCCAGGCTTCCTGCTTGGGCGCGCCCACCCACACCAGCGGCTCCTCGAACAGCAGCGTGCCGCGCTGCGGGCGGTCGCGCGAGACCAGGGCCACGTCCAGCTCGCCACGCTGCACCTGCGGGATGAGCGCGGTGGACTGCTCGCACACCAGCGCGATCTCCACCTCCGGCTGCAGGCTGCAGAAACTGCGCAGCACCGGCGTGAGGTAGCTGGCCGCATAGTCGTCGGGCACGCCCAGCGTCACCCGGCCGTGCAGCACCGGGCCGGTCAGCGCGCCCAGCGCCTCGCCATGCAGCGCCAGCAGCCGCCGCGCATAGGCCAGCAGCTCGGTGCCGGCCGGCGTCAGGTCCAGGTGGCGCGGGCCCCGCAGCAGCAGCGGCCGGCCCACCACGTCTTCCAGCTTCTGGATCTGCGTGCTCACCGCCGACTGCGAACGGTGCAGCAGCGGTGCCGCCGCCGACAGCGAGCCCGCATCCACCACCGCCACCAGCGCACGCAGCCAATCGATCTGCAGGTCCTTGCCGGCCATCGCCGCTCTCCACATCCATCTGGAAACCGAATGGTAGATGCGCAAACGATGCGCTTTACCGATGTGTCATGCGCACCGACCATGGCGCCATGGACACCTCCCGCTCCCAGGAAACCACCGGCCAGGCCCTGATGGTGGCCGGCAGCCTGCTGCTGGGCACGCTGGGCGTCTTCGTCCATGAGTCGGGCCAGCATCCGCTGATGGCGGTGTGGGCCCGCTGCGCCTTCGGTGCGCTGGCCCTCGGCGCCTGGGCCCTGGCCAGCGGCCGGCTGCATGAGCTGCGGCTGCGGGGCCGCGCGCTGGGTGCCGCGCTGGCCGCGGGTGGGCTGATGGTGCTGAACTGGTCGCTGTTCTTCGCCGCGATGGCGCACGTGCCCATCGGCCTGGCCACGCTGGTGGTGCATGCGCAACCGTTCTGGGTGATGGCGCTGGCGGCGCTGTGGCTGCATGAGCCGGTGGGGCGCTGGCAGGCCGGTGCCGCCGCGGCGGCCATGCTGGGCCTGGTACTCGCTTCGGGCGTGGCGGGCGATGGCGGCGGCGGCCTGGCCCTGGGCACCGGCCTGGCCGGCGGGCTGCTGATGTGCCTGGCCGCCTCCTTCACCTACGCGGTGGTCACGCTCATCGCCAAGGGCGCGGCCGGCGCCAGTCCGCTGGCGTTGGCCTGGTGGCAGTGCCTGGTGGGCACGGTGCTGCTGGCCGGCTGGCCGCTGGTCCATGGCCTGCCCACCGCGCCTTCGGCCTGGGCCTGGCTGGCGGGCCTTGGCGTGCTGCACACCGGCCTGGCCTATGTGCTGATGTACGAGGGCATGGCCCGCCTGCCGGCCGAGCGCATCGCGGTGCTGCAGTTCGTCTACCCCGGCGCGGCGCTGCTGGTGGACTGGGCGGTGTACGGCCAGGCCCTGGGCCCGCTGCAGTCGGCCGGCGTGGGGCTGATGGCGGTGGCGTTGTGGGCCTCGCGCAGCCGGCCGGCCGGCGCGCCAGGCCCGCGACCCTGGCGCACGCGCGGCCGGCCCGCGGATTAAGCTGGCCGCCCATCCGCCACCGGAGCATGCCGATGCCGTCACCCGCCCTGCCTCGACGCCGCCTGGCCCTGGCCGCCGCCAGCCTGGTGGCCTGCCCTGCGCTGCTGCGCCCGGTCTGGGCACAAGGCCGGCAGCCGCCCACGCCGCGGCAGACCGAGGGCCCTTTCTATCCGCCCGCGTTCGACGGCGATGCGGATGCCGACCTGCTGGACCGGGGCGGCCGCCGGTACGCGCAAGGCCAGCCGGCCTGGCTGCAGGGCCAGGTGCTGGACACCACCGGCCGCGTGCTGGACGGCGCGACGGTGGAGATCTGGCAGTGCGACCATGCCGGCCGCTACCGCCACCCGGGCGATGGCGACCGGGCGGACAGCGCCTTCCAGGGCTATGGCCGCATGGTGGTGGGCGCCGACGGCCGCTACCGCTTCCGCACCATCCGCCCGGTGGCCTACGCCGGCCGCACGCCGCACATCCATGTGAAGGTGCTGCAGGGCCGGCGTGAGCTGTTGACCACGCAGCTGTACGTGCAGGGCGATCCGGGCAATGCCCGCGACTTCCTCTGGCGCAGCCTGGACGAGTCCGGCCGCGCCGCCCTCACCCGGCCGTTCGTGGCCGGCAGCGGCGGCCTGGAGGCCGACTTTCCGCTGGTGATCGCGGCCTGACGGCGGGCCGTCAGGCCGGCAGCCGGTGCTGCAGGAAGAAGCGCAGCATCTCGCGCGATGCATCCGGCCCGGCGGCATCGGTATAGCTGCCGCGCGGCTGGCCGCCGGCCCAGGCATGGCCGGCACCGTGCACCAGCCAGTGCTCGGCTTGGGTGCGGCCGTCGGCCGCCCGGTGCAGCCTGCGGCTGAAGCGCCGGCCGCCGGCACTGCGGCCCTGCTCGACTTCGGGCGCGGCGGTGCCGCCCGCGCCGCCAGCCACCGCGGCCGACAGCAGCCGCTCGCCATTGCGCGGATGCACCGTGGCATCGGCGTCGCCATGGAACACGATGGTGGGCACCGGCTTCGCGGGCCGCGGCGTGCGGGCCGCGGCGCTGGGACCGGTGGCGCTGCCGTTCATCGCGGCCAGGGCTTCCTGCAGGTTGCCCGCGGCATCACCGGGCAGGCCGCTGTGCACGCCCGCCGCGGCGAACACGTCGGGATAGGCGGCGGCCACGATGGCCGCCATCGCCCCGCCGGCCGACAGCCCGGCCACGTACACCCGCCCGGCATCCACCGGATGGGCGGCGCGCACCGTCTGCACCAGGGCCGCGATGGCCGCCGGCTCGCCGCTGCCGCGCTGCTGGTGGTTGTGCTTGAACCAGTTCCAGCAGCGCTGCGGATTGGCGCCCTGCGACTGCTCGGGGTACAGCACGTAGAAGCCCTGCTCCCGTGCCAGCGTGTTCATGCCGGTGCCGGCGGCGAAGTCGTCAGGATTCTGGGTGCAGCCGTGCAGCATCACCACCAGCGGCAGCGGCGCGGCGGCGGTGGCCTGCGCGGCCGCAGGCGGCACGTAGAGCTTGTAGCGCCAGCTGCGCCCGCCGTGGGCCAGCACGCCGGCCACGAAGCTGTCGGGCTGGGCCGCCGGCGAGGGCTGGGCGGCTTCCGGTGCGGCCGGGGCCGGCCGGGGCCGGCCCGGCTCGGGCACCTCGAAGACGTGGCCGTCGATCACCAGGCCCGGGTCGGCCGTGGTGGTCGGCGATGCGGCGGGCATGGCACCGCGCAGCGCTTGCTGCAGCGCCGCGGTGGCTTCGGCCAGCTGGCCGCCCTGCGTGAGCCGCGTGGCCTCGCGCATCAGATCGTGGAGCGAGGCATTCATGCGGTCTTTCATGGGAAGTGGTGGAAAACGGATCAACGCTGTCGACCGCACAGGGCGGCCTTGACCGCCGGCGACGCATGCAGCGCGCCCAGCACGTCGATGGAGGCGATGGTGTCGCGCGCCAGTTCGGGCGTGACGTCGTCGGCGAAAGTGGCCAGGCCCAGCACCCGGATGTGCAGCCGTTCGTTGGCATCTCGGGCGGCCTGCAGGTCGGCGGCACTGAAGTGCTGCAGGCCCAGCACCAGCATCTTGCGGGCCACCACCTGCTTCACCGCGTCGGCATGGGCGCCGATCTGGTTGCGGATGGCGGTGCGGATGAAGTCGCTGCGGTTGCCGTAAAAGCCCTCGGCCACCAGCAGGTCGATCTGGCCCAGGTCGACGAAACCGAGGTTGATGGTGATCTTCTCGGAATCGACCGGTTTGGCAGAGGCCACGGCGGCAAGTGCGGGTTTGGAAGGCATGAGCCATCCTAGCACCATCCATATGGATGGAAACTGGCAATCCCTGGTCAGTCGGAGGGCCAGCCCAGGCACAGGCCGCGCCAGCCGGTCGGCGCCGGTGCGGTGGCCCAGGCGCCCACGAAGCCGGTGCCCAGAGGCAGGTCGCCGATGACGCCGGCGGGCGGGAGCGGGTGCATGCCGGACGCCGGCGGCGGCCGGAAGGCATGGGGCTGGCGCTGCGTGAGCCAAGGCATCTGCAGCCGACGCGGGTCGTCCCGCAGGCCCTGGCCGGTGCACTTGAGCCAGGCCTCCTTGCGGGTCCAGGCCTGCAGCAAAGCACGCGGACGCTGCGCCGGGCGCAGGCGATGCCAGGCCCTGCGTTCCTGCGGACCCAGGCAGGCCTCGGCAAGCGCCGTGTCCGCCAGCGAAGGGCGCAGCGCTTCCAGGTCCACACCGCAGGCCAGCCCGCGGGTGATGCCCAGCAGCACCGCATCCCCGCTGTGGCTGAGGTTGAAGGCCAGCGCACCGCCGGCCAGCAGCGGCTTGCCGCCCGGGCCGGGCCGGAACCGCAGCCGCTGGGGCGGGCAGTCCAGGTAGGCGCCCAGCACCGCGCGCTGCAGCGCCCGGGCGGCCTGCCAGGCGCGGCGCAGGGCGGGGAACACCAGCCGCGACGCGCGCTGCGCCTCATCGGGCGACAGGCTGTGCAGCGGCACCGCCAGCCAGGCCGGTGCCGAGGGCAGGTGCAGCCGCCACAGGTGCAGCTGCCCCTCCGCCAGCGGCGGCGGCGCCTGCAGGCGGGCCGGCTCGAAGCGTGCGGCTGGTCCGGTGGGGCTCACTGCGCCATCAGAACTGCAACGACGAGCCGGGTCGTCAGGGCGCGTCGAGCGGGCGTGAGTGGTTCGTTCACAGGTTCTCAGTCGCCGGTCCGGTGTGGCGGCGCCAGACCTGGCTGCGGCCAAACAGCGAAACGCCCAGGTAGCCCCGCACCGTGAGTCGGCTGCCGTCGTCGGACAGCGTGGCCTTGGCGCGGTAGATGGCGCCGTCCTCGGGATCGAGGATCTGGCCATCGTCCCAGGCGGGACCGCTGCCTTTCAGGCCCCAGAGGAAGCGCAGGCCGATCAGCGGGCGGTCGCGCAGCTCGCCGGGACAGCGGCCGCAGCGCACGTCGGCGTCGGCGGGTCGGCCGGGCACCGGGTAGCCCTTGACGATGGTGGCCTGCACCTGGCCGCCGACCGTCTCGATGCGCACGAGCGAGTTGAGCCGGCCATCGTCATCGAACTGCTGCCACAGCCCGTCGACGCCCGAAGCCGCCACCGGACCGGCGGCCAGCCACAGCAGCCCCAGCGCCCGGGCGCGCCAGACACGCCGGCCGCTCACGACCGCGCCTCCGCCGCCCGGGCCACGCGGGCCTGCCACCCGATGAACAGCGGCGCGCCCACCACCTCCAGCACGGTGAAGCCGACGAAGGGCAGGAAGGGCAGGCCCATCAGCGCCAGCGACAGCGCCCGGCCCACGCCGCCGAGGAAGATCATCAGCCACAGCGCCCGGAACAGCGCGGTGTGCTGCTCGATGCGCGGCACCAGCCAGAAGGCGGCCAGGCCCAGGCCCAGCCACACGCCGCCATAGAAGCGCAGGTTGCTGTCCAGCGTGGCATCCGGCGGCAGCGCCAGGTTCGCATACAGCGGGTCGTGCACCCCGGTCATGGCCAGCAGCCCGGTGAACGTGGGCACGCAGGCCAGCACGGCGGTGGCGACTTGAAGGGCTCGTCGGGTCATGGCGCGATGGAAGTGAATGGAGCCCGCCAACTCTAGCGTTCTTTGCCACTTCTATCGTTTGCGCCACGGCCAGCATCCCACGCCGCCGGCCACCGCCGCCCACCGGCGGCCACTTGTCTAGACAGGCAACGGCACCGGCCTGATGCGCGAAGCCTGCCCGGCGCTGCCGAAGGCCTCGAAGCGCTCGGCGCAGAGGTCGCGGGCGGCGACCAGCGCGTCCTTCAGGAACTTGCGCGGATCAAACTCCGAGGGGCTGCGGGCCATGGCGCGGCGCATGGCACCGGTCATGGCCAGGCGGATGTCGGTGTCGATGTTGACCTTGCGCACGCCATGCTTGATGCCCTCGCGGATCTCGCTCACCGGCACGCCGTAGGTCTCCTTGATGTCGCCGCCATGCTCGCGGATGACGGCCAGCCATTCCTGCGGCACCGACGACGAGCCGTGCATCACCAGGTGGGTGTTCGGGATGCGCTGGTGGATGGCCTTGATGCGGTCGATGGCCAGGATGTCGCCGGTGGGCTGGCGGCTGAACTTGTAGGCGCCGTGGCTGGTACCGATGGCAATCGCCAGGGCATCGACGCCGGTCTTGCCGACGAAGTCGGCGGCCTGCTCGGGGTCGGTCAGCATCTGGTCGTGGGTGAGCGCGCCTTCAGCGCCCACGCCGTCCTCCTCGCCCGCCAGGCCGGATTCCAGCGAGCCCAGGCAGCCCAGCTCGCCTTCCACCGACACGCCCACCGCATGCGCCATCTCGACCACGCGGCGGGTGACGTCGACGTTGTACTCATAGCTGGCCGGCGTCCTGGCGTCCTCCTGCAGGCTGCCGTCCATCATCACGCTGGTGAAGCCCGAGCGGATGGACTGCAGGCACTGCGCCGGGCTGGCGCCATGGTCCTGGTGCATCACGATGGGGATGTCGGGGTACATCTCGGCCGCGGCCTCGACCATCTTGCGCAGGAAGGGCTCGCCCGCGTACTTGCGGGCGCCGGCGCTGGCCTGCAGGATCACCGGGCTGTCGGTGCGCTGGGCGGCCTGCATGATGGCCTGGATCTGCTCCAGGTTGTTGACGTTGAAGGCGGGCACGCCGTAGCCGTGTTCGGCCGCGTGGTCGAGCAGCTGCCGCAGGGAAATCATCGCCATCGGGGTCTCCTGGGTGGTGTCGATCAACGGGTTCAGGCGGCCACGGCCATGCGCGGCGGCAGCAGCTGCAGCGCACGCTGCGCCACCGCCTGCGGCGTGAAGCCGAACAGCGCGAAGAGCTGCGTCGCAGGGGCCGATTCGCCAAAGCGGTCGATGCCGATCACGTCGCCCTGCTCGCCCACGTACTTCCACCACAGGCCGGTGCTGCCCGCCTCGATGGCCAGCCGCGGCAGGTGGCGCGGGATGGTGGCGGCCCGGTAGTCGGCCGGCTGGCGGTCGAAGACGTCCATGCAGGGCACCGACACCACGCGCGCCGCGATGCCCTGCGCCGACAGGAGGTCGGCCGCGGCCAGCGCCAACCCCACCTCGGAGCCGCTGGCCAGCAGCGCCACCTGCTCACCCGTCGGCTGCCGCAGCAGGTAGGCGCCGTGGGCGATGGCCTCCACGCGCGCGCTGCCGTCGCCCGCATGCGGCAGCGCCTGTCGGCTGAGCAGCAGGGCCGAAGGCCCGTCGGTGCGGCGCAGCGCCTGCCGCCAGGCCACGGCCGTCTCGGTGGCATCGGCGGGCCGCCACACGTCCAGCCCCGGGATCAGCCGCAGGCTGCTGGCATGTTCCACCGGCTGGTGGGTGGGGCCGTCTTCGCCCAGGCCGATGGAATCGTGGGTGAACACATGCACCACCGGCAGCTTCATCAGCGCCGACATGCGCACCGCATTGCGGGCGTAGTCGCTGAAGGTGAGGAAGGTGCCGCCATAAGGCCGGAAGCCGCCGTGCAGCGCCACGCCGTTCATCACCGCGGCCATGCCGAATTCGCGCACGCCATAGTGCACATGGTTGCCGGTGCCGCGGCCGGTCAGCGGCCGGTGGCCCCGCCAGTCGGTGAGGTTGGAGCCGGTGAGGTCGGCGGAGCCGCCCAGCAGCTCCGGCATCGCCGGGCCGATCACCTGCAGGCAGTCCTGCGAGGCCTTGCGCGTGGCGACGCTGGCGCGTCGGGCTTCGGCTTGCTCGATGGCCTGCGCCAGCGCGCCTTCGGCGGCTGCACTGAGTTGAGCACTGCCACGCTCCGCGGTGCGGCGCAGCAGTTCGTGCGCCAGCTCGGGGTAGGCCTCGGCATAGGCCGCGAAGCGCGCCTTCCAGGCGCAGTAGCGGCTCTCGCCCACCGCCAGCGCCGACCAGGCCTGCACCACCTCCTGCGGCACCTCGAACGGCGCGGCCTGCCAGCCCAGCTGCTCGCGGGTCAACGCGATCTCGGCGGCGCCCAGCGGCGCGCCGTGCGCCTCCGCGCTGTTGGCCCGGTTGGGCGAGCCGTGGCCGATCTCGGTCTGGCAGCACACCAGCACCGGCCTGTCGCTGGCCTGGGCCTCGGTGATGGCGGCGTCCAGCAGCGCCGGATCGTGGCCATCCACGTCACGCAGCACCGTCCAGCCGTAGGCCTCGAAACGGGCGGGCGTGTCGTCGGTGAACCAGCCGCTCACATCGCCATCGATCGAGATGCCGTTGTCGTCGTAGAACACCACCAGCTTGTTCAGGCCCCAGGTGCCGGCCAGCGAGCAGGCCTCGTGGCTGATGCCCTCCATCAGGCAGCCGTCGCCGGCGAAGACGTAGGTGCGGTGGTCGATCACGGTATGGCCTGGCCGGTTGAACTCGGCCGCCAGCAGCTTCTCCGCCAGCGCCATGCCCACCGCATTGGCCAGCCCCTGGCCCAGCGGACCGGTGGTGGTCTCCACGCCCGGAGTCACGTCCACCTCGGGGTGGCCGGGCGTGCGGCTGTGCAGCTGGCGGAACCGCTTGAGCTCCTCCATCGGCAGCGCATAGCCGCTCAGGTGCAGCAGGCCGTACAGCAGCATCGAGCCATGCCCGTTGCTCAGCACGAAGCGGTCGCGGTCGATCCACTGCGGATGCGCCGGATCGTGCTTCAGCGGCCCGCGCCACAGCGCCTCCGCGATGTCGGCCATGCCCATCGGCATGCCCGGATGCCCCGAATTGGCGGCCTGCACCGCCTCCACCGCCAGCATGCGCAAGGCATTCGCGCAGGCACGCCGCAACGACAAGTTGTCCATACAACTCCTTGGAACAAGAGAGAATGTCTTGACCCAGCGGCCACCGCGGATCCGGCTCCGCCGGTCCGCCAGTGGCGCCCCCCTTGGGGGGGTGCGGCGAAAGCCGCTCCGGGAGGGCCTAATTCGCGAGGGCTTTCCTGCGGCGTTCCACCAGCCGCAGGATCATCGGCGTGAAGATCAGCTGCATCGCCAGCTCCATCTTGCCGCCCGGCACCACCAGCGTGTTGGCGCGCGACATCCACGAGTCGTGCAGCATGCTCAGCAGGTACGGGAAGTCGATGCCCGCGGGGTTGGCGAAGCGGATCACCACCAGGCTCTCGTCGGCGGTGGGGATCGTGCGGGCGATGAAGGGGTCGGACGTGTCCACCACCGGCACCCGCTGGAAGTTGATGTGGGTGCGTGTGAACTGCGGGCATATGTAGTGCACGTACTCGTCCATGCGCCGCAGGATCACGTCGGTCACCGCCTCGGTGCTGTAGCCGCGGGTGGCCTTGTCGCGGTGGATCTTCTGGATCCACTCCAGGTTCACCACCGGCACCACGCCGATCAGCAGGTCGACGAAGCGGGCCACGTCCACGCGGCTCGTCTTCACGCCGCCGTGCAGGCCCTCGTAGAACAGCAGGTCGCTGGGCGGCAGCTGTTGCCATGGCGTGAACGTGCCGGGCTCCTGCTGGAAGGGGGCGGCCTCGTCGGCATCGTGCAGGTACTTGCGGCTGGCGCCGGTGCCCGATTCGGCGTAGTCGCGGAAGAGCTGCTCCAGCTCGTCGAACAGGTTGGCGTCCTCGCCGAAGTGGCTGAAGCGCCGGTTGCCGGCGGCCTCGGCCTCGGCTGCCGCCTGCTTCATCGCCTGGCGGTCGTAGCGGTGGAAGCTGTCGCCTTCGATGATGGCGGCGTTGACGCTCTCACGGCGGAAGATGTTCTCGAAGGTGCGCGTGACCGATGTGGTGCCGGCGCCCGACGATCCGGTGATCGCGATGATGGGGTGCTTGTTGGACATGCTGCGTCTCCCTCTGACCTGTGTCTTGTCATGTCGTGGTGGCCGCGAACAGGCCACGCTTGCCGAACAGCGGCGACTGGTAGGTGTCGATCGGCTCGTCGCGGTGGTAGCGCTCCAGTCGCTCCACCTCCTCCGACGAGCCGAAGACGAAACCGATGCGCTGGTGCAGCGATTCGGGCTGCACCGTCATCAGCCGCTTGCGGCCGGTGCTGGCCCAGCCACCCGCCTGCTCGATCAGGAAGCTGATGGGGTTGGCCTCGTACAGCAGGCGCAGGCGGCCGGGCTTGTCGGGGTCCTTGGTGTCGCGCGGGTACATGAACACGCCGCCGCGCATCAGGATGCGGTGCGTCTCGGCCACCAGCGAGGCGATCCAGCGCATGTTGAAGTCGGCGCCGCGCGGCCCGGTCTGGCCGGCCAGGCATTCATCGACGTAGCGCTTGACCGCCGGCTCCCAGAAGCGGCTGTTGGAGGCGTTGATCGCGAACTCGCGCGTCCGCGGCGGGATCTTCAGGTGCGGATGGCTCAGCACCCATTCGCCCAGCTGCGGCTCCAGCGTAAAGGCGTGGGTGCCGTTGCCCAGCGTCAGCACCAGCATGGTGGAAGGACCGTAGATGGCATAACCCGCGCCGATCTGCCGCGTGCCGGGCTGCAGGAAGTCCTCGGGCTGGGCATCCACGCCGGGCGTGGCTGCGCGCAGGATGGAGAAGATGCTGCCCACCGACACGTTCACGTCGATGTTGGAGGAGCCGTCCAGCGGATCGAACAGCAGCAGGTACTTGCCGCGCGGGTATTGCGCCGGCAGGGTGTAGGCCTGCTCCATCTCCTCCGACACCATGCCGGCCACGTGGCCGCCCCACTCGTTGGCCCGCAGGAACATCTGGTTGGACAGCACGTCCAGCGGCTTCTGCTCCTCGCCCTGCACGTTCACCGTCGGCGGCGCGGTGGGCACCGAAGGGTTGGGCGCCAGCGCGCCGAAGGCCACGCGCTTGGCGATGGCCTTGCAGGCCAGCGAGAGGTCGGTGATCAGCGCATTCAGCTCGCCGGTCGCGTTGGGGTGCCGGCGCCGTTCCTCGATGAGGAACTGCGTCAGCGTGGGCCTTCCGCCAGTGGGCATGGTGTCTCTCCTGTTCTAGAAATGAAGCAAAGTGTTCTGACAGGTGGCCAGCTGCACGGGCAACTCGGCCGGTCGATCCATGCGCCAGGGCGGCGGGCCTTGCCAGCCGCTGGCTCCATAACCCCAGCCCGCCAGCACCGCGGGGCAGCCGGCGGCGGCGGCGGCCTGCAGGTCGGCGTGGCCGTCGCCCACCATCAGCAGCGCGCCGGTGGCCAGCCCCAGGCGTTCGGCCGCCGCGCGCAGCAGCAGCGGCGAGGGCTTGCGCTGCGCCGGCTCGTCGGCACCGAACACCGCGCTGAAGTGCGGCAGCAGGTGGGCCGCATTCAGCAAGGCCCGCGCCAGCGGCGTCGGCTTGTTCGTCACCACCACGCAGGCATAGTCGCGCGACAGCTCGGCCACCATGTCGGCGATGCCGTCGAACACATGGCCCAGGCTCATCGGCGCGGCCAGCGCCGTCATGTCGAAGGCGCGGCGCAGGTGGTCGCACAACGCGCGGCCAGGCGCGTTGGTGGGGTCGATCGCCTGCGCCACCAGCGCGCGGGCGATGGTGGCGTCCGGGCCGTCGCCGATCCAGCCGCGCACCGTGTCCAGGTCGAAGGTGCGCAGGCCGGCCTTGTGCAGCGCCGAGTTCAGTGCATGGCGGATGTCGGGCGCGCTGTCCACCAGCGTGCCGTCCAGGTCGAAGGCGATGCCGTCGATGCGCTGCCGCAGCACGGGCGGGGTCATGCCGGCTCCCCTTGCAGCGCCGCTTCGCGCAGGGCGTTGATGGCGCTGCGGTACTGCGACGGCCCGGCGCCGAACACCGCCGAGCCGGCCACCAGCGTGTCGGCGCCCGCGGCCACGATGCGACCGGCGTTGCCGGCCTTCACGCCGCCGTCCACCTCCAGCCAGACCTCGCGGCCGCTGGCCTCGATGCGGCGCCGCACCGCCTCGATCTTGGGCAGCATGCTCTCGATGAAGGCCTGGCCGCCGAAGCCGGGATTCACCGACATCACCAGCACCAGGTCCAGTTCGTCCAGCACATGGTCCAGCACGTGCACCGGCGTGGCCGGGTTGAGCACCAGCCCGGCCTTGCAGCCCTGCGCGCGGATCAGCTGGATGGTGCGATGCACATGCTCGCTGGCTTCGGGATGGAAGCTGATGAGGCCCGCGCCGGCCTGCGCGAACATCGGCACCAGCGCATCCACCGGCCTGACCATCAGGTGCACGTCGATCGGCACGCTGCTGTGCGGCTTGATGGCCTCGCACACCAGCGGGCCCACGGTGAGGTTGGGCACGTAGTGGTTGTCCATCACGTCGAAATGGATCAGGTCCGCGCCGGCGGCGATCACCGCCTCCACCTCGTCGCCCAGGCGGGCGAAGTTGGCCGACAGCAGGCTGGGGGCGATGCGCAGAGGTCTTGTCATGGGGTGTCCTGCTGGTTCAGTGGAACAGCGCGTGCACGCTGTCGGCATCGCGCGCGCAGGCCAGCCGCTGCAGCTCGTCCACGCCCAGCCAGGCGGCCTGGCGCAGCCGGCCGCCCGGCTCGCCGGGAATCGGCTGTTGCGGGTCGCCCAGGTGCGGCAGCAGCAGGCCGGCGGCGGTGAAGTCGCCGCCTTCGGTCCAGAAGGTGGGCGTGACCACCGTCCACAGGCCCGCGGCGCGGGCGCTCCTCAGGCCATTGGTCGAGTCCTCGAAGGCGATGCAGCGCTCGGGCGGCAGGCCCAGCGTGTCCAGCGCCAGCTGGTAGATGTCGGGCGCGGGCTTCTTGTGGCGCACCTGGTCGCCGCAGGCGATCACGTCGAACAGCTCCAGCCCGCGCGCGCCCCACGCCGCCTGCAGCAGCGCATCGATGTTGGCCGCGGTGGTGGTGCTGGCGATGGCCAGCCGCAGGCCGGCCTCGTGCGCCTCGTCCAGCAGCCGCTCCACGCCCGGTCGCAACGGCAGGCCGCCGTCGCGCACGATGCTTGTATAGACATCCGTCTTCAGCGCATGGATCTCCGGCACGCGGGCCATCAGCGCCCTGCGCTGCGCCGGGGGCAGGCTGCTCTCGTCGATGAAGGCGGCGATGCGCTCCTTGCCGCCGGTGACGGCCAGCAGCCGGCGGTAGGTGGCGGCCGTCCATTGCCAGCCGAGGTGCAGCCGCTCGAAGGCCTGGTTGAAGGCCTGGCGGTGCACTTCCTCGGTATCGGCCAGCGTGCCGTCGACGTCCAGGATCAGGGCTTCGGTGGTCATGGTGAGGATCTCCTGCCGGGATCAGACGGCGCGCACCGGCGCGGCGGGCGCGGTGCCGAACACGCGCGAGGCCAGCACGTCCTCGGCCTGCAGCGTGCACAGCTGCTCCTTGCTGAGCGCGGACTGCGAACCGAACAGCCGCGTGGCATGGCGCAGCCGCATGCGGTCCAGCGCATTGCGCACCGAGCGCGCATTGGCGAAGTGCGGCTGCTGGCGGCGCAGGTGCAGGTAGCGGCCGAATGCGGCGCCGGCCGGGCCGTCGAAGCGGTAGTTCAGGCCCTTGAGCATCAGCTCGGCGATCTGCATCAGCTCGGCCTCGCTGTAGTCGGGGAAGTCGATGTGGTGCGCGATGCGCGAGGCCATGCCCGGGTTGCTGCCGAAGAAGGTGTCCATGCGGTCCTTGTAGCCGGCCAGGATCACCACCAGGTCGTCGCGCTGGTTCTCCATCACCTGCAGCAGGATCTCGATGGATTCCTGCCCGTAGTCGCGCTCGTTCTCCGGCCGGTAGAGGTAGTACGCCTCGTCGATGAACAGCACGCCGCCCATCGCCTTCTTGATCACCTCCTTGGTCTTGGGCGCGGTGTGGCCGATGAACTGGCCCACCAGGTCGTCGCGCGTTACGGCCACCAGGTGGCCCTTGCGCACGTAGCCCAGCTGCTTGAGCACGCCCGCCATGCGCATGGCCACCGTCGTCTTGCCGGTGCCGGGGTTGCCGGTGAAGCACATGTGCAGGCTGGGCGGCGTGCTCTGCAGGCCCTGCTCCTCGCGCAGCTTGTCGATCAGCAGCAGCGCGGCGATGTCGCGGATGCGGCCCTTGACCGGCGCCAGGCCGATCAGCTCCTCATCCAGCTGGTCCAGCAGCGCCTTGACGCCGGAGCTCTCGAACAGAACGCGCGGGGCGGTGGCCGTGTCCACGGTGCTTCTCCTGGCTGCGGGGTCAGCGCGTGGCCGAAGGCCCGGTGTAGCGGTCGCCTTCCGGCTTGGCCTGCACCGCATAGCTCTCGATGCTGTAGCGCAGCGTGCGGCCCGGCTCCTCGGTGCGGATCAGGCGGAAGCCCGGCTCCTCCTTCGGCCGGTTGACGATGAAGCTCAGCACCACCGATTCGGTGCCGTGCGTGCTGTCGAAGGCCGTCACGCGGATGTACTGGTCCGGAAAGGTCTTGCGGCAGTCGTTGATCTCCTGCAGCACGCCGGCGGCGTCGCGCAGGTCGAACATCGGGTTGCCGTGCATCTCCCAGAAGGTGTTGCGCGGGTGCGGGTCGTCGGTGTATTCCACGCCGATGGCCCAGCCCTTTTCCAGGCAGTACTCCAGCTGGCGGGTGATCTGCGGGTCGGTGAGCTCGGGCAGGAACGAGAAGGTGCCTTGGGTGATGCGCATGGTGCGTGCTCCTGTGTGCGGGCGGGGCTTCAGGCCACCGACGGCGTGGCCACGTAGTCGGACGTGTCGGTGCTGGTGTAGTTGAAGGTGATGTCGCCCCAGGTATCCAGCGCGGCGGCCAGCGGGCTGCACCACTTGGCCGCGTCGCGCAGGATCTGCGGGCCTTCTTCCAGCAGGTTGCGGCCTTCGTTGCGGGCCAGCACCATGGCTTCCAGCGCCACGCGGTTGGCGGTGGCACCGGCCTGGATGCCCTGCGGATGGCCGATGGTGCCGCCGCCGAACTGCAGCACCACGTCGTCGCCGAAAAGGTCGATCAGCTGGTGCATCTGGCCCGCATGGATGCCGCCCGAGGCCACCGGCATCACCTTCTTCAGCGCACCCCAGTCCTGGTCGAAGTAGATGCCGCGCGGCAGGTCGACCTGGGTGTGGGTGTCGCGGCACACGTTGTAGTAGCCCTGCACCGTCATCGGGTCGCCTTCCAGCTTGCCCACCGCGGTGCCGGCATGGATGTGGTCGACGCCCGCCAGCCGCATCCACTTGGCGATGACGCGGAAGCTCACGCCGTGGTTCTTCTGCCGCGTGTAGGTGCCGTGGCCGGCGCGGTGCAGGTGCAGGATCATGTCGTTCTGCCGGCACCAGTGGCTCAGGCTCTGGATGCCGGTGTAGCCCACCACCAGGTCCACCATCACGATGACCGAGCCCAGGCTCTTGGCGAACTCGGCGCGGCGGTACATCTCCTCCATCGTGCCGGCGGTCACGTTGAGGTAGCTGCCCTTGACCTCGCCGGTGGCCGCGCTCGCCTTGTTCACCGCGTCCATCACGAACAGGTAGCGGTCGCGCCAGTGCATGAAGGGCTGCGAGTTGATGTTCTCGTCGTCCTTCATGAAGTCGAGCCCGCCGCGCAGGCCTTCGTACACCACGCGGCCGTAGTTGCGGCCCGACAGGCCCAGCTTGGGCTTGGTGGTGGCGCCCAGCAGCGGGCGGCCGAACTTGTCCAGCCGCTCGCGTTCCACCACGATGCCGGTGGGCGGGCCGCTGAAGGTCTTGACGTAGGCCACCGGGAACTTCATGTCCTCCAGCCGGGCGGCCTTCAGCGGCTTGAAGCTGAACACGTTGCCGATGACCGAGGCCGCCACGTTGGTGATGGAGCCTTCCTCGAACAGGCTCAGGTCGTAGGCCACGTAGCAGAAGAACTGGCCCGGCGTGCCCGGCACCGGGTCGACGCGGTAGGCCTTGGCGCGGTACATGTCGCAGGCGGTCAGGCGGTCGGTCCACACCACCGTCCAGGTGGCGGTGCTGGATTCGCCGGCCACCGCGGCGGCGGCCTCGATCGGGTCCACGCCCTCCTGCGGCGTGATGCGGAACAGCGCCAGGATGTCGGTGGCCTTGGGTTCGTAGTCGGGGTCCCAGTAGCCCATCTGCGCGTACTTCAACACC
This sequence comes from Aquincola tertiaricarbonis, assembly GCF_000969605.1. Classification (GTDB taxonomy): domain Bacteria; phylum Pseudomonadota; class Gammaproteobacteria; order Burkholderiales; family Burkholderiaceae_C; genus Aquincola; species Aquincola tertiaricarbonis. The sequence continues at coordinate 21,739 of NZ_JZUE01000021.1, read as the reverse complement.
CCTGCGGCATACCGCTTCTTGGTGTCGGTGATCTGCTTGGCGTCGCTCATGTTGCCCATGGGGTCTCCTGTTTGGATGACGACTGAAGGTGCTGCCGTGGAAGGAATGTAGGGAGCGAATGCCTTATGGAAAAATTAAACTTTCTGGCTTTGGCATAAGGCTTGGCTAATATGTAGCCATGCCGCTGACCCGCAACGCCACCTTCCGCCAGCTGGCGGCCTTCCATGCCGTGGCCCGGCTGGGCAGCGTGTCCATGGCCGCGGATGAACTCCACCTCACGCAGCCGGCCATCTCGCTGCAACTGCGCGCGCTGGAGGAATCGGCCCGCACGCCGCTGCTGCAGCGTTCCGGCCGCGGCGTGCGGCTGACCGAGGCGGGCGAGCTGCTGGCCGGCTATGCGGCGCGCATCATCGAGCTGTGGCGCGAGGCCGGCGAGGAGATGGCCACGCTGCAGGGCGTGTTCTCCGGCACGCTGCGGGTGGGCGCCGTCACCACCGCGGAATACCTGCTGCCGCCGCTGCTGGTCACCTTCGCCAACGCGCATCCCAAGGTGAAGGTGAAGCTGCAGGTGGGCAACCGCGACGAGATCGTGCGCATGCTGGCCGGCCAGGACATCGACTTGGCCATCATGGGCCGCCCGCCGGCCGAGCTGAAGACCGAGGCCACCGCCTTCGCCCGCCATCCGATGGCCTTCCTGGCCGCGCCCGGCCACCCCACCGTCAAGCAGGGCGAGATGGGCCTGGCCGACCTGGCCGGCATGCACCTGCTGGTGCGCGAGCGCGGCTCCGGCACCCGCGCCACGCTGGAGCGGCTGTTCAAGGACGCACGGCTGCCGCTGCGCATCGGCAGCGAGATGTCCAGCAACGAGGCCATCAAGCAGATGTGCGCCGCCGGCTTCGGCGTCGCCTTCCTATCGATGCACACCTGCGTGCTGGAATTGCAGGCCGGCCTGCTGGAACTGCTGCCGATGGCCGACAACCCGGTGGAGCGCGACTGGTATGTGATGCGGCTGGCTTCCCGCCAGCTGTCGCAGGTGGCCAGCGCGTTCGAACGTTTCCTGATCGAGCAGGGCCAGGCGCAGTTGACGGCCCAGCTGCAGCCGCGCAAGCGGCGCAGCGCCCGCCCCCGAGGATCCCGGCCATGACCGCACCGTACCGCCGCCCGCAACGCCCGCTGCCGCAGATGGCCGACATCGCGCGGCTGGCCGGCGTGGCGGTGTCCACCGTGTCCCGCGCGCTGGCCGGCAGCCCGCTGGTGAACGAGGCCACGCGCCTGCGGGTGCTGGAGATCGCGCGCAGCCTGGACTACACGGTGAACGTGGGCGCGCGCAACCTGCGGCGCCAGCAGAACGACACGGTGGCGGTGATCGTGCCGCGCGCCGCCAGCACCGAACAATCGCTGACCGACCCGTTCTTCCTCAGCCTGATCGGCAGCGTGGCGGATGCGCTCACCGACCAGGGCCGCGACATGCTGCTGTCGCGCATCGACGCGCAACAGCTACAGGCCGCGGCGCAGCCCTACCTCACCGGGCGGGCGATGGGGGTCATCGTCATCGGGCAGTGGAACCACCACGACCAGCTCAACGCGCTGGCGCTGCGCGGCGTGCCCTTCGTGGTGTGGGGCACCTGCATGCCGGGCCAGGCCTATGCCACCGTGGGCAGCGACAACGTCGAAGGCGGCCGCATCGCCACGGCACACCTGCTCGATCGCGGCGCGCGGCACATCGCCTTCGTGGGCGACACCACGATGCACGAGATGGCGCACCGACACGATGGCTGGCGCCTGGCCCACGAGGCCCGCGGCCTGCAGCCCGAGCCGGCGCTGCTGCGCAGCGTGCCGCTGATGCGCAGCGCCATCACCGCGGACATCGATGCACTGCTGGCCAGCGGCCAGCCGCTGGATGCGGTGTTCGCCAGCAGCGACCTGGCGGCCATCACCGTGATCGGCGCGCTGCACCGGCATGGCCTGCGCGTGCCGCAGGACGTGGCGGTGGTGGGCTATGACGACATCGTCACCGCCGCCCACCTGCAGCCGCCGCTCACCACGGTGCACCAGCCGGTGGACGAAGGCGGGCGCCGGCTGGTGCAGCAGCTGCTGGACCAGGTGGCCGGCCGCCGGCCGCCGCCGGTGGTGCTGCCGGCGCAGCTGGTGGTGCGGGGTTCAACCGGGCCGATGGCGGGCTGAGCGCGCAGCCCAGGCCGCCTGCGCCCGGCGCCAGGCGGGCCCGAGCACCGGCGCCGCCAACGACAGCAGCAGCACCGCCAACGCCATGGGCGCCAGCACCTCCCGCAGCGGCAGGCGCACCGGCACCGGCCGCTCGAAGCGGCTGTCGCGCAGGGCGGCGGCCAGGCCGGCGGGGCTGTCCAGGTGGTGGTACTGCAGGCCGTCTTCCTGCGCCAACAGCCGCAGGTAGGCCTCGCGCAGGCCCGACAGGTGCTCGGTGCCCGGGGTGGCACCCACCGATGCGGTGGGACCGCCGGCCTCGTCGGCCATGCCTTCGCCGGCCACGCTGCCACCGCGGCCGCGGCTGCGCGGGTCGGCCTGCAGCACCTCGTCGGCGCCCCACACGCCGATGGGCCGGCCCTGCGGGTCGCGTTTGGGGATGGGCGAGGGCTGTGCCTGGCCCACGCCCACGATCAGGCCCGGCACCTCGCCCGGCTCGCCCTGCAGCTTTGGCCGGTGGCGCGGATGCAGCGGCGGCGATTCATGGCCATCGGTGACGAACACCAGCGAAGGCCGTTCCGGCAGCTGCCGGGCCACCGCCAGCCCGCTGTGCAGGCCCTTGGCCACCTCGCTGCCGTTGATCCAGGCCATGCGGCCATCCAGGTTGGCCAGCGTGGCGCGCAGCTCGCCCAGGTGGCCGCACACCTCCACCGGCGCCAGCACCAGCAGCGTGCGGTATTCGGTGAACACGCCCCAGCCCACCTTGGAGCCGCAGGGCAGCTGCAGCAGCGCCTCGCGCAGCGCATGCCGTGCGGCCTCGATGCGCGGCGCGGGCCGGCCTTCCACCATCGCATCGGGCACGTTCATGCTCTGGGTGATGTCGAGCACGATGACGTGGTCGAAGCGCGCGCGCTGCAGCGTGAGGTGCCACGGCAGCAGGCAGCCCGCCAGCAGCAGCGCGGCCAGCGCCAGCAGCCTCACGGCAGCCCCGCGCTGTGGCCGCGCATGGTGGTCACCGCGCGCTCGGCCTCGGGCGCCGGTTCGTTGACCGGCGGCTCCTCTTCCTCGGCATCGGGCAGCAGGCGCTGCGCACGCTCCAGGTTGTAGCGGGCTTCCCAGAAGCCGGGGTCGTGGCGCAGCACGTCGCGGTAGCCCTCCTTGGCCAGCTCCAGCAGCGCGATGGCCTGGCCGGGCTGCAGCGTGGCCCGCACCTCGATGGCCTGGCGCAGCAGCAGGTTGGCGCTGTTGTAGCGGGCGGCCTGGCCCAGCGGGCCGTCGTCCTGCAGCGGGCGGTAGCGGGCCAGCGCGGCTTCGCGCTCGGGGGCCGAGGCCTGCTGGCGCGCCAGCAAGGCGCTGCGCCAGGCGGCGGCAAAGCGCAGCTCGCGGGCTTCGTCGTCGGCCGGCAGGCGCAGCTGCGGGCCGGCCTGCGGCGGGTCGGCGGCCAGCTCGGCGATGCGCGCATTGAGGCCGGCATCGCGCCACCACAGCCCGGCCTGCACCGCGGCGGCCAGGCCCACCGCGGCCAGCAGCACCAGCACGGCGCGGGTGCGGCCGCGGGTGGTCCAGGCATCGTTCAGGCCCATCGGCGTATCTCCATCCAGCGTGCGGCCAGCAGCAGCAGCACCGCCAGCAGCGCCACCGCCAGCGCGGGCTCGGCCAGGCTGCGGCGGGGCACCACGTCCTCGTAGACGATGGGCAGGTTCTCCAGCCGGCCCACGTCGGCGATGGCTTCCTGCAGGGCCTCGGGGTTGTCGGCCTCGTAGGCGCGGTAGGGCGTGCCCATCGATTCGAAGAAGCGGTGCAGGAACAGCTCGGGCGCGGCCTCGTCGCTCACCGGCGAGGCCGCGGCACCGGCCGCGGGCGTGAGCCCGGCGCCCATGGCCGAGCGGATGTAGATCCAGTACACCGACACCCGGTGGCGCTGGGCGAGGTGGGCAATGCGCTCACGGATGGCGGCGTCCAGCCGGTCGCCGCCGTCGGACACCAGCATCACGATGCGCGAGCCGGTGTAGGGCCGGCCGGCGAAGAACCCGAGCGCGCTTTCCAGCGCCAGGCCGATGTTGGTCTCCGACAGGCCGCGTCCGATGTTGCCGGCGGCGATGGCCGCCTGGATGGCGTCGGGCTTCTGGGTGAACTCCAGCACCCGCAGCGGCAGCGTGCTGAACAGCACCAGGCCGAAGCGGTCTTCCGGCCGCTTGCTCGCGAAGTCGGCCAGCATCTGGCGGGCCACCTGGCCCTTGGATTCACGGTTCTGGCTGGCGCGCAGCCGCGAGTAGTAGTCCAGCGCCTCGGGCCCGGTGCCGCGCACTGCGTTGCCCGCGCTGCGGCTGCCGCCGAAGCCCTGGTCCATGCTGCGGCTGCGGTCCAGCACCAGCACGATCTCCGCACCGCGGCCCACCCGCTCCACCGTGTACTCGGGCCGGTGCGGCCCGGCCAGGGCCAGCACCACGCCGGCCAGCGCCAGCGCAGCGGCCGCATGCAGCGCCAGCGCCAGCACATCCGAAGCCACATCACGCGGCAATGTGGCCAGCCAGGTGTTGGGCAGGGCATCGCGCTGGCGCAGCAGCCACGGCAGCGCGGCCAGCGGCAGCGCCAGCAGCCAGCCGGGGCTGTCGAAGGCGATCATGCGGCGCCCCGCTCGGCATCGCGCAGCCGCCGCGCCAGACCGCGCAGCCAGGCCATGTCGTCGTCGGCCGCCGCTTCGGCGAAGAAGCCGCTGCGCGAGCGGGCGAAGAAGTCGGCCAGCGCCGGCTGCAGCGGCGCATAGCGGGGATGGGCGGCGATGAAGCCCGGCACACCATCGGCCAGCAGCGTGGCGCCGGCGGTGCGGTTGAGCGCGGCATGCACCGCGGCCCAGGCGGCGCGGCGCTGGGCGGTGTCGGGCTGCGGGGGCAACGCCTGCAGCACCCGCCAGGCCTGGCCGAAGGGCCGGTGGCGGCGCGCCCACCAGGGCAGGCCCACGTACACCTGCAGCAGGTACAGCAGCAGCACGCCGGCCACCACCGCCAGCGCCAGCATGCGGCTGGCATGGCCGCCCAGGTCCAAGGCGGGCGGCGGCCGGTCGGGCTGCATGTCGCCGAAGCCGCGGCGGCTGGGCGCCTCGGCCGGCAGCAGCGGCACCACGGTCACCGGCCAGGCATCGATGCGCAGGCTGGCCGGCGGCTGGCCTTCGCCGCGCTGCAGCCGCAGCTCGATGGCGGGCATCTCCAGCACGCGCGGCGCGGGCGGCGACAGCAGCACCTGGTATTCCACCCACAGCGCCTGCTCGGCCTGGCGCCAGGCCACGCGGCGCAGCTCCAGCGCGCCACCGCGCTTGCCCGGGCGCGGCAGCGAGGCCGCATCCACCGCCATGCCCGCAGGCAGCTGCAGCCGGATGGTGCGGGCCACGGTGTCGCCCACGAAGTAGCCGTAGGTCCGCGGCTCCTCCACCTGCGCCGTCTGCGCGGCGGCGTGGCCGGGCACCAGGGCCGCGCACAACGCCGCGGCCGCCAGCGGCCTCATGCGAAGAAATGCCGGGTCACGGCATCGGCATCGAACCCGCCTTCCAGCACCAGCGGCGACAGCCGGCGCGCGCGCAGCAGCTGCAGCAGCCGCGTGCGCTGCGCACTGCGCGCGGCCTGCCAGCGTGCACGCAGCGCCGGGCGCCACCACACCAGCCGCTGGCGGCCGGTCTCGGGGTCGGTCACGTTCAGCAGGCCATGGCGCGCCCGGGGGCCGAACTCCAGCGGATCCCACAGCAGCACCGGCACCACCTCGTGCGCGGCCAGGCCGTCCAGCACCGCCTCCACCAGCGGCGGCGGCAGGTGGAAATCCGACACCAGGAACACCAGCGAGCGCTGGCGCGACAGGTGCTGCGCCACCTGCAGCAGCCCTGCCGCGCTGCGGCCGGCCGGCACATGGGCGCGCAGGGCATGCGCCAGCAGCGCACCGGCGCCGCGCTGGCGTGTCTGCGGCTGCAGCAGCACGGGATGCACCGCCGTGTCGCAGCCCACGAAGCCGAAGCTGTCGCCATTGCGCCAGGCCGACCAGCTCAGGCTGTCGACGAAGTCGGCCACCACGTCCAGCTTGCGGTGGGTGCCCTCGAAAGCCATGGAGGCCGACAGGTCCACCACCATCGTCACCGGCACCGACATGCGCTGCGCATGCACCCGCACGCGCCAGCCGCCAAAGGGATCTCGCAGGCTGGCATGCAGGTCGAGCCGGCGCGGATCGGGCGCGTCCAGCAGCGAGGCATGGCCGCGGAACTCGAAGCCGCTGTCGCCCCGGCTGCTGCGGTGGTGGCCCGGGAAGTGGCCCTGCACCGGCCCGCCCACGCGGTACTGGATCTCGATCATGGCGCCGCCACCGCGCCCAGGATGCCGGCCATCAGCGGGCCGGTGATCTCGGACCGGCGCATCTCGTACACCGGCTGGAAGCACAGGCGGTGGGCCAGCGTGTCGAAGAACACCGCCTGCACGTCCTCGGGCGTGGCGTAGTCGCGGCCGGCCAGCCAGGCGGCCACGCGGGTGGCGCGCATCAGCATGCTCATGCCGCGCGGGCTGGCGCCGGCCAGCATCAGCCGCGAGACGTCCATGTCGGACAGCTTCACGCCATAGTCGGCCGGCACCGCGGTGGCCCGCCACAGGCCCAGCGCATAGTCCTGCAGCGCGGGCGAGGCGCGCACCTGGTGCTGGATGGCCTCGGCCACGTGGTTCAGCTCGTCGTACGGCACCATGGCCGGCTGCAGCGTGGACACCAGGCGGTCGGTGTCGTGGAAGCGCGGGTCGAACATCAGCGCGCGGCGGTCGTCGTCGGTGGCCGGCGCATCGATGGTGATCTCCATCATGAAGCGATCGCGCGCGGCCGACGAGATCTCGAAGGTCTCCTCCCGCTCCACCCGGTTGCGGTCGGCGAACACCAGCAGGTGCGGAAAGCGCACCTCGCGGTTGAAGGCCGACACGCTGCGCTCGGCCATCACCCGCAGCAGCAGCGAATGCACCTGCGGCCGCGCGCGGTTGATCTCGTTGAAGAAGAAGATGGCCAGGCCTTCGCCATGCTCGATCAGCGGCCCGGCCTCCACCGCGGGGCGGCCATCGGCGCCGATGTACGTGTAGTACACCAGGTCGTTGGGCATCAGGTCGATGGTGCCTTCGGTGCGTGCGAAGGCACCGCCCAGCACGCGGGCGAAGGCGCGCAGCAGCGTGGTCTTGCCCACGCCCACATCACCCTGCAGCAGCACATGGCCACGGGCGAACACGGCGGTGTTCACCGCGCGGATCACCCGCTGCTGGCCGATGACGGCCCGTGCCACCTCGGCTTCCAGCGCCAGCGCACGCTGGCGCCAATCGTTCAGCAGCGCGTCGTCTCGCTCCATCGGCACGGTCCTCGAGCCGCTCGGGCGGCTTCTGTGCACCGGCCGCACCGCGCCCGATGCGCGGCACACACTGTCACGCCCGTGGCACAGGCGCGGCGGCGGCGGCCGATGAGGCAGGCGTGAGCAAGAGCTGCGCCTGCGGCAGCTGGAAGCGGCCAGCCACCTGGGCCAGCCGCGCGGCCTGCTCGCGCAGCGCGTCCGCCGCGGCGGCCGACTGCTCCACCAGCGCGGCGTTCTGCTGCGTGGAGTGGTCCAGGCTGCCGATGGCCTCGCCCACCCGCTGCACGCCGCTGGCCTGCTCGCGCGCGCCGAGGTCGATCTCGGCGATCAGCCGCGTGACCTGCTCCACCCGGCCCACGATGGCCTGCATGGTGACGCCGGCCTCGTCCACCAGGCGGGCGCCGTGCGCCACCTTCTCGGTGGAATCGATGATCAGCGTCTTGATCTGGCGCGCCGCCTCGCCGCTGCGCTGGGCCAGCATGCGAACCTCGCTGGCCACCACCGCGAAGCCGCGGCCCTGCTCGCCGGCACGGGCGGCTTCCACCGCCGCGTTCAAGGCCAGGATGTTGGTCTGGAAGGCGATGCCGTCGATGACGCCGATGATGTCGGTGATCTTGCGGCTGGAGGCCTGGATGTCGCCCATGGTGTGCACCACGCGGCCCACCATCTCGCCGCCCTGCCCGGCCACCTCGCTGGCCGACTGCGCCAGCGCCGTGGCTTGCCGGGCCGAGCCGGCGCTGTGACCGAGGGTGGCATTGATCTGCGCCATCGAGGCCGCCGTCTGCTGCAGGTCGCCGGCCTGCTGCTCGGTGCGCTGCGACAGGTCGAGGTTGCCCTGTGCGATCTCGCCGCTGGCGGTGCGCACCGCATCCGCGCCGTGCTGGATGTCGGTCATGGCCTCGGCCAGCCGGGCCTGCATGCGCTGCACCGCGGCCATCACGCTGTGGCGGTCGCCGGGGCGCAGCGCCACCGGCTGGCGCAGGTCGCCATCGGCCACGCGGGCCACCGCCTCGGCCACGGTGCCGGGCTCGGCGCCCAGCTGGTGCATCACCCCGCGCGTGAGCCGCCAGCCCAGCAGCGCACCGCCCACGCTGGCCACCAGGCCCAGGCCGATGATCAGCCGCTGCATGTTGCCGATGCGCTGGGCCACCTCGGCAGCGCTGTTGTCGGCGTCCCACCAGACATCGGCCAGGCCCTTGTCCACCTCCTTGAACAGCGCCGCCTGCTGCTGCTCGGCGTCGCCCAGCAGCAGCTGCAGCGCCTGCTCCGGCCGGCCCTCGCGGGCCACGGCGATGGCACGGGCCAGCGTCTGCTCATAGGGCGCGCGGGCGGCGGTGATGGCCTTCAAAGACTGGGTGTCCACCTCATCGAGCGCATTGCGCTGCAGCTCGGCCACCAGCAGGTCCACGCTGCGGCGGGCCTCGTCCATCTGGCTCAGCTGCCGGGCCGACACCGATGGGTCAGCCACCATCGCGGCGCTGTAGGCCAGGCGGCCCACGCGCTGCAGCTCGTCCTTGATGCGGGTGAACTTCTGCACGATGACCATGCGCTCGGCCACCAGCGCATGCAGGCCCTCGCGGACCGCCGCGGTGCTGATCGACGAGACCACCACCACGATGGCCAGCACGCCGATGACCAGTCCATAACCCGACAGCAGGCGGGCACCCATCCCCCAAGACGACTTCTTCTCACGCATTCAAGACCCCAGATGACACGAACGCTGCAACCGCTACCCGCACTGGGTATCGGTTGCCATCCGTATCACTTGAGGCGGCGTGTTTCAGCGTTCCGCGAACCGCCAGCGCAGGCCGGCCCACACGGTGCGGGGCGCACCCGGGGCCTGGAAGGTGGCGTGCTGCAACGGGTAGTCGCCCTCGGCGTTGGCCGGGAAGGGCCGCGCCTGGAAGTTGCCGTTGGCATCGAATCCGGCGGCGCCCAGCTGCGCCGCGGTGGTGTACCGGCGGTTGAACACGTTGTTCAACTGCACGAAGAAGTGCCAGGCCGCGCTGGGCGTGTAGTCGGCGCTGAGGTTGAGCACGGCGTAACCGCCGCTGCGGCCGCGGCCCAGGTAGTAGGCGCCATCGGGCCGGTGCCGGCCGTTCTCGTTGCCGCGTGCGATGGAGCCGCCCACGGCGGTAAGGTCGGCGCCCAGGCTCCAGGCGCCGTTCACCCGCCAGTCGGCAAACAGCTTGAGCAGGTGCTTCGGGATCAGCGGGATGCGGTCGCCGGGGCGGATGGTGATGGTGCCCTCGGTGCCGGGGTTGCCTTCCTCCGCTTCGCTGTTGCTGCTGTTGCTGCTGCCGTCCACCACCTCGGTGCTGCGGTAGGTGGCGTCCAGCCAGGTGTAGTTGGCTCCAATGGTCAGGTCGCGGCCCAGCGGCAGGCTGAGGCCGGCCTCCAGGCCCTGGCGGCGTGTCTTGCCGAAGTTGCGGAAGTAGCCGAAGCCGGCCTGGTCGTCGGCCACGAACAGGATGTCGTCGTGGTTGTCGGCCCGGAACACGCCCACATTCCAGGCGCCGCCACCGGGCAGGCTGCCGCGCAGGCCGGCCTCCACAGTGCGGGTGACCACTTGGTCCAAAGGTGGATCACCCGCCATCGCATTGGGCAGCTTGCAGGGGTTGGCCGGGTCGGCGCAGCCCAGCTCGATGGCCGAGGGCGCGCGGCTGCCCTGGTTGAAGCCCAGGTAGGCATTGACCGTGGCGCTGGGCGAGAAGGTCAGGCCGATGGCCGGGTTGAAGCGCTTGAACACATGGTGGCCATCCAGCGAGCCGGGGCCGCCGCCGGGATGGATCGCGTCGCGCGTGGTGACCGTGCTGCGGTTGTAGCGGCCCGACAGGGTCAGGTGCATGTCGCGCGCCAGGCCGATGGTGTCGGTGGCAAACAGGCTCCAGGTGCGGGTCCTGGCACCGAGGTTTACGCGGGTGTCGTAGGGCTCGCCGTCCTCCTCGCCGCCGTTGATGCCGTCGCCGAAGGCGCCCACGCCCACCACGCCGCGGTCGGGCGTCAGGTAGCCCAGTTCGGAGCCCTGGTTGAACTGCACGCGGCTCCAGTCCAGCGCGCCGCCCAGGGCCAGCTGGTGCGCCATGCCGCCGAGCTCGCCGTCCCAGTTGAGCTGGCCCTGCAAGCCCCAATTGCGCTGCGTGGTGCGGGTGGTGTTGAGCACGCCGTTGCACTTCTCGGCCGGCTCGTCCGCCAGCAGCGCCTGCGCAATGCAGCGCCAGCGCGGAAACGGCGTGTTGGCCGCGCTCTCGCCACTGAGCGGGTAGCCGGTGTACCCCGCTTCCTCCAGCGCCTGCCGCTCCTCGGCATTGGGTTGGTAGAGCTGCTGGCCCAGCGCGTCGTCGTTGAGGTCGCCGTTGAGCGTGCCGGTGCGGATGCGCCGCCAATAGGCATTGCCGGAGAGCGAAAAGCCGTTGCCCAGCTGGTGGGTGGCGGTGAGGTTGAGCATCAGCGCGCGGTTGTGCGTCTCGTCGGGCTTGGTGTAGATGCTGCTGTCGTCGGCGGCCAGCAGGCGCTGCTCCTGCAGGCCGTTGCCGGTGAGGTCGTTGTCGGCCACCGCGGCGCCGAGGGTGATGCGGGTGTCGGCCGTGCGCAGCCCGAACTTGCCGAACAGCTGCCGCACGTCGCTGGGCGAGGCATCGCGCCAGCCGTCCTCCTTGAAGCGGTTGCCCGTCACGTACCAGTCGAAGCCGGTGGCGCCCTGGTGGCCGCCCGTCTCGAAGCTGAGCTGCCGCCGCTGGTGCGAGCCCAGCACCAGTTCCACCGACGTGCCGGGGTGCGTGGTGCCGTCCTTGGTCTGCACGCTGAGCGCGCCGCCCAGCGTGTTCAGGCCGAACAGCGGATTGCTGCCCGGCATCAGCGTGATGGTGTTGATCGCGGCCTTGGGGATCAGATCCCAGCTGACCACGTCACCGAAGGGCTGGTTGATGCGCACGCCGTCGACATACACCGACAGCCCCTGCCCCGTGCCCAGCAGCGGCGAAGCGGTGAAGCCGCGGAAGTTGACGTCGGCCTGGAACGGGTTGTTCTGCACCTCGTTGATGTGCACCCCGCCCAGCGTGCGGTTCATGTAGTTGGTGAGGTCGGGCGCATGCCGCCGCTCGATGTCGGCCGCGCGACCGGTCTGCACATTGGCCGGCACCTCGTTGCGCAGCACACCCAGGCCGGGCAGCGGGGTGACGCCGATGACGGTGACCTGGCCGGCGGTGGGGGTGGTGGGTTGGGCTTGCGCTTGCGGCAGCCCTGCCGCGCAGGCGGCCAGCGCCAGGAGCTTGGGCCAGCAGGTGCGGTGTCCGCGCATGTAGAAACTCCTCCGGTGTCGTGCCGGAGGAACTTAGGGCGCGCGGTCGCGGCGGGCCAGGGAAATCTTCCCGCTGGCCCGCCCCCGCCCTGCCCGGGCGGCTCAGCGCTTCACAGCGCGCCGTCGTCCCAGGGGCCGGTGATGGCGAAGGTGATGCCCGGCGTCTGCACGTTCACGAACAGCCACTCGTGGTGGAAGGTGGCACCCGCGAACTCGCTGCCACGCCGGTCGCCGGTGAACACGCGGCCGGAAGGCCGGGTGTAGTTGCCGGTGGCATCGAAGTTCACGTTGTTGTGGCAGAACGGGAAGATCTTGCCGTCCAGCGTCAGGCCGCGCAGCGACTGCGGATCGTTGTCGCCGTCCTCGCACAGGATGAGGCTGCCGCGCGGGCTCCAGGCGATGTTGTCGGGCATGTGCACGTCGGCCGCACGGCGCGACTCGTACACCAGCGTGAAAGTCTCGCGGCGCGGGTCGTAGGCGAAGATCTGGCCCGCATTGACGGTGCCGCCGCTGGTGGCGCAGACGTAGATCACGCCGTTGCCGTACCAGCAGCCTTCACCCCGCACCAGGCTGGCGCCGCCCTGCAGCAGGCCCTGCGCGACCACGCCGCCGTATCTGGTGCCGGAGATGAACGGCTTGTTCGGCTCGGCGATGTCGACCCACTGCACGTCCCAGGTGGTGCCATCGGCAAAGCCCGCGCCGGTGTTGAAGAAGGCGATGGTCTGGCCCAGCGCGCTGATGCTGGCGTTGTTGGCCACCTTCAGCTTCATCATCTGCAGCCTGCCGCCGGCCGACGGGCGGCCCGGCACCTTGGGAATGAAGCGGTAGAAGCCGCTGGGGTTGGAGTCCTCGGTCTCGTAGATGATGCCGGTGACCGGATCGACCGCCACCGCCTCGTGGCTGAAGCAGCCCATGTCCAGCAGCGGTTGCGGGTTGGCCGTGCCGGCGGCCGGCACGTCGAAGCAGTAGCCGTGCTGCTTGCTGGCGCCGTTGTGCACGCCGTCGGAGGTCTCTTCGCAGGTGATCCAGGTGTTCCAGGGGGTGGGGCCGCCGGCGCAGTTGCGGATGGTGCCGGACAGCGTGGCCCACGAGGACAGGAACTTCTTCTGCTTGGGCGCGAACACCAGGTTGGTGGTGCCGCCGTTGCACTTCGCGTCGTAGGTGATCTTGGGCGCGGCATAGGAGCCGGCGCTGCGGCTGCCCTGCTCATGGTTGCGCACCAGCACCAGCTTGTCGGCGTCGGAGGCCACCACGGCCATGCCGTCGTGCGCGCCTGGCGTGGCGATGCCGTCGCTCATCACGTCGCCGGTCCAGCCGAACGACCAGTAGCTGAAGCCGGCGGGCAGCTGCAGCAGCGGCAGGCCGGTGGACTGGTCGGCCACAGGAGCCAGCGGGCCGTAGTCGGGGCTGTAGGGCAGCTTGACGGCGTGGGCGGCGCCGGAGCCGAGGATGCCGAAGGGCATGCCGACGGCGGCCGCAGCGGCCACGCCGCTGCGCAGGAAGCCGCGGCGGCCGTAGCTCCAGTGGGGGTCCATGTCGCGGCCGGTGTCGGCCTTCGCGAACTGGCGCATCACGTCGATGTGTTCGTCTTGGGTGCTCATGTCGTTTTCTCCTGGCAATCGGTGCTGGGTGGGTCGCGTGGCTTCAGCGGCGCTGGCGGCGCGCCGCGGCGCCCAGCAGCAGCAGGCCGCCGAGCATCAGGGCGTAGGTGCCGGGCTCCGGCACGGCGGCGGTGATCGTGTAGCCCAGGGCGCCCTGGCCCAGGCCATCGGCGTGGTCGGCGATGGCCAGCACGAAGGTGTCGGCGCCATACAGGTTGGCGAAGCGCACGGTGGCGGCCTGGCCCGGGCCGGCGGGCAGGAACTCGTCAGGGCCGTCGGCCATCGTCACATGCACGCTGGACGTGCCGGTGCGCAGATCGAGGTAGGCGGCAGTGTCGGCCTCGGTGCCGTAGAACACGGAGATCACCGGATCGAAGCTGGCATCGGTGGGCGTCACGGTGATGCTCACGTCGGCCAGGAAGGGCGCGGTGAACTGCCAGAACGACCAGTTCGCGCCATCGGCGAAGGGGCCGCTTTCGGCGGCCACGGTGCCGGCGAAACTGCCGCTGGACAAGGTGCCTTGGTAGGTCACGGGCGCGGCTTGCACCGCTGCGGCCAGCAGCAGGCCGCCGGTGAGCGTGGCCCATCGGACAAGAGGTTTCATCGCAGGTTCCCAGGTTGGGGTTGCAGGCTTGGTGCTGCCGAGTGCAGCCATGGCACCGCGGCTGACCGCATCCTGGGGTGAGGGGATGAATGCAGCGTGACAGCGCGGGGGCCGAACGGCGGCGCCCGCGACGCTTCATCGCCCGGGTGGCCCCACGCCATGGTGGCTGCTTAGGGGGTCGAGCGTCATGGGCGCCTCGCTCGTCATCGTGCGGCATGCGCCGCAAAGCATTCGCAGTCTCGTCAGAGCGTAGGGGCCGAGGCAGACCAGGGCCGCACGGGGCTTCCACCAAACACCGCGTGCTGGCGACCTGACGGCGTGAACAGGCTGTAGAGCAGCCGGCTGGCCGTTGCACTGGCCTGGTCGAGCTGAGCCACATGCGCATCCGACAGCCGGATCTCGAGTGCAGCCATGTTGTCTTGGAGCTGCTCGATTTTGCTGACCCCCATCAAAGTCGACGTCACGCCCGGGCGTTGCACGACCCAGGCCAGCGCCACGCGCGCCGCCGATTCGCCGCACTCCGCGGCCACACGCTTGACGGTCTCCACGATGGCCCAGTTTCGATCGGTGAACAGCGAATCGCCGAACGGGTTGGCGCCGTCCAGTCGCTTGTCGTCTGCAGGTCGCTCCGCGTCGGCCCTTGCGGCCTCCCGGGGCAAGCCGCCGTCACGCGGCGCGGCGGCTTCGACCGTCGTGCGGTCGTACTTTCCCGTCAGCAGGCCGAACGCGAGGGGACTCCAGGGCTGGATGGCCATGCCGAACTCCGCGGCGAGGGGCACGAACTCTTCTTCGATGTCGCGATTGACCAGCGAATAGAAGTATTGCAATGCGATCGGGGCGGGCTTCCCGCTTGCTGCCGCCAGAGTCGCAACCTGGGCGACGTACCAGGCCGGCGTGTTCGACAGGCCCCAATGACGCACCTTGCCGGCCTTGATGAGGTTGCTCATCGTCTCGAGCAGTTCATGGGCGGGCGTGACCGAGTCCCAGACGTGGACCCACAGCAAGTCCACGTAGTCGGTGCGCAGGCGCTTGAGCGAACCCTCCAGGGCGGCGCGAACGTGCTTGGCCCCGTTGCCGCCCATGTGCACACCTGGGCCCGTGGCAAATCCCGATTTGGTAGCGATGACGATGGAGTCGCGCGCCGCGTGGGCCGAGATGAATTGCCCGAGCATCTCTTCACTGCGCCCGCCCGAGTACACATCCGCGGTGTCGACGAAGTTTCCGCCAGCGTCGAGGTAGGCATCAAAGACGTCTCGCGATGCGCTGTCGCCTGATCCCCAGCGAGCGGTGCCGAAGGTCATGGTTCCCAGAGCCAAGGGGCTGACGACCAGACCAGAGCGACCCAGCGTGCGGTATTGAGTGAGCGACATAGGCACTTCCTGCGGTTGGATGAACTGAGCATGTGGGGCCGCCATCCAAAGATTGAGCCCACAAATCGGGATGATCCTTGAAGCCCGACTTCATAATGAAGCATGTCTCCGGACCTGCTTCCGCTCATCGCCGCGTTCGAGCGCGTCGCACACCATGCGAGCTTCACGCGCGCAGCCTCGGAACTCGGCGTTTCGCCGTCGGCGCTCTCCCAAAACCTGCGCACGCTGGAGAAGCGGCTCGGTGTACGCCTGCTCGATCGTTCGACCCGCCACGTCGGTGTCACCGAGATCGGCCAGCGCTTCCTGCTGAGCGCGCGCGATGGCTTGGCCACCCTGGCCACGGCCGTGGGAAGCCTGGACGAACTGCGCGACCAGCCCTCGGGCCTGCTGCGGCTGACGCTGTCGCGGACCGCGGCCGACCTCGTCGTGCTGCCGCACCTCACGCCCTTCCTCGAAGCCTATCCGGCGATCGTCCTGGAACTCGATTGCGACAACACCCTGGTCGATCTCGTCGCCAACGGTTTCGATGCCGGCATCCGGCTTGGCGAGAATCTGGCGCAGGACGTGGTGGCGACACCGCTGGGAGGTGCGCAGCGCCTGGCCACCATCGCGGCACCGCGCTACCTGAAGGGACGCGCCGGGCCGCGCGTTCCGCAGGACCTGCTGCGGCATCGCTGCCTCAACGTGCGGCTCGGTGAAAGTCTGTATCGCTGGGAGTACGCGCGCGACGGACACAAGGTCGACATCCAGGTGGGCGGCGCCCTCATCACGCGCGATGGCGACACGCTGCTCAGCGCCATTCGTTCGGGCGCCGGGATCGGTCAGGCGTTCGAGTCCCAGGTTCAAGACGACCTGGTTGCAGGCCGCCTCGTGCCCGTGCTCAAACCTTGGTGGCCGAAGTTTCCGGGGTTCTACCTTTATCACCCGAGCAGGGCGCACATACCTCGCAAGCTGAGCGCGTTCATTGACTTCTTCCGGCAACGACTGAACGCGGAACCGGCATGAAGGAAGTCGCTGGCTGAACTCCGTCAAGGGCAGTGGCGGCCGTGGCCACCACCAGCGCCCCCACTGCGTGTGCGGTCGCGAGCGCGGCGCCGGACATCGCAAGGTGGCGTCTGCCGATCATCGGATGCCCTGCCTCACTGCCCAAGGTGCCCCCGCGCCACCGCCCCGGCCTCGTCCTCGAAGATCGCCATCGCGGTGAGCAGCGAGCGAAAGCCGAATCGGCGATAGAAGTCTTCCTTGCCCGGCACCGCGTACAGGATGACCTTCTTGTGCCCGCGGCAGGCCTCCAGCAGCCGCTCCATCATCTCCCGGCCCAGGCCGGTGCCCTGGTGGCTGGGCATCACCGCCACGTCGCAGAGGTAGGCGCAATCGGCGCCGTCCGACAGCACGCGCCCGGCAGCCACGAGGCAGCCTTCGTCGTGGGCGAAGAAGGTGAAGCGGCTGTTGTTGAAGACGGTGCGCAGGTGCTCGGCGCTCTTGTTGCCCAGCGGGGCCACGCGGTAGAGGTGCTCGGCCTCCTGCCAGTCGACAGGGCCCGGGTCGGTGGTCCAGGTGAGGGGCATGGCGCTGCGGCTCCAGTGATCGTGGGCCGGGCATCTTAGGTGCCCCTCACACCCCCACCGGCCCCCCGATCACCCCATGCCGCAACGCCAGGTGCGCCAGCGCGGCGCTGGTGCTCACGCCCAGCTTCTCCTTGATCACCGTCTGGTGATTGGCCACCGTCTTGGGGCTGAGCTTCAGGGCCTGCGCGCATTCGGTGGCGGAGGCGCCCTGGGCCAGCAGGCGGAAGATCTCGAACTCGCGCACGCTCAGGGCCGACAGGCCCTCGCCGGCGTCGCCGCGGCGGCTGGCGTCCAGCAGCCAGGCCGGCAGCTCGGGCGCCAGGTAGCGGTCGCCCGCGGCCAGCGTGCGCACCGCATGCACCAGGCTCTCGGGCGCGCTGGCCTTGGTGAGGAAGCCGCGGGCGCCGCTGTCCAGCGCCTGGCGCACCAGCGGCACGCTGTCGTGCATGCTGAACACCAGCACCCGCGCCTGCGGCGCGCGCCGCAGCACGCGGCGGATCAGGTCGAGCCCGCCGCCACCGGGCATGGTGAGGTCGGTCACCAGCACGTCGGGCTGGTGCTGGATGAAGCCGGCATAGGCCGCATCCGCATCGGCGGCCTCGGCCACCACGCGGATGTCGGGCTCCAGCGCCAGCAGCCGCTGGTAGCCGCTGCGCACCACCGGATGGTCGTCGGCCAGCAGCACGTGGATCATGCGGCGTCCTTCATCAGGCCGGTGGGTGCCTCGGGCAGCTGCAGCTTGTCGGCCGGGATGTGCAGGTGCAGCTGCACGCCCGCCCCCGGCGCGGACACGATGCGCAGGCTGCCGCCCACCATGGCCGCCCGTTCACTGCAGCCCAGCAGGCCCAGGCCCTGGGTGCCGGCCCGTGTGTCCATGCCGATGCCGTCGTCGCGCAGGCTCAGGCGCAGCCCATGCCGGTCGTCCAGCTGCAGCAGCAGGCTCACCTTGGCGGCCTGTGCATGGCGCTGGGCATTGGTCAGCGATTCCTGCACGATGCGGTAGACGGTGATGTTCACCAGGTCGGGCAATGGCCGGGCCAGCCCTTCATGCTCGAAGGCGCAGGCCACGCCCACGCGGCGCGACCAGGCGCCGCACAGCGCCTGCAGCGCGGCCACCAGGCCCAGCGCATCCAGCTCGGCCGGGCGCAGCCGGCGCAGCAGGTCGCGCACCTGCTGGTACAGCGTCTGCGCGGCCAGGTCGGCGCGGGCGGCGGCGGCCAGCAGCGCCACGTCTTCCGCGCGGGCGCAGCGGCGCAGCAGCGCGGTTTCCACGCGGATGGCGCTGCAGCCCTGGCCCAGCTCGTCGTGCAACTCGCGCGCCAGCGCCAGCCGCTCCCGCTCCTGCACGCCGATGAGCTGGTGCGCCAGCTCGCGGTTGTGCGCCAGCAGCGCGGCGGCGCGGTCCTCGGCCTGTCGGCGCAGGGCCAGCTCGGTGCGCACCTCCACCATGCGGCGGCGCGCATACCAGGCCAGGCCCAGGGCCAGCACCAGCACCGTCTGCGGCAGCTCGTCCAGCTCCCAGCGCTCGAAGCGGCCCAGCCAGGCCACCGCGCGCTCATGCAGTTCCAGCCACACCGACAGGCCGAAGCACGCGGCCGCCAGTGCCAGCACCGCATACAGGTCGCTGCGCCAGCGCGGCATGCGGCGCGGCTCAGCCACCGGTGCTCTCCCGCGCCAGGCCCAGGCGCTCGACGTTGATGCGCTCCTGCGCCAGCATCTCGCGGCAGGCGCGCGCATAGTCGGCCGGGCCCAGGTAGTCCAGCTCCTGGTCGTACTTGGCGATCTCGTTGATGAACATCGGGTCGAACATCGCCTTGCGGAAGGCATCGTGCAGCGTGGCCACCACATGGCTGGGCAGGCCGCGCGGGCCCGCCAGCCCGTAGGGCGACTGGGCCACGATGTCGAACCCCAGCTCGCGCAGCGTGGGCACCGTGGGCCAGCGCTTGGAGCGCTGCGCGGCGAAGGTGGCCAGCAGGCGCAGGCGGCCCGAGTCCACCGCCGGGCCGAAGCCGGTGGAGTTCACGCCCGCCATCACCTGGCCGGACGAGATGGCGTTGATCTGCTCGGCCGTGCCCTTGTAGGGCACGTGGATGTAGCGCAGCCCGCGGGCGGTGAACAGGCTTTCCAGCACCACGTGCGGCGTGGTGCCCACGCCGTTGGTGGCGATGCTCAGCTCCCCCGGCCGGGCGCGGGCAAAGGCGAACATGTCCTCCAGCGACTGCAGCGGGCTCCCGGCCTGCACCAGCACGCCGAAGGTCACGCCCGAGACCTGGATGATGGGCGTGGTGTCGCGCACCGGGTCCCACAGCACCTTGTGCGTGTGCGCCATGCGGAACACCGGGTACGGCAGCTGCGCGATGGTGTAGCCGTCGGGCGCGGCGCTCTGCAGGATGGGCATGGCCAGCGTGCCGCCGGCGCCGCCGCGGTTGTCGGTGATGACCGTCTGCCCCAGGTGGTGGCCGGCCAGCTCGGCCAGCACCCGCATCGAGATGTCCGTCGCGCCGCCCGCGGCCCAGGGCACCCACAGCGTGATGGGCCGTGACGGGAAGGTGGGCGTGGCCGCCCGCACCGCGGACCAGGCGCCGCCGCCCAAGGCCCAACCGCCCGCACCGGCCAGCCAGCGGCGTCGATTCCAGCCTTTCATGCCGGGCCCCCACCACGCTTGGCCAGGCCGCCGAAGCCGCGCTGCGGGTCGTAGCCCCAGCAGGCCACGATGAAGAACACCGCCAGGCAGCCCAGCACCACGTAGGGCGCGGTACCCGGGTCCTTGCCGTAGAGCGCGAAGCGGATCCACTCGATGGCATGGGTGAACGGATTGAAGCGCGCCAGCTGGTACACCCACTCGGCGCCCGATTCCTGCAGCTTCCACAGCGGGTAGAGCGCGGTGGACATGAAGTACATCGGGAAGATCACGAAGTTCATCGTGCCCGCGAAGTTCTCCAGCTGCTTGATGTGCACCGACAGCAGCAGGCCGAGCGCGCCCAGCATCAGCGCCCCGGCCAGCAGCGCCACCAGCGCATGCAGCCCGGCCCACGACAGCACCGGCAGGTCGGTGCCGATGAGCATGGCCACCACCACGAAGGCCAGGGCCTGCAGCACCGACAGCAGCGCCGTGGCGCACAGCTTGGAGAACAGCAGCCAGGGCCGCGGCAGCGGCGCGGTGAGCAGCAGCCGCATCAAGCCCATCTCGCGGTCGTACACCATGGCCAGCGACGACTGCATGCCGTTGAACAGCAGCACCATGCCCACCAGGCCGGGCGCGATGTAGACGTCGTACGGGATGTAGGTGTCGTAGGGCTCGACGATGGCCACGCCGAACACGTTGCGGAAGCCCGCGGCGAACACCGCCAGCCACAGCAGCGGCCGCACCAGTGCGCTGACCAGGCGGCCGGTCTGCTGGCTGAACTTGAACAGCTCCCGCATCACGATGGCCTGCAAGGCCTGCAGCGAATGGATGACGACCCCTCGTCCCACGGGAACGTCGGCCGGTCCCCCGAGGGGACCCGGAGCTTCGTCCGAAGGGGCTGGATGCGTCATCGCGCCACCTTGCACAGCTTCTCGGGCGCATCGGCGCCCAGCGTGTCCAGCACATTGCTGGGGTGCAGCAGGCCTTCGATGGGCGCTTGCGCCACCACGCCCTGGCCATCGGTCAGCAGCAGGGGCTGGCGCAGCTGCCCGTCCCAGGGACGGAAGCTGAGCTGTGTGCCCTTGGAACCGTCCAGCGCCAGCTTGCCCAGGCCCTGCGTCCAGGCCGCGGCCGTGGGCGCCTTGGCATTGGCGGGCTGCGCGGTGGCCAGGGCCACCAGGGCCTTGCCGGCCATCCAGGCGGCCCAGTCGTGCGCCGTCATCGGCCGCTGGTGGGCCTTGGCGAACCGGCGTGCCACCTGCGGTGCGCCATAGCGCTCGAACTGCGCATGCCAGGCCAGCGCCACCAGGCCGGCGTCGCCCACCACCGGGCGCGGCAGCACGGTGCGGTAGGGCAGGCCGCGGGCAAACTCGCCGTCGCTGTCCACCACCCACACCGCATCGTAGGTGGCGCCGCCGGTGAGCAGCAGCGGATTGGCCAGGTCGCGCTCACGCGGGTCGGCCGAGAGCTTGAAGGGCTTGGCCGCCACCACCTGCAACCCGTAGCGCTTGATGGAGGCCTGCGCGGTGGCCGCACGCTGCTGGTCGGCCGGCGTGGGGCCGGTGAGCAGCAACAGCTTGCTCCACTTGCGTGACACCAGCAGCTGCGCCAAAGCGTCGCTGCGCATGCGCTCGCTGGGCAGCAGGTGGTGCAGCCGCGCGCGGCAGTCCTGCTGCCGCAGCCGGTCGTCGGTGGCGCCCACGTTCAGCACCGGCAGCTTCACCGCGTCGGCTACCGCCAGCGTCCAGTCGGCGGGCAGGTCGGTCACCAGCACCGCGGCGCCGGCCTTCTCCGCGGCCTGCGCGGCGGCGCGCGCGGCTTCCAGCGTGCCGGCCTCGGTGGTGGCCAGCGCGATCTCGTGGCCGGCCGCATCCAGCTCGAAGCGGCCTTCCTCCAGCGCCACTTCCAGCCCCTGGCCGGCCGGGCCGGTGGGGTGGCCCAGGTAGGCCCGCTCGGCGCGCGTTCGCTCCAGCCGGGCGTCGTCCTGCGGCACGATCAGCGTGGCCTTGAGCGTGGCCGCGGCGACGCCGGTGGCCATCCCACAGGCCAGGCTGGCGGCAAGGGCCAGACGCTTCATTCGACGATCACCAGGCCATAGGGGACCCGCCCCACCGGAATGCTCCTGACGGCCTTGGCCGCGGCCACGTCCACCAC
>NZ_JZUE01000020.1 GCF_000969605.1 Aquincola tertiaricarbonis | reverse complement strand
CGGAATTGGTGTGCAGGCTCAGCATGGGGGTGCTCCGTGGATCGGGTGGAAGCGTGTCTGGATGCGGGGCATGACGTCGCCCTCGATGTAACAGGACGACCGTCCGGCGCCGCGGCTTAAGCGCACGCTCCACGGCCCGGCCGGTGCGTGACAAACCGCACGGCCATCGCTTCAATCCGCTATTTCAGCGGCCCCAGCCACAGCCGGTCCAGGTCCTTGAAACGCCAGGCCTCGGGCGACTCGATGCCGGTGATCTTGTCGTCGGCCTTGGCGTCGGCCAGGTCCAGCTCGAAGGGCTCCAGCGCATGCCGCTCGGCCACCGAATAGAACACCGCCACCTTGGGCGCCAGCAGCGAGGCCAGGCCCTGGCTGCGCACCACGGCCAGCCGCTCCGAGCGCAGCCGCACCAGCGAGCCGTTGGGATACACGCCCACCGACTTGACGAAGGAATGGAACACGCGGGTGTCGAACTGGCCCTTGGTGCGGGCCAGGTGGCTCATGGCCTCGGCCGGATCCCACGGCGCGTGGTAGGGCCGCCGGGAGGTGACGGCGTCGTACACGTCGCACACCGCGGCCATGCGCGACAGCAGGCTGATGCGGTCGCCGGCCAGCTTGTCGGGGTAGCCGGCGCCGTCCACCCGTTCATGGTGGTGCAGCGCCACGTCGATCACCGCCTCGCTGAAGCCGCCGGCCTCCAGCAGCAGCTGCTGGCCATGGCGCACATGGGCCTGGAACTGCGCCTGTTCGGCATCGGTGAGGCGGCCGGGCTTGTCATGCAGCTCGGGCGGCATGCGGGTCTTGCCGATGTCCAGCATCAGGCCGGCCAGGCCGGCCTCGCGGGTCTGCTCGGGCGTCAGGCCCATGGTGCGGGCCAGCGACACCATCAGCGCGCACACCGCCACCGCATGCATGTAGGCATAGCCGTTGGCCGTCTTCAAGCGGGCCAGGCTGGTGAGCGTGGTGGGGTTCTGCGCCACCGAGTCGATCACCTCCTGCACCACCGGCACGCAGTGCTCGGCGTCGATGGCGTTGCCCATGCGGGCTTCGTGGAACAAGGTGTTGACGACGACCAGCGAGCGGTCGCACAGCGCGGCGGCCTGGCGATAGTCGGGCGAGGCCACCGGCGGCAGCACGGTGTGCGGCGGCTCGGGTGCGGCGCCGGGTTCGGCCGGTGGCGCGACCATCGGCGGTGCGGGCGCCGGGGCGGCCGCCACCGCCGGCACGTCCAGCCCGCGGGCGGTGTCGATCACCAGGTCGGGCACGCCGCTCTCGACCACCTTGGCCAGGGTCTTCTCGTCGGTCAGCAGGAACTTGCTGCGCCAGAACGGATGCGACATCCAGGAGCCGCCGAGCTCCTGGATGAACATGCCGATGCGCAGCTGGTCGGTGGTAATACGTTTGAGCACACGGTATAGCTTGCCTCAAGCGGCGCGGGCCGATCGTGGGAGAAACACCGCTGGCCAGGGCTGCTTTGCCTGATCGGCAGGGTGGCCTCAGCCCGTGGGCAGCTGCCACTGCTGCGCCTGCGCGCGCAGGCCGCGGTAGCGCTGCAGCAGCGCGGCGTCGTCCAGCGCCTCGTCGCCGAAGAAGAGGCCGCCTGCCTCGCGCAGCAGCGGCACATGCTGCTGCAGCAGGGCGATCACCGCATCCGCCTTGTGCAGCGTGGCCGGCGTGCAGGAGCGGCCGTGCAGGTCGTCCAGCAGGTCGATGACGAAGGAGCGGAACGATTCCAGCAGGTACAGCCGCTGCAGCGCCGCGCTGCCGGCCAGCGCCTGCTCCCAGCGCTGCGCCAGGGCCTGGTGCCACTGCAGCACCGGGGCGCTGGCACCGGCCTGCTCCAGCCGCTGCAGCTTGTGCCGGGCGTACTGCAGCGCGCAGGCCTTCTCCTCGCGGTAGGCGGCCAGCAGGCCGGCCTCGTCCAGCCCGTCGGGGTTGGTCAGCAGGTGGCCGAATAAGCAGCGCGTCTCGAAGCGCTCCACGCCATGGAACATCGGCGTGGCCAGGCCGTTGTTGTTGAACTGGCGCAGCGGATCGAAGCGGTACATGTAGCCGAAGTCGAACAGCATCAGCTGCGTGCCGTCGTCCAGCAGGTTGCCCGGGCACAGGTCCCATTCGAAGAAGCCGTGCAGCTCCAGCGCGGCCAGGGTGCCGAACAGCTGCCGGTACAGCCGCGGGCCGAAGCGGCGCGGCGGTGCGCCGTCGATCCAGGGCGACAGGATCAGCCCGTCGTGCAGCGAGGCGTACTGGGTGGGCACCACGTGCCGCAGCGCGGGGTCGTGGCGCAGCGCATGCAGCTCGGCCCGGCGCTGCACCTCGTTGAGGAAGGCGGTCTGGCCATCGACATTGCGCACCAGGCTTTCCGGCCGCTGGCGCTTGAGCGCCCACAGCCTGCCGCCGGCCTCCAGCTGGTACACGGTGGCGGTGAGGCCGCCGTGGAACACCTGGCGCACATGCGGGCTGTCGGCGGTGGTTGTGCGC
This sequence comes from Aquincola tertiaricarbonis, assembly GCF_000969605.1. Classification (GTDB taxonomy): domain Bacteria; phylum Pseudomonadota; class Gammaproteobacteria; order Burkholderiales; family Burkholderiaceae_C; genus Aquincola; species Aquincola tertiaricarbonis. Next base: position 112,631 of record NZ_JZUE01000020.1, on the reverse strand, counting down.
AGCACCGCCAGCGGCAGCGGCAGGTCGTCCTGCCGGCCCACCTCGATCTGCGCACCGCTGGCCAGGAAGGCCAGCTGCGCCTGCTGGCGCAGGGTCTCGGCGCTCACGGCCGGCTCCGGGAGAATGCGCGCAAGCCATCAACGCCGCGCCGTGCCATGTTCGGAATCCAGGATCTGCCGCTGTTCATCATCTCGGGCCTGCTGCTCAACGTCGCACCGGGGCCGGATTCGCTGCTCATCATGTCGCGCAGCGCCCGCCACGGCTGGCGTGCCGGATCTGCCGCGGCGCTGGGCATCGGCGCCGGCACCATGGTGCATGTGCTGGCCGCGGCGCTGGGCCTGTCCACGCTGCTGGCGGCCTCGTCCACCGCCTTCACCGTGGTGAAGATGCTGGGGGCCGCATACCTGGTGTACATCGGGCTGTCGATGCTGCTGCGGCGCGAGCGGCCGTCGCCGCCGCCTGCCGAAGGCATCACCGTCGCGGATGCCGGTGCGGCGCTCACCTGGCGGCGCATCTGGTGCCAGGGCTTCCTGACCAATGTGCTCAACCCGAAGGTGGCGGTGTTCTTCCTCGCCTTCGTGCCGCAGTTCATCGCGCCGGAGGCGCCGAACAAGGCGCTGGCCTTCGTGGTGCTGGGCTGCATCTTCAACTTCAACGCAATGCTGTGGTGCCACTTCCTGGCCGTGTCGTCCGCCTTTGCCAGCCGGCGGGTCAAGACCAGCCGGCGCCTGGTGCGATGGCTCAACCGGCTGATCGGGGCGATGTTCCTGGGCTTCGGCCTGCGGCTGGCGCTGTCGTCGCGCTGACGTCGATCACCCGCCCCGGGTTGAGCAGGCCCTGCGGGTCCAGCGCCTGCTTGATGCTGCGCATCAGCGCCAGCGCCACCGGGCTCTTGCGCTGCACCAGTTCGTCCCGCTTGAGCTGGCCGATGCCGTGCTCGGCCGAGATGCTGCCGCCATGGGCCATCACGCCGTCGTACACGATGTGGTTCACCGCGGATTCGTGGCGGGCCAGGAACTCGGCGGCCGGCATGCCGGGCGGGGCCTGCAGGTTGTAGTGCAGGTTGCCGTCGCCCAGGTGGCCGAAGTTCACCAGCGCGGCCCCGGGAAAGGCCCGGGCCAGCGCCGCGTCGGTGGCCGCGACGAAGACCGGGATGGCCGACACCGGCAGCGCGATGTCGTGCTTGATGTTGGTGCCTTCCGCGGCCTGGGCCAGCGGAATGGATTCACGCAGGTGCCACAGGCCGCGCGACTGCGCCAGACTCTCGGCCACCACCGCATCGAGCACGGTGCCGTCCTCGATGGCGGCTTCCAGCAGGCCTTCGAACAGGCTGCGCGCATGGGCTTCGCTCTCGCCGTCGGACTGCTCCAGCAGCACCGTCCAGGGCGCGTCCGGCAGCGGCTGCGCCAGCTGCGGGAAGTGCCTTGCCACCAGCGCCAGCGACAGCCGGTTCATCACCTCGAAGCCGGTGAGGCCGGCGCCCAGCCGGGCGCGTGCCTGCATCAGCAGCGCCACGCAGGCTTCCAGCGAAGGGCAGGCCGCCAGCGCGGTGAGCGTGGCCACCGGCTGCGGATGCAGCTTCAGCGTGGCGGCGGTGATCACGCCGAGCGTGCCTTCGCTGCCGATGAACAGGTCGCGCAGGTCGTAGCCGGTGTTGTCCTTGCGCAGGCCGGCCAGGCCGTTCCACAGCTCGCCCTGGGCGGTGACCACTTCCAGGCCCAGGCACAGCTCGCGCGCATTGCCGTAGCGCAGCACCTGGGTGCCGCCGGCGTTGGTGGCCAGGTTGCCGCCGATGCTGCAGCTGCCTTCGGCCGCCAGGCTCAGCGGGAACAGCAGGCCCTGGGAGGCGGCCGCTTCCTGCAGTGCCTGCAGCACGCAGCCGGCCTCGGCCGTCATCGTCAGGTTGGCCGCGTCGATGGCTCGGATGCGGTTCATGCGGCCCAGGCTCAGCACCAGCTGGCGGCCGCTGTCGTCGGGCACGCCGCCGCCCACCAGGCCGGTGTTGCCGCCCTGCGGCACCACGCTGGCGCCGTGGCGGGCGGCCAGTCGCAGCACCGTGGCCACCTCTTCCGCCGAGCCCGGCCGGGCCACCGCCAGCGCCCGGCCGGGCCAGCGCTGGCGCCAGTCTTGCTCGTAGGCGGCGGCGTCGGTGCCGGTGAGCACATGGGCCGGCCCCAGCGCGGCGCGCAGGGCCGCGGGCAGCGCATCCAGCGGGGCGACGTCCATCAGCGGGCGGGCAGGTCGGCCGCGGCGGCCTCGGCTTCGGCCGCATGGCCACGCTTGAGGCGCCAGCGCACATGCCAGGCACAGGCGGTGAACAGCACCACGCACAGCAGCACCTGCAGCGCCGCCAGCCCGGCGCCCACGCCGCGCTCCGACGTGGCGCGCACCACGCCTTCGGTGAAGTACAGCCATACCAGCAGGCTCACCCAGCGGTAAGTGCGCATGCGGTACTTGAGGAAGCCGGCCAGCGGAATGGCCAGCGGCAGCACCTTCAGTGCCCAGGTGCGCTGGCCGGTGGGGGCCAGCCACAGCTCCCAGGCCAGGCCCAGCACGATGAGCGCCAGCAGGCTGGCCACGGCGACGTTGCGTGTGACGGAAGTGGTGCGGTCGGGCAGGGCGGGTGTGTCGGCCATGGGCTGGCATGATAGGCGCATGCCCCCCGTGACCCTCGAGCGCCGACCCTGGCGCCACCGGGCCCTGAGCGCCCTGATGCGGCTGCGCAGCTGGCCCTGGCTCGACACCCTGCGCACCCTGCGCGACCGCTTCCGCGAAGACCGCCTGGGCCTCACCGCCAGCAGCCTCACCTTCACCACGCTGATCGCGCTGGTGCCGCTGGTCACGGTGATGCTGGCGCTGTTCTCGGCGTTCCCGATCTTCTCCAGCTTCCAGGTGTCGCTGGAGCGCTATTTTCTGCAGACGCTGGTGCCCGACAACATCGCCAAGCCGGTGCTCACCGCGGTGACGCAGTTCGCCCGGCAGGCCACCAAGCTGGGCACGCTGGGCCTGGTGGTGCTGCTGCTGACCGCGCTGGCGCTGATGCTCACCATCGACCGCACGCTCAACACCATCTGGCGGGTGCGCCGGCCGCGGCCGATCGCGCAGCGGGTGCTGGTGTACTGGGCGGCCATCACCCTGGGGCCGCTGGTGCTGGGCGTCAGCCTGTCCATGACCAGCTATGCGATCTCCGCCAGCCGCGGCCTGGTGGGCGCCATGCCGGACACGGTGAACTTCCTGCTCAACCTGCTGGAGTTCTCGCTGCAGGCGGCGGCCGTCACCGGCCTGTTCCACTACGTGCCCAACACCGACGTGCGCTGGCGCCATGCGCTGGCGGGCGGGCTGTTCTGCGCGGTGGGCTTCGAGGTGGCCAAGAAGGTGCTGGGCTGGTACGTGGGCCTGGTGCCCACCTATTCCACGGTGTACGGCGCCTTCGCCACGCTGCCCATCCTGCTGCTGTGGATGTACATCGGCTGGGTGATCGTGCTGCTGGGCGCGGTGATCGCGGCCTATGCGCCCAGCCTGTCGATGCGCATCGTGCGCCGGGTGGCGGTGCCGGGGCACCAGTTCTCGCTGGCCATCGGCGCCCTGCGGCTGCTGAGCGAGGCCCACGGCGGCCGCCGCCACGGCCTGACGCTGCGCCAGCTGGCCGAGGCGCTGAGCACCGACCAGCTGCTGGTGGAATCGGTGATCGACGCGCTGGTGGATCTCGACTGGGTGGGCCGCCTGGAAGAGGAGGGTGGCCAGCGCCATGTGCTGCTGGTCGACCCGCAGCGCACGCCGCTGCAGCCGCTGCTGGACGAACTGCTGCTGGTGCCCGACCCGGCGACGCGGGCGTTCAGGCAGAAGGTGGGGGTGGAGGCGTTGCGGCTGGAAGAGGTGCTGTAGGGGGTCAGCCGGCGGGCGGGCGGGGAGGTACGGGCGCAGCAGGCTGCCCGGCACGCTGTTCGGCCCGCCGCAGTTGCAGCTGCCTGATCGCTTCGTCGGCGTCCACGGTACGGCCGGCGGCAACGTCGGCCAGGCCGCGCCGGGCGTCTTCCAGCAGCATCAGCTGCGTGCGCTGGTCGTGTCGGCGGCTCATCGTGCGCTCCCCGCGCTCGCCGGCACCGTCTGCAACGCCCCTCTCAACGCCCCCAGCAGCGCCTCCGGCGCCTCCTGCATCACCGCATGCCCGGCCGCGGGCAGCGTCACCACCCGGGCCTTCAACGCGCCGGCCAGGTCGCGAGTGGCCTTGGGCGGGGTCATCTGGTCGCGCCCGCCCAGCACCAGCGTGGCCGGGCAGGTGACGGCGGCGGCGGCCTGCAGCCCATTGGCGTAGGCATCGCACAGCGTGAAGTCGTGGTGGAACAGGTTGCTGCCTGCCGGCACGCTGGCCTCGCCGAGCGCCAGCAGCCGGCGCATCAGTGCACGGCCGCCGCCGTGCTGCCAGCTGCCGGGGCCAGGGTACGACGGCTTGGCGGCGATCGTGCTGTGCGAGAAGGTGTTCACCATGTCGATGGCGGCCAGTGGCTGGGCCAGCGCGGTGGCCAGCAGCGCATCCGAGACCTTCATCGGGTAGGCGGTGCCCACCATCACCAGCCCGGTGGCGCGTTGCGGCGCGCGGGCCGCGGCTTCCAGCGCGATCAGCGAACCCATGCTGTGGCCCACCAGCGTGGCCTGCTGCACGTCGGCTGCGTCCAGCAGCGCCCAGAGCCAGTCGGCCAGCGCCTCCACGCTGGGCAACACCGGGCCGGCGCTGCGGCCATGGCCGGGCTGGTCCACCGCCAGCACGCCGAAGCCGTGGTGCGCGAACCAGCGTGCGGCCAGCGTCCACACGCTGTGGTCGTTGAGTGCGCCGTGCACCATCACCACGCAGGGCAGCGTGGGGTCGAAGGGCTTGCCGCCGGTGTAGGCGTAGGCCGCCTGGCCGTTCACCAGGATCTTCATTGCGCCTTCTCCGCGGCCTTCAGCGCCCGCCTGAGGTCGTCCAGCAGGTCGTTTGGGTCTTCCAGGCCCACCGACAGCCGGATGGTGCCGGGGCCGATGCCGGCCTGCGCCAGCGCGGCGTCGTCCATGCGGAAGTGGGTGGTGGAGGCCGGGTGGATCACCAGCGAGCGGCAATCGCCCACGTTGGCCAGGTGGCTGAAGAGCTTCAGCGCCTCGATGAAGGCCTGGCCCTGCTTGCGGCTGCCCTTCAGGTCGAAGCTGAACACCGCGCCGCAGCCACGCGGCAGCAGGCGCCGGGCCAGTGCATGGTCGGGGTGGCCGGGCAGCTCGGGGTAGGCCACGCCGGCCACCATCGGATGCGCCGCCAGGAACTCGACGATGCGCCGGGTGTTGTCCACATGGCGCGCCATGCGCAGCGGCAGCGTCTCGATGCCTTGCAGGATCAACCAGGCGGTGTGCGGGCTCATGCAGGCGCCGAAGTCGCGCAGGCCCTCGCGCCGCGCGCGCAGCAGGAAGGCGCCCACCGTGCTCTCCTCGGTGAAGGTCATGCCGTGGAAGCCGGCATAGGGCTGGCTCAGCTCGGGGAAGCGGCCGGAGGCATCCCAGTCGAACTGGCCGCTGTCCACCAGCACGCCGCCCACCACGGTGCCGTGGCCGCACAGGAACTTGGTGGCCGAGTGGTACACCAGGTCCGCGCCATGGTCGAAGGGCTTCATCAGCCAGGGCGTGGTGAAGGTGCTGTCCACCAGCAGCGGCAGACCGGCGTCATGCGCCACCGCGGCCACGGCCGGGATGTCCAGCACGTCCAGCCCCGGGTTGCCCAGGGTCTCGCCGAACAGCAGCCGCGTCTCGGGCCGGATGGCGGCGCGCCAGGCGTCCACGTCGCGCGGGTTCACGAAGGTGGTGGTGATGCCGAAGCGCGCCAGCGTGTAGTGCAGCAGGTTGTGCGATCCGCCGTACAGCGCGCTGCTGGCCACGACGTGCGAGCCGGCGCCGGCGATGGTGCAGATGGCCAGGTGCAGCGCCGCCTGCCCGCTGGCGGTGGCGATGGCGCCGACGCCGCCTTCCAGCGCCGCCATGCGTTCCTCGAACACCGCGGTGGTCGGGTTGCTGATGCGGCTGTACACATGGCCCGGCCGCTCCATGTTGAACAGCGAGGCGGCGTGCTCGCTGCTCTCGAACACGAAGCTGGTGCTCAGGTGGATGGGCAGCGCGCGGGCGCCGGTGGCCGGGTCGGGCGCGGCGCCGGCATGCAGCGCCAGGGTGTCGAAACCGGGGTCGGACGGGCCGGGCATGCAGTCTCCTTGTCGTGTTGTCGTGCCCCGGCGTCAGCGGTGAAACTGCCGGGCGCCATGCGAAAGATTGTGTGCTATGTTGGCGCCGAACCCTGTCCCGGAGCACTGCCATGAAAGTCAGCGACATCCTGCGTGTCAAAGGAAACACGCTCTACACCGTGACCCCCGACGAACCGCTGGCCACGGCCTTGAAGACCATGGCCGAGCTGGACATCGGCTCCCTGTGCGTGATGAGCCATGGCGAGCTCACCGGCATGCTCACCTTCCGCGAAGTCATCCAGGCCATCGTGCGCAATGGCGGCACCGTGGGCGACCTGCTGGTGCGCAGCACCATGGACGACGAGCCGCTGACCTGCACGCCCGAGACCGAGCTGGACGAGGTGCGCCGCATGATGCTGCAGCGCCATGCGCGCTACATGCCGGTGCTCAACCAGCGCACGCTCATGGGCGTGATCTCGTTCTACGACGTGGCCAAGGCGGTGGTGGACAGCCAGGACTTCGAGAACCGCATGCTCAAGGCCTACATCCGCGACTGGCCGGTGGACCAGGATTCGGCGGTCGAGGCCGCGGGCGTGCAGCCCAAGCTCTGAGTCACGCAGCGGAGTCCACGCACAATCCGGGGCCCGGCGCCGTGCAGGTGCCGGGCCTTATTCATTCCTAGCTGACTGGTTCTTGCAATGCCCGGCTCCACCTTCGGCGAACTGTTTCGCGTCACCAACTTCGGCGAAAGCCACGGCCCGGCCATCGGCTGCGTGATCGACGGCTGCCCGCCCGGGCTGGCGCTGTCGGAGGCCGACATCCAGCCGCAGCTGGACCGCCGCCGCCCCGGCACCAGCCGCCACGTCACCCAGCGCAACGAGCCAGATGCGGTGGAGATCCTGTCCGGCGTGTACGAAGGCCGCACCACCGGCACGCCGATCTGCCTGCTGATCCGCAACACCGACCAGCGCAGCAAGGACTACGGGAACATCCTCGACACCTTCCGCCCCGGCCATGCCGACTACACCTACTGGCGCAAGTACGGCCTGCGCGATCCGCGCGGCGGCGGCCGTTCCTCGGCCCGCCTCACCGCGCCCACGGTGGCCGCGGCGGCGGTGGCGCGCAAGTGGCTGCTGGAGCGTCACGGCACCACCTTCACCGGCTGGATGAGCCAGCTGGGCGAGCTGCCGGTGGCCTTCGAGGATGCGGCGCACATCCCCAACAACCCGTTTTTCGCCGCCAACGTGAGCCAGATCGCCGAGATGGAGGCCTACATGGATGCGCTGCGCAAGGAGGGCGACTCCTGCGGCGCGCGCATCGAGGTGGTGGCGCACCAGGTGCCGGTGGGCCTGGGCGAGCCGCTGTACGACAAGCTGGACGCCGACATCGCCTACGCGATGATGGGCATCAATGCCGTCAAGGGCGTGGAGATCGGTGATGGCTTCGGCGTGGTGGCGCAGCGCGGCAGCCTGCATGGCGACGAGCTGAGCGCCGAGGGCTTCCGCGCCAACCGCGCCGGGGGCGTGCTCGGCGGCATCTCCACCGGGCAGGACCTGCGGGTGTCCATCGCCATCAAGCCCACCAGCTCCATCCGCACGCCCAAGGCGTCGATCGACCGCGCGCTGCAGCCCACCACGGTGGAAACCTTCGGCCGGCACGATCCCTGCGTCGGCATCCGCGCCACGCCCATCGCCGAGGCGATGCTGGCGCTGGTGCTGATGGATCATGCGCTGCGCCACCGGGCGCAGAACGCCGACGTGGTGCTGCCGGTGCCTGCCATCCCCGGCCAGGTGGGTGAAACCCTCTAAGAATCCCCTTTTGCATGGCGGGGTTCTTGCCGAAATGATGGCTAACGCTTGAAACGGCAGTTCCCCGATGTTGAAAAAGATTCAGGTGGCGGACCTTCGCCTGGGCATGCACCTGCATGCCTTCGAGAGTTCCTGGGTTCGGCATCCCTTCTGGAAGTCGCGCTTCGTGCTCACCGACGTGGCCGACCTGCGGGCCGCGCTGGACAGCGGCATCGCGGAATGCTGGATCGACACCAGCCAGGGGCTGGACGTGGCCGATGGCCGGCCGTCGCTGCCGGTACCGGCGCGGGCGTCGGCCCCCGCGGCGCATGGCGCCGATGCCTCCGCCGCCACGGCCGCGGTGACGCCGCCCGCGGCGCCGCCGGCCGCATCGCCGATGCCGCCACCCCCGTCGGCCAGCCTGCAGGAGGAACTGCGCAAGGCCCAGCAGCTGTGCCGGCGCAGCAAGCAGGCGGTGCAGTCCATGTTCAACGAGGCGCGGCTGGGCCGTGCGCTGGATGCGCAGCAGTGCCTGCCGCTGGTGGAGGAAATCTCCGAGTCCGTCTTCCGCAACCCCGGCGCGCTGGTGAGCCTGGCGCGGTTGAAGACACGCGATGAGTACAGCTACATGCATTCGGTGGCCGTGTGCGCGCTGATGGTGGCGCTGGGACGCGAACTGGGCCTGGACACCGCCGCCTGCCGCGAAGCCGGCCTGGCCGGGCTGCTGCACGACATGGGCAAGGCCAGCATGCCGCTGGACATCCTCAACAAGCCCGGCAAGCTCACCGAGGAGGAGTTCGCGGTGATGCGCACCCATCCGGAGCGTGGCCACGAGATGCTGCTGGGCGGCAGCGCGCCCGATTCGGTGCTGGACGTGTGCCTGCACCACCATGAGCGCATCGACGGCACCGGCTATCCGCACCGGCTGCCCGGCGAGCGCATCAGCGCGGTGGCCCGCATGGGCGCCATCTGCGACGTGTACGACGCCATCACCTCCAACCGGCCCTACAAGCCGGGCTGGGATCCGGCCGAGAGCATCGCCCGCATGATGTCCTGGAAGGGGCACTTCGACGAGGCGATGCTCGGCGCCTTCGTCAAGAGCCTGGGCATCTACCCCGTCGGCTCGCTGGTGCGGCTGGAGTCGGGCAAGCTGGCGGTGGTGGTGGAGCAGAACCCCGGCACGTTGGTGGCGCCGGTGGTCAAGGCGTTCTATTCCACCCGCTCCAACATGCCGATCAGCGTGGCGCGCATCGACTTGTCGCAGGCCGGCGCGCGGGAGCGCATCGTCGGCCGCGAATCGCCCGCGCAGTGGAACTTCCCGCACCTGGCCGAGCTGTGGGCCGGGGACGCGGCGCCCGCCCGCCGCTGAGCGGCCCGCCGCGGCCGGCCGCCGAGCCGGCCTGCAGTCCGTCGCATCCATCCGCACTCCGTCGCATGGCCACTTGCAGGCCGTGCGGCGCCTTCTACACTGCCCCGCGAATTGCAATGCGCCACGAGCTGCATTGCCACACAACACGAGAAGCGAGGAGCGTGGAATGCGCAAGCAGGCGCCCAGATCCAAGGCCAAGGCAGCGGCCGTGGTGGTGCTGTTGCTGCTGGTGGGAGGCGGCCTGGCCGGCGCCATGTGGACCCAGCGGGCCAAGCCGGAAGCGGCCAAGCCGGAGGTGACGCTGGAGTTCTCGCCGCGCGAGGTGGTGCACCCGCAGTCCACGGCTTTGCCGCTGGTGCTGCAGTTCTCCGGCCCGCTGGTGGCGCCGCAGACGGCCGTGGTGCGCGCCAAGGCCGCCGGCACGCTGCTGTCGCTGTCGGTGGACGAAGGCAGCCGCGTGCGGGCCGGCCAGCTGCTGGGCCGCATCGACCTGGCGGAGCTGGACAGCCGCGTCAACGAGCGCCATGCGATGCTGGAATCGGCGCGGGCGCAATGGGCGCAGGCCGAGCGCAATTACCAGAGCAACCTGAGATTGGCCGACCAGCAATTCATTTCCGCCAATGCGCTGGACACCTCGCGCGCGCAACTCGACACCGCCCGTGCCCAGCTGCAGGCGGCGCAGGCGCAGGTGGACAGCCTGCGGGTCACCCAGCGCGATGCGGCCCTGGTGGCGCCGATCGCCGGCGTGGTGGCGCGCCGCCATGTGGTGCCCGGCGAGAAGCTGGCCGCGGAGCAGCAGGTGCTCACGCTGGTGGACCTGGCACGGCTGGAGCTGGCCGGCAGCGTGGGCACGCACGAGGTCTCGCTGCTGGCGCCGGGCCAGCCGGTGCAGGTGAACGTGGAAGGCGTGGCCACGCCGGTGGCCGCCACCCTGGCGCGCATCGCGCCCGCGGCCGAGCCCGGCAGCCGCGCCATCGGCGTGACGGTGGTGCTGGACAACCCGAAGGAAACCTTCCGCGCCGGGCAGTACGCCGTGGCCCGCGTGGTGCTGCCGGATGCGCAGCAGCGGCTCACGCTGCCAGCCAGTGCCATCGGCAGCCAGTCGGGGCAGGAGCATGTGTGGCTGATCGAAGGCGGCGTGCTGGCGCGGCGGGCGGTGATCACCGGCCGGCGCGACGAGGCCGGCGGCCGGGTGGAGGTGCTGCAGGGCGTGGCCCCCGATGCCCGCGTGCTGGCCGCACGCTTCGACAACCTGCGCGAGGGCACCCGCGCGCTGCTGCTGCCGGGCAAGGCAGGCTCCGTGGCCGCCAGCGGCGCCTCGGCACCGCTGGTGAAGTGAGGAGCGCGCCATGTGGATGACCCGCGTCGCGATCAACAACCCGGTGTTCGCCACCATGGTGATGGCCGCGCTGTGCGTGCTGGGCCTGTTCGCCTACCTGCGGCTGGGCGTGGAGCAGCTGCCCGACGTGGCGCCGCCGATGGCCTATGTCGACGTGCGCTATCCCGGCGCCTCGGCCGAGGCGGTGGAGCGCGAGGTCACCAAGCTGGTCGAGGAATCGGTCAACGCGGTGGCCGGCATCAAGCGCATCACCTCGCGCAGCTTCGAAGGCCGCAGCCAGACGCAGGTGGAGTTCAACCTGAACGCCGACATGTCGCGTGGCCTGCAGGACGTGCGCGACCGCGTGGCCGCGGTGCAGTCGCTGATGCCGCGCGATGCCAAGCCGCCGACGGTGCTGCGGGTGGACAACGAGAACAGCCAGCCGGTGGTGGTGGCCGCGCTGCTGTCCACCGGCCGCAGCGCGCGCGAGCTGTCCATCTACGCCGACCAGACCGCCAGCAAGCGCCTGGTGCGCGTGGGCGGCGTGGCGCGGGTGGACGTGGCCGGCCTGACCAAGCGCGAACTGCGCATCGACCTGGACCCGGCGCGGCTGCGGGCCTACCAGATCACGCCGGCACAGATCGCCACGCAGCTGGCCGCGGCCAACCGCGACGAGGCGGTGGGCATCCTCAGCAACCCGGTGCAGGACGCGATGCTGCGGGTGGAAGGCATGGTGCGCGATCCCAAGCGCTTCGCCGACACGGTGGTGGGCCTGCGCAACGGCCTGCCGCTGCGGCTGGGCGACCTGGGCACCCTGGTGGAGCGCGAGCAGGAGCCCACCACCCTGGCCCGCGTCAACGGCCAGAGCGCGGTCACCTTCAACATCTTCAAGCAGCAGGACGCCAACATCGTGGCCACCGGCGACGAGATCAAGGCCGCGCTGGACGAGCTGCGCGCCACGCTGCCCGCCGGCATGGAGCTGCAGCTCATCTATGCCAACAGCGACTGGGTGAAGAACTCGCTCAAGGGCCTGCAGCGCACGCTGGTGGAAGGCGCGCTGCTCACCGTGGCCATCGTCTTCCTATTCCTGCATTCGTGGCGCAGCACCGTCATCACCGGGCTCACGCTGCCCATCGCGGTGGTCTCCAGCTTCATCGCGGTGCATGCCTTCGGCTTCACGCTGAACTTCATGACGATGATGGCGCTGAGCCTGTGCATCGGCCTGCTGATCGACGATGCGATCGTGGTGCGCGAGAACATCGTGCGGCATGTGGGCCTGGGCAAGGACCATCGCCAGGCGTCGCTGGACGGCACCGCGGAGATCGGCCTGGCGGTGATGGCCACCACCTTCGCCATCTGCGCGGTGTTCGTGCCGGTGGCCTTCATGGGCGGCATCGTCGGCAAGTTCTTCTATCCCTTCGGCATCACGGTGACGGTGGCGGTGCTGGTCAGCCTGTTCGTCAGCTTCACGCTCGACCCCATGCTGTCGTCGGTATGGCACGACCCGCCCAGCGCGCGCCTGAAGCGCCTGCCGGTGGTGGGCCATGCCATCCGCGCCACCGACCGCGGCATGGACCTGCTGCATGCGGTGTACGAGCGGCTTATCCGCTGGGCCTTCAGCGGCCGGCGCTACGGCTGGGGCCGGGCTTCGGTGTCGCCCCGCGGCATCGTGCTGGCCACCGGCGTGCTGAGCTTCGTGGCCGCCCTGGGCCTGGTGCCGCTGGTGGGCACCGAATTCATCCCGCAGACGGACCAGGGCTTCACCCAGCTGTCGGTGCGCATGCCGGTGGGCGCCAGCCTGGCGCGCACCGACGACAAGTTCCGCCAGGTGGAGCAGATCGTGATGGCGATGCCGGAGGTCAAGAGCGTGAGCACCACCGTGGGCGGCGACGGCGAAGGCCTGAACGTCGGCCGCAACGTGGGCACGCTCAACGTCGGCCTGAAGCCCCGGGCCGAGCGCAGCCGCAGCCAGAAGCAGGTGGAGGACGCCATCCGCGCCGAGCTGGCGCGCATCCCGGGCATCGAGATGTCGGTGGGCTTCGAGCGGCCGATCTACGTGGCGCTGCTGGGCACCGACCCCGAAGGCCTGGTGCGGCTGGTCAACGAATTTGCCGACCAGGTGCGCAAGATCCCCGGCATCGTGGATGTGGAGGTGTCCGCCAAGCCCGGGCTGCCGGCCTACGCGGTGCGGCTGAAGCCCGATGCGGTACGTGAGCTGGGCCTGACGGCGCCGCAGATCGCCTCCAGCCTGCGCGCCTATGTCAACGGCGAGGCCGCCACCCACTGGACCACGCCCGACGGCGAGCAGGTGGAGGTGCTGCTGCGCCTGCCCGAGCACCTGCGCGAGCGCGTGGTGCAGATGCGCCAGCTGCCGGTGGCCTTCGCGCCCAACGGCACGCCCATCACGCTGGAAGCGGTGGCCGACATCGTGCCGGTGGTCAACCCGGAAGTGATCCGCCGGCAGAACCTGCAGCGGCGCGAGGCGGTGTTCGCCGGCGTGGAAGGGCGGCCGGGCGGCGACGTGGGCGCCGACGTGCAGAAGCTGGTGCAGGCCACCCGGCTGCCGCCGGGCTACAGCTTCGACGTGGGCGGCGCCACCAAGGACCAGCAGGAGGCCTTCGGCGCCGTGGTGGCCGCGATGGCGCTGGCCGCCATCTTCATCTACATCGTGCTGGCCAGCCAGTTCGGCAGCTTCCTGCAGCCGCTGGCCATCATGGCCTCGCTGCCGCTGGCGCTGATCGGCGTGATGCTGGCGCTGCTGCTGTGGCGCAGCACGCTCAACCTGTTCAGCATGATCGGGCTGGTGATGCTGATGGGCCTGGTGACCAAGAACGCCATCCTGCTGGTGGACTTCGCCAACCATGCGCGGCGCGGCGGCGCCACCGTGGCCGATGCGGTGCTGCAGGCCGGCCTGATCCGCATGCGGCCCATCATCATGACCACCGGCGCCATGGTGTTCGGCATGCTGCCGCTGGCGCTGGCGCTCAACGAAGGCGGCGAGATCCAGGCCCCGATGGGCCGCGCCATCATCGGCGGAGTGATCACCAGCACGCTGCTGACGCTGGTGGTGGTGCCGGTGCTGTACTCGTACCTGGTGCGCGACAAGCGGGCGCCGGCCGCGGCCGCGCCCCAACTGGGCGGCGACCGCGGCCTGGCGCCGGCGGACCGGCATTGAGCCGGGCGGCTCAGGCCGTTCCGCCTTCCGCCTCGGTGCACTCGCAGGCGGGGCAGGGCATGGCCAGTGCAAAGGCCGCGTTGTCAGCCGCGTTGTACTGGGTCAGCGTGCCGTAGCCGTTGGTGGCCATCGCGCTGACCTCCAGCCGCTCGGCGTAGGCCGCGTTGCTGCACGGGCCCAGCAACGCCGAGACCGTCACCGCCTTGCCATAGCTGAAGCTGCCCGTCTGCAGGTAGCCGTTGCTGCCCGGCGCACCGGCCACGCCCGAAGTGCCCGCCACGGCCAGTGCCGGCCCCGGTCCGCGGGTGACGCTGAAGCCGTAGGTGGCAAAGCCGTTGGGGTGCCGCGCCTCGAAGGACAGGCCCGCCGTGTCACTGGGCTGCGCATAGTTGTGGAAGCCGCACACCGGATCGGGCGACACGGTGCCGCCCACCGGCTGGATGTCGGCCGAGCAGCGGTTGTTGTCCACCCGCAGCACCATGCGGAAGCCCATCGTCGCCCCGCCCACCAGCACCCGGTTGTGGGCCGGTGCGGTGGAGCTGGTGACGGTGCCGGTGCCGAAGGGCGCGTCCTGGTCGGTGATGCGCAGGTCGATGCCTTGCGCCGTCCAGTCCACCAGGGCGCCTGCGCTGTCGAACAGCTCCAGCTTCAGTTCGTAGCGGCCGGCGGCCAGGTCGTCGGGCCAGGGCGCCGCGGTGGGTGCGCCGGCCAGCATGTGGCTGTCCAGGTAGGCGGTGGCCAGGTCCACGTTTTCGTCCAGCACCACCCACTCGGTGCCGGCGGGCGGGGCCACAGGACGGATGCGGAACAGGTTGGGCAGCGGCGCGGCATCGGCACCCGCGGTGGGCATCGGCCCCATGCGCTCCGACGGGAAGCTGGTGTCCAGCTTGTAGTGGCGGTAGACGTCGCGCGACATCACCGACCACACGCCCAGCGGCACCGAGGCGGCGTCCACCGTGGCGGCCACGCCGTCGGGCCCGCTGAGCCGGCGGTACGACCAGCGGTAGTACGGAATGCCGCCGCCGATCAGGGCCGAGCGGCTGAAGTCCACGCGCGGCTCCAGCGTGCCGCCGAAGGGCTCGCCTGCGGTGGTCAGGCCTTCACCGGCACCCGTGGCCTGCAGCTCGCGCACCGCCACGCCGCGGCCGATGGACAGCACCACCACCTGGCGGCCGGGCAGGTCGGGTTCCTCCTCGCAGCCCGGCACGCGCGGGTCGGGCACGCGCAGCGTCACCGGCGTGCCGCAGGCGTAGTTCCAGTGCGTGTTGCAGGCCATGCCGGGCCGGTACACCGTCTCGAAGCCGCTGCCGAAGTCGTACTCCACCCAGAAGTACAGGTCGGGGTGGTCGCCGTGGCAGGGGTAGAACAGCGTGGTCTCGAAGCGGCCCTGGTTGTCGGTGGTCAGCACTGCCATCTCGTCGCAGCGCAGCCGCCACCACCAGTGCGGCCACAGGCACAGCCACGGCAGCAGCAGCTGGGCATGGTCGGCGAGCGTGCTGCGCACCATCTGGGCCGAGCGGCTGCGCAGGCTGGCCTGCAGCGCGGCCGGCAGCTCGATGCTGTCCTGCGGCGGCAGCGGCTGCGGATTGAGCGCCTGCGGCATGCCGCTGCGGAACAGCGGGCGCGGGTCGAAGGGCTCGGGACCGGGGACCGGCTGCGGCACCGGCGGGCGGCGCAGCACCTCCAGCAGGTCGTCGCGCAGCTTGAAGATGTCCCGCTCGGGCAACCGGCGGATCCACCATGGCAGCCGGTCCACCTCGCACACATGCACCCGGGCGCCGCAGATGGCGCGATGGTCCGACAGGCGCTCGACGCGGCCGCGCAGCCAGCAGAAGCAGAACGGCCAGTGGTCGATGACGAGGCCGGGAATGTCGATCACGGGCTTCAGCCGCTCGCCGATGAGCAGCACCGGCTCGTAGGCGCCGAGGCGTTCCAGCATGGCGGTCGTGGGCTCGGTCTCGACCAGCCGCTCGTCCACCGGCGTGATGAACAGGCGGCCATGGCCGCCGCCATCGGTGGCGGGCAGTTCGAGCCGGCCGTCCTTGACCTCGACACGCGCGGCCAGCCGGCCACCGCCATCGAACAGCCATGCCATCAGCGGTTGCTGGAAATCGGGGCGTTGGCGGGTGGTGACCTGCAGCACGACCGGCTCGGCACCACGGCCCGGGGGGTGACGCTGTTCCATGAGAGCTCCTTGTCGCACGGGCCCGAACGGACCGGGACGGCCCGCGGCACTGCATGCGTGGAACCAACTTAGGCGGCTGCTGCGGGCACCACCAACGCCCTTCGGGGGCGGGTGCCACCCCTTCGGAGGGAATTCCTCCCTAGCTTGTCGGCATGGCCGGTCCTGTCGACCCGGCGGAACCCCCATCGGCCGAAGCCCTCCAACGCCGGCGGCCGAAGCGGATCGGCCGGCGGCCTCCACCAGACAGGGACACCATGGCGCAGTTGGCAGTACACCGGACTCACACCCTGGGCTTGGCCCAGGCGCGCGAGCGCGCGAAGGAGTGGGTGGCGCAGGCGGAGCGGGACTATGGCCTGCGCTGCGACTACCAGGCGGGCGAGGCGCAGGACCGGGTGCTGTTCCGCCGCAGCGGCGTGTCGGGCGAGCTGCACGTGAGCGCCGACCGCTTCGACCTGCAGGCGCAGCTGGGTTTCCTGCTCAGTGCCTACCAGGGCCGCATCGAGTCGCAGATCGAAGCCAACCTCGACCGTTTGCTCGGCCCCGCTGGTTGAGGCGCCCGCTGCCCGTCAGCGCGCCGCCAGGCCGTTGAAGCAGGTGCCCAGCACCATCTCGGTGATCTGCGCATCGGTGAATTCGCCGGTGCCCTGCAGGAAGCCCAGCACCGGGTCGCAGCCGCGGGCATACAGCGTGTAGAGCACCACGATGGGCGGCAGCCGCTGGTCCAGGCTGCCGTCGGCCTGTGCGGCCTCGATCCAGGCACCGAGCCGGTCGCTCAGTGACATCAGGCCGCCCACGTAGGCCTCGTTGTTCATCAGGGCGCTGCGCAGGCCGGAGTTCTGGCTGGGCAGCGAAGGCATCTCGCCCTGCAGCTGCGCGGTGATGGTCCAGCGGGCGGCGGCCTTCAGCTTGTTCAGCGGCGTGGCCGGCGCGCCTTCGGCGGCCTCGGCATCCAGGGCGTCGACGAAGGCCTGGGCCCGCTCCAGCGTGCGCACCATGGCGGCGGCGGCCAGGTCTTCCTTGCTGGGAAAGTGGCGGTACAGGCTGGCCTTGGCAATGCCCACCTCGGCGGCCACCTCGTCCACCGTCATCGCCTCATAGCCGCGCTCGGCCAGCAGGCGGTTGACCACCTGCACGATGGCGTCCTCCCGTGCCTCATGCATCTGCGCGCGAAAGCTGCGCTTGGCCGGCGCCACGCCGGCTTCCTGTCTGATCTTGCTTGCCATGCCCACCCTTTTACCCCGGCGACATGGTGCTTCAGCCGAACCTCCACGTCAATAACCACACGCTTCGGTCGCAAATGATACTGCACAGTCTACTTGTGGCCTTAATGGTTAGTATCCGGCCTCGCCAGTACACAACCAGGAGCACACATGCAGTTCAGGAGACGTTCCCTGTTGCTCACCGCGGCGCTGGGCGCCGGCAGCACCCTGCTGGCCGCCTGCGGCAACGATGACGATGACGACCACGAGGATCGCAACATCGTGCAGGTGGCGCAAAGCCTGCCCGACTTCAGCATCCTGGTGGAAGCCGTGGTCGCGGCCGACCTGGCCACCACGCTCAGCGGCCCCGGCCCCTTCACCGTGTTTGCGCCCACCAATGCGGCCTTTGCCGCGCTGCTCACCGAGCTGGGCGTGACCAAGGCGGCGCTGCTGGCCGACAAGCCCCTGCTCACCGCCGTGCTCACCTACCACGTGGTCAGCGGCCGCGTGCTGCGCGCGCAGGTGCCGGTGGGCACGCCCATCACCACGGTGCAGGGCGGCAGCTTCACCGTGGGCAGCGACCTGGTGATCACCGACCAGCGCGGCCGCCGAAGCGCCATCACCGCCACCGACGTGATGGCCAGCAACGGCGTCATCCACGTCATCGACAAGGTTCTGCTGCCGGCGGTGTGAGCCGCCGGCCCTTTCCCCCGTTCCATCCCGTCCCGTTCGTCAACCCCGAAGGAAACACCACCATGAAGAAATTGCTGATTGCCACCGCCCTGAGCTTCGGCGCCATGACCGCCATGGCCGCCGACATCGTCGACACCGCCGTGTCCGCCGGCTCGTTCAAGACCCTGGTGGCTGCGGTGCAGGCCGCCGGCCTGGTGGACACGCTGAAGGGCCCGGGCCCGTTCACCGTGTTCGCGCCCACCGACGAGGCCTTCGCCAAGGTGCCCAAGGCACAACTGGATGCGCTGCTGAAGGACAAGGCCGCGCTGACGAAGGTGCTGACCTACCACGTGGTGCCGGGCAAGGTGATGGCCGCCGACGTGAAGGCCGGCAAGGTGAAGACGGTGCAGGGCTCGGAGCTGACCGTCAGCACCACCGGCGGCGTGATGGTGGACAAGGCCAAGGTGGTGAAGACCGACATCGCTGCCAGCAACGGCGTGATCCACGTGATCGACACGGTGGTGATGCCGGCGATGTAAGCCCGGGCTCGGGCGGCCGGCGTGGCCGCCTGGGCATCAGCCGCGGCCCGGGCCACCCGCTGGGGCAAGGCTTGATTGCAACGCGCGATTGAACGTCTAGACTGGTTCAACGCTCCCCTACGCTGCCAGCGGCTGGACTGAGGCGCGGTGCTGCCACCATGCCCACATCCTCCACATCCGCGTCCGTTCCCAGGTACGAGGTGCTGGCCCGGGAGATCGAGCACCAGATCGCGACCGGCGTTCTGCGCCCCGGTGACCGGCTGCCTTCCGTGCGCCAGACCCGCGCAGGCCGGGGGCTCAGCCCCAGCACGGTGTTCCAGGCCTACTACCTGCTCGAATCGCGCGGCCTCGTTCGCGCGGTGCCGCGCTCAGGCTACTTCGTGGCCGCGCGTGCCGATGGCGTGCTGCTCGCCGAGCCGCGCACCACGGAGCCGGACTCCGGCGCCCGGACCGTCGCGGTCAACGACCTGGTGTGCGAGATCCTGGGTTCGGCGCGCGCCCGCGACATCGTGCCGTTCGGCTCCGCCTTTCCCGACCCCAACCTGTTT
The DNA here is from genome assembly GCF_000969605.1 of Aquincola tertiaricarbonis. GTDB lineage: Bacteria > Pseudomonadota > Gammaproteobacteria > Burkholderiales > Burkholderiaceae_C > Aquincola > Aquincola tertiaricarbonis. The sequence goes on along the minus strand of NZ_JZUE01000020.1, from coordinate 93,642 downwards.
CCGCTGGACCGGTTGCGCCGCGCGCTGGTCTCAAGCACGCGGCGGCTCGAGCCCTGGAACATGGTCGAGGACCTGCCGCCGGGCAACCTGCGGCTGCGGCGGGAGATCGCCAAGCGCTATCTGCGGCAGGGTCTTCCGATCGCCACCGAGGAGATCGTGCTCACTCACGGCGCGATGGAGGCATTGAACCTGTGCCTGAACGCGGTGACGCGCCCGGGGGATGCGGTGGTGGTGGAGTCGCCCACCTTCTACGTCGCGCTGCAGGCGCTGCAGCGCCTGGGCCTGCGTGCGATCGAGGTGCCGACGCATTGCCGCGAGGGCATCGATCTCGGGCGCCTGGCGCAGGTGATCGAGCTCTACCGGCCCAAGGCCTGCTGGCTGATGACGAACTTCCAGAATCCGCTCGGCAGCCTGATGCCCGAGACGAAGAAGCGCGACCTGGTCGACCTGCTGACCCGCCACGACCTGCCGCTGATCGAGGACGACGTCTATGCCGAGCTGTACGAGGGCAACGTTGCGCCCCTGCCGGCCAAGGCCTACGACCGCCGCGGCCTGGTGCTGCACTGCTCTTCCTTCTCCAAGTGCCTGGCGCCTGGCTACCGGGTCGGCTGGGCCGCGCCCGGCCGGTGGGCGCACGAGGTGCAGCGGCTGAAGCTGATGACGAGCCTCTCCGGGTCGATTCCCGTGCAGGCGGCGGTGGCCGAATACCTGCAGGAAGGCGGCTACGACCGCCACCTGCGCAGCCTGCGCCTGGCGCTGCAGTCGCGTCGCGACAGTCTGTTCGATGCCGTCACCCGGCACTTCCCTGACGGCACGCGGGCGGTGCGGCCGGCGGGCGGCTACTTCCTCTGGGTCGAGCTGTCCGTCGGCGTGGATGCGATGGCGCTGCATCGCGCCGCATTGGCGCAGCACATCAGCCTGGCTCCGGGCCCGATGTTCTCGGCTCGGGCCGATTTCCAGCACCACATCCGGCTGAACGGCGGCCAGCCGTGGGACGCGACGCTCGAGGGCGCCGTTCGCACGCTGGCGCGTCTCGCCGCGGACGCCGTGCGCGCAGAGGCCGCCGGGCAGCCGTCGATCTGATCCGGTCGGCCAGGCCCGCAACTGCTCGGGCCGCCGACGCCGACGGCCGCGCAGACTGCGGCCATGTGCACATCCGAGCCGTCACGCCCATGCCACCCTGCCCGCCCGCATTGACGCCAGCGGAGGCCGACCCACGGCCGTCCGACGTTGAGACCGCCCTGCACGAGGTACTGGATCGGCTCGGGCCATCCATCTTTGCCGGCCTGCTCGATACCGAGGGCGTGCTGCGCTATGCCAACCAGGCGGCGCTCAGTGCCATTGAAAGCTCGCCGGAGCAGGTGCTCGGCAGGCGCTTCGACACCACCCCCTGGTGGCAGGCCTGCGAGCAGTCGCGGCAACGGCTGCAGCAGGCCGTGGCAAGCGCCTTGCGCGGCGAAGCCTCGCGCTTCGACGTGCGGGTGGCCACGAGCAGCGGCGCGCTGCTGGCGATGGACTTCTCGCTGCTGCCGCTCTACGACACGGAGGGCCGGGTGGCCTGGCTGATCCCGTCGGCGCGCGACGTGACCGAACGGGAGCAGGTGCAGCATCAGCTGCAGCTCACGCGCCATGCCGTCGAGCAGGCCAACGACGCGCTGCTGCAGGTGGGCCCCGACGGCGCCTTCCGCGATGCCAACGCTGCCGCCTGCCGGCTGCTGGGCTTGTCGCGGGAGCAGCTGCTGCGGCTGCGCGTGCCCGACATCGACACGCAGGTCGACATGACCCACTGGCCGCAGCGCTGGCACGCGCTGTGCGAAAGCGGTTCCCTGCGTTTCGAGACCAGCGTGCGCCACCAGCAGGGGCACGAGATTCCGGTCGACGTGTCCGTGAGCCTGGTGACCAGCGACAGCACCTCCTTCGCGCACGTCTGCATCGACGACATCCGCGAGCGTCGGGCCGCGGAGCGCCGCATCCGCCAGCTGCTGCAGTTCGACCAACTCACCGGGCTACCCAACCGCCAGCTGCTGTTCGAGCGCCTGGGCACGATGCTGCAGACGACCAGCCACACTGCAGTGCTGGTGCTCGAGCTCGATCGCTTCAAGCGCATCAATGACGGTCTGGGCCCGCACATCGGCGATGCGGTGCTGCGCGAAGCGGCACAGCGCATCACTGCCACCGTGCGCAGCACCGACCTGGTGGCGCGACGCGGCGGCGACGAGTTCGTCATCGTGATGCCGGCGCCGTCGGTGCCTTCGTTGCACACGGCGCAGGCCCTGCTCGAAGGCATCGCCCGGCCCATGGTCATCGAAGGGCATGAGGTCCACATCACCTGCAGCATCGGCATCGCCACCGCGCCGGCCGATGGCGACCGCTCCGACACCCTGTTGCGCCGCGCGAATGCCGCGCTGCACCAGGCCAAGCTGCTGGGCCGCAACCAGGTGAGCGTCTATGCCGGCATGCCGCACGAGGACGACCCCGAACGGCTGGTGCTGGAGACCGCGCTGCGCCATGCGCTGCGCGACGACCAGCTCGATCTGCACTACCAGCCGCAGATCGATCTCGTCCATGGCCGCATCGTCGGCGTCGAGGCCCTGCTGCGCTGGCAGCATCCCACGCTGGGCCGCATCGCGCCGGATCGGTTCATCCCGATCGCCGAGGAGACCGGCCTGATTGTCGCCATCGGCGACTGGGTGCTGCGGCGCGCCATCGAGCAGGCGGCGGCTTGGCAGCGTGCTGGGCTGCCGCCGCTGCGCATGGCGGTCAACCTGTCGGCGCGGCAACTGCACCAGCCGGATCTGGCGCGGCGCATCGAATGCCTGCTCGCCGCGTCCGGCCTCGACCCGCGGCTGTTCGGCGTCGAGGTCACCGAGAGCATGCTGATTGCCAAGTTCGACCAGGCGGTGCGGCACCTGCAGGCGCTGCGCGCGCTCGGCGTCGAGGTCTCCCTCGACGACTTCGGCACCGGCTACTCCAGCCTCAGCTACCTGCGCCGGCTGCCGGTGGACGTGGTGAAGATCGACCGCTCGCTGGTGCCCGATGTCACTGCGCCGGCGGAGGACGTGTCGATCACGCGCGCCATCATCACGATGGCACACGGCCTGCGGATGAAGGTGCTGGCCGAGGGTGTTGAGAGCGAAGGCCAGGCGGCGCTGCTGGCCGCCAACCAGTGCGACCAGATGCAGGGCTACTGGTTCAGCGCCGCGATGCCCGCCGCAGCCGTCGAGGCGATGCTGCAGGAAGGCCGACACATCGATCCCGCATTGCTGGGCCAGCGCGACCGGCAGCGCACCTTGCTGCTGGTGGACGACGAGGACAACATCGTGGCCGCGCTGCGCCGGCTGCTGCGCGCCGAGGGCTGGCGGGTGCTCAGCGCCTGCAGCGCCGAACAGGCACTGCAGCTCATGGCCCGCCACCCGATCGACGTGATCCTGTCCGACCAGCGCATGCCCGGGATGACCGGCGTCGAGCTGCTGCGGCGGGCCCGGCAGCTCTATCCGGACACGATCCGGCTGGTGCTGTCGGGCTACACCGAGCTGCAGTCGATCACCGATGCGATCAACGAGGGTGCCATCTACAAGTTCCTCGCCAAGCCCTGGGACGACGACGAGCTGCGGGCCCACCTGCGCGAGGCCTTCGCGTTGAAGGAGCTGGCCGACCGCAACCACCGCCTCGACCAGGAGGTCCAGGCCGCCAACCGCGAACTGGCCGAGCTGAACGCGCGCCTGCAGTCGCTGCTGGCGGCACAACGCGAACAGAACGAGCGCGAGGTCGGCACCCGGGAGGCGGCACAGGAGCTGCTGGACGCCGTGCCCGTGCCGGTGTTCGGCATCGACGACGAAGGCCTGCTGGTGTTCGCCAACGCGCCGGCCCGGGTGCTGTGCGAACGCGGTGGCGACCTGCTGGGCGCGCCTGCGGTCGAGCAACTGCCGCCGGTGCTGCAGCCTGCGCTGGAGGGCCAGGCCCTGTTCGTCACGCTGGTGGATCGCCGCTGGTGGGCGATGAGCCGGGCGTTGACCGGCCACGCCCGCGGCCGCCTGCTGGTGCTGCTGCCGCAGTCCGGGGCTGCCCGATGAGCACTCCCGTCATTCCCGCCGCACCGGCGGCACTGCCGCAGGCGCTGACCCACCTGTTCCGCCACAGCCTGCGCGACGGTCGCGTGCACCCGCTGCTGCACGTCGTGCAGCGCTATCGCCAGGCGCCTGCCCGATGACCACGACCCTCTTGCCGATCGCCCGTGACGAGCTGCATGCCGCGCTGCGCGACCTGCCGCCGCTGCCCTCGGTGGTGATGGAACTGGTGGAATCGCTGGGCCACGAGGAGCTCAGCGCCGGGCAGTACGCGGCCAAGATCTCCCGCGACCAGGCCCTGGCAGCCAAGACGCTGCGGCTGGCCAACTCCTCGTTCTACGGGCGTGGCCGGCAGGTGCGCTCGGTGTCCGAGGCGATCGGCGTGCTCGGCCTGCGCACGGTGCGCGGCGTGGTCACGGCCGCGGGCCTGGCCGGCAGCTTCCGGCGCCATCCAGGCTTCGACCACGACAGTTTCTGGCGCCACTCGATCAGCAGCGCGCTGTGCGCGCAGGCGCTGGCCGTCGAGCTGGGCCGCAACGACGCCGACCTGGCCTTCACGGTCGGCCTGCTGCACGACATCGGCCGGATGGCGCTGGCCAGCGCGTTCGCGCCGGCCTATGCCGAAGCCGAACGGTGGCGGCGCGACACGGACTGCACCGCCTGCGAAGCCGAGCGCGCGGTGCTCGGCCTCGATCACGCCGAGGTCGGCGGGCTGATCGCACGGCAGTGGAACTTCGCGCCGGCCATCGTCGATGCCATCCGCGAGCACCACGCACCGCCGGCGGAGGCCGGACTCACGTTGACCGGCCTGGCGCACGTGGCCGACGGCATCGCGCATGCACTGGGACTGGCCGGCGACGCGGACGAGGCGGTGCCGACGCTGATGCTGCCGCTCTGGGCCGCCTGCGGCCTGGACGACGCGGCCTGCATGCGGCTGTTCTCGCACACCGAGCGCCAGTTCCAGACCTTGTGCGACGCACTGTTCCATTGAAGACCATGTCCCACTCCGAACCCGAACTCGTCTCCCTGCAGCGCGCGAACCAGGAGCTGCGCGCGCTCAACGAAAGCCTGCGCAGCGCGCAGCACCAGCTGCTGCAGGCCGAAAGGCTGGCGTCGATCGGCCAGCTCGCCGCCGGCGTGGCGCACGAGATCAACAATCCGATCGGCTACGTGTTCTCCAACTTCGGCACGCTGGAGGTCTACCTCCAGCGGCTGTTCGAGATGCTGGCGGCCTACGAGCAGGCGGAACCCGCGCTGGCCGACGGGGCCGTCGCGGCCAGGCTCGCGGCGATCCGCGAGCGGGTCGAGCTGGACTACCTCAAGCAGGACATCCCGCTGCTGCTCGGGGAGTCGAAGGAGGGCTTGTCGCGCGTGCGCAAGATCGTGCAGGACCTGAAGGACTTCTCGCGGGTGGACACCCACCAGGAATGGGTCTCGGCCTCGCTGCACCAGGGCATCGACTCGACGCTGAACATTGCCGCCAACGAGATCAAGTACCGCGCCGACGTCCGCCGCGAGTACGGCGACCTGCCGAATGTCGAATGCCTGCCCTCCGAGCTGAACCAGGTGTTCCTGAACCTGCTGGTCAATGCGGCCCATGCCATCGGGCCGCAGCGGGGACTGATCGTGGTGCGCAGCGGCGACGCCGGCGACGAGGTCTGGGTGGAGGTCGAGGACAACGGCTGCGGCATCGCGCCCGAACACCGGCCGCGCATCTTCGACCCCTTCTTCACCACCAAGCCGGTGGGCCGCGGCACGGGCCTGGGCCTGTCGCTGGCCTACGGCATCGTGCAGAAGCACCATGGACGCATCGAGGTGCGCAGCGAACCGGGCCGCGGCTCCTGCTTCCGGGTGACGTTGCCGGTGCGGCGGCCGACCGGCGAGGCGGGCGCCAAATGAACGCCACCGATGCGCCGTGGACGCTGCTGGCCGTCGACGACGAGCCGAACATCCTCGCCGCGCTGCGGCGGCTGTTCCGCGCCACCGGTTGGCGCTTCCTGACGGCGGGGCACGCTGAAGAGGCGCTGGCGCTGCTCGCCACGGAACCCGTCGACGCCGTGCTCTCGGACATGCGCATGCCGGGCATGGACGGCGTGCAGCTGCTCGCAGAGGTCGGCCGAAGCTGGCCGCGCACCGCCAGGCTGCTGCTGACGGGGCAGGCCGACCTCGGCGCCACGATCGCCGCCATCAACCGCGGCCGGCTGCACCGCTACATCACCAAGCCCTGGAACGACGACGAGCTGGTGCTGACGCTGCGCCAGGTCGCACAAGGCCAGCAGGTGGAGGCCGAGAAGGCGGCGCTGGAGCGGCTGACGCACCGGCAGAACGAAGAGCTGAAGACATTGAACGCGGAGCTGGAGGCGCGCGTCGGGCTGCGCACCGTGGAGCTGGCGGCGGCCAATGACCGGCTCAAGCGCAACTACCTGACGTCCATCAAGGCCTTCACCGCCCTGATCGACCTGCGCGGCAGTGCGCAGTTCGGCCATGCGCGCCAGGTGGCGGACCTGACGCGGCGCATCGCGCAGGCGATGACGGTGGACGCCGCCACCGCCCACGACCTGCCGATCGCGGCGCTGCTGCACGACATCGGGCACATCGGCCTCAGCGACGCCGTGCTGGCGCGGCCGGTGAACCGCCTCGACCGCGACGAACTGCAGCGCTACCGGCTGCACCCGGTGCTCGGCGAGCAGGCCCTGCTGGCCAGCGACGACATGCAGGGCGTGGCGCCGCTGATCCGCGCCCACCACGAGCGCTGGGACGGGCAGGGCTTTCCGGACGGCCTGCGCGGGGCGGCGATCCCGCTCGGGGCCCGCATCCTGGCGGTGGCCGATGCCTTCGAGGATCTGCGCGGGGGCCGCATCGACGGCCAGGCGCTGGGCATCCACGAGGCGCGCCAGGTCGTGCATGCCGGCCGCGGCAGCCGCTTCGACCCGGCGGTCGTCGACGCCTTCGACCGGCTGTTCTCGGCCGCACCGGCCCGGGCAGCCCGGTCGACGCTGCGCCTGGGCAGCGCGGACCTGCGCGCCGGCCACACGCTGGCGCAGGATTTCGTGTCGCCCGAGGGCGTGCTGCTGCTGTCGGCCGGACAGCACCTGTCCGAGGACCTGATCGGCCGCATCCGTGCCTTCGAACGCAAGCATGGCCTGGCGGTGACGCTGACGGTCCATGCGCCCGGGGAGGTCGAACGGTGAAGCGCCTGTTGATCGTCGACGACGAGACGCCGGTGCTGCACGCACTGCGCCGGCTGCTGCGCCGGCACTTCGAGCCGCAGCAGCTCGAGGTGGAGCTCTTTGACGATCCCCTGAAGGCGCTGCAGCGACTGCACCGGGCGCGGTTCGACGTGCTGGTCACCGACTACCGGATGCCTCAGCTGGACGGCGTGAGCCTGCTTGCCCGCGCCAGGGACCTGGACCCGCGCACCGTGCGCATGATGCTCAGCGCATCGGCCGATTTCGGCGCCGTCGTCGACGCGGTGAATCTGGCTGGCGTCTTCCGCTACATCCCGAAGCCGTGGAGCGAGCCGCAGCTGCTGGCGGACCTGCGGGCCGCGCTGGCCTTCGACCCGAGCGCCATGCCGAGCGTGGGCGAACTAGAACGACGCCGGCTGGAGGCGCTGGAACCCGGCATCACCCGGGTCGACTGGGGGCCCAACGGAGAGGTGCTAATGCCAGGCGACCTGCCGAGGGTCCGTTAGTCCGCGAATGCGCCGGCCGATGGATGCAGCCGACGCACGGGACCGCTGAACCGGCTTGCCACGTTCGCGGCGTTCGTTCGCTGCCCGGGCCCGGATGCCAACCCGGGTCCACTGCGGGGCACACGCGTGCCGGCGATCAGCCGACCTTCACCTGATCCGCGATCGCCACGCCCCCCATCGCCGGATCACTGATCCCATCCACGCCCGTCTCCATCCGCCCGGCCACGCGCCGGCTGTAGTCGGCCTGGCCGGCCACGCTGACGGTGAAGTCGTACCAGAAGCCGCTGGCCTGCAGCGGGCAGCGCACCACCTGCTCGCTGCGCGCCAGCACCTTGTACACACCCGGCGTGGCTGCGAAATAGGCATTGGCCACGATGCTGAAGCTGCATGGGCCGCTGCCCGGGTTGTGCAGCCGCAGCACCAGGTCGCCGGTGGCTTTGTCGTAGCTCACCTGCACTTCAGGATTGGGCTGTGCCGCCGACACCGCGCGCCGCGCATTGCCGGTGAAGTGGCGGTGGAAGCCGTTGGGGCCCAGCACCCACAGGTCGTAGGCGCCGTTGGCCTGCGGGGCCCACTGGCCGCTGAGCTGCTTGCCCGGCTCCACCGTGTAGCGGCGGGGGATGGCCGACAAATTCTTGCGGTCGTACACATGGAAGACCGCGGCCTGCGCGCCGGTGTTGGCAAAGCCGATCTCCACCTGCACCGCCGCCAGCTGGCGTGCCGGTGCCACCACGCGGCAGCTGGCATGCAGCTCGTAGGGCAGGGCGCGCGAGGGGCGCGAGCCCACCGCCTGCGACGGCAGCGCCAGGCTGGCCGGCGTGGGCGGCGTGGTGGTGTGGGTCAGCGCACGGGCCTGGTTGGCCAGCGCCAGCGTGCCGGGCAGCTGCGCAAAGAAGGCGTTGTCGTTCGGGTTCCTGAAGTTGAAGGCGGAGGTGAAGTCGCCGCACACCGCGCGCCGCCAGGCGCTGATGTTGGGCTCCATCACGCCGAAGCGGGCTTCCACGAAGCGCAGCACCGAGGTGTGGTCGAACACCTGCGAGTTGACCCAGCCGCCCTTGCTCCACGGCGACACCACGTACATCGGCACCCGCGGGCCCAGGCCATAGGTGCGGTGCAGGTAGGTGGGCGACGAGCCCTTGAGGATCTCGTTGTACTCGGGCGTGGCATCGGCGGTGGTGGCGCCGGCGTACTGGCCGGCGGCCGTCCAGGCCGGCGGTGCAGGCGGCGGCACATGGTCGAAGAAGCCGTCGTTCTCGTCGAAGTTGATGAAGAGCACCGTCTTGCTCCACACCTCGGGGTTGGCGGTCAGCGCTTCCAGCACCTTGGCGGTGTAGTCGGCGCCCTGCGCCGGGCTGGAGGGGCCCGGGTGCTCCGAGCCCTCGGCCGTGGCCACGATGAACGAGACCTGCGGCAGCTTGTTGGCCAGCACGTCCTCGCGCAGCTTGTCCAGGTCGCGGGTGGAGATGCCGCGCTCCTTCAGCGCCACCGAATGGCCGGGCCGGTTGTACCAGCCGTCGCGGTAGGCGCGGAAGCCTGCCAGCGGGTTGTCGGTGAAGTTGTCCGCCATGTTCTGGTAGACCTGCCACGAGATGCCTGCGGCCTGCAGGCGCTCGGGGTAGGTGGTCCAGGTGTAGTCGGTGCTGCGGTCCTCGCTGAACCAGTCGCGGCTGTTGTCGGTGGCCGGGCCGCCGCCCAGGCCCAGGCCGTCATTGGTGCCGGTCCACTGGAAGAGGCGGTTGGTGTTGGTGCCGGTCTGCGACGAAGCGTGGTACGCGTCGCACAGCGTGAAGGCATTGGCCAGCGCGAACTGGAAAGGCAGGTCGGCCTGGGTGTAGTAGCCCAGCGAGTGGTTGTTCTTGGCCACCGTCCAGCGGTTCATGCGGCCCTGGTCCCAGGCGGCCTGGGAGTCGGTCCAGCTGTGCGGGGTGCCGGCCACGCGCATGTGGGCGAAGGTCTGCTGGGTGTTGAGCGCGAACGGCGCGATGGCCGGCGGGCCGCCCACCGGCGGGCGGCCGGGCTGTTGCTGCGATTGCGGGTTGGGCTGCACGAACACCGTGCGGCCCACGATGCTGCCGGCATCGGCCACCGGGATCGGGAACCGGTCACCGAAGCCGCGCACGCCGTTGAGCGTGCCGAAGTAGTGGTCGAAGGAGCGGTTCTCCTGCATCAGGACGACGATGTGCTCGACGTCGCGGAGGGTGCCGGTGCGGTTGTTGGCCTCGATGGCCAGCGCGCGCTGGATGGCCGGCGGAAAGGTCGTCATCACGGCGGTGGCGCCGGTGGCCGTGGCCATGCTGCGCAGGAAGCCGCGGCGGTCGTTCTGGGTCATGTAGAGGTCCTTGGAGGATGACGTTGGCCGCGCGCTCAGGCGGCGCGGCGACGGCGGGCAGCCAGGCCCACGGCGGCCAGGCCGGCCAGCATCAGGGCGTAGGTCTCGGGCTCGGGCACGGCGGCGGTGAAGGTGAAGTCGTCCATGCCGAAGCCGCCGTGTGCGGCGCTGTTGACGGCCACTGCATCCACCAGGCCGGCATAACCGCTGGCCAGGAAGGCCGAGCTGGGGGCCGGGGTCAGCAGCGCCGAGGTGGCGACCTGCTGGCCCTGGTAGTACAGGCTGAAGCTGACGGCGGCGTCCTCGTAGCCCGAGAACCAGGCGCCCTGGAAGGTGGCGGCCTGGCCGAAGCGGATCAGCGTGGCGGTGTTGTCGGCGCCCCAGTCGGTGGCGAGCTGGCGGTTGCCCGAATGGGTGCCGAAGGGCTCGCCGGCATCGGCGAACGACAGCCAGGCGGCCGACCATTGCAGGCCGCCGTAGCCCGAGGGCAGGGCGCCGTCGGCCAGGTCGTCGAAGCTGAGCACGGTGGCGGCCGAGGCCAGCGGTGCGAGCAGGGCGAAGGCCACGGCGGCGGCCAGGCGGGTGAGTTGTCTAGACATGTGAGGTGCTCCAGTGGATGGGTGTCAGGCGGCGGCGCCGCTGCGGCGGGCGCGGCGGGCGAACAGGCCGACGGCGGCCAGGCCGCCGAGCATCAGCGCGTAGGTGCCTGGCTCGGGCACGGCCGAGATGCTGAAGGCGAGGTTGTCGGCATAACCGTCGTTGTCGCCGCTGACCAGGCGTTCCATCGACAGCGCGAAGCTGGCGCTGGTGGTGCCCACCGGCACCCAGCCGCTGGTGCTCACCGCGAACAGGCCGGTGGTGTTGTTGCGGTCGGCCGGCGTCACCGGGCCCAGCATCGCATTGGCCAGCGTGTTGCCGGCCACGTCCATGAAGCTGATGAACACCAGCGCGTTGTCGGCCTGGTTCGTCCAGCCGCCCAGCCAGCCGCTGGCCGCGAAGCTCACCCGGCCGGCATCGATGGCGGCGGCGTTGGCGCCCAGGTCGAGCAGCTGGTAGCCGGCGGCATAGGGCACGCCGCTGCCGCCCACGAACAGGTTGGCGCCGCGGTCGGCCGGGCCGGGCTGGCTGGGCTGCACCCAGTTGGGCCCGTAGTCCACCGCGCTGAACAGCGGCGTGCCGTCATAGGCCTGCCAGCCGGCCGTGCCCTGCTCGGCGTTGCCGTTGACGATGAGGTTGGTCTCATAGGCAGCCGCTTGTGCTGCGCAGGCGGAAATGGCCAGCCATGCGGCGGCCGCGACCTGGGCGGTCGAGTACTTCATGTGATTGCCCTCCTGGCGTTGCCGGGGGCATCGAGGCCCCCGCGCAGCCACGTTAGCCAGGCAATGTGACGGGCAGAAGAAAGCCGGCGCTGCCGGCTTGTCTAGACAAGTGGCGGGCGCCTCACGGCGCGCCGGGCCGCCATCCTTTCAGCAGCGTGTCCAGCGCCGCCACGTCGCGCTGACGCATGCGTGCATTGAGCCGGATCTGCTCGGCCTGCCGGCCGGCGGTGAGGGCGCCGCCCTTGCCCACCAGCCGGGCCTGGTCTGCCAGCAGCGCAGCGGCCTGCCCAGCCTGCACGAAGCGCCCGGCCGCGCCCGGCAGCAGGTACTGCCGGCCTTGCATGCCGGCCAGCGGCTCATAGCCGGCCCAGTGGTCCAGCACATGGCGGTAGGCCATCTCGCCGAAGGGCCCCTGCGTGCCCAGCAGCGAGGGCAGCGTCGACGCCACGTTGGGCGGCGCGATGCCGGCCAGGGCCGCCTCCAGCAGCCGCCGCGCCTGTGCCTCGTCGCGGCCGGAAGCCAGTGCGCGGGCATAGGTCCAGCGGTCCTCGTCGCCTTGCGCCGATTGCAGGCGCTGCAGCAATTGGCCGAAGCGCGGACCGTCGGCGCGTGCGCCCACCGCGCCGATGACGCCGCTGCGGATGGCCGCGGGCAGCGGCTCGCGGCCGGCCTCGTCGGCATCGAACAGCGCCTGCGCCCGCGCCAGCACCTCGGCATCGCCGAAGCCGGCCAGCTGGCGGATCAGCAGGTTGCGCAGCGCCCGCGGCTCGGAGCCTTCGCCATCGGCCGCCTGCCAGCCCAGGCGGGCCAGCTCGGGGGCCAGCAGCGCGCGTGCGGCCTCGTGCAGCCGGGCCTGCACCGGCAGGCCTTCGACCACCGCATCCAGCGCCTCCAGCGAATGCAGCGCCATGGTGAGCAGGGCGCCGCGGCTGTCGTCCTGCACCCGCGGTGCGGCGGCCAGCAGCGCGAACCAGCCGTCCAGCGGTGCCTCGCCGGCGCGCGCCAGCGCGAAGGCATCGGCCATCAGGGCGACGCGGTCGGCCGGCGCCAGCTCGGTGAAGGCGGCGGCCAGCGCCCGCTGGTGGGCCGGCGTGTACTGCACCCGATAGAAGCCGCGGCCGCCGGCATTGGCCAGCAGCGGTGCGTCGCTGCAACCGGGCAGCTGCACGGTGCGCCGGGGCTGGTCGAGCATCACGGTATGCGGCGGCTCTTCGCCGCCGCTCACGCGGGCCAGCCGCACCGGGATGTGCCAGGTGCGCTGCATGCGGTCGGCCGGTCCGGCGGTGAAGCGGCGCTGCGCCAGGGTGACCTCGGTGCGGCCACGCACGCAGCGGCTGCTCAGCTGTACCAGCGGAAAGCCGCGCTGGTCGGTCCAGCTGGCGGCCACGCGGCGCACGTCGCGCCCCGCGGCCTGGCCGATGTGGTGCCACAGGTCGCCCGCTGTGGCATTGCTGAAGCGGCGATCGGCCATGTAGGCCGCCAGCCCACGCTGGAAGACCTCGGGGCCCAGCCACTGCTCGATCATGCTCAGCACTGCGCCGCCCTTGGCATAGGTGATGTTGTCGAACACGTCCCAGATGGCCTGCTCGTCCACCCGGCCGGAGCGGATGGCGCGCGTGGCCTGGCCGCTGTCTTCGGCCATGGTCTCCTCCACCCAGCCGCGTTCGCGCAGCCGCACCTGCCACTCGGGGTGGAAGTGCTCGGAAGCACGGGTGGCCATCCAGGTGGCGAACGCTTCGTTCAGCCAGATTTCCTCCCAGGAGGCGGCGGTGACCAGGTTGCCGAACCACTGGTGCGCGATTTCGTGGGCCAGCAGGTTGAACACGCGACGCGGCGTATCGGGCGTGCTGCGCGCCGGGTCCACCAGCAGGCCGCCCTCGGCATAGGAGATGAGGCCCCAGTCCTCCATCGCGCCCCAGCGGGTGCTGGGCACCGCATGCTGGTCCAGCTTGGGCAGCGCATAGGGCTGGCCGAAGTAGTCGGTGAAATAGCCCAGCAGCTGCTCGGTGGCCGTCAGCGCAAAGCGCGCCTGCTCCCGCTTGCCCGGCGCGGTGAGGATGCGCAGCGGCAGCGCGCCGGCGCTGCCCTCCAGCACATCGAAGCGGCCGATGGTGAAGCCCAGCAGGTAGCTGGGCATCGGCGGCGTGGGCGCGAAGCGGTGCAGCACGCGGCCGTCGGCCTCGGGCGTCTCGGCCTGCAGCGGCATGTTGGCCACCACCTGCTGGCCGGCCGGCGCGCGCACGCTCAGCTCGAACACCGCGCGGAACACCGGCTCGTCGAAGGCGGGCAGCACGCTGCGGGCGTAGATGGCTTCCAGCTGGGTGGCCAGCGTGCGTGCAGCCGGCGCATCGGCCGGCGCGGTGATGTCGCGGTAGTCGGCCCGGAACAGGCCCTGGCCGGTCTTCTGCACCGTGCCGGTGTAGTCGATCTCGATGCGCTGCGGCCCCACGGCGATGGGCTGGCCGTCCTGCGGCACCAGGCGCCAGGTCTGGCGGGCTTCGTCAGGCACCACGTCCAGTGGTCGCAGGCCGCTGGCGTCGTGCAGCATGGCGCCGGTGGCCTGCAGCTGGTGGGCATTGAGCACGATGGCGTCGGTGCGCTGCCTCACGTCCACGCGGATGGTCACCTCGCCCTGGAAGCCGTCGCGCGCGGGGTCGGCATCGATGAGCAGCTGGTAGTGCGTAGGCACCACCTGCTTGGACAGCCGGCCGGGCGTCGCGGCGAAGTCGAAGCGGGGCTGGGCCACCGCCGTGGTGGCAGGCAGCAGAGCCAGGGGCAGGGCCATGGGCAGGGCCATGAGGGGGCCGCAGACGGCGGCAGTCTTCAGCATGCGGATGGCACGCCGGCCACCGCAGAGCACGCTGGTGAGCGTCATGGAAAGTCCTCCTCGGCACGGCGCGTGCGGTCGGCAGCGGCCGTGGTCTGTTTGATCGGAACTGCGGTGAGCGCGGCATCGTAAGGGCCGTGTCCATCGGGCAAGCCGCGTGTGACGTTTGTTCACAACTTCCCCTCCGGCGGGCGGGCCGGCTTCCGGCCCATGGGGGATGTGGGCGCCGCCGCGCGCGGCCACCATGGCCCCGCCCCGACACGCCGGAGACTGCATTGCCCCAACCCACGCCCCTGCTGATGCGGCTGACCACCCCGCTGGGCGATGCCTTGATGTTCAGGCGCATGCGGGCCCGCGAGGCCCTGGGCGAGCCCTTCGAGTTCGAGGTGGAGGCGAGTTCGGCCGACCCCATGCTGGCGCCGGTGGACCTGCTGGGCCAGCCGGCCTGCGTGGCCCTGCAGCGCGCCGACGGGCAGGACCGCTTCTTCCATGGCATCGTGGCCGAGATGGGCCTGCTGGGCGAATCCGGCGAGGACCGCTTCAGCTACCGGCTGGTGCTGCGGCCCGCGCTGTGGCTGCTCACGCGGCGGGCCGACACCCGCATCTTCCAGGCGCTGTCGGTGCCCGACATCCTGAAGAAGGTGCTGGAGCCGTTCGCGGTGGAGGTGGACTTCCAGCTCACCGGCCGCTATGGCCCGGTGGAGTACTGCGTGCAGTACCGCGAGACCGACTTCGCCTTCGCCAGCCGGCTGATGGAGAAGGAGGGCATCTACTACTTCTTCCGCCACGAGGCACAGCGCCACACGCTGGTGCTGGTGGATGCCCCCGGCGCGCACATGCCCTGCGAAGGCGGCCATGAGTTCGTCTACCGCGAAACGGCCGACAGCGCCACCGACCTGGAGCCGGTGACGCAATGGCGCGCCAGTCAGCGGGTGCAGCCGCTGCGCGTGGCCATCACCGACTACGACTTCGCCAGGCCCGACACCTCGCTGCAGGCCGAGGCCCATGCCGGCAGCGCCGCGCCGCAGCCGCAGGGCCTGCCGGCGCTGGAGATCTACGACTACCCCTGCGACTACGCCAGCAAGGCCGAGGGCGATCATTACGCCGGCATCCGCCAGCAGGTGTTCGATGCGCGGGTGCTGCGCATCGACGGCGAAGGCCTGATGCGCACGCTGGCCGCGGGCGGCCGCTTTGCGCTGGCCGAGCATCCGCAGGCCGCGCAGAACCGCGAATGGCTGGCCATCGCCACCGAGATCGAGATGGCCGCGGCCGGCCACCGCTCCGGCACGGCGGTGCCCTTCTTCCGCTGCCGCTTCAAGGCCATCGGCGGCGACGAGGTGTGGCGCAGCCGCGCCCGCACGCCGCAGCCGCGGGTCAGCGGCCCGCAGACGGCGGTGGTGGTGGGTCCGGCGGGCGAGGAGATCTTCACCGACGCGCATGGCCGGGTGAAGCTGCACTTCCACTGGGACCGGCTGGGCCGGCGCGACGAGAACAGCAGCTGCTGGGTGCGGGTGTCGCAGCCGTGGGCGGGGCAGGGCTGGGGCTCGGTATCGATCCCGCGCATCGGGCAGGAGGTGATCGTCGACTTCCTGGAGGGCAACCCCGACCGGCCCATCGTCACCGGCCGCGTCTACAACGGTGCGATGCCGCCGCCCTACGGCCTGCCGGCCGCGGCCGCCACCAGCGGCATCAAGTCCAAGAGCCACAAGGGCGCCGGCTTCAACGAGATGTCGATGGACGACACCGCCGGCAAGGAAAAGATCACCGTGCATGCGCAGCACGACATGGCCACCACGGTGGAGCATGACGACACGCAGACGGTGCACAACCACCGCACCATCACGGTGGACGGCACCCACACCGAGACGATCAAGCAGGACACGAAGATCACCATCAGCGCCGGCAGCTTCAGCCACGACGTGGCGGCCAACACGGCCACCTACCACGTCAAGGGCGACGTCGCCGAGACCTACGAATCGAAGCACACGCAGACGGTGACGGCCGACCAGACCGTCACCGTCAAGGCCCGGCGAAGCACCGACATCACCGCCGACGACACGCTCACGGTGGGCGGCAACCGCAGCGAGACCGTCACCGGCCACCGCACCGCCGATGTCAGCGGCAACGAGACCGTCACCGTCCAGGGCACGCTGGGCCTGGACGCCACCGGCGAGATGGACGTCACCTCGAAGGCCAGGATCACGATCCACGTCGGCCCCTCCACCATCGAGCTGGCGCCGGGCGGCATCACGCTGAGCTGCGGGCCGTCCACCGTGAAGATCGATCCGTCGGGCGTGAGCATCACCGCGCCCAAGATCTCGCTCAACGGTTGAGCCCATGGGCGCGGACCTCAACCCGGTGGAGCGGCGGCTGATGCAGCTCGCCGACCAGTGGCAGGCCTTCCGTGCAATGCCGCAGGCGCGGCTGCTGATGTGGCAGCTGCCCGAAAGCGGGCTGCGCCTGGCCGAATGCTTCGTCGAGGCGCAGAAGCTGGAGCTGCCCTATGCCACCGGCGACGTGTTCCTGCTGTTCAAGCAGCCCTTCGTGCACGGCCTGCAGTACGGCCGCGCGCTCAAGCAAGCGCTGCGCGGCATCTACGACGCCAGCGCGGACGAGCTGCGCGCCCAGGGCATGGCCACCGACTGGCCCTACGACCCCGCGGCCACGCCCGACACCGCCGCCTGGTTCGCCGAGGCGCTGCGGTCCTTCGGCTCGCGCCACCACCAGGCCATGGCGCCGGGCGCGCAGCTGTGCATCGTGCTCATGCCCACTGCCGTGGCCCATGCCGCCAGCTTCGCCCGCTGGGTGCGCGAACTGCTGGACGTGGGCCTGCCGCAGCGGCTGCGGGTGCTGATGGCCGATGCGCAGGAGGTGCCGCGCTTTGCCGCGCTGCTGGCCGCCGCCGACGACCGTGTGCAGGTGCAGCGCATCGACATCGATGGCCTGGCGCTGGCGCAGGAGACCTTCGCGCAGGAAGGCGGTGTCGGGCCCGCGGCCGTGTTCCGCAACCTGATGATGGGCGTGGTGGCGCTGCTGGCCCACGGCGGCGCCGACCAGGTCAAGGCCAAGGCCGTGGATGCGCTGCAGTTCGCCCGCCAGCAGGGCTGGGCCGACCAGGAAGTGGCCCTGCGGGTGATGGTGGCCGGTGCGCTGCTCAAGGAAGGCCGGCATGCCGAGGCGGTGACCGTCTATCGCGCCGCCCGCCAGGCCGCCGACGACACCGTGGCCGCGCGTCACCCCTGCGGCCACAAGCTGGTGCTGCAGACCTGCTTCGGCGAGGCCGCGGTGCACCTGGCCACGGGCGACGACGCGCAGGCGATGCGCTGCTACGACGAAGCGGCGCAGGTGGCGCAGCACGATGCCAACCCCATCCTCGCCATCGAGGCCTTTCGCATGGCGGCCTTCTGCGCCGCGCGGGCCGGCGACCGGCCGGGCGCGCAGGAGCGCGGCCATTGCGTGCTGCAGCTCGGCCAGGCGCTCAAGCCCGAGGCGCGCGGGCTCACCACGCTGGCGGTGGCGCTGGTGGACCAGATGCGCTGGATCGACCCGCCCCGCGTGCAGGCGATGCAGCAGGCCAAGCGCTGGCTGCAGCAGCAGCTGGAGCAGGTGCGCGAGCGCGCCGATGCGCTGGCCCTGGCGCTCACCGATTGCCGGCGGCCCGATGCGCTGGCGCAGGTGGAAGGCCTGCGGGCCACGCAGGCCGAGGCCGCGGCGGCGGCGGCGCGCCAGCAGATCGACGGGCTGGTGTCCCAGGGCCCGGCCCCGATGCAGCAGTGGGCAGCGCACGGCCGCCGCCTGCTGGGCGAGGCCTGGCTGGTGGACAGCGACCTGGCCTTGCCGCCGCCATTCGAACCGTCGACCGGGCCCTTGCCATGATGCCGGCCGCCAAGCACGGCGACGTGCAGATGGGCGTGGACATCCACCTGTGCATGGTGCCCACGCCGGCACCCACGCCCACGCCGCTGCCCACGCCGCACATGTCGGTGGTGTTCGATCCGTTCGACTACGTGCCGGTGATCGGCGCCACCATCACCGTGTGCGGCATGAAGCGCGCCACCGCCGGCACTGCGGGCAAGGTGGTGCACATCCCGCCGGGCTTTCCGTTCGCGCCCAAGCTGCCCGACACCGAGGACGAGCTGTTCATGGGCAGCAGCACCGTGGTGGCCGATGGCGACCCGATGTCGCACATCTCGCATCCGGTGCTGTCCTGCCAGGCCGCCGGCATGATGAGCCCCTTCCGCCTGAAGAAGAAGGGCGGCCCGCGGGCAATGGTGCTGCCCACGGTGTTCAACCTGGCCACGCCCACCACGGTGTTCGTCGGCGGGCCGCCCACCATCAGCCTGATGGGCATGGCGATGAAGGGCGTGTTCGCCGGCCTGGGCAAGCTGGCCAAGAGCGGCGTGTTCAAGCGGCTGCGGCAGAAGCTGTTCAAGAACCTGAAGCCCGGCTTCCTCAAGTGCACCGTGCTGCGTGCCGAGCCGGTGAACATCCTCAACGGCGCGGTGAGCCTGGAACAGCAGGACTTCCAGCTGCCCGGCCGCATCGACGTGGACTGGCTGCGCTGCTATTCCTCGGCCGACCGCCATGTGGGCGTGTGCGGCACCGGCTGGCAGACGCTGCTGGACATCCGCCTGGAGGTGGATGCGGCCGACGGCAGCGTGATGCTGCATGGCCCGGGCATCGGCCCGCTGGCCTTCGAGCGCCTGCCCGCCGTGCCCGGTGCCGCGGGCATGCAGCTGGAGCTGACCGACGGCGCCCGCCTCACCGACGAGGGCGACGAATGGCAGGTGCGCACCAAGGACGGCCGCATCCACTGCTTCCCCAAGCATCTGGCGCGGCGCACCGCCGAAGGCGGCGGCCTGGTGCCGATCGGGCGCATCACCGATCGCTGCGGCAATGCGCTCACCATCGACTACCGCAACGGCCTGCCGCATGCACTCACCGAAGCCGCCGGCCGCCGCCTGGCGCTGACGATGCAGGACGGGCGGCTGGTGGCCGTCACGCTGGTGGACGAGGCCACGCGCACCGAGCACGGCTTCGTGCGCTACGACTACGACGCCGCTGGCGACCTGGTGGCGGCGATCGATGCGCTGGGCGCCCCCTACCGATTTGCGTACGGCGGCGGCGCCACCGCACACCACCTGGTGCGCCACACCAACCGTGTCGGCCTGAGCTTCCATTACCAGTACGAACCCGCGCCCGACGGCAGCCAGCGCGTGGTGCACAGCTGGGGCGACGGCGGCCTGTACGACTACCGCTTCCAGTACCTCGATGCGCTGAACGAACGCCGCATCACCGATTCGCTGGGCCATGTGAGCCTCGTCAAGCTGGACGACCGCGGCCTGCCCATCAACGAGATCGATCCGCTGGGCGGCATGACGGTGTACGAATACGACGACGCCGGCCGCACCACGGCGGTGGTGGACCCGGCCGGGCGGCGCACGGCGTGGACCTACGACGAGCGCGGCAACGTGCTGCGCATCGAGCGGCCCGACGGCAGCATGGTGAGCAGCGTGTTCGATGCCGACGACCGGCCGGTAGAGGCGCTGGATGCGCTGGGCGCACGCTGGCAGCGCCGCTTCGATGAACGCGGCGGGCTGCTGCAGGAGCGGTCGCCGCTGGGCCACCTGAGCCGGCAGGAGCTGGATGCCCACGGCCAGGTGGTGGCCCAGGTGGATGCGCTGGGCCGACGCACCGCGCTGCGCTACGACGCCTGCGGACTGCCGAGCGAGGTGGTGGATGCGGCGGGCGGCCGCAGCACCCTGCTGCACGATGTGCTGGGCAGGCTGCGCTGTCGCGTGGACGCTGCCGGCCAGCGCACCGACTACCAGCACGACGCCCTGGGCCGCCTGACCGCGGCCCGGTTGCCCAGCGGCGCAACGGTGCGTTGCGAGTGGGATGCCGAAGGGCGCCTGTCGGCCTATGTGGATGAGATGGGCGCCCGCACCCTGTTCAGCTACTGCGGCCTGGGCCAGCTGTGCCGGCGGCTGCAGCCGGACGGCGGCGTGGTGGCGTACCTGTACGACACCGAGGAACGCCTGGTGGGCGTGCGCAATGCCCGCGGCGAGCTGTATGCGCTGCAGCGCGATGCGCTGGGCCGCATCGTCGCCGAGACCGACTACTGGGGCCACACCCGCCGGCATGGCTATGACGCCGGCGGCCACACGCTGTGGTCGCAGGATGCCCACCAGCAACGCGTGCGCCATGAATGCGACCCGGTGGGCCGGGTGCTCGCCAAGCTGTCGCAAGACCCTTTCGACGCCGCGCGGACCTGGCGCGAGACCTATGCCTACGACGCCAACGGCCAGCTGCTGGAGGCAGCCAACCCGCATGTCGTGCTGCGCCGTGAGCTGGATGCCGAAGGCCGCCTGCTGACCGAACGGCAGCAGCATGCCGACGGCACGCTGTTCAGCGTGCAGCAAGTGCACGACGCAGTGGGCAACCGGCTGCGTCGCATCACCCGGCTGCAGCTGCCGGCCGAAGCCGGCCGCGAGGCGCCTGCGCAGCAGGTGCACGAGGTGCTTTATGCCTACGACGCGCTGAACCGCTGCAGCGGCGTGCACATCGACGGCCAGGCCCAGGTGCTGATGCAGCGCGATGCCGCCGGCCGGCTGGCGGCCGAGCAGCTGGGCCACGGCCTGCAACGCCGCTACGAGCACGACCCGGTGGGCCGGCTGCGGGCCCAGGGCCTGTGGCAGGGCGACACGCTGCTGCAGGCCACCAGCCATGCCTTCGATGCCGCGGGCCGGCTGGTGGCCCGGGAAGACAGCCTGCTGGGCAGCGAGCGCTGGCAGCTCGACCCGATGGGCCGCATCCGGCAGCATCTGGACGCGCTCGGCCAGGTGCATGTGTTTGCACGCGATGCGGCCGGCGAACGCATGGCCCTGCGGCCGGTGCAGGCCGGGGGCCGGGCCGGCCAGCGCGAAGGCAGCGTGGACGGCATCGCCTGGCGGCTGGACGCCGCCGGCGATCTGGTGCAGCGGCACGAGGCCGGCGTCGGCCTGCAGCTGCATTGGGACGGCAGCCAGCGCCTGGTGGCCAGCCGCCGCGAGCAAGGCGGCCACCACAGCACCACGGTGTACGGCTACGACCCGCTGGGCCGGCGCCTGTTCAAGCAGACCGGCGGGCTGCGCACCCGCTTTGGCTGGGACGGCGACCTGTGTGTTGCCGATGCGGTGGCTGGCCGCGTGCGCACCTGGGTGCACCGGCCCGATGGCTTCGAGCCGCTGGCCCAGCTGGAGCAGCCGGCGGGCGCCGCCACCGCCTCGCTGGCCTGGGTGCTGGACGACCTCAATGGCGCGGCCGCCCAGCTGCGCGCGCCCGATGGCCGTTGCCTCTGGGCCGCCGGCTACGACGCACACGGCCGGGCCCGCATCGTCGAGGGCGAGGCCGCCGCCTGTCCGTTGCGGCTGCAGGGCCAGTACTTCGACGAGGAAACCGGACTGGCCTACAACCGCCACCGGTACTTCGATGCCGCGCTGGGCCAGTTCATCAGCATCGATCCACTCCGGCTGGCCGCCGGTGAGCAGCTGTATGCGATGGCGGGCAGCGTGTTCGACTGGATCGATCCGCTGGGCCTGAGCTGCAAGGCCCTGTCGTCGCTGACCGACGAGCAGTTCCTCAAGGAGATCGCGGCCCGCGCGGAGCGCTACGGTATAAGGAACGGGCTCGGCGCCGCGGGCACCGGCGCCGTGCAGGGCACCAAGAAGCACGCCCATGCCGACCACCTGCTGGAGCGCTACCAGCGCCTCACCGGGCAGCGCACGCACCTGCTGCGCGAGACCAGTTTCCTCGGCGGCGTGCAGGTGCCGCATGGCACCAAGGGCAGTGCACGGCCCGATGTGTTCGACCCCCTGACCGGCAACATCTACGACTACAAGTTCGTGGGCCAGCCGGGCCAGGGTCTTCGCGCTTCCCAGGTCAACAAGAACGCCGCCAACGTGCCCGGTGTCGTTCGACAAGTCGAGATCAATCCATGAGCACCACCCTGAGCAAGGGCAAGAAGCCCCTCACCCAGCGCTGGCTGGGCCTGCTGCCGGCACTGGCCTCGGTGCAGCCACTGTTCCTGCTGCGCCGCCACGGCCCGCTGCTGTGCGGCGTGTGCCTGGACGCCACCTTGCGGCCCGATGCCTACGTGCCCCGGGCGTTCTTCCACAACCTGGCGCAGCCGTTTCCGGTGCTTTCCATCACGGCTGCGGCGCCGGCACTGGATGCACGCGGGGCCGCAATGGAAGTGAAGGTGGAGGACGAGGCCAAGGCGGCCGCGGCCGCGCAATCGCTGCTGGCGGCGCACCCCTGGCTGCAGCAGCAGCGCCTCGGCCTGGCCGAGGTGGTGGACCATGTGGCCGACTATGTGGCTGGCCGCTTCGGTGGCGTCGTGCCGTTCCAGACCGCGCCGGTGGAACTGGTGCTGCAGGCCTGCGCCTGGCTGGAACGGCCCGAGCTGGCCCAGGCCGTACGCGAAGCGGCGCTGGCCGAGATGGCGCAATGGCCGCCGCGGGCCTTCAACATCATCAAGAGCCCGCAGGCCTGGGCCGAGCGCATGGCGCCGCTGTGCAGCCCGGGCGCCGGCCCGGCATTGCGCGCCACGGTGGAGGCACAGGTGGCGCAGCACAAGCTGGCAGCCGTGCCCGAGCTGCCGCTGCAGGCCGACCCGCCGCCCGTGCTCGACCGCCGGCTGTGCTGAAGCGCCCGCAGCATGCGCCGTCCGTGGCCGCCTCCACCGCACCGGCACCGCTGGGCCGTGCTGGCAGCGCTGCTGGCGTTGGCCTGGCTGCTGCACCCCTTCATCCCGCCCGAATGGGCCCAGCCCGTGCGCCACTTCCTGCGCGAGCTCTGGCGCATATTGACCTGACCCACCCGCGCGCCGGTGGGCCCATGCGCCGCCGATACACTGCCGCCGGCCTCCCGCTCCGTCACCCACCGAGCCATGACAACAAGAGACGAATGCCCGCGTGGCCTTACCCGGCCGCGCAGGGCGGGCCTGCTGCCCACGGGCCTGCTGGCCCTGCTGCTCACCGCCTGCGCCACCCCGCCGCCGGCCGCGCCACCCGCCGATGCGGTGCCGCTGCAATGGCAGGCCACCTTGCCGCACGGCGGTGATGCGGCCCAGCTCAGCGGCTGGTGGCAGCGCTTCGACGATGCCCTGCTGGGCCGGCTGGTGGATGCCGCGCAGCGCAACAACCCCACGCTGGCCCAGGCCGCCACCCGCATCACCCAGGCGCGTGCGGCGGCGCGCATCGCCGGTGCGGCCGCGTTGCCGGCGCTCAATGCCAATGCCGGGCTGCAGCGTTCCAGCACCGACCTGCCGCCCACGCCCGGCCAGCAGAGCTACGGCACCGCCACGCTGGATGCGGCCTGGGAGATCGACCTCTTCGGCTACACCCGCCAGAGCGTGGCCGCCGCGCAGGCCCGTGCGGCCGGCGCCGATGCGCTGTGGCACAACGCCCGCGTCAGCCTGGCCGCCGAGGTGGCCAACGTCTACGTCGGCCTGCGCGCCTGCGAGGCGGTGCTGGCGGTGTACGAGCAGGACGCCGGTTCCGCCGCGCAGACCAGCGGCCTCACCCAACGCCTGGCCGACGCCGGCTTCCAGGCCCCGGCCAATGCAGCGCTGGCCCGGGCCGGCGCCGCGGAGGCGGCCAACCGCGTGGTCGGACAGCGGGCTGAATGCGACCTGCTGGTCAAGCAACTGGCCGCATTGACGGTGGAGCCGGAGCCCGCCCTGCGCAGCCTGCTGGCCGAAGGCCGGGCGCGGCTGCCGCAGCCGCAGGCCTTCGAGGTGCCCGGCGTGCCGGCGCAGGTGCTGGCCCAGCGGCCCGACGTGGCGGCGGCCGAGCGCGAGATCGCCGCCGCCTCCGCGGACGTGGGCGCCGCCCAGGCCGACCGGCTGCCGCGGCTGTCCATCACCGGCTCCATCGGCCGCGCGGCCGTGCGGGCCGGGGGTGCCACCTTCAACGGCGACACCTGGAGCTTCGGCCCCGGCCTGCTGGCGCCGCTGATCGACGGCGGCCGCCGGCGTGCCGCGGTGGATGCCTCGCAGGCCCGCTACGAGGAGGCCGTGGCCGCCTGGCGCGAACGGGTGCTGGGTGCCGCGCGCGAGGTCGAGGAAGCGCTGGTGCGGCTGCAGGCCGCCGGCCAGCGGGAGGACGATGCCCGCCGCGCCGCCGAGGGCTATGCCGAGTTCCTGGCCGCGGCGCAGACGCAGTTCCAGGTGGGCACCGGCAGCCTGCTGGACCTGGAGCAGGCCCGCCGCAGCGCCCTGGTGGCCGATGCCACCCTGGTGCAGGTGCGGCGCGAACGGGTGGGCGCCTGGCTGGCGCTCTACAAGGCCGTGGGCGGCGGCTGGCAGCCTGCTGCCGCAGGCACCGAGGCCACCATGACGACAGGGGACAGCAAGTGAGCAAGTTGACTAGACAAGTGGCCGTGCTGGCCGTGTCCGTGGCCACGGCGGCCGTCCTGGTGGCCTGTGGCGGCCGCGACGAACCCGCCGCCGCTCCGGTGAGCGCCGCATCGGGCCCCACCGGCGTGCCGGTGCCCGATGCGGCCGCCTCTGCCGGCAAGCCCGCGCTCACCGTCAGCGTGGTGGTGCCGCAGCGCAGCGACTGGTCGCGCACCTTGAGCGCCAACGGCAGCATCGCGCCCTGGCAGGAAAGCATCGTCAGCGCCGAGCAGGGCGGCTACCGCCTGGCCGAGGTGCTGGTGAACGTGGGCGACCGCGTCAAGCGCGGCCAGGTGCTGGCCCGCATGGCGGTCGATACGGTGCAGGTGGAGCTGGCGGCCACCCGCGCCGCGCTGGCCGAGACCGAGGCCACGCTGGCCGAGGCGCAGGCCAATGCCGAACGCGCCCGCCAGCTGCAGACCACCGGCGCCATCAGCGCGCAGCAGATCAACCAGTACATCACCGCCGAGAAGACGGCCCGCGCGCGGCTGCAGGCCCAGCGGGCGCGCCTGCAGTCCGACGAGCTGCGGCTGCGCAAGACCACCATCGCCGCGCCGGACGACGGCGTGATCTCCGCCCGCCTGGCCACCGTCGGCGCGGTGGCCGGCAACGGGCAGGAGCTGTTCCGCCTGATCCGCGGCGGCCGGCTGGAGTGGCGCGCCGAGGTCACCGCGGCCGAGCTGTCGCAGATCCGCACCGGCATGCAGGCCGAGCTTCAGCTGCCCGACGGCAGCACCACCGCCGGCAGGGTGCGCATGGTGGCGCCCACGGTGGATCCGCAGACCCGCAACGGGCTGGTGTACGTGGACCTCACCGCGGCGCAGGCCGGGGCCTCGGCCGCGGTGCGGGCCGGCATGTTCGCCCGCGGCGAGTTCGCGCTGGGCAGCACGCCCGCGCTCACGCTGCCGCAGGCGGCGGTGGCGCTGCGCGACGGCTTCCAGTACGCCTTCGCGCTGGAATCGGAGGCCGCGCCGGGGCTGTGGCGGGTCAAGCAGGCCAAGCTGCAGCTGGGCCGGCGGCTGGCCGACCGGGTGGAGGTGACCGGCGGCCTGGCGCCCGATGCGCGCGTGGTGGCGCAGGGCGTGGGCTTCCTCACCGATGGCGACCTGGTGCGGGTGGTGGACGGCACGCCGGCCGCTGCTGCCGCGCCGGCCCGCCCGGCCTCGCGCTGAACGCGCGAGCTGTCTAGACAACCGAGCCGGAGCCCCCATGGCCATCAACGTCTCGTCCTGGTCGATCCGCAACCCGACGCCCTCCATCCTGCTGTTCGTGATGCTCACGCTGGCGGGGCTGATGTCGTTCCGGGCGATGAAGATCCAGAACTTCCCCGACATCGACCTGCCGATGGTGGCGGTGAGCGCGTCGCTGCCCGGCGCATCGCCCGCGCAGCTGGAAACCGAGGTGGCGCGCAAGCTGGAGAACTCCATCGCCACGCTGCAGGACATCAAGCACATCTACACCTCGGTGACCGATGGCCTGGTGAGCACCACGGTGGAGTTCCGGCTCGAGAAGCCCACGCAGGAGGCGGTGGACGACGTGCGCGATGCGGTGGCACGGGTGCGCTCCGACCTGCCCGGCGAGCTGCGCGACCCGGTCATCAGCAAGGTGAACCTGGCCGGCCTGCCCATCCTGACCTACACCGTGGCCTCCAGCCGCATGGACGACGAGGCGCTGTCCTGGTTCGTGGACCACGATGTGGCCAAGGCCATGCTCAGCGTGCCCGGCGTGGGCGCGGTGGGCCGGGTGGGCGGCGTCACCCGCCAGGTGGCGGTGGAGCTGGATCCGGCGCGCATGCTGGCGCTGAACGCCACCGCGGCCGACGTCTCGCGCCAGCTGCGCCAGGTGCAGCAGGAGGCCTCCGGCGGCCGCACCGACCTGGGCGGCGCCGAGCAGTCGGTGCGCACCATCGCCACCGTGGCCACCGCCGAAGAGCTGGCCCGCATGGAGATCCCGCTGTCCGACGGCCGCCGCGTGCGGCTGGACCAGATCGCCAGCGTGCGCGACACCGTGGCCGAGATCCGCTCGGCCGCGCTGCTCAACGGCCAGCCGGTGGTGGGCTTCGAGATCACCCGCAGCCGCGGCGCGGGCGAGGTGTCGGTGGCCGATGGCGTGCGCGAGAAGCTGGAGCAGCTCAAGGCCGCGCACCCCGACATCACCATCACCGAGGCCTTCAACTTCGTCGACCCGGTGGTCGAGAACTACGACGGCTCGATGAAGCTGATGTACGAGGGCGCCATCCTCGCCGTCATCGTGGTGTGGCTGTTCCTCCGGGACTGGCGCGCCACCTTCGTCGCGGCCACCGCGCTGCCGCTGTCCATCCTGCCGGCCTTCGCGGGCATGTACCTGCTGGGCTTCAGCATCAACGTGGTGACGCTGCTGTCGCTGTCGCTGGTGGTGGGCATCCTGGTGGACGATGCCATCGTCGAGATCGAGAACATCATGCGCCACCTGCGCATGGGCAAGACGCCGTACCAGGCCGCGATGGAAGCGGCGGATGAGATCGGCCTGGCCGTCATCGCCACCACCTTCACGCTGATCGCGGTGTTCCTGCCCACCGCCTTCATGGGCGGCGTGCCGGGCAAGTTCTTCGTGCAGTTCGGCTGGACGGCGGCCATCGCGGTGTTCGCCTCCTTGGTGGTGGCGCGCATGCTCACGCCGATGATGTCGGCCTACATCCTGCGCCCCGGCGGACACGAGGAGCAGGACGGCCGCGTGATGCGCAGCTACATGCGCTGGGTCACCTGGTGCCTGAAGCACCGCATCCTCACCGCGCTGGCCGCGGTGGCCTTCTTCTTCGGCTCGCTGAGCCTGATGGGCCTGCTGCCCACCGGCTTCATCCCGCCCGACGACCTCTCGCAGACGCAGGTGACGCTGGAGCTGCCGCCCGGCGCCACGCTGAAGCAGACGCTGTCGCTGGCCGAGCAGGCGCGCGAGATCGTGCAGCGCAACGAGCATGTGAAGCTGGTCTACACCGCCATCGGCGGCGGCAGCGCGGGCGGCGATCCCTTCGCGCCGCAGGGCCCGCCGCAGGTGCGCAAGGCCACGCTCACCATCAACATGACGCCGCGCGGCGACCGCCCCGGCCTGAGCAAGCAGGCCATCGAGGAGCAGCTGCGCCAGTCGCTGGCGGTGCTGCCCGGCGCCCGCATGAAGGTGGGCCTGGGGGCTTCGTCGGAGAAATACGTGCTGGTGCTGGCGGGCGAGGACGGCGACGCCCTGGCCAGCCATGCCACCAAGGTGCTGAGCGACCTGCGCACCATCCCCGGCATCGGCAACGTCACCTCCACCGCCAGCCTGGTGCAGCCGGAGCTGATCGTGCGGCCGGATGCGGCGCGCGCGGCCGACCTGGGCGTCACCTCGGCCGCCATCGCCGACACCCTGCGCATCGCCACCGCCGGCGACTACGAGCAGAACCTGCCGAAGCTGAATTTGTCGCAGCGGCAGGTGCCGGTGCTGGTCAAGCTCAAGGAAGAGGCGCGGCAGGACCCCGACCTCATCGCGCGCCTGGCAATCCCCGGCGCGCGCGGGCCGGTGATGCTGGGCAACGTGGCCGACATCTCCATCGGCAGCGGGCCGGCCGTCATCGGCCGCTACGACCGGCTGCGCAACATCAACTTCGAGATCGAGCTGAACCAGCAGCCGCTCGGCAAGGTGGAGCAGCAGGCGCTGGCCATGCCCAGCCTGGCCAACCTGCCGCCGGGCGTCATCGTCACCGCGGTGGGCGATGCGGAGGCGATGGGCGAGCTGTTCCAGAGCTTCTCGCTGGCCATGCTCACCGGCGTGCTGTGCATCTACGTGGTGCTGGTGCTGCTGTTCAAGGACTTCGTGCAGCCGGTGACGATCCTGGCCGCGCTGGTGCTGTCGCTGCCCGGCGCGGCGCTGGCGCTGTTCGTCACCAACACCGCGCTGTCCATGCCGTCGATGATCGGCATGATCATGCTGATGGGCATCGCCACCAAGAACTCCATCCTGCTGGTGGAGTACGCCATCGTGGCCCGCCGCGACCGCGGCATGACGCGCTGGGAAGCGCTGCTGGACGCCTGCCACAAGCGCGCGCGGCCCATCGTGATGACCACCGTGGCCATGGGCGCCGGGATGTTGCCCATTGCCCTGGGCATCGGCGTGGACCCCAGCTTCCGCGCGCCGATGGCCATCGTGGTGATCGGCGGCCTCATCACCTCCACCTTCCTCAGCCTGCTGGTGATCCCGGTGGTGTTCACCTATGTCGACGACATGGTGAACTTCCTGCGCAAGCACACTTTCAGGACGCCGCATGCCGCGCCCGCGCCGCATGGGCCTGCCGTGCCCCCCGTGCACACCCCCACCGCCCCGGAGCGTGCCCCATGACCTCGACCGAGATGCTGCAAGACTTCGACCCCGAACCCGCCGCCGCCCGGCTGGCCGAGGCCTGGCGCCACCGTCGACGGCTGACCGAGCTGCCCGCCGACGAGCGGCCGGCCGGCATCAGCCAGGGCTATGCCATCCAGGCCGCGCTGCAGCGGCGCATGGCCGACGGCAGTGCCGGCTGGAAGATCGCAGGCGCCAGCGTCAGCGGCATCAAGGCGGCGCCGCACGGCGCCCCGGTGTTCGGCTACCTGCGCGACCCCTGCGTGCATCCGTCGGGCGCGGTGCTGGCCGCGCCGCCCAATGGCGCGGTGTTCACGCTGGAGGTGGAGATCGCGCTGCGCTTCGCCCGCGCCTGCCGCCCGTCGGCCGAGGTGTTCGAGCCCGCCACGATGATCGACGCCGCCTACCTGGCGGTGGAGGTGGTGTGCAGTCGCTTCATCGACCGCAAGGCGGTGGGCGTGCCCAGCTTCATCGGCGACAACGCCGGCTTCCATGCCTTCGTCAAGGGCGACGCGCTGCCGCAGGGCGCGGCCTCGGCGCTGCTGGCGGCGCCGGCGCAGCTGCTGCACTACGGCGAGGTGGTGGGCCCGGCCCTGGCCGGCGACGACCGCACCGATCCGCTGGCTGCGATGCAGCACTTCTGGGCCCATGCCGCCGCCCTCGACCTGGCCGTGCCGGCCGGCGCGCTGGTGACCACCGGCACGCTCATCCGGCCGCATGACACGATGAAGCCGGGGACGTACGAGGGCCGCCTGGGCGACGCGCGCGTCGTCTTCTCCATCGCGGAGGTGGTGGTGTGATGACAGCCCCCAAGCTCGCTCCGCTCGCTGCCCCCCATGGGGGCGTTCAGTGCCTTCGGGCGGCCTGGCGGCACTGAGATGCCGGCCTACCGCCCCCTCGGCCGCAGCGGCCTGCAGGTCTCGCCGCTGTGGCTGGGCACGATGATGTTCGGCGACCAGACGGCCGAGCCCGAGGCCGCTTGCATGCTGGACCTGGCGCGCGACGCCGGCCTGAATGCCATCGACACCGCCAATTCCTATGCGCGCGGCGAGTCCGAGCGCATGGTGGGCCGCCTGATCGCCGGCGACCGCGACCGCTGGGTGCTGGCCACCAAGGCCTTCAATCCGATGGGCCCGGGGCCGAACGACCGCGGCCTGTCGCGCCGCCATCTGCGCCAGGCGGTGCAGGACAGCCTGCGCCGGCTGGGCACCGACTGGATCGACGTGCTGTACCTGCACCGCGACGACGAGGCCACGCCGGTGGAGGAAACCCTCTCCACGCTGGCGCGGCTGATCGACGACGGCCACATCCACTACTACGGCGTGTCCAACTTTCGCGGCTGGCGCATCGCCCGCCTGGTGGAGACGGCGCAGCGCATGGGCGTGCCGCCGCCCATCGTGTGCCAGCCGCCCTACAACGCCATGAGCCGCGGCGTGGAGGTCGAGGTGCTGCCCGCCTGCGCCCACTATGGCGTGGGCGTGGTGAGCTACAGCCCGCTGGCCCGCGGCGTGCTCACCGCCAAGTACCTGCCGGGCCAGGCGCCGGCGCCGGGCACACGCGCCGCCCGCGCCGACACGCGGCTGCTGCAGACCGAGTTCCGGCCCGAGTCGCTGGACGGGGCCCAGCGCCTGGCCGCCCATGCGGCGCAGCGCGGCCTGACGCCCGGGCAGTTCGCCGTGGCGTGGGTGCTGAACAACCGGCTGATCGACGGCGTGATCGCCGGCCCGCGCACCCTGGCGCAGTGGCAGGACTACCTGGGCGCGCTGGAGGTCAGCCTCACGCCGCAGGACGAGGCCTTTGTCGACGGCCTGGTGCCGCCCGGCCATGCCTCCACCCACCACTACACCGATCCGGCCTATCCGGTGACGGGGCGGGTGCTGCGCGGCTGAAGGCGGCGCGGCCGGCTGTTACAGCCTCCGTTTTCACCGGCCACTTGGTTTTCTGGCCGCGCTGCCGATACGGTGGAATCTGCCAAGAAAGGCTCATTCCATGTCGCAACTCGTTGTTCAGAACCGTTCCGCCACCGCCGGCGCTTCCGATGAGCAGGCCCGCCTGGCTGCCGTGTACGCACACGAGCTGCTGGACACGCCGCAGGACCCGGCATTCGACGCGGTGGTGCGCAGCGCCGCCGCGCTGACCGGCGCCTGCGCCGCCTTCATCGGCCTGCTGGATGCCGACCGCCTGTGGTTCAAGTCGGCCATGGGCGTGGACCTGGCCCAGGCCGGAACCGATGCCGCCCACGCCGGCCAGCCGCTGCGGGTGATCCACGACCTGTCCACCGAGCCCGGCCCCACCGCCCGCGCGTTGCGCAGCCTGGCCGATGGCCTGCATGCCTATGCCGGCGTGGCGCTGCTGGACGAAGCCGGCCGCCAGCTGGGCACGCTGGGCGTGCTGTCGGCGAGCGCCGGCGCCTTCGGCCCGGCCGAGCTGCAGCGCCTGCAGGACGCCGCGCTGCTGGCCGGCACCGCGCTCACCGCGCACTACCGCGCGGTGTCGCTGGCACGCGCGGCCAAGTCCGATCCGGTCACCGGCACCGCCGACCGCCGCCGCTTCGACGAGGCGCTGGACGTGGAGCTGCAGTACTCCATGCGCACCGGCGAGCCGTTCAGCGTGCTGTCGCTGGCCATCAACGGCCACACCGACATCGTCACCGGCTTCGGCCGCGGCGTGGCCGACGACGTGCTGCGCGAGGTGTCGCGCCGGCTGGCGCAGCAGGTGCGCGTGGGCGACCTGCTGTCGCACCTGGGCCAGGCCGAATTCGGCATCGTGATGCGCCACGGCGCCGAGGCGGAGGCCCGCGCGCTGGCCGCGCGCATCGAATCGGCGATGGCCGAGCCGGTGCAGCTGGGCGATGGGCAATCGCTGGGCGTGAGCCTGTCGCTGGGCGTGGGTGCCTACGACGACGAGGTGGTGTCCGCCGCGCAGTTGTTCGGCCGCGCCCACCGTGCCCAGCGCCTGGCCGCCGAGCGGCTGGAACGCCGGGTGAACATGGTGGGCAAGCTGCTGGAAGCGCCCGCCCTGCGCCTGGTGGCCAGCCGCAGCGAGGCCGGCGCCGCCTGACGAGGGGGCACGCCCCGGCCGCGACGCCGCGGCCAGGGTGCCATCAACCCTGCCGGCGCCGCGCAGCCAGCCAGCACATGCCCAGGCCGCCGCCCAGCATCAGCGCCCAGGTCGACGGCTCCGGCACCGCCATGGTGATGGAAATGTCCAGCGACGAATCCCGCACGCCGTTGCCGGTGGCCCGCAGCGTGTAGGTGCCCGGCCCGATGGGGCCGGTGAGGGTGGAGTGGGCATAACCGGCCAGCACGCCGGCGAAGGTGTCGCTCAGCACCACGTTGTTGCCGGCATCCAGGATGTCGATGTTCACGCCCACCAGCCGTGGCCCGGCGCCGGTGGCGGTGCTGATCTGCCAGACGGCCGAGCCTTCCAGCATCGACACGCCGCTGGCCACGGTGAAGGTCACCTGCTGCAGCAGCGCGCCCACCTCGGTGGTGACCAGCGTGTCGACGAACAGCGAGTCGTCCACGCCCAGCGGCGTCTGCACCGTGCCGGAGGCCTGCAGCAGGTTGAACATCACCGGCTGCGTGAATGCCTGCGCGGGTGCGCTGCACACAAGCATGCCGGCGGCCAGGCTCGAGCCCAGCACGGTGACGAGCGACTTCATGGCGTGATCCTCCACTCCTTGGCGCGGCACGCGACACGCGGCCGCAAGCCTCAGATTCGTCGCTGCCGCCGGGCGCTTCAAGCCGTGTTCACAAGCGGTTACGCCAGCCCCCACGTTCGAAGGGGGATGGCATACCATGAGCCGCAACGCCCCTTCCTGACCTCCGACCCAGACCGAACCATGGCCGCTTCCAACGCTTCCCCCATTCCCGCCACCCTGATTCCCGGCGACGGCATCGGACCCGAGATCGTCGAGGCCACGCTGGCCGCGTTGGACGCCCTGGGCGCCCCGTTCGAATGGGACACGCAGGTGGCTGGCCTGGCCGGTGTGCAGGCCGCGGGCGATCCGCTGCCGCGTGCGGCGCTGGACAGCATCCGCCGCACCCGGCTGGCGCTCAAGGGACCGTTGGAAACGCCCTCGGGCGGCGGCTACCGCTCCTCCAACGTGCGCCTGCGCGAGGAATTCCAGCTGTATGCCAACCTGCGCCCGGCCCGCTCCATCGTGCCCGGCGGCCGCTACGACAACGTCGACCTGGTGATCGTGCGCGAGAACCTGGAAGGCCTGTACATCGGCCACGAGCACTACGTGCAGATCGACGACGACCCGCATGCCGTGGCGATGGCCACCGGCATCAATACCCGCCAGGGCAGCCGCCGCGCGCTGGAGTTCGCCTTCGAATATGCGCTGGCCAACGGCCGCAAGAAGGTGACGGTGGTGCACAAGGCCAACATCATGAAGGCGCTGACCGGCATCTTCCTGGAGACCGGCAAGGAACTGTACGAGGCCAAGTACAAGGGCAAGTTCGAGCTGGAGACGGTGATCGTCGACGCCTGCGCGATGAAGCTGGTGCTCAACCCCTGGCAGTTCGACGTCATCGTCACCACCAACCTGTTCGGCGACATCATCTCCGACCTGGTGGCCGGCCTGGTGGGCGGCCTGGGCATGGCGCCGGGCGCCAACATCGGCGCCAATGCGGCCATCTTCGAGGCGGTGCACGGCTCGGCGCCCGACATCGCCGGCCAGGGCAAGGCCAACCCGGTGGCGCTGATGCTCGCCGCGGCCATGATGCTGGACCACGTGAAGCGCCAGGACCTGGCCACGCGGCTGCGCACCGCCATCGACCAGGCCCTCAACATCGACCAGGTGCGCACCGGCGATCTGGGCGGCAAGGCAAGCACCTCGCAGTTCGCGCAGGCAGTGGTCGCTCGCATCCAGGCCGGCTGACCGCGGCCCGCTGCGCGGCGCCGCCCTGTCGGCAGTTGCGCGGCGGTATCAAGACGTTTCGCCCGCTCAAGTAGGGCCGAAGTTGTGACGATGCTCACGTCACCACCGAGGCCCAGCATGTCGCGCATCCAACGATCCAGCATCCGCAAGCAACTGCGACAGGCCTTGCGGCACGCACTCAACGTGCTGCCCACGGCCTGGCGCTTCGCGCTGTACCGCCGCATGATCGACTGCGATCCGGCGCCGCCGGCCAACCTGCAGCTCAAGATCGCGGACACCCGCGAGGAGCTGGCCGCCTGCTTCGCGCTGCTGCACGACGCCTACGTGGGCAGCGGCTTCATGAAGCCGCATCCCTCGGGCATGCGCGTCACGCAGTACCACGCGCTGCCCACCACCACCACGCTGTGCGCCAAGATCGATGGCGTGGTCGTGGGCACCATGTCGATGATCCGCGAGGGCGTGTTCGGCTTTCCGCTGCAGGCCGCCTTCGACCTGAGCGAGGTGCGGGCCAAGGAAGGCCAGATCGCCGAGATCAGCGCGCTGGCGGTGCATCCCGACTACCGCAAGACCGGCGGCGCCATCCTGTTTCCGCTGATGAAGTTCATGTACGAGTACTGCACCGAGTACTTCGACACGCGGCACCTGGTCATCGCGGTGAACCCGGACAAGATCGAGCTCTACGAGTCGCTGCTGTTCTTCAAGCGGCTGCGCGACAACGTGGTCGACCGCTACGACTTCGCCAACGGCGCGCCGGCGGTGGGCGCGACGCTCGACCTGGCCCATGCGCCGGCGCTGTTCGAGCAGGTGTACGGCGGCCGCAGCACCCGCAAGAACCTGTTCAAGTACTTCGTGCAGACGCGCCTGCCCAACATCCAGAGCCCGCGCCGGCGCTACCACACCACCAACGATCCGGTGATGACGCCGGAGATCCTGGACCACTTCTTCAACCAGCAGACGCAGGGCTTCGCCGAGCTGGACGAGCGCCGCCGGCTGCTGCTGCGCTCCATCTACGGCCTGCCGGGTTACGACGCGGTGCTGCCGCCCACGCCGCCCTCGGTCGCCGGCCACCATCCGCTGCGCCGGCACCAGCGCTTCTCGCTGCGCTGCCCGGCGCAGCTGGTGCTGGGCGACGATGCGCCGCTGCCGCTGACGGTGATCGAGCTGTCGGCCGGCGGCTTCCAGGCCGAGTCCAAGGTGCCGCTGCCGCTGGATGCCGACGGCATCGCGCAGGTGGAGCTGGGCACGCGCGACTGCTCCACGGTGCAGGTGCGCATCGTGCGCAACGGCGGGCCCAGCTCGCAGTACGGCGGCTTCTACGGCTTCAAGCTGGAAGCCACCGACGAGGTGTGGCGCCGCTGCGTGGCCGCGCTGGAACAGGGCCAGACCGCGGCCGACCTGATGCGGCCGATGCCCATCGCCGTGGCCACGCCGGTGGGCCCGACCGCCGCGCGGCTGGCGGACGTGGCGCTGGGGTAGGCCCCCGGCGCGGCGCCCCCTTCAACGCCAGCGGTACACCACGTCGCGCAGCAGCGGATAGATCTGCGTGTCCCAGCGGCGGCCGCTGAACACGCCGTAGTGGCCCACGCCGGGCTGCACATGGTGGTCCTTGAGAGTGGGGCGCAGGCCGCTGCACATGTCGTGCGCGGCCAGCGTCTGGCCCACGGCGCAGATGTCGTCGCGCTCGCCTTCGATGGTGAGCAGCGCGGTGCGGCGGATGGCCGCGGGCCGCACCGGGCGGCCGCGCCAGGTGAGCTTGCCCAGCGGCAGGTCGTAGTCCTGGAACACGCGCTGCACCGTCTCCAGGTAGAACTCCGCCGGCAGGTCGGCCACGGCGAAATACTCCTCGTAGAACCGGCGCACCGGCTCGGCCTTCTCATGCTCGCCGGCCGCGATCTGCGCATACATCTCGCGCAGCGAGTGCACATGCCGCTCCAGGTTCATGCTCATGAAGGCGCTCAGCTGCACGAAGCCCGGGTACACCCGCCGCAGCGCGCCGCGGAAGCGCACCGGCACCCGCGAGATCAGCCGCTGCTCGAACCACGACATCGGCTTGGTGACGGCCAGCTTGTTCACCGCGGTGGGGCTGATGCGGCAGTCCAGCGGGCCGGCGGCCAGCGTCAGCGTGCGCGGCGTGGCGGGATGGTCGTCCTCCGCCATCAGCGCGGTGGCGGCCAGCGCGGCCACGCAGGGCTGGCAGATGGCCAGCAGGTTCACGCCGGGGCCGATACGGGCCATGAAGTCCATCAGGTGCCCGGTGTATTCGTCCAGCCCGAAGCGGCCCGCCGCCAGCGGTACGTCGCGGCCGTTGTGCCAGTCGGTGATGTAGACGTCATGGTCGCGCAGCGTGGTGCGCACCGTCTCGCGCAGCAGCGTGGCGAAGTGGCCCGACATCGGCGCGGCGATCAGCAGCGGCGGCTGGTCGTCGATGCCCGGCTTCCTGAAATGCAGCAGCGTGGCGAACGGCGTGGCGTACACCACCTCTTCCTCCACCGCCGCCGGCTGGCCATGCACCAGCACCTCGTGGATGCCGAAGGGCAGCCGCTGGTGCGTCACCTCGGCCAGCGCGAACACGTCCAGCGCGGCGGCGGCCTTGCGCACCGCCGGCACGTCCAGCAGCGCCTTCAGCGGGCCCTGCAGCACCGGCAGGCTGGTCCTGGCCATTGCGCGCCAGGGCCACATCAGGTCGGCATGCGCCTGGTAGGTGTCGTACAGCATGGGCCGGACACGCAACTAATGCGCCAGCGTGGCACAGCGATTGCGTCCCGCGTCGCACCCGTTGATGGCTACCAGGAGTTGCAATGGCCCGCGCCAGTCTGACGATCAGCAGCAAGAACTACTCGTCCTGGTCGCTGCGCGGCTGGCTGATGGCGCGTTATGCGGGCCTGGCTTTCGACGAGATCCGCGTGGCGCCCGACGACATCGCCGCCCGCAAGGAGCTGCTGCTGATGTCGCCTTCCATCCTGGTGCCCTGCCTGCGCCATGAGGGCGCCACCGTGTGGGACGTGCTGGCCATCGGCGAATACCTCAACGAGCTCAAGCCCGCCGCCGGCCTGCTGCCGGCCGACCGCGTGGCGCGCGCGCATTGCCGCTCGGTGTGCGGCGAGATGCACTCCGGCTTCAACAACCTGCGCTCGGCGTTGCCGATGAACCTGAAGGGCGATTCACCGGGCTTCCGCATCTGGGACCGCGCGCAGGCGGACATCGATCGCGTGCTCGAGATCTGGCGCGACTGCCTGCAGGCCCATGGCGGCCCCTATCTCTTCGGTGCCAAGCGCGGCATGGCCGACGCGATGTATGCGCCGGTGGCCACCCGCTTCAAGACCTACCACGTGGGCCTGGACGAGGTGTGCGGCGCCTACGCGGCCCGGCTGCTGGCCGAGCCCGAGATGCAGGAATGGACCCGCGCCGCGCTGGAGGAGCCTGACGACATCGAAGAGCTGCAGATGGAGTTCTGAACCGGCTGCCGCGGCGTTGTCACCACTTCCCGGGCGCCGGCACCGCGGCCGGGGCCTCGGCGTCCAGCGTGCCGAAGTCGGCCGGGCTGACGATCTCCAGGTACTCCATGTCCGGTGAGTAGTCGAACAGGAAGTGCACGATGCCGGGGCGCTGGTGCACCATGTCGCCCGCTTCCACCCGGGTTTCCTGGTCGCCGTACATGAAACGCGCCCAACCCTTGAGCATGTACACCAGGTGGAACCTGGCTTCGTGGCGGTGCCAGCCGGTGCCTTTTTCGGGCGCCTCGTTGGCCTTGACCAGCTGCGCGATCACCTGGCCGTGGGTGGCCTCGGCCACGCCCAGGTCGCGGTAGAGGAAGAAGTCCCGCAGGCCCTCGCCGCGCCAGGGCGTGTCGCCCGGCTTGACGTGGGAGAAGCGTGTGGTGGTGGTGTCCAGCATGCAGGCCTCCAGCGGCGACGTTGATGCGCTGCAGCATGCATGCGCCGTTCCAGCCGCGCGGCACCGCTCTGGGGCCTGCCGGGCGCGCCCTATCATGGCCCGGGCTGGCAGGCAACCGCCTGCAGCCACCAACCCGTTCCTGCCCTCCGTCCTGCCGCATGCCCTTCGACGCGCCGCGCCACGCCTCCACCGCCCGCCCTGTCCACCCCCTGCAGCGCGCCGCGGCCCGGCTGTTCGGCGATTGGGTGGGAGACCTGTCCCGCGGCACGCTGAAGGCCGACGCCCTGGCCGGCCTGCTGGGCGCGGTGCTGGTGCTGCCGCAGGCGATCGCCTTCGCCACGCTGGCCGGGCTGCCGCCGGAGTACGGGCTGTACACCGCGGTGCTGCCCTGCGCCGTGGCGGCGCTGGCCGGCTCCAGCCGGCATGTGGTGTCCGGGCCCACCAATGCCAATTCGCTGGCGCTGTACGCGATGCTGGCGCCGCTGGCCGCGGTGGGCACGCCGCAGTACGTGCAGCTGGCGCTGGTGGTCACGCTGATGGTGGGCGTGATGCAGGCGCTGATCGGCCTGCTGCGGCTGGGCACGCTGGCCAACTTCATCTCGCCGGCGGCGCTGCAGGGCTTCACCGCCGGCGCGGCGCTGCTCATCGCGGTGCATGCGTCGCACGACCTGCTGGGGATCGCGCTGCCGGCCGGGCAGGGCGCCGGCACGGTGCTGCTGGAGGTGGCGCGCCGCATCCAGGGCTTGAATCCCGCCGCGGTGCTGGTGGGCGCACTGGCGCTGGGCACCGCACTGGCACTGCGCCGGTGGCGGCGCGGCTCGCCTTTCATGCTGCTGGGCCTGGCCGCCGGCACGCTGGCCGGCTGGTGGCTGGCGCAGGGCACGCTGTGGCCGCCGGTGCGCACCGTGGGGGCGGTGGAGTCGCCCTGGCCGCCGCTGACGGTGCCGCAGGTGTCCTGGGGCCAGGTGCCGGAGCTGGCCGGCCTGGCCTTCGCGCTCACCATCGTGGCGCTGGGCCAGTCGTTCTCCATCGCCAAGGCGGTGGCTGCGCGCAGCGGCCAGCGCATCGATGCCAACCGTGAGTTCATCGGCCAGGGCCTGTCCAACATCGTCGGCAGCTTCTCCTCCAGCTACGTGTCCTGCGGCTCGCTCAACCGATCGATGCCCAACCTGGAGGCCGGCGCCCGCACGCCGATGGCCGCGGTGTTCTCCGCGGGGCTGCTGGTGGCGCTGGTGGCCTTCAGCGCGCCGGTGCTGGCGCTGATCCCGATGGCGGCCATCGCCGGGCTGCTGCTGCTGGTGGCCTGGGGCCTGTTCGACCTGCCGCGCTGGCAGCGGCTGTGGGCGCTCAGCCGCAGCGAGTTCGGCATTGCCGCGGCCACGCTGGTGGCCACGGTCACGCTGCGGCTGGAGGTGGCCATCCTGCTGGGCACCATGCTGTCGCTGGTGTCGTACCTGTACCGCACCTCGCGGCCGGCGATGCGCACCATGGGCTTCGACCACCCCAGCGCGCACGACCGGCCCTTCGTGGTGATCGACGGCCACCCGCCCGGCACGCTGCCCGAGTGCCCGCAGCTCAAGCTGCTGCGCATGGAAGGCTCGGTGTACTTCGGTGCCACCGCCCACGTGGCCGACCGGCTGCACGAACTGCGCCGCGGCCCCGAGGCGCCCCGGCACCTGCTGGTGATGAGCAAGAGCATGAACTTCATCGACCTGGCCGGTGCCGAGCTTTGGAACGACGAACTGTCCGCCCGCCGCGCGATGGGCGGCGACCTCTACTTCCACCGGCCGCGCCCGCCGGTGATGCAGGCCTGGCAGGCCACCGGCTTCATCGACCGGCTGGGCGAGGACCACCTGTACAAGGACAAGCGCAGCGCCCTGGCCGACATCGTGCCGCGGCTGGATCCCGACATCTGCGCCCGCTGCAACGTGCGCATCTTCTTCGACTGCCCGCCGCGGCCCGGCACCTCGGGCGGGGACGGCATCTAGCCGCCCGCGCGCCGCCTCAATCCAGCTGCGCGCGGATGGCCGCCACCAGCGCGCGCAGCTGTTCGTCGATCTCGCGGCCCAGTTCGGGCGGGGCGGGCTGCGACTCGTACTGCTCCAGCGCCTGCACCAGGCCGCGGGCGCCGATGCTGGCGCAGGCGCCGCGCAGCGAATGGCTGGCCTGGCGGCGCTGGCGCTGGTCGGCCTGCGCGTCGGCCAGCATCGGCAGGCCGTTGGCATAGCTGGCCGCGAACTGCCGCAGCACCTGGGCCAGCGCGGGCAGCTGGTCGCCCAGGTTGCGCAGCGCGGCCGGCAGGTCCAGTCCGCCGATGGCCGCCAGGCGCTCGTCCAGCGGTCGCGGGCCGCCTTCGGCCGCGGTGGCCGCCGGCGTGGCCGGCGACAGCAGCCGGCGCGGCAGCCGCTGGCGCTGCGGCAGCCAGCGCAGCAGCGTGGCATAGAGCTTGACCGGGTCCACCGGCTTGGCCAGGTGGTCGTTCATGCCGGCGGCGAAGCAGGCCACGCGGTCCTCGCCGAAGGCATTGGCCGTCATCGCGATGATGGGCAGGCCGCGGCCCAGCTGCGCACGGATGGCGCGGGTGGCCTCCAGGCCGTCCATCACCGGCATCTGCATGTCCATCAGGATGGCGTCGTAGTCGCGCACCCGGCACAGCTCCAGCGCGCGGGCGCCGTGCTCGGCGGTCTCCACTTCCAGGCCGGCCACCCGCAGCAGCTGGTGCGCCACTTCCTGGTTCACCGCGTTGTCCTCCACCAGCAGCACCCGCTGGCCGGCATGGTGCTGGCGCAGCAGGGCTTCCTGCTCGCTGGTCAGGCCGCCTTCGGGCAGCAGGGTGTCGCCGCGCTGGCGCAGCACCCGGGCCAGCGTGTCCTGCAGCGCGGAGGCGGTGAGGGGCTTGACCAGCACCGCGTCATAGCGGGCGGCGCGGGCCTGCTGCCACATGTCGGGCTGGTCGAAGGCCGTCACCAGGATGCTGGGCGGCATGCCGCTGCCCAGCGTCTGGCGCAGGCGGTTGAGCGTGTCCACGCCGTTCAGCGGGTACATGTGCCAGTCGATCAGGAACACGTCGTAGGGCTTGCCGGCCTTCATGCGCCCGGTCACCTGGCGCACCGCGGATTCGCCGTCGGGCATGCCGTCCACCTCCAGGCCGAAGCTGCGCAGCCGGTCCTCGATCGCATGCAGGGCCTCGGGCAGGTCGTCCACCACCAGCGCGCGCAGGTCGTTCAGCGGCGGCGGGGCGGCCAGCTCGCCGGCCTCGGCCGCGCGGCCCAGCCAGGCGGTGAACCAGAAGGTGCTGCCGGCGCCCGGCGCGCTGTGCACGCCCACCTCGCCCTCCATCAGCCCGGCCAGGTGGCGGGTGATGGCCAGGCCCAGGCCGGTGCCCGCATGGCGGCGCGTGGCCGAGGCATCGGCCTGCTCGAAGGCATTGAACAGCCGCGCCTGGTCGGCCGGCGTGATGCCCTCGCCGGTGTCCGACACCTCGAAGCGCACCTGCAGGCGGTGGCGGTCCTCGGCCAGCAGCTCGGCCTTGAGCCGCACCCAGCCGTGCTGCGTGAACTTCACCGCATTGCCCAGCAGGTTCACCAGCGCCTGCGACAGCCGCGTGGGGTCGCCGCGCAGCCGCGGCGGCAGGTGGTCGGTGTCCAGCACCAGCTCCAGGCCCTTCTCGCGCGCGCGGTCGCCCACCATGTCGAAGGTGCTGCTCATCAGCGCGTCCACCGAGAACTCGGTGTCGTCCAGCACCATCTTGCCGGCCTCGATCTTCGACAGGTCCAGGATGTCGTTGATCAGCTGCAGCAGGTGCTTGGCGGCGCTGTCGATCTTGGAGAGCCGGTCGCGCTGCAGCGTGTCGCGGGTGTCGCGCGACATCAGGTGCGTCAGGCCGATGATGGCGTTCATCGGCGTGCGGATCTCATGGCTCATGTTGGCCAGGAAGGCGCTCTTGGCGCTAGTGGCCGATTCGGCCTGCTCGGCGCGGGCCTCCAGCTGGCTGTTCAGGTAGGCCAGCTGCGTCTCCGCCTGCTTGAGCGCGCTGATGTCGGTGATGGCCACGAAGAAGCCGTGCGCGCGGCCTTCCACCCAGTGCGGGATGTAGCTCAGCAGCGCATCCACGGTGCGGCCGTCGGCGCGGGTGATCTGGCGCTGGTATTCCACCCGCTCGCCACGCAGCGCGGCCTGGATGTGGGGCTCGGCCACGCGCCAGCTTTCGGCGCTCACCAGTTCCTGCGCGCGCATGCCGATCACTTCCTCCGGGCCCTTGCCGAACCAGTCTGCATAGGCGCGGTTGGCGAAGCGGCAGCGCAGGTCGGGGCCCCAGTAGCCGATCACGCCCGGGATGCTGTCGGCCACCAGCCGGGTGAAGCGCTTGGCCTCCACCAGCTCGGTGATGTTGGTGGCGATGAAGAACCAGCCTTCCACCTTGCCGTGCAGCCGCTGCGGCACCCGGTACACCCAGAAGTGCCCGACACGGCCGCCGGCGTCGGTCATGTCCAGCTCCATCTCCACCACCTCGCCTTCCAGCACGCGGCGGATGGAGCCGATCTGGCGCTGCAGCGTCTCCTCGCCCAGCACCTGCGGCACGGTGCCGCCGATGCAGGACTCGCGCTGCAG
The DNA here is from genome assembly GCF_000969605.1 of Aquincola tertiaricarbonis. Lineage (GTDB taxonomy): Bacteria > Pseudomonadota > Gammaproteobacteria > Burkholderiales > Burkholderiaceae_C > Aquincola > Aquincola tertiaricarbonis. The sequence continues at coordinate 51,228 of NZ_JZUE01000020.1, read as the reverse complement.
GCCGAACCAGTCCAGGTAGGCGCGGTTGGCAAAGCGCAGCCGCAGGTCATGGCCCCAGTAGGCCACCAGCGTGGGCTGCGCGTCGAGGATGGCCTCGGTGAAACGTTCGGTCTCGCGGCGTGCGTCCAGCGCCGACTGCAGCTCGCGGGTGCGGGCCTCCACCAGCTCCTCCAGCCGGTCGGAGTGCGAGGCCAGCTGCGCGCTGGCCTCGTGCTGCACCGTCACGTCCACCAGCGACATCACCGCGCCGCTCACGCGGCCGTGCTCCAGCAGCGGCTCGGCATTGACGCTGTACAGGCGGGAGCCCCGGCCGTCGAAGTCCACCGCGATCAGCTGGCCGCGCTGCGGCTGGCCGGTGGCCAGCGCGCGGCCGCTGGGGGTCTCGGGCCGGGGCATCGGCCGGCCGTCGGGATGCAGCGCCGGCCAGCGGCTGCCCAGCGGCAGGCCGATGGGGTCGAAGGCCTCGCCCGGCGGCACGCGGCCGGCCAGCAGGCGGTGCGCGGCCGCATTGCAGTGCACGATGCGCGCCTGCGCATCGACGGTGATGACCGCCTCGGCCAGCGCAGCCAGCGTGCTGCGCAGCCGCTCGGCGCTGTCGGCCAGCGCGGCCTCGGCCTGGCTGCGGGCGCGGTCGCTGCGCAGCATGGCCCGCCACAGGCCCAGCAGGAAGGCGCCCGACAGCAACAGCGTGGCATCGAAGATCCAGCCCAGCCGGCGGTTGGCCTCGCGGTCGCGGGCCTGCACCGCCTTGTCCAGCCGGGCCATCTGCTCATGCACCTGGTGCAGCGCCCGCTGGGCCTGGATGTCCAGCGCGATGGCGCCCGGCTCGCGTTCGGGCGGCGGCAGGCCGCGCAGGGCGTCGATGGCCTGTACCAGGCCCTGCATCAGCTGCGCCTCGCCGGTGCCGCGGGCCACCCGGTGGATGCCCAGCGCCGCCGCGTCCAGCAGCGCGGTGCCACGTTCGCGTTGCCAGGGCGAGCCCGGCGCGCCGCCCAGCGTGAGGTGGTGGAAGGCCTCGTGAACGTCGGAGGCGGCTTCCTTCAGCGCCAGGGTGGTGAGGGCCGATTCGGCCGCGCGCCGCACCTGCAGCGAATAGACGGTGGCCACTGCGCTGCACACCAGCAGCGTGGACAGGGCAGTGGCGATGATCCAGCCGCGGCCGTGTTGCATCAGCATTCGACGATGTTGACGGCCAGGCCGCCGCGGGCGGTTTCCTTGTACTTCGTCTGCATGTCGGCGCCCGTCTCGCGCATCGTCTTGATGACCTTGTCCAGCGACACATGGTGGGTGCCGTCGCCGCGCAGCGCCATGCGGGCGGCATTGATGGCCTTCACCGAGGCGATGGCGTTGCGCTCGATGCAGGGGATCTGCACCAGGCCGCCCACCGGGTCGCAGGTCAGGCCCAGGTGGTGTTCCATGCCGATCTCGGCGGCGTTCTCGGCCTGCTCGGGCGTGCCACCCATCACCGCGCACAGCGCACCGGCGGCCATCGAGCAGGCCACGCCCACCTCGCCCTGGCAGCCCACCTCGGCGCCGCTGATGCTGGCGTTTTCCTTGTAGAGGATGCCAATGGCCGCAGCGGTGAGCAGGAAGTCGACCACGCCGGCATCGGTGGCGCCGTGCACGAAGCGCGCGTAGTAGTGCAGCACCGCCGGCACGATGCCGGCCGCGCCGTTGGTGGGCGCGGTGACCACGCGGCCGCCGGCGGCGTTCTCCTCGTTGACGGCCAGCGCATAAAGGTTGACCCAGTCAAGCACCTGCAGCGGGTCGCGCAGCGCGGCCTCGGGCTGGCTGGTCAGCGCCGCATGCAACCCGGCGGCCCGGCGCCTGACCTTGAAGCCGCCGGGCAGCACGCCGTCGGTGCGGCAGCCGCGCTGCACGCAGGCCTGCATCACCGCCCAGATGTTCAGCAGGCCGGCGTCGATCTCGGCATCGGTGCGCCAGTGGCGCTCGTTCGCGCGCATCACGCCGGCGATGCTCAGGCCCTCACGTGCGCACACCTGCAGCAGCTCGGCGCCGCTGGAAAACGGCAGCGGCAGCGCGGTGGTGTCGGGCGCGATGACCTTGTGCTTGCTGCCGTCGGCGGCCACCTCGTCGCTGACGATGAAGCCGCCGCCCACCGAGTAGTACACCCGGTTGGCGATCTCGGCGCCCGCGGCGTCGAAGGCGGTGAAGCGCATGCCATTGGCATGGAAGGGCAGGCTCTCGCGGCGATGGAAGACGAGGTCGGACGCGGCATCGAAGGCCACGCGGTGCTCGCCGTGCAGCAGCAGCGCCTGCTGCTGCGTGATGGCGGCCAGCAGCGCGGGCACCGCGTCCACGTCCACCGTGTCCGGCTCATGGCCGGCCAGGCCCAGCAGCACCGCCTTGTCGCTGCCGTGGCCCTTGCCGGTGGCGCCGAGCGAGCCGTAGAGCTGCGACTGCACGCGGGCGGTGCGCAGCAGCAGGCCCTCATGCGCCAGCCGCAGGGTGAAGAGCCGGGCTGCCCGCATCGGGCCGACGGTGTGCGAGCTGCTCGGCCCGATGCCGATCTTGAAGAGGTCGAAGGCGGAAACGGCCATGCGGTGCAAGCCCAGTGGAGGCGATGGCGGCAGGATAAGCGCGCACCGTGCCAGCAGGCGTCGCCGCCGTGCCACGCTGTCGCCATTTGGCGGCCGGCACGGGGCCGGCCGCGGGGCGCTTCAGCCCTCGGCGTACTCGCTCATCGGCACGCAGCTGCAGAACAGGTTGCGGTCGCCGTAGACGTTGTCCACCCGGCCCACCGGCGACCAGTACTTGCCCCGCCGCAGCGCGGCCACCGGGTAGGCGGCCTGCTCGCGGCTGTAGGCATGCGTCCAGTCGGCGGCCAGCAGGGCCTCGGCGGTGTGCGGCGCATTCTTCAGCGGCTGGTCGTCGCGCGGCCACTCGCCGCGCTCGATCTTGGCGATCTCCTCGCGGATGGCGATCATCGCGTCGCAGAAGCGGTCGAGCTCCTTCAGCGGCTCGCTCTCGGTGGGCTCCACCATCAGCGTGCCGGCCACCGGGAAGCTGAGCGTGGGCGCATGGAAGCCGTAGTCGATCAGCCGCTTGGCGACGTCCTCGGCGCTGACGCCGCTGCTGTCCTTCAACGGGCGCAGGTCGAGGATGCACTCGTGTGCCACGCCGCCGCCCTTGATGCCTTCCAGCTCGCCGCTGAAGTGGATGTCGTAGTGGTCGGCCAGCCGGGCGGCCACGTAGTTGGCGCTGAGGATGGCGGTCTCGGTGGCCGCCGTCAGGCCCTCGCTGCCCATCATGCGGATGTACATCCAGGTGATGGGCAGCACCGCCGCATTGCCCAGCGGCGCGGCCGAGACCGCGCCCACGCTGCCGGCACCCGGCAGGAAGGGCACCAGGTCGGCCGCCACGCACACCGGGCCCACGCCCGGGCCGCCGCCGCCGTGCGGGATGCAGAACGTCTTGTGCAGGTTGAGGTGGCTCACGTCGCCGCCGAACTCGCCCGGCGCGGCCACGCCCACCAGCGCATTCATGTTGGCGCCGTCCACGTACACCCGGCCGCCATGCCGGTGCACCAGCGCGCACAGCTCCTTCACCCGCGGCTCGAACACGCCGTAGGTGGAGGGGTAGGTGATCATCACCGCGGCCAGGCGGTCGGCGTGCTTCTCGCACTTGGCCTGCAGGTCTGCCAGGTCGACGTTGCCCATCTCGTCGCACTTCACGCCCACCACCTGCATGCCCACCATCTGGGCGCTGGCGGGGTTGGTGCCGTGGGCCGATTCGGGGATCAGGCACACGGTGCGCTGCGCGTCGCCGCGCGAGAGATGCCAGCCGCGGATGGCCAGCAGGCCGGCGTACTCGCCCTGCGAGCCGGCGTTGGGCTGCAGGCTCACGCCGGCATAGCCGGTGGCCTGCACCAGCCAGTCGCACAGCTGCTGGTTCAGCAGCGCGTAGCCCTGCTGCTGGTCGGCCGGTGCGTAGGGATGCACGTTGGCGAATTCCGGCCAGGTGATGGGGATCATCTCGCTGGTGGCATTCAGCTTCATGGTGCACGAGCCCAGCGGGATCATCGTGCGGTCCAGCGCCAGGTCCTTGTCCGACAGGCTGCGGATGTAGCGCAGCATCTCGGTCTCGCTGTGGTGGGTGTTGAACACCGGGTGCGTGAGGTAGGCGCTGCCGCGCAGCAGCTGCGGCGCGATCAGCGGGGCGATGCCGCGCTCATGCAGCGCGAAGTCGGGCTGTGCATCGGCCCGGCCGGTGAACACGCGCAGCAGCGCGGCCAGGTCGGCGCGGGTGGTGGTCTCGTCCAGCGTGATGCCCAGCGAGCCGGCGCTGGCGCGGCGCAGGTTCATGCCGGCCGAGGCGGCCGCGGCCAGCAGTGCGCCGGTGCGTTCGCCGGTGGCCACTTCCAGGGTGTCGAAGGCCTCGGCATGGGCCAGCGTGAAGCCGGCCTGCTGCAGCTCCGCAGCCAGCAGCGCGGTGTAGCTGGCCACGCGGCGGGCGATGCGCTTCAGGCCCTCGGGCCCGTGGTACACGGCGTACATGCTGGCCACCACGGCCGGCAGCACCTGCGCGGTGCAGATGTTGGAGGTGGCCTTCTCGCGGCGGATGTGCTGCTCGCGCGTCTGCAGGGCCAGCCGGTAGGCCGGGGCGCCGTGCGCGTCCACGCTCACGCCCACCAGTCGGCCGGGCAGCGAGCGCTTGAATTCGTCGCGGGTGGCCATGTAGGCCGCATGCGGGCCGCCGGCGCCCATCGGCATGCCGAAGCGCTGGGTGTTGCCCACCACGATGTCGGCGCCTTGTTCACCCGGCGGCAGCAGCAGCGCCAGCGCCAGCAGGTCGGCCGCGACGATGGCCAGCCCGCCCTGGGCATGCACGCCGTCGATCAGCGGGCGCAGGTCGCGCACGCGGCCGGTGACGCCCGGGTACTGCAGCAGCGCGGCGAAGGCCTGCACGCTGCCGGCCTCCTCGGCCGGGCCCACCTGCACCGTGAGGCCCAGCGGCTCGGCGCGGGTGCGCACCACGGCCAGCGTCTGCGGCAGCACGTCGTCGGCCACGAAGAAGGTGGTGCTCTTGCTCTTGCCCACCCGCAGCGCCAGCGTCATGGCCTCGGCCGCGGCGGTGGCCTCGTCCAGCATCGACGCATTGGCGATGGCCATGCCGGTGAGGTCGGTCACCATGGTCTGGAAGTTCAGCAGCGCTTCCATGCGGCCCTGCGAGATCTCCGCCTGGTAGGGCGTGTAGGCGGTGTACCAGGCCGGGTTCTCGAGGATGTTGCGCAGCACGACCGGTGGCGTCAGCGTGCCGTGGTAGCCCTGCCCGATGAAGCTCTTGAGCAGCCGGTTGCGCGCGGCCACCGTCTTCAGCTCGGCCAGCGCCTGCGCCTCGGTCAGCGGCGCGGGCAGCGTCATGGCCGTGCCGCGGGCGATGGCACGCGGCACGATGGCGTCGATCAGCGCGCGGCGCGAGGCCGCCCCGATCACCGACAGCATGTGCGCCTCGTCGGCCGCGTCGGGGCCGATGTGGCGGGCGGTGAACTCGGCCTCGTTCTCGAGGTCGCCAAGCGGCTGGAGGGCAGGCATCAGCATGGAAAGGCTCGCGGGCAGGGAAGAGGGATCAGAGGGTCTTGAGCAGGGCCTGGTAGGCCGGCTCGTCCATCAGGCCGCCCAGCTGGCCGGCATCGGCCACGCGCACCTTGAAGAACCAGCCCGCGCCCATCGGGTCGGAATTGGCCAGCGACGGGTCGGCCCGCAGCGCCTCGTTCACTTCCACCACCTCGCCGGTGACGGGCATGAACAGGTCGGCCGCGGCCTTCACCGACTCCACCACGCCGGCCACGTCGCCCTTCTCGAAGGTCTTGCCCACTTCAGGCAGGTCGACGAACACCACGTCGCCCAGCGCGTCCTGCGCATGCTGGGTGATGCCGACGATGGCGGCATCGGTGTCGCCGGCATTGATCCACTCGTGGTCGTTGGTGAACTGAATCGTCATGTGCTCGCTCCTGGGGTTCGTGGGGTGGGATGGAAGGGGTTCAGCGCTGGTAGCGGTGGGGCGCGAAGGGCATCGCGCTCACCCGCATCGGCAGGCGCTTGCCGCGCACGTCGGCATGCACCTCGTTGCCGGGCTGTGCATGGTTGGCGGCCAGGTAGGCCATCGCGATGGGCTGGTTGACCGTGGGCGCCAGCGTGCCGCTGGTCACGCGGCCCAGCTTGTGGCCGTGGGCGTCGTGCAGGGTGGCGCCTTCGCGCACCGGGATGCGCTCCAGCCCCACCAGGCCCACGCGCTTGCTGGGCGCACCGCCGGCCAGGTGCTTCTCGATCACCGCCGCGCCGGGATAGTGGCCGGCCCGCGCGCCGCCGGGGCGCCGCACCTTCTGGATGGACCAGGCCAGGCCGGCTTCCACCGGCGAGGTGGTGGTGTCGATGTCATGGCCGTACAGGCACAGGCCGGCTTCCAGCCGCAGCGTGTCGCGCGCGCCCAGGCCGGCGGGCTTGACTTCCGGCTGCTCCAGCAGCTGGCGGGCCAGGGCCACGGCCTCCTCGGCGGGCACCGAGATCTCGAAGCCGTCCTCCCCGGTGTAGCCGGAGCGGGTGATGAAGCACTCCACGCCGTTCAGCGCGAAGCTGCCGCCGGTCATGAAGGTGAGGCGGGCCACGTCGGCATTCAGCCGCGCCAGCGCCTGCACCGCCTTCGGGCCCTGCAGCGCCAGCAAGGCACGGTCGGGCAGCGGGATGACCTGGCAACGGTGGCCGATGTGGGTCTGCAGGTGGCGGATGTCGTCGGCCTTGCAGCCGGCGTTGACCACCAGGAACAGGTCTTTCTCGCGCCGGGTGACCATCAGGTCGTCGAGGATGCCGCCCGAGGCATTGGTGAGCTGGGTGTAGCGCTGCCTGCCCACGCCCAGGTCGACGATGTCGGCCGGCACCAGGGTCTCGAGCGCGGCGGCCGCGGCGGCGGCATCGGGCAGCCGCAGCTGGCCCATGTGGGAGACGTCGAACAACGCCGCCGAATCGCGGCACTGCCGGTGCTCGGCGAGGATGCCGCCGGGGTAGTTGACCGGCATCGCATAGCCGGCGAAGGGCACCATCTTGGCGCCCAGTTCCACGTGCAGCGCATGCAGCGGCGTCTGGAGCAGTTCAGCGGACATCGGATGTCTCCCGGGGTGAAAGGGGAAGCGAAGAGGCCATCGATCACCCACCATAACCGCCGTCGGGCGTTCTGGGTGGGGTGATGCCCTCGCTGTCCGCTTTACCTGAGAGATTGGCCGGGCCCCGCGTGGTGCGGCGGCACGGCTTGCCCCTTCGGTGGGCGGGCTCGCGGCCCGCCTCTCTCCAGTGAGGAACGCCCCGACGGGGCGTCTTGCCAGTCCTTTTGCCTGAGCGTTCGGAGCTTGTGCCCCTGCGCCTTCGGCGGCCGTTGCGTTGGGATGCCGCAGCGGCTCTCTCCTGGCGGGCGGCAGTGTAGCCCAGGCCCCCGGGTGGGCCGGGCCGCTGCCGCGCTGGGTCAGCGGCGCTGGTCCATGCGCAGTTCGCGCGCCATGCTGCGGCGGTCGCGGCCCATGGCGGGAATCAGGAAGGGCTCGAACTTCTGGCCCTTGTCTGCCGGGGGCTCGAAGGGCTCGCTGCGGCGGGAGCCGGCGGGCTGCACGGGATGAGCGGATTTCTGGATCATCATGCGGGGCTGTCTCACGGCTTGTTGGCGCCGCGTGGCACCTCTAACGACGCAAGATGGATTTCGGATGACAAAGCTTGCCGCAGGATTTCCAGCACAGGTAACAAGCCGCTGCGCTCCGGCCGCGGCGCTGCCGCCCGAGGCCCTGGCCCGCGCTGAGGCGCTGCTGGCCAGTGGTCGCCGGGCGGTGCTGGGGCTGGTGGGCACGCCCGGCGCGGGCAAGTCCACGGTGGCGCAAGCCCTGGCCGCCGCGCTGGGCGGCAGGGCGGTGGTGGTGCCGATGGACGGCTTCCACCTGGCGCAGGCGGAGCTGCAGCGGCTGGGCCGCGACCAGCGCAAGGGCGCGCCCGACACCTTTGATGCCGCCGGTTACGCCGCCCTGCTGCGCCGCCTGCATGCCGCCGTGCCCGGCGAAACCGTGTATGCGCCCGAGTTCCGGCGCGAGATCGAGGAGCCGGTGGCCGGCGCCATCGCGGTGGCGCCCGAGGTGCCGCTGGTGATCACCGAGGGCAACTACCTGCTGCTCGACGACGGCCCCTGGGCCGCGGTGCGCCCGCTGCTCACCCAGGCCTGGTACGTGGAAGGCGACGAGCCGACCCGGCTGCGGCGGCTGGTGGCGCGGCATGTGCAATTCGGCCGCTCACCGGAGGCGGCGCGGGCCTGGGTGGACGCCAGCGACGAGCCGAACGCCCGCCGCATCGAGGCCACCCGGGCGCGTGCCGACTGGCTGCTGCGCTGGGATTGATCAGCCCGCCGGCGGCTGCAGCGCGCCGGCGTCGTCCGGATACAGCCCGCGCAGCAGTTCGGCGCTGACGGTCACCAGCCACGCCTGCAGCCCGGCCTGCAGGGTGTGGCGGGCGGCCTCGGCGGAGACGGCCACGCCGGCCTCCGCCCGCGCCGCCCACAGGCGGTGCAGCGCCGGCCGGTGGCTGGCGATGGCGGCGGCCACCGCCTCGTTCCAGAAGGGGGGATGCTCGGTGGCCGTCCAGCCGCCGCGGCCGCGGCCGAAGTGCGCCACCGTCAGGTAGCCCAGCAGCGCGCCGTGCACCATCTCGTCCAGCGCGGCGTCCGACCAGGCCACGCTGGGCGCCTCCACGCCGCGCATCAGGTTGAAGCCGCGGGCCAGGCCGGCCGCGCCCAGCGCGCCCAGCAGCCCGCCGGCCAGCATGCCGCCGCCCAGGGTCAGGCCGCCGGTCAGCAGGTCGGCCTTCAGGCCGGCCAGCGCGCCCGTCACCGCGCCGCCCCACAGGGCGGCCCGGCCTTCGTCCACCGGCGCGCGCAGCGCGAACTGCGCCGCCACGCGGGACAGCACCGCATCCGCCTCCGCCCGGCCCTGCAGGCCGTGCAGCGCGATCAGCCGGTCGGTGGAGCCGCGGGTGTCCTCGGCCACGCGGGCGGCCAGGGCTTCCATCGCCCGCGCCTGCGGGCCGCCGGCCTCGTCGGGCTGCAGGCCGATGCTGCGGCCCACGGCCACGCCCAGCTCCTTCAGCCGCGCGCCCAGGCCGCCGGCGGGCAGGGCCTCGCGGTCCAGCGCAGCGCGGGCCAGGCGGTGCGCGAGCTCGGCCATGGCCTCGTGCCACACGCCCTGGCTGCGGCGCAGCCAGGCGGCCTGCAGCGCCGCCATGGCCGGGTGCCGCGCCGCAGGCAGGGCATCACCCACCGCCTGCAGCAGGCGCCCTTCCTGCACCCAGCAGCGGGCGAAGGCATCCAGCGCCAGCACCGGTCGCTGCACGCGCTGCTGCCAGCCCTGGCGCTGCGCCTCCTCCAGCGGCCGCGGCTGCGGCGGGCCCAGCTGGTTCAGCAGCACCACCACCGGCTTGCCCAGCAGCTGCAGCACCCGCAGCTCGGCATCGACGTAGGTCGCGTCGTCGGGCGACTCGGCCGCGTTCACCAGGTACAGCACCACGTCGGCCTGCTCCAGCACATTGCGCATGGCGCGCTGGGCCGACCAGAAGGGCTTGTGGCGGAAGCGGTCCCACACCTCCGCCAGGAACCAGCCGATCGGGTTGCCGGCCTGCTCCAGCCGGCGCAGCAGCCGCACGCTGTCGCCGAAGCCGGGCGTGTCCCACAGCTCCAGCCGCTGGCCCTCGGGCGTGGAAAGCATGGTGTGGCGCTCGGCGGTCTCGGTCACATGGGCTTCGTCGCGCACCTCGCCGATGTCGCGGCCCAGCAGCGTGCGGGCCAGCGTGGTCTTGCCCACGTTGGTGTGGGACACGAGGCTGAGCCCGATGGCCTCGGTGGGCGCGCTGCTGCCGGTCATGCGGGCACGGCCTGCAGCGCGGCCTCGGCGGCGGCCAGGTCGGGATGGGCAAGGTCGATGAACACCGGCGTGCGGCCCAGGCCGGCGAGCATGCGCTGCCAGGCCTCGCGCCGCTGCTGCGCCCGCGCCGCGCCGAAGCGCTGCGCGAAGCCGGAGGTGTCGACCAGCAGGCGGGCGGCGGGCCAGGCTTCGGCGGCGGCGCCGTGGGTCTCACGCTCCGGCGTGGCGCTGAGGGCGAACAGCAGCATCGCCGGCGGCGCGCCGTGGCCGGCGTCGTCGCCTTCGTGCAGCGGCTCGGCCAGCTGCAGCCGCGCCTGCTCGCCGAAGCTGTGGCGCAGCACCCGCTGCAGGCCGTCGATGGCCACCGCCGGCAGCCGGTACTGCACGGGCTGCACCCGCAGCAGCACCGCGCCACCGCGGTGGCTGCGCAGCAGGCGCTGGCTGTAGGCATCGTCGATGGGCAGCGGAAAGTGCCCCGCCAGCCGGTGGACGCGGATCGCGGCGCCCAGCGCCAGCACCAGCCGCGGCAGCAGCACCACGCCGGCGGCGGTGAGTGCATGCAGATGGATCCAGCGGGCGGCGTTCTCGCCCGGCCCTGCGGATAAGCGCAGGCCGGCCAGTTCGGCGGCCGAAGGCAGGGGGATGCCGCTGAGCGCCGAGGCCGGGCCCAGCACGCCGTTCAGCAGCCGGTGAACCGCATCGGCCGAGAGGAAGGTGCTGTCCCAGCCGGCGCGGTACTCGAAGGCCAGGCCATGCAGGTACATCGAGGCCAGCACGCCGGCCACCAGCGCCGCGGCCGCCGCGTGCAGCCACACGGCCGCGCGGGCCGACCACAAGGGCGCCGACTGGGCCGACCAGCGCTCGGCGAATCGCCGCAGGGCCGGGTGGCCCGCGGCGGCTCTCCAGGCGGGCGCGGCCAGCAGCCGGCGCAGGCCGACAGGCGGCGGCGCGGCGACGTGGCCGGGCAGGTCTTGGGCGGACGCCAGGGTGCCTGCGCTCGATGCGCCATGAAACGCGCGCTTGCGCCGGGCAAGACGGTTGAGCGCCGCGGCCGCCAGCGCCAGGTAGACCAACAGGTTCCAGGCCAGCAGGCCCAGCAGCGGCGGTGCCAGCAGGTTGAGCTGCTGCGTCGGCCCCAGGGCCTGCGTTGCCAGCCCGAGGCCGGCCGCCAGCACCACCAGCAGCGGCCCGGGCCAGCGCGCGCCGCGGCTGGCCTGCAGCAGCCGGGCGGCGGCAGGCTCCTTTGGCAGCAGCAGGGCCAGGCCCGCCTGGGCGCGGGCGGCCAGGTAGCGCCCGGGCGCGGCTTGTTCGCCCACCGCGCGGGCCGCTTCGGCGCTGGCCGCGGCGGCATCCGCCTCGGTCCAGGGCGCGGCCATCGGCGCCTCGAAGGCGCGCAGCAGCGTGATGCGGCGCGCTTCGTCCTCGGTCACGGCGAGGCTGCGGCCCTTACATGCCGGCGTAGTTGGGTCCGCCGCCGCCTTCCGGCGTCACCCACACGATGTTCTGCGTGGGGTCCTTGATGTCGCAGGTCTTGCAGTGCACGCAGTTCTGGGCATTGATCTGCAGGCGGTCGGTGTTGTCGGCGTTCTTCACGTACTCGTACACGCCCGCCGGGCAGTAGCGGCCTTCGGGGCCAGCGTACTTGGCCAGGTTGATGGCCACCGGCACGCTGGCGTCCTTCAGCGTCAGGTGCGCCGGCTGGTTCTCCTCGTGGTTGGTGTTGCTGATGAACACCGAGGACAACCGGTCGAAGGTGAGCTTGCCGTCGGGCTTGGGATACACGATCGGCTGGCACTCGGCCGCCGGCAGCAGCCGGGTGTGGTCGGCCACCTTGCGGTGGATGGTCCACGGCGGGCTCTTGACGCCCAGGCGGGGCAGCAGCCACTGCTCGATGCCGGTCATCAGCGAGCCGACGTACACGCCGCGCTTGAACCACTGCTTGAAGTTGCGCGACTGGTCCAGCTCGCGCTTGAGCCAGCTCTGCTCGAAGGCGGCGGGGTAGGCGCTCAGCTCGTCCTGCTGGCGACCGCTGGTCACGGCCTCGAAGGCGGCTTCGGCGCACAGCATGCCGGTCTTGATGGCAGCGTGGCTGCCCTTGATGCGCGCGGCATTCAGATAGCCCGCGTCGCAGCCCACCAGCGCACCGCCCGGGAACACCGTCTTGGGCAGGCTGAGGATGCCGCCGGCCGTGATGGCCCGCGCGCCGTAGCCGATGCGCTTGCCGCCTTCGATGTGGACACGGATGCTGGGGTGCGCCTTCCAGCGCTGCATTTCCTCGAACGGGCTGAGGTAGGGGTTCTTGTAGTCCAGCCCGGTGACGAAGCCCAGCGTGACCTTGTTGCCCTCCAGGTGGTAGAGGAAGCCGCCGCCATAGGTGTCGGGCTCCATCGGCCAGCCGGCGGTGTGCACCACCAGGCCCGGCCTGGCCTTGTCGGCCGGCACTTCCCACAGCTCCTTCACGCCCAGCGCATAGCTCTGCGGGTCCTTGCCTTCGTCCAGCTTGAAGCGCGCGATCAGCTGCTTGCCCAGGTGGCCGCGCGAGCCTTCGGCGAACACGGTGTACTTGCCGTGCAGCTCCATGCCCAGCTGGAAGGCGTCGGTGGGCTGGCCGTCCTTGCCGATGCCCTGGTTGCCGGTGGCGATGCCCTTGACCGAGCCGTCGTCGTTGTAGAGCACCTCGGCCGCGGTGAAGCCAGGGAAGATCTCCACGCCCAGGCCCTCGGCCTGCTCGCCCAGCCACTTGGTGACCGCGCCCAGGCTGATGACGTAGTTGCCTTCGTTGTGGAAGCAGTCGGGCACCAGCCAGCCCGGCGTGCGGGTGGCGCCGGTCTCGCTCATGAACAGCACTTCGTCGCCGGTGACGGGCTGGTTGAGCGGCGCGCCGAGCTCCTTCCAGTTGGGCAGCAGCTCGTTCAGGCCGATGGGGTCCATCACCGCACCCGACAGGATGTGCGCGCCAGGCTCGCTGCCTTTTTCGAGGACGACGACCGACACCTCCTTCGACTGTTCGGCCGCAAGCTGTTTGAGCCGGATGGCGGTGGCCAGGCCGGCGGGTCCGCCGCCGACGATCACCACGTCGTACTCCATGGCCTCGCGCGGGCCGAATTGCTCAAGAATCTCCTGCGGGGTCATCCGACGTTCCTTGTCTCGGGTTCGTGACTTCTGTGCGACCGGCGATTCTAAGTGGCCGTCACCAGACGGCTTCCGGCCGTGCCGCGGGCCGTTACGGGCGGCCGGGGGTGCGTGCTATCGTCATCCGATCCGAATGAAGAATGCCCCGCTCGAGGAGCCCTGCGCATGAGCTACAAGATCGATCTGTCGGGCCGCGTGGCCCTGGTCACCGGCGCATCCAGCGGCCTGGGCTGCCACTTCGCCAAGGTGCTGGCCGAGGCCGGCGCGGCCGTGGTGCTGAGCGCCCGCCGCATCGACCGGCTGAAGACGCTGCGCGCCGAGATCGAAGGCGCCGGCGGCGACGCCCACGTGGTGGGCATGGACGTGACCGACCCCACCAGCATCCGTGCCGCGGTGGCGCATGCCGAGACCGAGGTCGGCGCGATCGACATCCTGGTCAACAACTCCGGCGTCAGCACCACGCAGAAGCTGACGGACGTGACGCCGGAAGACTTCGACTACGTGATGAACACCAACGCCCGCGGCTCGTTCTTCGTGGCGCAGGAAGTGGCCAAGCGCATGATCGCGCGGGCCAGCGGCTCGGCCCCCGGCACCTACACCGGCGGGCGCATCGTCAACGTGGCCTCGATGGCCGGGCTGAAGGTGCTGGGCAAGATCGGCGTGTACGCGATGAGCAAGGCCGCCGTGGTGCACATGACCAAGGCGATGGCGCTGGAGTGGGGACGCTACGGCATCAACGTGAATGCGCTGTGCCCCGGCTACATCGACACCGAGATCAACCACAAGCACTGGAGCAGCGACGCCGGCCAGAAGCTGATCTCCATGCTGCCGCGCAAGCGCGTGGGCCAGCCGCAGGACCTGGACACCGCGCTGATGATGCTGTGCGCCAACGAGAGCCACTTCATCAACGGCGCGGTGATCGCCGCCGACGACGGCTTCGGGGTGTGACACCGCGATGAGCCAACGCGACCTGACGCTGGCCGAGGCCCGGGTGCTGGGCGTGCTGGTGGAAAAGCAGTCCACCGTGCCCGACACCTATCCGCTGTCGCTCAATGCGCTGGCCGCCGGCTGCAACCAGAAGACCGCCCGCGACCCGGTGATGAACCTGAGCGAGACCGAGGTGCTGGCCGCGCTGGAAGGCCTGCGCGAGCAGCATTTGGTCAACGAGGTGAGCGGCACCCGCGTCACCCGCTACGAGCACAATGCCGCGCGCGGCCTGGGCGTGCCCGGCGCCGCCGCCGCGCTGCTGGCGGTGCTGGCGCTGCGTGGCCCGCAGACCGCGGCCGAGCTGCGCGCCAACACCGAGCGGCTGCACCGCTTTGCCGACACCGGTTCGGTGGAAGCCTTTCTCGACGAGCTGATGGGCAAGACCCCGCCGCGGGTCATCAAGCTGCCGCGCTCCCCGGGCGGGCGCGAGCCGCGCTGGGCGCACCTGCTGTGCGGCGAGGCCAACGTGCCGGCCGTGGCGGTGGGCACCGGCCCGCTGCCGCCGCTGCCCGCATCCGCCACGCCGGCCGTCAGCGCAGAGGACTTCGCCGCGCTGCAGGCCGAGGTGGCCGCGCTGCGCACGCTGGTGCAGCGCATGGCGGCGGAGCTGGGGATGGAGCCCGGCCCCAGCAACGCATGACGGGTCTGGACATGCGCTTCGACCTGCCTGAACACAAGCAGCTGGTGCACACCCTGGTCATCCCGGTGCGCTGGGGCGACATGGACGCCGCCGGCCATGTGAACAACACGCTGTACTTCCGGTACTTCGAGACGGTGCGGCTGGACTGGCTGCGCCTGGCCGACAGCGCCGTCTACGAGGACGGCACCGGCCCGGTCATCGTCAACGCCTTCTGCAGCTTCCTGCGGCAGCTGCGCTTCCCGGGCGACGTGGTGGCGCGCCATTACGTCGGCCAGGCAGGCCGCAGCAGCATCGAGACCTTCTTCACCCTGGAGCGCGCCGACGAGCCCGGCCAGCCCTGCGCCACCGGCGGCGGCAAGCTGGTGTGGACCGACATGAAGACCGAGCGCTCGATCCCGCTGCCCGACTGGCTGCGGGCGCTGGCGGTGACGGACGCGGGCTGAGCCTGTCGGTCAGCCGGGGATCGAGAAAGGCCCGCCCTTGTCGATCGCCCGCTTGTACGCCGGCCGCGCATGCACTCGCGCCAGCCAGGTGCTGAGGTTGGTGTAGCTGGCGTCCAGCCCGCCGCGCGCCGCGGCGGCTTCCAGCGGAAAGCTCATCTGCACGTCGGCGGCGCTGAACTGCTCGCCCGCGAACCACGGCCGGCCGCCCAGCTCGGCTTCCATGAAGGCCAGCAGCCGCCTCAGGTTGGGCTCGACGAAGGCGCCGGTCACCTTGTCGGCGATGCCGCGCGCGATCGGCTTGACGAAGAACGGCATCGGCGCCGTTCGCACGCGGTTGAAGATCAGCTTCAGCAGCAGCGGCGGCATCATCGAACCCTCCGCGAAGTGCAGCCAGTAGATGTAGCGCCGCCATTCGGCGCTGCCGCGCGCCGGCACCAGCGCCTGGCCTTGTTCGTAAGCCTGGGTCAGGTACTCGATGATGGCGCCCGACTCGGCCATCGTGATGTCGCCGTCGGTGATCACCGGCGACTTGCCCAGCGGATGCACCGACTGCAGCTCGGGTGGTGCCAGCATCGTCTGCGGGTGGCGCTTGTACAGCCGCAGCTCGTAGGGCAGGCCCATTTCTTCGAGCAGCCACAGCACGCGCTGCGAACGGGATTTTTCGAGGTGGTGGACGGTGATCATCTGAAGGGGTGGTCCGCGGCGCTTCAGGCCCGCAGCATCTTGTGGACGAGCTCGGGCGTGGTGGCGGCCGAGTACTTGCGCATCAGGCGGGCGCGGTACACGTCCACCGTGCGCGGGCTGATGCCCAGCTTCTTGCCGATCAACTTGCTGGTCAGGCCGTCGATCAGCAGCGCGGAGATCTCGCGTTCGCGGGCGGTGAGGTCGCAGCTCACGCGGCGCTGCGCCGAGAGGTCTTCGAACGACCAGATGCCCGCGGCATGCGGCCGGCTGGGGTCGAGCGCGCGGCCCGAGACATGGCACCAGAACAGCTCGCCCGCGGCAGGGCCGCCCAGGCGCTTCATCACCCGTTCGTCGGCATAGCGCCCGCCCGGGCCCAGGCTGGCGACGATGCGCGCGCCGGTGCGCTCGAACTCGTCGTGGGTGGGATAGAGCCGCTCGAAGGAATGGCCGAGCAGGTCTTCACGCGTGGCGCCGAAGATCTCCAGCACCTGCCGGTTGCAGTCGACGATCAGCCGGTGGCGCGACAGCACCAGCCCCACCGGCGCCTGGTCGAAGGCGGTGCGGTAGTCCAGCGCCAGTTCGGTGGGCTCGGCCGCCATGGCTACAGCAGCGCGTAGGTGGTGGTGGCCTGCGCGGCGAGTTGGCCGTCGGGCGTGTGGATGTCGATGGCGCCGAAGGCCAGGCTGCGGCCCATCTTCAGCACCCGGGCCTGCACCACCGCGTGGCCGGCGTCGCCGGGCACCGCACGCAGGAAGCTGGTCTGCAGTTGCACGGTGGTCATCGGCTTGAAGGCACCCAGCTTCGTCATCACCGCCAGCACCATCGCGGTGTCGGCGGCCGACATCAAGGTCTGCCCGCACAGCACGCCGCCGCCATGCACATGGTGCGGCGTGACGGGCAGCCGCAGCGTGACGCTGCCGGGCCCGGTGGCCGTGACCTGCAGCGCCAGCTCGCGCACCCAGGGTGCGAACAGCTCGCCCAGCGCGGATTGCAGCGGCTCGATGCCCATGGGCGTGACAGGCGGCGGCTTCTTGTCCATGCTCCTCCTTAGGCGATTCTGCGTATCTGTTACTTAATCCTATACGTAGTACGCTCGCCCGTCCCGTTCCAGGAGCTTGCAGATGAACAAGGTTTTCCCTAGTGCCGCGGCGGCACTCGATGGGGTGGTCAAGAGCGGCCAGTTGCTCGCCGTCGGCGGCTTCGGCCTGTGCGGCATACCCGAGGCGCTGATCAACGCGCTGCAGGCCAGCGGCGTGCAGGACCTGGCGGTGATCTCGAACAACGCCGGCGTGGACGGCTTCGGCCTGGGCAAGCTGCTTGAAACGCGGCAGATCAAGAAGATGATCTCCAGCTACGTGGGCGAGAACAAGGAGTTCGAGCGCCAGTACCTGGCCGGCGAGCTGCAGCTCGAGTTCACGCCGCAGGGCACGCTGGCCGAGAAGCTGCGCGCCGGCGGCGCCGGCATCCCGGCCTTCTTCACCCGCACCGGCGTGGGCACCCTGGTGGCCGAAGGCAAGGAAACCCGCGAGTTCGACGGCCATGTCTACGTGCTGGAGCGTGCGTTGACGCCCGACGTGTCGCTGGTCAAGGCGTACAAGGCCGACAAGAGCGGCAACCTGGTGTTCCGCCGCACGGCGCGCAACTTCAATCCGGCCTGCGCGATGGCCGGCAAGGTCACGGTGGTGGAGGTGGAGCACCTGGTGGAAACCGGCGACATCGACCCTGACGACGTCCATCTGCCCGGCATCTACGTGCACCGCATCGTGGTCAACGCCACGCCCGAGAAGCGCATCGAGAAGCGCACCATCACAGAGAAGAAGGGAGCCTGACCATGGCCTGGACGCATGACGAGATGGCCGCCAAGGCCGCGGCCGAACTGCAGGACGGCTTCTACGTGAACCTGGGCATCGGCCTGCCCACGCTGGTGGCCAACCACCAGCCGCCGGGCATCGAGGTGTGGCTGCAGAGCGAGAACGGCATGCTGGGCATCGGCCCCTTCCCCACGGAAGACCAGGTGGACGCCGACCTCATCAACGCCGGCAAGCAGACGGTCACCACCATCCCGGGCTCGAGCATCTTCGGCAGCCACGACAGCTTCGCGATGATCCGCGGCGGCAAGATCAACCTGTCGATCCTGGGCGCGATGCAGGTCAGCGAGGACGGCGACCTGGCCAACTGGATGATCCCCGGCAAGATGGTCAAGGGCATGGGCGGCGCGATGGACCTGGTGGCCGGCGTGCCGCGCGTGATCGTGCTGATGGAGCACGTGGCCCGCAAAAAGGACGGCACCACCGACCTGAAGATCCTGCCCAAGTGCACCCTGCCGCTGACCGGCGTGGGCGTGGTCAACCGCATCATCACCGACCTGGCGGTGCTGGACGTGACGCCGCAAGGCCTGAAGGTGGTCGAGATCGCTCCGGGGGTGACGCTGGAGGAGTTGCAGCAGAAGACGGGGGTGCCGCTGCATTGAGGGCGTGCCGCGGCATTGAGCGGTGGCCCGCCGCCATCAAGCGGCGGGCGCCACTTCGAACTGCTGCACGACACCCTGCCACCAGCCTTCGGTCCACCGCAGCTCGGCCACGGAGCCCTGCGCCACCTCCGCGATGACCCGGCGCCAGAACTGTTGCGCCACGAGGTTGTCGAACATCTGTCCCACCTCCCACGGGCCCGGATGGGCGCTGAACACGAAGCGCGCCAGGGCCTCGCCGATGCGCTCGCGCCGATGGCGCTTGAGCACGAAGAACTGCTCCATCCAGCAGCCGGCGCTGCGCGTGACGCCCGCAGGCGCGACCAGGGCGAACCCCGCATAGAGATCAGCCTGCAGCACCACGTAGGCATGAAAGCGCAGGCCCTCGCGGTGGCGGCCCAGGTCGTAGCCGTAGCGGCCCTGGGCATCCAGGTCCTGTGGCCAGATGTCCGACAGCTCGTACTGGTACAGCTCCAGCATCTGCTGCAGGGCAGGAAAGTCCTCCGGCAGGGCCTTGCGGCACAGCGGTGCCATGCGGCAGCCCTCAACCCGCGGCGCGCCCCGCCGGCCCCAGGCCAATGGGCGCCGGCACCAGGTTCACGATGCGGCTGAACAGCGCCGCATAGTCCGGCGCCGGTTCATGGCCTGCGAACGGATCCTGGTTCTGCCCGAAGGCCTCGTCCAGCTCGGCCCAGTCGGCCGGCGTCAGCACCCGCTCGGCCAGCGGCAGCATCTGCTGCTCCTCCAGCGCCATGTGGGCGCGATAGTGGTCGACGTACCACTGCACCGCACGCTCGAAGTGGCCGCGGCGCGGCTCGCCCATCATCTCGAAGCCCAGCAGCGCATGCTCCACGTCGCGCACTGCACGTTCGCTGCGCGCATGCTGGTGGTCGAGTTCGTCCAGCAGGTCGCGTGACAGCGGCGTGCGCGCCCGCAGCTTGGGGAACAGCAGCTCCGATTCCTTGCGGTGGTGGCGCTGCTCCGGAAACTCGTCCACGTAGAACAGCATGGCCCGCAGCGCGCCGAAGTCCGGCAGCGTGTTCTCGCGGCGGGACTGCGCCAGCAGCAGCAGGATGGAGCGCAGCATCGCCGCCAGCGCGGCATGCTCCTGGCGGATGATGTCGATGGTCTTGGGCATGGTGAGGCCAATGTAGGCAGCCCTGCCGCAACCCCGGCTGATCCAGATCAAGCCGCCCCGATCGGCCCGCGCATCGCCAGCGCCGCATCGCGCACCAGCGCCGGCCCGCGGTAGATCAGCCCGGTGTAGACCTGCACCAGGTCCGCCCCCGCGGCCAGCTTGGCCCGTGCATCCGCACCGCTCATCACGCCGCCCACGCCGATGATGGGATAGCCGCTGCCCAGCTCGGCGCGCAGCGCGGCGATCACGCGGTTGCTGGCCTCGAACACCGGCTTGCCCGACAGGCCGCCGGTCTCGTTCGCATGCGGCAGGCCCTGCACCGCGTCGCGGGCGATGGTGGTGTTGGTGGCGATCACGCCATCCACACCGGTGCGGCGCAGCGTGCCGGCGATGAACTTGACCTGCGTCTCGTCGAGGTCGGGCGCGATCTTTACGAACATCGGCACGCGGCGGCTGCGGTCGGCCTGCGCGGCTTCCAGCGCCTGCTTGCGCTCCTGCAGCGCGCTCAGCAGCGCGTCCAGCGCCTCGTCGCTCTGCAACGAGCGCAGGTTCTGCGTGTTGGGGCTGCTGATGTTCACCGTCACGTAGTCGGCGTGGGCGAACACGCCCTGCAGGCCGGCCAGGTAGTCGTCGGCCGCGCGCTCGATGGGCGTGCTGGCGTTCTTGCCGATGTTCAGGCCCAGCACACCGCCCGCAGCGCGGAAGCTGCGCGCGCGCTGCACGTTGCGGATGAACGCGTCCAGCCCCTCGTTGTTGAAGCCCAGCCGGTTGATCAGCGCATCGGCCTGCTGCAGGCGGAACATGCGCGGCTTCGGGTTGCCGGGCTGGCCCTTGGGCGTGACGGTGCCCACCTCGATGAAGCCGAAGCCCATCGCGCCGAAGCCGTCGATGCAGCGGCCGTTCTTGTCCAGCCCGGCGGCCAGGCCGATGCGGTTGGGAAAGCGCAGGCCGGCCACGGTGACCGGATCGGCCACGCGGGCCTGGGCCCACAGGCACTGCGCCGGCGTGTTCTGCAGCCTTGCGATGCTGTCCAGGGTGAGGTCGTGCGCGCGCTCGGCATCCATGCCGAAGAGCACCGCGCGGGGAAGGGCATAGGGAAGGATCATGGTCACTATTGTCCGTTGCGCTTGGTGCACGCCGTGTCGCGGCTTGGATAATCCGCGGCATGAATCAAGACGAACTCAAGGCCCTCGTCGGCCAGGCGGCGCTGGCGCACGTGGTGCCCGGCAGCATCGTGGGCGTGGGCACCGGCTCCACGGTCAACAAGTTCATCGACGCGCTGGCCGCCATCAAGGGGCAGATTGCGGGCGCGGTGTCCAGCTCGGAGCAGAGCACCGAGCGGCTGCGCTCGCACGGCATCCCGGTGTTCGACGCCAACGGCATCGAGCACCTGCCGGTGTACATCGACGGTGCCGACGAGATCGACGACCGCGGTTACATGATCAAGGGCGGCGGCGCCGCGCTCACGCGCGAGAAGATGGTGGCCGACCTGGCCGCCCGCTTCATCTGCATCGCCGATGCCTCCAAGCTGGTGCGCACGCTGGGCGCCTTTCCGCTGCCGGTGGAGATCATCGCCTCCGCCAGCGCGCAGGTGACGCGGCGCTTCGCCCGGCTGGGCGGCCAGGCCATGCTGCGGCCCGGTGTCATCACCGACAACGGCCATCCCATCCTGGACGTGCGCGGCCTGTCCATCACCGACCCCCCGGCGATGGAGACGGAAGTCAACCAATGGCCCGGCGTGGTCAGCGTCGGCATCTTTGCGCGGCACAAGGCCAGCGTGTGCCTGCTGGGCACCGCCGACGGTGTGCGCACGCTGAATTTCTGAGAGACCCCACACCATGCTGATGCGCCTGTCGCTGCCGTTCCAGCACCTGCTGCTGGCTTGCTTCATGGCCGGCATGGCCGCAACCAGCCTGGCGCAGCAGCCGGCGGAGCTCCCGGCCTCTGCCGCGGTGCCGCAGCAGCGCGCACCGGTGGCGCATTACGCCCGGCTGCCGATGCTCAGCGGCATGACGCTCTCGCCCGACGGCCAGCGCATCGCAGTGTTGTTGAACCAGGAGGGCCGCACCGTGGTGGCCACGCGGCCAGTGGCCGGTGGCAAGCTGGTGCCGGTGCTCAGCACCGACAACACCAGCCACCACTTCAATTGGGCGCGCTGGGTCAACAACGATCGGCTGGTGGTGAGCCTGCGCTTTGCTTCGCGCCGCCAATTCACCGGCACCGTGGAAACGCGGCTGGTGTCGGTCAAGGCCGATGGCAGCGGCGTGATCGACCTCACGCGCTTTGATCGCGGCAGCAGCATCACCACCGTGCGGCGCACGCAGCAGCAGCAGGACCGGGTGATCGACTGGCTGCCGTCCGACGGTCGCCATGTACTGCTGCAGCTGCGCTCGGTGGACAGCAACGAGCTGGGCGTGGTCAGGCTGAACGTGGAGACCGGTGCCCGCTCCACGGTGATGTCGCCCGAGCGCGGTGCGCTGCGCTGGCTGACCGATGCGCAGCACCGCGTGCGTGTGGGAGTGTTCAGCGATACCGACGGTCACTGGTCGGTGCGCGCCACCGAGCCGCAAGGAGGCGCATGGCGCACGCTGTGGCGCTTCGACAAGTCGGAAGACGGCGTCTGGCCGATGGGCTTCGGTACGGATCCGCAGCGGCTGTACGTCAATGCCCAGCACGAGGGTCGCAGCGCCGTTTTCAGCGTGCAGCTGGACGACGCCACGCTGCCGCGCACCCTGGTCTTGGCCGATGCCCGGCACGACGTGGGCGGCAGCCTGCTGCGTGCGCCGCTCAGCGGCGAGGTGCTGGGCATCGCCGGCGCGGGCCCGGCCGGAGACGACGAGGATGACGGCGACGGCGGCACCCTGTGGTCGCCGCCCTGGCGCGCGCTGCTCAAGGGCCTGAACCAGGCGCTGCCGGGCCGCTACAACCGCATCATCCACATGGCCCACGACGGGCAGCGCTTCCTGCTGTTTTCCAGCGGCAATGGCCAGCCCGGCCAGTACTTCGTGGGCGACCGGGACAAGGGCACCATCGCCCTGGTGGCCGACGCCTACCCCGAGCTGTCGGACGCCACGCTGGTGGGCAAGCAGCGCACCGCCATCCGCGCACGCGACGGCCTGCCACTGAATGTCTACCTCACACTGCCGCAGGGCCGCAAGTTGGGCGATGGCGGCGCAGCGCTGCCGATGGTGCTGCTGCCGCATGGCGGTCCGCACAGCCGCGACGACGACGACTTCGACGCCTGGACGGAATTCCTGGCCAACCGCGGCCATGCGGTGATGCAGGTCAACTTCCGCGGCTCCGACGGTTATGGCACCGCCTTCAAGGCGGCCGGCCTGCGCCGCTGGGGCCTGGAGATGCAGGACGACCTGACCGACGCGGTGCAGTGGGCCATCGGCCAACGCGTGGCCGATGCCGGCCGGGTGTGCATCGTCGGCGGCAGCTACGGTGGCTATGCGGCGCTGATGGGCGTGGTGAAAACGCCCGAGCTGTACCGCTGCGCCATCAGCTTTGCGGGCGTGTCGCACCTGCCCGATCTCATCCTGCATCAGTCGGAGTACATCGGCGGCTTGCGGGCCAGCGACCGCATGATCGGCGAGTTCTGGGGCGACCGTGCGCAGCTGCGTGCCACCTCGCCCGCACTGCAGGCCGAGCGCATCCGCGTGCCGGTGCTGCTGGTGCACGGCACGGCCGACCGCTCGGTGCCGGTGGAGCAAAGCCGCGAGATGGCCGCCGCGCTGAAGAGCGCCGGCAAGCCGCACCGCTACATCGAGCAGGAGGGCGGCGACCACCACCTGAGCCGCCATGAACACCGGCTGGCCTTCTTCGAGGCGATGGAGCAGTTCCTCGACCAGCACCTGGCCACGCCGCGCTGAGGCGGCCGGCTTGTTCAGCGCGCGGGCTTGCGGGCCTGGCGCGCCGCAAAGCGCGCGGGGTCGATGGCATCCAGCAGATCGGCCTCCAGCGGCGCCGGCAGGCCGGTGACCTGCGCCGCCAGCACCTGGGCCACCAGCGGCGCCCAGGTGATGCCGCGCGATCCCAGCGCAGTGCAGACAAACAGCCCCGGCACGCGCGCGATGCGTCGCGGCTGGTCGTTCAACACACCGGGCTGCGGCACGCCACCCACCACGGGCAGGCGATCGGCTGCCAGCAACCTGAACGCGGTGCGGCCAGGCAGCGGCTGCAGAGGTGCAGGCAGCACGGCGCCGGTGAGGGCGGCATAACGCGCCAGGTTGGCCGCCTCGTCGGTGGCGCGCAGGCCGCCATCGGTGTCGCCGGCCTGGGCGGTGGCGCCGCACAGCACGCTGCCGTCTGGCAAGGTCAGCGCATAACCGCCGCCGGCCACCGGCAGCAGCGGCCTGCGCAGGCCGGGCAGGTCTGCCGGCAGCAGCGTGAGCTGGCCGCGCTGATGCTCCAGCGGCCATGGGGTGGCAGCGGCCGGCAGCAGGCGCATCGCATCCTGGGCATTGCACAGCACCAGGTGCCGGGCCTGGCCCAGCAGACAGCCAGCTGCATCCAGCGCCTGCCAGGCGCCATCGGCGCTGCGCTGCAGCTGGTGCACTGCAGTGCCGGCATGCAGCGTGATGCCGGGCTGGTTGAGCAGCCAGCGCACCATCGCCCCGGGGTCGAGCCAGCCGCCTTCCTGATACAACCAGGCCGGTGTCCGCAAGGGAAGGCCGCTGGCCTGGGCTGCGGCTTCGGCATGCAGTGCCTTCACATAGGCGGCAGGCAGGCCCAGCGCATCCGCCTGTGCCTGCATAGCCAACGCGTCGAGGCCATCGGCCTGCAGGCGCAGCAAGCCATCGATGCGGCCGGGCACCCGGCCCTGCTCGATCAGCGGCCGGTACAGGCGTGCCGCCTGCAGCGCGGCGGCGCGGTTGAAGCGGGCATGCAGGCCGTCCTGCGGGTTGACGATGCCGTGGAACAGCCCGCCCGGATTGCCGGAAGCCTCCTGTGCCGCCTGGGCATGGCGTTCCAGCACCTGCACCTGCAGGCCAGCGCGGGCCAGTGCCTGCGCACAGGCGGCACCGGCCAGGCCGGCACCGAGCACCAGCACCTCGTCGCCCGGCCTGGCAGGCGAAGCGGGCGCCGGGTCACCACGCGGCTGGAACCGTGGCGCATAACAGGCCCGCAGCAGCGGTGCACCGGCCTTCACCTGGAAGCCGGCGGCGCGCAAGCCTTCGGCCATGCCGACGCCGGCCGGTGCCGCCAACATGGCTTGCGGCGCGGCCAACTGTCCCAGGCGGCGCAGCAGATGGCGGTCCCACTCGCCCCCCAGCAGCAGCGCATCAGCCTGCAGGCGCAGCGCGCGCAGGCCCTCACGCAGCGTGCAGCCCTGCAGCACATCGACCGTGATTGCGCCTGCTTCCAGCAGCTGGCGCTGCATGCCCGGCACGGCATGCATGCCGTGCAGCATGCCGCCCTGCGGCAGCAGCAGCACCAGGTGCAGCCACTGGCAGCGCAGTGCATCGTGTCGCCAGGCGGCCAGCGTGGCCTGCAGCAGCGCCGCACCGTCACAGCCGGCCGCCAGCAACACGAAGCGCGGGCGCCCTTGCCATCGCCCGGGCAGGTCTGCGGCCTGGAGGAGTTCAGCCGGCGTCGTCATGTGCATGCCGCGCCGCGCTGCTGCAGCCAGTGCAGCAGCGCTGGCTGTGCCTGGGCCATGCCGCGGTAGGTCAGGACAGCGGTACTCATCGACGCCAGCGCCGCATGCACCTGCCGTGCATGCACTGGAGCGGCCAGCGCCTGGCTCATCGGAGCGGTGGCGACATGGATGCCGAACAGCGCCAGCCCGTCGCCCAGCGGGAAGAAGGTCTGGTGTTCGCTGCGCCAGTGGGCGGCGTCGGCCACGGCCGAGGGGTCGGCCGGCCAGGCCGACACGCAGCGGTCGGGATGTGCGTCGAGGCCGGCATGCGGTGTCAGCGTCCAGACGAAACGCTCCCAGCGGTCCACATCGCTCACCAGCCGCATCAGGTGCGCGCCGGCGGCCAGCAGCAGCGTGTTGTCGGCCACCGGCGCATGGACTTCGGCGAAGTGGCGGCCGATCTTGTCGGCCGGACGCCAGTGCGAGGGCAAGGCCACCGCCAGCCATGGCAGGGTGGCGCTGCGGCCGTCAAGCAGCGCCAGGTCTTCCTCGAATGCCAGGGCCAGCAGGCCCGCGGCGCGCCAGGCCGGCGGGAGCGTCTGCAGTACCTCACCAATGGCCGCCGGCCCGCCCGATGGATGCGGCATGCCACTGGTCGAATCGACGGACCATCCGAGCTGCAGCGCCTGCCAGGTGCCGCCCTGCACACGCCAGGCAGCGGGATGGGCTTGCGCCAGCGCTGCCGCCAGGCGGCGCAGCGCCGGCAATGCGTCGAAGCCCGGCTGCTGCTGGAGGCAGGCTGCCCATGCGCTGCCCAGCACCGCCAGCTTGGCCTGCAGGTGGCGCCCGCCGGGCCGGCAGGGCGTGAGCAGCGGCGCATCGGCCGCGCGTCGGCGCAGCCCGGGCTGCATGCGGAACGGTGCCTGCACCGCGGCCTCCACATCGAAGCCACGATGAAAAAAGGGCACCGAAGTGCCCTTGTCCAGCGAGTCGGCCGAGGCCATCGCGTGCAGCGCTCAGACGCGCTTGCGGTATTCGTGCGTGCGGGTGTCGATTTCGATCTTGTCGCCGCTTTCCACGAACAGCGGGACCGAGATCTCGAAGCCGGTCCCGACGATCTTGGCGGGCTTCATCACCTTGCCCGAGGTGTCGCCCTTGACGGCCGGCTCGGTCTCGATCTCGCGCACCACGGTGGTGGGCAGTTCGACGGAGATGGCCTTGCCGTCGTAGAACACCACTTCCACCGGCATGTTGTCTTCCAGGTAGGAGATGGCGTCGCCCATGTTCTCGGCCTCGACCTCGAACTGGTTGTACTCGGCGTCCATGAACACATACATCGGGTCGGCGAAGTACGTGTAGGTGCACTCCTTCTTGTCCAGGATGATCTGGTCCATCTTGTCGTCGGCCTTGAAGACGACTTCGGCCCCGCCGCCGTTCAGCAGGTTCTTCATCTTGATGCGCACCGTGGCGGCGCCGCGGCCACCGCGGCTGTATTCGGTACGCAGCACCACCATCGGGTCCTTGCCCTGCATGATGACGTTGCCTGCGCGGATTTCCTGTGCGAGTTTCATAGCGGCTCTCTTGGTTCGGTGGGCGTCGCTTGCCGCTCTTGCATCACGCTGCCTTCACGCGGGAAGGTGGCGGTGGCAGTTCTGCAGCTTGCGAAGCATTGCGTATCGGTTTTGCGGCAGATCGCGACGCCGGGTGTCGCGCGGGTCCCGGTGCCGGCCAGGAGGCCAGGCTTCAGGGCGACGCGCAGAGCCCGCTATTCTAGCCTGCGGCGGCCTTTTCATCGCAAAAGGAGACCAGCTGGCTCACCAAGTCCGGCCGTGCCTGCAGCTGCTGACGCCAGGCATGGCAGAAGGCGCGCCAGGGTCGGGACGCGGGCCACTCGTCTGGCCAGGTCGCCAGGCCGTTCCAGGCCTGCCACAGCGCGCGCATTTGCCGGCCGGTCGCGTCGTCGCCGGTGGCGGCGGTCATGCGGTCCAGCAGCGCATCCAGCTTGGTCACATGCGCTTCGTCATGCTGTGGATAGATGTGCCAGACGAAGGGCACGCCAGCCCACATCGCCCGCACGATGGAATCCTCGCCGCGCATCAAGTTGAGGTCCGCGCTCCACAGCAGGCGGTCGAAGTCGGGCTGCGACAGCCAGGGCAGCGCCTGCATGCGCAGGGTCCGCGCCGCGCAAGGCGCCTGGGCCAGGGCCGCTGCCTGCGATGCGCCCGCACACAGCAGCACCAGCGTCGGCTCGGTGTCCAGCCGCTGCAGCAGTCCCGCGAAAGGCGCCTGCGGATAGGCGAAGAGGCTGACCACCCGCTCGCCGGCCCGCCGCTCGATGCCCAGCGTGCCCAGCCAGGCGTCGCGGTCGAATGCGGCCTGCGCGGCGGCCAGCCCCGGCTCGCGCAGCAGCCCGCCGGTGCGTGGCGTGAAGCCGGGATAGAAGAACCACTTCGTCAGGCCGTTGCGCTGCGGCGAGGGCAGGCCGTGGCTGCGCTCCACATAGGCCTCGGCGCTGAGGTACTCCAGGTTGATCCACACCGGCGGCACGGCCCGCTCGGCCATGCGCTGCACATAGGCCGGCGGCGGGTCACAGCCAAAGGTCTCCACCACCACGTCGGCCGCATCGGCAGGTGCGTCGAAGGCCAGCACCTGCACACCCGGCGCGCCGCCCGGCGCCATCCATTGCAGCGGCTGCGCATCGTCGATGAACAGCCGCACCGCATGGCCGCGCGAGGCCAGGTCGGCGGCCAGCCGCCAGCTCACGCCCACGTCGCCGTAGTTGTCGATCACACGGCAGAAGAGGTCCCAGCGCTGCAGGTGCATGCGGGGATTATCGAAGCGGCACAATCCGCCCTCCGATGATCGAGCCGTCCCCCGTTCCCGCCGACACCGCAGTGCCCTCCGACACCGCCGCACAGGCCGCCGCGGTGCGCGACCGGTTGCTGGCCGAGGTGGCTGCCCTGCCGCCGCTGCCGGGCGTCTACCGCTACTTCGACAGCAACGGCACCGTGCTCTACGTGGGCAAGGCCCGCAGCCTGAAGAAGCGCGTGGCGAGCTACTTCCAGAAGGACCACGGCGGCAGCCGCATCGGCCACATGGTGGGCCGCATCGCGCGCATGGAAACCACGGTGGTGCGCACCGAGGCCGAGGCGCTGCTGCTCGAGAACAACCTGATCAAGACGTTGAACCCCAAGTTCAACATCCTGTTCCGGGACGACAAGAGCTACCCCTACCTGAAGATCACCGGTGCCCGCACGTCGGGCAACGAAGGCGATTCGCTGTCCACGCGCTTCCCGCGGGTGGCCTATTACCGCGGCGCGGTGGACCGCAAGCACCGCTACTTCGGGCCCTACCCGGGCGCGTGGGCGGTGAAGGAATCGATCCAGCTGATCCAGAAGGTGTTCCGCCTGCGCACCTGCGAGGACACCGTGTTCGCCAACCGCAGCCGGCCGTGCCTGCTGTACCAGATCCACCGCTGCACCGCGCCCTGCGTCGGCTTCATCCAGGCCGAGGACTACGCCCGCGACGTGAGCCATGCCGAGCGCTTCCTGCTGGGCGAGACGCAGGAGGTGCTGGACGACCTGCAGGGCCGCATGATGGCCCATGCCGAGTCGCTGGAATTCGAGAAGGCCGCCGACCTGCGCAACCAGATCAGCGCGCTGTCGCGGGTGCTGCACCAGCAGTCGGTGGAGACCAGCAGCCTCACCACCTCCGACAAGGACGTCGACATCCTCGCCGTGCGGGTGCAGGGCGGCCGTGCCTGCGTCAACCTGGCCATGGTGCGCGGGGGCCGTCACCTCGGGGACCGCGCCTACTTTCCCGCCCATGTGGAAGACGCCACCGCCCTGGCCGAAGCCGAGGACGACGCACCCACGCAGCCGGTGGAGGTTCAGGTGCTGGAGGCCTTCATCGCCCAGCACTACCTGGGCAATGCGGTGCCCTTCCTGCTGGTGCTCAGCCATGCGGTGGACAAGGCGCTGATCGAGATGCTGAGCGCACAGAGCGGCACCCGCGTGAGTGCCCAGCACCAGCCGCGCGAGCAGCGCCGCATCTGGCTGGAGATGGCCGACAAGGGCGCGCAGATCGCGCTGGCGCGGCTGCTGGCGGAAGAGGGCTCGCAGCGCGAGCGCACCCGTGCGCTCGCCGAGGCGCTGCAGCTGGACGTGGAATCGCTGGACCAGCTGCGCATCGAGTGCTTCGACATCAGCCACACCGCCGGTGAATCGACGCAGGCCAGCTGCGTGGTGTTCGAAAACCACCAGATGCAGAACGCGCAGTACCGGCGCTACAACATCGCCGGCATCACCGGCGGCGACGACTATGCGGCGATGCGGCAGGTGCTCACGCGGCGCTACGGCAAGATCGCCGAGGCCCTGGCCGCGCAGGCCCAAGAGGGCGTGGCGCCGGGCGAGGGCGGCGGCAAGCTGCGCATGCCCGACCTGGTGCTGGTGGATGGCGGCAAGGGCCAGGTGTCGATGGCACGCGAGGTGTTCACCGCGCTGGGCCTGGACCTGTCGCTCATCGTCGGCGTGGAGAAGGGCGAGGGCCGCAAGGTGGGGCTCGAAGAGCTGGTGTTCGCCGACGGCCGGCCCAAGGTGTACCTGGGCCACGATTCGGCCGCGCTGATGCTGGTGGCGCAGATCCGCGACGAGGCGCACCGCTTCGCCATCACCGGCATGCGGGCGCGGCGCGCCAGCGTGCGCACCGGCGGCAGCAAGCTCGAGGAGATTCCGGGCGTCGGCCCGAAGAAGCGGGCCCGCCTGCTGCAGCGCTTCGGCGGCGCACGCGGCGTGGCCAATGCCAGCGTCGACGAGCTGTGCGGCGTCGAAGGCATATCCAGACAACTTGCGGAGGAGATCTACCGTGCATTGCATTGAACGGCTGCGCTGGCGCGGCCTGGGCGGCCTGGGCCTGGCGGCTGCGCTGCTGGCCGGCTGCGGCAGCATCACGCCCCCGGGCAGCCCGGGCGCCATCGTCACCTCGCCCACCCGCGCGCCGGAGCTGAGCAGCACGCCGGCCATTGCCCGCCAGCAAAGCCGCGACTGGGCCGAGTACAAGCTGCAGGCCGCGCAGCGCCTGGTCGAGGCCAACCCCGACATCACCTACATGGGCGAGGTGCAGCAGCCGCTGCTGGCCATCCCGGTGCTGGAGATCGAGCTCAACGGCGACGGGAGCGTGCGCCAGATCAAGGTGGCCCGCCGGCCGGGCCAGGCGGTGGACACGATCGACATCGCCATCGCGGCGGTCCGGCGTGCGGCGCCCTTCGGCGACGTGCGCCACCTGCCCAAGCCCTGGGTCTACAGCGAGGTGTTCCTGTTCAACGACGCCCGCCGCTTCAAACCGCGCCTTCTGGATGAATGAGCCCCGCTTCGGGCAGCCTGCCGGGTCCGCAAGGTAGCATCGACCATGTTCTTCAACCTGCCGACACTGCTGACCTGGGCGCGCATCGTCGCGATTCCGCTGATCGTCGGCATCTTCTACCTGCCCGTGGACAGCGGCATGCGCAACCTGATTGCGACCGTGCTGTTCATCGTGGTGGCGCTGACCGACTGGGCCGATGGCTACCTGGCGCGCCGGCTCAACATGACCTCGAAGTTCGGCGCCTTCCTCGATCCGGTGGCCGACAAGTTCCTGGTGTGCGCCGCGCTCATCATCCTGGTGTGGCTGCATCGGGCCGATGCGATGGTCGCGCTCATCATCATCGGCCGCGAGATCGCCATCTCCGCGCTGCGTGAGTGGATGGCCGAGATCGGCGCGCGCCGCAGCGTGGCGGTGCACATGCTGGGCAAGCTCAAGACCACGGTGCAGATGGTGGCCATCCCCTTCCTGCTGTACGACGGCTCGCTGTTCGGCGTCATCGACACGCGCATCTGGGGCGCCGGCCTGATCTGGGCCGCCGCCGTGCTCACCATCTGGTCCATGGTGTATTACCTGCAGAAAGCGCTCCCCGACATCCGCGCCAACGTGCGGTGAACGCCACCGCCGGGCAGCGCCGCAGTCAGGCGCTGGTGGCCGCGATGCCGCCGGTCTTCGTGCTCATCTGGAGCACCGGCTTCATCGTCGCTCGCTACGGCATGCCGCATTCGCCGGCACTCACGCTGCTAGCCTGGCGCTACGGCCTGTCGGTGCTGGCCTTCGGGCTGTGGATCGCGCTCAGCCGGCCAAGCTGGCCGCAGGGGCGTGCGCAGTGGCTGCACCTGGGCATCACCGGCGTGCTGATGCATGCGGTGTACCTCGGCGGCGTCTGGTCCTCGGTACGTGCCGGTGCTTCGGCCGGCACGGTGGCGCTCATCGCCGGGCTGCAGCCGGTGCTCACCGCGCTGTGGGTGTCGGCCAGCGGGCAGGAGCAGCGCGTCGCGCCGCGCCAATGGGCCGGGCTGCTGCTCGGCCTGGCCGGCCTGCTGCTGGTGGTGTGGCGCAAGCTGGGCCAGGGCGAGCTGGGCGCCTTCAACCTGGGCCTGGCCGTCGCCGCGCTGCTGGGCATCACCGTGGGCACGCTGTACCAGAAGCGCCATGTGCAGCCGTGCGATGTGCGCACCGCCAATTTTGTGCAGCTGGCCGCAGCCTTCGCGGTCACGCTGCCGCTGTCGTGGGCGGTGGACGTGGCGCCGCTGCAATGGCATCCGGAGCTGATCGGCGCGCTGGCGTGGTCGGTGCTGGTGCTCACGCTGGGCGGCAGCTCGCTGCTGTACCTGCTCATCCAGCAGGGCGCGGCCACCCGCGTCACCAGCCTGCTCTACCTGGTGCCGCCCTGCACCGCGGTGATGGGCTGGCTGCTGTTCGACGAAGGCCTCGGCCCCCTGGTGCTGGCCGGCCTGGCGATGACCGCGGCGGGTGTCGCCCTGGTGGTCCGAGCGGCGCCGGCGCCACACGACCGGTAGCATTCCGCAGCATCGAAAACAGGCTGTGCAAGGCCTGTCGCACCCCTGTTCGGGGGTGCCGTTTCCCCTGCTTAGAATCCGCCGCTCGCGCTTGACACTGCAGGGGAGGCACGGCTGTAATCGTTCGCTCCTGGCTCGACCCGGTTCGCACCGATCACTCTCGAGCTTCGCAGGCCAGAGGCGCACGCAAGCCGCCTCCACCATTCGTACGACAGCCAAGAGGGACCCCTTCGTGAACAAGAGTGAACTGATCGAGCACATCGCCAAGCAGGCCGACATTTCGAAGGCTGCTGCGGGCAGGGCGCTCGAGGCCGTGATCGGCGGTGTCAAGACCACGCTCAAGAAGGGCGGCAGCGTCTCGCTCGTCGGCTTCGGTACCTTCTCGGTCACCAAGCGCGCGGCGCGCAGCGGCCGCAATCCGCGCACGGGCGACACGATTAAGATCAAGGCTGCGAAGGTCCCCAAGTTCCGTCCCGGCAAGGGCTTGAAGGACGCACTCTGATCCACCAGTTACCGGGTGCTTAGCTCAGCCGGTAGAGCGGCGCCCTTACAAGGCGTAGGTCGGCGGTTCGAACCCGTCAGCACCCACCAGCGACAATCGCAGCCTCCGGGCTGCCAGCTCCAAGCAAAGGCGGACCCCGGGTTCGCCTTTGTGCCATCTAGGCCCTGACTTCTTTGCACCGAAAGCCGTTCCCGCATGTTCGAGTTCGTCCGCAACAACACCCGCCTGCTGCAGGGCATCCTGGTGGTCCTGATCTTCCCGGCCTTCGTGGTCGCCAGCTGCCAGGGCTACGAGCAGTTCATGGAAGGCGGCAACGCCACCGTGGCCAAGGTGGACGGCCAGGCCATCACCCAGGCCGAGTGGGACGCAGCGCATCAGCGGCAGGCCGAGCGCATCCGCCAGCAGATGCCCAACATCGACCCTAAGCTGTTCGACACGCCGCAGGCCAAGCATGAGACGCTGGAGCAGATCGTGCGCGAGCGCGTGATGTTCGCCGCCGTCAACAAGCAGCACCTGGCCGTGACCGACGAGCGGCTGCAGCGCGAGCTGCTGGCCGTGCCGCAGCTGGCGGCGCTGCGCCGCGCCGATGGCAGCTTCGACGTCGACGCCTACAAGGCCTTGCTGGCCGCGCAGGGCCTGACGCCGGCTTCGTTCGAAGCCAGCGTGCGCCAGGATGCGGCGCTCAAGCAGGTGATGGCCGGCGTGGAGAGCAGCGCCTTCGCACCGGCCAGCGTGGCGCGGCAATCGCTGGACACGCTGCTGCAGCGCCGCCAGGTGCAGCTGCAGCGCTTCGCCAGCGCCGGCTACATGGCCAAGGTGCAACCCACCGATGCCGAACTGGAGGCCTACTACCAGTCGCACAGCGACCTCTTCCGCGCGCCGGAGCAGGCCCGCATCGAGTATGTGGTGCTGACGCTGGACAGCCTGGCCAAGGACGTGGCCGTGCCGGACGACGAGCTGCGCAAGTACTACGACGAGAACGCGGCCCGCTATACCGCGGCCGAGGAGCGCCGGGCCAGCCACATCCTGGTGGCCGCCGACAAGGACGCTCCGGCTGCCGACCGCCAGAAGGCCAAGGCCAAGGCCGAAGCCCTGCTGGCCGAGCTGCGCAAGGCCCCGGCCACCTTCGCCGAGGTGGCGAAGAAGAACTCCGACGACCCGGGCTCGGCCGAGCGCGGTGGCGACCTGGACTTCTTCGGCCGCGGCGCCATGGTCAAGCCGTTCGAGGACGCCGCCTTCGCGATGAAGCAGGGCGAGATCAGCAACGTGGTGGAAAGCGACTTCGGCTTCCACATCATCCGCCTGGATGCGGTGCGCGGCGGCGAGAAGAAGCCCTTCGACGCGGTGCGTGCCGAGATCGAGACGGAGGTGCGCAAGCAGCTGGCGCAGCGCCGTTATGCCGAAGCGGCCGAGCAGTTCAGCAACACCGTCTACGAGCAGGCCGACACATTGCAGCCGGTGGTCGACCGCCTGAAGCTGAGCAAGCAGACCGCGACCGTGCAGCGCACGCCCGCGCCCGGCGCCACCGGCGCGCTGGCTTCGCTCAAGCTGCTGGAGGCCGTGTTCTCCACCGATGCCACGCAGGGCAAGCGCAACACCGATGCGGTGGAGGTGGGCCCCAACCAGCTCGCCTCGGCCCGCGTGGTGGAGTACACCCCGGCGCGCGTGCTGCCGCTGGCCGAAGTGAAGTCACAGGTGCGTGACCGGGTGGTGGAAGAGCAGGCGATGGCGCTGGCCCGCAAGGACGGCGAAGCCCGCCTGGCCGAAGTGCAGAAGGCCGCCGATGGCGCCGGGCTGCCGGCCGCGGTGGAGGTGTCCCGTGCGCAGCCGCAAGGCCTGCCGCGCGAGGTGCTGGACGCGGTGCTGCGTGCCGATGCCGGCAAGCTGCCCGCCGCCGTCGGCGTGGCGGTGCCGGGCGAAGGTTATGTGGTGGCGCGCATCACCGAAGTGCGCGCGCCGGACGACAAGTCGCCGGAAGTGGCGCAGCTGGTGCCGCGCTATGCGCAGGCCTGGGGCGCGGCCGAGGCCGATGCCTATCAGAAGGCCTTGCGCAACCGCTTCAAGGTCGAGTTCAAGGGCGCCGGCGTGGCCCCGGCGGCCGACGCCGCCTCCGCAGCCGGCAAATAACGGTTGAAGGCCCGCGCGAGTGGGCTATACTCATCGGCTCTGCGGTGGCTGTAGCTCAGTTGGTAGAGTCCCAGATTGTGATTCTGGTCGTCGTGGGTTCGAGTCCCATCAGCCACCCCACCTCACAAGCGCTCGCGCTCTGAATGCCTGACTTCTCCGGAAGCCAGGCATTTTTCGTTTCAGGCTGCGCGCGGTTGGAGGCCACGAGCCGGCCCACGGTCAGCCGCTTCACCGCTCGACGTGCAGTTCCCGCGCCCGCTGCACCGCCGCGCGGTCGGTGAGTTGGCGGCGCACGAGGGGGATCCGCTGGTGCGCAAGGGCGGTGCACGCCATGCCCAACAGCGCTGCGCCGACCGCCAGGCCGGGTTGTCGCACGATGCCTGTCAACACGGCCAGCACCACCAGGGCGCTGGGCAGCATCGCCAGCAGCGCTTGCACCGGCGCCACGCCCACCCGCAATCCGCACGATCGGCAACGCGCGCGTCCGGCCGGGCCCAGCGCCAGCTTGCGCCAGGCCGACAAGGCCCGCAGGCCGCAATGGGGGCACTGCAGCCGGCTCATGCCTCAGCTCATCCGGCCGGCGGCAGCGGCAGTTCCAGCACCCGCAGCACCGCATCGATCTGCGCTGCCGATTCCGGCCGCGCCGCGCCCGAGACGGCGAACCACGGTCGTTGCTCGGTGTCCCTGACGATCCATGCATCCTCCGGCGTGGTGGCGGGCAGCCGCCCGGCATCGCCTTCGAATTCGTCGATCGTACGGTGCAGGTTGTCGCGCAGCGCGGCCAGGCGCTCCGGCGGCATCTGGTTGATCCAGTCAACGAATCGTTGGTGCTGCGCCGGATCCTGCAGGTCCAGGCCGTGCAGGCCGGCATGGCGGGCCAGCAGCGGCACCACGCTGTGCCCGTCGCCGCTCTGGTCCACCAGCGCGCGGGCCGCCGGCTCGCTGAAGCCCGCATGCTGCAGGAAGCGCAGCGAGGTGCCGCCGTCGCTGCCGGGCTCATGCCGGTTGGCCTGCTTGCGGTCGTTCCAGATCGCCAGGCCCACCACCGACACCACCACCAGCCCGATGCCGATCGGCCCGGCGATGCTGCCGGCGCCGAACGCCGCCATCAGCCCGCCCCCGGCGCCCACGCCGTACAGCACGCCGGACGGGATGTCGCCCTGGCCGAATGCATCGGCCGCGCTCCACACGTCCACCGCCGCCGTCAGCACGCTGAGGAAGCGGCTGGCCGCGGTGCTGCCCAGTCGGCCGACCAGCGATTCGGCGTCGGCCTTGCCCAGGCCGACCAGCAGCTCGGCCCCCTTCTGGCCCAGGCCGGCGGCATCCACCAGCACCTTGGTCTGGTTGCGCAGCGAAGGGTCCAGCCCGGCCCGCTCCAGCGAGGCGAGCAGGCCCACGCCGGCCAGGCCCAGGCCGGCGCCGCGCAGCAGCTGGCCGGCGATCGTGCTCTTGTCGAAGCCGCTGATCTTGCCCAGCGCCTGGTCCAGCCCGCGCAGCCGCGCCGCGCCTTCCTCGGCACTTTCGCCGGCCACCGGCACCGCGTCGTCCAGCGCCTTCAAGGCCTTGTCGAGCGCGCTGTCCGAGACGCCCCAGGCCCGCGACAAGGCCGGGCTGCGCAGGCTCTCGATCGCGGCGCGGGCGCGGGCGACGCTGGCCGGGTCGCTGGCGTCGAAGTCCCCGATGCGCGCCAGCACCGTCGATTGCACATGCGCGGTGGCCACCTCGCTGACCAGCTTGCGCGCCTGGTCGGTGAGCTTCGCATTCGAGGCGAATTGCGAACTGGTGAACCAGCCCAGCAGCTGCTGGCCGGCCGGGCCCTGCGCCAGTTCCGGATGCGCTCCCAGCGCGGTGCTGATCGCAAGCTGTGCCTTGGGGTCGTTCAGCACCTCGGCGGCCACCGGATCGTCGGCCGGCAGTGCCTGCAGCTGCGCCAGCAGGTCACGGCCGTTGTCGGCCAGCTGCTGCTTCATCGCGGCGGTCTGCGCCTGCCAGTCGGCACCACGGGCCTGGGTGTAGTCGGCGATGGCCTGTTCCAGCTGCTGCGGCGTCATGCTGCCGCCGTGGCTCTGCACCAGCCAGGCCAGCTCGTCCATCTGCTTGGCATAGGCGTCGGTGTCGTCGGCCACCTTCTGGTGGAACAGCGAGATGCCGGTCTGCACGCCGGCCATCACCCGTTCCCCGTCGATGCCCGGCTGCCGCGCCAGCGCCACGGCAAAGGCGGGGTTGGCGCCCTGCGCCACCGCCTGGATCACGCCACCTTCGTTCCACACGCCGAGTTCGGCCACGCGCTGGATGGCGGCGTCGCCGGCTGGCGTGCCGGCCACGCGGCCCAGCAGCGCCACCAGGTGTTCGACGCCGCCAGGGCCGAACGGCGGGCCGCCAGCCTGCCAGCCCTGCTGAACCGCCTGGTCGATGCCGGGCACCGCAGCGGCCACCACCCGCGCGGCCACCTCAGGCGACAACGGCGCGGTCAGTTCGTCCAACCGCGTCATCGCCTGCAGGCCGCCGGCCTGCGGTCCGGCGGCATCGGCTGGCGGCTCGCGCAGCGGCTGCAGCGCTTCGCTCGCCGCAGACTCGATCAGCGCCCGCGCGGCCGGGTCGGCCAGCAGCGCCTGCTGCACCGCCGGCGATGCGGCGCGCCAGCCTGCATCCAGCGACTGCAGCGACTCGGTGGTGCTGCCGCGGCCTTGCGCCACCTGCAGCACGCCGTCCACCCGGCGCTGAATGTCCACCCGCTCCAGCGATGCCTGCAGCGCGGTGCGCGTGCCGTCCGTGGCGCTGCCGCGCTGCAGGATGGCCTGGGCGGGATCGGCCTGCGGCGCGGCGGCCAGCGGCGGTAGCAGGGGCGCCGCCGCGGCTTCGCGCAGCGCCAGCTCGGCGCGCACCGCGGTGTCCAGCTGCCGGCGGCTGGCAGCGAGGTTGTCGGCCAGCCAGGGCAGGGCGGCACCGCGGCCCTGGGTGCTGGCGGACATGTCGTCGTAGGCGCCCTGCGCCTGCGCCTGCCGGCGGGCCGCGGCATCGGTGGTGGTCGCCGCACGCTCCAGCGGTGAAGGCCCGGCGGGCTGCACGCCGGCCGCCGCGTCCGGCGCAGGTGCCGGCGTCAACGCATGGCCGCCGGGGATCCAGATCTGCTGGCCCACGCGGATCACGTCGGGGTCGGGCAGCTGATGGCGGTTGGCCGCGGCCACCTGCTGCAGCGGCTGGCGGTACTGCGCCGCCAGTTGCGACAGGGTTTCGCCCGGCTGAACCTGCACCGCCACCGGCTCGGTGCCGTGGCCCTCGCCGATGGGCACCTGCAGCTGCTGGCCCACGCGCAGGCGGTCGGGGTCGGCCAGCTCCGGGTTGGCCTGGCGCAGCGGTTCCTGGCCGATGCGGTAGCGCGCGGCGATCTCGCCCAGCGTCTCGCCACGGGCCACCGTGTGCTGCACATGGCGCTCGGGCGGCGGAGGCGGAGGGGGCGGTGGAGGCGGCGGTGCGACGGGGGCAGGCGCGCGGCGGACACCATCTTGCAGCAGCATGGGCGGTTCCCGGTGAGGAGCTGATCCAGCCTGGCACCGTAGGCGGCCACCATCGCCCGGCACAGCTCGGGCGCGCCCTAGCTGGGGCCGCACCCAGCGCGCGGCGCACGGGCGCAGAACCTAAGCTGGTGATCATGCAGGCCCTTGCCGAGCGCCCTGGCGCATCTCCCACCCCGGACATGCCGGCCCCGCCGGCCGCGGCACCCGGCCACGGCGCCCATCCCGCGCCGTGCGGCCTGCGCCTTCGCGAGTTCCAGCCCGCCGACCGCGCGGCGCTCGTGGCCATGCACCGCGACCCGCGCGTGCGTGCGCTGCTGGTCGACGACATGCCGCTGGACGACCCCCGCGTGGCGGGCCTGTTCATCGAGCGCATGCAGGCCTACTACCGCCGCCACGAGGGCCTGGGCATCTGGTGCGCCGAGCACTGGGCGCCGGCGCTCTCGGCTGCGGAACTGGCCGATCCGCAGGTGAGGGCATCGCTCAGCGACCACGCCCTGCAGCAGCTGTCGCAGCCGCGGCCGCGCTTTGCCGGCTGGTTCAACCTGATGCGCATGGCCGACGATCCCGATCGCATCGAGATCGGCTGCCGGCTGCTGCCCGCCTACTGGGGCAGCGGCCTGGTGCACCAGGGCGGCGAGCTGCTGCTGGCCCGGGCCTTCGAAGAACTGCGGTTGCCGCGGCTGTGGGCGGCCTGCCATCCGGCGCACCGGCCGGTGCAGCATGTGCTGCGAACACTCGGCTTCGTGGATGACGGCGAGCGCCCATGCGACGGTGCGCCGGCCCGCTGGTTCGTGATGCCGGCGCAGGCCTGGCCTGCCGTGCGCGACACGCCGCGGCGCCTGCGCCTGCGGCAGGCGCTGCGTTAGCTGCTGATCGTCTCGATCGGCTGCTGGCCGAAGACCGTCTTCTCCCAGGCGCTGCGGCGCTGCAGCGTCTGGCCGGCGTCGCTGACGTCCTGCTGCTTCACGTCGAGGTCGAAGCGGCCGCTGCCATCGAGCTGGAACACCGCCACCGAGAACGGCGGCTGGCCGCTGGCGGCCCAGGCGTCGCGCAGCGCGGCCATCGCATCGGCCAGGTCGGCGTCGAGCATCAGGTCGTCGATCAGGGCCGCATGGCCGGGGCCGCTGCTGACGTAGGCGGTGGCCGTGCTGGTGTCGTCCATCAGCTCGGCATAGATCCAGGCGCGGTCGAAGGCCTCGGGCAGCGCGGGCACCAGCACGTCGGCGATGCGCTGGTAGCAGGATTCGATCTGGGGGGTCATCGGAGGGCTCTGCGGTGATGCGGAAGGGCGCCGCGGCAGCGTGCTCAGCGCCCGCCCGGCACGTTGTTGAACACCCGCGTGACGGGGTTGCCGTCGACAGCGTAGCGCACAACCAGGCTGTCGGGCCGCAGCGAATCGCCGCTGTAGCGCGGCACGATGGTCACCTTCACCTCATGGCCCTGCTGCAGCAGCCGGTCCCACTCCTTCTCCAGGCTGCGGTACACGCCCATGTTGAAGTTGCCGTTCTGGGCGAAGTGGTTGATGGCCTCGCGCGGGCCGTCGAACTGGCGGGCGATGAAGTGGCCGCCCTGGTCGGTGGGCAGCCGGTCGGCACCGCCGGCCTCCAGTTGCGCCCGCGTGTTGCGCGACTGGCCCTTGTTCAGCGTGAGCTGGCCGCTCACATGGCTCACCCGCCCCTGCGCATCGGTGCGGTAGGTGTAGCCG
This sequence comes from Aquincola tertiaricarbonis, assembly GCF_000969605.1. Classification (GTDB taxonomy): domain Bacteria; phylum Pseudomonadota; class Gammaproteobacteria; order Burkholderiales; family Burkholderiaceae_C; genus Aquincola; species Aquincola tertiaricarbonis. Next base: position 11,516 of record NZ_JZUE01000020.1, on the reverse strand, counting down.
TTGTGGGTGATGTTGAGGTGCGGCGGGTTGGCGCCCGGGCGCGGCACGTCGTCCGTGCGGCGGGCCAGCGTGGCCGCGTCATCGGCCTGGCGGGCCGCGGCGGCCGCCTCGTCGCCGTGCCGCGCGGCCTGCTCGGCCAGCGCGCTGCCGCCCCGCACCGCCAGGCTCGCGCCCTTGGCCGCATCGCCGAAGGCCGGCACTGCGGCCACGGCGGACATCGCGGCATTGGCCATGTCGCCTTCGGCCGCATAGATGCCGGCGTTGAGCAGGTCGGGCACCGCGCCCAGGCCGGGCACGAAGCCGGCCACGTCCAAGGCGCCATGCACCCAGCCCGAAGCCGACGACCACCAGCCGCCCGACGAAGGCGAAGCCCCGGCCACGCCGAGCCGGCGGGCCAGCTCGGGCCGGTCGTCGGCACTCACCGCCGCCAGCGCATCGCGCACCAGCCGGCCAGCCTCGGCGGGCCGGGCCTGGGCCTGGTCCCGCAGCGTGCGGTTCACCGCGTCGAGGTCGGTGTGCAGGCCGCGGGTGTGGGCCGCGACGATCTCGCGGCCGGTGGGTGCGTCATGCCGCGCCGGCGTGTCGGCCGAAGCCAGTGCCGCGCGGGCCGAGGCCTGTGCGCCCGAGGCGCCGTGGAGGGAGGTCGATGCATGCATGGTGCGGCTTCGCGGAAGGGCTGCGATCAGGCCACTGTGCCGCCCGCCCGCCGCGCCCGCGAGTCGGGGCGGCCACCAGCTGGGGTGGACCCTAGCGGCAGGGCCGCCGGGCCTCGATCACCGCAGCTCCAACCCCTGCGAGGTCAGCTGCACCCGGTCCGCATCGGTCTTGAGGAACTGCTCGAGGTAGCCCTTGCCGGCCTCGCGCAGGTTGGCCTGGATGCGCTGTGCATCGGGGGTGCCGGGGTTCTCCTTCAGCGCCATCTGCGTGGTGGCGGTGAGCATGCCCAGGATGGCCAGCTGCTCGTACATCTCCTGCTTCTGCTGCGCATCGGCGGCGGCGAAGTCCGGGTTGCGGGCGATCACGCCGCGCATCTGCCGCACCAGCGGCGTGAAGTTCTCGTCGGGGAAGTCGGCATTGCGGTAGGCCATCCAGCTGCCGGCCAGCAGCGCGGCCACCGCGCCGGCCACGTCGTTGCGCGGGATGTTGAACTGCCGTTCGATCTGCTGGTAGCCCGACAGCAGCTGCTTGAAGCTGCGCTCGGCCTGGCCGCGTGCGGCCTCGGGGTAGGCCTCGGCCAGCAGCGCCGGCATGCGGCTGGCACCTGCGGGTTTGAAGACGGTGGTCTGCTTCTTCACCCCGCCGGCCGCGGCGCGGTCCATGCCGGCAGGATCGAACTCGCCGGAGGCCAGGCTGGCCGCGCCGCCGCGCCGGGTGGCCCGCTGCAGCAGCTGGCCGTCGCCGCGGGCCAGCGCCATGTTGCGCTTGAGCATGCGGTCCACGTTGGGCTGCATCATCATGTTGGAGAACACGCCGGACTGGAACATGAAGGCGTCCTGCGCCTGCGCCACGGTGGTGGCGGCCAGGCCCGCGGCCAGCAGGCCCGCGGCCACGCATCGCATGCCGTGTCGAATCATGTTGTTGCACTCCTTCATGTTCATCGGTGGTGGTAGAAAACGCCGAAGGGGCCCCGAAGGGCCCCGCGGCTGCAGGTGCTGTCGATCAGCCCTTGCGCGCCATCTGCGACAGGCCTTCGCCAATCGCCTTGATGGTGTTGGAGAAGCCGTTCTGCATCAGCGAGAACATCTGGCTGGTGGCCTGCATCTCGGTGGTGGCAGCGGCGTTGGCCTTGGCGGCCGACTTGCCTTCCTCGCCGGCCGTCGAAGCGATCTTGTTCGACAATTCAACCATCTTCGAGGCCTTCTCGCCCAGCACCTCGCCCATGGCCGCGGCGATGGCTTCGAGCCAGCTGCCCGAGCCGGCGCGGCTGCTGCCGCGGGCCTTGCTGCGGTTCTCGTCGCTGTTCTCCAGGCCTTCCGAACGCATCTTGGCCATGGCGCGCTGCACGATGGCCTGCGACGATTCCTGGGCGAACTGCTGCACTTCGGCACCGGCTTGCTGCTCGACGAAGTTGTCCACCTCGGGGTCGGAATCGGTGGTGTTGCCCGACACCGCACCGTCGACCACGGTGTTGACGATGTCGCGCACGAACTTCGGCATGCCGAATTCCTTCATCAGCGTGTCCGCGGCCATCTTCACCGCGGTGCCGATGGCCTGCGTCAGCAGGTTGCTCATCGAGCCGGCGATGGCCAGCGGCGGGAAGGCCAGGCTGGCCAGGCTCAGCAGCGAACCGAAGATGTTGCCGCCGCCAAACACGCTCTTCAAAGCTCCAGACATTCGTCTCTCCTTCGTGGGGGGTGATCGCGCCGCAACCTTGCGAGCGCCGATGGAGTGCATTGCATGCGTTGCGGCGGCCGGCGTGTAGCTGGTGCACGCCATAGCTAGGGTCGGCCCCGGCCCGCTTCGGGCATGGAGTCCAGCGGGGCCGGGCGCACGTCGGCATCGATCACGCTGATGGCGCCGGGCGTCACGCCCAGCAGGTACTCGCGGCCGCGGTGGCGCACGCTCACCAGCCGCTCGCGCGGGCCGAGACTGACGCTGTGCAGCACCACCGGCGCGGTGGAAGGCGAGCCGCCGGCACGACTCGTCTGCAGCCGCTTGAGCAGCCGCAGGCCGGCCCAGGCCAGCAGCAGCACCAGGCCCAGCGCCAACGCGGTGCTGAGCAGTTGCATAGACAAGCTGGGGCTGGCGGCAGCGGTCTCGCTCATGGCTGCGCCGCCTGCCGCTGGCGCTCGGCGCGTGCCCACAGGATCACCTCGGCAATCACGTCGAACAGGTCGGATGGCACCAGCTCGCCCACCTCGCCGCGGGCCAGCAGGTCGCGCGCCAGGCCGATGTTGCGCAGGATGGGCACGCCCGCTTCCTCCGCGGCTTCGCGCATCGCGCGGGCAGCTTCGTCCTCGCCCTTGGCGCTCAGCGTGGGCACCGGGCACTGCTCGCGGTCGTAGTCGATGGCGATGGCCACGTGGATGGGGTTGACCACCAGCACATGGGCCTGGCGTGCCGCCTGCGCCGCATTGCGCTGCGACCATTCCTCGTGCGCCTGCCGGCGCTGGGCCTTGATCATCGGGTCGCCCTCGTTGTCCTTGCCTTCCTGTCGGATGTCGCGCCGGCTCATGCGCATCTTCTTCGTGAAGCTCCAGCGCTGGTAGGCGGCATCCAGCACGCCCACCAGGGTGAACAGCAGCAGCGTCCACAGCAGCATCGGCCGCGCCACCTCCCACAACGCGGTGCCCACGAGCATCGGCCGGGTGGACAGCGGCAGCAGCGCGATCTGCGGCAGCAGCGAACGCAGCACCAGCCAACCCACGCCCAGCAGCAGCACGGTCTTGCCCACCGCCTTGGCCACCTCGATGAGGTTGTCCATCGTGAACATGCGCTTGACGCCCTCGACCGGGTTCATGTTCTCCATCTTCGGCTTGACCTTGTCGAGCGCGAACACCGGCCCGGCCTGCAGGAATTCGGTCAGCAGCCCCACCGCGCCCACCGGCAGCAGCAGCCAGGCGCTGAGCACCAGCAGCGCCTGCAGGGCCTGCGCGGCCAGGCTGGGCGCGGCCAGCGCGAAGGGCTGGCCGATGCTGGCCAGCGCCGCATCCATGACGCCTGCGAGCTGCCGCGTCACCGGGCCGATGGCCAGCGTGGCCAGGGCGAACCAGGCCAGCAGCTCCACCGTGCTGGTGACGTCCTTGCTCTTCGGCACCTGCCCCTTCTTGCGGGCGTCCTGGAGCTTCTTCGGTGTCGGCTGCTCGGTCTTGTCGCCGCCGTCGTTCTTGTCGGCCATCGTGGGGAAGTGGGAGCGTCGAGGGGCATGGTGACCCGGCGGGCATGACAGCCGCATGAAGCGCTGCAAGCCTGCCTGGCGGCCCGGGTCATCAGGGTTGCCATCGTCAGGGCCGAGGGCGGGGCGTTGTCACCGCTTGCAACCACAGGCCGGTCCAGAAGGCGGCGATCCTGCCGTCTACGGCAGCGTGCGCGCTCGCGCGTTGTTAGTCACCGCAGCACAGGCGCGGCCAGTGGGCCCTGCGTTAAACGCTTGAAACAATCGGACCGCGGGCTGTCACGAAAGCCATGGCCGGGGCCGGAAAAACTGCACACATGCCAAAGCAACAGCTCGTGCAGAACCCCGTGCCGGCAGGCCGTCCGGCCTTGCCCGTGACCACCGCCCGGTGGATGGCGCTGATGGCGCTGGCGACGATGGCTCCGCCCGCGGCGGCACAAGGCTGTACGGCCTGGAGTGCGGCGCAGCTCGCCAAGTTCCGCCTGGCGCTGGCGCAGGCCTGCGCGGCACCCGCCGCGGCCGAGGCGCCGCGGGCTGCCGCCGCGCTGCAGCTGTTCGATGCCCAAGGAGCCGCCACGCGGTCGGTGCCGCCGCTGGCACGCCAGCCGGTGCCGCCGCAGCCCGCCAGCGCCCTGCCGCGTTCGTCCGAGCCGCTGCCGGCCACGTCGCCGCTGCCGATGAAGTTCACGCCGGTGCTGGCACCCGATGCCCGCCGCGCGATGCAGCTCGCGCCGCTGGTGGACGACACCGCACGCCGGCATGACATCGATCCGCTGCTGCTGCATGCCATCGCGCATGTGGAGTCCCGCCACGATGCGATGGCCCGCTCGCCCGCCGGCGCCCGCGGGCTGATGCAGGTGATGCCGATGACCGCGCGCCGCTTCGGCGTGCAGGCCGAGTCCATGCTGAACGAACCGGCGGCCAACCTGGAGGTCAGCGCCACCTACCTCAAGCTGCTGCAGCGCCGCTTCGACGGCGACCTGCCGCTGGTGCTGGCCGCCTACAACGCCGGCGAGGGCGCGGTGGAGCGACATGGCCGGCGCATACCGCCCTATGCCGAGACCCGGGGCTACGTGCAGCAGGTGATGCAGCGCTATCGCTGGCTGGCCGGCTTCGTGCAGCGGCAGCCCGCGCAAGGCCTGCAGCAGCCATGACGGCCGCCGCCCATCACGGCGCCGCGCCGCGGCGTTCGAGCGTCAGCGACCTGCTGCTGGTGGCCGGCGTGCTGGCCATCATGGCGATGATGGTGCTCACGCTGACGCCGCTGGTCATCGACGCGATGGTGGCGGTGAACATCGCCATCGGCGTGCTGCTGCTGCTGGTGTCGCTGTACATCGGCTCGCCGCTGGAGTTCTCGGTGTTCCCGAGCGTGTTGCTGATCACCACGCTCTTCCGGCTGGCGGTGTCGGTGGCCACCACCAAGCTCATCCTGCTGGAAGGCCATGCCGGTCACATCATCGATGCCTTCGGCCACATGGTGGCCGGCGGCAGCCTCGTGGTGGGGCTGGTGGTGTTCCTCATCATCACCGTGGTGCAGTTCATCGTCATCGCCAAGGGCGCCGAGCGGGTGGCCGAGGTGGCGGCGCGCTTCTCGCTGGATGCGATGCCGGGCAAGCAGCTGTCCATCGATTCCGACCTGCGCTCGGGCCTGCTCGACAAGGACGAGGCCCGCCGCAAGCGCCGCGAGCTGGAGCTGGAGAGCAAGCTGCACGGCAGCCTCGACGGCGCGATGAAGTTCGTCAAGGGCGACGCCATCGCGGGCATCGTCATCATCGTCATCAACCTGCTGGGCGGCCTGGGCGTGGGCGTGCTGCAGCAGGGCATGCCGGTGGGCGCGGCGCTGGTGAAGTACTCGGTGCTGACCATCGGCGACGGCATGGTGGCGCAGATCCCGGCGCTGCTGGCCGCGATGGCCGCCGGCCTGATCGTCACCCGCGCTTCCGACGACGAGCAGGACCGCCACCTGGGCGACGCCATCGTGCGCCAGGTGGGCGCCAAGCCGCGGGTGCTGCTGGTGGCCGGCGGGCTGTGCCTGCTGCTGGCGCTGGTGCCGAGCTTCCCGTGGTACGTGTTCGGGGTGCTGGGCCTGGCCTTCGCGGCGGGCGGTGCGCTGCTGCTGCCGGCCCTGCGGGCACGCTGGGTGGCCTGGTCGCGGCCGGCGCGTGAATCCATCCTGCGCCGCAAGGACCTGGCGCCGGCGGTGCTGCACACCGCGCCGCCGGTGCCGCGGCCTACGCTGGCGCTGCAGATGGAAGTGCCCGCGCAGGCGCTGCAGGGCGGCATGGCCGGCCGGCTGGTGCAGGCGCTGGAAGCGATGCTCGACCGCATCAACCTCGAGCTGGGCCTGCCGCTGCCGCGGGTGGCGGTGCATGCGGTGCCTGGCCCCGGCTGGCGGCTGCTGGCCTTCGACGTGCCGATCGCCACCGGCGCGGTGCCGGCCGGCCTGGCCACCGATGCGGTGCCCGCCGTGCTGGCCGAGACGGTGCGGCAGGCGCTGCGCCGCCACCTGGCGCTGTTCCTCGGCACGCAGGAGGCCAGCGCCTACCTGCACCGCGCCGGCCAGGACATGCCCGAGGTGGTGAAGGAAGTGCTGCGTGCGCTGCCGCTGCAGCGCGTGGCCGAACTGCTGCGCCGGCTGGTGGAAGAGGAAGTGCCGATCCGCCATGCGCGCGACATTCTGGAAGCGCTGGCCGATGCCGCGCAGCGCGAGAAGGACGTGTATGCGCTGACCGAGCTGGCCCGCATCGCGCTCAAGCGCCAGCTCAGCCACCGCTGCGCGCCCGACGGCCGGCTGCGCGCGGTGCTGCTGCTGCCCGAGCTGGAAGAGGCGCTGCGACAGGCCGTGCGCGTGAGCAACGGCGTGCAGCAGCTGGCGATGGAGCCACAGCACGCGCAGGCCGTCATGGCGGCGCTGGTGCAGTCGGTGCAGGCGCACCGGCCGGCCGCGCTGCTGGTGGCGGTGGACATCCGGCGCCATGTGCGCAAGCTGATCGAGAACGAATGCTTCGATACCCCTGTGCTGAGTTTCCACGAGCTGGTGCCCACGCTGCAGCTCGACGTGGCCGACCGTGTGGCCGCCCCGGGCGCCACCCTGCTGGAGGCCGCATGAAGCGCGCCTGGCTGACGGGGCTGACCTGGCTGGCCGCGCTGGTGGCCGCGGTGATGCTCACGCTGATGGCCGCACCGCCGGCGCAGGCCATGCCCATCCCGTTCGCGGAGCGCGAGGTGCAGCTCACCGCGCGCGAGCAGCCCATCGCCGCCTTCCTGCAGGACCTGTTCGGCCTGGTGGACGTGCCGGTGTCGGTGAGCCCCAGCGTGAAGGGCGCGGTCAACGGCAGCTTCAGTGGCCCGGCGGCGCGGGTGTGGCGCAACATCGCCCGCGCCTTCAACCTGGTGGAGTACTACGACGGCGCGGTGCTGCACATCTACTCGCCGGCCGACATGGTCACGCGCACGCTGCCGGTGGCGCCTTCGCTGGCGGCGCGGGTGCAGCGCAACGTGCTGGAGATGCGGCTGCCCGATGCGCGCAACACCGTGCGCAGCACCGAGGACGGCACGCTGATCGTCAGCGGCACACGGCGCTTCATCGAGCAGGTGGAGGAGATCACGCGGGCGCAGCTGGTGAGCGACCGCGCCGGCCCGCCCAGCGGCTTCAAGGTCTTCTACCTGCGCTATGCCTGGGCGCAGGACGTCAGCATCAGCTTCGGCGGCCGGCAGGTGGTGCTGCCCGGCGTGGCCAGCATCGTGCGGGCGCTGATGACGCAGCAGTCGCGCAGCCAGGTGGCGGTGCAGTCCAACGAGGTGCCTTCCAGCGGCACGGTGCCGGGCCTGCGCGGCCAGCGCAGCCAGCGGCCGATGGGTGGCTCGGCGGGTGCGGCAGGGCAGGGCCTGGGCACGCTGGGCGCTGCGCAGGCCGATGCCGGCGCGGCTTCGCTTCCGGTGCTGGCAGCGGCCTATGGCGCGGGCGCCGGCGGGCCGGGTGCGCCCGGTGCCGCGCCGGCCGCCGGTTCGGCCCTGCCGCCGATGGCGCCGCAGGCCTTGTCGCTGGCCGAGGGCGCGATGGTGCGGGTGGAGGCCGATGCCCGGCTCAACGCGGTGATCGTGCGCGACGCGCCCGACCGCCTGGCGCAGTACGAGCAGCTGGTGGCCGCGCTCGACATCGAGCCGCAGACGCTGGAGATCGAGGCCACGATCATCGACGTCAACACCGAGCGGCTGAAGGAGCTGGGCATCAACTGGCGCTATTCGCGCGGTCGCAGCTCGCTGCTGTTCGGCCGCGGCGACGCCAGCGACCGCGGCCTGGCGCCGGGCACCGCGCCGGCCGACATCACGCCGGTGGGCCGAGGCGGCTTCGTCTCCGCGGTGCTGGGCGATGCGCGCGAATTCATCGCCCGCGTCAACCTGCTGGAGGACCAGGGCGCGGCCAAGGTGGTGTCCAGCCCGCAGGTGCTCACGCTGTCCAACGTGGAGGCGGTGTTCGACAACAGCAGCACCTTCTACGTGCGGGTGGCGGGCCGCGAGGACGTGGACCTGTTCAACGTGTCGGCCGGCACCACGCTGCGCGTGACGCCGCATGTGTTCAAGGACGGCGGCGAGGTGCGCATCAAGATGCTGGTGTCGATCGAGGACGGCTCGCTGTCCAGCACCCGCGTGGTGGACACGCTGCCGGTGGTGGAGCGCTCGGCCGTCAACACCCAGGCGCTGATCTTCGAGGGCGAGAGCCTGCTGGTGGGCGGCATCACCCGCGAGGCCAGCAACGACGGCGTGACCAAGGTGCCCGGCCTGGGCGACGTGCCGGTGCTGGGCGGCCTGTTCCGCAGCACCAGCCAGGGCAACAGCCGGGTGGAGCGCATGTTCCTGATCTCGCCGCGGCTGTCCAGCGGCCGCCAGGCCCGTGCGGCGCTGCCGCCGGCCGACCCCGCGCCACAGGCGCTGCCGCCGCCGGCCCCCGCGCCCGACGTTCCGCCTCCACGCCAGCCATGAACACCCTGACCTCCTCCGCACCGACACCGGCCGAGCCGGCGCCGCCGGGCCTGCAGCTGCAGGTGCTGGACGGCCCGCAGCAGGGCGCCCGAGCGCCCGTGCCGGCCGGCACCGCCTTCACCGTGGGCGGCAGCGCCGACTGCGACATCGTGCTGCGTGGCCTGGCCACGCTGCCCGCTGCGGTGCGGCTGTGCCTGCAGCCGCAGGGCCTGTCGGTGGAGGTGCTGCGCGGCGAGGTGACGGTGGCCGGCGAGACGATCGCCGCCGGCCAGCGGCGTGAGTGCCGCGCCGATGCCGACCTGCAGCTCGGGCCGGTGCGCTTCGGCCTGTTCGCGGTGGAGGTGCCCGCGCCGGATGCGGCGCCTGCCGACGACGCGCCGCCCCTCGAGGTGGCCGCCGAACTGAGCGACCGCCCCGCCCAGCCCGCCCGGCCGGTGGGCGGGCCACCGCATGCCGCGGCCGGCCGCGGCCCCGCCATCCGCCGCGGCTGGCAGGCCCTGCTGGCCGGCGGCGCCGCGCTGGCCACGGTGTCGATCGGCATGCTGGCCTCGGCCTACACCCAGCCGCCGGCCGAGCCGCTGGCCGAGCCCGCAAGCCGCCAGGCGCAGGCCCTGCTGCAGGCCGCCGGCCTGCGCCAGCTGCAGGTGCGCCCCGATGGCGACGGCGGCGGCCTGCTGGTCAGCGGCTACCTGGACACCGGCGCCCAGCGCGCCCAGGCCGAGCAGCTGCTCGCCGCGCAGCCGCTGCCCACGCGCTGGCAGGTGCATGTCAACCAGCAGGTTGCCGATGCGGTGGCCGACGTCTACCGCATCAACGGCGTGCCGGCGCAGGCGCGGCCGGTGGGCGAGGGCGCGGTGGCCGTGACCACCCGCGAGGCCGACGACCGCCGGCTCGACCGCGTGCGCGACGCCGCGCGGCGCGACGTGCCCGGCCTGGCCGCCATCGAGGCGCGAAACCTGCCGCCGCCCGCGCCGCCGGCCTCCGCGCCCGTGGTGGACGACCCGGGCAAGCGGGTGGCGTCCATCGTGCCGGGCGAGCCGCCCTATGTGGTGACAGCCGACGGCACCCGCTATTTCGAAGGTGCGCTGCTGCCCACGGGGCATCGCATCGCCGGCATCGAGCGGCACCGCGTGCTGCTGGATCGGGACGGCGCCGTGACGCCGCTCGTGTTCTGAGACCTCGACTTGTATAGACAACCAGGAGCGCAATGATGAGCAGTTCGATCGATCCGCTGTCGATGATGGCGATGGCCCCGTTGACCACCCGTGCTGGCGCATCGCGCGAGCGCGAAGGCAGCTGGTACGAGGCGATGGCCACCGCCTGGGGCCAGTCGCTGGACCGCAAGGCCGCCGACCTGGAGTCCATCTCCGGCCGCATCATGGAAGGCGACGACAAGCCCGCCACCGTCACCATGCTCAGCACGCAGGCGATGCAGATGGGCTTCCTGTCCACCAGCTCGCACTCGACGATCACCTCGGCGGGCGAGGCGCTGAAGACGATGGCGCAGAAGAACTGAGCGGGGCCGCGATGCTCAGCTCTCCGACCCTTGCCGTGCCGGGCGCCGAGGCGGCCGCCGCGGCGGCGCCCGGCCTGCGCGCGGGCTACGGCGTGTCGCTGGCCGACATGGGCGCCTTCGCCCAGGCCATGGAACGCGCCGGCCAGGCGGGCGGCGCCGCCACGGTGCAGCCCTCGGCGGCCACGCAGGCGCCGGGCCGCGGCATGCAGGCGCTGTTCCGGCCGCTGGAAGCCATCAACACCCAGGCCGCCGGCCTGCAGCAGGCGGCCAGCGCCGCGGTGGCCGGCGGCCAGCCGATGAGCCCCGGGCAGATGGTGCAGCTCACGGTGCGCTGCCAGGAGTTCATGTTCCATTGCCAGCTGATGTCGAACGCGGCCAACCGCACCTCCGACGGGCTGCAGCAACTGTTCCGCCAGCAGGCATGAACGCGGCCCGATCCTCCCTGTGCTGCCGTGCCGCCGCGCTGGCGCTGGCCGGCCTGCTGCTGGCCGGCTGCGGCGAGCAGGAGCTGTACGGCGGCCTGTCCGAACGGCAGGCCAACGAGATGGTGGCGGTGCTGCGCCAGCAGGGCATCGAGGCCGACAAGTCGGGCAAGGAAGCGGGCAGCTTCAGCGTCACCGCGCCGAAGGACAGCTTCACCCGCGCCATCGCGCTGCTGGGTGCCCACGGCTACCCGCGCGACGGCTTCGAGAGCCTGGGCCAGGTGTTCAAGAAGGAGGGCTTCGTGTCCTCCCCGCTGGAGGAGCGGGCGCGGCTGAACTACGCGCTGTCGCAGGAGATCGCCAACACCCTCAACAGCATCGACGGCGTGGTGGTGGCGCGGGTGCACCTGGCGGTGCCCGACAAGGACCCGCTGGCCGACAAGCCGCCGCCGGCCTCGGCCTCGGTGTTCATCAAGCACCGGCCGCAGGTGGACATGAGCGGGCGGCTGGGCCAGATCAAGGCGCTGGTGGTGAATTCGATCGAGGGCCTGCCGTACGACAACGTGACCGTCGCGCTGTTCCCGGCCGAGCCGGCGCCGGTGCGGCCGGTGGCCGCGGCCGGCCTGGCCGGCTGGCTCGACCTCGGGCGGCTGCTCGGGCTGCTGGGCGGCCTGGCGCTGCTGGCGGGCGCCGGCGCCTGGGCCTGGCTGCGTCGCCGGCAGCGGCTGGGCGTGCCCGCGGCGGTGCTGCCTGCGGCCCC
>NZ_JZUE01000019.1 GCF_000969605.1 Aquincola tertiaricarbonis | reverse complement strand
GTTCAGCGGCGTGCGCAGCTCATGGCTCATGCGGGAGAGGAACTCGCTCTTGGCCCGGTTGGCGGCCTCGGCGCTCTCGCGCGCGCGCTCGGCCTCGTGCAGGCGCAGGTGCTCGGTGATGTCCTCCACCACGCCCACCAGGCGGTGCGGCTCGCCGGCCGCGTTGCGCAGCACGGTGAGCACCACCGACACCCACACGGTGCGTTGGTCGCGGGTGACGTAGCGCTTCTGGCGCCGCACCATCGGCATCTCGCCGCGCACCAGGCGCTGGCTGAGCTCGCTGTCGAAGGCCCGGTCGTCGGCATGCGTGAGCAGCAGGGCATCCATGCCGTTCAGCTCCTCGGCGCTGTAGCCGGTCATCTCGCGCAGCCGGGGGTTGGATTCGCGGATGCGGCCTTCCAGGTCGGTGTAGATCACGCCGATGGGCACATGGTCCAGCATGTTGCGGAAGCGCTGTTCGCTCTCGCGCAGCGCGGCCTCGGTGCGCTTGCGCTCGGCCACCTCGCGCAGCAGGTCGGCGGTGCGCTCGGCCACCGCCATCTCGATGCGGCGGGCGCGGCCGGTCACCGTCAGCAGCAGCGCGCCCACCATGGCGGTGGCCAGCAGGCCCACCACCGAGAAGGGCCAGGCATTGCCGAACTGGCTGCCCAGCGTGCCGGCGCCGGGCTGGGGGCGCACCTGGATCTCCCAGTGCCGGCCGGCGAAGGTGACCGGCCGCACATGCACCGGCCGCCGCTTGCCGACCACCGGCCGCTCGCAGCCCGGCGCACCGCCCAGGCGGCGCAGCGAGGCATCGGGGTCGGTGTCGACGATGCACAGCGCCAGCGGCGGGCCGGGCGCGGCTTCCACCGCATCCACCTGGTCTTCCAGCCGCAGGGTGACGAAGGCGGTGCCGCGCACCGCGGCGATGCGGTCCACCGGCCCGGCGGGCGTGCCGGCATAGACCGCCTGGTACACCACGATGCCGATGCCACCCTGGGTGAGCATGAAGCCCGGCGTGGCCACCGGCTGGCCGCTGCGCACCGCCTCGGCCACGGTGTCGCGGGCGGCGGCGATCGACAGCACGTTCACGCCCAGCGCGCCGCGGTTGCGGGCCTCGGGCTCGATGTAGCGCATGGCCATCACCTCGGGCTGCGCCGCGGCATCGGGCACGCCGGCGTCCTGGCGGTCGAACACGCGGTAGCCGGCCAGGCCCTCGGCCTGCGCCCGGGCCTCCAGCGCCGGCACGTCGGCACGCCGCGCCCGCTCGTTCCAGCCCAGCGCCTGCAGGCCCAGGGCCGGCTGCAGCCAGGCGGCGGTGGCGCGGCGGAATTCGGCGGCGGTCACGTCCTGCGAGGCGACGAACACGCCGTTGATCGCCTCCAGCGCCCGCAGCGGCTCGCGCAGGCGAGCCTGCATGGCCCCCGACAGGCTGCTGGCCTCGCGCTCGAAGGCGGCGCGCTCGCGCTCCCTGTCCAGCTCCACCATCTGGCGGATGCCCAGGCCCATCAGCACCGTGACCACCACCAGCGGCAGGCCCACCGTGAGGCGGCGCGCCGCCCATTCGGTGCGCGGCTGGCCCAGCAGGGTCAGCGCGATCGGCGCGCCGATCATCACGCCCAGCGTGTCCCCGGCCATCCAGGTCCACCAGGTGATGAAGCGCATGCCCGGCGGCAGCGTGCCCACCGCGGTGAGCGCCGCCACCGCGATGGAGGCGCTGATGAGGCAGCTGAGCAGCGCGCCCAGCAGGTAGAAGCGCAGCAGGTCGCGCGGCTCGGTGAGCACCAGCGGCTGGCTCACGTGGCGCCGCACCAGGGCCGCGCCCGCCAGCGCCTGCAGCATGGCGCCGGCACCGGCGCAGGCGGGCATCAGCAGCGCCGCCAGCGCGAACTGGCCGCGCGGCGCGCTCAGGTAGAAGTTGATGGTGGCCGAGCCCAGCGCCACCGCCACCGCGGCGGGCATGCGCCAGAACAGCACCGCCACCAGCGCGAAGCCGGCGGCCGGGAACAGCGGCGATGCAAAGCTGGGCGGTATGGAGACCAGCAGCCCCAGCATGCCGGTGGCCACGTAGGCCACCCAGGTGACGATGAGCTTGAGGGCCCAGCCGTTTGCCCGGGACTGCGGCAAGGACATGGGCGCTGGGCCGCTAGACGTTGAACAGGAAGTTCATCACGTCGCCGTCCTTCACCACGTACTCCTTGCCTTCCGCGCGCATCTTGCCGGCGTCCTTCGCGCCCTGTTCACCCTTGTACTGGATGAAGTCGTCGAAGGCGATGGTCTGCGCGCGGATGAAGCCGCGCTCGAAGTCGGTGTGGATCACGCCGGCCGCGTTGGGCGCGGTGTCGCCGATGTGGATGGTCCAGGCGCGCACTTCCTTCACGCCCGCGGTGAAGTAGGTCTGCAGGCCCAGCAGCTTGAAGGCGGCGCGGATCAGGCGGTTCAGGCCGGGTTCGTCCTGGCCCATCTCGGCCAGGAAGAGGGCGCGGTCGTCGTCGGCCATGTCGGCCAGCTCGGCCTCGGTCTTGGCGCAGATGGCCACCACCGTCGCCTTCTGCGCCTCGGCATAGGCCTTCAGCCGGTCCAGCAGGGGGTTGTTCTCGAAGCCGGTCTCCGACACGTTGCCCACGAACATCGCCGGCTTGGCGGTGATCAGGCACAGCGGCTTCAGGATCACCAGCTCTTCCTTGCTGAAGTCGATGCTGCGCACCGGCTGCGCCTGGTCGAGCGCGGCCTGGCACTTCTGCAGCACGGACACCAGCTTGGCGGCTTCCTTGTCGTTGCCCGACTTGGCGGCCTTGATCGAGCGCTGCAGCGTCTTTTCCACCGTGCCCAGGTCGGCCAGGCACAGCTCGGTCTGGATGACCTCGATGTCGGCGATGGGGTCGACCTTGCCCGACACGTGGATGACGTTGTCGTCCTCGAAGCAGCGCACCACGTTCACGATGGCGTCCGTCTCGCGGATGTGCGAGAGGAACTGGTTGCCCAGGCCTTCACCCTTGGAGGCACCGGCCACCAGGCCGGCGATGTCCACGAACTCGACGATCGCCGGCACCACCCGCTCGGGCTTGACGATGTCCGACAGCGCCTGCAGCCGCGGGTCGGGCAGCTCCACGATGCCGACGTTGGGCTCGATGGTGCAGAAGGGATAGTTCTCGGCAGCGATGCCCGCCTTGGTGAGGGCGTTGAACAGGGTGGACTTGCCGACGTTGGGCAGGCCGACGATGCCGCACTTGAGGCTCATAGGGGATTCCGGAGGTGCCGGCACAGGACGCGCCGGACAGCAGACAAACGAGGGTGAAGTTTAAGTCGCCGGCCGGCGGGTGCCAGATACTGCACGCATCGCTGTACCGGCCCGAGGCTTGACATGACCGCCACCACCCCCCACGGCATCACGCTGATTTCGCCCCACACCAAGGACCTGGGCGGCGGCTTCCTGGTGCGCCGCTCGCTGCCTTCGCTGCCGAAGCCGGCGGTGGGGCCTTTCGTGTTCTTCGACCACTTCGGCCCGGTGGAAGCGCATGACACGCAGGACGTGCGGGCCCATCCGCACATCGGCCTGGCCACCGTCACCTACCTGTACCAGGGCGCGATGGTGCACCGCGACTCCACCGGCGCGGTGCAGCGCATCGAGCCCGGGGCGGTCAACCTGATGGTGGCGGGCAGCGGCGTGGCGCATTCCGAGCGCATGCCCGACGAACTGCGCGGCCAGGCCGACCTGCGCCATGGCCTGCAGCTGTGGCTGGCGCTGCCCGAGGCCGACGAGGAGATGCCCGCCTTCTTCTCGCACACCGGCGCCGCCGACATCCCCGAGGTGGTGGCCGCGCCGGGCGTGGTGGCCCGGGTGCTGATGGGCAGCGGATTCGGCGCCACCTCGCCGGTGCCGCAGCGCTCGCCCACGCTGTACATCGACCTGCGGCTGTCGGCCGGCGCCGAACTGGCGCTGCCGCCGCTGGCCGCCGAGCAGGCGCTGTATGCGGTGGAGGGCGGCTTCCTGCTCGATGGCGAGGAGATCGGCGCGCAGACGATGGCGCTGCTGCCCGAAGGCGCCACCTGCACCGTGGCCGCGCCGGCCGGCGCGCGCATCGCGCTGGTGGGCGGGGAGCCGCTGGGCCAGCGCTACATGTGGTGGAACTTCGTCTCCAGCCGCAAGGAGCGCATCGTGCAGGCGGCCGACGACTGGCAGGCGCAGCGCTTCGCGGCCGTGCCGGGCGAGACGGAATTCATCCCGCTGCCGCAGAAGCGGCCGACCTGAAGCCTAGAAGGCGATCGTCGCCTCGCCTTTGGCGCCCACCTGCAGCACATGGTCGGTGCCGCTGACGATGATGGCGTTCATGCCAAAGGTGAGCGCCCCGTTGAGCCGCGGGTCGGCGCGGTAGGCCACCAGCGTGTCGGCGATGGCATGGCCGGTCTCGGCGGTGGCCGGGTCCACGTCGGGGATGCTGCAGCGCGAGCAGGGCTTGACCAGCTTCAGCACGATGGGGCCCTGCGGCGACTCGATCACCAGCTCGTCGATGAAGTCCTCGGCATGCGCGTCCTCCAGCCCGTCGAGCACGAGGTTGGGGCGAAAGCGCTCCATGGTCGCGGCGGGCCGCCCCGCTTCGGCCAGCCGCCGGTTCAGCTCGGCCAGCGAGGCGGTGGACGTCACCAGCAGCGGGAAGCCGTCGGCGAAGGCGGTCTGCGCCGGCAGGCCGGCCGTCCACTTCGTGTCGCAGGCGCGGCGGTGCTCGGGGTCGAAGCGCACCAGCCGCGCCGGGCGGCCCAGGTAGTCGCTGAACCACTGCGCGGCCACCTTGCCCATGTCGAAGGCGGCCACCTCGTCGCCCCACACGGTGGCCCGGCAGGGCGCTTCCACCGCGTCGATCGTCAGGTGCAGCGCGAGCATGCCGGGGGCGCGCAGCACCAGGTCGTCCGTGCGCAGCGTGGGCTTGACGAGCTGCATGCGCGGCAGCTCGCGCTGGGTGAGGAATTCGCCGTGCTCGTCCACCACCATCCAGGCGCGGTCCAGCTCCAGGCCGGTCTCGATCAGCAGGCCCTGGCGTACCGCGATGCCGCCGCACGACTTGATGGGATGGATGTGCAGCGAATGCACGGTGACGGAATGGTCGCTCATGCGGCCATTCTGCCCGCCACCACCCCCCTGCGGGCGCGCCCATGCGGGCCGCTTCCTGCGGGCGAGGCGGGGCAGGGGCCGCTCCCTACAATGGTTTTCATATGAATTCCGACAGCTCGATCGACGTGTGCATCCGCGGTGCCGGCGCGGTGGGCGCCAGCCTGGCGCTGGCGCTGTCGCGCCAGGGGCTGCGGGTGGTGCTGCAGGCGGCCGCGCCGGCGCCGGCCGGCCAGCCCGACGTGCGTGCCTATGCGCTGAATGCCGCCTCGGTGGCGCTGCTGCGCTCGCTCAAAGTCTGGGAGGCGCTGCCGCCCGATGCGGTGACGCCGGTGCATGACATGCAGATCGCAGGCGATGCCCGGCCCGGGGCGCTGAGCTTCTCGGCCTGGGAGCAGGCGGTGGAGGCGCTGGCCTGGATCGTCGATGCCGCCGCGCTGGAGGCGGCGCTGCACACCGCCCTGCGCTTTGCGCCGCATGTGCGCATGGCCGCGCCCGAGGAGTCCATCGCCGCGCCCCTGACCGCACTGTGCGAAGGCAAGCATTCGGCCACGCGCCAGCGCCTGGGCATCGAGTTCGAGATGCACTGGTACGGCCAGCGGGCCATCGCCGCCCGCCTGACGTCCGACCGGCCGCACCACGGCACCGCGCGCCAGTGGTTCCGCTCGCCCGACGTGCTGGCGCTGCTGCCCTTCGACCGGCCCCAGCCGCACACCAGCTACGGCCTGGTGTGGTCGCTGCCCGAGGCGCGCGCGGGCGAGCTGCTGGCCCTGCCGGCGCCCGACTTCGAGGCCGCGTTGAACGACGCCACCGGCGGCGCTGCGGGCCGCCTTGCGCTGGGCAGCGAGCGGGCGGCCTGGCCGCTGGGCATCGGGCAGGCGCGCCGGGTCGCCGGTCCTGGCTGGGCACTGCTGGGCGACAGTGCCCATGTGGTGCATCCGCTGGCCGGCCAGGGCCTGAACCTGGGCCTGGCCGACGTGCAGGTGCTGGCCGAAACCCTGGCCGCGCGCGAGCCCTGGCGCGCCCTGGGCGACGAGCGCCTGCTGTCGCGCTACGCGCGGCGCCGGCTCGGCCCCACCAGCGCGATGGCCACGGTGACCGACGGCCTGCTGCACCTCTTCGCCCCGCCCACGCCGTGGCTGCGGGAACTGCGCAACCGCGGATTGAATCTGGTGGATCACCTGCCGCGTGCCAAGCGCTGGCTTGCCGGGCGTGCGCTCGGTCTCTGAAGGACAACCCCATGCTGAACCGAACCCTCGTCGCCGCCGCCGTGCTGGCCGTCGCCGCGCTGCCGCTGGCCGCCCAGGAAGACGTCATCCGCAAGAACCTCGCGGAGCGGCTGCCGCAGATGCCCAAGATCGACGAGGTGAGCAAGACCACCATCCCCGGCCTGTACGAGGTGCGCATGGGCACCGAGGTGATCTACAGCGACGAGACGGGCAACCACCTCATCCAGGGCTCCATCTTCGACACCCGCAGCAAGACCAACCTGACCGATGCCCGCATCCAGAAGCTGACGGCCATCGACTTCGCGGCGCTGCCGCTGAAGGACGCGATGGTGCAGAAGCAGGGCAACGGCTCGCGCAAGCTGGCGGTCTTCGCCGACCCCAACTGCGGCTACTGCAAGCGCTTCGAGCGCGACCTGGCCACGGTGAAGGACGTGACCATCTACACCTTCCTGTACCCGATCCTGGGCGCCGATTCGGACGCCAAGGCCAAGGCCATCTGGTGCGCCAAGGATGCGCAGAAGACCTGGCGCGCCTGGATGCTGGACAACGCCACCATCCCCAAGCAGATGGGCCAGTGCGACGCCGCGGCCATCACCCGCAACGTGGCCTTCGGCCAGAAGCACAAGCTCAACGGCACGCCGGCGCTGGTGTTCCAGGACGGCCGGCGCCTGCCCGGCGCCATTCCGGCGGCGGAGATCGAGAAGCAGCTGGCCGAGGCCTCGGGCAAGTCCTGATCGCGCCGCAGGGCGGGCGGGCGCA
Source organism: Aquincola tertiaricarbonis (assembly GCF_000969605.1). Classification (GTDB taxonomy): domain Bacteria; phylum Pseudomonadota; class Gammaproteobacteria; order Burkholderiales; family Burkholderiaceae_C; genus Aquincola; species Aquincola tertiaricarbonis. The sequence goes on along the minus strand of NZ_JZUE01000019.1, from coordinate 118,436 downwards.
GTCACAATGCGCGCGCCATGTCCGCCCCACCTGTCGCCCTTCCTCCTGCCGCCGCGCCGTCGGCGCCTGCCCTGCGCCTCGGTTATGCCGGCCTCATCCCCTTCGTCGCCGGCGCGCTGCTGGTGTGGCTCGTGCGTGCCGACGCCTTGCCCTACGTGACGCTGGCGCTGGCCAGCTATGCCGCGATCATCGTGTCCTTCCTCGGCGGCATCCACTGGGGCATCGGCTTCCGGGACGGCACGCCGGCGCTGTTCGCCTGGGGCGTGGTGCCCTCGCTGGTGGCCTGGGTGGCGCTGATGATGTCGCCCGACGCCGGCCTGGTGATCAGCGGCGCCATGCTGCTGGGCTGCTACCTGGTGGACCGCCGGGTGTATCCGCGCCACGGCCTGGCCGCGTGGCTAACGCTGCGCTTCCGCCTGAGCGCGGTGTCGTCGCTGAGCTGCTTCATCGGCGCCGCGGGCGCATGACCCTTCCCACTGGCTGTCCTCCATGATCACCTACCGCATCGACGTGGCCGACGTCCACGCCCACCTGTACCGCGTCACGCTCACCGTGCCGCAGCCGGCGCCCGAGCAGGTGCTGAGCCTGCCGGTGTGGATCCCGGGCAGCTACATGGTGCGCGAGTTCGGCCGGCACCTCTCCGAGGTGCAGGCCCGCCAGGGGCGCACGCCGGTGCCGCTGCAGCAGCGCGACAAGACCAGCTGGATCGCCCGCCCGGAAGGCCGCGGCGCGCTGACGCTGAGCTACCTGGTCTATGCCTTCGACACCTCGGTGCGCACCGCCTTCCTCAATGCCTCGCGCGGCTTCTTCAACAACACCAGCCTGTGCCTGCGTGTCGAAGGCCGCGAGGCCGAGCCGCACCGCATCGAGCTGGGCACGCTGCCGCGCGGCTGGGAGGTGGCCACGGCCATGCCGACCGACGGCCCGCGCGCCTTCGTGGCCGCCGACTACGACGAGCTGGTGGACCATCCGTTCGAGCTGGGCAGCTTCTGGCGCGGCCGCTTCGAGGTGGCCGGCGTGCCGCATGAATTCGTGGTGGCCGGCGCCTGGCCCGGCTTCGATGGCGACCGGCTGCTGGCCGACACCCGCCGCATCTGCGAGGCGCAGGTAGCCTTCTGGCACGGGCCGCAGGGCCAGCCGCCGTACGAGCGCTACGTGTTCATGCTCAACACGGTGGAGGAAGGCTATGGCGGCCTGGAGCACCGCGCCAGCACCGCGTTGATCGCCAACCGCCGCGACCTGCCGCGCCCCGGCGTGGCGGCCGCCAGCGATGGCTACGTGACGCTGCTGGGCCTGATCAGCCACGAGTTCTTCCACACCTGGAACGTCAAGCGGCTGAAGCCGGCGCCGTTCGCGCAGTTCGACTACACGCGCGAGAACTACACCGAGCTGCTGTGGTTCTTCGAAGGCTTCACCAGCTACTACGACGACCAGTTCCTGCTGCGCGCCGGCCTGATCGACGCGCCGCGCTACCTCAAGCTGATCGGCAAGACCGTCAACGGCGTGCTGGCCGGGCCCGGGCGCAAGGTGCAGAGCGTGGCGCAGGCCAGCTTCGACGCCTGGGTGAAGTACTACCGCGCCGACGAGAACACGCCCAATGCCACGGTGAGCTACTACACCAAGGGCTCGCTGGTGGCGATGGCGCTGGACCTGACGCTGCGCGCCGAGGCCCGCGGCTCGCTGGACGACGTGATGCGCGCGCTGTGGGCGGCCAGCGATGGCGGCCCGGTGGACGAGGCCGCCATCCTGGCCGCGCTGCAATCGGTCGGCCGCCGTTCCTATGCCGACGAGCTGGCCGCCTGGGTGCACGGCACCGACGACCTGCCGCTGCAGCCGCTGCTGGAGCGTGCCGGGGTGGCGGTGAAGCCGGAGCCGGCCGGCTGGTCGGCCGCGCTGGGCCTGCGGCTGTCCGAGGGCGCTGTGAGCGGCGTGCAGGTGCGCCAGGTGCTGCGCGGCAGCGCGGCCGAGCGTGCCGGTGTCTCGGCCGGCGACGAACTGCTGGCGGTCGATGGCTGGCGCATCCGCCGGCTGGACGATGCGCAGCAGTGGGTGGGCGCCGGCCTGCCGTTCGAACTGCTGCTGGCACGTGACCAGCGGCTGCACACCGTGCGTGTGGTGCCCGAAGCCACGCCCGCGGCCACGCTGTTGCTGAGCCCGGCCGACAAGCCGGCGAAGTCGGCCGCGGCCTTGCGCCGCGCATGGCTGGGCTGCTGAGTCGCCCGGGCCGCGGCGGCCGCCGCCTGGCGGCGCTGGCCGTGGCGGTGGCGGTGCTGGCCGGCCATCTGTGGCTCAGCAGCCGGGTGTCGGACGCCCTGGTCTCCGCTGGCGGCGGCGACAGGCCGGCGATGCAGCGCATGGACGTGGCCTTCGTGCGCGAACTGCAGCAGGCCGCGCCGCCTGTTGCCGCGCCGGTGCGTGCCGCGCCGCCCGCGCCGGCACGCCGCCAGCCCCAGCCCGCGCCGCCGCCGGAGCCCGCGGCTTCGGCCGCCAGCGCGCCCGACGCGCCCACCGAGGCCGAGGTGGAGCCGGTGCCGGGCCTGGTGGCACAGGCGCCCGAGCTGCCGCCCGAGCCGGCCTCCGGGCCGGCATCGGAGCCCGTGCCTGACGCCGCTGCGGCCGCTTCCGCGGCGGAGATGGCAGCGGCCCCGGCCCCGACCCCTGCGGCCAGCCCGCCCCTGGCCGCCTTCCAGCCGCTGCAGGTGGCCTCGGCCAGCGCGCCGGCCTTCGAGTGGCCGCCGTCCACCCGGCTGGACTATGTGCTCAACGGCAACTACCGCGGCGAGGTGAACGGCCATGCGCGGGTGCAATGGATCCGCCAGGCGCAGCGCTACCAGGTGCATGTGGACGTGGTGGTCGGTCCCAGCTTCGCACCGCTGGTGGCGCGCCGCATGACCAGTGAAGGCGCGGTGACGCCCGGCGGCCTGGTGCCGCAGGCCTACGAGGAAGTGACCAGCACGCTGTTCGGCAAGCCGCGGCGCCGCGGGCTGCGCTTCGAGCCCGACCGCATCGTGCTGGACAAGGGCACCGCCGAGCCCTGGCCCGGGGTGCAGGACACGGCCAGCCAGTTCGTGCAGCTCACCTGGCTGTTCACCACCCAGCCGCAGCTGCTCCGGGTGGGCCAGGCGCTGGAGTTTCCGCTGGCACTGCCGCGGCGCATCGACCGCTGGCACTACGACGTGGTGGCCGAGGAAACGCTCTACACCCGCGTCGGCGAGCTGCGCACCTTCCATGTGAAGCCGCGGCGCGAATCCACCCGGCCCGGCGAGCTGACGGCGGAGCTGTGGTTCGCGCCCACGCTGCAGTACCTGCCGGTGCGCATCCTGATCCGCCACGAGGGCGACACCTACGTCGACCTGATGCTGGACGCGCCTCCGCTGCAGACCGAATAGCCGGCCGTGGTGCCCCGCCTATAGTGCCCGCACGACTGTGCCACCGAGGGACCACGCGAATGGACTACGAGAACATCCTCACCGAGCTGCGCGGCGACGGCCCGCTGAAGACCGCGCTCATCACGCTGAACCGGCCCAAGCAGCTCAATGCGCTGAACGATGGCCTGATGAACGACCTGGGCCATGCGCTGCTGGCCTTCGATGCCGACCCGGGCATCGGCTGCATCGTGATCACCGGCAGCGAGAAGGCCTTCGCGGCCGGCGCCGACATCGCGGCGATGGCCAAGTACACCTTCGAGGACACCTACGGCGGCAACTTCATCACCCGCAACTGGGAAACCATCCGCCAGGTGCGCAAGCCGGTGATCGCCGCGGTGGCGGGTTTCGCGCTGGGCGGCGGCTGCGAGCTGGCGATGATGTGCGACTTCATCATCGCCGCCGACACGGCCAAGTTCGGCCAGCCGGAGATCAAGATCGGCATCATGCCGGGCGCCGGCGGCACGCAGCGGCTGCCGCGCGCGGTGGGCAAGAGCAAGGCGATGGACATGATCCTCACCGCCCGCATGATGGACGCGGCCGAGGCGGAGCGGGCCGGGCTGGTGTCGCGCGTGGTGCCGGCCGACAAGCTGATCGACGAGGCCATCGGCGCGGCCACGGTCATCTGCGGCTACGGCATGCCCAGCGTGATGATGGCCAAGGAATGCGTGAACAAGGCCTTCGAGGGCGGGCTGTCGGACGGCGTGTCCTACGAGCGGCGCCTCTTCCACGCGATGTTCGCGACGGAAGACCAGAAGGAAGGCATGGACGCCTTCCTGAGCAAGCGCGCCCCGGTGTTCAAGCACCGGTAACGCCTGCCGGCCGGTGTCAGGCGGGCAGGGCTTCGGCGCGCTGCCAGAGCTCGGCCACCTGGCGGGCCCAGCTCAGGTAGTGGGCGTCGGTGGGCGCGAAGTACGGCACGCCGCGGTCGATCACCTGGTGCACGCGCTGGGCCAGCGCCTTCTCTGCAGGGCGGCTGTCGACGAGCTTTTCCAGCTCATGCAGCAGCTGCTGGCGGGCCAGCGGGCTTTGCGCGGCGGTCAGGCGTTCGAAGACGGGATGGGCGGGAGATGGCATGGTGTGGGGACAACTCTCTGACGAGGTCTCCCTATATCGGTTGAGCCGCGTTCCGGTTGACAACCGAAGCCTGCGCAAACGTGTCGAAAAGCGCCGGCTATCCGGCGCAGTTCACGGCTGCGCCCAGGTGGCGTGGTCGGCCGAGAAGATCGCGCGGCGGTGGCCGTCGACATGCAGCTCGGTCCAGTCGATGGACAGCACACGGGCGGTGATCACCGCGAAATGCTCCCGCGCGGCGCGCTCGGGCACCAGCGGCGAGGGCAGCTCGCTGCCCGGCGCGGCGCCGGCCAGGTAGTCGGCCGCCGAGCGCGTGAGCCGCACCTGGGCCCAGCGGGAAGCCACGTCGGGGCCGTCGGTTGCCACGGTCATCGCCACCCGCAGCCGAAGCTGCCAGCTCAGCGCCTTCGACCACATCACCAGCGTGCCCTTGGGCTGTTGCCCAATCTGCCGCACCTTGGCGGCCCGGGCGTCGCTGTAGAACAGCAGCTCCTGCGGGCCGCGGCGCGCTTCGCGCAGCACCACGCTGCGGGCATCGGCCTCGTCGCCTTGGACGGTGGCCAGGGTCATCAGCCGCCAGCCGTGGGCGGGGTCGGTGGCGGCTTTCTCCAGCTCCTGCCAGCAGGCCGCCTCCAGGATGTGCAGGGACTCGATGCGGGACGACAACACCGCAGGCCTGCCTTCAGCCTTCGCGCCGCAGCGCCGGGAACAGGATCACGTCGCGGATGCTGGGCGAATCGGTCAGCAGCATCACCAGGCGGTCGATGCCGATGCCGCAGCCGCCGGTGGGCGGCATGCCGTATTCCAGCGCGCGGATGAAGTCGGCGTCGTAGTACATCGCTTCCTCGTCGCCGGCTTCCTTGTTGGCGGCCTGGGCCTGGAAGCGGGCGGCCTGGTCCTCGGCGTCGTTCAGCTCCGAGAAGCCGTTGGCGTATTCGCGCCCGGTGATGAAGAGCTCGAAGCGCTCGGTGATCGACGGGTCGGCATCGGACGCGCGGGCCAGCGGGCTCACTTCCACCGGGTAGTCGATGATGAAGGTGGGCTGCCAGAGCTTTTCTTCCACCACCGCCTCGAACAGGCCGAACTGCAGCTCGGGCAGTTTCCAGTGGGCGGGCGCCTCCTCGCCGGCGGCCTTCAGCCGGCCGCGCAGCACCTCGGCGTCCACGGCCTCCTCGGCGCTGAGGCCGGCATGGGCCACCAGCGAATCGCGCACCGTCAGGCGTGCGAAGGGCTGGTCCAGGTGCACCGGCTTGCCGGCATAGCTGATGGCGGCCGAGCCGGTGGCCTGGCGCGCGGCATGGCGCAGCACTTCCTCGGTGAAGTCCATCAGGTCGTGATGGTTCCAGTAGGCCGCGTAGAACTCCATCATCGTAAATTCCGGGTTGTGCCGGACGCTGATGCCTTCGTTGCGGAAGCTGCGGTTGATCTCGAACACCCGCTCGAAGCCGCCGACGATCAGCCGCTTGAGGTACAGCTCGGGCGCGATGCGCAGGAACATCTCCTGGTCGAGCGCGTTGTGGTGCGTGACGAAGGGCTTGGCGTTGGCGCCACCCGGGATGGGGTGCAGCATCGGCGTCTCCACTTCCATGAAGCGGTGGTCCACCATGAACTGGCGGATGGCCGAGAGCGTCTTGCTGCGGGCGGTGAAGCGGGCGCGCGCGTCGTCGTCGGTGATCAGGTCGACGTAGCGCTGGCGGTACTTCTGCTCCTGGTCGGCCATGCCGTGGAACTTGTCCGGCAGCGGGCGCAGGCTCTTGGTCAGCAGCCGCAGCGTGGTCACCTTGACCGAAAGTTCACCCGTCTTGGTGCGGAACAACGTGCCCTCGGCGCCCAGGATGTCGCCCAGGTCCCAGTGCTTGAAGGCGGCGTAGACCTGCTCGCCCACGTTGTCCCGCGCCACGAACAGCTGGATGCGGCCGGTGGCGTCCTGCAGCGAGCAGAAGCTGGCCTTGCCCATCACCCGCTTGAGCATCATGCGGCCGGCCAGCGAAACGGCCACGGCCTGAGGCTCCAGCGCCTCGTTGGGCGACTCGCCATGCGCCTGCAGCAGCGCGGCGGCATGGTCGCGCGGCTTGAAGTCGTTGGGGAAGGCAACGCCCTCGCGGCGGATGGCGGCGAGTTTCTCGCGGCGCTCGGCGATCAGCTTGTTGTCGTCGGCGACGGGCGGCGTGGGGATGGCGTGGTCGGTCATGCGATGGGGCCGGAGGTGGGCCGTGGGGGCCGTGAAGGCGGCGCCTGGGGCGCTAGGGGGTGGCGATTCTAGGTGCTGACCCTCTGCGGGCATACTGCCGGGGTTTGTTTCCCGGGCCCGTCCAGCCGCGGCGCTGTGCCGGCGCGGGGCCAGGGAACACTGCACAGCACTCCCATGACGATCCTCGTGACAGGCGGCGCCGGCTTCATCGGCAGCAACTTCGTGCTCGACTGGCTGGCCCAGTCGGACGAGAAGGTGATCAACCTCGATCTGCTGACCTATGCCGGCAACCTCGGCAACCTGAAGTCGCTGGAAGGTGACGCCCGCCACGTGTTCGTGCAGGGCGACATCTGCGACCGCAACCTGGTCGACGAGCTGGTGGCAACGCACCAGCCGCGTGCGCTGGTGCACTTCGCCGCCGAAAGTCACGTGGACCGCAGCATCCATGGCCCCGGCGCGTTCATGCGCACCAACATCGACGGCACCTTCGCGCTGCTGGAAGCCGCCCGCGCCTATTGGGGCAAGCTCCAGGGCGATGCCAAGGCGGCCTTCCGCTTCCACCACGTGAGCACCGACGAGGTGTACGGCTCGCTCAAGCCCAGCGACCCGCCGTTCGCCGAGACCAACCCCTACGAGCCCAACAGCCCGTACTCGGCCAGCAAGGCCGCCAGCGACCACCTGGTGCGCGCCTGGCACCACACCTACGGCCTGCCGGTGGTCACCACCAACTGCTCGAACAACTACGGGCCCTATCACTTCCCCGAGAAGCTGATCCCGCTGATGATCGTCAACGCCCTGGCCGGCAAGCCGCTGCCGGTGTACGGTGACGGCCAGCAGATCCGCGACTGGCTGTACGTGAAGGACCACTGCAGCGGCATCCGCGCGGTGCTGGAGCGCGGCACGCTGGGCGAGACCTACAACATCGGCGGCTGGAACGAGCAGGCCAACATCGACATCGTCCAGCGCGTGTGCGCGCTGCTCGACGAGCTGAAGCCCGACCCGGCCGGCCCCTACAGCCGCCTGATCACCTACGTGACCGACCGCCCGGGCCACGACCGCCGCTACGCCATCGACGCCCGCAAGATCGAGCGCGAGCTGGGCTGGCGCCCGGCCGAGACCTTCGAGACCGGCATCCGCAAGACGGTGCAGTGGTACCTGGAGAACACGCAGTGGGTGGCCGACGTGCAGAGCGGCGCCTACAAGGACTGGATCGGCACCAACTACGGCGGCCGCGCATGAAGGTCCTGCTCTTCGGCAAGGGCGGCCAGGTCGGCTGGGAGCTGCAGCGCGCGCTGCGCCCGCTGGGCGAGCTGGTCGCGCTGGACTTCGACAGCACCACGCTGCACGCCGACTTCAGCCGCCCCGAGGGCCTGGCCGAGACGGTGCGCCAGGTGCGGCCCGACGTGATCGTGAATGCCGCCGCCCACACCGCGGTGGACAAGGCCGAGAGCGAACCGGCGCTGGCCGAGGCGCTGAATGCCACCGGTCCGGCGGTGATCGCCCACGAGGCCGCCGCGATCGGCGCGCTGCTGGTGCACTACAGCACGGACTATGTGTTCGACGGCAGCGGCAGCCATGCGCGCGACGAGGATGCGCCCACCGGCCCCTTGAGCGTCTACGGCCGCACCAAGCTGCAGGCCGAGGAGGCCATCCGCGCCAGCGGCTGCCCGCATGTGATCCTGCGCACCAGCTGGGTCTACGGCGCGCGTGGCGGCAACTTCGCCCGCACCATGCTGCGGCTGGCCGGCGAGCGCGAGAAGCTCACCGTGATCGACGACCAGATCGGCGCACCCACCGGTGCCGACCTGCTGGCCGACATCACCGCCCATGCCATCCGCGCCTGCCGCGCCAACCCGGCGCTGTGCGGCACCTACCACGCGGTGGCCGCGGGCGAGACCAGCTGGCACGGCTATGCCAGCTTCGTCATCGACTGGGCGCGTGCCAACGGCCTGCCGCTGAAGGTGGCGCCCGGCGCCATCGAGCCGGTGCCGACCACCAGCTTCCCGACGCCGGCGCAGCGGCCGCTGAATTCGCGGCTGTCCACCGCCCGCCTGCAGCAGGCCTTCGACCTCGTGATGCCGCCGTGGCAAGAGGGTGTCGAACGCATGCTGACCGAAGCCTTCCGCTGATCAACCGACTGCCGTACCCACCATGAGCAATACCACCCGCAAGGGCATCATCCTGGCCGGCGGCTCCGGCACCCGGCTGCACCCGGCCACGCTGGCCATGAGCAAGCAGCTGCTGCCGGTGTTCGACAAGCCGATGGTCTATTACCCGCTGTCCACGCTGATGCTGGCCGGCATCCGCGACGTGCTGATCATCAGCACGCCGCAGGACACGCCGCGCTTCGAATCGCTGCTGGGCGACGGCAGCCGCTGGGGCGTCAACCTCACGTATTGCGTGCAGGAGAAGCCCGACGGCCTGGCGCAGGCCTTCATCCTGGGCAAGCAGCACGTGGGCAGCTGCCCCAGCGCGCTGGTGCTGGGCGACAACATCTTCCACGGCCATGACTTCCAGGGCCTGCTGAAGAACGCCGCCGGCCGCGACCAGGGCGCCACGGTGTTCGCCTACCACGTGCACGATCCCGAGCGTTATGGCGTGGTCGAGTTCGATGGTGGCCAGCGCGCCATCAGCATCGCGGAAAAGCCCCCGCAGCCCAAGAGCAACTACGCGGTCACCGGCCTGTACTTCTACGACCAGCAGGTGTGCGACATCGCCGCCAACATCAAGCCGAGCCCGCGCGGCGAGCTGGAGATCACCGACGTCAACGCCGCCTACCTCGAGCGCGGGCAGCTCCAGGTCGAGATCATGGGCCGAGGCTACGCCTGGCTGGACACCGGCACGCACGACAGCCTGCTGGAAGCCGGCCAGTTCATCGCCACGCTGGAAAAGCGCCAGGGCCTGAAGGTGGCCTGCCTGGAAGAAATTGCGTACCGCAGCGGCTGGATCGATGCCGCCGCCGTCGAGAAGCTGGCCGCGCCCATGCTGAAGAACGGTTATGGCCAGTACCTGATGAAGGTGCTGCAGGACAAGGTGTTCTGACGCCATGAGCAAGCTGATCCCCACCCGCCTGCCGGGCGTCGTGATCGTCGAGCCGGCCGTGTTCGGCGACGACCGCGGCTGGTTCTCCGAGAGCTACAACGAGCCGCGCTTCCATGCGCAGCTGGCCGAGCTGGGCCTGCCCGCGCCGCGGCCCTTCGTGCAGGACAACCATTCCGTCAGCGCCGCCTGGGTGCTGCGCGGCCTGCACTACCAGCGCGCGCCGCATGCCCAGGGCAAGCTGGTGCGCGTGGTCAAGGGCTCGGCCTTCGACGTGGCGGTGGACATCCGCCGCGGCTCGCCCACCTTCGGCCAGTGGGTCGGTGAGCTGCTGTCGGCCGACAACAAGCGCCAGCTGTGGGTTCCCGAAGGCTTCGCGCATGCCTTCGTGGCGATGGAGGACGACACCCACTTCCTCTACAAGACCACCGACACCTACGCCAAGGACTGCGAAGGCAGCATCGTCTGGAACGATCCGGCCATCGGCATCGAGTGGCCGCTGCCGGCCGGCGTGCAGCCGCGCCTGGCGCCCAAGGACGCGGCCGCGCCGCTGCTGGCGGACGCTCGGCTGGACTGATGGCCGCAACGCTCACCCCGGTGGCCGGCCGGCGCATCCGCTTCGCCCTGATGGGCTGCGGCCGCATCGCGCGCAACCACGTGGCGGCGCTCGCCGCCCATGCCGAGCGGGCCGAGCTGGTGGCGCTGTGCGACAAGCGGCCCGAGGCGATCGAGTCGCTGGTGGCGCATGCGCCGCACCTGGCCGGCGTGCCGCGCTTCAACACCCTGGCCGCGCTGCTGGCCGGCAGCGAACCCGACATCGTGGTGCTGGCCACGCCCAGCGGCCTGCATTCGCGCCAGGCCATCGAGGTGGCGCATGCGGGCCGCCATGTGCTCAGCGAAAAGCCCATGGCCACCAAGTGGGACGAGGGCATGGCCATGGTGCGCGCCTGCCGCGAGGCGGGCGTCAAGCTGTTCGTGGTCAAGCAGAACCGGCTCAACACCACGCTGCAACTGCTGAAGAAGGCCATCGACGGCGGGCGCTTCGGCCGCATCGCGATGGTCAACGTCAACGTGTTCTGGACCCGCCCGCAGAGCTACTACGACGAAGCCCCCTGGCGCGGCCGCTGGGACATGGACGGCGGCGCCTTCATGAACCAGGCCAGCCACTATGTGGACATGGTCGACTGGCTGGTGGGCCCGGTGGACAACGTGCATGCCTACACCGCCACGCTGGGCCGCGACATCGAAGCGGAAGACACCGGCGTGATGAGCCTGCGCCTGCGCCGCGGCGGCCTGGCCTCCATCAACGTGACGATGCTGACGCACGGCAAGAACTTCGAAGGCAGCATCACCGTGCTGGGCGAGAAGGGCACCGTGCGCATCGGCGGCGTGGCGGTCAACGAGATCCAGCACTGGGCCTTCGAAGACGTGCAGCCGGAGGACGAGGTGGTGAAGTCGGCCAACTACGCGCCGCCTTCGGTCTATGGCCATGGCCACCCGCTGTACTACGCCAACGTGATCGACACGCTGCTCGGCCAGGCCAGCGCCGAGGTCGACGGCTACGAAGGCCTGCGCTCGCTGGAAGTGATCATCGCGGCCTACCGCAGCGCGCGCGACGGCACCCGCGTGGGCCTGCCCCTGGTGTTCTGAAGGAGGCGGCCATGGCGTATTGGGCGCATGCCAGCGCGGTCGTCGACGACGGCGCGCAGATCGGCGACGGCAGCAAGGTGTGGCACTTCAGCCATGTGTGCGCCGGCGCCCGCATCGGGCCCGGCAGCTCGCTGGGGCAGGGCGTGTACGTGGGCAACGACGTGGTGATCGGCGCCAATGCACGCATCCAGAACAACGTGTCGGTGTACGACGCGGTGACGCTGGAAGACGACGTGTTCTGCGGCCCGAGCATGGTGTTCACCAACGTCTACAACCCGCGCGCGGCCGTCTCCCGCAAGGCCGAGTACCGGCACACCTTGGTCAAGCAGGGCGCCACGCTGGGCGCCAACTGCACCATCGTCTGCGGCGCCACGGTGGGGGCCCATGCCTTCGTCGGCGCCGGCGCGGTGGTCACGGCCGACGTGCCCGACCATGCGCTGGTGGTGGGCGTGCCGGCGCGGCGCATCGGCTGGATGAGCCGGCACGGCGAGCGGCTGGCGCTGCCGGCGTCCGGCCAGGGCACGGCGGCCTGCCCGGCCACGGGAGAAAGCTACCGCCTCGACGGTGACGTGCTGACGCTGCTGTAATCGCGCCATGCAATTCACCGACCTGAAGGCCCAGTACGCGGCGCTGAAGCCGCGCATCGACGCCCGCATCCAGCAGGTGCTGGACCACGGCCAGTACATCATGGGGCCCGAGGTGGCGGAGCTGGAAGCGGCGCTGGCGGCGTTCGCCGGCACACGCCACTGCATCACCGTGGCCAGCGGCACCGAGGCGCTGCTGATCGCGCTGATGGCCGCGGGCATCGGCCCGGGCGATGAGGTGGTCACCACGCCTTTCACTTTCGCGGCCACGGCCGAGACCATCGTGCTGCTGGGCGCGGTGCCGGTGTTCGTCGACATCGAGCCCGACACCTGCAACATCGACGCCCGGCTGATCGAAGCGGCCATCACGCCACGCACCAGGGCCATCATGCCGGTGAGCTTGTATGGACAAGTGGCCGACATGGACGCGATCAACGCCATCGCCGCGCGGCATGGCGGGCTGGTCGTGATCGAGGATGCGGCCCAGAGCTTCGGCGCACGGTACGGCAGCAAGCGCTCCTGCGGCCTGTCGAGCTTCGGTGCCACCAGCTTCTTTCCCAGCAAGCCGCTGGGCTGCTACGGCGACGGCGGCGCGCTGTTCACCGACGACGATGCGCTGGCCCAGGCTGCGCGCGAGATCCGCATCCACGGCCAGAGCGCGCGCTACACCCACACCCGCGTGGGCGTCGGCGGCCGCATGGACACGCTGCAGTGCGCCGTGGTGCTGGCGAAGCTGGAACGCTTCGAGTGGGAACTGGCGCAGCGCGCGCGCCTGGGTGCCACCTACCGCCACGCGCTGGCCGACGTGCCCGGCCTGGGCCTGACCAGCGTGCGCCCGGACCGGGATTGCGTGTGGGCGCAGTTCACCGTTTTCATCGAGCAGGGCCGCGACGCGGTGGCCGCGGCGCTGAAGGCACAGGGTCTTCCCACCGCCGTGCACTATCCGCGGCCGCTGCACCGCCAGCCGGCCTACGAAGCCCATGCGCCCGCCGCCGGCTGCCCGCATGCCGACCGCGCCGCCGCGACCGTGCTGAGCCTGCCGATGAGCGCCGACCTGGCCGAGGCCGACCAGCAGGCGGTGGTCGCCGCGCTGCGCAGCGCGGTGGCTGCGACGCGTTGACCGCACCGGCCGTCGTGGGCCTGAAGCGCGCCACCTTCACGCTGCTGGCGGGCGGGCTGGCGGCCCAGGCCATTCCGCTGGCGCTGGGGCCCTGGCTCACGCGGCTGTACACGCCGGCCGAATTCGGCATCTACCACCTGTTCGCCGCCGTGGCCGCCAACCTGGCGGTGGTGGCTTGCGCGCGCTATGAATTTGCCTTGCCGATGGCGCGCGACGACGAGGAAGCGACCGCATTGCGCGCGCTGTGCCTGTGGCTGCTGGCCGGCTGCACCCTGCTGTCGGCCGTGGGTGGCGTGGCCTGGGCGGTGGGCATCGGCCACCCCTGGCCGCTGTGGCTGCCGCTGGCGGTGGCCGCGCTGGGCGCGGTGTCGCTGGCGACGCTGCTGGCCACGCGCGAGCAGCGCTTCAAGGCACTGGCCGCGGGCCGGGTGCTGCAGCATGGCGGGGGTGCGGTGGCCCAGGCCGCCGCGGGCGTGGCGCAACTCGGCATCGCGGGCCTGATCGCCGCGCCGCTGCTGGCCGCGCTGGCCACCGCCGCGCTGCTGCGGCTGCGCTTGCGCGGCTGGCTCGAGGTCGGCCGCCTGCGGCTGCGCGATGCGGCGCGCCGGCACAAGGAATTCCCGCTGCTCAACACACCGCACGCCTTCGCCGGTGCGCTGCAGGACACGCTGGCCGTTTCGCTGGTGGCGGCCACGCTCGGACCGGCGGCGGCGGGCTTCTGGGGCCTGACGCTGCGCTACCTGAAGGCGCCGGCCACGCTGGTGGGCGGTGCGGTGTCGCAGGCGCTGTACCCGCGGCTGGCCGCGGCTGGCGAGGGCCGGGCCACCGCCGCCGGCCGGGCCGACGTGCGGCGCGTGATGCTGTCGCTAGCCGCCGTGGCCACGCCGCTGGTGCTGGCGCTGTGGGTGGCCGCACCATGGGCTTTTGCGCGGGTGTTCGGGCCGCAGTGGCAGGGCGCGGGCGAGCTGGCGCGGGCGCTGGCGGTGTACATCGGCGTGCATTTCGTGGCCTCGCCGCTGGCGGTGGTCACGATGGCCTGGAACGCGCAGGCCTGGGCCTTGAAGCTGGCGCTGGTCGGGCAGGGCGTGTTCGTGCTGTCGCTGGCGGCGGGCCTGGCCTGCGGCGGCCTGCGCGGTGCCGGCTGGGCGGTGTCGGCCGGCATGGCGCTGTACTTCGGCTGGTACTTCTGGCGGCTGGCCACCTGGCCGGTGGTGTCGGCATGAACATCCGCATGCGCGCGGCCTTCAACCGCTGGCGGCGCCGGCTGCTGCGCCAGCTGCTGGGCCGCATCGTGTTCGGCGAACGCTCGCAGGGCCGCGACCTGCCGTTCACCCGCATCGCGCCCAGCGTGGTCATCGAGCACGAAGACCGGCTGACGCTGGGCGACCATGTGTACATCGGCCCCTTCTGCTACCTGGAAGCCAGCAGCGGCCTGACCATCGGCGAAGGCGTGCAGATCACCAGCCACGTGAGCATCGTCAGCCACAGTTCGCACCGCTCGGCGCGGCTGCTGGGCCGCGCCTTCGTCAGCTGGCAGGGCCCGCGGCCCGGCTGGGTGGGCGGCGAGGTGCACATCGGCCCCTACAGCTTCATCGGCCCGCACACGGTCATCGAGGCGGGCACCCGCCTGGGCCGCGGCACCCTGGTGCGCGCCGGCAGCGCGGTGCGCGGCGTGTTCCCCGACTTCGCGGTGCTGGCCGGCTGCCCGGCCCAGGTGGTGGGCGACACCCGCGACGCCGATACCGCCTTGCTCGAGCGGTACCCCGAAACCGCCCTGCATCGCGCACATTGGGCCGAATGAGTGCCTTGCGAATCGTTTTGCTGGGCGACGGCGACAGCCCGCACCTGCTGAAGTGGGCGCGGGCGCTGACGGCCGAGGGCGTGGACCTGTGGGCGGCATCGAGCCGTGGCTTCCTGCCCGGCTTCGACGCGGTGCTGCCGCCCGGGCGCCGGCTGGCGCTGGACACCCGGCCGCGCTTTGGCGGCGGCAACCTGCAGGTGCTGCGCACGCTGCCCCGTCTGGCGCGCTGGCTGCGGGATGTGCGGCCCGACTGGCTGCATGCCCACTACCTCACCTCACATGGCACGCTCGGCTGGCTGGCGCAGGCCGGCCTGGGCGTGCCGGGCCGGCTGGTGGGCTCGGCCTGGGGGTCCGACATCCTGGTCACGCCCGACCGCCACCCGGCCCTGCGCTGGCTGATGAGCCGCGTGCTGCGCGCATGCGCGCTGACCACCAGCGACAGCCTGCACATGGCCGCGCGCATGCAGGCCCTGGGCGCCGCGGAGGTGATGACCTTTCCCTTTGGGCTGGACGCACTGCCGCCGCCGTCCGAAGCCAAGGACGACCGCCTCTTCTTCGCCAACCGCGGCCTGGAGCCGATCTACCAGCCGCAGCGCGTGGTCGAGGCCTTTGCCGCCATCGCCGCCCACTGGCCCGATGCGCGGCTGGTGGTGGCCAACGACGGCAGCCTGCGCCATGCGATGGAGCGCCAGGTGCAGAACGCCGGCCTGGCCGACCAGGTGCGCTTCACCGGCCGTCTGGAAGCCGCCGAGCAGGCCCGCTTGTATGGCCAGGCGCGCTGGTACCTGAGCCTGCCGGCCAGCGACTCGGTGTCGGTGTCGGTGCTGGAGGCGATGGCCCACGGCTGCATCCCGCTACTGTCCGACCTGCCGGCCAACCACGAACTGGTGCACAGCGGCAGCAACGGCCTGGTGCTGGCCGACGGCGCGTTGCCGGCCGCGCAGACCCTGCAGCCGCTGCTGGCGCGGGGCGGAGCCATCGCCAGCGACAATCGCGCCTGGGTGGCCGAACATGCCTTGTTCGCGCCTTGCGTGCGGCGCTTCCTGGCGCGGCTGCAGGCGCTGGACGATGCAGCCGCCGCCCGCGCAGCGCGATGAACATCCTCTACATCAACCACTACGCCGGCAGCCCCGCGCTGGGCATGGAGTACCGGCCCTACTACCTGGCCCGTGAGTGGGTGCGCGCCGGCCATGCGGTGCAGATGCTGGCGGCCAGCCATTCGCATGTGCGCGCCCGCCAGCCGCAGGAAGTGGGCGACACGCCGCGGGACGAGCAGATCGACGGCATCCGCTACCGCTGGTACCCCACGCCGGCCTACCAGGGCAACGGCCTGGGCCGGGTGCGCAACATCGCCAGCTTCCTGTGGCAGGTGCGGCGCGATGCGCGGCGGCTGGTGGCGCAGCTGCAGCCCGACGTGGTGATCGCTTCCAGCACCTACCCGATGGACATCTGGGTGGCGCGCCACATCGCGCGCCGGGCCAATGCGGTGCTGGTGTACGAGGTGCACGACCTGTGGCCGCTGTCGCCCATCGAGTTGTCGGGCATGTCGCCCTGGCATCCGTTCGCGATGGTTTGCCAGTCGGCCGAGGACGCCGCTTACCGCGATGCCGACGTGGTGGTGTCGATGCTGCCGCGGGTGCACGAGCACATGGCCGAGCATGGGCTGGACCTGAGCAAGCTGGTGATCGTGCCCAACGGCATCTCGCCCGACGACTGGCCGGCGCCCGGCACCGACGGGCCGCCGCTGCGGGACGACGTGGCGCAGGCCCTGGCCGCCGTGCGCGCCGAGGGCAAGACGGTGGTGGGCTACGCCGGCTCCATGGGCCGCCCCAACGCGCTGGACACGCTGCTGGACGCCGCCCGCCTGGCCGACCCGGCGCTGCACTTCGTGCTGGTGGGCGATGGCCATGAGCGCCCGCGGCTGGCACGGCGCATCGCCGACGAGTCGCTGGCCAACGTCACGCTGCTGCCGCCCATCCCCAAGGCGCAGATCCCGAGCTTTCTGCAGGCGCTGGACATCGCCTACATCGGCTGGCAGCGGGTGCCCATCTACCGCTTCGGCATCGCGCCCAACAAGCTGATGGACTACCTGATGGCCGGCTGCGTGGTGCTTCATTCGGTGGAGGCCGGCAACGACCCGGTGGCCGAGGCCCGCTGCGGCCTGACGGTGCCGCCGGAAGATGCGCAGGCCGTGGCCGATGGCCTGCGCATGCTGGCCGCGCTGCCGGCCGAGGAACGGGCGGCGATGGGCCGGCGCGGCCGCGCCTTCGTCGAGGCCGAGCACTGCTACCCAGTGCTGGCGCGTCGCTTCCTGGCCGCGGTATCGCGCAACGGCGCGATCGCGATGCATGTGCATGTCGCCTGACGATCTCAACGACGCGCCCGCCCCGCGCAGCGATCCCGCGCAGCAGGGCGGTGCGCCGTCGTCCGAAGCAGACCGCATCGCGCAGCGCTATGCCCGCCGCACCGGGGCCGACCGCTACAGCCCGCTGCAGCCCGACGTGGCCTGCACGCTGCATGAACGCCAGCGCGCGATGCTGGCCTTGTGGCGCGCCGCGGGCTGGCAGGAGCTGGCCTCGCGCCGCATCGTCGAAGTGGGCAGCGGTGCCGGCGGCAACCTGCTGGAGCTGCTGCGCCTGGGCGCATCGCCCGAGCTGCTCACCGGCATCGAGCTGCTGCCCGACCGGCATGCGCAGGCGCAGCGGCTGCTGCCCGCGGCCGTCACCCTGCTGCAGGGCGATGCCACGCAGGCCGACCTGGCGCCGGCCAGCGTCGACATGGTGCTGGCCTCCACCGTCTTTTCGTCGCTGCTGCAGCCCGCCACACGCCAGGCCCTGGCCGCGGCCATGTGGCGCTGGCTACGGCCGGGCGGCGCGGTGCTCTGGTACGACTTCACCGTCGACAATCCCCGCAATGCCGACGTGCGCGGCGTGACGCTGCACGAAGTGCAGGCGCTGTTTCCGCAGGGCCGCATCACCCACCGCCGCGTGACGCTGGCGCCGCCGCTGGCGCGGCCGCTGTGCCGGCTGCATACCTCGCTCTACACCGCCTTCAATGCCGTGCCGCTGCTGCGCACGCATGTGTTGGCCTGGATCGCCAAACCATGACCGCCGACGCCGACAAGCCCCCGTTCCTGCCCTTTGCGCTGCCCGAGATCGGCGACGAGGAAATCGCCGAGGTGGTGGACACGCTGAAGTCCGGCTGGGTGACCACCGGCCCCAAGACGGCCCGCTTCGAGCGCGAGTTCAGCGCCTTCCTGGGCGACGCGGGCCTGCACAGCATCGCGGTGAACTCGGCCACCGCCGGCCTGCACCTGGCGCTGGAAGCGCTGGGCATCGGCCCGGGCGACGAGGTGATCACCACCACCCACACCTTCACCGCCACCGCCGAGGTGGTGCGCTACCTGGGTGCCGACGTGGTGCTGGTGGACGTGGACCCGGCCACGCTCAACATCGACCCGCGTGCGGTGGAAGCCGCCATCACGCCGCGCACCAAGGCCGTGATGCCGGTGCACTTCGGCGGCCTGGCGGCCGACATGCCGGCCATCCTCGACATCGCCCGTCGCCACGGCCTGAAGGTGGTGGAAGACGCAGCCCATGCACTGCCCACCACGGTGGGCGGCCAGCTCGTCGGCACGCTGGGCAGCGACGCCACCGTCTTCAGCTTCTATGCCAACAAGACGATGACGACGGGCGAGGGCGGCATGCTGGTCACGCGCGACGAGGCGCTGGCGAAGCGCGCCAAGACCATGCGCCTGCACGGCATGAGCCGTGATGCCTTCGACCGCTTCACCGCCACCGTGCCCAGCTGGTACTACGAGATCGTGGCGCCCGGCTTCAAGTACAACCTGACCGACATCGCGGCATCGCTGGGCCTGCACCAGTTGCAAAAGGCCCGGCGCTTCCAGCAACGCCGTGCCGAGATCGCCGCGCTGTACCACGCCGGCCTGGCCGGCCTGCCGCTGCGGCTGCCGGCCGACGCACCGGCGGGCGACGAACATGCCTGGCATCTCTACACCGTGCGCCTGGCTGACGAAACACGCGTGAGCCGCGACCAGGCGGTGGAGGCGCTGTTCGAAGCCGGCATCGGTTGCAGCGTGCACTACATCCCGCTGCACCAGCAGCCCTACTGGCGCGAGCGCTATGGCCTGCGGCCCGAGCACTTTCCGCACAGCCAGAAGGCGTATGAGCGGCTGTTCAGCCTGCCGATCTACACCCGCATGACCGACGCCGACGTGCAGCGCGTGGTGGCGGTGCTGCGCCGGCTGCTGGGCTGATGCCGGCCGTGGCCAAGCGTGTGTTCGATCTGATCGTGGCGAGCCTGCTGCTGGCCTTGCTGGCGCCGGCCGGCCTGGCCGTGGCGCTGTGGATCAAGCTCGACTCGCGCGGCCCGGTGTTCTTCCGCCAGCAGCGCGTGGGCCGGCACGGGCGGCTGTTCCACATCCACAAGTTCCGCACCATGGCCATGAGCCATGCGGCCGGGCCGCTGCTGACGGTGGGCGACGACCCGCGCATCACCCGCGCCGGCCGCTGGCTGCGCCGGCACCGCATCGACGAGCTGCCGCAGCTGATCGACGTGATCCAGGGCCACATGAGCCTGGTGGGCCCGCGGCCCGAGGTGCCGCGCTACGTGGCGCTGTACCCCGCGGCGCTGCGTGAGCGCGTGCTGAGCGTGCGGCCCGGCATCACCGATCCGGTGTCGCTGGCGCATGCCGACGAAAGCGAGCGCCTGGCCCGCGCCGCCGACCCCGAGCGCGAATACGTCGACGTCATCCTGCCGGCCAAGCTGCAGGGTGCGGCGGCCTATGCCGAGCGCGCCACCCTGTGGACCGACATCGGCGTGCTGGTGCGCAGCCTGCGCGTGCTGCTGGCGCCCTGACGCGCGCAGGCCCGACCGAACCCATGGACACCCGCACCATCTGGCATCGCCTCGACCACTTCCTGGCCCGCCTGCGCCCGCGCCGCGAGGCCTTGTCGCTGGCCATCGACGGCGCGGCCGTGGCCGTGTGCTGGAACGTCACCTACCTGTTCCGCCTGGGCTTCGAGCGCTGGATCAGCGCCCGGCCCGACTACGACCTCCTGGTGATGCTGGGGGTGGTGGCGGCCTACCTGGTGGCCTTCACCGTGGCCAAGGTGCCGCAGAGCATCTGGCGCTTCTCGGGCTTCGGTGAGGTCAAGCGGCTGACCGTGGCCTGTTTTGCCGCCGGCGGCGTGTCGGCCGCGGTGGTGGTCGGCCTGGGCCTGTACGGCGTGCCGCGCGCGGTGCTGGCGCTGCACCCGGCGGTGGTGCTGATGGGCGTGTGCCTGCTGCGCATCGCCTACCGCATGCTGTACGAGCACGCGCGCAACCACATCACCGGTGGCGAGGGCGAGATCCGCCGCGCCCTGGTGCTGGGCGCGGGCGAGGCCGCGCGCCGGCTGCTGGCCGGCATCCACCAGCAGGGCTGGACGGTGCTGGGCCTGCTGGACGACGACCCCGCCAAGCAGCGTGCGCGCATCAGCAACTTGCCCGTGGTGGGCACGCTGGACACCGTGCGCGACCGCGCCAAGCGCAGTGCCGCCACGCACCTGATCATCGCCATGCCTTCGGCCACGCCCGCTCAGCGCCGGCGGGCGCTGGACCTGGCGGCCGCCACCGGCCTGCCGGTGCTCACCGTGCCGTCGGCGCAGGAGCTGCTGGACAGCCGCACGGACGCGCTGCGCGTGCGCGACATCGAGCCGGCAGACCTGCTGGGCCGCGAGCCCGTGCAGCTGGACGAAGCCGGCATCGCCGAGACGCTGCGCGGCAAGACGGTGCTGATCACCGGCGCCGGCGGCTCCATCGGCAGCGAGTTGTGCAGGCAGGTGGCGCGCTACAGGCCGGCCCGGCTGGTGCTGTACGAGCAGAGCGAGTTCAACCTCTACACGGTGGAGCAGGAACTCACCGAGGCTTTTCCCGGCCTGCCGCTGGTGCGCCTGATCGGCGACGTGAAGGACCTGGCCCACCTGCGTCACACCTGCGCGCACTGGCGGCCGCAGGTGGTGTTCCATGCCGCGGCCTACAAGCACGTGCCGCTGATGGAGGAAGACAACGCCTGGGCTGCGCTGCGCAACAACACGTTGGGCACCTACCACGCGGCGCTGGCGGCGGCCGAACATGGCGTGGAGCGCTTCGTGCTCATCAGCACCGACAAGGCGGTGAATCCCACCAACGTGATGGGTGCCACCAAGCGCGCGGCCGAGATGGTGATCAGCAGCCTGGCCGCCGAGCACACCGGCACCCGCTTCATGGCCGTGCGCTTCGGCAACGTGCTCGGCAGCAGCGGCAGCGTAATTCCCAAGTTCAAGGAACAGATCGCCAAGGGCGGCCCCGTCACCGTCACCCACCCCGACATCATTCGCTACTTCATGACCATCCCCGAAGCCGCCCGCCTGGTGCTGCAGGCCGCCGCCATCGGCGAGAGCGGCCAGGTGCTGGTGCTGGACATGGGCGAGCCGGTGAAGATCGTCGACCTGGCCCGCGACATGATCCGCCTGGCCGGCCGCAGCGAAGCGGAGATCGGCATCACCTTCACCGGCCTGCGGCCGGGGGAGAAGCTCTACGAGGAACTGATCGCCGACGCGGACCACACGCTGCCAACGAAGATTGCGCGGGTGAGGATTGCGGCGTTGGGGGAGTTGGCGGCGCCGGGCGAGCTAGCTGCAGAGATCGCACGCTTGCAGACCGGCGCCGAGTTGCAGCCCGGCGACGTCCGTCAATGGTTGCAGCGGAGGGTGCCGGAATTCCATTCAGCCGCTGCGACAATCCGCCATTGACCTTCTTTCACTGCACATCGTTATGACCAAAGTTGCTCTCATCACCGGCGTCACCGGCCAGGACGGCGCCTACCTGGCTGAACTGCTGCTGAGCAAGGGCTACGAAGTCCACGGCATCAAGCGCCGCTCGTCGCTGTTCAACACCGACCGCATCGATCACCTGTACCAGGATCCGCACGTCGACAACCAGCGCTTCAAGCTGCACTACGGTGACCTGACCGACTCGACCAACCTGATCCGCATCATCCAGCAGGTGCAGCCCGACGAGATCTACAACCTGGCGGCCATGAGCCACGTGGCCGTCTCGTTCGAAGAGCCCGAGTACACCGCCAATGCCGATGGCATCGGCACCCTGCGCATCCTGGAGGCCATCCGCATCCTGGGCCTGCAGAAGAAGACCCGCTTCTACCAGGCCAGCACCTCCGAGCTCTATGGCCTGGTGCAGGAGATCCCGCAGAAGGAAACCACGCCCTTCTACCCGCGCAGCCCCTACGCGGTGGCCAAGATGTACGGCTACTGGATCACGGTCAACTACCGCGAGGCCTACGGCATCTACGCCTGCAACGGCGTGCTCTTCAACCACGAGAGCCCGCTGCGCGGCGAGACCTTCGTCACCCGCAAGATCACCCGGGCCATCGCCCGCATCGCGCTGGGCCTGCAGGACTGCCTGTACCTGGGCAACATGAGCGCGCTGCGCGACTGGGGCCATGCGAAAGACTACGTCGAGATGCAGTGGATGATGCTGCAGCAAGACCAGCCCGAAGACTTCGTCATCGCCACCGGCGTGCAGTACAGCGTGCGCCAGTTCGTAGAGTTCGCGGCCAAGGAGCTGGGCATCACCCTGGCCTTCAGCGGCGAAGGTGACCAGGAAGTGGGCACCGTCACCAAGGTCGAAGCCGTCAACGGTGAGATGAAGGCCAAGTGCAAGGTGGGTGACGTCATCGTCAAGGTGGACCCGCGCTACTACCGCCCCACCGAGGTGGAGACGCTGCTGGGCGACCCCACCAAGGCCAAGCAAAAGCTCGGCTGGGTGCCCAAGATCACCCTGCCCGAGCTGGTCAAGGAAATGGTCGAGGCCGACTACACCGCCGCGCGGCGCGACAGCCTCGTCAAGCTGGCCGGCTTCCAGGCCTACGACTACAACGAGTGAGCACGCCGATGGACCGCAACGCCCGCATCTACGTCGCCGGCCACCGCGGCCTCGTCGGCTCGGCCATCGTGCGCAACCTGCAGCGCGCCGGCTACGGCAACCTCATCCAGCGCACCCACGCGGAGCTGGATCTGACCGACGAACGCGCCGTGCGCCAGTTCTTCGAGCAGGAGAAGCCCGAGTACGTCTTCCTGGCCGCGGCCAAGGTCGGCGGCATCGTGGCCAACAACAGCTTTCCGGCCGAGTTCATCCGCGACAACCTGGCCATCCAAACCAACGTCATCCACGCGGCGTACTTGAACCAGGTCGAGCGGTTGCTGTTCCTTGGATCGAGCTGCATCTACCCCAAGCTGGCGCCGCAGCCGATGAAGGAGACGGACCTGCTCACCGGCCCGCTGGAGCCCACCAACCGGCCCTACGCGCTGGCCAAGATCGCCGGCATCGAGATGTGCTGGAGCTACAACCGCCAGTACGGCACGAAGTACCTGGCGGCCATGCCCACGAACCTGTACGGCCCGGGCGACAACTACCACCCGACCAACAGCCACGTCATCCCGGCGCTGCTGCGCAAGTTCCACGAGGCCAAGCTGGCCGGCGCCGCCGAAGTCACCGTCTGGGGCACCGGCACGCCGCGGCGCGAGTTCCTGTACTCCGACGACATGGCGGATGCCTGCGTGTTCCTGATGAACCTGCCCGACGACCGCTACCAGGCCCTGCTGGGCAGCGACGAGAGCCAGACCGGCCGCTTCGAGCCGCCGCTGGTCAACATCGGTGTGGGCGAAGACGTGACCATCGCCGAGCTGGCCGAGCTGGTGCGCCAGACGGTGGGCTTCGAAGGGCGCATCGTGTATGACACGAGCAAGCCGGATGGCACGCCGCGGAAGTTGATGGATGTGGGGGTGTTGAACTCGGCGGGGTGGAGGGCGGGGACGTCCCTACCAGATGGGCTCCGCCGAGCCCACCATGATTTTCTCAGGCTCGGCGATCGGGGGAATGGTCGATCGTCCGCCTCGTGACTTTCGAGCGCGGTCCTTGTCAGGCACGCATGCGCGAAGCGTAGAGGCGCCGGCTTATCCATTCCGGGCTGAGCCGCAGGCATAGACGTGCAGTTGGATAGGCGTAGCGCCATGTGAAGCCGTCCAGGCGCCAGATGCCCTCGACGTAAGACTGGAACTCGATGAACGCCTTCTCCAGGCTGCGCCGCTTCCAGAAGTTTTCGGTGATCGTGAAGTCGAGCCATGGGTCGGGGAGGTTGTCGAACTTGAATCCCGCAGTGATACAGCGGAACCACATGGCGATGTCCTCGTTGCCGCGCCGCTCGGGGTAGCCGCCGACGGTGTCCAGGACCCGTCGACGTAGGCACACAGTGGGATGTGCTACCGGAACCCGGCGGTCAATGCGACGGCGCGCATCTTCAGGGTCCTTGGCGAACTTGACAACGCGCCCCTCCTCTCCCTGGGGACCTATCTGGCCTTCCCGGCACTCCCGGATCGCGGTGCCCAGGATGTCGATATCAGGATGCGCGTCCAGGTAGGCAAGCTGAGCGGTGAAACGTCCGGGCAGCGAGACGTCGTCCGCGTCCATCCGAAAGAAGAATGCTTCGTCGCTACGCGCGGCGATCAGCCGGTTCAGCGTCGCGGCCAGGCCGAGGTTTTCGTGCGAGCGCGACACAAGGTGAAGGCGCCCTTGGAAACGCGCGAGCACGGCTTCGAGCTCGGGCGGCAGCGGCCCGTCGACGCCCAGGTAGATCCGCAGGCCAACGTTGGCCGGCAGCGCCTGATCGAGCACTGACAGTAGCGCACGTTCGAAAAGGTCAGCGCGGTCTCGGCCGTATAGGCCCATCAGTACGCCAATGTGCGTCATGGAGAGTTGATTACCGGGAAGGGGCAGTGGGTAGACTCAGGTGGCCAATTCAGCGTAGATGTGCTGGAACTTCCGCGACATGACGCGCGCACTGAGCTCCAGTTCGATGATCCGGCGCGCGTGGTCGCCCATGATCTTCAGGTCTTGCGACGAGAGCTGGGTCATCGCCGCGGCTGTCTCATCGATTGATCCTGTGCGCGCGAGCACGCCCGCGCCAGGATCGATCGCGAGGATCTCGCGATGCGGGTTGATATCAGACAGCACCACCGGCAGGCGCATCGCTAGCGCCTCAACGACAGACACCGGCATGCCTTCGGCCTTGGAAGTCGCGATGTAGGCGTCGCTGGCCGCAAGGTAGGGGCGGGTCTCTGCAACGCGGCCCGCGTAGATCACACGCCGGTTGTCCTGCGTCAGCGCGCGGCAGGCAGCCATCTCCGGACCGTCGCCCAGCAATATCAGCGTCGCCGCAGGGTGCTGCGCCTGGAAGCGCAGGAACGCCTGGATCGTCACCAGCGGTTGCTTGCGATCCGTCAGCACGCCCACGAAGATGAAGACTGGGCCAGCGTCGGCCGAGATGCCCAACTGCTCGCGACGGGCCTTACGCTCGGCCACGTCAGCGGGCACGAACAGTGCATCGTCTATCGCGTTGTAGATCACGCGGGCGGGCACGCCGCGCGCCGACATCTTGGCCGCAACATCGTCCGCGCAGGCCACCGTCACGTCATACCTCTTGAGCGCCCAGGCGGTGAGGTGCGCCATAACGCCACCGACGGCCTTGCCATAGGTCATCACATAGTCGTCGAACGGGTAGTTGAGCTGGGAGCTGATCTTGCGGTACTTGCCCAGGCACAACGATCCCAGCACGTCGGCGCGGAAGCCGATGCAGTGCACGACATGGGGAGAGATTGCGTCGACTACGCCCTTGAGCCGCAGCACGGCCATGCCGTAACCGAATCCCTTGGCGACATTCAGGCAGGACACCGTAGCCCCAGCGGCGACAAACTCATCCCAACGGCTGTTACCTTCTTCCGGGCACAAGGTTAGGACATGCGAGTTGACGCGCTCGGGGTCTAGGTACTTGACGATGTCAAAGAGGATGTTGACGGGACCGCCGCGACGCAGCGTAGTGATGATGAACAGTACTTTCTTCATGCTGCGCTTAGGTGCGCCGTCACCCATTGGATCGTTGCAGGCAGGCCCTGCGCCAGCGTGGTCCGGCAGCTCCATCCCAGGGCCTCGAGACGGCTGCTGTCGAGGACGTTGTAGGCCACGTCGAAATGGCGCGCTGGCAGGAAGTCCACCTTGACTTCGGACATTTTGCGCCCGGCAGCCTCGGCGACCGCCTGTAGCACCTGCAGGTTGTTCAGGCCGATGCCCGAGCCGATGTTGAAGATTGCACCGGGCGCCGGCTGACTGTGGAGCAGCACCTTCATGGCGGCGCACAGGTCCTCGATGTAGAGGTAGTCGCGCACGGTGCCGTGAGGGCCGAAGACCGGCATCTCGTCGCCCTGCAGGATCTTGGCCACGGCGGTGGCGATGAAGCCCTGGCCGCGATAAGGTACCTGGCCCGGACCGTAGGGGTTAGAGGGGCGCGCAATGACGACCGGGATGCCGAACAGGCGTGCATACATGCGGCAATACTTTTCGACGGCCAGCTTAGTAATGCCGTACGGTGAGATTGGGTGCGTCGGATGGTCCTCGGCGATCGGGGCGGCCTCTTCCGTCGGCCCATAGACGGTACCACCCGACGACACATACAGTAGTCGCTTTACCGGCACGTCGCGCAGCACGCTCAGCAGACTGATGGCCAGCGGCAGGTTCTCCTGGATGTCGCGCAACGGATCGTCGAACGATGTCTTGGGGACCGAGTTGTAGGCCAGGTACACGACGTGGTCATCGGCCCGAATGACTTGGCGCAGGAAGTCCTGCGAGGCGGAGTCGCCTTGTACATAACGCACGCCGGGCAGCCGGTCGACGTTCATCGGCGCGTGCCGGCTGACAATTACGATGTCGGCGCCAGGCTGACAGTAGCTGGCGAGATGCCGGCCAATGAAGCCGGTCCCGCCGAGGAGGACGATTCTCATAGTGCTGCTTGGCGGACCACGTGGTCGGTGAACAGGCGGGTCTTGTAATAGGCGTCCTTCGACGCCACGGCCCAGATTCGGTGCTGACGCAGCGCGCTCCACGCCCGATAGCGTCGAAGTGCGCTGGTGTCGCGAAAGAGGGTTTGGGTTTCGCTGAGCATGGGCTCGAAGAAAGCTGCAGGTAGTCCCGTGCCGCCGAAAGGCAGGCCCAGCAGTTGGTCGCTGACACTGCGCAGCCAGGGGTCGGACAGCCCACAGCGAAGTGCCTTTAGCCGGCGCGGCAGCGCGTGCAGCAAGTTACCCGAGCGGCCGACGGTGCTGCTGTCATGGATGCGGTAACGCACCAGCGGCTCACTAACGTAACGGATCTCGCCGCCGTGCGCCACGCAGGCGATGGCCAGCCACCAGTCGTGCATGAACGCCGATAGCGGCATCGGCAACGCGCGCTCCAGCAGCGCGCGGTTGAAGGCCAAGGAGGCGCCCACCACGATGTTCTCAAAAAGCAGCGTGCGCAATGGGCGTGCCGGCGAGGACTCGAAGATGACGTGGCCCAGGCTCTCATGCAGGAATGTGCGACCTGCCGCGGCGTTGCCGAAGCAGCTGAGCTCGGAATGCACCAGTCCCGGCGTGCCTGACGGCACGCGTGCAAGTCGCTCCAACAGACGCGCGGCTTTGAAGGGTTCCCAGCTGTCGTCTTGGTCGCAAAGGAAGTAATGGGCGTACGCGATCGGGGATTCGGCCGCGTGATGCAGCAACGCGGCGAACGCGCCGGCCGCGCCGCCGCGGCGCTTGTCCAATTCGACGAACTCCAGCGGAAGGCGGTCCGCGAAGCTCTGCGCCACGGCGAGCGTGCCGTCACGCGAGCCGTCGTCGAAGAACTGGATTCGTGCGGGCGCGATGGTCTGCCCCAGGATCGACTTGAGCTGTTCGGCCAAGTAGGCGGCACCATTGTGCGCGCACAGCAGCACGCAGTAGCCGTCAATGAGGGTCGGGAGGGTCATGCTGAATTTAATGGCGGCACAGAGCGCATGGCTGCTTTTAGCCGGGATAGACGCACGCGGGAGCCCGCAGCAACGGGTGGCCTCCCAACGAGGGCGACCGCGACAACAACAATCACCACCCCAAAACCAGTATTGACCAGGGCCGTGACGCCGAGCAACGGATCTGCAAAGAACGCTGGCGCTTGGAAGAAGAGGTAGGCCGCCGGCAGGAAGAGCAGTGGGTTTCGCACTCGGAACAACCAACCTCGCAGCAGCCCAAAGACGGCGCCCAGCAGCGCTGAAAAGAAAACGCCAAACGCCATGCTGCCGTAGAGAAGTCCGAAAACGTCTACGCGCATATTCGGGCCGCGAATTTCGTCTCTGTCTGGGAACAACATTTGGAAGACCTGCAGACCTGGATGCACTGGCAGCTCATTCCAGGACGCAAGGCGTGTTACTCCCAGAAAATCGGAAAAGAGCAAGGCAGTGGGACTGCCGACGGTAATCGAGGATATGTAATCGTCACCGTACATCCACATATACACGTCGCCGCTCAACACGAGGCGAATGATGAATGCTTCCAGAGGGCCACCGACTGCTGTCTCGGGACCCCTGGCCAGTTCCACAGCGAGAGGCACCAGCATCAGCAGAGCCAAAGACGCTCCAAAGGTCACCAGCATTTTTTTGGAAACTTGCGGAGCAGCGTAGTTCCTGATCAGATGCTTGAATATCCAGTGCGACGTGAGGACCAGTAGTAACGTCTGCACGATATTGCCTTTTGATGCGGAAGCGATCGAGGCGATCACAGTAAATACAAAGACGAAACTGTCTGTAAAATTAACCCTTTTTCTCTTTGAGATGCCGATACGAAGAACGGTCAAGAATACGGCAGCGAAGGACGTGAATGAGATAATGCGCGACAGCACGCCAATACCCCCGCCCGAAGAAAAAGCGTTCAGGCGCGACTCCAGAAGAATGGGCAGGCCTCCGACGGCCCATGCGCCAAGTTGTGAAGTGACGAAAAGGAGCAGGCACACATTACGTAGTGATGTCAGCGCACGCGGCCGCACCTGGCGAGCAGCACAATAGGTATGGGTTGTATATCGGAATACCAAGCCTGCGCAGCCCAAAAAGCCACACACCGCTGCTACGTGATAGATCATCAGTGAACTACTGATGGCGCCCGCCATCCACAACAGAATCACGGCGGCTGATGCAAATATCGTATTTACCTGCTGCACCGCCCAAGGGTCGTATAGTGTTGTTATCGATGACCTGATGAGCAGTATTACACCTCCCGCAGACAGCAGTAGTGCAAGCAAATACCACTCAGGGTTACTTTCGAGAGCTTGGAAGAAGGCCTGCATAGAACCTGGCGTAGTGGAGGCCGCCGTGGTAGAGGACGGCCATTAAAGCGTGAAGCAGGCCACACTGCCGGGCAACCAATCTCGCAATCTCGGGTATATGGAGTTTGGCGCTGACGCCGTCGGGCTCAGCATATGCGATCGTATAATCCAGTCGCTGGGCCGATGCGCCGCGCGTGAAGAGTTGGAGGTTCAAATTCCAGTCCGAAAACACCTTGAAAGATTCATCAAACCATTTTTCCTGAGGGCTGCCCATTTGCACGAACAGCCCCTGATGGTGTAGCGTATTTCTGTATTTCAGTTTCTTGCTGAAAGTCGACCGAAAAAGCCTTTTCCCAATCAGCACGTCACCGTACAGCAGTTCTGAGCCGGCTGCTATTGCTCCTGAAATGGTTTCAGGCTCCGGCAGGCGTAGAATCAGATCGCCGGCGCCCAAAAAAAGAACGTAGGAACCGGGGGCGGCGAGTCGCACTGCTTTGTTCATCGCGTTATAGATGCCGCTGTCCGGCTCACTGATCCAATACTCCAACTGCTCATCATGGCTGCGTAGAAGCTCAACAGTGCCGTCATTAGAGTTGCCATCAATAACGATGTAGGCGACGTCGTCGCGCTGCAGTGCCAGAACCCTTTCTATGGATTTGCGCAGTGCCTCGCGTGCCTTGAAGGCTACAGTGATGATTGTCAGCGCTGGCGCTGCGTGCCCGGATGACCCTGTGGTGCGGCGGCCACCCTCTACACGGAAAGCTGGGCTGCTTGGAACGGGGTCGACCGAGCTAGGTCCCCGGGCCGTGCTAGTCATGGCGTTCGACGTGTTCAATTCGCGGCTTCTCTTGCTAGGTCGGCACTCATACGGGAAGCGTCATGGCTGTGATGCAAGTTCTTGCACAATGGCCACATAGCTGCGGGAGAACTGCTGCATTCGCTCGACGTGGAATTCGAGTGCTAGCTTCAATCGCGTACGCGCTGCTTCGTCTGTTGGGGCTTCAGCGGATAGGGCGTCGCGCATTGCCTGCGCCAGCGCCTCGACGTCCAAGGGCGCGAAGAATCGCGCAGGCACTCCCTCACACTGTTCGCGGTGGACCGGGATATCAGACAGGATCAGCGGAACTCCGAGCGCCTTTGATTCTTCCACCGTTGTGCTCCAGCCCTCGAAGAGCGACGGGTTGATTACTGCCACCGCTTGGAGCATCAATTCGGCGATGTGGCTGTACGGCACCATGCCCAACATCCGAAACCTGTCCGCCAAGCCGTAGCGATCGATCGTGGCACGCAGCCTTTCCAAGTGATGAGGATTGCGGTGATCCTTCAGTGAACCGCTGCAGACGATCGAGACGTCCGGCATGTCCGGGAGCCGAGCGAGCGCTTCGATGGCCGTCACGTGATTTTTGTGGGCCCAGGTCTGGTTGGGGAGGTAGAAGAAACGGCCGGTTAGGCCGTAGGCCTGTGCCAGATTCAACCGCCGATCGAGGTCCACGCTCGGGGGAATGGCGGCAAAGCGTAGGACTCGTGCCTTGTCTGCGTGCTCGGGACTGAAGGCCAGCAGGTCGCGTCGAGCCGAAGTGCTACTGACGATCACCCGATCGCTGTGCGCAATGGTTGCTCTAAAGAGGGTGTCGCGCTTGCGCAGCTCATCCTTCTGAAAAAACTGTGGCAAATGCAGGTGTTGAAAGTCAGGGATCCAGGCTGCAGTGCGGACTCCACGCAAACCGGTTGGCGCGCTGTGCGACAGTACCTTAATGCCCTCTCGCTGCAGCAGTCCACTTGTCAGCAGTGGGCGGCCAATAACGGCAGAAGACAGCTTGTTGAGAAGCCATGGCAAGCTCATCCTGTCCAGCACGCGGGTTCGCCGGATCTGAACGTTGTCCGGGAAGCCGTACTTCGCAGTGTCTGCCTGTGACCCGAGAAACACGATCGGATGCACCGACTTGGTTTCGTCCGCGTGCAGAGCCTGAAACAACGCCTGGAAGTAGTTGATCCCACCTTGCCAGTCCGGCCCATCGGCCGCGAACGTGAACGCAACCGGCGTGGAGGAGGGGGAAACCTGTGTATTCATGAGCCGAATCAAGCGCGCTGCCGCAGGAACCACTCGGCATAGCGGCGCAGTCCTTCCGCCAGATCGACTTGTGGAGCCCAAGCCAGTAGACGGCAGGCGTGATCACAGTTGGCGGTCAGGCGACGCGGGTTGCCGGTGTGGGTCTCTCCGTTGAAATGTGGCGAAACGCTTGGGAATGAGACCGCGGCCAACTGTTGTAGCACCTGCGCCGTGGTCGCCTGTTGGTTGGCGCCGTTGAAGATCTCGAAACGAGATTGAGGCGCCAGTGCCGCCGCACTCAGCAGTTTGGCAGCGTCGTCAACATGCAGCCAATCGCGAAGCTCGTGTCCGGTACCGAAGAACTGATCCTCGCCACGGCTGAACTTGCTCATGGCATCCCAAAGCAGTTGTTTACGCAGACCTTCCCCATAGACCGAGAACAGGCGAACGATGCTCACAGGTACGTCAAAGAACCGGCTAGCGGACTCGCAGAGGCTCTCCGCCGCAAGCTTGTGAAAACCGTAGGGAGAGATCGGGGAGCGGATTGACGTCTCGGTGGAGTCCGTGTCGCCTTGATCCCCGTAGACTGCGGCGCTCGACACCACAACGAGGCGTGGCCGAGGCTTTTCCCGACGGCGAACCCATTCGAGCACCGCAGCCGTGGTGACTGTGGCACGTTGGAAATCTTGCCATGGATCGGAATATGAAAACGAAACTGCGCCGCTGCCGGCGCAGTGCACTACGCAGTCGACTGTATCGAGGTGATCGAGTCCGATCAGCGCCTCGAGCGTGATGTCAGCTTCGATCCAGCGATCGATGCCGTATTGGGCAGCTTCCTGGGCTGTCCAACGGCCGTGTCCGATGCCGATGACCGCACACCCACTGGCGGCGAGAGCGCGACACGTGTGACGGCCGACGAAGCCAGCAGCGCCGACAACGAGCGCGGTCGGCCGGCGGTGATTGTTTTGCGTGAGGTGGCGTTGCAAATCCATGGCGCAGGTTCAGGTTCGACGGCCGCTGGTGCTGGCTTAGCAATTGCCCATGTCGCTACCACTGGCGATGTAGGGCATGTGGATCGGGCCGGCAGTCCGCAGGGTTGTCAGATAGTCCTGCGCATTGGGCAGGGCAGCCTCGTCCTCGGCTGTGAATTCGCCGATTGGCACCCAACAGCCGCGCGAGATGCTGTATCGCTTGCGCACGGTGGCAGGCGAGCCATGGGCTTGGGAGAAGGCGGGCAGATCGCGGGTAACCAGTGAGCCGGCACCGACCACGCAGCCATGTCCGATCCGCACTGTGCCAACCACTCGTACGCCGGCACCAATAAACGCGTTGACACCCACCTCAATCACGTCGTGGTCAGACGTACCCGTCGTGATGATTGGCCTCATGGGGTTGTCGACAATATGGGTGCTCCCCAGGAACTGGCAGTCGTTAGCGGTCAGGACGTAATCGGCGAAACGGATTTTGCGGCCCGACGAGAAGAAATTTCGCCGCCCAATGAAGCAGTGGGAACCAATGTCGATGGCTAAGCGGTCACCCTGTCGATGATTCACGTTGAGCCAGCAATCCTGACTGATCACACTGTTCGTGCCAATGCGGATGAATGCCTTGCCCAGCATCTGCACCGAATGATGTACGAAGGCAGATCGACTAAGCTTCGGTGAAGATCGACTGCGCACGGAGGCGATGCGGCACTGCCATCGCAACGGTAGGATGCCGAGAAACATGCGAGCTAGGCGATGAAGCGACATCTTCATTCGTGGCTCACCTGGGGCGATGAGGCGCTGCGCACCAAGCGAAATGCATTGAAGTTGCAGACGACCATCGGCAGCAGGGTCAACAGCATGGCCGCAAGTGGCACCGAGGCGATGCCCATGCCTGCATTTACTAGCATGGAAGTGGTGGGAATCATCAGGCCGATTGACACAATCGCGAGGCCGATCTGAAGACGTATGCGTTCGAAGGCATTCATGAAGACCGCGCCGACGTAAGCCATGGACTGGACTGCAGCCAATCCCGCCAAGCTCAGGGATTCGAATGTTGTCACCCGCACGTGATGCCTCGTCCATTGATCGATGAGCCAGGGCGCTGCAAAAGCGACTGTGGCGCACCCCACAGAGAACAAGATCGCTATGCCGCTCAGCCGGTTCAGCGCCTGCGAAAGGGCTTGCCGATCGCCTGCCGCGCGATGTGCGGCAATCTCAGACCACATAACGCCGATGACGATGGCATACAGGCCAAACCCAACCTGAAAAACCTTGTTGAGGACGTCATACCGGGCGACTTCATCTGCCCCTAAATGTCGGAACACCAGTGTGTTGCCCAAGCTATAAAGAACTAGCGCGGACAGCTGCAAAATCAAGAATTCGAGGCTGACCCTTAGTCGATTCTTCGGAAGCGCGGCGAGTGACCAATGAAAAAGCCGACCCGGGGCGATTTTAAGAACGCGGACTGCAAACGCGAAGGACATGAGCAGTGCCGCCACATAGAACGCACTCCAGACGAAGGCAAGTTCGAACAGCGTCGGTGTACGACCAAGCCAAGCCAGAACTGCCACATAACCAAAGAACAACCAGCCGCCAGTGGCCTGCAGCCATGCCTGCAGGCCCGTCGAGCGCGCTCCCTGCAGCACACTCGCTCCGAGCATGAGCGGCAGCACCAACAGCAGTGGAATGTAAAGCATCCGGGCCGCGCACTCGCTCTCAGGAACCAGATTGAGCCGGGGCAGTGCGAAAGCGAAGACTGCGAGCATCATCAACGCCAGGATAAAAAGCATCTGAAAGAATGCGATGAACTCGGCGCGGACTGACTCCTCGCGACCTGCTTGCATGCCCGCCACCGAGTTTCGGATGCTGTTGCCTACGCCAAGGTCCAGCAAACCGATGAACGCGATCAGGGAGATCAGCGTGGCCCAGGTGCCGTAGGTGTGCGTGCCCAGCAATTGAAGCAGCAAAGGGACGGAAACCAATGAAACAGCCATAGAGGCAAGTTTCGCCGTCATGGCCAAAATGATGTTTGTCCGGGCGGATTGCGGACCTATCACCGTGCTTGACTCCAGAGTCTCCAACGCAGGCGAAGTAGATTCAAGCGCGTACGAAGTGCCGTCTTCGGCGGCACACGGTGGCGGCGGAGAAACTCTCTAGCCTTTCCGTGCTCGCCTCGGGCGAGGAGGCCGGCCGCGCCCGCCAGCAGGTTGCGGGCGAGGATCTCGGCCCGATAGCGCTCAATGTCAACCTGCGCCGCGATCGGTCGATGGCCCGCTCTGAGCAGGGCGGCCACCTTGCTTGTCCACAGCTCGATCTCTTTGAGCCAGAGATCGGTTGCTTGGCGAGCATGAGTGAGGGAGCCGCTCCAGACTTGGTAGAGGCCGATCACCTCCGGCACGAAGACAGCCCGGCCAAGTAGCAGCGCACGTTGCACCAGTTCACTGTCGGCAGCCGTCAACTCGAATCCCTCGTCGAAGGCACCGATCCGCCTCAGAAAATCGTGGCGAAAGAGGACGCCTGGCATTCGTGCATCGACGCCGTTGACGAAGTTCAAGAAGCCGTCGCCAGGCGCAAATGCTTCCATGTGACTTGGTCGATAGCCGGACCGACGGCGGCCGTTCTCGTCAAAGAGATCACAACCGAAAACCAGGATATCGGCATCAGGGTGTTGCGCCAGAGTGCGGCTCACAGCATCTTCAGCGTTCGGCAAGAACATGTCGTCATCGGAAGGAATGAAGACATGCGTGCAGTCTTCGCCTACCAGGGATAGGGCGCGGTTCCAGTTCGCAAACATCCCCACCAGCACTGGTGAATGCGACACCAAGACATGATCTTCGAATAACGTATCGAGCGGGAGCAGGCTCGAATCGTTATCACTCACGAAGACCTGCCACGTTCTCGGGATGCTATCGATCAGCCGGGCAAGCAATTCCCTTCGCTTGTATGTAGGAATTGCGACGGCAATCTTGAACTGGACCATATTCGGGCGCTGATGGCGAACGGCTTGCAAAGGGGCGGCGGAAGCTCAGGCAATGTGTATGTCGCGCACGTTGGCAACGAGACGTGGTAGTTCCCCCGGACGCAATCCCATCTCTCCTGGCAACAGCTTTCCCTGTGCCTGCCAATGCGCCCACCAGTGCTGTGCGAACGCCAGCAGCGACTGCGCTTTGCCCGTGCCCACATTGCGGACGTGAGGTTGACATGCAACAACACCGGAGAAGTCAAGAGCGAGAAGAAACTGACGAGCAACATCCTCGACTGCGATGAAGTCGCGTACCTGCAAACCGGCGCTCATTGGGAAATCCCGCCCCTCTGTCGCAGCTGCCCTCAGCGACGGCCAGAAACGCGTGGCTGCTTCTCCCTCACCGAAGACCTGGAAGATCCGCAATACCTGCAGGCGCAGGCTGAGATGCCGCGCGAGCCCCAGGCAGCTCGTCGTGGCCGCGGCCTTGGAAATCGGGTATGTCAGCTCAGGGCGGGCCTCCGTCCCAGGATGAACGAACAGCTGCCCTTGCGCCGCCGAGCCGTACTCGAAGCAAGTGCCCGCGACCAGTATGTCGCGCACGCCCCGAGCCGCAGCTTGTTGCAGCAAACGCGTGGTGGCGAACACGTTCCAGTACAAGCATTCGTCCAACGGTGCGTATGGAGGGTTGGCCGTGTGCGCCGCGAGGTGGACCACCGCGTCGCATCCGGACAATTCCGCATGGAAGTCTCCATCGAGCGGGCGATCCACCCAATCAGGATCACGGCTCAAGGGTAGGCGGGGCCGACTGCCTGGCCGCCGCTGCGCAACCACCGTATGTCCGGCTTCAAGCGCTTGCTGAATGAAGTGCGACCCGACGAATCCGGTTCCGCCCGTGACGAACAGCTTCATGGTCAAAAGGGCGAAGCGAAGTCGCCAAGTTGCGGATGGGAGCGATCCCGCTCGGACACGATGGGCTGGTCGATGCCCCAGTCCAGTCCGAAGGAGTTCCAATGGATTCCAGTGTCGTTGGCCGGCGCATGTACGCTGGTCACCTTGTAGGCCATCAGCACGTCGTCGGTCAGCGCAAGAAAGCCGTGCGCCATGCCTTTCGGGATCATCAGTCCGTGACCCTTCGTTGCATCGAGTTCAATCGCCAAATGATGACCATAGGTTGGCGAGGCTCGGCGCAGATCCACCACCACGTCCAGTACCCGGCCATGCATGCAATACACAAGCTTCTCGTGATCGAGTGGCGGTGTCTGGAAGTGCATACCGCGGATTACACCCTTGCGCGAGCTGGAGTAGAACTCCTCGCGCCATTCCACCGGGAGCCCGGCCTCGGCAAAGCGGTCGGAGTGGAAGGTCTTCACGAAGGTGCCGCGCTCGTCCTTCGCAAAAAAAGGCCGGATCTCGAAGCAGCCCGGCAGCGACGTAGGAATCAGCTCCATGGTGGGAGATCAGAAATTCACCCCAAAAAACTCTTCCAACTTCTCCGCGATGTAGTCCAACTGCTCCTCCCCCAGCGCCGGGAAGGTGCCCAGCCAGAAGGTCTGGTTCATCACGATGTCGGTATTGGTCAGCTGACCGCTCACGCGGAAGTTGCGGCCCGCCATGTACGGCTGCTTCGTCAGGTTGCCGGCAAACAGCAGACGCGTACCGATCTTGCTCTGATCGAGGAAGTTGATCAGATCGCTGCGCTGCACGCCGGCGGTGTCCTTCAGCACCAGCGGGAAGCCGAACCACGAGGGCTCGCTATTGGGCGTGGCTTCCGGCAGGTGCAGGAACTCGGCTACGCTGGCCAGGCGGTTCTTCAGGTAAGTGAAGTTGGCGCGCCGCTTGGCGATGAACTCGTCCACACGGTCCATCTGCGCCAGCGCGCAGGCGGCCTGCATGTCGCTGATCTTCAGGTTGTAGCCCAGGTGGCTGTAGGTGTACTTGTGGTCGTAGCCGTCAGGCAGGTCGCCGCCCAGCTCCTTCTTGTTCCAGCAGAAGCGCTTGTTGCAGGTGTTGTCCTTGCCGGGCGGGCAGTAGCAGTCGCGGCCCCAGTCGCGGAACGACTCGGCGATCAGCTTCAGCTCGGGGTTGTTGGTGAACACCGCGCCGCCTTCACCCATGGTGATGTGGTGGGCGGGGTAGAAGCTCAGCGTGCCGATGTCACCGAAGGTGCCGACCAGCTGGCCGTTGTACGTAGCGCCCAGCGCGTCGCAGCAGTCTTCCACCAGCCACAGGTTGTACTTCTTGCACAGCGCCGTCACCACATCCAGGTTGAACGGGTTGCCCAGGCTGTGCGCCAGCATGATGGCCTTGGTCTTGGGCGTGATGGCCGCTTCGATTAGGCTGGCGTCGATGTTGTGCGTGGCCAGGTCCACGTCGACGAAGACCGGCACGGCGCCGAACTGCAGGATCGGGTTGACCGTGGTCGGGAAGCCTGCGGCCACGCCGATCACCTCATCGCCCTGCTTGATGGCACGGTCGCCCAGGCGCGGCGAGGTGAGGGTGGAGAAGGCCACCAGGTTGGCCGACGAACCCGAGTTCACCGTGATCAGGTACTGCACGCCCAGGAACTTGGCCAGGCGCTGCTCGAACATGGCGTTGAAGCGGCCGGTGGTCAGCCAACCGTCCAGCGAGGCTTCGACCATCAGCTGGAGTTCCTTCGCGCCAATCACCTTGCCCGACACGGGCACCGGCGTTTCACCGGGCACGAAGGGCTTGGGTGCCAGCGTCAGGTCGGCGTACTGCTTCACCAGCTCGGAGATCTGGCGGCGCAGCGCGTCGGCCGGGGTGAGGATGGGAGCGATGACGCTGCTCATGCAATTTCCTTGGTCTTCGTGTTCATGTATTGCGCAATCTGCTGCAGGCAGACATCGCGCACGTCCTGCTTATCCAGCCAACCTTGGTGCCAGTCGACGATCTTGGCAAGCGCCGTGTCCAGCGACCACGCCGGCCGCCAGCCCAGGCGGCTGCCGGCCTTGGAGATGTCCAGCTTCAAGTAGTGCGCCTCGTGCGGGTGGTCGCCTTCGTCCACCGCCCAGCGCGCACCGCGGCCCCAGCGCTTGACCAGGTTCTCGACGATCCACTGCACCGGCTTGGCATCGTCGTCGTGCGGGCCGAAGTTCCACGCCTCGGCCGCCGTGGTGCCTTGCGTGCACAGGGTCTGCGCCAGCACCAGGTAGCCCGACAGCGGCTCCAGCACATGCTGCCAGGGGCGGATCGAATGCGGATTGCGGATGCGCACGGGCGCATCGCGCTCGAAGGCGCGCAGCACGTCGGGCACCAGCCGGTCGAGCGCCCAGTCGCCGCCGCCGATCACGTTGCCGGCACGGGCGGAGGCCAACGCCACGCCGCGGCCGGTGAAGAAGGACTTGCGGTAGGCGGCCGTCACCAGCTCGGAGCAGCCCTTGCTGTTGCTGTAGGGGTCGTGGCCGCCCATCGGCTCGTCTTCACGGTAGCCCCAGACCCATTCCTTGTTCTCGTAGCACTTGTCCGTCGTCACGTTGACGATGGCGCGCACGCTGTCGGTCTGGCGGGCGGCGTCGAGCACATGCACCGTGCCCATCACGTTGGTGGCGTAGGTTTCCACCGGCTGGTCATACGACAGGCGCACCAGCGGCTGGGCCGCCATGTGGATGACGATCTCGGGCCTGAAGGCCTTGAACGTGGCCAGCACGGCATCGCGGTCGCGCACGTCGGCGATGGTGGAGGCCATGCCCTCGGCCACCTGTGCTTCATCGAACAGAGCTGGTTGGGTGGGCGGCTGCAGCGCGAAGCCCTGCAACTCGGCGCCCATGCTTTGCAGCCACAGCGACAGCCAGCTGCCCTTGAAGCCGGTGTGGCCGGTGAGCAGCACGCGCTTGCCGCGCCAGAAGGCGGTGTCGACGTTCATGGTTCTCAGTCCCAGCGCTTCCAGGGTGCCTTGCCGCTGGCCCAAAGTTCTTCGAGGTGGTGCTTGTCGCGCAGGGTGTCCATGGGTTGCCAGAAACCTTCGTGCTGGAAGGCCATGAGCTGACCTTCAGCGGCCAGTTGCATCAGCGGCTCCTGTTCCCACACGGTGCTGTCGTCCTTCACGTAGTCGATGACAGACGGGTTCAGAACGAAGAAGCCGCCGTTGATCATGGCGCCGTCGCCCTTGGGCTTCTCCTTGAACGAACGCACTTGACCTTCATGCATGTCCAGCGCACCGAAGCGGCCAGGCGGCAGGGTGGCCGTCAGCGTGGCGGGTTTTCCATGCGCGCGGTGGAAGGCGATGGAGGCGGTGATGTCGATGTCGCCCACGCCGTCGCCATAGGTGAAGCAGAACTCGGTTTCGTTCTTCACATGCTCCGCCACTCGCTTGAGCCGGCCACCGGTCATCGACTCGTCGCCGGTGTCCACCAGCGTCACTTGCCAAGGCTCGGCGCGACGCTCATGCACATGCATGCGGTTCTCGCGCATGTCGAAGGTGACGTCGGACATGTGCAGGAAGTAGTTCGCGAAGTACTCCTTGATCACGTAGCCCTTGTAGCCACAGCAAATGATGAAGTCGTTGACGCCATGCGAGGCATACAGCTTCATGATGTGCCAAAGGATCGGCTTGCCGCCGATCTCCACCATGGGCTTGGGCCGCAGCGCAGTTTCTTCACTCAAACGAGTACCCAGGCCGCCGGCCAGGATGACAGCTTTCATTGCTTGCTTTCGGGGGGAAGGGCGTCAGCCGGAAACGACGAACGCGTCGGAGTGGAAGCGGCGGGCAGGCAGCCCTGCGGCCAGCAGTTGGCGCTGGGCGCTTTCGATCATGTCGTTGGAGCCGCAGGCGTAGACCCAGGTGCGGCTTAAATCGGGTGCATCGGCCATGAACACGTTCTGCACGTGGCCGCGAGCGCCGGTCCAGTCCTCTTGCGGCCGCGACGCAACAGGCACGAACCGCACAGGCAAGCCCTCGTCGTTTGGCACCCAGTAGTGCTCTTGAGGGTGCCGACAGCCCCAGTACACGGTGATCGAAGCAGGGCGTTGCTGCTCGGGCGTGGCGGTCAATTGCTCAAGCATGGCCTTCACCGGCGCAATGCCGGTGCCGGTGGCGAGAAACACCACCTGTTCGCCCGCCGCATCACGCAGGAAGAAGGTGCCGAGCGGGCCGTGCAGGCGCACCAGGTCATTGACCTGCGCGCGGCCGAACCAATAGGCGCTCATCGCGCCGCCTTGCACTGCCCGGATGTGCAATTCCACCGGGCCGGTGGGGCCGGGTGCTGCATTGGCGATGGAGTAGGCGCGCTTCAAGCCGTCCGGGCCCAGCACGTTGATGTACTGGCCGGGCAGGTAGCGCAGCTTGGCGGTGGGCGGCAGACGCAGTGTGACCTTGACGACGTCGTCCAGCACGCGCTCGATCTGCTGGATGCGAGCAGGCCAGGTGCGGGCGGGGTAGTCGGCAAGGTCGCCTAGGTCTTCAATGTCGAGTGCGACGTCGTCCACAGCGGCGCGGGCACAGGTGAGGATCCAACCTTGCTCAACGTCGATGGCCCCCAGGACTTCTTCAGGCCGGAGGCGCTCGGTACGTCCACTGACGACACGGGCCTTGCAGGAACTGCAGCGACCGGTCTTGCAGCTGTGCTCCAGCACCAAACCGGCGGACAAGGCGGCGTCCAGCAGCGAAGTGCCGGGCGTGGCTTCGTACTGTTTGCTATTGGCCAGGGTGACGGTTGGCACGGCTAAGGCTCAGGTTGACCGCAGCGACGCCTTCAACGCGGCCAGCCGCTCCGCCCGCTGGGGCGAGATGGGCGTCAGGCGCGAAACGTGACGGATGATCAATGCCATGGCGAGCAGCAGGCCAACGACCACGAATGTGCCGGCAGCAATCAAGCTGCGCTTGGGCTTGCTGCGCCGCTCGGGCGGCGTTGCGGTGTCGACGACTTGCACCAATGCGCCTTCACGACTTTCATCCACGCGGGCGAGTTCGTATTGGCGCGCGAACAGATCAAACAAGGTCTCTTGATACTTGAACTCGCGGTATTTGCCGACGTAGTCGCTGTCGTCGCCGTTACCCCGAACCTTCTCGGTGCGCGCCAACTGACCCCGAAGCGCCGCGAGCCTGTCCTGCGCAGTCCGAAACTCGGGCGCGTTTTCGTTGTAGGCGCCGCGCATCGTCTGCAGCCTGACTTCTGCAGCAGTGACTTCGGCTTGCAGGCGCGCATAGGATTCAGCAGCCGATCTCGGCTCTGAACGCAATGCGCCTTCAGTGAAGCCGCTGGCCTCGAGCGCGCGCTGCGCGGTGGTCAAGCGCTCCTTGGTCTGCATCAGTTGCTGTTCGAAGAACACGCGGCGTTGCTGCGCTTCGGTCACAGCCAATGAGGAAGACAGGCGCCGCAGCTCGTCGATGTAGGCGTTGGCGATGTCCGCTGCCCGCTTCGGGTTTCCATCGTCCACTGAGACGGAAATCAGACCGTCCTTTTTGCCTACTGTGATCTTCGCGTTGTCCGTCAGCTTCTTGCGCGCATCCATCCGCAGCTTCGACTCATACACCTTCATCAGATCGAAACGGTCGATGATGCGATCGGACACCGTGGCGCTCTGCATGAATGCCACGTACTGGTCTGCCGGCGTCTTCACCCCCGCTCCACCAGCCAGCCCCGCCAGCGCGCCCAACGAGGCAAGTGCTGAAGCCGCTGAACTCTGCTGCTGCTGCGGTGGCAGGAAGGTGGTGGTCGCGGTGAAGGTCGGCGGAATGAGGAAAGCCGCGCCGTAGGCCAGCGCTCCCGCCAGCAGCGGCGCGCCGATCAGCAACTTCCAGCGCGACTTCAGAATCACGCCCAGTTCGAGCAAGCCGATGGTTTCGCTGTCGTCTTCGAAAGCATCATCCGGAATACCGGCGCGGGCGTCTTGTGATTGCATCTTCTCGCCCATCAGTTCTTCAGCGTCTGCAATGCAGCCGCACCCAAGCCGAACTGGTAAAGGATCTGCGTCCATTCCTTCGCCGATTGAAGGAACGTCGTCTTGTTCAGCTCTTCAGGTACAAACACCGTGTCACCGGGCAGCGCCGGCACGTCCAGATTGCCGCCTGAAAAGAACCCGCTGCTCTGGCGTGCGCTGACCACGCTGCCGTTGGCGCGCAGCACAAAGGCGCTGCCGTCGTCTGCGCCCCGGGTCGTACCGCCCGCCAGCCGCACGTAGTCGGTCACCTTCCGGTCGTTGCTGTACAGGTAGCTGCCGCCGTTGAAAACGCTGCCGAACACACCGACGGACGTCGGGATGGACGGGATGTAGATCCGGTCGCCGCTTTCGATCACCAGGTCAGGCAACTGGGCGGCGACTGGATCGAGCTGCAGAACGATCCGCCCGGTCGGCCGCACGGCTCGCAGCCGTTCGATCAGCCGTGTAGCACCCGACCCCTGGCTCGCCTGAATGGCCGCCTCATCCGCACTCAACGCTCTTTGCGTACCGGTCTTCTTCGCAAACTCCGTCTCCAGATCCCGCAGCGCCCGCTCGTAGTTCTCCTGCTGCGTCATCCGCACGCTCTCGCGCGAGAACTCCGTGCCGAACACATACGCATTCGGCGTCAGCCCGCCCGCCACACGGATGGCGTCGCCAATGGAGCTGTTGGGCGGCAGGATGTAGTCGCCCGGGCGGGCCACTTCGCCTTCGATGCGCACCCGCTTGTTCTGCTTGTCCTGCGGCAGCGTGGCTTCCACCGCGCTGAAGGCGCGCAGCACGTCGCCGCTGGAAGGGGTCTGGTTCAGGTCTTCGGGCAGGTGCAGCTGCGACACCCGGGCGCCGATGCGCTCGTCCAGCCGCTCGACCGACAGGCGCCCGCGGTCGGCCACGGCCGTCAGGCCGCCAGCCATGCGCAGCACGTCGTCCACCGTCTCGCCCTTCTTCAGCTCGAAGATGGCCGGCTTGTTGACGCTGCCGATCACGGCCGTCTGCGTGCCCACGGCACCGATGTGGATGACGTCTTCGGGCTGCAGCACGCGGTCGCCGCTGCGGTCGCCCTTGATCAGCAGGTCGTACAGGTCGAGCCGGCTCACCAGCTTGCCGGCGCGGCGCAGCTCGATGTTGCGGAAGGTGCCGGCCGCCGAAGGGCCGCCGGCGCGCATCAGGCCGTTGACCACGGTCGACAGGCTGCTGACGGTGTACGAGCCCGGCTTGGCGGTGAAGCCGGTGACGTAGATGCGGATGCTGCGCAGCTGCCCCAGCGACACGCTGAGCTGGAAGTTGCGGAACACCTGCGCCACGCGCTGGTTCAGCAGCGAGGGCAGGTCGCCATACCGCACGCCCGACACCAGCACCGAGCCCACGCGCGGGATGTTCAGGCGGCCGGCACGGTCGACCACCAGGCGCAGGTCGGCGTCCACCGAACCCCAGATGGTCAGGGCGATCTCATCGCCCGGCGTGATGAGGTAGTCCGCCGGCACCTGCGGCATGAAGTCGGCGCCTTGCTCGCCGGCCAGTTCGGGCGTCACCAGCTCGGCGCCGAAACGGCGCACCGAGGTGTCGTCCAGCGTGATCTTGCCGTCCGGCGCCAGCACCGGCAGCGTGCCGGCCAGCTTGTTGACGAACAGCTCGAACTCGCCGGGCCGGTAGGGCAGGCGCGGCTCGCGCAGGTAGCCGTTGGCATCGGGGCCCACGCCGTTGCGAGTGTTGTTGTTTTGCGACGCGCCTTGCTGGCGCAGCCGCACCGGGCCGCCTGCATCCTGGCCGTAAGCGTCGCCGCCGGTGGTGATCTGCTGCTGTTGCGACTGCTGCTGTTGTTGCTGCTGCTGCAGCGTGCCCTGGCCGCCTTGGTAGTTCTGCAGCATCTGCGCCGTCTGCACCTGCGCATGGCTGCCCACCCAGGGCATCGTCAGGGAGATGGCCGCCACCAGGGCGCCCATCGGCGCACGCCAAACAGGCTGGCGGCGCGGGATCAATTCGGTCATGAAAGGCCTTCGTGTCTCGGTGCCCAAAAGGGCGGCAGCACGCTTGCAGACGGCTGCGGCGCGGAATTCTAACGGCGGCCTCCCGCAGCTCCGGGGTGGTGCGAGGTGCATTTTCTCCTTGCGTCCGCGCAAGGAAACGGTGCATGGCCTCGCTACACTCGCGCGCCAT
The DNA here is from genome assembly GCF_000969605.1 of Aquincola tertiaricarbonis. Taxonomy (GTDB): domain Bacteria; phylum Pseudomonadota; class Gammaproteobacteria; order Burkholderiales; family Burkholderiaceae_C; genus Aquincola; species Aquincola tertiaricarbonis. The sequence goes on along the minus strand of NZ_JZUE01000019.1, from coordinate 74,280 downwards.
GTTGATCCTGCTCTTGGGCTTTGCTGTCTCGGGCCTCGTGACGCTGCTCGTGATTCGCTCCGCTCACCGGCATGCCCACCTGACCGCCGACTCCGATCTGTCGGGCCCCCAGAAATTCCATGCCAAGTCGGTGCCGCGCATTGGCGGCGTCGGCATCTTCGCCGCCGTGGTGGCTGGCGTGGCCACCGTGGCAGCCACCGCGCCGGAGTACCTTTGGCTCAGCGTGTTGCTGGTGTCGTGCGGCCTGCCGGCCTTCATCGCCGGCCTGGTGGAAGACCTCACCAAGCGGGTATCGCCGCGCAACCGGCTCATCGCCACGGCCATCTCGGCCGCGCTGGCGGTGTATTTCGTCAATGCGGTGATCGTGCGCACCGACCTGCCGGGGCTGGACTGGATCGTCGGCTTTCCGCTGGGCGCGGCGCTGGTCACCGTGTTCGTGGTGGCCGGGGTGGCCAACTCGGTCAACATCATCGACGGCTTCAACGGCCTGTCGTCCATGTGCGTGGTAATGATGCTGATGGCGGTGGGCTACGTAGCCTTCCAGGTGGGCGACCGCTTCGTGATGCTCTGGGCCCTGGCCACGGTGGGCGCGGTGCTGGGCTTCTTCATCTGGAATTTTCCGGCCGGCCTGATCTTCCTGGGCGACGGCGGCGCGTATTTCCTGGGTTTCATGGTGTCGGAGCTGGCGATCATGTTGCTTTTCCGCAACCCGACCGTCTCGCCCATGTTCCCGCTGCTGATCTGCATCTACCCGGTGTTCGAGACGCTCTTCTCCATCTACCGGCGCCGCTTCCTGAAGGAGGTGTCGCCCGGACTGCCCGATGGCATCCACCTGCATTCGCTGATCTACCGCCGGGTGATCCGCTGGGCCGTCGGCAGCCGCAGCGCCCGGGAGATCACCCGCCGCAACTCCATGACCTCGCCCTACCTGTGGATGCTGTGCATGATGTCGCTGGTGCCCTCCGTGCTGTGGTGGAACAGCACGCCGGTGCTCGGCTTCTTCATCCTGCTGTTCGCGGTCAGCTACGTCAGCCTGTACTGGCGGATCGTGCGCTTCCGGTCGCCACGTTGGCTGGTTTTGCGACGTTAAGCACGCAATTCGAGTCAAGCGGGGATAATGCTGAGTGATGACAGACACCCCCGCCGTAACCGAAGCCCCGGCGCGCTTCGACACTCTCCCGCTCGACCCCAAGCTTTTGCGTGCCGTGGCCGACCAGGGCTACGCCACGATGACGCCCATCCAGGCCAAGGCGATTCCCATCGTCCTGGAAGGCCGCGACGTGATGGGCGCGGCACAGACGGGCACGGGCAAGACGGCGGCCTTCTCCATCCCGCTGCTGCAGAAGATGCTGCGGCACGAAAACGCCTCCATGTCGCCGGCCCGCCATCCGGTGCGGGCGCTGGTGCTGGCCCCCACGCGGGAGCTGGCCGACCAGGTGGCGGCCAACGTCAAGTCGTATGCGCAACACACCAACCTGCGTTCGGCAGTGGTGTTCGGCGGCATCGACATGAAGCCTCAGACGCTGCAGCTCAAGGCGGGCGTGGAAATCCTGATTGCCACGCCTGGCCGGCTGCTCGACCACATCGAGGCCAAGAACTGCGTGCTCAACCAGGTCGAGTATGTGGTGCTCGACGAAGCCGACCGCATGCTGGACATCGGCTTCCTGCCCGACCTGCAGCGCATCCTCAGCTACCTGCCCAAGCAGCGGCAGACGCTGCTGTTCTCGGCCACCTTCTCGCCCGAGATCAAGAAGCTCTCGCAAAGCTACCTGCAGGAGCCGGTGCTGGTGGAGGTGGCGCGGCCGAATGCGACCGCCACCAACGTGGAGCAGCGCTTCTACAGCGTGACGGACGACGACAAGCGCCGCGTGGTGCGCCAGATCCTGCGCGACCGGCAGCTTTCGCAGGCCATCGTGTTCGTTAACTCCAAGCTGGGTGCGGCCCGGCTGGCCCGCTCGTTCGAGCGCGACGACCTCAAGACCGCCGCACTGCACGGCGACAAGTCGCAGGATGAGCGCCTGAAGTCGCTGGAAGCCTTCAAGCGGGGCGAAGTGGATGTGCTGGTGGCCACCGACGTGGCGGCACGCGGCCTGGACATCGCCGATCTGCCGGCCGTCTTCAACTTCGACGTGCCCTTCAACGCGGAAGACTACGTGCACCGCATCGGCCGCACCGGCCGTGCCGGCGCATCGGGCATCGCCATCACGCTGGTGACGCGCGACGACGCGCGCCTGGTGGGCGACATCGAGAAGCTGATCAAGAAGAAGATCGAGCTCGAGCCCTTCGAGCTGGAAGACGACCGCCCCCGCCGCTTCCGGCCGCGGGAGGCCGAGGAAGCCGCTCCGGTGGCCCGTGAGCGCGAGCGTCCAGCCTACGAGCGCAGCGCCCCCGCGCCGCGGCGCTATGGCGCCACCCCGCCGGCGGACCCGTTCTTCGACCGGCCGTACGAGCCCAGCGCCACCGCCTCCGAGTCGCCACCGGCCTGGGAAAAGGGCGTGGCCGCCGCTCCGGCGGCACGGGGGCTCACGCCCAATATCCGCAGCAAGCGCAAGGTGGCGGCCCTGCTGGGCGGCGGCCAGAAGGCCTGAGCCGCGGCGCCGCGGCCGGCCTCAGCTGGCCAGCAGGCAGAACACCGCGGGCACGCGGTCAGGCAGGGCAGGCGTGTCACGCCGCCATTGCGCCACCGTCAGCGTGCGGGTCCAGCCACCGGCCAGCGTGAGCCCCACGCTCACCGACACCCGCGTGGCGGGTGCCAGCGCCGCCAGCATGGCCGACAGCAACGCGGCATTGCGATAAGGCGTTTCGATCATCAGCTGCGTCTGCTGCTGGCGACGCGACAGCGCTTCCAGTTCCTTCAGCCGTGCGCTGCGTGCCGCAGCCTCTACCGGCAGGTAGCCCACGAAGGCGAAGCTCTGGCCGTTCAACCCGCTGGCCGAGAGCGCCAGCAGCAGCGAACTGGGCCCGGACAGGGGCCGCACCGCCAGGCCGGCCGCATGGGCCGCGGCCACCAGCAGCGCACCCGGATCGGCCACCGCGGGCAGGCCCGCCTCGGAGATCAGCCCCATGTCCTGCCCGGCCAGCGCGGGTGCCAGCAGCGGCGCCAGCGCGGGCGAGGCCGTGGCGGCGCCACCCTTGGGCGGGCGTGGCAGCTCGACGATGCCGATCTCCTGCAGCGGCCGGGCCAGCGGCACCCGCTGGTCCACCCGCTTGAGAAAGGCGCGCGTGGTCTTGGCGTTTTCCGCCACCCAATGGGGCAGGGCGGCAGCGACCCGCAGCGCGCCCATTGGCAGGGTGTCCTCGATGTCGGGCGGCGCACTGGCGTCGCCGGTGCCCAGGTCCAGCGTGTTGGGCACGAGGTAGAGCGTGCCCGTCATGGCAGCTGCAGCCCGGCTTCGCGCAGCAGCTGGCAGGTGCGTATCAGCGGCAGGCCGATCAGCGCGGTGGGATCGTCGGATTCGATGGCGTCCAGCAGCGTGATGCCCAGGGCCTCGGCCTTGGCGCTGCCGGCGCAGTCATAGGGCTGCTCGGCTGCCAGGTAGCGTTCGATCTCCGCGTCCGACAGTCTGCGGAACTGCACCGTCACCGACGCCAGCAGCGTGCGGGCATGGCCGGCACGAGGCCGCAGCACCGTCACCGCGGCGTGGAACTGCACGCGCTGGCCGCGCATGGCGCGCAATTGCTCGGTCGCCCGGGCGTGGCTGCCGGGCTTGCCCAGCGGCTGGCCGTGCAGGTCGGCCACCTGGTCGGAGCCGATCACCACCACATCGGCATCGCGCCGGCTGTCGGCCACTGCCGCGGCCTTGGCCTGCGAGAGCCGCTGCGCCAGCCCGTCGGGCGCCTCCCGCGGGCCCGGTGTTTCATCGACGTCGGGTGCCTGCACCTCGAAGGGAAGGCGCAGGCGCTGCAGCAGCTCGCGCCGGTAGGGCGAGGTGGAGGCCAGGATCAGCGTGGGGCGGGGTTCGTCCATGAGGCATTGTCCCATCGGGCCCCGAATACACTGGCCGCATGAAGCCCGGAGAACACGATCCTCGCCGCCTCGATGTCGCCACGTTCGCGACGCAGGGCGGTGAACTGCAAGGCCGCTGGCCGCTGGCCGACTTGCCTCGCCTGGCCGAGGATGCGCCGGCCACCGACGACGCGCCCGCGCTGTCCGATGTGAGCTGGGCGGCACACGCCGAGCGCAGGCCGGTCAAGGGAGGTGAGCCGGAGCTTTGGCTGCACCTGGAGGCCTCGGCCGATGTGCCGCGCGAATGCCAGCGCTGCCTGGCGCCGGTGGCGCTGCCTGTGGCCATCGACCGCTGGCTGCGCTTCGTGCCGGACGAGGAGCTGGCTGCCGCATTGGACGCTGACAGCGAGGACGACGTGCTGGCCTTGCCGCGCTGGCTCGACCTGCAGGAGCTGGTCGAGGACGAGCTGCTGCTGGCCCTGCCGTTGGTGCCGCGCCACGACGTATGCCCTGCGCCCTTGCCGATGGCGGCGGAGCCTTCCGCCGACGAGATGCCGGAGCCTGAGAAGGCCAACCCCTTCGCCGCACTGGCCCAACTCAAACGCCGGCCCGACCAGAGCTGACGCCTTGCCGGCGTCGTGCTATGATCATCGGCTTTTCGCGAAGGCGCCCGTAACTTGTCTGGCGCCACCAGGAGAACCCCATGGCCGTCCAGCAAAACAAGAAGTCGCCCTCCAAGCGGGGCATGCACCGTTCGCACAACGCCCTGCCCGTGCCGGGCGTGGCGATCGAGTCCACCACCGGTGAAACGCATCTGCGTCACCACATCAGCCCGACCGGCTTCTATCGCGGCCGCAAGGTGCTGCGCACCAAGTCGGACACCTGATCGATGGCGGCGCCGGGCTTGCCTAGCTTGTCCGGTGCAGGGCTCGAACGGCCGGCGCCTCGCTTGTGAGCCCGGTTGGCGGTAGGCATCGGCCCGTGGGCCGCCGTGTCGCCGCGAGCCCGCAGCCCAGCCGGCGATGTCTTTGACCCACTCTTCCTTGACGCCGCTGCCGCGGGTACGCGTTGCCGTCGATTGCATGGGCGGCGACCACGGCCCGGCCGTCACGTTGCCGGCCTGCCAGGCCTTCCTGGCGAAGCATCCCGATGCGGAACTGGTGCTGGTCGGCACGCCGGAAGCACTGGCGCAGGCGGCAGGCTGGGCGCGTGTCACCTGCGTGCACGCCAGCGAAACCGTGCTCATGGACGACACCGTGGAGGTGGCGTTGCGCCGCAAGCGCGACTCCTCCATGCGCGTGGCCATCAACCAGCTCAAGGCTCCGCAGGGCGAGTCGGCGCATGTCTGCGTCTCGGCTGGCAACACCGGGGCCTTGATGGCCGTGGCGCGCTACGTGCTGAAGACGCTGGACGGCATCGACCGTCCCGCCATCGCCACCGTCATGCCTAACCGGCTGGACGGGTTCACCACTGTGCTGGATCTGGGCGCCAACGTCGATTGCAGCGCCGAGCATTTGCTTCAGTTCGCGGTGATGGGCAGTGCGCTGGTCGCGGCGGTCAGCGGCAAGGCGGAGCCGAGCGTGGGGCTGCTCAACATCGGCGAAGAAGTCATCAAGGGCAGCGACACCATCAAGCGCGCCGGCGAACTGCTGCGCGAGGCGGCGGCGCAAGGCCACCTGAACTTCCATGGCAACGTGGAAGGCGACGACATCTTCAAGGGCACCACCGACATCGTGGTGTGCGACGGTTTTGTCGGCAACGTGGCGCTGAAGACGGCCGAAGGGCTGGCCTCGATGCTGGGCGACATGATCCGGCAGGAGTTCACCCGCACGCCGTTCGCCAAGTTCGCCGCGCTGGTCGCCTTGCCTGTGCTGCGCCACTTCAAGACCCGCGTTGACCCCCGCCGCCTGAACGGCGCGGCCCTGCTGGGCCTTCGCGGGCTGGTGTTCAAGAGCCACGGCTCTGCCGATGCCTTCGGTTTCGAGCAAGCCCTCACCCGGGCGTATGATGCCGCCCGCAACCGACTGCTGGACAGGGTCCACGACCGCATCCTCGACACGCTGCAGGCGCTGAACGCCCAGCCCGTGGCCGACGGTCCCGACGACACGGTCCAAGCCGCATGAATCTCTCCACACCCCGGTACTCCCGCATCGCCGGCACCGGCAGTCATCTGCCGCCGCGCCGCGTGACCAACGACGATCTGGCCGCCCAGCTCGCTCAACGCGGACTGGAAACGTCGGACGCGTGGATCGTCGAGCGCACCGGCATCCGCGCGCGCCACTTCGCCGAAGCCGAGGTGGGTGCCAGCGACCTGGCGCTGCCTGCCTGCCTGGCGGCGCTGCAAGCTGCCGGCTGCACCGCCGCCGACATCGACCTGATCATCGTCGCCACGTCCACGCCGGACATGGTCTTCCCGTCCACCGCCACCATCCTGCAGAACAAGCTGGGCGTGCATGGCTGCCCCGCCTTCGACGTGCAGGCGGTGTGCTCCGGTTTCGTCTATGCGCTGACGGTGGCGGATTCGATGATCCGCACCGGTGCGGCCACCAAGGCGCTGGTGGTGGGCTCCGAAGTGTTCTCGCGCATCCTCGACTTCAACGACCGCACCACCTGCGTGCTGTTCGGCGACGGCGCCGGCGCCGTGGTGCTGGAAGGCAGCGACGAGCCGGGTCTGCTGGCCAGCGAGCTGCATGCCGATGGCCGCCACGTGGGCATCCTCTGCACGCCGGGCCACGTGGCGGGCGGCGCCATCCTGGGCGATCCGCTGCTCAAGATGGACGGTCCGGCCGTCTTCAAGCTGGCCGTGGGCGTGCTGGAGGACGTCGCGCGCTCGGTGCTGGCCAAGGCCGGCCGTGAGGCGTCCGACATCGACTTCCTGATCCCGCATCAGGCCAACATCCGCATCATGCAGAGCACGGCGCGCAAGCTGAAGCTCTCGGCCGACAAGCTGGTCGTCACCGTCGACGAGCACGGCAACACCTCCGCCGCGTCGATCCCGCTGGCGCTGGACAGCGCCGTGCGCTCCGGCCGCATCCGCCGCGGCGACACGCTGATGCTGGAAGGCGTTGGCGGTGGCTTCACCTGGGGCGCCGTGCTGCTCGACTTCTGAGCGCCGCCTCCATTCCTTTCAAGAGTCACGCGATGACATCGTTTGCGTTCGTCTTTCCTGGCCAGGGCTCGCAGGCCGTCGGCATGCTCGACGCCTGGGGCGACCATCCGGCCGTGCGCCAGACGCTGCAGGAAGCGTCCGATGCGCTGGGCGAGGACATCGCCCGCCTGATCCAGGCCGGTCCCAAGGACCAGCTCGACCTCACCACCAACACCCAGCCGGTGATGCTGGCGGCTGGCATCGCCTGCCACCGCGCCTGGCTGGCCGAGACCGGCCTGCAGCCCGCCTGGGTGGCCGGCCATTCGCTGGGCGAATACAGCGCCTTGGTGGCAGCCGGCGCGCTGACGCTGGCCGATGCGCTGCCCCTGGTGCGCTTCCGTGCCCAGGCGATGCAGGATGCCGTGCCCGTGGGCACCGGCGCGATGGCCGCCATCCTGGGGCTGGACGCCGCCGCGGTGCGTGAAGGTTGTGCCGAGGCCGCCCAGGCCAGTGGCGAAGTGGTCGAAGCCGTCAACTTCAACGACCCAAAGCAGACCGTGATTGCCGGCAGCAAGGCCGGCGTGGACAAGGGCTGCGAGCTGCTGAAGGCCAAGGGCGCCAAGCGGGCGCTGCTGCTGCCGGTGTCCGCGCCGTTCCATTCCAGCCTGATGAAGCCGGCGGCCGAGCGGCTGAAGGAGCGTCTGGCCGGCACGACGGTGCTGTCGCCGCGCATCCCGGTGGTCAACAACATCCGTGTGGCGGTGGAAACCGATCCTCAGGCCATCCGCCAGGCGCTGTACGAGCAGGCCTTCGGCCCGGTGCGCTGGGTGGAGGTGGTGCAGGCGCTGCGCGCGAACGGCGCGGGCGTGATCATCGAATGCGGGCCCGGCAAGGTGCTGGCCGGCATGGTCAAGCGCATCGAGCCCGAGGTGCAGGCCACCACCGTGTTCGATCCTGCATCGCTGGAAGAAGCCAAGAGGCTGGTGGCATGAAGACCTTTGACGGACAAGTCGCGCTGGTGACCGGCGCTTCGCGCGGCATCGGCCGCGGCATCGCGCAGGCGCTGGCCGCGCAGGGCGTGAAGGTGATCGGCACGGCCACCACCGAAGCCGGCGCCGCCGCCATCAGCGAGGCCTTGGCCGCTTCCGGCGGCCAGGGCCTGGCGCTCAACGTCAACGACGCCGCGGCCGTGGAAGCGGCCATCGACGCGCTGGTGAAGTCACATGGCGGCCTGCACATCCTCGTCAACAACGCCGGCATCACCCGCGACACGCTGGCCATGCGCATGAAGGACGAGGACTGGGACGCGGTGCTGGACACCAACCTGAAGGCGGTATTCCGCACCAGCCGAGCGGTCATGCGCACGATGATGAAGCAGCGTTACGGCCGCATCGTCAACATCACCTCCGTGGTGGGCGCGTCGGGCAATGCGGGGCAGGCCAACTACGCGGCGGCCAAGGCCGGCGTGGCCGGCATGACGCGTGCCCTGGCCCGGGAGCTGGGCAGCCGCGGCATCACCGTGAACTGCGTCGCCCCTGGTTTCATCGCCACCGACATGACCGAAGTGCTGCCCGAGGCGCAGAAGGCCGCGCTGCTGTCGCAGATTCCGCTCGGCCGGCTGGGCGAAGTGCAGGAAGTGGCGGACGCGGTGGTGTTCCTCGCCTCGCCTGCGGCCGGCTATGTCACCGGCAGCGAGCTGCATGTCAACGGCGGCATGTACATGAACTGAAGGACCGGGTCGGCCCGACCGGATGTGCCCCGCAGGCTCGGCCTGCGCGGGCGCGTAAACTCCGGGCCGTTTTTGTATTGTTCCAGGAGGAGCGAATGAGCGATATCGAAGCCCGTGTCAAGAAAATCATCGCCGAACAACTCGGCGTTCCCGAGTCGGACGTCACGAACGAAAAGGCCTTCGTGGCCGACCTCGGTGCCGATTCGCTCGACACGGTGGAGCTGGTGATGGCCCTCGAAGACGAGTTCGGCATCGAGATCCCGGACGAAGAGGCCGAGAAGATCACCACGGTGCAGCTGGCGATCGACTACGCGGTCAATCACCAGAAGGCCTGAGTCGGTTTCCATGACTCGTCGTCGCGTCGTCGTCACGGGCCTGGGGCTGGTCAGCCCGGTGGGCAACAGCGTGGCCGAAGGGTGGGCCAGCCTGGTGGCCGGCCGTTCGGGCATCGCCAACATCACCAAGTTCGATGCGTCGGCCATGGCCTGCCGCTTCGCGGGTGAGGTCAAGGGCTTCAACATCGAGGATTACATCCCCGGCAAGGAAGCCCGGCACATGGACACGTTCATCCATTACGGGATGGCCGCTTCCATGCAGGCCGTGCAGGACTCGGGCATCCCCACCGGGGAAGCGCTCGACGAGCAGACGGCCGAGCGCATCGGTGTGCTCGTCGGGTCGGGCATCGGCGGCCTGCCGATGATCGAGCAGACCCACAAGGAATACACCGAACGCGGTCCGCGCCGGATTTCCCCGTTCTTCGTGCCCGCCTCGATCATCAACATGATCTCGGGCCATGTGTCCATCAAGTACGGCTTCACCGGCCCGAACCTGGCCATCGTCACCGCCTGCACCACCGGCCTGCACTGCATCGGCGAGGCCGCCCGCATGATCGAGTACGGCGACGTGGACGTGATGGTGGCCGGCGGTGCCGAATCCACCGTCTCGCCGCTGGGCATCGGCGGCTTCGCGGCCGCACGCGCGCTGTCCACCCGCAATGACGATCCCGCCGCCGCCTCGCGTCCCTGGGACAAGGGTCGCGACGGCTTCGTGCTGGGCGAAGGCGCCGGCGCGCTGGTGCTGGAAGAGTACGAACATGCCAAGGCCCGGGGCGCCAAGATCTACGCCGAACTGGTTGGCTACGGCATGGGTGCCGATGCCTTCCACATGACCGCGCCGAACGTGGACGGCCCCAAGCGCTCGATGCTGGCCGCGCTGCGCAATGCAAAGCTCGATCCGTCCGCGGTGCAGTACCTGAATGCGCACGGCACCTCCACGCCGCTGGGCGACGTGAACGAGACCAACGCGATCAAGAAGGCCTTCGGCGACCACGCGAAGGACCTGGTGGTGAGTTCCACCAAGTCGATGACCGGCCACCTCCTGGGCGGCGCCGGCGGCATCGAGTCGGTGTTCACCGTGCTGTCGCTGCATCACCAGGTGGTGCCGCCGACGATCAACCTCGTCGATCCGGATCCGGAGTGCGACCTCGACTACTGCCCGAACGAAGCGCGGGAGATGAAGATCGACGTCGCGGTGAAGAACAACTTCGGCTTCGGCGGCACGAACGGCACGCTGGTGTTCCGCCGCGCCTGAGGGCGCGTCCGCGCAGGAAGGCGTGCACCATGCGATCGGCACCTGCGGTGCAGGTCGATCTGGGCGACGACCTGGTGTGGCGTGGGGCCGTGGCGATCTGCTGCGGTTCCGCGCTGGCGGCGCTGGCTGCCTGGGCGGCGGGTTGGGCTGAGCTTTCTGTCCGGTGGACCGCCGCTGCGGCGCTGCTGGCTGCCGGTGCGGGCGCCTGCTTCGGGCGTTTCTGGCTGCCGGCCCCGGCCGGCGTGCTGTGCTGGGACGGCCGGCAGTGGCTGTGGGACGGCCGTCCCGGCGACTTGCGGGTCGTGTTCGACCTCGGCCCCTGGCTGCTGATGTGTTTTTCGCCGGCGGGGCAGGGGCGGGCGGCCCATTTGCCCCTGTCCCGTGCTGCCGCCCGTGCGGGCTGGCACGGATTGCGCGCTGCGGTATATTCCCGCCGCCCTGAACCCCGGACCCCTTCCGCGCCGCGGATGTAGGCCACCCAAGAGCCTGAATGACCAACGCAGCGGACGCCGACGCCCTCTTGATCGACCGTGTGAAGAACGGCGATGTCAAGGCGTTCGAGATGCTGGTGGTCAAGTACCAGCGGCGCATCGAGCGCCTGATCGGCCGCATGGTGCGTGACGTGGACCTGGTTCCCGACATCGCCCAGGAAACCTTCATCCGGGCCTACCGCGCCATCCCGCAGTTCCGCGGCGAGAGCGCGTTCTACACCTGGCTCTACCGCATCGCCGTCAACACCGCCAAGAAGGCGCTGGTCGACCTGAAGCGCGACCCGCTGGTCTCGGAGAATGCCCTCTCCGGCCGGGAAGACGATGACGAAACTTCACGCGTCGAGAACGAACTAACCGACGGCGAGACGCCTGAAGCGGTGCTGGCGACAAAAGAAATCGCCGCGACAGTGAACGGTGCCATCGAAGCCTTGTCTGAAGACTTGCGGCAGGCGATCACGCTGCGCGAGATCGAAGGCCTCAGCTACGAGGAAATCGCTGAAGTGATGAATTGCCCGATCGGCACCGTGCGTTCACGCATCTTCCGTGCGCGCGAGGCGATCGCGGAGCGTCTGCGCCCGCTGTTGGGCACCCGCGAGGGCGAGCGCTGGTAGCGCCGCCTGTACAGAGATCATCTGGAGCTCGAAATGGTGGATCGGCTGGATCAACAAGCGCGGCGGCAAGCGCTGTCGGACCTGATGGATGGTGCGGTGGACGCGGGCGGCGCGGCGCGGGCGTGCGCCGCCTGGCGCGAGGACGGCGCCTCGCGCGCCGACTGGTATGCCTACCACCTGATCGGTGACGTGCTGCGATCGGACGACCTGGCGCACCGGCCGCTGCGCGACGAGGCTTTCCTGGCCTCGTTGCGCAGCCGCCTGGCGTCGGAGCCGGTGGTGCTGGCCCCGCAGCCGGCGCCGCCGTCCGCCCCCCGGCAGGAAGCGCCGCGCCGCGTCGCCAATGGCGCCCCGGTCGGCCGCCGCAGCCTGTGGCGCCGCGCCTGGGCCGCCCCCTCGGCCGTCGCCGCGGGCTTCATGGCCGTGGCCGGCGTGCTGGTGGTGACCCGCGTGGCCGAGGTGCCGGTGAGTCCGTCTTCCAGCGTCATTGCCGGCGGCACCGCGGTGCCGGGCGTCGGCACGCCGGGCATCCAGCCGGTGAGCACGGTGTCGCAGCCGCTGGTGGCGGCGTCGCCGGCGCCGGTGGCCGTGCCGGTGGCCAACGGCAAGCTGATCCGCGACGCGCGTCTCGACCAGTACCTCGCCGCGCATAAGCAGTACGGCGGCTCGGTGCTGGCGATGCCGGTGGTATCGGTGCGCAGCGCGGCTCCGGCGGCGCCTGATCGCTGAGCGTGTCCGTGGTTCGCCGTCGAGTCGTTCACGCCGTCCTTGCCCTGCTGACCGTTTCGGTCGGCCCCGTGTGGTCCGCCTCCCAGGCGGCGCCGGCCCCGGCCGTGGATGCACGCGCCTGGCTCTCGCGCATCCATGCCGCCGCCAGCCAGCGCAACTACCAGGGCACCATGGTGGTGACGGCCGGCGGCGCAGTGAGCAGCTCGCGCATCGTCCACTACGGTGACGGCGCGCACACCTATGAGCGGATCGACGGCCTGGACGGCGAGCGCCGCCAGGTCTTGCGTCATAACGAGGTGGTGCAGACGATGTGGCCCGGCAGCCGCCTGGCCGCGATCGAGCAGCGTGATCCGCTGGCGCCGTTCCCGTCGCTGCTCAAGACGAGCGAAGAGCAGATCTTCGACCGCTACGAGCTCATCACCGAGGGCGAGGACCGCGTGGCCGGCCACGATGCCCTGGTGCTGCTGCTGCGCCCGAAGGACCATGAGCGCTTCGCCCAACGCCTGTGGGCGGACAAGGCCACCGGCCTGCTGCTGCGCACCGACGTCATCGGGCCGGAGGATCGTGTGCTGGAGAGCGCCGCCTTCACCGACGTGACCATCGGCGTGCGCCCGCAGCCGGAGGCGGTGCTCAAGGCCATGAAGAAGCTCGACGGCTACCGCGTGCTCAAGCCGGTGCTCACGCCGGCACGGCTGGAGGCCGAGGGCTGGACGCTGACCAGTCCGGTCAAGGGCTTTCGCCAGATCCGCTGCATCAAGCGCTCCCTGGACAGCACGGGCGCGGTCGATTCGGCCAGCAACGGGGCCGAGATGCTGCAGGCCGTGTATTCCGACGGCCTCACGCATGTGTCGGTGTTCATCGAGCCTTACAGTGCCCAGCGGCACCGCCAGGCGGTCGAGACCTCCATCGGAGCCACCCACACGCTGATGCAGCGCCACGGCGACTGGTGGGTGACCGCGATGGGGGACGTGCCGCTGGCCACGCTCAAGAAGTTCGGCAAGGCCCTGGAGCGCCGCTGAGCGGTCGCTCCGCCAATCAAGAACCGGGAGTTTCGATGGGATTGAACATTGCAGTCCGGGCGCCGGCGTGGCGCTCGATGGTGGCCGCGGGCCTGTGCGCCCTGTCGCTGGCCGGCATGCCGTTGGCGGGGCAGGCGCAATCCGCGCGCGAACTGCCGGACTTCACCGAACTGGCCGAACGCATGAGCCCGACGGTGGTGAACATCCGCACCACTGAGCGGGTGCGCAGCGCCCCCGGCGGCGGCGGCGAGATGGACGAGCAGATGCGCGAGTTCTTCCGCCGCTTCGGCATCCCGATGCCCAACACCCCGCGCCGCAACGGTCCGCCGGGCACCGAGGAAGAACCGGCACCGCAGCAGCGCGGCGTGGGCTCGGGCTTCATCCTGAGCAACGACGGCTATGTGATGACCAATGCCCACGTGGTCGAGGGCGCCGACGAGGTGATCGTCACGCTGACCGACCAGCGCGAGTTCAAGGCCAAGATCATCGGCGCCGACAAGCGCACCGACGTGGCCGTGGTCAAGATCGATGGCAGCGGCTTTCCCTTCGTGAAGGTGGGCGATGCCAACAGGCTGCGGGTGGGCGAATGGGTGATCGCCATCGGCTCGCCGTTCGGGCTGGAGAACACCGTCACCGCCGGCATCGTCAGTGCCAAGCAGCGCGACACCGGCGACTACCTGCCGCTGATCCAGACCGACGTGGCCATCAACCCGGGCAACTCGGGCGGTCCGTTGCTCAACCTGCGCGGCGAGGTGGTGGGCATCAACTCCCAGATCTACAGCCGCTCGGGCATGTTCGCCGGCATTTCGTTCGCCATCCCGATCGACGAGGCCATCCGCGTGTCTGACCAGCTGCGTGCCACCGGCCGCGTGGTGCGGGGACGCATCGGCGTGACCATCGCGCCGGTAACCAAGGACGTGGCCGAATCCATCGGCCTGGGCCGCCCGGCGGGTGCCTTGGTGCAGGGCGTGGAAGACGGTGGCCCGGCGCAGAAGGCCGGCATCGAGGCGGGCGACATCATCACCAAGGTGGACGGGCGGGCCGTCGACAAGTCGGGCGACCTGCCGCGCATCATCGGCAATACCAAGCCAGGCGCCAAGGCGTCGCTGCAGGTGTTCCGCCGCGGCGCCACGCGCGACCTGGTGGTGACGGTGGCGGAGCTGGAGCCCGACCAGGTCCGCCGCGTGAGCAAGGCGGAATCGCCGGCGTCCGCGCCCAAGACGGCCATCGGCCTGACGGTGGCCGATCTGTCGGAGGCGCAGCGCAAGGAGCTGAAAGTGCGCGGCGGCGTGCGGGTGGAACTGGCGGAGGGCGCCGCGGCCCGCGCTGGCCTGCGCGAGGGCGACGTGATCCTCTCCGTGGACAACGTGGAGGTGGTGGACGCCAAGCAGTTCAACGCCACCGTCGCCAAGCTGGATCGTGCCAAGGCCATCAGCGTGCTGGTACGCCGGGGCGAATGGACGAACTACGCCGTGATCCGGCCGAGCAAATAGGCTGCGGCAACCGACTTGCGCGGCGGGGCTTTTCGGGATGCGGGACGCACGGCGGCCAGCGTCCCGACCTTCTACCCTGTTACAGGCAGGCTCAGTTTGCACTCGCTAACCTCCATGGCTGCGCCGGTCCGGATTGCTCTGCGTGGAAGCTACAATGCCGCGTTGTTGGCGCCCTTTGTGGGCTGTTCGGCGCACGAGTCACTGCCCTGAAAACTGTCCCCAGCACATCCACAGGCATCTGTGGATAACCTGTGAATGGAATTGCGCTGTTGGCGACGTGCAACGAAGAAATCCAGCAACGGCGCGGTTTCCAGCCAAGTCCTTTTGGCTACAATGAAGGCCCAACAAGCAGTTGCCATACGTTTTGTTGGAAGGCGCGTCTCCTCTTTGGACGTGCCTTTTTTTTATGTGCGGCTCGGCGCCCGGCGCCCGCATGGCAGGCCTTTGCCGTGACCAGCAGCCGCCAACTTTGTGTCCATGGACCACATCCGGAACTTCTCCATCATTGCCCACATCGACCACGGCAAGAGCACGTTGGCCGATCGCATCATCCAGCGCTGTGGGGGGCTGAGCGACCGCGAGATGGAAGCGCAGGTGCTCGACTCGATGGACATCGAGCGTGAGCGCGGCATCACCATCAAGGCGCAGACCGCCGCATTGCAATACAAGGCGCGCAATGGGCAGGTCTACAACCTGAACCTGATCGACACGCCGGGCCACGTCGACTTCTCCTATGAAGTGAGCCGCTCGCTGTCCGCCTGCGAAGGTGCATTGCTGGTGGTCGATGCATCGCAGGGTGTCGAGGCGCAGACGGTGGCCAATTGCTACACCGCGCTCGACCTGGGCGTGGAAGTGGTGCCGGTGCTCAACAAGATGGACCTGCCGCAGGCCGATCCGGAGCGCGCCAAGGAAGAGATCGAGGACGTCATCGGCATCGATGCCACCGACGCCATCCCCTGCTCGGCCAAGACGGGCGAAGGCGTCGAGGACATCATCGAGGCGGTGATCGCCCGCATGCCCGCGCCGCGTGGCAACCCGACGGCCGCACCGCGCGCGATGATCATCGACGCCTGGTTCGACAACTACGTGGGCGTGGTGATGCTTGCGCGTGTGGTGGACGGCGTGCTGCGCCGTGGCGACCGCATCCGCATGATGGCCACCAACGCCGTCTACAACATCGAGCAGATCGGCGTCTTCACGCCCAAGTCGCTGCCGCGCGAGGCGCTGAACGCCGGCGAGGTGGGCTTCATCATCTGCGGCATCAAGGAGCTGCAGGCGGCGAAGGTGGGCGACACCATCACGCTGGAAAAGAAGCTGCCGAACAACGCCGGCCCGGCCAGCGAGGCGCTGCCCGGCTTCAAGGAGATCCAGCCGCAGGTGTTCGCCGGCCTGTACCCGACCGAGGCCAGCGAATACGACCAGCTGCGCGACGCGCTGGAGAAGCTCAAGCTCAACGATTCCTCGCTGCGCTACGAGCCCGAGGTGAGCCAGGCGCTGGGCTTCGGCTTCCGCTGCGGCTTCCTGGGGCTGCTGCACATGGAAATCGTGCAGGAGCGGCTGGAGCGTGAGTTCGACCAGGACCTGATCACCACCGCGCCCAGCGTGATCTATCAGGTGGAGCTGGGCGACGGCTCGGTCATCGAGGTGGAGAACCCCTCCAAGATGCCGGACCCGGGCCGCATCCAGGAGATCCGCGAGCCCATCGTCACCGTGCACCTGTACATGCCGCAGGACTACGTGGGCCCGGTGATGACGCTGGCCAACCAGAAGCGCGGCGTGCAGCTCAACATGGCCTACCACGGCCGCCAGGTGATGCTGACCTATGAGTTGCCCCTGGCGGAGATCGTGCTGGACTTCTTCGACAAGCTGAAGAGCGTGTCGCGCGGCTACGCCTCCATGGACTACGAGTTCAAGGAGTACCGCGCCTCCGACGTGGTGAAGGTCGACCTGCTGATCAACGGCGACCGGGTGGATGCGCTGTCCATCATCGTGCACCGTGCGCAGAGCCAGTACCGTGGCCGTGCGGTGGCCGCCAAGATGCGCGAGCAGATCCCGCGGCAGATGTACGACGTGGCGATCCAGGCGGCCATCGGCGCCAACATCATCGCGCGCGAGAACATCAAGGCGCTGCGCAAAAACGTGCTGGCAAAATGTTATGGCGGGGACATCTCCCGCAAGCGCAAGCTGCTCGAAAAACAAAAGGCCGGCAAGAAGCGCATGAAGCAGATCGGCTCCGTCGAGGTGCCGCAGGAAGCGTTTCTGGCCATCCTACAAGTGGACGATTGATGGGACCTCTGACCGGTTTGTTGTACGGCTTGCTCGCGATCTACCTCGGGGGCTGGTTCCTTGGGTTCTGGGTCGGCAACTTCGCGCTGCTGCTGTTCGTGCTGACGGTGGTGACGCTGGGCTACTGGCTGGCCGAGCGCCTGCGCTTCCAGCCGGCGCGGGCGGCCGCCGCTGCCGCGCTGACCGAGCAGGACGCCACCCGCCGCGCCGAGCTCAAGCGCATGGGCATCGACAAGGTGGACGGCGACGTCTCCGAAGCCCGCCGCAAGCTGCTGATGCAGCCGTGGTGGCTCGACTGGACCGCCGGCCTGTTCCCGGTGATCCTGGCGGTGTTCCTGCTGCGCTCGTTCCTCTTCGAGCCGTTCAAGATCCCCTCGGGCTCCATGATCCCGACGCTGCTGGTGGGCGACCTGATCCTGGTGAACAAGTTTCACTACGGCATCCGGCTGCCGGTCATCAACAAGAAGATCGTGCCGATCAACGACCCGCAGCGTGGCGACGTGGTGGTGTTCCGCTACCCGGTGGACACCCGCGTGGACTACATCAAGCGCGTGGTGGGCGTGCCGGGTGACGAGGTGGCCTACATCAACAAGCGGCTGACGATCAACGGCCAGCCGGTGCCGCTGACGCCGCTGCCCGACTTCTACGACGAGGACAGCCGCCGCTATGCGCAGCACTTCTCCGAGAAGCTGGGCGAGGTGGAGCACCAGGTGCTGAACGACAAGGACCGGCCGGCGTTCATCCCGGGCTCGCATTCGTTTCCCTACAGCGACCAGTGCAGCTACACCGCCGAAGGCGTCACCTGCAAGGTGCCCGCCGGCCACTACTTCATGATGGGCGACAACCGCGACAACTCGCAGGACTCGCGCTACTGGGGCTTCGTGCCGGACGAGAACATCGTCGGCCGCGCCTTCTTCGTGTGGATGAACTTCGGGAACCTGGGCCGCATCGGCGCGTTCCACTGACCATGCCGACCACCACCCCACACCGTGCAGGCCAGCGTGGCATCACGCTGATCGGTTTGCTGTTCTGGGCTATCGTGATCGGCTTCGGCGCGTTGGTCGTCATGCGGGTGTTCCCGACGGTCAACGAGTACTGGACCATCAAGAAGGCCGTCAACAAGATCGTCGACAGCGGCGCCACCACCGTGCCCGAGCTGCGCGCCGCTTTCGACAAGCAGAAGGAGATCGAGTACTCCATCTCCACGATCAGTGGCAAGGACCTCGACATCACGAAGGAAAACGAGCGCATCGTGATCCGGTTTGCGTACGACAAGCAGATCGAACTGGTGGAGCCCGTGTACCTGCTGATCAAGTACGAGGGCCGCTCGAACTGAGGACGCCATATGGGCGATGCACGATTCGACGCGCTGCAGCAGCGCCTGGGATATCGCTTCACGCAGCAGAAGCTGCTGAGCCGTGCGCTCACGCACCGCAGCGCCGGGGCCGACCACAACGAACGCCTGGAGTTCCTGGGTGACGCGGTGCTGAGCACGGCGGTGTCGGCCATGCTCTACGAGCGTTTCGGCGACTCCGATGAGGGCGACCTGACCCGCGTGCGGGCTCACCTGGTGCGCGAGGAAAGCCTGCACCGCGTGGCCCTGTCGCTCGGCCTGCCCGACGTGATCCGCTTGTCCGACGGCGAAGCCCGCGGCGGCGGCGCCCAGCGCGCCTCCATCCTGGCCGACGCGCTGGAGGCGGTGATCGGTGCCTCGTTCCTGGACGGCGGCTTCGAGCCGGCGCAGGCGCTGGTGCGCCGGCTGTTCGGCGACGTCATCGCCAACACCGAGATCGACAGCTGGAGCAAGGACGCCAAGACCGAGCTCCAGGAATGGCTGCAGGCGCGCAAGCTGCCCGTGCCGGCCTACCGCATCGTCGCCACCCGCGGGCAGGCGCATGCACAAACCTTCGAGGTCGAGTGCGGCGTGCCCGCGCTGGGCCTCACCGAGCAGGGCGAGGGCAAGTCGCGCCGCACCGCCGAGCAGGAAGCGGCGCGCCGCATGCTCGAGGCCCTGAAGGCGTCCGACCGCCCCGGCGGTCCGCTCCGATCCTAGAAAGACATGATGAACGACACCGCTGCAACGCCTGAAGGCGCATCCGAAGGCGAGGGCGGCGAACAACGGGACCCGGCGGGTCAACGCTGCGGCCTCGTCGCCATCGTCGGCCGCCCCAACGTGGGCAAGAGCACGCTGATGAACGCGCTGGTGGGCCAGAAGGTGAGCATCACCTCCAAGAAGGCGCAGACCACCCGCCACCGCATCACCGGCATCCGCACGGTGGACGAGGCGCAGTTCGTGTTCGTCGACACGCCCGGCTTCCAGACGCGGCACAGCACGGCGCTCAACCGCACGCTCAACCGCACGGTGCAGGGCGCGCTGTCCGACGTGGACGTGGTGCTGTTCGTGGTGGAGGCCGGCCGCTTCGGGCTGGACGATGCCAAGGTGCTGGCGCTGCTGCCCGAGAACAAGCCGGTGCTGCTGATCGCCAACAAGCTCGATGCCGTCACCCGCCGCGCCGAGATGATGCCGTGGCTGAAGGGCATGCAGGAGCGGCGCAACTTCGCCGAGTTCGTGCCCATGACGGCGCAGAAGATGCCCGACGTGGAGCGCCTGCTGGGCATCGTGCGGCCCTACCTGCCCGAGCAGCCTTGGTTCTACGAAGAGGATGCGCTCACCGACCGCACCGACCGCTTCCTGGCCGCCGAACTCATCCGCGAGAAGCTGTTCCGCCTGACCGGGGACGAGCTGCCCTACACCTCCACCGTCGTGATCGACAAGTTCGAGGAAGAGGGCCACCTGCGCCGCATCGCCGCCACCATCATCGTGGAGCGCGACGCGCACAAGGGCATGATCATCGGCGACGGTGGCGAGCGCCTGAAGCGCATCGGCAGCGAAGCGCGGCAGGAGCTGGAACGGCTGATGGACTGCAAGGTGTTCCTGGAGCTGTGGGTGAAGGTGCGCTCCGGCTGGGCCGACAGCGAGGAACACCTGCGCTCCTACGGCTACGAGTGAGCGTGTCGGCCGCAGTTTGAAACCCCACGCCGCCTACGTCCTGCACCAGTACGACTGGAGCGAATCCAGCCTGATCGTGGACCTGTTCACCCGCGACCTCGGCCGCGTGGTGGTGGCGGCCAAGGGCGCCAAGCGGCCGTATTCGCAGCTGCGGCCCGTGCTGCTGCCCTTCCAGCGGCTGAACATCGGCCTGGGCAAGCCGCCGAAGAACGAAGAGGCGTCCGACATCCAGAACCTGCGCGGCGCCGAATGGGCCGGCCCGGCTGCGGTGCTGCGCGGCGACGCGCTGTTCAGCGGGTTCTACCTGAATGAGCTGCTGCTGAAGCTGCTGGGCCGGCACGACCCGCATCCGCGCCTGTTCGACGCCTATGCCGAGACGCTGCAGGCGGTGGCAGGCCCGGACGACCAGCGCGCACAGGCCGCGCTGCGGGCCTTCGAGCTGACGCTGCTGCAGCAGATCGGCCTGCTGCCCGACCTGGCGCTGGTCACGCACACCCAGGCCGCCGTACAGGCCGCTGAGCGTTATGCCCTGCAGCCCGAGGCCGGTGTGATCGCGCTGGCCGACGGGCCTTTCCGCGGGCCGCAGCTCATCGGCCTGCAGGCCGCGCTGGAGCACGGCAGCCTGCAGGCGCTGCAGCAGGCCTGCGCTGCGCCCCTGGGGCCGCTGCGCACCGCGTTGCGCGGGCTGCTTCACTATCATCTGGGCACACCTCAACTCCGCACGCGCCAGGTGATGCTCGATGTGCAGAAGCTCGTCGACAGCACCCGCGCCCCACGATGAACCCGCTGATCGCCCCTGACGCCGCCGGCCGACCCGCCCATACCGCGCTGTCGGTCAACCTGAACAAGGTGGCCCTGCTGCGCAACACGCGGCACCTGGGCATTCCCAGCGTGACCAAGGCGGCCGGCATCGTGCTGCAGGCGGGTGCCAACGGCATCACCGTGCACCCGCGGCCGGACGAGCGCCACATCCGCGGCACCGACGTGCACGAGCTGGCCGAGCTGCTCAGGCGCGACTGGCCGCACATCGAATACAACATCGAAGGCAACCCCTTCCACAACCTGATGGACTTCGTGCGGGCGGTGCGGCCGCACCAGGCCACCTTCGTGCCGGACGCGGAGGGCCAGTTCACTTCCGACCACGGCTGGCAGCTGCCGGCCGACATCGAGCGCCTGGCGCCGGTGATCGCCGAGACGAAGGCGCTGGGCGTGCGCGTCAGCCTGTTCATGGACCCGATTCCCGAAGCCATGCGCCTGGCGCGCGAGGTGGGTGCCGACCGGGTGGAGCTGTATACCGAGACCTATGCCAGCGCCTGGGGCACGCCGCGCCAGGCCGAGGTGCTGGCCGCCTTCACCGCCACGGCCGAGGCCGCACTGGCGGTGGGCCTGGGCCTCAACGCCGGCCATGACCTGAATCGCGACAACCTGGCCGACTTCCTGCGCGCCGTGCCCGGCGTGCAGGAGGTGTCGATCGGACATGCGCTGATCGCCGATGCGCTGGAGCTGGGCTACACCGCCACCATCCGCGACTACCAACGCTGCATCCAGCAGGCGTACAGCCGGTGATCTACGGCATCGGCACCGACATCTGCGATGTGCGCCGCATCGCCCGCACGCTTGACCGCAAGAGCCAGCGCTTTGCCGAGAAGGTGCTGGGCCCGCATGAGATCGAGGTGTTCCGCAGCCGCTTTGCCCGGGTGGAGGCCCGTGGCATCAGCTACCTGGCCACGCGCTTCTCGGCCAAGGAGGCCTTATCCAAGGCCATCGGCCTGGGCATGCGCATGCCGATGACCTGGCGTGCCTGCGAGGTGGTGAAGGCGCCCAGCGGCAAGCCGGAGATCCGGCTGCATGGCGAACTGGCCGCCTGGTTCGCGGCGCGTGGCCTGAGGGCGCACGTGAGCATCACCGACGAAACCGACTACGCAGCCGCCTTCGTGGTGGTGGAGCGCTCGGGCGGCTGAAAACGCCGGGCGGCTCCCCGACAATCGTCGGATGCACAGTCCTCAACTCCATGCACCGGTCATCCTCGACGTGGCCGGCACCGAACTCACCGCCGACGACCGCCGCCGGCTGCAGCATCCGCTGACCGGCGGGCTGATCTTCTTCGGCCGCAACTGGCAGGACCGCCGCCAGCTCACCGCCATGGCCACCGAGGCCAAGTCCATCCGGCCCGACCTGCTGATCGCGGTGGACCATGAAGGCGGCCGCGTGCAGCGCTTCCGCACCGACGGCTTCACCCACCTGCCGCCGATGCGCGCGCTGGGCGAGCTGTGGATGCGCGATGCCATGCGCGCCACCGATGCGGCCACCGCCTGCGGCTACGTGCTGGGCGCCGAGTTGCGCGCCTGCGGCGTCGACCTCAGCTTCACGCCCGTGCTCGACCTGGACCACGGCCAGAGCGCCGTCATCGGCGACCGCGCCTTCCACCGCGACCCGCGCGTGGTGGCGCTGCTGGCTAAGAGCCTGATGCACGGCCTGCTGCGCGCCGGCATGGCCAACTGCGGCAAGCACTTTCCGGCGCACGGTTATGCCCAGGCCGATTCGCACCTGTCGGCGGCCATCGACAAGCGCTCGCTCAAGGCCATCCTGGCCGACGACGCCAAGCCGTACGACTGGCTGTCCACCAGCCTGAGCAGCGTGATGCCGGCGCACGTCACCTTCCCGAAGGTGGACAGCCAGCCGGCCGGCTTTTCGCGCCGCTGGCTGCAGGACATCCTGCGCGGGCAGCTGGGCTTCCAGGGCGCGATCTGCTGTGACGACCTGAGCATGGAAGGCGCCCGCATTGCCGGCAGCGCGCTGGAAGGTGGTATCGCCGCGCTGAACGCCGGCTGCGACCTGCTGCTGCTGTGCAACCAGAGCGTCGTGGACGGCGGCGCGCCGGTGGATGCGCTGCTGGACGGCCTGCTTGACGCGCAGGAACAGGGCCGCTGGGAGCCCGATGCCGCCAGCGACGACCGCCGCCTGGCCCTGCTGGCGCAGACCGCGCCCATGCCCTGGGACGAGCTGATGCACTGGCCCGACTACCTGCATGCGTTGACGCGGCTGCCCTGAGCCACCGGCTTTCCCAATGAACAACGCGCCTTTCGGCGCGTTGTGTCTTTCAGGGGGTCAGGCGATCAGCCCGCGTTGTCGAACGGCATGCGCACCTGCGAGAGGTCCTTGCGCGTCTCGACCAGCACCAGCGGGCCTTCGTCGATCACCACCGCCGGCTTGGGCTGGCGCGGCACATGCACCGGCTTCGGTTCATTGGCCATCGCCTCCTGGGCCGCGCGCACCTTGTCGGCGTCGGAGTTGACCCATTCCAGCCCGGCACCCTGGGCCAATTCGGCGAGCGAACGGGTGGGCAGCTCATAGGCCTCGGCAGCAGGCACGGGGGCCGGCGCAGGCGCCTCGACCGGTGCTGCAACGGCGGGCGCTGCCGCAGGCACCTGCCCAGGCGCTTCCTCGGCCACGGGCGCAGCGGCGAAAGCGGGAGCCGGGCGCGCATCGTCCACCCGGGCTTCGGCAGCCACAGGCACCGGGTCCGCGTCGGCGGCCGGCATGTACGCCATCACCGGGGCGTTGTCGGGCTCGACGCTGTCGGCCGGCTGCACGCCACCGCTGCTGGGCAGCGGCGGTTCGGCCGCCACGCCGGCTTCCAGCGTCTCGTCCCGCTCGTCACGGCGGCTGCGATCGCCGCGGCCACGGCGGCGGCGGCCTTCACCGCTCAGCGGCTCGGCGGTGGCCACGTCGCCCACCACGTCGGCGGCGGCGACGACCACCGGCTCGGTGATGGCGTCGGCAGCCTCGACGTTGCCTTCGCCCTCCGCGGCCTGCGCACCTTCGGGCAGCTCGGCACCTTCCTCGCGGCCTCGGCCGCCACGGCGGCGGCGGCGGCGACGGCCGTCGCGCTCGGCGTTCTCCGCCTCGGTGCCTTCGCCGGCCGGCTGGCTGTCGACGAAGCCCTGCGTTGCCGGTTGCAGCTCGGCGGCATCGGACGGGGCCAGGCTCACCTCGCGCTCGGCACGCGGTCCCCGGCGGCCTTCGCCACGCTCGCCGCGTTCGCCCCGTTCGGCACGCGGCGGGCGGGCGGCGGCTTCGGCGCCTTCACCGGCCACGAAGGTCTGCACGGCCTCGGTGCTGCGCGGTGCGTCGCCCTCGGCACGTTCACCACGGCGGCCGTCACGGCGACCCTCGCGGCGGCCTTCGCCACGCGCTTCCCCATTGCGCGGTTCGCGCTCGGCGCGTTCCTCGCGCCCACCGCGGGCGCTGGCCCCTTCGCCGGCGGGCTTGCCCTCGCGGCGCTCGCCACGTTGGCCGCCACGCTCGCTGCGTTCTCCGCGTTCTCCGCGTTCACCACGTTCACCACGCTCGCCACGGCCACCGCGGCGGCCATCGCGGCCTTCGCGCTTGTCGCCGGCCGGCGTGGCGGTGGCGGGTGCGGCCACGGGCGCGGCCACCGGCGCGGGCGCCGGGGCGGGTTCCGGTGCACCGAACAGCTTCTTGATGAAGGAGAAGAAGCCACCACCGGCCGGTGCCGGCGCGGGCGCGGGCGCGGCCACCACCGGCGCAGGCGCGGGTGCGGCCACCGGCGCCGGAGCAGGCACGGGTGCCGGCTTGGGCGGCGACATCGGCGCGGGCGTCTCGGGCAGGATGCCCTTGATCACCGGCTCCTGCTTGGCCTTCTTCTCGTTGGCGTCGCGGCGGCGGGTGATGCCCACCTCGTCGTCCGGCTCCTCGACCATGGTGTAGCTGGCCTGCAGGCCTTCCAGGCGCGGGTCGTCGTGGCGCAGGCGCTCCAGACGGTAGTTCGGGGTGTCCAGGTGCTTGTTGGGCACCAGCAGCACGGTGATGCGCTGCTTCAGCTCGATCTTGGTGATCTCGGTGCGCTTCTCGTTGAGCAGGAAGCTGGTCACCTCCACCGGCACCTGCACATGCACGGCGGCGGTGTTCTCCTTCATCGACTCCTCCTGCACCATGCGCAGGATCTGCAGCGCGGAGCTTTCGGTGTCGCGGATGTGGCCGGTGCCGTTGCAGCGCGGGCAGGTGATGTGGCTGCCTTCGCTCAGCGCCGGGCGCAGGCGCTGGCGGCTGAGCTCGAGCAGGCCGAACTTGCTGATCGAGCTGAGCTGCACCCGCGCGCGGTCGAAGCGCAGCGCATCGCGCAGCCGCTGCTCCACCTCGCGGCGGTTCTTGCTCTCCTCCATGTCGATGAAATCGACCACGATCAGGCCGCCCAGGTCGCGCAGCCGCATCTGGCGCGCGATCTCGTCGGCGGCTTCCAGGTTGGTGCGGGTGGCGGTCTCCTCGATGTCGCTGCCACGGGTGGCACGCGCCGAGTTGACGTCGATCGACACCAGCGCCTCGGTGTGGTCGATCACGATGGCGCCGCCCGAGGGCAGGTTCACCGTGCGGCTGAAGGCCGTCTCGATCTGGTGCTCGATCTGGAAGCGGCTGAACAGCGGCGCGTCGTCACGGTAGCGCTTCACGCGATTGGCCGTCTCCGGCATGACGTGGTTCATGAACTGCTGCGCCTGATCGTAGATGTCGTCGGTATCGATCAGGATCTCGCCGATATCGGCGGTGAAGTAGTCGCGGATCGCGCGGATCACCAGCGACGACTCCTGGTAGATCAGGAACGCGCCCTTGCCGGCCTGCGAAGCGCCGTCGATGGCGGTCCACAGCTTGAGCATGTAGTTCAGGTCCCACTGCAGCTCGGCGGCGGAGCGGCCGATGCCGGCGGTGCGGGCGATCAGGCTCATGCCCTTGGGGTACTCGAGCTGCTCGAGGTTTTCCTTCAGCTCTTCCCGGTCCTCACCCTCGATGCGGCGGCTGACGCCACCGCCGCGCGGGTTGTTGGGCATCAGCACCAGGTAGCGGCCGGCGAGCGACACGAAGGTGGTGAGTGCGGCGCCCTTGTTGCCGCGCTCTTCCTTTTCCACCTGGACCAGCAATTCCTGGCCTTCCTTGATGACCTCGTTGATGCGGGCGTTCTTGACGTCCGCGCCTTCCTTGAAATAGCTGCGCGAGATTTCCTTGAAGGGCAGAAAACCGTGGCGGTCCTCGCCGTAATCAACGAAACAGGCTTCCAGCGAAGGCTCGACGCGGGTGACGACGGCCTTGTAGATATTGCCCTTGCGCTGTTCGCGCCCTTCGAGTTCGGTTTCGAAGTCGAGCAGTTTCTGCCCGTCGACGATGGCCAGCCGCCGCTCTTCCGGCTGCGTGGCGTTGATCAGCATGCGCTTCATGTGCACTCCAAACGTGACACGTCCCCTTCCGCGAGGAAGGCGACTCACCGATGCACGAGCACTCGTTTGGAACCGGAAGGAATCGCCCTGGACTGCGGTGGTGATCGCGGAAAAACGATCAGCGGTGCAGCGTTGGCGCGTGCGTCGCAGGCTCCGGCGAAGGTGCTGGCGGCGCAAGTTCCCGGGCGCGCCGTGCGATGCACGGCGGCAGCATGGCACGGGCCCCGGCCGGATAGGCACAGGGCCGCGGGCGGCGGCTGGAGGGGAATGACGGCGACAGCATGCGCTGGGTCACTGGACGCGTGGGCCTGGCCGTTGAGGGCCAGGCACCAGGAAACCTTGTTCTTGCCGTTGCGACGACCTACTTCGGCCGCGCGCGGGTGGGTTCTTCGACGGTGTCTCTGCCGCGGAACCCCCGGGGCTGCCGGGTCACTTGGGGACCGGGCCCGCCGCGGGCGCACTACGTTGCATCACCTGGTTTTCGGGCTTTCGCCCACTGGCCGCGTTGGTGGTGGGGCGCCCGGGTAAACTTTTACGACTCAAGCACTTGCAGCACCAACGTGGTCGCGCGGATTATAGAAACAAAAGCCGACGCGCCTGCCGTGCAACGGCTGGTCATCGACGAAAACTCGGCCGGGCAGCGGCTGGACAATTTCCTCCTGCGGGTGTTGAAGGGGGTTCCCAAGACCCACGTCTACCGCGTGATCCGTTCCGGGGAAGTGCGCATCAACAAGGGCCGCGCGGGCGCCGACACCCGGCTGGAGCTGGGCGACGAAGTGCGTGTGCCGCCGGTGCGCCTGCCCGACCGCAGCGAAGCGCCGCCGGCGCCGGCGCGCGAATTTCCGCTGCTGTACGAGGACGAGCACCTGCTGGCCATCGACAAGCCGGCCGGCGTGGCGGTGCACGGCGGCAGTGGCGTGAGCTTCGGCGTGATCGAGCAGCTGCGCCGCGCCCGGCCGCAGGCCAGGTTCCTGGAGCTGGTGCACCGTCTGGACAAGGAAACCTCCGGCATCCTGTTGCTGGCCAAGAAGCGCAGCGCGCTCACCGCGCTGCAGGACCAGTTCCGTGCCCGCGACACCGGCAAGACCTATGCGGCGCTGGTGATCGGCAGCTGGCCCGCCAGCCGCAAGGTGATCGACGTGCCGCTGCACAAGTTTCTCGATGCCGCCGGCGAGCGCCGGGTGCGCACTGCCGAGGGCGAGGACGAAGGCAAGCGCTCGATCACGCTGGTGAAGGTGGCGGCCAGCTACGCCCAGTTCACGCTGCTGGACGTGACCATCAAGACCGGCCGCACGCACCAGATCCGCGTGCACCTTCAGCACGAAGGGCATCCGATCGTCGGCGATCCGAAGTACGGCGATTTCGAGCTGAACCGCGAGATGGCGCGGGGGCCGCTGCGTTTTTCGCGCATGTTCCTGCATGCGCGTCGCCTCGCCTTCGACCATCCCGCCAGCGGCCAGCGCATCGAGCTGGCCGCCGACCTGCCCACCGAATGCCGGCAGTTGCTGGCGGAGTTATGACCTTGAATGCCCCCCGACCCCGACGTTTCGACCTGATTGCCTTCGATTGGGACGGCACGCTGTTCGATTCCACCGCGCTGATCGTGCAGTGCATCCAGGGCGCGGCGCGCGACATCGGCGCGGTGGTGCCGAGCGACGCCGACGCGGCCTACGTGATCGGCCTTGGCCTGAACGACGCCCTGCAGCACTGCGTGCCCGGCCTGCCGACCGAGCGCTACCCCGAGCTGGGCGCGCGCTACCGCCACCACTGGTTCGCCCGCCAGCACGAGGTGGTGCTGTTTCCCGGCACGCTGGAGATGCTGCGTGACCTGAAGGCCCGTCACCATTGGCTGACGGTTGCCACCGGCAAGGGCAAGCGGGGGTTGGACGAGGCGCTGGCACATTCCGGCCTGGTGGAGATGTTCGACGGCACCCGCACCGCCGACCGCACCGCCTCCAAGCCCGATCCGCTGATGCTGCACGAGCTGATGCGCGAGTTCGGCACCGAGCCGCAGCGCACGCTGATGATCGGCGACACCACCCACGACCTGCAGATGGCGGCCAACGCCGGCACGCCCAGCGTGGCGGTGAGCTACGGCGCGCATGAACGCGAGGCCTTCGAGGCCTTCGACCCGCTGTTCGTGGCCCATTCGACAAAAGAGCTGCACGACTGGCTGCTGCAACATGCCTGAAAACGCGGCAACGCCGCCCAACGAGGCGCAACTGCTGTGCGATGCGGCCGAGCTGCAGGAGCGCGGGCAGGCCCGGGTGTTTGACCTGCTGCTGCATGGCGCCCCGGCGCGCGGCTTCGCGATGCGCTTCGACGGCCGGGTGGTGGGCTACGTGAACCGTTGCGTGCATGTGCCCACCGAGATGGACTGGCAGGAGGGTCACTTCCTGGACATGGACAAGCGCTGGATCCTGTGCTCCATCCACGGCGCCGCCTATGAACCGGCCGACGGCCACTGCGTGGGCGGCCCCTGCGGCCGCGGCCGGCTGACACCCATCCGCACCGAGGAGTCGGACGGCAAGGTGTATTGGTATCCTTCACGCGACATCCGGCCCGTCGCCTTCGACGCGCCGCCATCCGAAAGCGCCTCCTGATGAATCCCCACGACGACGCACCGGCCGCCTCTGGGCTGCCGCCGCATGACGCCGCCCCTCACCGCCCCGCCGCGCCCGCCGTTGCCACCTTGCGTGCCACCGGGCTGGAGTCGGCGGTGGAACAACTGGCCGATGGCCTGCTGCGGGAGCGCCGCAGCGAGCGCCGCTGGCGCGTGTTCTTCCGCATCGTGTGGCTGGCGATCACGCTGGCGGTGCTGTATGCGCTGTTCGTGCAGCGTGTGCAGCATGTGGCGCCGGCAGGCCCGCACACCGCGCTGGTGGAAGTGCGCGGCGAGATCGCGGCCGATGCCGAGGCCAGCGCCGAGAACATCAACGCCGCGCTCAAGTCGGCCTTCGAGGACGCCAATGCGCAGGCCGTGGTGCTGCGCATCAACTCGCCCGGCGGCAGCCCGGTGCAGGCCGGCATGGTGTATGACGAGATCCGCCGCCTGAAGGCCAAGCACGGCAAGAAGGTGTATGCGGTGGTGGAGGAGATCTGCGCCTCCGGCGCCTACTACATCGCCGTGGCGGCGGACGAGGTGTACGTGGACAAGGCCTCCATCGTCGGCTCCATCGGCGTGCTGATGGACGGCTTCGGCTTCACCGGGCTGATGGAGAAGCTGGGCGTGGAGCGCCGGCTGATCACGGCCGGGGAGAACAAGGGCATGCTCGATCCGTTCTCGCCGCTGTCCGAGCGCCAGCGCGCGCTGGCGCAATCGATGATCGACCAGATCCACCAGCAGTTCATCGCGGTGGTCAAGGAAGGCCGCGGCCAGCGCCTGAAGGAAACGCCGGACATCTTCTCGGGCCTGTTCTGGAACGGCGAGCAGTCCGTCCAGCTGGGCCTGGCCGACCACATGGGCACGCTGGACTATGTGGCGCGCGAGGTGGTCAAGGCCGAGGAGGTGGTGGACTACACGCCCAAGGACAACGTGGCCGAGCGCCTGGCCAAGCGCTTCGGCGCGGCGATGGGCGAAGGCGCCGTGAAGGCGCTGCGCGCCTTCGGCCCGCTGCGCTGAGCGCCTGCCCCCAGCGGTGGCTGGGGGCCATCGGTTCCGTCCGGCCGCCCCAAGGAACCTGCGCCCCCCTGAGGGGCCACGAGCGCAGTGAGCTTGGGGGGCTGGCTCAGAACTGCAGGAAGGTGACGCCCAGGCCCACGCTGGTCTGGCGGAAGTTGTAGTCGGTCAGCGTCTCGCCGTAGCCGCTGAACACCTGCATGTACCAGCGCAGCCCGTTGGGCTGCTCCTTCAGTACCGGGTAGGTGTACTCGAACTGCAGCGCGCCATAGTGGCCGTTCTTCAGCGTCGTGCGGTACAGCAGCGAGGCGGTGGACAGGCCCGACGCCCAGTTGACCTGGAATTCCCCCCGGCCACGGTAGTCCACCAGGTCGGGATTGTTGTCGGTGTCGATCGACTCCTTGATGCGCTTGAGGAAGCGGGTGGTGAACGACCAGTCGCCCCGTTCGAAGCCGGCGCCCAGGTACACCCGATTCCAGCTGCGCGACAGCGGATCGGACTGGCCGTTGGACTGGTGCGCAATGCCCAGCTGCGTGTAGCGCCACTGCCAGCCGAAGGGCAGGCTGCGCAGGCCGGGGGAGGTGGCCAGCACATAGGTGGCCTCGGGCTCGTAGTCGGTGTTGCGGAAGGGCTTGGAATCCGCGCCGTTGTACACCTGCCAGGTGGCCTGCTGGGTGAAGGCCAGCCACAGGTCCGCATTGGGGAACACCAGCCCCTGGGCCGCCTTGGTGCGCAGCGAGACCTGGAACTTGGCCTCGATGCGGCGCGCATTGGGCTGGCTCACCGCCGCCTGCGTGGGCGAGCTGGGATTGCGGTTGATGTTGTTGGTGAAGCGCACCGGCAGCACGTAGTTGGGCCGGTAGCCCACGAAGTTGAAGGTGCCGCGCTTGTCCTGCGGGTCCAGTTCCCAGTACTTGGACAGCAGGCTTCGCTCGCCGTCCGGGCTGTTGGCCGGCGCCAGGGGTGCATCCTTCGGCGCCAGCGTGGAGGTCGCGGGCACCGCCTCGGCCGCGGCCGGCGGCGGCGGCGGGCTGGCGGGCGTGGGATCGGCCGGTGCACGGCCGGCCAGGCCGTCGTAGCAGGCCAGGCGGTCCGCCGCGGGGCCGATGGCCGCGCAGTCGGCCAGCGTCAGCCGCTGGGCGGAGGCGGCCGGCGCGGTGCTGGCCGCGGTGGCGGGCACCTGCTGCGCCAGGGCGGGCGATGCGGCGCCGGCCAGGCTTCCGGCCAGCAAGCCGGCCTGGAGGGTGAAGCTGCGGCGCTGGGAGGAGGGGTCGGCGTGTGGCAAGGGCGTGTGGGGTGAAGGCGGAAGTCGGAGGCGCGGCGGGGCGCCGGCGCGCAGTGTAGGGGCGCCACCGGCCGGGCCGTGCAAGCTCAGAGCCAGCCCGCGCGGCGGAAGCGCCAGGCCACGAAGCCGCAGGCGCTGACGATCACGCCCAGCGCCACGGGATAGCCGTACTGCCACTTCAGCTCGGGCATGTGCTCGAAGTTCATGCCCCAGACGCCGACGAAGGCGGTGGCCACCGCGAAGATGCCGGCCCAGGCCGCCAGGCGCTTGGTCACCTCGGACTCCTCGATCGTCACCATCGACAGGTTCACCTGGATGGCGGTGGCGATGGTGTCGCGCAGCGTGTCCAGCGTGGTGTTGATGCGGGTGAGGTGGTCGTACACGTCCCGGAAGTATTCGCGGGTGTTGTCGCACACCCGCGGCACGCGGCCGCTGCTGAGCTTGCCGGTGGCCTCCATCAGCGGCGCCACCGCATGCTTGACCATCAGGATGCGCTGCTTGAGGCCGTACAGCCGCTCGATGTTGGCGCGCCCGCGGCCGCGGTCGAAGATGCGGCTCTCGATCTCCTCCAGCTCGGTCTCCAGCTGGTCGATCACCGGGAAGTAGCGGTCCACCACCGCGTCCATCAGCGCATAGAAGACGAAGCCCGCACCGTGGCGCAGCAGATGCGCTTCCCGCTCGGCACGGCCGCGCACCCCGAGGAAGCCCTGCGTGCTGCGGTTGCGCACCGACAGCACGAAGTTGGGCCCGACGAACACGTTGACCTCGCCCACCTGCAGGCTGCCCTCGTTGTCGATCTCCACCGTGTGCATCACGGCGAACACCATGTCGCCGTATTCCTCCACCTTGGGCCGCTGGTGGCCATGGCGGGCGTCTTCCACCGCCAGTTCATGCAGGCCGAATTCCTTCTGCATCTGGCGCAGCTCGGCGTCGGTGGCGTTCAGCAGCGCGACCCAGACGAAACAGTCCTCCCGCTCCACGTAATCGCTGATGTCGTCGACGGTGATGTCCGCCAGTTTCCTGCCGTCCTGGTAGACGACACAGTTGATGAGCATGGGTGCTGTCTCCTCGAGTGGCGGGGACTTTAGCGCCGCGCCCGGGGTGCGGCCCTGCAAATGATTCGCAGCAAGACCGCGACCCGGGGGGAATGACCGCTTGCAGGGGCTGCTGGCGCGCACAATCGTTCCTTGCGCCCACAAGGAGAACATGCATGCAAGGCGACCCCAAGGTCCTCGAATACCTCAATGCCCAGCTGAAGAACGAGCTCACCGCCATCAACCAGTACTTCCTGCACTACCGCATGCTGAAGAACTGGGGCTTCGAGAAGCTGGCCAAGAAGGAGTACGAGGAATCCATCGAGGAAATGAAGCACGCCGACCGGCTGATGGATCGCATCCTGGTGCTGGAGGGGCTGCCGAACCTGCAGGACCTGGGCAAGCTGCTGATCGGCGAGAACGTGGTGGAGGTGCTGCGCTGCGACCTGCAGATCGAGAAGGGCTCGCACGGGCTGCTGAAGGACGCCATCGCCTATTGCGAATCGGTGCGCGACTACGTTTCGCGCGAGCTGCTGGAGGACATCCTGTCGGACACCGAGGAGCACATCGACCACATCGAGACCCAGCTGGAACTGGTGGACAAGATCGGCGAGCCCAACTACCTGCAGCTGGCCGTCGGTGAACTCAGCTGAAGCCGGTTGATTCGTAGGTTTTTACAAACGAGAAGGATTCGCATTCTTGTAGACTGGCGGTCAGCTCACTGCTGTTGCCGCCATGATCGTTTGCCTGTGCCACCGAATTTCCGACCGCGACATCCAGCGCGCCGTGCGTGAGGGCGTCGCCGACTTCGAGATGCTGCAGGACGACACCTGCATCGCACGCAACTGCGGCTGCTGCGAGGATTGCGCCCGCCAGGTGTTCGATGAGGCGGTGGCGGCTGCGGCGCCCTCCCAGGCGCCGGCGCATGTGATCCACATCCACCGCCAGGCCGTGACGGCCTGACGGCGCTTGCCGCTCAGGCCGCGGGCGGGATGCGCAGCATCTGCCCCGGATAGATCTTGTCGGGGTGGCTGAGCATCGGCTTGTTGGCCTCGAAGATCACCGGGTACTTGTTCGGGTTGCCGTAGAACTGCTTGGCGATCTTCGACAGGTTGTCGCCGGACACCACGGTGTACCACTGCGATGCCGGCTCGGCGGCCTGGGCCACCACCAGCATGTCGTTCACGCCGGCCACGTACTGCACGTTGCCGCAGCACAGCAGCAGCTTTTCCTTGGTGGCCTGGTCGGGCACCGTGCCGCTGACCGTGACGGTGCCGCTGGCGCCATCGAACTTGATGTCGATGCCTTCGGTCGGCAAGTTCTGCGACTTCACATAGTTGGTGATGGCCGCGCCGGCCTTCTCGTTCAACGCGGCCACGTCCACCGCGGGGGCGGCGGGTGCGGCGCCTGCCGCGGGTGCCGCGGGTGCCGCGGTCGGTGTGGCTGCCTTGGCTTCGCCGATGTGGAACAGCTTCTCGCCGGCTTCCTTGATGAAGGACATCAGACCCATGGGGTTCTCCTCGTGATTGGTTGGCTGGTGATGCTAGGCACCGGCCATGCCCGGTGGCCCCCCACGGATACACCCGGCGGCGTATGTCACGAAGCGCGCACAGGCGTCATGCCCCGCGCAACAGCCCCTTGGTCTCGATAAAGTCCACCACCTCGGCCAGGCCGGCGTGGGTGCGCAGGTTGGTCATCACGAAGGGGCGGTTGGGGCGCATGCGGCGTGTGTCCGCCTCCATCACGCCCAGGTCGGCGCCCACGTAGGGTGCGAGGTCGGTCTTGTTGATGACGAACAGGTCGCTCTTGGTGATGCCGGGGCCGCCCTTGCGCGGGATCTTCTCGCCGGCGGCCACGTCGATCACGTAGATCGTCAGGTCGCTCAGCTCCGGGCTGAAGGTGGCGGCCAGGTTGTCGCCGCCAGACTCGATGAAGACGATGTCGGCATCCGGGAACCTGTCGAGCATGCGGTCCACCGCCTCGAGATTGATCGACGCGTCCTCGCGGATGGCGGTGTGCGGGCAGCCGCCGGTTTCCACGCCCATGATGCGCTCGGGCTCCAGCGCGCCGGCCACGGTCAGCAGGCGCTGGTCTTCCTTGGTGTAGATGTCGTTGGTGACGACCACCAGGTCCCAGCGCTCGCGCATGGTCTTGCAGAGCATTTCCACCAGCGTGGTCTTGCCGGAGCCGACCGGGCCGCCCACGCCCACGCGCAGCGGCGGCAGCTTCTTGGTTCGGCGCGGGATGTGGTGCAGGAGGGCGGTGCTCATGGTGGGCGTGTCTTGGTCAGGAACGGAAGAGGCGGGAGTACTGGGTCTCGTGCCGGGCCGAGAGGATGGCCAGCATCGGCGTGAAGGCCTGGCGCTGGTCGTCGGTGCAGGCCAGCGCGGCTTCCACCACGGCCGGGATGCGCTCGAGCAGCGACTGCAGGATGCGCTGGCCGGCGCTCTGGCCCAGCGGCACCGCCTTCAGCGCAGCCTGCACCATGTTCTCGGCCCAGCCGAAGGCATGGGCCTGCAGCGCGGCGTCCGCCGGGGCGCCGCTGCGCGCGGCGGCCAGCGCGAAGGCCACCGGCCAGGTGGGCGCAGGCTGCAATGCGGCCAGCGTGGCCAGCCGCGGGTCGTCGCGGGCGGCGCCGTTGCGCAGCCATTCCACCAGCGAGCGGCCCATCTGCTCGGCCTGCTGGCGCAGCTCCTGGCTTTCGCGGGTGTGGCGTACCCAGTCGTTGAGTTCGGCGATGCGGATGCCGTCGTGCGATTGCCAGGCGGCGAAGGCCTGCGCCAGCACCGGCAGGTCGGCGCGGCCGAGGGCCAGCGCCAGCTGGTCCAGCAGCCAGCTGCGGGCCGTGGCTTCGTTGGTGACGAGGCCGGCGTCGACCGCGGCTTCTAGGCCCTCGGAATAGCTGAAGCCGCCCACCGGCAGGGCGGGCGAGGCCAGCCAGATCAGCTGCAGCAGCGCAGGGGCGGGCAGGGCGGCGGTGCTCAATGCGAGTGGCCGTGTCCGTGGTCGTGGCCGCAGCCCGGGCCGTGCACATGCGGGGCCGGGGCGGCCGCGGCGATGGGGATGGCGATCGGCTTGCGAGCGGGCTGCGCGGCCGCCGGGGTGGCGGGATCGTGGCCGTGGCCGTGTTCGCCGTGCCCATGGTCGTGACCATGCGCATGATCGTGTTCGTGGCCGTGCGCATGCCCGTGCCCGTGCCCATGCCCGCCGGCCGCATATGCGCCGCCTTCCGGCTCGAAGCCCTCGTTCGCTTCCGTCACGATCAGGTGCATGGCCCGCAGCATGTCGGCCAGCACATGGTCGGGCTCCAGCTTCAGGTGGTCGGGCTTCAGCTCCAGCTGCACGTGGCGGTTGCCCAGGTGGTAGGCGGCGCGCAGCAGGTCGAAGGCGCTGCCGTGGTCTGCGCAGTGGCGCACCACCAGCACCGGCTGCGGCGCGGCTTCGACGCGGATGAGCGAGCCGTCCTCGGCCACCAGCACGTCACCGCCGCGCACCACCGTGCCGCGCGGCAGGAACACGCCCAGCCCGCGGCCGGTGGAATCGGTGGCGTCGAAGCGACTTTTCTGCCGCACGTCCCAGTCGAGCGACACGCCGGCCGCACGCTTGAGCAGCACGGCGGCCAGGCCGCGGCCCTGGGGCATCAGTTTGTTGACGGTGAGCATGGTTGTGAGGTGGAGGGCAACGCAGGATAATAACAACCGTTATAACAAACCCCGGAGCCATCGATGTCGGCACTCAAGCTCACCCAGATCGGCAATTCGGTCGGCGTCATCCTGCCCAAGGAGGTGCTGGCACGGTTAAAGTTGGAGAAGGGCGATACCGTCTACCTCACCGAGGCCGAGAACGGCGTCACCCTCACACCGTACAGCACCGAGTTCGAACGCCAGATGACCGAGGCGCGCCGGGTGATGAAGAAGCGGCGCGACGTTCTGCGCGAGCTGGCCAAGTAGGCGGGGGCGACGATGCAAGACTGGATCTGGCTCGACCCTGCGGTGATGGCGGCTGTGCATGCGGAGCAGTTGGCTGAGCACGGGGGCGCGCCGGGTACGCGCGACGAGGGTCTGTTGGCCTCGGCACTGGCCCGGCCGCGCAACCAGGCCAACGACGGCGACCCCGACATCGCCGACCTGGCCGCTGCCTACGGCTACGGCTTGGCGCGCAACCACCCGTTCATCGACGGCAACAAGCGCACGGCCTTCGTGGCGGTGGAGCTGTTCCTGGCGCTCAACGGCGCCGAGCTGTGGGCCACCGACGCCGACTGCGTGCTCACCATGCTCGACGTCGTCGCCGGTGCCATCGAGGAGCCGGCCTTCGCCGCCTGGATCCGCACGCACAGCCGGCCCCGCTGACTGCCGCCGGGCGGTCAGAACAGGAAGTAGCGCTGCGCCATCGGCAGCACCTTGGCAGGCTCGCAGGTCAGCAGTTCGCCGTCGGCGCGCACGGTGTAGGTCTGGGCGTCGATCTCCATCGCGGGTGTCAGCGCGTTGTGCACCATGTCGGCCTTCGTGATGCCGCGGCAGCCTTTCACCGCGGCCAGCCGCTTGTGCAGCCCGTAGCGCTCGGCCGCGCCGCTGGCCAGTGAGGCGGCGCTGACGAAGGTGAGCGAGGTGCGGTGCACCGCGCCGCCGTAGCTGCCGAACATCGGCCGGTAGTGCACCGGCTGCGGCGTGGGAATGGAGGCGTTGGCATCGCCCATCGCCGCCGCGGCGATGAAGCCGCCTTTCAGGATCAGGCTGGGCTTGACGCCGAAGAACGCCGGCCGCCACAGCACCAGGTCGGCCCACTTGCCCACCTCGATCGAGCCCACCTCGTGGCTCACGCCATGGGCAATGGCGGGGTTGATCGTCAGCTTGGCGATGTAGCGCTTGACGCGGGTGTTGTCGTTGCGCTCGCTGTCGCCGGGCAGGGTGCCGCGCTGCTGCTTCATCTTGTGCGCGGTCTGCCAGCAGCGCAGCGGCACCTCGCCCACCCGGCCCATGGCCTGGCTGTCGGAGCTGAACATGCTGATCGCGCCCAGGTCGTGCAGGATGTCCTCGGCAGCGATGGTCTCGCGGCGGATGCGGCTTTCGGCGAAGGCCAGGTCCTCGGCGATGGACGCGTCGAGGTGGTGGCACACCATCAGCATGTCCAGGTGCTCGTCGATGGTGTTGACCGTGTACGGCATCGTCGGGTTGGTCGACGACGGCAGGAAGTTGGCCTCGCCCACCACGCGCAGGATGTCGGGCGCATGGCCGCCGCCCGCGCCTTCGGTGTGGAAGGCGCACAGCGTGCGGCCCTGGGTGGCGGCGATGGTGTTCTCGACGAAGCCGGATTCGTTCAGCGTGTCGGAGTGGATCGCCACCTGGATGTCGTGCTCCTCGGCCACGCCCAGGCAGCAGTCGATCGCCGAGGGCGTCGTGCCCCAGTCCTCATGCAGCTTCAGGCCGATGGCGCCGGCCTCGGCCTGCTGGCGCAACGCCTCCGGCCGGCTGGCGTTGCCCTTGCCGAAGAAGCCGATGTTCATCGGGAAGGCGTCGGCCGCCTGCAGCATGCGCTGCATGTTCTCGGGGCCGGGCGTGCAGGTGGTGGCCAGCGTGCCGGTGGCCGGGCCGGTGCCGCCGCCGATCATCGTGGTCACGCCGCTCATCAGCGCTTCCTCGATCTGCTGCGGGCAGATGAAGTGGATGTGGCTGTCGATGGCGCCGGCCGTCACCACCATGCCTTCGCCGGCGATGATCTCGGTGCCCGGGCCGATGACGATGTCCACGCCCGGCTGCACGTCGGGGTTGCCGGCCTTGCCGATGGCCGCGATGCGGCAGCCCTTGATGCCGATGTCGGCCTTGACGATGCCCCAGTGGTCGACGATGAGCGCGTTGGTGATCACGCAGTCCATCGCCTCGTGGGCGCCGGGCCCGTTGGGCACCTGGCTCTGGCCCATGCCGTCGCGGATCACCTTGCCGCCGCCGAACTTCACTTCCTCCCCATGGCCGCCGGCGGCCAGGGTGCAGTCCTTCTCCACCTCGATGATGAGATCGGTGTCTGCCAGCCGCAGGCGGTCGCCCACCGTGGGGCCAAACATCTCCGCATAGGCGCGTCGTCCGATTCTTGCCATGTCGCGCCGCCTTTTCAGAGTTGGCCTTGCACCAGCCCACGGAAGCCGTAGACGGTGCGGTTGCCGGCGTAGTCCACCAGTTCCACCGTGCGCTGCTGGCCCGGCTCGAAGCGCACCGCGGTGCCCGGCGCGATGTTCAGCCGCATGCCGCGGGCGGCCTCGCGGTCGAAGTTCAGCGCGCCGTTGGATTCGGCGAAGTGGTAGTGCGAGCCGACCTGGATCGGCCGGTCGCCCGCGTTCTCGACCACCAGCGTGATCGTGCGGCGGCCGGGGTTGAGTTCATGCTCGCCGTCGTCGGTGAACAGTTCGCCGGGGATCATCGTGGCCCCCGGGTCAGGCAAAGAACAGCAGGCCGGCGCCGAACAGCGCGGTGCCGCCGCCGGCCAGCCGCGCCATCCATGCGGCGCGGCCGCGCCAGGCGAAGCCCAGCGCCAGCCCGGCCGCATGCAGCAGCGCGGTGGCCATCACCATGCCGGCCAGCGCCGCGGCACCGCCCAGCTCCGTGCCATGCGCTGCACCATGAAAGAGCGCGAAGCCGCCGACCAGTGCCGAGGCCGCCGCCGCCGGCAGTGGGCTGCGCAGCGCCACGAGCAGGCCGAGCACCAGCAGCGAGGCGGCGATCACCGGCTCGACGGCAGGCAGCCGCAGGCCGGCCGCCGCCGCCAGCGCACCGGCCAGCAGCAGCGCGGCGAAGACCAGCGGCAGCCGGGCAGCAGCCGCGACGCGGCCGCCCGGCGACGTCGCCTGCGCATCGGCCGCCGGCAGCGCCGTCGCGCCCCAGGCGCCCACCGCCAGCATCGCCAGCAGGTGGTCCAGCCCGGTGAACGGATGCAGCAGCCCGGCCAGCAGGCCGTGGTGCGCGGCGGCGTCGGCACCAGCGTGGGCCGAGGCGATCAACGGGAAGGCGGCGGCCAGGCCCAGCAGGGCGGCGCGGCAGGGGCGAGGGGTCATCGGCGGTCCTTCTTCAACAACAGGGAATGGGCGGCGGCGCCACAACGGTGCGCAGCAGGCCAGCTCATGCAATGGGTTGGTGCACCGTCACCAACTTGGTGCCATCCGGAAAGGTGGCTTCCACCTGGATCTCCGGAATCATCTCGGCGATGCCGTCCATCACGTCGGCGCGCGACAGCACGGTCTTGCCTTCGCTCATCAGCGCGGCCACGGTCTTGCCGTCGCGGGCGCC
The DNA here is from genome assembly GCF_000969605.1 of Aquincola tertiaricarbonis. GTDB lineage: Bacteria > Pseudomonadota > Gammaproteobacteria > Burkholderiales > Burkholderiaceae_C > Aquincola > Aquincola tertiaricarbonis. Next base: position 34,849 of record NZ_JZUE01000019.1, on the reverse strand, counting down.
TTCCATGATGGCGGCGCTGATCAGCGCCACCGCCTCGGGGTAATTGAGCTTGAGGCCGCGGGCCTTGCGGCGCTCGGCCAGCAGGGCGGCGGTGAAGATCAGGAGCTTGTCCTTCTCGCGGGGCGTGAGTTCCATGCACCGGCCGTCAGCAGGATGGATGCCAGTGCCGCGGCTTGGTGCGGTTCTTGATCCATCCCCGGCATGGTGGAAGACAGTACGGCGCCGCAACAGCGCATGGGCGACGCGCCGCAACGGGTGGTCAAGGTCCGGCGCGACTACAACAGCTGGGTCGGCAGCGAGACCATGGAGGACTATGCGCTGCGCTTCACCGCGCGCTCGTTCCGCAAGTGGTCGGAATGGCGGGTGGCCAACACCGCCTTCGGCGCCGCCTCCTTCCTGGTGCTGGAGGCGGTGGGCGCCACGCTGCTGGTGCAGTACGGCTTTGCCAGCGCCTTCTGGGCCATCCTGTGCACGGGGCTCATCATTTTCGCGGCCGGCCTGCCCATCAGCATCTACGCCGCCCGCTACGGCGTGGACATGGACCTGCTGACCCGTGGCGCCGGCTTCGGCTACATCGGCAGCACCATCACCTCGCTGATCTACGCCAGCTTCACCTTCATCTTCTTCGCGCTCGAGGCGGCGGTGATGGCCTATGCGCTGGACCTGGCCTTCGACATCCCGCCGGCCTGGGGCTACCTGATCTGCGCGCTGGTGGTCATTCCGCTGGTGACGCACGGCGTGACGATGATCAGCCGGCTGCAGGTGTGGACGCAGCCGCTGTGGCTGCTGATGCTGGTACTGCCCTTCGTCTACGTGTTCCATGCCTATCCCGGCGTGCTGAGCGAGCTGTCGGGCTACGGCGGCAGCCACGACACGCCGCACTTCAACCTGCTGGGCTTCGGCGCCGCGCTCACGGTGGGCATCGCGCTCATCACGCAGATGGGCGAGCAGGCCGACTACCTGCGCTTCATGCCCGAGCCCACCACGCCGCGCTCGCGCATGCGCTGGTGGGCGGGCGTGCTGGTGGGCGGGCCGGGTTGGGTGGTGCTGGGCGTGGTGAAGATGCTGGCCGGCACGCTGCTGGCGTACATCGCCATCTCGCACATGGTGCCGGCCGAGCGGGCGGTGGACCCCAACCAGATGTACGTCAACGCCTGGAACCTGGTGTTCCCGCACTACGGCTGGGCGGTGGCGGCCACGGCGCTGTTCGTCGTCATCTCGCAGCTCAAGATCAACGTCACCAACGCCTATGCCGGCTCGCTGGCCTGGAGCAACTTCTTCGCGCGGCTGACGCACAGCCACCCGGGGCGCGTGGTGTGGGTGGTGTTCAACACGCTGATCGCGCTGATGCTGATGGAGCTGGACGTGTTCCAGGCGCTCGGCCACGTGCTGGGCCTGTACTCCAACCTGGCCATCAGCTGGATGATGGCGGTGGTGGCCGACCTGGTGGTCAACAAGCCGATGGGCTGGAGCCCCAAGGGCATCGAGTTCAAGCGCGCATTCCTGTACGACGTGAACCCGGTGGGCGTGGGTGCGATGGGCATCGCCTCGGTGCTGTCGGTGGCGGCGCACATGGGCGCCTTCGGCGAGCTGGCGCAGGCCTTCTCGGCGGTGATCGCGATGGTCACGGCCTTCGTCGCCTCGCCGCTGATCGCCTGGGCCACTGGCGGGCGCTACTACCTGGCACGCCACGACGGCGCCGGCCCGCCACCGCCGGTGGTGCCGGGGCGGCGCATCTTCCGGCTGGTGCCCGAGGGCGGCAGCGCCGGGTCGCGGCCGGCGGCGCTGGCCGCCTACGGCCTGCAGCGCTGCTGCATCTGCGAGCGCGAATACGAGCACCCCGACATGGCGCAGTGCCCCGCCTACCAGGGGCCGATCTGCTCGCTGTGCTGCTCGCTCGACGCCCGCTGCGACGACCTGTGCAAGCCCGATGCGCGGCTGTCGGCGCAATGGGCGGCGCTGCTGCGCAAGCTCATGCCGCGGGCGCTGTGGCCATCGATCGACTCCGGCCTGGGCCACTACCTGATGGTCATGCTGATGGTGGTGCCGGTGCTGGCGCTGCTGTTCGGCGCGCTCTATGCACATGAACTGCGGCTGCTGGGCGAGGCCGGCGTGGCGGTGCAGCCGGCGCTGCGGCTGGGCTTCGTCAAGGCCTTCGCGGCGCTGCTGCTGGTCTCGGGCATCGTGGCCTGGTGGCTGGTGCTCACGCACAAGAGCCGGCAGGTGGCGCAGGAGGAATCCAACCGCCAGACGCAGGCGCTGCACGAGCAGACGCAGGCCCTGCAGCGCGAAGCCGAATCCCACCGCCGCACCGACGCCGCGCTGCAGGAGGCCAAGCGCGCCGCCGATGCGGCCAACCAGGCCAAGAGCCGCTACATCACCACCATCAGCCATGAGCTGCGCACGCCGCTCAACAGCATCCTGGGCTATGCGCAGCTGCTGGAGGAGGACGAGGCCATGCCCGAGCACCGCAAGCGTGCGGTGAGCGTGATCCGCCGCGGCGGCGACCACCTGCTGAGCCTGATCGAGGGCACGCTGGACATCGCGCGCATCGAGGGCGGCAAGTTCAACCTCAGCCCGCAGCCGATGCGCTTCCGCGAATGCGTGCACGAGCTGTCGCGCCTGTTCGAGCTGCAGGCCGCCGGCAAGGGCATCGCCTTCGAGCCGCAGATCGCCGACAGCCTGCCCGACGTGGTGCGCGCCGACGAGAAGCGGCTGCGGCAGATCCTGATCAACGTGCTGGGCAATGCGGTGAAGTTCACCGCGCAGGGCCGCGTGGCCTTCCGCGTGACCTGGGCGCGGGAGCTGGCGCGGTTCGAGATCGAGGACTCCGGCCCCGGCATGAGCGACGCCGAGCTGGAGCGGGTGTTCGAGCCCTTCATGCGCGGCTCGGCCGCCGGCATGTCGGCCAGCGGCGGCACCGGCCTGGGCCTGACCATCGCCAAGATGCTGACCGACCTGATGGGCGGCGAGATGACCGTCAAGAGCCAGCTGGGCGCGGGCAGCAAGTTCACCATCCGCCTGTTCCTGCCGGAGATGCGCGCCGCGCTGGCGATGCCGGCCATCGTGCAGCAGCGCCGCACCGGCTACGTCGGGCCGCGCCGCAAGGTGCTGGTGGTGGACAACGAGGAGCTGGACCGCGGCTTCCTGGCCAGCGTGCTGGAGCCGCTGGGCTTCGAGGTGGCGCAGGCCGCTTCGGGCGAGGAAGCGCTGGCGCGGGTGGAAGGCCTGGCGCCCGACGTCATCCTGATGGACCTGGCCATGCCCGGCATCGACGGCTGGGAGACCCTGCGCCGGCTGCGCGCGCAGGGCCTGAGCGCGGCGCCGGCGGCCATCGTCTCGGCCAATGCCTTCGACAAGGGGCTGGAGAACGACGTGGGCATCGCGCCCGAGGACTTCATGGTCAAGCCGGTGCGGGTGGGCGAGCTGCTGGACTGGCTGGGCCGGCGGCTGCAGCTGCAGTGGATCGACGTGTCGGCGGCCTCTTCGGTGCCGCGGGTGCTGGAGGCCGCGCCGGCCGCGCCGCCGCCCGACGACGGTGGCAGCGTGCCCCTGCCGCCGCGTGCGCAGCTGGAGGAACTCGACAAGCTCGTGAACCTGGGCTACGTGCGCGGCATCGTGCGCAAGCTCGACGAGATCGAGGCCGCGCATGCCGGCTCGGCCCGCTTCGTCGCGCGCATGCGTGCGCTGGCGCAAGGTTTCCAGCTGGATGCCATGCACACTGCGGTGCGGGAGGGCTTGGCGATGGAAGTTTCTGAGCGGCCGGGTGCCCGGCCCGCGGACGTGTCATGACAGTGCAGACGAGTGCCTTCGACCGGGCCGCCGGCGACGTGGTGCTGATCGTCGACGACCAGCCCGACAACCTGTCGATGCTGCACGACGCGCTGGACGAGAGCGGCTACACCGTGCTGGTGGCCACCCATGGCGAAGGCGCGCTGCAGCGCGCGGCGCAGGCGCAGCCCGACATCGTGCTGCTCGACGCGATGATGCCGGGCATGGACGGCTTCGAGGTGGCGCGCCGCCTCAAGGCCGACCCGGCCACGGCGGCCATCCCCATCGTCTTCATGACCGGCCTGACCGAGACCGAGCATGTGCTGGCCGCGTTTGCCGCCGGCGGGGTGGACTACGTCACCAAGCCCATCCGCCCGCGCGAGGTGCTGGCCCGGCTGGCGGCCCATGTGAACAACGCGCGGCAGGCGCACCAGGCCCGCAATGCGCTCGATGCCTTCGGCCATGCCACGCTGGTGGTGCGCGCGGGCGACGGCCGGCTGGTGTGGCAGACCGCGCTGGCGCGGCAGATGCTGCAGCAATGGTTCGGCGGCGACAGCCCCTGGACGCCGCCGCCGCTGCTGGACTGGGTGCGCCAGCAGGTGGCCGCCGGCGCGGTGGGCAGCGCCTCGCAGGCCGGCTCGCTGGTGCAGGGCGCGCGGCGGCTGCACTTCACGCTGCACGAGAGCACCGGCGAGGACGAATGGCTGATCGTGCTGCGCGAGGCCAACGACGCCGCGATGCTGGAAGGCATGATGCTCGCCTTCAAGCTCACCGCACGGGAGGCCGAGGTGCTGTACTGGGTCGTCAAGGGCAAGACCAACCGCGACGTGGGCGACATCCTCGGCGCCAGCGCCGCCACGGTGAAGAAGCACCTGGAACGGGTGTACGAGAAGCTGGGCGTCGAGACCCGCACCGCCGCCGCCGCGCTGGCCATCCAGCGCGTGCGGCAGCTGGGGCGCTGAGGCGGGCATCGGCGCACACACGCATGCGGCTCAAGCACATCGAGGTCTTCAACGCCATCATGCTCACCGGCAGTGCCAGCGCCGCGGCGCGGCTGCTGCACGTGACGCAGCCGGCCATCACCCAGGCGCTGCAGCATGCCGAGCTGCAGCTGGGCTATTCGCTCTTCACCCGCCAGCGCAACCGGCTGGTGCCCACGCACGAGGCGCAGTCGCTGTACCCCGAGGTGCAGCGGCTGATGTCGCAGCTGGAATCGGTGCGGCGCATCGCCACCGCGCTGGGCAGCGGCGAGGACAGCGAGCTGCGCATCCTGATCGTGCCTTCGCTGGCGGTGCATGTGCTGCCGGCGGCGCTCAAGCGCTTCAGGCGCCGGCACCCGAAGCGGCCGGTGTCGATCCAGACGCTGCACACCCGCGAGATCGCCCGCGCCATCGCGCTGCAGGAGGGCGACGTCGGCATCGTCTACGGCAGCCTGGGCCACCCGGCGGTGCATGAGGAGCGGGTGGCCACCGGCCGGCTGGTGTGCGTCACGCCGCAGGGCGAGCGTGCCGACCGCCGCACCACGGTGGCGCTGGAGGACGTGGTGCGCACGCCCTTCATCCGCATCGACGAGCGCGACCCGGTAGGCGCCATGCTGGCCGACCAGTGGAACCGGCTGGGCCACACGCCGGCGCCGGGCATCACGGTGCAGACGCACCACATCGCGATGCTGCTGGCCGAGCAGGGCTTCGGACCGGCCATCATCGACTCCTTCACCGCGCACGACAGCCGCAGCCGCAGCCTGCATGTGCGCACGCTGCTGCCCGAGGTACCGGTGGAGGTGCGCGCGCTGCTGCCGCAGGGCCTGCGCTCGCCGCAGCCGGTGGCGGATTTCATCGAGGCCTTCGGTGCCGCGGCGGGCGCGGCGGCCTGATTCAGCGGGGCGGTTTCAGGCGCGGTCGGTGGGCTGCACTTCGGCCAGGCTGTCGCAGCCGCTGCCGGCGGCAATCCAGCGCAGGGCCATGTGCCGGGCCACCGGTGCCAGCCAGCGCAGCAGCCGAGGCAGGTGGCGTGCGGTGTGCGACACCATGCCGCAGCGGTAGCGGCCCTGTTGCCACACCAGCGCCCGGCAGCGGCCGGTGCGGCGGCGGCTCACCAGCATGCCCACCGGGCAGGGCTCGGCCGCGCAGCACACGCCGCAGCCATTGCAGGGCTGGCCGGCGGCGGGCTTGGTCGGTGCATCGCTGCGCAGCATGAACACGCGGGTCATGGCGCGCATCATCGGCCGCCCGTGGCCGGGCCGGCGTCGGGAAAAGCGGGCTGCGCCAGGGCCTGCTCCGGCGGCTGGGCCGACAATGCGGCCCATGAATGCCGACGCCATCGTCCATCTGCTACGCCAGCGCCTGCCCAACCTGATGGCGGTGTACGCCTTCGGCAGCCGCATCCAGGGCACCGCCGATGCGGACAGCGACCTCGACCTGGCCGTGCTGGTGCCGGGTTATGCCGAGCCGGTGGCCTTGTGGTCGCTGGCCAGCGAGGTGGCGGACGTGGCGGGCTGCCATGTCGACCTGCTGGACATGCGTGCTGCCTCCACCGTGATGCAGCACCAGGTGCTGACCACGGGCGTGACCTGGTGGCGGCGCGACGACGACGTCATGATGTGGGAGGCGGCCATGCTGAACGAGATGCTGGCGCTGGACGAAGCGCGCGCGCCGCTGATGGCAGACATCCTTCGTCGGGGCAGCGTCTATGGCCAATGAGGTCCTGCTGAACAAGGCTGCTGCGATCGAGCGCTGCGTGCGCCGTGCGCGGGAGGAATACGAGCGCGGCCCAGACAGCTTCGCCACCGATTTCACCCGCCAGGACGCCGCCATCCTCAACATCCAGCGCGCTTGCGAGGCCGCGCTGGACATGGGGCAGCACCTGGTCCGGCGCGACCAACTTGGCCTGCCGCAGAGTGCGCGTCAGGTCTTCGACCTGCTGGCTCGGGCCGGCCATATCGATGTGGCGCTGGCGGACGCGATGAAGCGCATGGTCGGCTTCCGCAACATCGCGGTGCACGAGTACCAGAAGCTTCAGTTGCCGATCACGGTGGCCATCATCCGCGACCACCTCGACGAATTTCTCCGGTACAGCCGGGCGCTGATCCAGCGCGACGAGCCGGCCGCCTGAGCACGGCGCTCAGCCCGTCACCCGGAACGCCGTCGGATCCACCGCCGGCTCGCGGCCCTCCATCAAATCGGCCAGCAGGCTGGCGCTGCCGCAGGACAGGGTAAGGCCCAGCGCGCCGTGGCCGGCGTTCAGCCACAGGCCGGGCCAGCGGGTGGCGCCCACCTGCGGCCGGCCGCTCGGCGTGGCCGGCCGCAGGCCGGTCCAGGGCTGCGGATCGTCGAAGCTGCAGGCGCCGGGGAAGGTCTCCCGCACCGCCTGGCACAGCGCCTCGATGCGCGCCGGCGGTAGCACGCGGCTCATGCCGATCAGCTCGGCAAAGCCCGCCACGCGCAGCCGGTCGCCCAGCCGGGCATGGACGAGCTTCCGGCCGTTGTCGGTGATGCTCACGCGCGGCGCGGCGGCGTCGTCCACGATGGGCAATGAGACGCTGTAGCCCTTGATCGGCTCGATGGGCGGCCGTGCGCCCAGCGGCTTGAGCAACTGCACCGTGGCCGGGCCGGCCGCCATCACGATGGCGTCGGCCTCGATGCGCTCGCCGCCCGCCAGCTCGGCCGCCACCACGCGGCCGGCGGCATCACGCACCAGCCGCTGCACCGGGCGGCCCAGCCGCAGCGCGGCACCGCTGGCCTGGGCCAGCAGCACGGCCAGCCGGGCGGCGTCGATCACTTCCTCGGTGGCCGTCCACACGCCGAAGGCGATGGGCCCGCCGCCGGTGGCCGCCAGTGCGGGCTCCAACCGCCGCACTTCGTCGGCGCCGACGATGGCCTGCGCGCAGCCCCAGGCACGCTGCCACTCGATCTGCCGCTGCACGCCGGCCAGCGCCTCGGGCTTGCGGTAGATCACCAGCTTGCCGGTCTGCGTATGGCGCGTGGCCTCGGCGCTGCCCGGCAAGCCGGCCAGCCAGCGGTGCAGCGTGCGGCGGCTCTCCGCGGCCAGCGACAGCAGCTGCTCGCTGGTGCGGCGCACGGTGGGCCACTGGCAGGCCGCGACGAACTCGCTCAGCCAGCGGGCATGGCTGAAGCGCGGCTGCGGCCGCCAGCGCAGCGGGCTGTCGGGCAGCAGCAACCACTTGGGCAGGTTCTTCAGTGCGTCGGGCGTGGCCAGCGGCTCCACATAGCTGTAGCTCAGCTGCGCCCCGTTGCCCAGGCTTTCGCCGCGGCCGGGCTGCGCATGGGCGTCCACCAGCGTCACGCGCCAGCCGCGCTCGGCCAGGGCATGGGCGGTGGCCGCGCCCACGATGCCGGCGCCGATGACGCAGGCATGGCGCGGCCCCGCCAGGGCGGTCGGGCTTGTCATCGCAGGGCTCCTCAGGCGGTCATGACGACGCGCTGGGCCATCGACCAGGCTACGGCCTGGCGGGCCAGCGCGTCGGTGGCGTCGATCACCGGCACCGGTGCCGAGCGTTCGTCCACCACGAGCGGGATCTCGGTGCAGCCCAGCACCAGCGCCCGCGCACCGCGACGCGCCAGGGCCTCGGCCACCGGCTGCAGCAGCGCGCGGGCTTCGGGCAGCCGGCCCGACTTGACCGCGCCGATGCCGGGCATCACGCCCTGCAGCATCTCGGCTGCGGTGGGCATCAGCCACTGCAGGCCGCTGCCCTCGGGCGTGCGGTTGGGATAGAGGCCGGAGGCGATGGTGGCGTCGGTGGCCAGCAGGCCGATGCGCGCGCCGCGGCCGATGCGCTGCACGCATTCGGCCAGCGCCGCATCCACCAGGTGCAGCATCGGCAGGCCCAGTGCGGGCGCCAGCGCCTCCCACCACAGGTGGGCGGTGTTGCAGGGCATCACCACCAGGCCGGCACCGGCGTCCACCAGGCGGCGCCCGCTGGCCACCATCGCGGCCAGCGGTGAATCGCCCTCGCCGCGGAAGGCGGCGGTGCGGTCGGCCACCTGCGGGATGCTGCTCACCACCACCGGCACATGCTCCTGGTCGGTGGTGGCGGGCGTGGCCTCGATCATCTTGCGCATGAAGTCGATGGTGGCCAGCGGCCCCATGCCGCCCAGCACCCCCACCACGCCCAGGCCTTCGCTCATCACGCGCTCACAGGGCCGGCTTGTCCGACAGGGCCTTGAGGTTGTCGGCCAGCTCCTTGCTCATCGGGGCGGCCAGGTTGATGCCCTTCGGCGGGATCGGCGACTGGAACCACTTCTTGTAGAGCGTCTCGAATTCGCCGCTCTTCATCATGCCGGCCAGGGTGTCGTCCACCAGCTTCTTGAAGGGCGCGTCGTCCTTGCGCACCATGATGGCGTAGGGCTCCACCTGCAGCGCCTCGCCCACCACGGCCAGTTCGGCCGGGTTCTGCGCGCCGGCACGCAGGCCGTACAGCAGGATGTCGTCCATGCCGAAGGCCTCGGCGCGGCCGCTCTGCACCATCAGCGCGGACTCGGCATGGTCCTTGGCGGCCAGCAGCTCGAAGCCCAGGTTCTGCTCGGTATTGAGCCGGCGCAGCAACTGGTAGTTGGTGGTGCCGGTGGTGGACACCACCTTCTTGCCCTTCAGGTCGGCGATGGACTTGATGCCCGAATCCGCCTTCACCAGGAAGCGCGTGCCGGTGTAGAAGTAGTTGATGGCGAAGGCCACCTGCTTGCCGCGGTCGGAATTGTTGGTGGTGGAGCCGCACTCGATGTCGATGGTGCCGTTGGCCAGCAGCGGAATGCGGTTCTGCGAGGTCACGGCCTGGGTGTTGACCTTCAGGTCGGCACGGCCGGTGGCCTTCTTCACCTCGGCCACCACGCGCTGGCAGATCTCCCAGCCGAAGCCTACCGGCTGCGTGTCGCCGCCGAGGTAGGAGAAGGGGATCGACGACTCGCGGTAGGACACCGTCATGGCGCCGCTGGCCTTGATCTTGTCGAGCGTGAGCGGGGTCTGGGCACCGGCGGTGCCGCACAACGCGGCGGCGGTGGCGATGGCAAGGGCCAGGCGGGACGAAGTGCGCATGCGGGAGATCCTTTCGGTGCCGACAGGGGGCGGGTGAACAACGAGCCCCGATGCTAGGGACCCCGTTCCACCTGCGGCATCGTGAATTGCCCGCAGGGCATAAGCCCCGCTTATGGCGCGGCGCGGCGGCGCCGGCTCAGGGCTGTGCGGCGGTGCGGATCTTCTGCAGCCGCGGCGACGGCTGCGTCACCCGTGCGTCGAACGGATGGGCCAGCGCGCCCACCACGCCCAGCACCCGCTTCACGTAGGCGCGGGTCTCGTTGTAGGGCGGCACGCCCTGGTACCGCTCGACCGTGCCTTCGCCAGCGTTGTAGGCGGCGGCCACCAGGCTGACGTCGCCCTCGAAGTAGGCCAGCAGCCAGCGCAGGTACGCCAGCCCGCCGCGGATGTTCTGCTTGGGGTCGAAGGCGTTCTTCACCCGGAAGCGCTCGGCGGTCTCGGGGATCAGCTGCATCAGGCCCATCGCGTTCTTGGGCGACAGCGCCTGCGCATCGAAGTTGGACTCCGCCTTGATGATGGCCAGCGCCAGCCCCGGGTTGACGTCGAACTCGGGCGCCATCTTCATCACCATCTCGACGATGGGCTGGGGCGAGCTGGCCTTCAGGCGCTCGATGGCGGCGGCGGAGGCCGCGGCCGCTTCCGCCGCGGCGGCCACGGCGGGATCGACCATCGGCGGCGGCGGGTCCCTCAGGCACTCGGGCTGCACCGGCGCGGCGCCGCCCAGCAGCCGCAGCTGGTTGGGGGCCTGCGGAATGCCCTGTGCGGCGGCGGCCTCGAACAGCCAGGCGGCCCAGCCGTCCTGGCGCTCCACGCCGCGGCCATGGGCGTACATCCAGCCGAGGTGGAACTGCGATTCGGCATCGCCCAGCTTGGCGGCGCGACAGTACAGCGCGGCGGCAAAGCCGGGATCGCGCGGCAGGCCGTTGCCGGTCTCGTGGCGCTGGGCGTCGGCACGCAGCATGGCCACCAGCTCCTCGTCGGCGCCCGGCGCCGCCGCCTGCCCGGACGCGGCCATGGCCTGCGCCGCCGCGGCCGCGACCAGCAGCACGGTGCCGGCCAGCACGCGCAGCGCCGCACCGCGGCCAGCGGCACGGACGGGGAGGCGTGGAATGACGTACTTCACGTGAGGCGGCGGTTTCGTCAGCGGACCCGCGATTGAAGGCCATGCGAACCGGGGCGTCGACCCCGACCTTGAGGGGATTGCCTTCTGCTGCGCACCGCGGCGGTGCATGTGCGAAGCGTCTCAAGCGCCGGCCTGGCCGCGCCGAAGTAACAGGCCACCCTGCCGTCTTCGGGATCGTTGTCATGAATGTCCGACTGCCGCCGCTCGACCTGTTCTGGTCCCAGGCCTGGAACGCCTTCGGCCCCTACCTGGTGCCCACGCTGATCGCGGCGGCCTTGCTGGTGTTGCTGTTGCTGCTGGGCCGCAAGGACGGCGCCGACGGCCATGCGCCGCCGAGCGCCGGCTCGCGCACTAAGGACATCGCCCGGCCGGCCCGCCCGGCGGAGGTGATTCCCCATGCCGCCGCACCGGCCGCCAGCCCCGCGCCACTCGTGGCGACCCCGCGCCCCGCGCCGGCAGCCCCGCCCGCACCGGCCCCCGCGCTGCTCGTCGTCGACGATTCCGCCGTGGTGCGCGCCAAGCTGCGCAAGCTGCTGGAAGGCGCCGGCTACCGCGTGGTGCTGGCCCATGACGGACAGCAGGCCTTGGCGGCCTTGCCGGGCGAGTTCTTCTCGCTGCTGATCACCGACCTGGAGATGCCGAACATGGGCGGTCTGGAGCTGATCGCCAGCGTGCAGGGCAGCCTGGAGACCGAGGACCTGCCCATCATCGCCATCACCGGCCATGACGAGCTGCAGGCCCATGTGCGGGACTGCCAGGGCCTGTACGGCCTGTTCCGCAAGCCCTGGAACGACCGCGAGCTGCTGCGCCGGGTGGAGGCGCTGGTGGCCCTGCGGGCCCGGCCGGCGCAGCCCCGCGCAGTGCCCGAGCCGGCCCTGCACTGAAGCCGCCAACCGCGGCGGGCTTCAGCCGGCGTGCCGCACACGCAGCAGGCTGAGCAGTCCCGCCGCGGCCGCGAAGCCGGCCGCCAGGGCCAGCGCAACCACTGCCCCGCGGCCGTCCTGCGCGCCCAGCAGGCTGAAGATGCCAGCCAGCAGCACCGCGCCCAGCGTCTGCCCCGTCAGCCGCGCGGTGCCCAGCATGCCGCTGGCCGCGCCCGAGCGCCGCGGCGGCGCCGAGGTGACGATGGTGTGGTTGTTGGGTGACTGGAACAGCCCGAAGCCCGCGCCGCACAGCAGCATGCGCCAGACGATGTCGGCATCCGACGGGACGGCCGGCAGCGCCGCCAGCAGCCCCAGGCCCAGGGCCATCAGCGCCAGGCCGATGCCGCCCAGCAGCCCGTTGTGGAAGCGGCCGATCAGCCGCCCGGCTATCGGTGCCACCACCACGATGGCCAGCGGCCAGGCGGTGATGAGCAGCCCGGCCGCCAGGTGGCTGCGGCCCAGGCCGTCCAGCAGCAGGAAGGGCAGCGCGATGAAGGCCAGCATCTGCGCCGCGAAGGCGCACACCGAGGTGCCGATGGACAGCCGGAACAGCGGGATGCGCAGCAGGTCGATGGGCATCAGCGGCGCCGGCTGGTGCCATTGCCGGCGCAGATAGAAGGCGCCCAGCAGCAGCCCGGCCCCCAGCAGCCCCAGGCCCTGCGCCAGGCTGCCGCCGGCAGCGCCGTGGCGGGCGCCCAGCAGGTCGGCGCCCAGGAACACCAGGCTGAACATCGCGATGTTGAGCAGCACGTCCAGCGGCGCGGGCGCGGCCGGCGCGGGATGTTCCGGCGTGGGCGCCGGGTTGTGCGGCAGCACCCGGTAGCCCAGGAAGATGACCAGCAGCCCCAGCGGGATGTTCAGCACGAACAGCGCCGGCCAGGGCGCCACCGAGAGGATGGCCGCCGCCACCGTCGGCCCGGCCACCGAGGCGCCGGCCACCGTCAGCGAGTTGATGGCCACGCCGCGCCCCAGCATCGCCTTGGGGTAGATCTGCCGCACCAGCGCGGTGTTGACGCTCATGATCCCGGCCGCGCCCATGCCCTGCACCACGCGCGCCAGCGCCAGCGCCCACAGGCTGCCGCTCAGCAGGCAGGCCAGCGATGCGGCGGTGAACACCGCCACGCCGGCGAAGTACACGCGGCGGTAGCCGATGCGGTCGCCCAGCGTGGCCAGCGGCAGCAGCAGCGCCAGCGTGGCCAGCTGGTAGCCGTTGACCACCCACACCGCCTGCGCGGCGGTGGCGTTCAGGTCGCGGGCGATGCCGGGTAGCGCGAGGTTGACGATGGTGCCGTCCAGCACCGCCAGCACCAGCCCCAGGATGATGGCGGCCATGGCATGGGTGCGGGCGGGCGGGGGCAGACCATCCGATACGAGCATGTAACCTGCGTGGCGGCCAGGAAGGCGGCATGGAAAGGGGCACCGATCCTAGCCGCCGCACCATGCCGCTGCCCGCGCACGGGCTTGCCGTTTGCTCAAGCCAGGCTTCGCCGGGCGGCCCCCTCACAATCGACGACACCGGACGCCACGCAGTCCATTCCAGGCCCGGGTCCAGGAGCTTCCATGACCATCGTCACCCACACCACCCAACCATTCGACGGACAGAAACCGGGCACCTCCGGGCTGCGCAAGAAGGTCACCGTCTTCCAGCAGCCGCGTTATCTCGAGAACTTCGTGCAGGCGCTGTTCGATGGCCTGGAGGGGGCGCAGGGCAGCACGCTGGTGCTGGGGGGTGACGGCCGCTTCCACAACCGCCAGGCGGTGCAGGTCATCCTGCGCATGGCGGCGGCCCATGGCTTCGGCCGCGTGCTGCTGGGGCAGGGCGGCATCCTGTCCACGCCCGCGGCCAGCTGCGTGATCCGCGCCCGCGGTGCCTATGGCGGCATCGTGCTGTCGGCCAGCCACAACCCGGGCGGCGCCGATGGCGACTTCGGCATCAAGTACAACGTGGGCAACGGCGGCCCGGCGCCCGAAAAGATCACCGACGGCATCCACGCCCGCACGCAGCAGATCACGCAGTACCGCATCAGCGACGCGGCCGACATCGACATCGACACCCTGGGCGAGCAGCGCATCGAAGGCATGGTGGTGGAGGTCATCGACCCGGTGGCCGACTATGCGGCGCTGATGGCCGAGTGCTTCGACTTCGATGCCATCCGCAAGCTGTTTGCCGGCGGCTTCCGCATGCGCTACGACGCCATGTGGGCGGTGGGCGGCCCCTATGCCAAGGCGCTGATCGAAGGCGTGCTGGGCGCGCCCGCCGGCACGGTGGTGAACGCCGAGCCGAAGGAGGACTTCGGCGGCCTGCATCCCGACCCCAACCCGGTGAATGCCGAGGACCTGATCGCCCACATGGCGGCGGCCGACGCGCCCGACTTCGGCGCTGCGTCGGACGGCGATGCCGACCGCAACATGATCGTGGGCCGCAACTTCCCCGTGGCGCCGTCGGACAGCCTGGCCCTGCTGGCCGCGCATGCCACCGTGGCGCCGCGTTATGCCGACGGCATCGCCGGCATCGCCCGCTCCATGCCCACCTCGATGGCCGCCGACCGCGTGGCCGCGGCGCTGGGCGTGCCCTGCTACGAGACGCCCACCGGCTGGAAGTTCTTCGGCAACCTGCTGGACGCCGGCAAGGTGACGCTGTGCGGCGAGGAGAGCTACGGCACCGGCTCCGACCATGTGCGTGAGAAGGACGGCCTGTGGGCGGTGCTGTTCTGGCTCAACGTGCTGGCGGCCACCGGCCAGTCGGTGGAGCAGCTGGTGCGGTCGCACTGGGCGCAGTACGGCCGCAACTACTACTCCCGCCACGACTACGAAGGCATCGACACCGCCGCCGCCGACAAGCTGATGAGCGGCCTGCGCGCGCAGCTGCCGCAGCTGGCCGGCCAGGTGCTGGAAGGCCGCCGCGTGAGGCAGGCCGACGACTTCGGCTATGTGGACCCGGTGGACGGCAGCAAGTCGGCCAAGCAGGGCGTGCGCATCCTGTTCGACGATGGCTCGCGGGTGGTGTTCCGCCTGTCGGGCACCGGCACCGAAGGCGCCACGCTGCGGGTGTACCTGGAGCGCTACGAGGCCAACGTGGCCCGGCAGGGCGAGGACACCCAGGCCGCGCTGGCGCCGCTGATCGCGGTGGCGCGCAACGTGGCCCGCATCGCCGAGATCACCGGCCGCAAGACGCCGACGGTGGTCACCTGACCGGTTGGACGCCGGCCTGCAAGCCGGCCTGCGCATCGGCCACCAGCAGCCGGTGGTAGAAGGCCACCAGCTCGGCCAGGTTGCTGGTTGAGATGCGCTCGTTGGTGCCGTGGAAGCGCGGCAGGTCCTCGGCCCGGGCGCGCACCGGCGAGAAGCGGTAGACCTGGTCCGCCAGCCCCAGCAGGTGGCGTGAGTCGGTGGCGCCGATCATCAGCCCTGGCGCCACCACCGTGCCCGGAAACAGCTCGCGCACGGTGCGTTCGATCAGCCGGTAGCTCGGTGACTCGACGGGCGAGACCGGCGAGGCTTCCGACTGCATGCCCGGCGCCGTCGCCACCTCCACCGCCGGATTCGCCACCACCTGGCGCGCATGGTCCACCGCCGCGGCCACGGTGTCGCCCGGCAGCAGCCGCACGTTGACGTTGGCGGTGGCCTCGCCCGGCAGCACATTGGCCTTGTTGCCGGCGGCCACCACCGTCAGCGCGCTGGTGCTGCGCAGCATCGCATTGGTGCTGGGGCCCTGCTCCAGCTGGTGGCGCACCAGCGGGCCGAACAGCCACAGGTTGGACAGCACCACCCGCATCGGCGCCGACATCTCCGGCGCGATGCGCGCGAACATCTCCGCCGCCACGCCGCGGATGCCGGCCGGCATCGGCTGCGATTCGATGCGCTGCAGCGCCTGCGCCAGCGTGCCGATGGCCGTGGCCGGCGGCGGCATCGACGCATGCCCGGGCGTGCCATGCGTGGTCAGCTGCAGGTTGACGTAGCCCTTCTCCGCCACGCCCACCAGCGCCAGCGGCGCATCCAGGCCCTTGAGCACGCCGTCGGTGATGAGCAGGCCTTCGTCGATGACGAAGTCCAGCCGCACGCCGCGCGACTTCAGCAGCGCGGCGATCTGCGCGGCACCCCGCTCGCCGCCGGTCTCCTCGTCATGGCCGAAGGCCAGGTACAGCGTGCGGCGCGGGCGAAAGCCCTGGCGCGCCAGCAGCTCCACCGCTTCCATCATCGCCACCAGGTTGCCCTTGTCGTCCCAGGCGCCGCGGCCCCACACGAATCCGTCGCGCACGGTGCCGGCGAAGGGCTCGGCCTGCCAGTCGCGCTCGGTGTTGGGTGCGATGGGCACCACGTCCTGGTGGGCCATCAGCATCATCGGCCGCACGCCGGCATCGGTGCCCGGCCAGGTGTAGAGCAGGCTGTAGCCGCCCACGGTCTCCCGGCGCAGCGCGGCGTGGGCCTGCGGATAGCTGGCGGCCAGCCAGTCGTGCAGCTTCAGGTACTCGGCCGCGGCTGCATCGGGCTGGCCGTCGACGGACACGGTGCGCAGCCGCACCGCGGCGGCCAGGCGGCCGGCCACGGCCTGCGCATCCACCGCCACCGGCGCCACGGCCGGCACCGCCACCTGGCGCGAGGGCTGGCGCCAGGTGTTCAGGGCCAGGATCAAGGCCAGCAGCCCGAGGGCCCCGGCCAGCGCGGCGGCGGCTCGGGCCAGCAGGCGGCGTCGCATCGGTGGCGGCTTCAGTGGTCGGCCGCGGCCGCCGAGGCGGCGGTGGCAGGCGTGGGGCCGGTGCGGTCGATGTAGCGGTCGATCAGCGCGAAGAAGCGCTCGTAGAACACCGCGTCGGCGATGGTCTGGCTGGCCACCTTCACCATCGAGTCGTCGCTGGCGGAAAACGGCAGCGACAGCGAGCCGATGGCGCCCACGCCCAGGCTGGCCGAGGTGCTGCTCTTCTTCAGCGTGTAGCGGTCCTGCAGCGCGCTGACGAACACCACCGCCGTCGTGTTGTCGCCGCCCTCGGGGGCGCACACCACCCGCAGGTCGATTTCCACATGCGTCTCGCGCTCGGGCTGGAAGTTCTTGCGGCCGTTGACGAAGTCGTTCTTCGCCTGGCCCACCAGGTAGCCCTGGCTGAGCAGCGCGCGCCGCGCGGCCTCGCACGCCTGCGCATCGCTGACGTCGAAACGGCGCGCATGCGTGTCGTCCGACTGGAAGGTCTCGTAGGTGGTGTGGCGCTGCTTCTGCGTGGCGGCGCAGCCGCTGGCCAGCAGCGCCACGGCCAGCAGGGCCGCGACCAGGGGGGACGACTGCAACGGACGGACGCGCAATGAGGCGGTGCGGAACATGGGCGAAATGCTAAGCCAAGCCGGAAACGCCCAGGTTGGCGCGGTGTAAAGCACCGCCCGCGCCGCGCGTGGCCTTCAACCGCCCGTGCCCTCCTGCCAGCCGCCGCCCAGCACCCGGTACAGCGTGAGCCGGTTGGCCTGCTCGGCCAGCCGCAGCGTGATCAGCGCCTGCTGCGCGGTGTAGAGCGAACGCTGCGCATCCAGCACTTCCAGGAAGCTGTAGGCACCGCTGCGGAACAGCGCCTGAGACAGCTGCAGCGTGCGGCCGGTGGCCTCGGTGAGCGACTGCTGCGAGGCCAGCCGCTCGGCCAGCGTGCTGCGCTGGGCCAGGGCGTCGGCCACCTCGCGGAAGGCCACCTGCAGCGTCTTCTCGTAGGTGGCCAGCTGGATGTCGCGCTGGGCGGTGGCCACGTCCAGGTTGGCCTGGTTGCTGCCGGCATTGAAGATGGGCAGGCTGATCGAGGGCACGAAGCTCCAGGCGCCGTTGCCGCCACCGAACAGCGCCGACAGCTCGCCGCTGGCCACGCCGGCCGCCGCCGTGAGCGTGATGCGCGGGAAGAAGGCCGCCCGTGCCGCGCCGATGCTGGCCTGGGTGCCACGCAGCAGGCTCTCGGCGGCCATCACGTCGGGCCGCTGCTGCAGCACGCTGGAGGGCAGCGCGGCCGGCAGCTCCACGAGGGCGGCCACCGGGCGCTCGATGGCGCCGTCGGGCAGCAGGGCCGTCGGCACCGGGCCTGCGGCCAGCAGCTCCAGCGCATTGCGGGACTGCTGCACCTGCGTGGTGAAGGCGGCCACGTCCACCCGGGCGCTGTCCACCGTGGTCTGCGCCTGTGCCAGCGTCAGGCCCGACTGGCCGCCCAGCTCGTAGGCGCGGCGCGTCAGGTCGTAGGCGTCCTGCCGGGCCTTCAGCGTCTGGCGGGCCAGCAGCAGCCGCTGCTGGTCGGCGGCCAGGTTCAGCCAGGCGGTGGCGGTGTCGGCCACCAGCGCGATCTGGGTGGTGCGGCGGTTGTGCTCGGTGGCAAAGAAGGTCTGCAGCGCCGCGTCGCTGAGGTTGCGCACGCGGCCGAAGAAGTCCAGCTCGTAGGCCGAGATGGCCAGCTGCGCGCTGTAGGTGCTGGTGGTGCGCGCCTCGCCGCTGGCTGACACGCTGGCCGGCTGGCGCTGGTTGTTGCCGCTGCCGGTGGCATTGACGGCGGGCAGGCCGGCCGCCTCCTGGATGCGGAACTGCGCGCGCGCCCGCTCGATGTTGAGCGCGGCCACCCGCAGGTCGCGGTTGTTGGCCAGCGCCAGCTCGATGGTGGCGCGCAGCCGCGGCTCGGTGAAGAACTCGCGCCAGGCGAGCGCGGCGGCGGCATCGGCCGCCACGGTCGGCCCCGGCGCATTGGCCTGGTTGGGCGCGGCGGGTGATGTGGGGGCCGATGCGGCAGGCACGTCCTGCGGCGCGCTGGCCGCCGGCACGGTGCCCGGCACCGCGGCCGACCAGTCGGCTGGCAGCGGTGCCGCGGGCCGGCTGTAGGGCGGCGCCAGGTTGGCGCAGCCGCTGGCCAGCAGCGCGGCGGCCAGGGCCGCGGGGAGCAGGGTCAGCCGATTCATGCGTGGCTCCTTTCCAGCGTGGCCGGCGGCGTGGCTTCGGCACGGGCCGCCTTGCGCTTGGCGAAGAAGCTGCGGATGAGCACGAAGAACAGCGGCACGAAGAAGATGCCCAGCGCCGTGCCCACCGCCATGCCGCCCAGCACCGCCGTGCCGATGGACTGGCGGCCGCCCGCGCCGGCGCCGGTGCCGATGGCCAGCGGCAGCACGCCGAAGCCGAAGGCCAGCGAGGTCATCAGGATGGGCCGCAGCCGCAGCCGCACCGCGGCCAGCGTGGCTTCCACCACCGACTTGCCCTGCTCCTGCAGCTGCTTGGCAAATTCCACGATCAGGATCGCGTTCTTGCACGACAGGCCCACCGTGGTGAGCAGGCCCACCTGGAAGTACACGTCGTTGGTCAGCCCGCGGGCGGAGGTGAACAGCAGCGCCCCCAGCACGCCCAGCGGCACCACCAGGATCACCGAGAACGGCACCGACCAGCTCTCGTACAGCGCCGCCAGGCACAGGAACACGAACAGGATGGACACCGCATACAGCAGCGGCGCCTGCGAGCCCGACAGCCGCTCCTGGAAGGAGGCGCCGGTCCAGTCCAGCGCGATGCCGGGCGGCAGCTCCTTCACCAGGTCCTCGACGATGTTCATCGCGGTGCCCGAGCTCACGCCCACCGCCGCGTCGCCCACCATCTCCTCGGCCGGGCTGCCGTTGTAGCGCTGCAGCTGCGGCGAGCCGAAGCCCCAGCGGTGGCTGGCGAAGGCGCTGAAGGGCACCATGCGGCCCTCGTTGTTGCGCACCGTCCATTGGCGGTAGTCGTCGGGTGCCATGCGGAAGGGCGCATCGCCCTGCATGTACACGCGCTTGACGCGGCCGTTCTCCAGGAAGTCGTTGATGTAGGTGCCGCCCATGGCGCTGGACAGGGTGCTGTTGATGTTGGCGGTGGCCAGGCTCAGCGCGCCGGCCTTGCGGTCGTCGATGTCCACCACGAACTCGGCGGTGTCGTCCAGGCCGTTGGCGCGGGTGCGCGAGAGCTCGCTGCGCTGCGCCGCCAGGTCGACGAACTGCTGGCGTGCGCGCTGCAGCGCCTCATGCCCCAGGCCGTTGACGTCCTTCAGGAAGAAGTTGAAGCCGGCGTTGGAACCCAGGCCGCGCACCGCCGGCGGCAGCACCACGAAGATCTGCGCATCGCGGATGCGCGACAGGTCGCGCGTGGCCTTGCGGGCGATGGCCGAGGCGCTCTGCTCGGGCTTGGGCCGCTCGCTCCAGTCCTTCAGGCGCAGGAAGGCGCGGGCCGAGGCCTGGTCGCCATCCAGGCCGCTGACCGAGCCGAAGGTGAGCACGTCGGGCTGCTGCGCGAAATAGGCCTCCACCTCGCGCAGCACGGCCTGCGCACGCTCGGCGGTGGCGCCGGGCGGCAGCTTGATCTGCGCCTGCAGGATGCCCTGGTCCTCGTCGGGCAGGAAGGAGGTGGGCAGCCGCGCGAACAGCAGCGCCATGCCGGCGGCGATGGCCAGGTACACCAGCAGCATGCGCTTGGGCCGCTTGATGATGCCGCCGATGCTGCGCTGGTAGCTGTCGGCGGTGCGGTCGAAGCCGCGGTTGAAGCGCGAGAACAGCCGGTCCAGCAGGCCAAGCGGGCCGCGCCGCGGCGTGCCTTCGCCACCCTCGCCATGCGGATGCGGCTTGAGGAAGGTGGCGCATAGCGCCGGCGTGAGCGTGAGCGCCACCAGCACCGACAGCACCATGGACGACACGATGGTGATGGAGAACTGGCGGTAGATCACGCCGGTGGAGCCGCCGAAGAAGGCCATCGGGATGAACACCGCCAACAGCACCAGCGCGATGCCCACCAGCGCCGGCGTGATCTCTTCCATCGACTTGCGCGTGGCCTCCAGCGCGGGCAGCTTCTCCTCGCGCATCACCCGCTCGACGTTCTCCACCACCACGATGGCGTCGTCCACCAGCAGGCCGATGGCCAGCACCAGGCCGAACATCGTCAGCGTGTTGATCGAGTAGCCGAAGGCCGCCAGCACGCCGAAGGTGCCCAGCAGCACCACCGGCACCGCGATCGCCGGGATCAGCGTGGCCCGCAGGTTCTGCAGGAACACGAACATCACCAGCACCACCAGCAGCATGGCCTCGAACAGCGCCTTGACCACCTCGTCGATGGAAGCGCTGATGAAGGGCGTGGTGTCGTAGTTGAGCACCGGCGTCAGGCCGGGCGGGAAGTTCGGCCGCAGCTCCTCGATCTTGGCCTTGACCGCCTCGGCCACGTCCAGCGCATTGGCGCCGCTGGACAGGATGACGCCCAGGCCGGCGCCCGGCTGGCCATTGAGCCGCGTGGTGATGGTGAGGTTCTCGGCGCCCAGCTCCACCCGGGCCACGTCCTTCATCAGCACCAGCGCGCCGTCGGGGCTGCTCTTGAGCACCACGTTCTGGAACTGCTCCACCGTCTGCAGCTTGCTGCGCGCGGTGATGGTGGCATTGAGCATCTGGCCCGGCGTGGCGGGCAGCGCGCCCAGCTGGCCGGCCGAGACCTGCGCGTTCTGCGCATTGATGGCGGTGGCCACGTCGGACGGCATCAGGCCGTACTTCTCGAGCTTGGCGGGATCGAGCCACAGCCGCATGGCGTAGCCGGTGCCCAGCGTGCGGGCCTCGCCCACGCCGTCGATGCGGCTGACGATGTCCAGCAGGTTGGTGGTGACGTAGTCGCCGATGTCGACGTTCGACATGCTGCCGTCGGCCGAGATGAAGTTGATGATCAGCAGCCAGTCGCTGCCGGCCTTGGTGACGGTCACGCCCTGGCTCTGCACCGCCTGCGGCAGCCGCGACATGGCCTGCTGCAGCTTGTTCTGCACCTGCATCTGCGCCACGTCCGGGTCGGTGCCCGCGTTGAAGGTGAGCGTGGTGCGCGAGGTGCCCGACGAGCTGCTCGTCGACTGCATGTAGGTGAGGTTGTCCAGCCCCTTGAGCTGCTGCTCGATCACCTGCGTGACCGAGTCCTCCACCGTCTTGGCCGAGGCGCCGGTGTAGGTGGCATTGATCGAGATGCGCGGCGGCGCGATGTCCGGGTACTGCTCCAGCGGCAGCGAGCGGATCGACAGCACGCCGGCCAGCATGATGACGATGGCGATGACCCAGGCGAAGATGGGTCGGTCGATGAAGAAGCGGGCCATGGGGCGGTGCTCCTTCAGCGCGCGGCCGGCAGGGCGGCGGCCGCGGCGGCGCCCGCGCCGGCGCCGACACTTCCGGCGCCCCCGCCCGGCGATGCACCCGAGGCCGCACCGGCCGGCGCCGAGGCCGCGCCCGCGGCACCCGCCGCGGCGCGCACCGCCACCGCACGCACCGTGTCACCCGGCTTCACCCGCAACGAGCCTTCCACGATCACCCGGTCGCCAGGCTGCAGGCCTTCCAGCACCTGCCAGCGGCTGCCGATCGCGCGGTCCACCTTCACCGGCTTGCGCACCACCTTGTTCTCGGCATCCACCACCAGGGCCGACGCCGTGCCCGTGGCATTGCGCGTGACGGCCTGCTGCGGCACCAGCAGCGCGTTGTCCTGCACGCCTTCCTGCAGCACCGCGCGCACGTACATGCCCGGCATCAGCAGGCCCTGCGGATTGGGCACCACCGCGCGCAGCGTGATGCCGCCGGTGCCGGTGTCCACGTTCACGCCGCTGAAGGCCAGCCGGCCTTCCTGCGCATAGGTGCTGCCATCTTCCAGCAGCAGCCGGGTGCGGGCCTCGCCATCGGCCGCGCGCTGCAGCCGGCCGGCGGCCAGCTCGCGCTTCAGCCGCAGCACCTCGGTGCTGGACTGGGTGACGTCGACATGGATCGGGTCCAGCTGCTGCACCGTGGTCAGCGCGGTGGCCTGGTTGGCCGTGACCAGCGCCCCCGGCGTGACCGAGGACAGCCCCACGCGGCCCGAGATGGGCGCGGTGATGCGGGTGAAGCCCAGGTTGATGCGCGCCGTCTCCAGCGAGGCGCGGGCCACGCCCAGGTCGGCCTGCGCCTGCTGCAGCGAAGCCTGCGACTGCTCGTTGGCCTGCTGGCTGATGGCGTCGATCTTCACCAGCTCGGCATTGCGGCGCGCGGTGGTCTCGGCCACCGCCACCGCCGCCTCGGCCCGGCGCAGGCTGGCCTGCGCACTGTTGAAGGTGGCCTGGAAGCTGGCGGGCTCGATCAGGTAGAGCACCTCGCCGGCCTTGACCATCGAGCCCTCGGTGAACAGCCGCTTCTGCACGATGCCGCCCACCTGCGGCCGGATCTCGGCCACCAGCCGCGGCGTGGTGCGCCCGGGCAGTTCGGTGGTGACGGCCAGGCGCTCGGTCTGCAGCGTGACCACGCCCACTTCCTTGGGGCCGGCCGGCGCGGCGGCGGCCTTCTTGTCCTCGCCCTTGGAGCAGGCGGCCAGGGCCAGGGCGGTGCACAGCAGGGCGGCGGCGGGCCAGCGGCGGGCGGAAAGGGGGCGGGGGCATTTCATGCGGGCCATGCTGTGCTCAGAATGTGGAGGGAAGTTGAAGAGCCGCGCCGGGCGGCGGGCCGGCGGCCCCGGCGCTTGCAGCCGGGCGCCGAACGCGGTGTGATCGGCCCCTGGCCGTAATCAGTCGAATGAAGATCAGCATCACCGCACGGTTGTTCCTCGCCGTGCTCGCCATCGCCGCCTTTGCCGTGCTGGCCATGGGCATGGCCGCGCACTTCAGTTACACGCGCGGCTTCATCGGCTACCTCAACGAGCAGGCGATGCTGCGCATGGAAGCGGCCGTGCCGCGCCTGGCCCAGGCCTACGCGGCCAACGGCAGCTGGGGCTTCGTGCAGGGCAACCGGCCCGAGTGGTTTCGCATCCTGCGGGTGCCGGCGGATGCAGCTTCCGTGCCGGCCGGTGCCGCCCCGTCCGGCGGCCGAGCGCCGCCGCAGGTGTCCGACCTCACCGGCGCGCTGCTGCGCTTCACCCTGCTGGACGACCAGGAACGCTTCGTGGTGGGCTACGGCGCGGTGGACGGCGACTCGGTGCGGCGGGAGATCGTGGTGGGCGGCGAGCGCGTGGGCTGGCTGCTGATGGCGCCGTTCCAGACGGTCAGCGGCGGCGGCGACCAGCGCTTCGAGCGCCACCAGATCCGCGCCAGCTGGGCCATCGGCGCGGTGTGCGTGCTGCTGTCGGCGGTGATCGCGCTGTGGGTGGCGCGGCGGCTGCTGCGCCCGGTGCGCAGCGTGGCGCAGGCCACCCACCGGCTGGCCGCCGGCGAGTACGGCAGCCGCGTGCAGGTGGAGTCGGACGACGAGGTGGGCCAGCTGGCGCGTGACTTCAACACCCTGGCCGACACGCTGGAGCGCAACGAGCGCATGCGCCGTGATTTCCTGGCCGACGTGTCGCACGAGCTGCGCACGCCGCTGGGCGTGCTGCACGGCGAGCTGGAGGCCATCGAGGACGGCGTGCATGCGATGAGCCCGGCCACCGTCAAGTCGTTGCAGGCCGAGGTGGCCACGATGAACAAGCTGGTGAGCGATCTGTACGACCTCTCGCTGGCCGACGTGGGCGCGCTCACCTACCGCAAGGCACCGGTGGACATCGTGGCGCTGCTGTGCACCACGCTGGACGGCTTCACGGCCCGGCTGGCCGAGGCCGGCCTGACGCTGCGCACCGAGCTGCCCGCCGAGCCGCCGATGGTGCTGGCCGACGAGCGCCGGCTGCAGCAGCTGTTCAACAACCTGATGGAAAACAGCGTGCGCTACACCGACCGCGGCGGCGTGCTGCAGGTGCGGGTGAGCAGCCCGGCCGGTGCGCAGGCGGTGCAGCTGGAGTTCGAGGATTCGGCGCCCGGCGTGCCGGCGCACCGCGTCACCCGGCTGTTCGACCGCTTCTACCGCGTGGAAGGCTCGCGCAACCGGGCCAGCGGCGGCGCCGGCCTGGGCCTGGCCATCTGCCGCAGCATCGTGGCCGCGCATGGCGGGCGCATCGAGGCCGGCGCCTCGCCGCTGGGCGGGCTGGCGATGCGGGTGGTGCTGCCCGCATCGGGCGAGGCGGCGGCATGAACGGTCCGGCCGCCCGCATCCTCGTCGTCGAGGACGAGCCCAAGATGGCCTCGCTCATCGGCGACTACCTGCGCGCCGAGGGCCATGTGCCGGAGTGGATCGCCGATGGCCGCGAGGTGCTGCCGGCCATGGCCGCGCAGCCGGCCGACCTGGTGCTGCTGGACATCATGCTGCCCGGCATGGACGGCCTGGCGGTGTGCCGCGCGCTGCGGGCCACCAGCGACGTGCCCATCGTGATGCTCACCGCCCGGGTGGAGGAGGCCGACCGCCTGCTGGGCCTGGACCTGGGCGCGGACGACTACATCTGCAAGACGCCGTTCAGCCCGCGCGAAATCATGGCCCGGGTGCGGGCCATCCTGCGCCGCTCGCGCCGCGGCCTGCCGCCGCCGCCCGGGCCGCTGCACATCGACGAGGCCGCCTGGCGCGCCAGCTACCACAACGTGCCGCTGGAGCTCACGCCGGTGGAGTTCCGGCTGCTGCGCACGCTGGCGGCCACGCCCGGCCGCGTGTTCTCGCGCGACAGCCTGCTGGACCACCTGCACCACGACGGCCGCGCCGTCACCGACCGCGCGGTGGACAGCCATGTGAAGAACCTGCGCCGCAAGCTGGAAGCGGCGGCGCCGGGGCAGGACCCGATCCGCTCCATCTACGGCGTGGGTTACAAGCTGGAGCTGTAGCGGCCCCGCGTCGGCCCGGGATTAGGGCGCCGCGCCCAGTGTGCTTGGCGCTAAGCTGCCCCCGGCTTGACTCGCAGGGACCCGATGCCGCCGCAGGACTCCAGCTTCACGCTCGATCCCGCCGAACTGCAGCAGCGCAAGACCGCCAACGCCCGGCGGGTGCATGCGGCGCAGATCCCGCTCGTGCGGGTGGTGGGCTTCTGCATCCTGTGCCTGATGGCGGTGCTCAACAGCGAGCCCGCGCATCCCGTGGACCGCTGGCTGTGGGGCCTGGTGGCGGCCAACCTGGCCTACAGCCTGCTGAGCTGGGCCGTGCTGTGGCACTTCTACGGCCGCACCGGTCGCTTCGACCTGAGCCTGCTGTTCATGCACCTCGACCTGCCAATGTGGCTGCTGACGCTGCACTGGCTGGAG
This sequence comes from Aquincola tertiaricarbonis, assembly GCF_000969605.1. GTDB lineage: Bacteria > Pseudomonadota > Gammaproteobacteria > Burkholderiales > Burkholderiaceae_C > Aquincola > Aquincola tertiaricarbonis. The sequence continues at coordinate 8,966 of NZ_JZUE01000019.1, read as the reverse complement.
CAGACGCACCTGTTCTTTGGCTACCTGCTGCTGGTGCGGGTGGCCGACCAGGTGGGCTATGGCTTCCGCCGCGCGCTGTACTTCAGCCACGTGGTGGTGCTGGCCTACCTGGGCTACACCCTGCTGCTGGACCTGCTGGCGCTGCAGCCGCGCTGGGGCGAGCGGCTGACGCTGGCCGCGGTGATGTACCTGGTGGGCGTCTACCTGGCCTTCACCGGCCTGGTGAACGAGCGGCTGCGCCTGCGCACCCGCACCGCGGTGCGCACCGCCCGCCAGCTGGTGGACACGCTGGAGAACCGCAGCGCCGAGCTGCAGGCCCAGGCGCAGGAGCTGCGGCTGGCACGCCGCATGGCGGAGCAGGCCAGCGTGGCCAAGTCGCGTTTCCTGGCGATGATGAGCCACGAGATCCGCACCCCGATGAACGGCGTGCTGGGCGCCACCGAGCTGCTGCTGGGCACGCCGCTGACCCCCGAGCAGCGCAGGTATGCCGAGACCGCGCGCCAATCCGGCCAGGTGCTGCTGGGCATCATCGACAACGTGCTCGACCTCTCGCGCATCGAGGCCGGCCGGCTGGACCTGGCGCAGGACGTGGTGGACCCGCGGCGGCTGGTCGACGAATCGCTGGCAGTGGTGCGGCCGCAGGCCCAGGGCAAGGGCCTGCGGCTGGCGGCGGAGGTGGCGCCGGAGGTGCCGCCTCGGGTGCTGGCCGATGCGCTGCGCCTTCAGCAGGTGCTGCTGAACCTGCTGTCCAACGCGGTGAAGTTCACCGACCGCGGCAGCGTGTCGGTGCGGCTGCGCTGCCACGACGACCCGCGCGGCCGCGGCGGCGCGCTACTGTCCTTCGAGGTGGCCGACACCGGCATCGGCATCACGCCGCTGCAGCGGGCGCACATCTTCGAGCCCTTCGTGCAGGCCGACTCCTCCACCACGCGGCTGCACGGCGGCAGCGGGCTGGGCCTGTCCATCGTGCGGCAGCTCAGCCGGCTGATGGGCGGCGACATCGAGCTGCACAGCCCGCCCGAGGGCGGCTCGCGCTTCGTGTTCAGCGTGCCGGTGGGCGCGGTGTCGGCGCCGGCCGGCGCCCCGGCGGCCGATCCGGCCCTGCCGCCGCTGCGCCCCAGCAGCGTGCTGCTGGCCGAGGACAACGAGGTGAACCAGCTGGTGCTGCGGGAGATGCTGGGCCGGCTGCAATGCCGGGTGGACGTGGTGGCCGATGGCGCCGAGGCCTGCGCCGCGGTGCAGCGCCGGCACTACGACCTGGTGTTCATGGACTGCCACATGCCGGGCACCGACGGCTTCGAGGCCACGCGCTGCATCCGCGCGGCGGAGGCCGCTGCCGGCGCGGCGCGTCGGCTGCCGGTGGTGGCCCTCACCGCGGCCGCCATGCCCGAGGACCAGGCCGCCTGCCGCGCCGCCGGCATGGACGACTTCATGAGCAAGCCGGTGACCATCGCGCAGCTGGCGGCCACGCTGGCGCGCTGGCTGCCGAAATAGGGATCTTCAGCGGCCCTGCAGCCGGAAGCCGGCCACCACGCCGGCCAGCCGCTGCGCCTGCTCCTGCAGGCTGGTGGTGGCGGCGGTGCTCTGCTCCACCAGTGCGGCGTTCTGCTGCGTCATCTGGTCGAGCTGGCTCACCGCGCCATTGACCTGGCCGATGCCGTCGCGTTGCTCTGCGGTGGCCACGGTCACCTCGCCGATCATGTCGGTCACGCGCTGCGCGCTGGTGACCACGTCCTCCATGGTGCCGCCGGCTTCCTGCACGAGCCTGGTGCCGTGCTCCACCTTGTCCACCGAGGCGCCGATCAGCGCCTTGATCTCGCGCGCGGCCTCGGCCGAGCGCTGCGCCAGCAGCCGCACCTCGCCGGCCACCACCGCGAAGCCGCGGCCCTGCTCGCCGGCGCGGGCGGCTTCGACAGCGGCATTCAGCGCCAGGATGTTGGTCTGGAAGGCGATGCCGTCGATGGTGCCGGTGATGTCGGCCACCTTGCGCGAGCTGCTGTGGATCTCCTCCATCGTGGACACCACCTGCGACACCACCTGGCCGCCACGGCGGGCCGCATCCACCGCCGAGGCGGCGAGCTGGTTCACCTGCGAGGCCATGTCCGCGCTCTGGTGCACGGTGGCGGTCAGCTCCTCCATCGAGCTGGCGGTCTGCTGCAGGTTGCTGGCCGCCTGCTCGGTGCGGGCGCTCAGGTCGTGGTTGCCGGTGGCGATCTCGGAGCTGGCGGTGGAGATGCTGTCCACCACGCCGCGCACCTGCCCCAGCGCCTGCTGCAGCGCACTGCGCATCGCGTCGATGGCGCGCAGCAGCTGGCCGGTCTCGTCCGAGGCATAGCGGGCCTGCGGCTGGCCGGTGAGGTCCATCTGGGCGATGGCGCTGGCCCTCTTCTCGGCCTCGCGCAGCGGCCGCGTGATGCTGCCGGCCAGCAGCCAGGCCAGCACCACGCCCAGGCCGGTGGCCAGCACCGCGCAGGCCACCAGCAGGCTGGCGGTGCGCTCGGTGAGCTCGGCACTCTGCGCAGCGGCCTGGTCCAGGTAGCTGCGCTGCAGGTCGGCGATCTGCGTCACGCCGGCCAGGTAGGCCTTGGCGGTGGGCTCGAAGCGCTCATCGAACAGCTTGCTGGCACCGGCCAGGTCACCCGCCTGCTTGAGCTTGCTCACCTCGGCCCGCGCGGCCAGGTAGGCCTTGCGCATCGCACCCACCTCGTCGAACAGCTTGCGCTCCTCGGGCGTGCGCATCGCCTTGTCGATCTGCTCCTGCAGCTTGTTGGTCTCGGCGATGGAGGCGGCGGTGGCGGGGGCGAAGTATTCGATCAGGCCGCTGTCGCTGCTCTTGGCGATGGCCGCGGCGCGCTGCACGCCGGCGGTGGTGTTGCGCAGCCAGTCGGCGGTGGCACGCTCGGTGCGGGCGTTGTCCGTCACCATCTTGTCCACGTGCTGGCCAATGTGGCGCAGCTTGACCACCGCGAACAGGCTGCTGGCAAAACACAGGCTGAGGATCACGCCCAGCACCACGGCCAGACGTTTGCCAATCGACATGCTGCTCAAGAACATCGGTACTTCCTTGTCGGTTGCAGGCGCGGCGCCGCCTTCGGCGCCACGCAACCTCCCTGTTGTCGGCAGGAAGCCGGCGGAAGTGAGCTTTTCGTCGCGGCGGGCGGCCCGCGCGGCCTTCAGCCGGCGCGGCGGCCCGCCGTGCGCCGGCGGGCCAGGCCGGCCACCGCGGCCAGGCCGACGGCCATCAGCGCCCAGCTGCCGGGCTCGGGCACCGCGGGGGTGAAGCCCAGCTGCAGGCTGGCCACCCGCTGCAGCGCGGCGGCCTGGCTGGGGCTGAGCCCCAGGTCGCGGGCGGCGATCTCGCCGGCGCCCAGGCTGGCCGGGTCGCGTCCGGTGAGGGTGCCGAAGAGCGTGAGCGCGCTGAGGTAGGAGCCGGCGGTGCTGGCATGGGTGCCGTCGTCCCACCACAGGTCCACCAGGCCGTCGGTGGCGGCATCGGGGGCGTACATGTCGCGGGTGGCCACGCCCTCGGTCACGGCGCGCAGGAAGCTGTCTCCTACCGGCGCCACGCCCGCGAAACCCGGCGCGCCTGCGGCCAGGCCGTAGTAGGCGGCATGCAGGTCGGCGGTCATCGCCTCCAGCGAGGGATAGAAGGACGGCGCGGGCGTGCCGGTGGGCGTGACGGCGCCGGTCACCGGATCGGTGACGGTGGTGGAGGGCGCGTTGATCAGGTTGGGCCGGGCCCAGGTCTGGTACAGGTACAGCTGCGTGGCCGCGCTGGCATTGGCATTGGCGGGGATGTTGCGCAGCAGGTTGCAGGTGCCGGCGCTGGCCCCGGTGGCCGCCTGGCAGGCGGCGGTGCTGCCGCCGATCAGGTCGCGCTCGCGGTAGCTGGTGGCTGCGCCGTCGTGCACGTAGCGCTCGATCTGGCGGGCATAGGCCTCGAAGTACGCCGGGTTGGAACTAAGCCCGGGCTGGCGGGGCAGGGCTTCGTCGCTCTGCTCCTGCAGCACCACCTGGTCCCACTGGCGGGAGCCGATGTTGCCGCGCAGGTCCCAGCCGGCCGGGTTGCTGTTGAGGTAGTGGCCGCGCAGGGAGGCGGCATTGCGGGTGGACAGCGCCACCTCGTAGTCCAGCCCCGCCTGCACCGTGAACTGCTTGAACACGCCCGGCACGCCGCCCCAGGGATGCGGCTCGAAGGCATTGCTGCCGGTGGCGTCGGCAGCCCACATCGCGGCGGTGAGGTCGGTCACCTGGCCGGCGTTGTAGCTCATCACCGGGTTGGTGCGGCCGAAGGTGTAGCTGTTGCCGACGAAGAGCACGCGGGTGGTGGCCTGTGCGGCGCCGGCCGCGGCCAGGCCGGCGGCCAGCAGGGCCGCGCAGGCGGCGGCGCGGGATGGGGTGAAGCTCATGCTTGTCTCCGGATCTTGTGGTGTGGATGTCCGGCCCGCAGGCTAAGTCGGGGTGCAAGCAGCGGTCAAATATACCGAGCTGGCCATGCTGATACGCTGTGCATATGGAGCTGCGCCATCTTCGTTATTTCGCCGCCGTGGCCGAGGCCGGCCACATGACCCGGGCCGCCGCCGCGCTGGGCATCCAGCAGCCGCCGCTGAGCCAGCAGATCAAGGCGCTGGAGGCCGAGCTCGGGTTGCAGCTGCTGCGCCGCCATCCCAAGGGCGTGGCGCTGACCGAAGGCGGCCGCGTATTGCTGGCCGACGCCCAGCGGCTGCTGGCCGACGTGGCGGCGCTGCAGCAGCGCATGGCCTCCATCGCCCGCGGGGAACAGGGCCGGCTGGCGGTGGGCTTCACCAGCTCGGCCGCGGCCCACGGCTTCACGCCGCAGGCGCTGCGTGAATGCCGGCGGCGCTACCCCGGCATCACGCTGGAGATGAGCGAGGACCCGGCCGCCACGCTCACCGACGCGGTGGCCAGCGGCCGGTTGCACTGTGCCTTCCTGCGGGTGCCGGTGGCCCGGCCGCCGGGCCTGCGCTTCCACACGCTGCTGGAAGAGCCGGTGATGGTGGCCCTGCCGGCCGACCATGCGCTGGCCGCGCGGCCGGGCCGGGCCCTGCCGCTGAGCGCGCTGCACGGCGAGCGGCTGGTGCTGGTGCGCCGGCCCGGCGCGCCCGGCCTGTATGCCGACCTGCTGTCGTTGTGCCAGCGCGAAGGCGTGGCGGTGACCGTGGCCGCCGAGGTGGAACGGATGATGAGCAACCTCAACCTGGTGGCCGCGGGGGTGGGCGTGTCGGTGGTGCCGGCGTCGATGCGCGGCGCGCACGGCGATGCCATCGTCTACCGCCCGCTGGCCGATGGCGGCGCGCTGTGCGCACCGCTCACCCTGGTCTGGCGCGAGGGCGACGAGGCCGGTGGCGAAGGCCAGGTGGTGGCCTCCTTCATCGCGCTGGTGCTCGGCCTGGTGCCGGCGGCCACCGCGCCGCGCCGCAGCCGGTCGCGGCGCGCCAAGGCGGTGGGCGCGTGATCCGCCGCCGCTGCTGGCTGGCCGCCCCGCTGCTGCGCTGGCCGCTGCCGGCCTGGCTGGGAGCCGTGACGGGGCCGTCGGCGGCGGCGGACTGGCCCACCGGGCCGTTGCAGCTGGTGGTGGCCTATCCGCCGGGCGGGGTCAGCGATGCGGCGGCCCGTGCGCTGGCGGAGCGGCTGTCGGCGAGGCTGAACGTGCCGGTGCTGGTGACGCACCGGGCCGGCGCGGGCGGTGCGCTGGCGCTGGCGGCCCTGGCGCGGGCGGCGCCCGATGGCCACACCCTGTGCTTCTCGGCCATCAGCCCGTTGACCACGCCCGACAGCCAGGCCGGCGGCGGCGCGGCGCTGCGGGCGCAGCTGGCGCCGGTGATGAGCGTGATGGCCACGCCGGTGCTGGTGGCCGGCACCACGGCGCTGCCGGGCGAGGGCTTCGAGGCGCTGCTGGCGGCCGCGCGGCGGCCGCAGGGGCTGCGCTGGGCCACCTCGGGACCGCAGACGGTGGGCCACCGGGTGCTGGAGGCGGTGGAGGCCGTGGCCGGCGGGCGCATCACCCATGTGCCGTACAAGGGCGGCGGGCAGCAGCTCACCGATGCGCTGGGCGCTCAGTTCGAGGTGCTGTCCACCAACGTGGGGCCGCTGCAGCTGGGCCACTTGCGCAGCGGCCGGCTGAAGGCGCTGGCCGTGGGCGCGCCGGCGCGGCTGCCGGTGCTGCCCGAGGTGCCCACGCTGGCCGAGCTGGGCGTGCCGCGGGCCAACCTGGTGTCGCTGTTCGGCATCTTCGCCCCCGGCCGCACGCCGCCGGCGGTGCTGGGCCGCCTGAACGCCGAGCTGAATGCCGCGCTGCAATCCGCCGACCTGCGCGCGGCCCTGCAGGCCGCCGACAACCTGCCCACCGGTGGCTCCGCCGAAGACTTCGGCCGCCGCATCGAGGAGGAGGCCCGCGCCCGCGGGCAGCCGCAGCGGTAGGCCTACCGTTCCGCGAGGTAGTGCTGCATGGTCACCGCCTCGCCGGGGGCCAGGAAGGAGCGCACGCGCGTTTCCAGGTGGGAGTCGGCCTGCGTGGCGCGGGCGCGCTGGTGCAGGTAGTCGGCCCAGGAGGTGACGATGAAGCGTTCCACGTAGCGTGCCGGATCGGACAGGTCGCGATACACCCGCCAGAAGGTGGCGCCGTCGCGGCGGCGCGGGCCGCGCAGCGCGGCCACCGCGTCCAGGAATTCAGGCGCCGCCGCCGGGCTGATGCGGTAGCCGATCTCCACCGCCACCGGGCCGGCCTCGGGCGCCGGCTCGTCGGCCAGGATCAGCAGCTCGTCCACCGAGGCCGGCGTCACGTCGGAGCGCTCGCCCATGCGCAGCGGGAAGGGCCGCGCCAGCAACGCGCCGGCCACCATGCCGCCCGCGGCCAGGCACAGCGTGAACGGCAGGCCGAACAGCCCCGACAGTGCGCCCCACAGCGCCGAGCCGATGGCAAACGAGCCGAGCGCGCTGACGGTGTGCAGCGCCATCGCCCGCGCGCGTACCCACGGCGGTGCGCTGGACTGGGTGGCGGTGTTGAAGGTGGACATCGCCGCCATCCAGCAGGCGCCGCCGATGGCCAGCGCCAGGTACACCACCGGCGGCCAGCGCACCAGCGCCGCCACCAGCATCACCAGGCCGTAGACCACGCAGCCGCCGTTGACGATGGTCTCCAGCCCCAGCCGCTGGCGCAGCGGCCCGATCACCAGGCCGATGGCCACCGCGCCGCCGCCCAGGCAGGCCATCAGCAGGCCGTAGCCCTCCGCGCCCAGGCCCAGCTGGCGCTGCCCGATGATGGGCAGCAGCGCCCACAGCGCCGAGCCGGTGCCGCTGTAGGCCACGGTGCGCACCAGCTGCGCGAACACCGGCTGCGAATGGCGCGCGAAGCGCAGCGCGCTCAGCATGCCGCCCCACAGCCGCTCGGCCGGCAGGCGCGAAGGCGGGTGCGGCGCCGGCGGATGGCGGCGCACGATCACCAGCATCGCCAGCACCGTGAGCACCGCCAGCGCGAAGTTCCAGGAGCCGCCCACCTGGGCGAACACCAGCCCTGCCAGCGCCGGGCCCAGCGCCCGCGCGGCATTGAACGCGATGGACACGCAGGTGATGGCCTGCGGCATCTCCTCGCGCGGGATGGAGTCGTTGATGGTGGAGTTCCAGGCCGGCGACAGCAGCGCGGTGCAGCAGCCGGCCACGAAGATCAGCAGCAGCATGGTGGTGGGCCCGGCCCAGCCGACCAGCAGCAGCACCGCCAGCAAACTGCCGGTGATGGCCTGCGTGACGAGGGCGCCGACGATCAATCGGCGCCGGTCGGTGATATCGGCCAGCACGCCGGCCGGCAGCGCCAGCAGAAACATCGGCAGGAACACCGCGGTTTGCACCAATGCCGCGAGAAACGCGGAGCCGGTCAGCTCCACCATCATCCAAGCCGCCGCCATCGTCTGCATCGCATTGCCGACGAAATACAAACCCCCGGCCAGCCACAAAGCGCGGAAGACGTCGTGGCGCAGCGTGACCCAGATGGAACTGTTGGCGGTGGTCATGTCGGTGGCGATTGCAGGAACCCGGTTTTGTGACGAAAAAGACATACCCTGGCTGCGGGTACGGTGGCTGCTACACCAAATAGAGATAATTGCCATCCACCCACAGGTGGAGTCCAATGTTGAATATTGACGTTAACCACAGCCAGGCCATGACCAAGACGTACGACCAGTTGAAAAAGCAGATCGAAGCGCTGTCGCAGCAAGCCGAAGCCGTGCGGCGCAAGGAAGTGGCCGGCGTGGTGGCCCGCATCAAGGAAGCCATCCAGGCTTATGAGCTGACCGCCGAGGACCTGGGTTTTGGCAGCGGCCGTGCCGGCACCGGCAAGAGCGGCGCAAAGAAGGCGCGGCCGGCCGCAAAAGGTCGCCGCCGTTCGGCCGCCAGTGCCACGCCGCGGTATCGCGATCCGTCGGGCAATGTGTGGGGCGGCCGCGGCCCGCGCCCGAAATGGCTGCGCGAAGCCATTGCGTCGGGACGCAAGCTCGAAGAATTTGCGGTCTGATCGCGTTCAATAGCTGACGCGAAAGCGGTAATTGCGGTAACGCAGTACCGCGGATTTCAGCGCAATCTGCTCCAGGACCAGGCCTGGAGCCAGTTCGTCGTTTTCGCGGAACAACTGTCCGTTGACGATGAGCATGCGGTTGGCGGCGGATTCGGAATACATCGCGCCGCCCATCACCAGCCGCGGTATTGCACGGCGCACGTCGTCGGGCAGGGACTGCAGGTTGTCGTGGATGCGCTCGTCGCCGCGGGATGCGGTGGGCGGGCGCTCGCTTTCCGGTGTGGCGGGCCGGGCCGGTGGCAGCGTCGGTGACACGGCCGTCGGCGGCGGCGTAGCCGGTGCGGCCGGGGCCGGTCGCGGGGTCGGCCGTGCGGCGGGCGCCGGCGATGGCGCAGGTGCGCGTGCGGCCGGTGGCGCGGCGGCGGGCGGCGGCGGCGAT
>NZ_JZUE01000018.1 GCF_000969605.1 Aquincola tertiaricarbonis | reverse complement strand
CGGCGCTGGTGAAGGCGCTGGAGGTGATGGCCAACCACACCGTGGCGCCGGACGCCTGACGGCCCGCACCGGCCGCCCAGGCGCCTGCGGATGCTACGCATCCGCGCGGTGCGGCCTCGCGGTCAGAATCGCCCCATGAGCAGCACTTCCCGCCCCGACCAAGACCCGCGCGGCTTCCTGCGCGCGCTGTACGACGCCGCCGTGCAGCGTGCCTTGCCGATGCACACCACGCAGGCCCACCTGCCGCCGCCGCCCAGGGGGCGCACGGTGGTCATCGGTGCTGGCAAGGCCGGTGGCGCGATGGCCGAGGCGGTGGATGCGCTGTGGCCGGCCGATGCGCCGCTGTCGGGCCTGGTGGTCACCCGCTACGACCATGTGCCGCCGGCCTACAAGGCCCGGCCCGGCCGCATCGAGGTGGTGGAGGCCGCGCACCCGGTGCCTGACGAGGCGGGCCGCCAGGCGGCCGCGCGCATCCTGCAGCTGGCCCAGGGCCTGACGGCCGACGACCTGGTGCTGTGCCTGATCTCGGGCGGCGGCTCGGCGCTGCTGTCGCTGCCGGCCGAGGGCATCAGCCTGGAGGAGAAGCAGGCGGTCAACAAGGCGCTGCTGAAGAGCGGCGCCGCCATCGACGAGATGAACTGCGTGCGCAAGCACCTGTCCGCCATCAAGGGCGGCCGTCTGGCCGCGCTGTGCGCGCCGGCCAAGGTGGTCACGCTGCTGATCAGCGACGTGCCGGGCGACGAGCCGGCGGTCATCGCCAGCGGCCCCACGGTGCCCGACCCCAGCACCTGCGCCGATGCGCTGGCCATCCTGCAGCGCTACGGCATCGAGGTGCCGCCGGCGGCCCGGGCTGCGCTGGAAAGCGGCGCTGCCGAGACGCCCAAGCCCGGCGACCCGCGCTTCGACGGCCATGAGGTGCACATGATCGCGACACCGCAGCAGAGCCTGGAAGCCGCGGCGGCACTGGCACGGCAGGCCGGCATCGAGGCGCACATCCTCAGCGACGAGATGGAAGGCGAATCACGCGAGGTGGGCAAGGTGCAGGCGGCCCTGGCGCGTGCGGTGGCCCGCCACGGCCAGCCCTTCGCGCGGCCCTGCGTGATCCTGTCGGGCGGCGAGACGACGGTGACGGTCAGGGCCAAGGGCGGCCGCGGCGGCCGCGCCACCGAGTTCCTGCTGGGCTGCGCCATCGCGCTGCAGGGCCAGCCGGGCGTGTGGGTGCTGGCGGCCGACACCGACGGCATCGACGGCATGGAAGACAACGCCGGCGCCCTGGTGGCCCCCGACACCCTGGCCCGCGCCGCGGCGCAGGGCATCAAGCCCGCGGAGCTGCTCGACCGCAACGATGCTTACAGCTTCTTCGAGGCGCTGGGCGACCTGGTGGTGCCGGGGCCCACCTTCACCAACGTCAACGACTTCAGGGCGGTGCTGGTGCTGTAGGGCTGCCGCGCAGCAGGCGGGCCGTTTATACAGATATTTGTCAGTTTATGGTCCTGTCATAAATTGCCAAAGGTTTGTATAAACTGGGGCAATGGACTCTATTCGTAACCCCTTCGCACCCGGCGCCGGAACGCCGCCGCCTGAACTTGCCGGGCGAGACGGTGTACGGGAAGCGCTGCGTGTCGCCTTTGCACGCGCCCGCCTGGGCCGCCCTGCAAAAAGCGCGATGCTGGTTGGCCTGCGCGGCGTGGGCAAGACTGTGCTGCTGGACCGCGTGCGCACCGATGCGGAAGCCGCTGGCGTGCACACGGTGCGGATCGATGCACCCGAAGGCCGCTCCCTGCCTGCCATCCTGGCGCCGCAATTGCGCCAGGCCTTGCTGCGCCTGAGCGCGGTCGCGCAAGCCAAGGCCTACGCGGTGCGCGGCCTGCGCGCGCTGGCCGGCTTTGCAAGCAAGCTCAAGCTGACCTACAACGACATCGAGGTCGGCTTTGACTATGAGCCGGAGGCAGGCCTGGCAGACAACGGCGACCTGGAGCACGACCTGCAGGCGCTGTTCGAGCAGCTGGGCCATGCGGCCAAGGCTGCCGATACGGCGGTCGCGTTGTTCATCGACGAGTTGCAGTACGTCGAGGAAGACCAGCTCGCGGCGCTGATCACTGCCATGCACCGCGTGGCCCAGCAGCAGTTGCCGGTGGTGCTGGTGGGCGCTGGTCTGCCGCAGCTGCGTGTTCGCATGGGCAACGCCAAGTCGTATGCCGAACGACTGTTCGACTTCCCGGAGATCGGGCCGCTGCCCGAAGAGGCTGCCGAGCGTGCGATTCGTGTGCCGTTGCGCAATGAGCAGGTCGACATCGAGGCGCCGGCGCTGGACTACCTGATCGCGGTGACGCACCGCTACGCCTACTTCCTGCAGCAATGGGGCTACCACACCTGGGAGCAAGCCGCGTTGTCGCCGTTGACCGTGGACGATGTGCGGCGTGCATCCACCAGCGCCGTTGCTGCGCTGGACGAGAGCTTCTTTCGTGTGCGCTTCGACCGCCTGACGCCGAAGGAAAAGCGCTACCTGCGTGCAATGGCGGAACTGGGGCCCGGCCCCCACCGCTCCGGCGACATCGCGCAGGCCTATCCGGCCAAGGTCACTTCGCTGGCGCCTACCCGCAGCGGATTGATTGCCAAAGGCATGATCTGGAGCCCGAACCACGGCGACACCGCGTTTACCGTGCCGATGTTCGACGAGTTCATGAAACGCATCATGCCGGGGCAGGACTGGCGCGACAGCTGACGCTTCACGCTCCCTTGCAACGGCATCCCACTAGGCCCCCATGCCGAAGAAGACCGCCCCCTCCGCCAACACCACCCCCGACGGCCGGCTGGCCGAAGATGGCCTGCACCAGGTGCTTGGCTATCAGCTGGCGCAGGCCAGCATCGCCACCACCCGCGTGTTCAACGAGGCCGTGGGCGGCCCGTTCGACCTGCGGCCGGTGGAATACACGGTGCTGGCCCTCATCGAGCGCAACCCGGGTGGCTCGGCCACGCAGCTGGCCAAGGCGCTGGCCGTCACCGCGCCCAACATCACGATGTGGATCGACCGGCTGGAAGCGCGGCAGCTGGTGCAGCGCCTGCCCAGCGAGACCGACAAGCGCGCCCAGCGGCTGCAGCTCACGCCCAAGGCCGCCAAGCTGACCGCGCAGGCCACGGCCCGGCTGCTGGAAGGCGAGCGCAGCGCGCTGGATGCGCTGTCGGCCGCGGAGCGCGCCATCCTGCTGGAGCTGCTGCACAAGGTGGCCTGCTGCCGCGGGCCGGCGGCGCCGGCGGCAGCGGCCGAGTCCAGCGCACGCCGCACGCCAAAAGTTCAAGCGTTGAAATAACGCCTGCAGGAAGCTACGGGAAAGCGCGAAGAGCGCATGTCAAGATAGTTCATAAGATGAAGCAAACGACTTCATCTGGAGACTTGCATGCGTGCCCTATCCCTCGGCTTGTGGCCCGCCGCCGCGGCGGCGCTCGTCAGCGGTTGCGGCGGTGACGGCGGCTCGGCCAGCCTGCCGCGGCTGCCGGCAGCCACGCCGGCACCGCTGGCCGCCTGCACCGATTTGGCCAGCCGGCTCAACCGGCCCGACACCACCATCCAGCGCGCCGAAGCCGTGCCCGCCGGCACGCTGACGGTGGCGGGCCAGCCGGTGCCCGCGCATTGCCGCGTCACCGGCGCGATGAACAGCCGGGTGAGCGCGGTGGACGGCAATGCCTATGCCATCGGCTTCGAGATGCGGCTGCCCGAGGCCTGGAACGGCCGTTTCTTCCACCAGGTCAACGGCGGGCTGGACGGCAGCGTGGCCACCGCCGTGGGCCCGGTGGGTGGCGGCGGGCCGCTGACGAATGCGCTGGCGCAGGGCTTTGCCGTCATCAGCTCCGACGCCGGCCATGCGGGCAGCCTGGGCCCCAACTTCGGCATCGACCCGCAGGCGCGGCTGGACTACGGCTACCAGGCCGTGGGCAGCCTCACGCCCATGGCCAAGCGGCTGATCGAGCTGGCCTACGGCAAGCAGCCCGACCGCTCCTACCTGGGCGGCTGCTCCAACGGCGGCCGTCATGCGATGGTGGCGGCCTCACGCCATGCCGATCAGTACGACGGCATCCTGGCCGGCAACCCCGGCTTCCGGCTGCCGCTGGCGGCCATCGCCAACATGGCCGGCGTGCGGGTGTACGGCGCGCTGGCCCACACCGCAGGCGATCCGTCCACCGGCTTCACCGTCGCCGAACGCACGTTGGTGAGCAACGCGGTGTTGGCCCGCTGCGATGCGCTGGACGGCGTGGCCGACGGCCTGGTGCAGGACACCACTGCCTGCCAGGCCCGCTTCGACCTGCAGCGCGACGTGCCCACCTGCAGCGGCGCGCGCGACGGCAGCTGCCTGAGCGCCGCGCAGAAGACGGGCATCGCAGGCCTGTTCAGCGGCGCGCGCAGCCCGGCCGGCACGTTGATCTACAGCAGCTTTCCGTACGACGCGGGCCTGGCCACCAGCGGCTGGGCGAGCTGGAAGTACAGCAACTCGGTGACCCGCGACCCGGGCGCCGTGGGCCTGGTGTGGCAGGTGCCGCCCGAGCCGGTGGCCGGCTTCGATCCGCTGGCCTTCGCGCTGACGGCCGACCTCGACGGCCTGCTGGCCAAGGTGAATGCCACCAATGCCACCTACGCTGAAAGCGCGATGAGCTTCATGCAGCCGCCGCAGGCCGACGACCTGGGCACGCTGAGGAACCGCGGCGCCAAGATGCTCGTGTACCACGGCACCAGCGACGCCATCTTCTCCAGCGACGACACTACCGCCTGGTACGACGCCCTGAACCGCCGGCATGGCGGCGAGGCGGCCGACTTCGCCCGCTTCTACCGCGTGCCCGGCATGGGCCACTGCTCGGGCGGCCCGGCCACCGACCAGTTCGACCTGCTGGGCCCGCTGGTGGCCTGGGTGGAGCAGGGCCAAGCCCCGGGCGCGGTGACGGCCAGCGCACGCGGTGCGGGCAATGCAGGCGGGGTGAATGCCGACCTGCCGGCCGGCTGGTCGGCGCAGCGCAGCCGGCCGCTGTGCCCGTATCCGCAGGTGGCGCGCTATGCGGGCAGCGGCGACGTTGAATCGGCCGCCAGCTTCCGTTGCGAATAGCAGGCGGGCCGGGCTTCAGGCTTCCGGCTTGAAGCCCACCCGCTTGACGATCGGGCCCCAGGCCGCGTTCTCGTCGGCCACCGCCTTGGCCAGCTCCGCCGGCGTGCTGGCCGCGGCCTCCAGGCCCAGTTGGGCGAAGGCCTCGATCACTTCGGGCGTGCGCACCGCCGCGGCGATGGCGGCGGCCGCGCGCTGGGTCACCTCGTCGCTGGCCTTGCCGGGCAGGAAGAAGCCGTACCACTCGTTCATCGTCAGCGCCGGCAGGCCTTGCTCGGCATAGGTGGCCACGTCCGGCACCAGCTTCGAGCGCTGCGCGCCCGAGGTGGCCAGCAGCCGCAGCTTGCCGCTCTTGAGGTGTGGCAGGTAGTCGCCCACCGGCGAGCTCATCGCGGCCACCTGGCCGCCCAGCAGGTCCTGCACGCCGGGCGCCGAGCCCTTGTAGGGCACGTGCCGCAGGTCCAGCCCGCTTTCCTTGGCCAGCAGGGCGCCCACGAAGTGCGGCGGCGTGCCGGCACCGGGCGATGCGTAGTTGGCCTGCTCCGGGTTGGCCTTGGCCCAGGCCAGGAAGCCCTTGATGTCGCGCACCGATTCCGGCACCGCGGGCCCCACGCCGAAGCCGAAGGCCAGGTGGCAGGCGGTGCTCACCGGCCGCAGGTCGCGCGGGCCGTAGGCCAGCCGGGTGTAGAGGTGCGGATACAAGGTGATCATGGCCGCGGGCGTCAGCAGCAGGGTGCCGCCATCGGGCGCGGCACGGCTGACTTCCTCCACCGCCAGTCGCCCGCCGGCACCGGCCTTGTTGTCGACCAGCACGCTGCGGGCATAAGGCCCGCGCAGCTTCTCGGCCACGCGGCGGGACACCGCATCGGTGGTGCCGCCGGCCGGAAAGCCACACAGCACGCGGGCGTTCTCCAGCACGGGCTGGGCTCCGGCCAGGCGGGGCGCGGCCAGCCACAGCGGGGCGGCCGCGATCAAGGTGCGACGATGGATCATGGGCAAGTCTCCGGTAAGCGCTTAATGCTTCAGCAATTTAAGTAACTGTGCCGGCGCTTTCGCTGCGTGTTTTCCCGCGGGGCGGCCGCCGCGGTGCGCAGATCGCACCGTCAGATGCCTGCGGTGCGTGGAGGCTCAGGGTAAACACCTCCCATGCACAAGCTAATACTTCAATAAATTAACAATATGAATACCGCAGACCTGGTGGCCATCGACACCCACACGCACCTGGAGGTGTCGTGCTGGAACCCCTTCGACAACTATGGCGAGGAGTACGACCGCGCGGCGGACAAGTACTTCCGCTCCAGCCGCCGCCCGACGATGGACGAGACGCTGGCCTACTACCGCGCGCAAAAGACCGGCTTCGTGATGTTCTGCGTCGATGCCGAGTCGCAGACCGGCCGCCGCCGCATCCCCAACGAGGAGATCGCCGAGGCCGCGCAGAAGAACCCGGACATCATGATCGCCTTCGGCAGCGTCGACCCCCACAAGGGCAGGATGGGCGCGCGCGAGGCGCGCCGGCTGGTGGAGGAGCACGGCGTCAAAGGCTTCAAGTTCCACCCGACGCTGCAGGGCTTCGAGCCGGCCGACCGCATGGCCTGGCCCATCTACGAGGTGATCGCCGAGTACAAGCTGCCGGCGATCTTCCATAGCGGGCATTCGGGCATCGGCAGCGGCATGCGCTGCGGCGGCGGCCTGCGGCTGCAGAACAGCAACCCGATGCTGGTGGAGGACGTGGCCATGGCCTTCCCCGACATGCAGATCGTGCTGGCCCACCCGAGCTGGCCCTGGCAGGACGAGGCCATCTCGCTGGCCATGCACAAGCCCAATGTGTGGATCGACCTCTCGGGCTGGAGCCCCAAGTACTTTCCGCCCCAGCTCATCCAGTACGCCAACACGCTGCTGAAGGACCGCATCCTATTCGGCAGCGACTTTCCCCTCATCACGCCCGAGCGCTGGCTGAAGGACTTCGACGAGGCCGGCTTCAAGCCCGAGGTGAAGCCGCTGATCCTCAAGCAGAACGCGATGCGGCTGCTGAACCTGGTGGAGCAACCTGCATGAGCCTTCAGTTCCAACCGGCCGACGGCCTGCTGGCCCAGCTCGACTTGCTGAAGATCGAGCTGGCCGGCCCGGTGGCCCATGTGCGCCTGAACCGCCCGGCCAAGCGCAACGCGATCAACGATGCGCTGGTGCAGCAGCTGCAGACAGCGATGGTCAACCTGCCCAAGGGCGTGGGCGCCGCGGTGCTCAGCGGCGAGGGCGAGCACTTCTGCGCGGGGCTGGACCTGTCGGAGCTGTCGGAGCGCAGCGTGGCCGAAGGCATCTACCACTCGCGGCTGTGGCACGGCGTGATGGATTCGCTGCAGTTCGGGCGGGTGCCCATCGTGAGCGTGCTGCATGGCGCGGTGGTGGGCGGCGGGCTGGAGATCGCCAGCAGCACCCACATCCGCGTGGCCGAGGCCAGCACCTATTACGGCCTGCCGGAAGGCCAGCGCGGCATCTTCGTGGGGGGCGGCGGCTCGGCGCGTGTGCCGCGGCTGGTGGGCGTGGCCTGCATGGCCGACATGATGCTGACCGGCCGTGTGCTGGACGCACAGGAGGGCCTGCAGCGCGGCCTGTCGCAGTACCTGGTGCCCGAGGGCCAGGGCCTGGCCAAGGCCTTCGAGCTGGCGGGCAAGATCGCGCAGAACGCGCCGCTCTCCAACTTCGCGGTGATGCAGGCGCTGCCGCGCATCGCCGACCTGTCGCAGCCCGACGGCCTGTTCGTCGAATCGCTGATGGCCGCCATCGCGCAGGGCGACGACGCCGCCAAGGAGCGCGTGCGCGCGTTCCTGGACAAGCGGGCCGGCAAGGTGAAGCCGGCGTGAGCCCGATGGACGACGCCATGCCCCGCTACCGGGCCGCTCGCGTGGGCGGCGCCCTGCAGGTGCAGCTGGAGCAGCGTGCCGACGGCAGCCAGCTGCTGCGTTCGCCCGAGCCGCTGCAGCCGTATCCGGCGCGCGTGACCGACCGGCTGGAACATTGGGCGCGCGAAGCGCCCGACCGCACGCTGGTGGCACGGCGCGACCCTTCGGTGCCCGGTGGCGGCGACTGGCTGCGCATCAGCTATGCGCAGATGCTGGCGCAGGCGCAGCGCGTGGCCCAGGCGCTCTGCCGGCGCGGCCTGTCGGCCGAGCGGCCGGTGGCCATCCTGTCGGACAACGACCTGGAGCACCTGGTGCTCACCGTGGGCGCGCTGTGGGCCGGCGTGCCCTATGTGCCGATCTCGGCCGCGTATTCGCTGATGTCGCAGGACCATGCCAAGCTGCGCCACATCATCGGCCGCACCACGCCCGGGCTGGTGTTCGCCAGCGGGCCGGCCTATGCCCAGGCCATCGCCGCGGCGGTGCCGCCCGACGTGGAAGTGGTGCTGACCGACGGCATGCTGGATGGGCGCCCGGTGACGCCGTTCGCAGCCCTGCTGGCCACCGAGCCGGGGCCCGAGTCCGAGGCCGCCCATGCCGCGGTGGGGCCGGACACCATCGCCAAGTTCCTCTTCACCTCGGGCTCCACCAAGCAGCCCAAGGGTGTGGTCAACACCCACCGGATGATGTGCGCCAACCAGCAGATGCTGCGGCAGACGCTGGTATTCCTGGCCGACGAGCCGCCGGTGCTGGTGGACTGGCTGCCGTGGAACCACACCTTCGGCGGCAACCACAACGTGGGCATCGCGCTGTTCAACGGCGGCACGCTGTACATCGACGAAGGCAAGCCCACGCCCAAGGGCATCGCGCAGACGCTGCGCAACCTGCGCGAGATCTCGCCCACCGTGTACTTCAACGTGCCCAAGGGCTTCGAGGAGATTGCCTTCGCGATGGAGCGCGACGACGTGCTGCGTGAATCGCTGTTCCGCCGCGTGCAGGCCTTCATGTATGCCGGCGCAGGCCTCAGCCAGGCGGTGTGGGACCAGCTCGACCGCCTGGGCGAACGCACGGTGGGCGAGCGCATCCCCGTCTTCACCAGCCTGGGCATGACCGAGACCGCGCCGGCCTGTACCTTCGCCGTGCGGGCAGGGCGGGTGCGTGCCGGGCACGTGGGGCTGCCGGTGCCGGGCGTGGAGGTCAAGCTGGTGCCCGAGGGCGCCGGCCCGCAGGGCAAGACCGAGATCCGATTCCGCGGCCCGCATGTGATGCCGGGCTACTGGCGCGAGCCGGCGCTGTCGGCCGAGGCCTTCGACGAGGAAGGCTTCTACCGCACCGGCGACGCGGTGCGATGGGTGGACCCGGCCGAGCCGGAGGCGGGCCTCTTCTTCGACGGCCGCATCGCCGAGGACTTCAAGCTGGACACCGGCACCTTCGTCAGCGTGGGCCCGTTGCGCGCGCGGGTGGTGGCCGAAGGCGCGCCCTGCGTGCAGGACGCGGTGGTCACCGGCATGAACCGCGGCGACATCGGCCTGCTGCTCATCCCGCGGCTGGACGAGTGCCGCACGCTGGCCGGCCTGCCGGCCGACACGCCCGCGCCCGAGGTGCTGCACCACCCGCAGGTGCGCGAGTTCTTCCAGGCGCTGGTCGACCGGCTGTGGCAGGGCGGCACCGGCAGTGCCAACCGCGTGGCGCGCGCCCATGTGCTGGCCGAGCCGCCGTCCATCGACAAGGGCGAGGTGACCGACAAGGGCTCGATCAACCAGCGCGCGGTGCTGCAGCACCGGGCTGCGCTGGTGGAGGCGCTGTACGAAGGCCGCGCCGACGACCCCTGGCTGCTGCTGCCGCGCCAGCGTTGAACCCACCCCTGGAGTTGCACCGATGAAGATCGAAGGACAAGCCGCGCTGGTGACCGGCGCCGGCTCCGGCCTGGGCGCCGAGACCGCGCGTGAACTGGCCCGCCGCGGCGCCCAGGTCGCGCTGCTGGACATCAACCTGGACGCCGCGCGCCGCGTGGCCGACGAGATCACCCAGGCCGGCGGCCAGGCGCTGGCCGTGGCCTGCGACATCACCTCGACGGAGAGCGCCGAAGCCGCATTGCAGGCCGCCGCCGAAGCGCACGGCCCGGCCCGGCTGATGATGAACATCGCCGGCATCGGCACCGCGCGCCGGCTGGTGGGCAAGGACGGCACGCCGATGCCGCTGGAGGCCTTCCGGCGCGTGGTGGAGGTGAACCTGATCGGCACCTTCAACATGACGCGGCTGGCCGCGGCCGCGATGCTGAAGCTGGCGCCGGTGGACGACCCGCACCAGACGCAGGAGCGCGGCGTGATCGTCAACACCGCGTCCGTCGCGGCCTTCGACGGCCAGGTGGGCCAGGAGGCCTATGCGGCCAGCAAGGGCGGCGTGGTGTCGCTCACGCTGCCGCTGGCGCGCGACCTGGCACAGTTCGGCGTGCGGGTGATGACGATCGCGCCGGGCCTGTTCCACACGCCGCTGATGGACGAGCTGCCGCAGGCGGTGCAGGACTCATTGGCGGCGAGCATTCCGTTCCCGAAGCGGCTGGGCCGGCCCGAGGAGTTCGCGCTGCTGGCGGCGAGCATCGTGGAGAACACGGCGCTGAACGGGGAGGTGATCCGGTTGGATGGGGCGTTGAGGATGGCGGCGCGGTAGGGGTGGCGGCCTTGCGATAAACTAGTCAGCCGACTAGTCATCACGAGGTGCCCCCTGCACAGCTGGCCCCTACAGGGCGCCAAGGCGCGTTTCAGCGAGTTTCTGGAAACCTGCCCCGCCGAAGGTCCGCAGATGATCACCCGGCGGGGCGTGGAAGCTGCGGTGCTGGTGCCCGTCGATGAATGGCGGCGGCTGCAGGCGGCCGCCAAGCCATCGCTGAAGCAGTTGCTGCTGTGCGACGAGGCGCGTGCCGATATGGCGGTGCCCCAGCGTGGGCAGCTGCGGCGGCGTGCGCCGTTGGCCTTCGACTGACCCAGCATGTTCCTGCTGGACCCACCTCGTCTCCGAGCTGCGCAAGCCCAAGCCCCACGGCGCCGTGGTGGCCTGATGGACGCAGCCGCCTTCCGCGCCTGGGCGCGCCCGATGCACCGCAGTCCGACACGCGCAATGAAGACGCAATGATCGCCGCGACCGCACTGGTGCACGGGCTGACGGTGTTGACGCGGAACGTGGCGGACTTCAAGGGGTTTGGGGTCCGGCTGCTGAATCCCTTGAAGGCGGGCGGGCGGACTGCCTGAGACTTTGGTGGTCAGCGGCGCCGCGACGGCCCTCGATCAGGCCCAGGCCGTCGTGCAACGCCTTCATGACTTCACCGGCGAACAGGTGTTCCAACAGGGACTCGCGGTACGACGACAGCAGGCCGTGATCCGGGGAGGACACGCGTCACTCCTCCGCTCCATGACACACCGCCTCCACGTTGTGCCCATCCGGCCCGATGACAAACGCGCCGTAGTAGTTCGGGTGGTAGTGCGCTCGAATCCCCGGAGGCCCGTTGTCCTTCGCGCCCGCGGCCAGCGCCGCGTCGTAGAACGCCCGCACCTGCTCGCGGCTTGAAGCCGTGAACGCCAGGTGCATCGGCCGTTGCGGCTCGCCGCCTTCGCCGAACCAGAACTCGGGCTTGCCTTGCGCGCCGTAGCCGGCCCAGCCGTGGGTTTCGGTGACCAGGCCGATGCCCAGCGGCGCCAGCGCGGCGTCGAAGAAGCGCTTGCTGGCTTCGTAGTCGGAGACGGCGATGCCGATGTGGTCAAGGATCATGTCGCGCCTTTCGCGTGGGGATGATCCAGCGAGTTTTGCACCATCGCCACCAGCGCCAGCGCCGCGGCCGACAGGCCGTCGCCGGGCCGCATGGCCAGCAGCAGGCGGCGCTCGGTGGTCATGCCCTGCAGCCGCGCGATGCGCAGGCCCAGCGCATGCGCATAGGGCAGGGCGCCCTTGCGCGGCAGCACCGCCAGGCCCAGGCCGGCGGCCACCATGCGGCCCATCGCATCGAAGCTGCGCACCTGCGCGCGCAGCCGCAGCGGCTGCTGGATGGCCTCGGCCGCGCTGGCCAGCTGCCGCGTGAGCGAGGTGGTGCGGCCGAAGGCCACCAGGTCGTGCTGCAGCACGTCGGCCAGGGCCACGCTGCCACCGGCCGCGGGCACCAGCGCATGGCCGGGCGGCAGCAGCAGCACCAGCTCGTCCACGTCGCACACCAGGGTGCGCAGGCCTTCGGCGGCGGTGTTGTCGCCGATCACCGCCAGCTCGGCCGCGCCGCGCAGCACGCCGCGCACCGCGTCCTCGCTGATCGCATCCTGCAGGTCCAGCACCACGCCCGGATGCGCCTTGCCGTAGGCCGCCAGCAGCGCCGGCAGGAAGCCGCCGAAGGCCGAGGTGTTGGCCCACAGGCGCAGGTGACCGAACAGGCCGGCGCGCACGTCGTCCATCGCCAGTGCCATCTGCTCCAGCCGCGCCACCATCTCCATCGCATGCGGCAGCAGCGTGGCGCCGGCCGAGGTGGGCACCACGCCGCGCTTGCTGCGCTGCAGCAGCGGCGTGCCCAGGTGGCTCTCCAGCTCGGCCACCCGCTTGCTGGCCGCGGCCAGCGACAGGTCCAGCCGCTCGGCGCCGGCGGTGAGGCTGCCGGCCTCCACCGCGGCCACGAACAGGCGCAGGGTGGTCAGGTCGAATCGGTTGAGGTTGAAGCGCATGCGGCACCGATGCTCAACCACCGGTTGAGGCTGTGTCAATCAGATGCCAACCCAAGTCCGCCGGCCGCGGCGAGCATGGCGGCCATCCACAAGCAGTCCGGAGACAACCATGAGCCTGCCCCACCGCGCCTTCCTCGCCACCACCGCCGCTTCCGCGGCCACGCTGGCCCTGCTGGCCGCCACCACCGCCCCGGCCCACGCGCAGGCCTGGCCCAGCAAGCCGGTGACGCTGGTGGTGCCCAATCCGCCGGGCGGCGTGGTGGACACCTCGGCCCGCTTGCTCAGCGATCCGCTGTCGCGGCTGCTGGGGCAAACGGTGATCGTCGAGAACAAGGGCGGCGGCAGCGGCAACATCGCCTACCAGCAGGTGGCGCTGGCGCCGAAGGACGGCCACATGCTGCTGATCTCGTACTCGGCCTACCACGTGGGCAATCCGTCGATGTTCAGCAAGCTGCCCTGGGCGCAGAAGGACTTCGCGCCGGTGGCGCTGCTCACCGCGGCCACCAACGTGGTGGCGGCGCATCCCTCGGTGCCGGCCAACACGCTGAAGGAATTCATCGCCTATGCCAAGGCCAACCCGGGCAAGCTGAACTACGCCTCGCAGGGCAACGGCTCGCTGTCGCATGTGGGCACCGCGCTGCTGGAGCAAACGGCCGGCTTCGAGATGACCCACGTGCCCTACAAGGGCTCCGGCCCCGCCATCCAGGACGTGCTGGGCGGCCAGGTGCAGGTGTTCATGACCACGCCGCCTTCGGTGATGGGCCATGTGCAGGCGGGCAAGCTGAAGGCCTTCGCGGTGACGGGGAAGACGCGCCATCCCGGCCTGCCCAACGTGCCCACCACCGCCGAGGCGGGCCTGGGCAACTTCGAGCTGGAAGCCTGGGTGGGCCTGTTCGCGCCCGCCGGCACGCCGCCGGCCGTGGTGCAGCAGCTGACCGAGAAGGTCAAGGCCGCCCTGGCCACGCCCGAGGCCAAGGCCATGGCCGACCGCACCGGCATCGAGATCCGCTACCTGGGCCCCGACGCCCTGGCCGCGCTGGTGACGCGCGAGACCGACTACTGGGGCCAGGTGATCAAGGCCCGCAACATCCGTGCGGACTGATCCGGCACCGCAGGAAGGCATGACGATGCAACGCACCCATTTCCGCGTCGGCCAGATCGTGCCGAGCTCCAACACCACGATGGAGACCGAGATCCCGGCGATGCTGCGCGCCCGCGAGGCCCTGCTGCCCGAGCGCTTCAGCTTCCACTCGGCACGCATGCGCATGAAGCATGTGACCAAGGAGGAACTGGCCCGCATGGACGCCGACAGCGACCGCTGCGCGCTGGAGCTGTCCGATGCACGTGTGGACGTGCTGGGCTACGCCTGCCTGGTGGCCATCATGAGCATGGGCCGCGGCTACCACCGCACGTCGGAAGCGCGGCTGCGCGCCCGCACGCTGGAGAACGAAGGCGCCGCGCCGGTGGTCACCAGCGCCGGTGCGCTGGTCGAAGGGCTGCAGGCGTTGGGCGCGAAGAAGATCGCGGTGCTGGCGCCCTACATGAAGCCGCTGACCGCGCTGGTGGTGGACTACCTGGAGCATGAAGGCATCGAGGTGCTGGACGCGCTGTCGCTGGAGATCAGCGACAACCTGGAAGTGGGCGCGCAGGACCCGCGCGCGCCGATCGAGATCAGCCGTCGGCTCAACACCGCCAACTGCGACGCGGTGGTGATCTCCGCCTGCGTGCAGATGCCCTCGCTGGCCTCGGTGCAGCCGGTGGAAGACCGGCTGGGCCTGCCGGTGGTGTCGTCCTCGGTGTGCACCACCTGGCGCATGCTGAAGGCACTGGAGCTCAAGGCCCAGGCGCCGGATGCGGGGTCCCTGCTGTCCGGGCGGTACTAGGAAGCGTCGAACGCGGCGCCGGAGGCTTCGGCCTGCGGCGCATGGCAGGCCACGGCCAGCTTGTTGCCATCGACATCGCGGAAGTAGGCACCGTAGTAGTGGGCGTGGTATTCCGGCCGCGGGCCGGGCGGGCCTTCGCAGGTGCCGCCCTGGGCCAGCGCGGCGGCATGAACGCGGCGCACCTGCTCCTGCGTGGCCGCCAGGAAGGCCACCATCTGCCCGTTGCCGGGGGCGTGCGGCTGGCCGTCGAAGGGCCGGCCGATGATCAGCAGCGGCCGGTCGTGGCCGGGTTGCTGCCAGCCGGCCCAGGGCCGATCGGGCTCCTTGAAACGCAACACCAGGCCCAGCTCGTCGGCGATCGCTTCATAGAAGCCGAAGGCCTGCTCGAAATGGGCGGTGCCCAGGTGGATGTGGGAGAACATGACGGGCTCCGGCGCAGGGCTGCGCATGGCGGGGCTCCATTGTCCGCAGCCGGCGCTGTCGGCCGGCGCCGGCCTACAGCAGCGGCGGATCGCCGAGGTGGCGGCGCAGGGTGTCCAGCGCGTCGCGGCTGCGCCGCTCCACGTCGGCCATCAGCCCCAGGCGCTGCAGCACGGCCTGCTGCGCATCGATGTACCAGCCGAGGGCGAACTCCCGCCGCTGCCAGCGCCCGCTGAGGTACAGCGGCACGCGCTCGCCGCCGTGGGTGAGCAGGGCGATGGAGAACCAGTCCACGGTGTCCTGGTAGCGGCTCAGCAGGTCGGTGATGTCGAGGCCGAAGAACAGCTCCTGCAGCCAGGCCGGGCGCTCTTCCACGCGGTACTCCAGGCCGCGGATGTCGTCGAAGGCCAGCCGGTGCCGGCGGCCGCGGTGCTGCACCTCCAGCCGGCGTTCACGCGGGTAGATGAGGATGGCGCCGGCCGAACCCTCGATGCGCACCAGCGCCGTGCCCTGCAGCACGCGCTTGAACCGGCCCACCGGCTGCGCGCGGAACACCGCCACCCAGAAGGTGTCGGCCAGCACGGCGAAGGCCAGGCCCAGCAGCAGGCCGGCGAGGATGGAAAGCGTCAAGGGGCGGACCGAGGTGCAGCGGGTGGCGCGCAGGCTACCAGGGGCGGCCGCACCATTGGCGCTCGCAGGGCACGCCGTCGGCGTCGCCGTCCATCTGCGTGTCGGGGCAATGCCGCAGGAAGTACGTGGCTTCCTCGCACGAGGTCATCTGGGTGCACTGCGTGCGCCCGTCGCAGCGAAAGCGCGATGGCGCCGTGCCAGGTCTTTCAACGCTGGCCGTGGGCACCAGCGAAGGGCCGCTGCGCTGCAGGTTGTGCTGGAACGCTCGCCAGCCGTAGGTGGCCAGGCCCAACAGGGGGGCGATGAAGCCGTAGCCGCGTTCGTCGTTCCAGGACTGCAGCTTGCCGACGTGTTGCATGGGCGATGTGTGTGTGCAGTCGGGATCGGTCCATGCTAGGGGCCCGCCAAACGGCCGGTCAATGCGCCCGGCCATCATTTGCCCTTGCGCGGCCGGCTGATGCAGATCAAGCCGACTTGCCGCCCGCGCACCTAGGCTTGGCCCCCAACAAGTCATGCGGCCTCGGCGCACCGCCTGCAGGTGCAGCCGCCCGGCCCAGGGAGCAGGGCCGTGCAGTCATCGCCATCGTCGTCGTCGTCCAGCCTGGCGCCCAGCTCGCCCGAGGACCGGCTCGACATGCTGGTGCGCGCGGCCATCGCCCGCGCCACGGCGTCGCTGTCACCGGCGGCGGTGATGCTGGCGGGGCTGGACTGGGCGCTGCACCTGGCGGTGTCGCCAGGCAAGCGCATGGCACTGGCCCGGCTGGCCTGGGAGCAGGTCGACGAGTTGCTGCACCTGCTGCGCAGCGGCGCGCCCGCGCCGTCGGCGGCACCGGACCGTCGCTTCGCCGCGCCGGCCTGGCAGCAGTGGCCGTTCCATCTGCTGCAGCGCAGCTTCCTGATGCAGCAGCAGTGGTGGGCCGCGGCCACGCGCGGTGTGCGCGGGGTCGATCCGCATCATGAGGAGATGGTGGCCTTCATCGCCCGCCAGGGGCTGGACATGCTCTCGCCCGGCAACCAACTGCTCACCAATCCGGTGGTGCTGCAGCGCACGGCCGACGAGGCCGGCGGCAACCTGCTGCGCGGCTGGCTGCATGCCGTGGACGACCTGCGGCGCCTGGCCACCGGCGCGCCGCCCGCGGGCACCGAGCAGTTCCGCCCCGGGCACGAGGTGGCCTGCACGCCGGGCCGGGTGGTGATGCGCAATGCACTGTGCGAGCTGATCCAGTACGCACCCGCCACGCCGCGGGTGCATCCGGAGCCGGTGCTCATCGTGCCGGCCTGGATCATGAAGTACTACATCCTCGACCTGTCGCCGCACAACTCGCTCATCAGGCACCTGGTGGACCAGGGCCACACGGTGTTCTGCCTCTCATGGAAGAACCCCGGCGTGGCCGAGCGCGACCTGGGCATGGACGACTACCTGCAGCACGGCATCCACGATGCGCTGGCCGCGGTCAACGCCATCGTGCCCGGCCGGAAGGTGCATGCGGCGGGTTATTGCCTGGGCGGCACGCTGCTCGCCATCGCCGCGGCCGCGATGGCACGCGACGGCGACGAGCGGCTGGCCACGCTGAGCCTGTTCGCCGCGCAGACCGACTTCGCCGAGCCTGGCGAGCTGGCCCTGTTCATCGATGAAAGCCAGGTGAGCCTGCTGGAAGCGCAGATGGCGCAGACCGGCTACCTCACCGCCAACCAGATGGCCGGCGCCTTCCAGATGCTGCGTTCCTACGACCTGCTGTGGTCGCGCATCGTCAACGAGTACCTGCTGGGCGACCGTGCGCCGATGAACGACCTGATGGCCTGGAATGCCGACGCCACCCGCATGCCGGCGCGCATGCATGCACAGTACCTGCGCCAGCTCTTCCTGCACGACGACCTGGCCCACGGCCGCTACCTGGCCGGTGGCAAGCCGGTGGCGCTGAGCGACCTGACGCTGCCCGCCTTCGTGGTGGGCACGCTGACCGACCACGTCGCGCCCTGGCGCTCGGTCTACAAGCTGCACTACCAGACGGTGTCGGAGATCACGTTCGTGCTCACCAGCGGCGGGCACAACGCCGGCATCGTCAGCCCGCCGGGCCATCCGCACCGCAGCTACCAGCTGCGCTGCCATGCGGCCGGCGCGCCCTATGTGTCGCCCGACGCGTGGGCGGCCGAGGCGCCGCGGCAGGAAGGCTCCTGGTGGCCCGCCTGGCTGCAGTGGCTGCAGCAGCGCAGCGGCGCGCCGGTGGCGCCGCCCGCAATGGGCGCACCGCGCCAGGGCTACCGCACGCTCGGCGATGCCCCGGGCCGCTACGTGCTGCAGATCCCTTCCTGACTGAGGACCGCCCATGACCTCGACGCGCTTGCAGGTGGGCGACACGCTGCAGCTCACCGTCACCGCCCGCAGCGACGACGGCCTGCGCATGACGCTGCAGTGCGAGGCCGCCGCGGCGGCCACCGTCTTGCCGCCATCGCCCACGCTGCCCGCCCTGCGCCCCGGCCCCTCTGGTGCGCAGGGCGTGCAGCGGCTGCTCGACCATGTGCGACCGCTCGGCGCCATCCGCATGGCGGTGGTGCACCCGTGTGATGCGCTGAGCCTGCGCGGCGCGCTGGATGCGCAGGCCGCCGGGCTGATCGAGCCGGTGCTGATCGCGCCGCGGGCGAAGCTGGAAGCGGCACTGCAGGCCGCCGGCCTGCAGCCCGACGACCTGGCCGGCATCGAGGTGATCGACGTGCCGCACAGCCATGCCGCCGCCGCCCGCGGCGCCGAGCTGGCCGCGCAGGGCAGGGTGGAGGCGCTGATGAAGGGCAGCCTGCACACCGATGAGCTCATGGCCGCGGTGGTGCCCGCGGCGTCCGGGCTGCGCACCAAGCGCCGCATCAGCCACTGCTTCCTGATGCAGACGCCGGCCTACCCGCGGCCCTTCATCATCACCGACGCCGCCATCAACATCGCGCCCACGCTGGCCGACAAGGCCGACATCGTGCAGAACGCGATCGCGCTCGCGCATGCCATCGGCGTGCCGCAGCCGCGGGTGGCCCTGCTGGCCGCGGTGGAGACGGTGAATGCCGCCATGCCCGCCACGCTGGATGCCGCCGCACTGTGCAAGATGGCCGACCGCGGCCAGATCACCGGCGGCCTGCTCGACGGCCCGCTGGCCTTCGACAACGCGGTGTCGATGGAGGCCGCGCAGGTCAAGGGCATCGTGTCGCAGGTGGCCGGCCGGGCCGACGTGCTGGTGGTGCCCGACCTGGAGAGCGGCAACATGCTGGCCAAGCAGCTGGAGTACCTGGGCGATGCCTCCAGCGCCGGCATCGTGCTGGGCCCGCGGGTGCCCATCGTGCTCACCAGCCGGGCCGATTCACGCGAGTCGCGCATCGCCTCGTGTGCGCTGGCCTCGCTGCTGGCGCATGCCTACCGGCGGGCGCCGCCATGAACGGCGGCCGCCTGATCCTGGTGCTGAACTGCGGCTCCTCCAGCATCAGGTTCGCGCTGTTCGATGCCGGCGCCGGGCCACCGCCGCGCCGCCCCGAATGGAACGGCAAGGTGGACGGCATCGCCGGCCCGCAGCCCACCTTCGGCGAGACCGGCAGCGAACCCTCGCCCATCGCGCTGGAGGCCGGGCAGCCCTACCACGCGGCGCTGGAGCACATCCACCATCGGGTGCAGGCGCGGCTGGCCGGCCGGCCCTTGCAGGCGGTGGCGCACCGGGTGGTGCATGGCGGCAGCCGGTATGCGGCGCCGGTGCGGGTGGATGCCGGGGTGCTGGCCGACCTCAAGGGGTACATCCCGCTGGCGCCCTTGCACCAGCCGTTTGCGCTGGATGCCATCGAGATGCTGCTGCAGCGGCTACCGGGCCTGCCGCAGGTGGCCTGCTTCGACACCGCCTTCCACCACACGCTGCCGCAGGTGGAACAGATGCTGCCGCTGCCGCACGAGTATGCGCAGCGCGGCCTGCGGCGCTATGGCTTCCACGGCCTGTCCTACGACTACATGGCCACCGCGCTGGCCGAGCGGCATGGCCAGCGGGCGCGCGGCCGCACCCTGGTGGCCCACCTGGGCAGCGGCGCCAGCCTGTGCGCGATGCAGGACCTGCGCAGCATGGCCACCACCATGGGCTTCTCGGCACTGGACGGGCTGATGATGGGCACCCGCAGCGGCGCGCTCGACCCCGGCGCGCTGCTGTACCTGATGCAGCAGGAGCGGCTGGACGTGGACCAGGTGGGCGCGCTGCTGTACCACCGCGCCGGCCTGCTGGGCGTGTCCGGCCTGAGCAGCGACCCCCGGGTGCTGCTGCAGGCCGAAGCCGGCGGCGGCGAGACCGGCCAGCGCGCCGCCGCCGCCCTGGCGCTGTACGTGCGCCGCATCGTGCGCGAGATCGGCGCGCTGGTGGCGGTGCTGGGCGGGCTGGACCTGCTGGTGTTCACCGCCGGCATCGGCGAGCACAACGCGGTGCTGCGCCTGCGCATCTGCGAAGCGCTGCACTGGCTGGGCCTGCGGCTGGATGCGCGTGCCAATGCCGCGCATGCGCCCCTGATCTCGGCCACGGACAGCGCAGTGGCCGTGGCGGTGGAGCCCACCAACGAGGAATGGGTGGCCGCCAGGCTGACGCAAGCCTGTCTGTGTGCACAAAGCCACTCAACTGCGGGTTCCGGGGGGTGACCCCCCTTGGGGGGAGGATGGCCGCCATCGGGCCGGGACGAAGACAGTCCACACCGGTCCCGCAGTACAGCCGTTCAACCACCCCATGAAGTACCTCTCCCTCGTCGCCGCCGTCGCCACCACCCTGATGGCCGCCGTGCCGGCCCAGGCCAAGCCGAAGTCCGTCGCCGTGTGCTCCGTCACCGACTTGTCGCCCCAGGCCTCCGCCTGCGCCGGCTTCTTCAGCGGCAACCTGCTGAACAACAAGGCCGACAACGTGCTGGCCCAGAAGACCGCGCTCAACTCGCTGGGCTTCACCTGGAACGGCGACTTCAACGCCGTCGAGAAGATCGAGTTCTCCGGCCAGACGGTGAACTTCGCCACCCTGCTCAACGGCACCACCTACGTGGCCATGCATTTCGGCAATGGCCAGGGCGGCCCGGGCAATGGCACCGCGTTCTACCGCTTCGATGCCGGCACCAACCTGGACACCTTCAACCTGAGCTACAGCGCCGTCTCCAACGCCGTGCTGTATTCCACCGCGCTGCCCCCGGTGCCCGAGCCCGAGACCTACGCGCTGATGCTGGCCGGCCTGGCCGCCGTGGGCTGGGTGGCCCGCCGCCGCGCCCGCTGAAGCGCCACCGCTCCATCCCACCCGGCCCTGCAAGCGCAGGGCTTTTTTTCACCTGGGCGTTGACGCCGCGACCGCCCGGCTTTTCGGCATCACTTCTATCAATTACGACGGCGCGCATGCCGATACAACGTTGCATCCAGACTGATCGGGGCAACTCCATGGGACAGGCTATTCCGGGGCAGTTGATGGTGGTTCGCGCCGCGGCGCGGCGCGCGGCGGCAGGCCAGGTGGCAAGGGACGCTGCCGCGCGGCAATGGCCGGTGCGTCACGGCCTGTTCGATGCGCCGGGCGAGCTGGACCACTTCACCCGCCGCGTGGCGCACGACCTGCGCGGGCCGCTGTACGGCATGAGCACCTTGTCCAGCCTGTGCCGCCAGCGGCTGGACGAGGGTGACGTGCAGCAGGTGCGGCAGTGGGTGTCGATGATCGAGCAGCACAGCCACCGGCTGGGCGACATGGTCAGCTCGATGCTGGAGCTGCTGCAGGTGGGCGCGGCCATGCCCAGCCGCACGCCGGTGGCGCTGGCGGAGCTGGTGGCGGCATTGCGGCAGCAGCAGCCCGCGCCGCCGGAGGTGGTGCTGCGGGTGCAGCCACTGCCCCAGCTGCGGGTGGACCCGGAACTCATCAGCCAGGTTTTCGCCCGGCTGCTGGACAACGCCTTCAAGTTCACCCGCCATGTGCCGCGCCCACGGGTGGACCTGCGCTGCGAGAACCTGGGTGCGCACTGGCGCTTCCAGGTGCGCGACAACGGCTGCGGCTTTCCGCCCGAGCGGGTGGACGAGCTGTTCCATCCCTTCGCCCGGCTGCATGGCGACGACTTCCCCGGCGCCGGCATCGGCCTGGCGGTGGTGCGCCACATCGTCGAGCTGCATGGCGGCCAGGTGTGGGCCGACACCAGCCCCGGCCGCGGCGCCACCTTCTCGTTCACGCTGCCGGCGTGACCGGCGCCGGCGGGCGACGCCGGCAACCCCACTAACATCGGGCCTCTTTCCCATGCGCCGCCGCACGGGCGCTGCCGCCGCAGCCCCGCGGCGCCGCCCGGGCGCCGGGCCGCCAGGCCCTTGCAGGCGCCGCCTTCCGAAGCGTCCCCCGATGAGTCCATGGACCAGCTTGAACTGATGCCACCCGCCGATGGCGGGAACCCCGACGCCATCACGCTTGCGCACTATGCGGAGCGGGCCTACCTCGAATATGCGCTGAGCGTGGTCAAGGGCCGCGCGCTGCCCGACGTGTGCGACGGCCAGAAGCCGGTGCAGCGCCGCATCCTCTATGCGATGGAGCGCATGGGCCTGGCCTTCACCACCGCCACCGGGCCGAAGCCGGTGAAGAGCGCGCGGGTGGTGGGCGACGTGCTGGGCCGCTTCCATCCCCATGGCGACACCGCGGCCTACGACGCGCTGGTGCGCATGGCGCAGGACTTCAGCCAGCGTTATCCGCTGATCGACGGCCAGGGCAACTTCGGCAGCCGCGACGGCGACGGCGCCGCGGCCATGCGCTACACCGAGGCCCGGCTGGCGCCCATCACCCGGCTGCTGCTGGACGAGATCGACGAAGGCACGGTCGACTTCATCCCCAACTACGACGGCTCCACCGACGAGCCGCGCCAGCTGCCGGCGCGGCTGCCCTTCGTGCTGCTCAACGGCGCCAGCGGCATCGCCGTGGGCCTGGCCACCGAGGTGCCCAGCCACAACCTGCGCGAGGTGGCCGCGGCCGCGGTGCTGCTGATCAAGCAGGAGCTGGTGAGCGACGACGAGCTGCTGGCCGTGCTGCCGGGCCCGGACTATCCCGGCGGCGGCCAGATCATCAGCAGCGCCACCGAC
The DNA here is from genome assembly GCF_000969605.1 of Aquincola tertiaricarbonis. GTDB lineage: Bacteria > Pseudomonadota > Gammaproteobacteria > Burkholderiales > Burkholderiaceae_C > Aquincola > Aquincola tertiaricarbonis. The sequence goes on along the minus strand of NZ_JZUE01000018.1, from coordinate 107,135 downwards.
ATCCGCGAGGCCTATGCCACCGGCCGCGGCAGCCTGAAGGTGCGCGCCCGCTGGAAGATCGAGGACCTGGCCCGTGGCCAGTGGCAGGTGGTGGTGAACGAACTGCCGCCCGGCACCAGCAGCCAGAAGGTGCTGGAAGAGATCGAGGAGCTGACCAACCCCAAGGTCAAGGCCGGCAAGAAGGCGCTGAGCACCGAGCAGGCCCAGCTCAAGACCACGGTGCTGGGCGTGCTGGATGCGGTGCGCGATGAATCGAGCAAGGACGCGCCCGTGCGGCTGGTGTTCGAGCCCAAGAGCCGCACGGTCGACCAGCAGGAGCTGATCAACGTGCTGCTGGCCCACACCAGCCTGGAGAGCTCCGCGCCGATCAACCTGACGATGGTGGGCGCCGACGGCAAGCCCACGCAGAAGAGCCTGCGGCAGATCCTGCTGGAGTGGATCGGCTTCCGCACCGCCACCGTGGAGCGCCGCACGCGCCACCGGCTGGGCAAGGTGCTCGACCGCATCCATGTGCTGGAAGGCCGGCAGCTGGTGCTGCTCAACATCGACGAGGTGATCCGCATCATCCGCAATGCGGACGAGCCCAAGCCCGCGCTGATCGAGCGCTTTGCGCTGAGCGACCGCCAGGCCGAGGACATCCTCGAGATCCGGCTGCGCCAGCTGGCCCGGCTGGAAGCCATCAAGATCGAGCAGGAGCTGGCCGACAAGCGCACCGAGCAGAAGAAGCTGGAAGACATCCTGGCCACGCCGGCCTCGCTCAAGCGCGCCGTGGTGCGCGAGATCGAGGCCGATGCCAAGGCCCATGGCGACGAGCGCCGCACGCTGATCCAGGCCGACAAGCGCGCCCAGGCCGAGGTGCGCATCGTCGATGAGCCGGTGACCGTGGTGGTCAGCCTGAAGGGCTGGGTGCGTGCGCTCAAGGGCCACGAGATCGACACCACCACGCTGGCCTTCAAGGCGGGCGATGCGCTGTACGGCACCTTCGCCTGCCGCAGCGTCGATCCGCTGCTGGTGTTCGGCAGCAATGGCCGGGTGTACACGGTGGCGGTGTCGCTGCTGCCCGGCGGCCGCGGCGACGGCGCGCCCATCACCTCGCTGATCGAGCTGGAAGCCGGCACGCAGCCGGCCCACTACATGGCCGGCCCGCTGGAGGCCACGCTGCTGCTGGCCAACACCGGCGGCTACGGCCTGCTGGCCAAGATCGGCGACCTGCTGTCGCGCCAGCGCGGCGGCAAGAGCTTCCTCACGCTGGACGACGACGCCAAGGTGCTGCCGCCCATCCCGGTGCTGCCCGCCCACACTCAGGTGGCCACGCTGGCGCTGGACGGCCGGCTGCTGGTGTTCGCGCTCGACGAGCTGAAGCTGCAGCCCGGCGGCGGCAAGGGCCTGACGCTGATGGACGTCGACGCCACCGCGCCGCTGGTCTCGGTGGCCACGCTGGCCACCAGCTGCACCGTGCACGGCAGCGGCCGCGGCGGCAAGGCCAAGGAAGAGGTGCTGCGCAACACGGCGCTGGAAGCCCACGTCGGCAAGCGCGCGCGCAAGGGCCGCAAGGTGGAAGGGCTGCAGAAGGTGATGCGCGTCACCGCCTGATCGCCGCTCAGCCAGGCGGTGGCGCTGCTCGGCCCGGCACCGGGGCCAGCGGCTCCAGCGCCCGGGCCGCCTGCGCCAGCACCAGTGCCGTGACCTGCGCGGCCAGCTCCGGCTCGGCCTGCCAGCGGTGCCAGTACAGCGGCACGCCGATGCCGCGGCCGGGCGCCAGGTCGACCAGCGTGCCGGCCTGCAGCAGCGGCGCGGCCTGCATCGCTGGCACCAGGCCGAAGCCGAAGCCCTGCGCGATCAGCGCCAGCAGCGCCTGCGGCGAAGGCACGTAGTGGCACACCGGCAGCTCGGGCACGAAGCCGAGCAGCTGGCGGAAGAAGTCGGCCTGCAGGGTGTCGCGGCGGTCGAACATCAGCGCCGGCGCCGACAGCAGCGCCGCGGGCACCAGGCCGCCGCCGAAGTGGCGCCGCGCGAAGGCCGGGTGGGCCACGCAGCGATAGGCCATGCGGCCCAGCGGCTCGGCGCTGAAGCCGGTCATCGGCCGCGCCGCGGTGGAGACGCAGCCCACCACCTCGCCCCGGGTCAGGCGGCCGAAGGTGTGGTCCTGGTCGTCGATCACCAGTTCCAGCGCGATGCGCGGATGCGCCAGCAGCGCGGTGAGGGCGCCGCCGAACCAGGTGGCCAGTGAATCGGCGCTCACCGCCACCGCCAGCGGCACCGGCCGGCCTGCGGCCTGCGCCGGCGCCAGCCGCTGCAGCGTGGCTTCCTCCAGCAGCCTGAGCGCCTGCACATGGCGCAGCAGCACCTCGCCGGCGGCGGTGGGCAGCACCGGCCGCTCACGCACCAGCAGCACGGCGGCCATGGACTCCTCCAGCGCGCGGATGCGCTGCGAGACCGCGCCGCGGGTGAGGTTCATGGCCGTGGCGGCACGCTCGAAGCTCTGGTGCGCCACCACGCTGGCGAAGGTCTCGAGCTGGTCGCGGTCCCAGGGGCTGGCCATCGGTGGCGGTTCTTCCTGCGGTGGATGAGGTGGGCGCCGGACCCGGGACCGCAGTAGCCGTTGCGCGCGGCGATGTTAAGAGCCGCGCGGCCGCCACTCGGCCACCACCATGCCGGCGACGATCAGCGCAGCCGCCAGCGCCACCTGCGCGCCCAGCGGTTCGTGCAGCAGCCAGAAGGCCAGCAGCGCCGCGAACACCGGCTCCAGGTTGAAGATCATCGCGGCGCGCATCGGGCTGGTGTCGCGCTGGTAGCGGGTCTGCACCGCATAGGGCAGGGCGGTGGACAGCAGCGCGGTGGCCGCCACCAGCAGCAGGAAGCCGGTGTCCTCCCAGGGCGGCGGCGCCGGCGGCTGTTGCCAGCCCAGCGCGGCCGACAGCAGCGCCACCACCAGCAGCTGCAGCACGGTCAGGCTGGCGCTGGGCAGGCGGCCGGCGCTGCCGGCCAGCAGCAGCATGTGCAGCGCCGACACCCACGAGCCCCCTACCACCAGCGCATCGCCGGCGCCCAGGGCATCGAGCCGGCCGCCGGCCATCGCCACCACGCCGGCGGCGCACAGGGCCACCCCGGCCCAGGCCGCCGGCGGCAGCGGCCGGTGCAGCCACACGCGGGTGATGAGCGGGATCCACACCACCGTCAGCCCGGCCAGCAGGCCGGTGTTGGTGGCACTGGTGCGCTGCAGCCCGCTCATCAGCAGTGCAAACACCGCGAACAGCAGCAGCCCCAGCAGCAGTCCGCTGCGCAGCACCGCCGGCCGCCACTGCGCCCGCTCCCGCCAGGCCAGCGGCAGCACCAGCAGCGCGGCCAGCGCGAAGCGCCAGCCCAGTGTGGGCCACACCGGCTGCGAGGCCAGCGCCGACTTCATCAGCACGAAGCCGGCGCCCCAGCCGGCGGCAGCCCCGGCCAGCAGCAGCTCGGCGCGCAGGCGGCTGCGCAGGCCGGGCCGGGCCGGTGCGGGCGCGGACGGGTGCGTGGGCTGCATCAGCGCTGCCGGCAGGCGGCGACGTCCAGCGCCAGCAGGCGGGCGGCCAGCACCGCGTCGTCATGGCGGGTGGGCCGGCCGAAGCTCAGCCGCAGGCTGGCGCCCACCAGCGCCGGCGCCAGCCCCATGGCCGTGAGCACATGCGAGGGCTGCTGGGCGCCGCTGTTGCAGACGGAGCCGTCGGACACCGCCAGCCCGCTGAGCGACTGCAGCAGGGCCTGCGGATTGACGTCCGGGAACGACAGGTTCACGCAGTGCGGCAGGGCCTGTTCCAGCGGCGTGTTGTTGATGAAGTCCACGCGGGTGGCCAGCTCGGCCAGGAAGGACTGGCGCAGCCGGGCGGCACGCAGCGGCTCGGTGGGCAGCAGCGACATGGCCAGTTCCACCGCGCGATGCAGCCCGACGATGGCCGGCACGTTGGGCGTGCCGCCGCGCAGGCCGCCTTCCTGGCCGCCGCCTTCGATCAGCGGCTGCAGCAGGCGGTCTTCGCGCAGCTGCCGGCTGGCATAGGCCACGCCAATGCCCTTCGGCCCGTAGATCTTGTGGCCCGAGAACGTCATCAGGTCGATGCCCAGCGCCCGCGGCTGCACCGGCAGCTGCCCGATGGCCTGGGTGGCGTCGCAATGCAGCGGAATGCCCCGGGCATGGGCCACCGAGGCGATGGCGTCGATGGGATGCAGGCTGCCGGTCTCGTTGTTGCCGTACATGGCGCTGACCAGCACCGTGTCGTCCCGCAGGGCGTCCTGGAGGCGGGCCGGGTCGAGGATGCCGCGGCCATCGACCGGCAGCAGGGTCAGGCTGAAACCCTGGCGCTGCAACGTGCGCAGCGGCGCCAGCACCGACTTGTGCTCGGTGACCACCGACACCACGTGGCCACGGCCACGGCTGCCGGCCAGGCCCTTGATCAGCAGGTTGTTGGCCTCGGTCGCGCCGCTGGTGAACACGATCTCCGCCGCATCCACGCCCAGCGCCTGCGCAATGCCGCGCCGCGCCTTCTCCACCGCGGCCTCGGCCTGCAGGCCGTAGAGGTGCGGGCTCGACGGATTGCCGAAGCGCCCGCCGAAGAACGGCAGCATCGCTTCCAGCACGCTGTCGTCCACGGGCGTGGTGGCCTGGTAATCGAAATACAGGATGTCGTTCATCGCGGCAGGAAATCCCGGCTCAGGTAGGCCCGGGGAAACAGGTGCTCGCACCAGGTGTCGCACACCACCGGCATCAGCAGGTCGCTGGCGCGGTGCGGCGGACGCAGCAGTGAAAAGGCCGCCTCGGCGCCCTTGGAAACCTTGTCGCGGTCGGCCGGCGAACACAGGTCGATCACCACCTTCGACGCCGCCAGGGTATCGGGCGCCATGCGCTCCAGGGTATAGGCGTAGTAGCCGCCCATGATGGCCGGGCATTTGCCCACCCAGCGGTCGCCGCGTTCCTCGAACAGCACGATGGGCGCGCCGAAGCGCGAGTCCAGCTGCCAGCGGTGGCCGGCCTCATGCAGCGGCACGCTGTGCAGCCGCGGCTGTTGCTGCCGCCGGTCGGGTGCCGCCAGCAGCTTGCGCAGGCGCCGCAGCGCCCAGTTGCGCATGTGGCGTTCGGTGGTCAGCGTCACCTGCTGGCCGTGGCGCTCGGCCAACAACCGGATCTCCGCCAGCATGGCGTGCAGGGCGGCTTCGTCGTGGGGGCCGTTGCCCGGCGTGCACAGGGTGTCGTTGCACTGGGCGCCCAGGTCGTTCACCAGCACGTCGAAACCGATGCGGCGGCTGGGATCCGCAGTGGCCAGCAGCGCGCCGATTTCAAATGCGCGCTGCAGCGACGCGCGGGAAAAGGCATCCACGCCCTTGTCCGCATCGAAATAGCCGCCCTGGATCACGAAATGGGTGCCGGGATGTCGCCCCGGTCCCAGTCCATATTCTTGAAGAGTTTCTGGAATGGTCAGCATCGCCGGCCACTCTAGGGCCGGGTACGGCAGCGCGGCGGCCGATTCAGTATTTCTGGCGCACGGTTAGTTTTTCTGCCCCATGGGCGGCAGGCGGCGGCCGGCGAGGAATGGATGCTCCGCGTCGGTCACGATGTGGTCGAGTTCCGCGAGTTCGGCCACCGCGCACGGCGCCACCTGGTCCAGCTTGCTTGCGTCGCACAGCACCACGCGCCGCACCGCGCCGCGCACCATGGCGCGCTTGATGGCGGCGTCGCCTGGCTGCCAGGCGGTGACGCCGGTGCGCTCATGCAGCGCGCAGGCGCCCAGGAAGGCGATGTCGGCCCGGTGCGCCTGCAGCGTGGCCAGCGCCTGTTCGCCTTCGAACACCCGATGCTCCGGCAGCCAGTGGCCCCCGGCCAGTACCGGCCGCACCTGGGGCGCATCCGCCAGCGTGAGGAACACGTCCAGCGAGTGCGTGACCACGGTGATCGGCCTTGGTGCGTCGTCGGCGCGCAGCTGGTGCGCCAGCGCCAGCATGGTGCTGCCGCCGTCGATGAACAGCGTCTGGTGCGGCTGGACGAGCCCCACTGCGGTGCGCGCCAGGGCCTGCTTGACGCCGGGCATCACCGCCGCGCGTTGCTGCGAGCTCATGACGCCGGTGTTGAGCGCCACCGCGCCGCCATGGGTCTTCTGCACCAGGCCGCGCGCGGCCAGCTGCCGCAGGTCGCGGCGGATGGTGTCGTCGGACACGCCGTACTGCGCCGCCAGCGGCGCAACTTCCACGCGGCCGCGGGTCTTCAGCAGCTCGGCGATGCGCTGCTGGCGCTCCTGGGCGAAGCGGGGCAGGTCGTCGGCGGCGGGCAAGGGCGGCGGCGTGTGCATGGTCATGCACGAATGTATTTGATCGTGCATACTCGTGCAAATGACGTCGACCCTCAGCGCCGATCTGCGTTCTGCCCGCCTCGCCACCCGGCTGCAGTTCCTGGCCTTCGGCTTCATTACCGGCAGCTGGGGTGCGCACGTGCCCAGTGCGAAGGCGCACTACGGCCTGTCGGAGGCGCAGCTGTCGGTGGCCCTGCTGGCGGCCGCCCTGGGCGCGGTGGCCTGCCTGCTGAAGGCGGGGGCCATCGTGCAGTGGCTGGGCCCGCGGCGGGTGGTGCAGCTGGCCGGCACCACCGCCTGCGGCGTGCTGGCCTCGGTGCTGCTGCCCTCCAGCGGGCAGGGCGCGCCGCTGGCCATGCTGCCGCTGCTGCTGCTGCTGGGCGTGTTCGGCGCGGCCACCGCGCTGTTCGATGTGGCCATCAATGCCGAAGGGTCGCTCCTGGAAACTCGCGGCGGCCTCAAGGTGATGAGTGGCTTCCACGGCATGTGGAGCCTGGGCGCGATGGGCGGCGCCGGCGTGGGCGGCCTGCTGCTGAAGGCGCAGGTGCCGCCGCTGTGGCAGCTGGCCGGCGCCTGCGCGGTGGCCTGGGGAGTGATCCTGGCGGCGGCGCCGCGCATGCTGGCCGAGCATCCGCCGGCCGAGCACGGCGAAGGCGGCCCGCGCCGCTGGACGGCGCTGCTGGTGCTGCTGGGCCTGCTGGCGGCCGCCGGCCTGGTGGCCGAAGGCGCGATCTACGACTGGAGCGTGCTCTGGATCACCCAGGACCTGCAGCAGACGCAGTCGGTCGGCGCGGCCGGATATGCGGCCTTTGCCGGCGCCATGGCGCTGGCGCGCTTCGGCGGCGACTGGTTGCGCACGCACATCAGCGCGCCGCGGCTGCTGGCCGGCAGCGGGCTGCTGGCGGCGGCGGCCATGAGCCTGGCGTTGCTGTCGCACAGCGCCTGGGTGGCGGTGCCGGCGCTAGCGGTGGTGGGTGCCGGGCTGGCCAATGTGGTGCCCATCCTGTTCATGGCGGCCAGCCGCGCGCCGGGCGTGGCGCCGGCCGCGGGCATCGCTGCGGTGTCGTCGCTGGGTTACCTGGGCTTCGTCGCCGGCCCGCCGCTGATCGGCGGCGTGGCGCATGCCAGCTCGCTCACCGGCGGCATGGCGGTGCTGGTGGTGGCGTCGCTGGTCTTGGCCTGGGGCGCACGCCGCTTGCCACGCTAGGCGCAGGCGCCGCCCGCCACACCGTGGTGCGGGCAGCGTCTTCGGGTTAACCCGGGCGCGGGTACGCATGTTGCAGCGCACCACCGTGCCGCCCGCCGGGCCGGCCCTCCGGAGACCTGCGCATGCCCACCGCCCGCTTCCGCCATCCGTTCTTCCCCGCCGCTGGCCTGTTGGCGGTCTGCGTGGGCATCTGCCTGGTCGCCGCGCCCGCGGCGGCCGGGGAGGGCATGCCGGCCGCCGACGCCGGCGCGCCCATCACCCAGGTGCTGGAACGCTCCCAGGCGCTGCGGCTGGCGGCGCTCACGCCGGTGGCCGCGGGCGATGCGCGGCTGCAGCTGCTGCAGCAGGGCTTCCAGCAGGTGCTGGCCCATGCGCCGGAGGCCCGGGGCCTGCCGGTCACGCTGCAGGTGGTCACCGGCCCGGTGCTGGCCGAGACCTTCCACGGCCGGGTGCTGGTGGTGCATGCCGACCTGGCCGCGCGGCCGGAGGGCGAGCGCCTGTTCGTGCTGGCGCATGAGCTGGGCCATGCAGTGCATGCCGACTGGGCGGCGGTGCGCGCGGTGTACCGCCGGCACATCCCGGCGGAGGTGGTGCAGCAGCGCACCGACCCGGTGGCCGCCCTGCTGGGCCGCGAGATGTCGGCGCTGTCGCACGAGCAGGAGCTGAATGCCGATGCCTATGCGATGCAGGTGCTGGGCCGCATGGGCTACGGCATCGAGGTGGCCATCGCCACCCTGGCGCGCCACGGCGTGCAGCCCGACACGCCCACGCACCCCGGCACCCGCAGGCGGCTGGCCGGGCTGCGCAACGCCGCGCCCTGAATGGCCCGCCGAGGCCTCAGCGCCGCAGCAGCCGCAGGGCCGCCAGCGCGAAGATGGCGTACAGCGCCAGGCTGAAGAACTCGTAGGGCACGCCGGCCAGCTTGACGGCGGCGTCCGCGCAGGAGGCCCGGGCCTGGAACACCTCGGGTGCCAGGCCGTCCAGCCCCAGGCCGCTGACGATGCGGTCGGCCAGCGTCAGGTTGCACGACGCCGTGGCCGCGGCCACGAAGTGCTGCCACAGCGCCGCGGCCATGCCGGCCAGCGACAGCCCCAGCACCAGCAGCGCCGACAGCCCGCGGCCCAGCCCGTTGCGGATCACCAGCCCGATGGCGCAGGCGATGGCGATGGCCACGAAGATCGCCCGCTGCAGCACGCACCACGGGCAGGGCTGCATGTCGAACACATGCTGCGACACCAGTGCCGCCGCCACCGCGGCCAGCGAGACCAGCGCGATCATGCCCAGCCATGCATCGGCACGGCGGGCGGGCGAAGCCACCTCCCTCACTGGGCCACTTCGGCGATCAGTTCGATCTCGACGCAGGCGCCCATCGGGATCTGCGCCACGCCGAAGGCGCTGCGTGCATGCGCGCCCACCTGGCTGCCGAACACCTCGCCCAGCAGCTCCGAGGCGCCGTTGGTCACCAGGTGCGCCTCGGTGAACTCGGGCGTCACGTTCACCAGGCTCATCAGCTTGACGATGCGGGTCACGCGCGAGAGGTCGCCCACCGCCGCCTGCAGCGTGCCCATCAGGTCGATGGCGATGGCGCGCGCGGCGGCCTTGCCTTCGTCGGTGGTCATGGTGGCGCCCAGCTTGCCCACCCACGGCTTGCCGTCCTTGCGCGCGATGTGGCCCGACAGGAACACCAGGTTGCCCGTCTGCACGAAAGGCACGTAGGCGGCGGCCGGCGTGGCCACGGCAGGCAGCGTGATGCCAAGGGATTGCAGGCGGTCGTGGATCGCGGAAGACATGACGGACGGGTCCTTCGGAGCTGGCTGAAACAGGAGCGCGGGATCGTACACCCCGCTTTGGGGGCTTGTGCCTACACTGGCCGCATGGGTGGAGATGCGGCGGGCCTGAAGCTCGCCGGGCTGGTAGTCGCATGGCTCGGCGGCGTGCTGCTGCAAACCACCCAGCCGCAGCTCTGGCCACCACAGGCCTACCTGGCCGGCATGGCGCTCGGCCTGGTGCTGCTGGCATCCGCTGCCGCGGTGCCACGATCGGCGCCCGGCGGCGGTGGCTGGCCCCGCCTGGCCTGCCGGGCCACCGGCCTGCTGCTGCTGGCCTTCGCCTCCACCGGCTGGCGCGCCAGCCAGGTGTTGGCGGAGGCCTTGCCGCAGGCCGCGGTGCAGCGCGACGTGGTGGCTGAAGGCACCGTCACGGGCCTGCCGCGCCGCATGGCCGGCGGCCTGCAATTCGGGTTCGAGGTGGACCGCGCGACGCTGGACGGCGAGCCGGTGGCCGTGCCACGGCGCCTGCTGCTGGGCTGGTATGCCGGCCGCGACGACGCCGACGACGGCGGCCCGGCGCTGCCCGCGTTGGCCACGCGGCTGCAGTCCGGCGAGCGCTGGCGCTTCAGCCTGCGCTTGAAGCCGCCGCACGGGCTGGCCAACCCGCATGGCTTCGACCGCGAGCTGTGGCTGTTCGAGCAGCGCATCCGCGCCACCGGCTCGGTGCGCGAGGCCGGCCCCGCCGCGCCGCAGCGGCTGCAAGCCGCGCCGGTCACCGCGCTGGGCCGGTGGCGCCAGGAGGCCCGGGACGCGGTGCTGCTGCAGGTGCCCGACAGCCGTGCGGCCGGCGTGCTGGCCGCGCTGGCGGTGGGCGACCAGGCGGCCATCGAACCCGCCGACTGGGCCCTGTTCCGCGACACCGGCGTGGCCCACCTGATGAGCATCAGCGGCCTGCACGTCACCATGTTCGCCTGGTTGGCCACCGGCCTTGTCGGGGCCGGCTGGCGCCGCAGCCCCCGCCTGATGCAGCTGGCCGCCATGCCCCATGCGGCCCGCTGGGGCGGCGTGCTGGCCGCGGCGGCCTATGCCGCCTTCGCGGGCTGGGGCGTGCCCGCCCAGCGCACGGTGTGGATGCTGGCCACCGCCGCGCTGCTGGCCAGCGGCCGCCTGCGCTGGCCGCCGCTGCTGGTGCTGCTGGCCGCGGCTGCGGTGGTGTCGGTGGCCGATCCCTGGGCCCTGCTGCAGCCGGGCTTCTGGCTGTCCTTCGTGGCGGTGGGCCTGCTGATGCTGGGCGGTGACGCGCCGGCACGTGCCCATGCCGACCGCGAGTCCGCCAGCGATCCGGCCGCCGCTGCGGACATCGACACCGGGCTCGAGCGCCCGCCACCCGCGTCCGCCTGGCGGCGCCTGCTGCAGGCCACCCGCCAGCTGCTGCACACCCAGGCGGTGGCCACGCTGGGGCTGGCGCCGCTCACGCTGGTGTTTTTCCAGCAGCTGTCGCTGGTGGGCTTCGTCGCCAACCTGGTGGCCATTCCGGTGGTCACGCTGCTCATCACGCCGCTGGCCCTGCTGGGCCTGCTGTGGCCGCCGCTGTGGGACGCGGGCGCGGCCGTGCTGCAGCTGCTCATCGCCGGCCTGGGGCACCTGCCGCACGGCCCGGATGGCGTCTTCATTGCCGCCGTGGCCCCGGCCTGGGCGCGGGCGGCGGGCCTGCTGGGTGGCTTGCTGCTGCTGCCGGTGCTGCCCCTGCGGCTGCGCCTGCTGGGCCTGGCGCTGCTGCTGCCACTGCTGTGGCCGGCGGTGCCGCGGCCCGCCGAAGGCCGCTTCGAGGCGCTGGCCGCCGACGTGGGCCAGGGCAGTGCGGTGCTCGTGCGCACGCGGCATCACCTGCTGCTGTACGACACCGGCCCCACCTACGGCCCCGGCGCCGATGCCGGCGGCCGCGTGCTGCTGCCCTTGCTGCGCGCCCGCGGCGAGCGGCGCATCCACCTGCTGGTGCTCAGCCACCGCGACAGCGACCACGTCGGCGGCGCCGCCTCGCTGCGGGCCGCCATGCCGGTAGACCGGCTGCTCAGCTCACTGGATGAAGGCCATGCGCTGCGTGACGGTCCGCAGCCGCATGCGCGCTGCGCCGCGGGCCAGCGCTGGCAGTGGGACGGCGTGCGCTTCGAGCTGCTGCATCCGCCCCCGCCGCCAGCGCCGTTGCCAGCCCGCCCGAACGCACGCAGCTGCGTGCTGCGGGTGGAGGACGCGCAAGGCCGCAGCCTGCTGCTGGCCGGCGACATCGAAGCCGCCGAGGAAGCGCAGCTGGTGGCCACGCAGGCCGCCGCGCTGCGCAGCGACGTGCTGCTGGTGCCGCACCACGGCAGCCGCACCTCGTCCACGCCGGCCTTCCTCGATGCGGTGGCGCCTCGGGTGGCGGTGGTGCAGGCCGGCCACCTCAACCGCCATGGCCATCCGCATGACGCGGTGCTGGCGCGCTACACCGCCCGGGGCGTGCAGGTGACGCGCAGCGATACTTGCGGCGCTTGGGCATGGCGTGAGGGCGCCATGACCTGCGAACGCCAGAGTTCTCCGCAGTATTGGCGTCGGTCCACGCCATCGCGTTGATGGCGTGGAAGTTGCAACGCACCCGAAGTCAGATCAAAGGAATCGTTCGTGGCCATTCACGTCGCACTCAACCACGTCACGCGCTACCGCTACGACCGCCGTGTCGGCCTGTCGCCCCAGGTCGTCCGTCTCCGCCCGGCACCGCACTGCCGCACGCCGATCCTGAGCTATTCCCTGCGCGTGGAGCCGGCCCAGCACTTCATCAACTGGCAGCAGGATCCGTTCTCCAACTACCTCGCGCGCCTGGTCTTCCCCGAGAAGACCACCGAGTTCTGCATCACCGTCGATCTCGTGGCCGAGATGGCGGTCTACAACCCGTTCGACTTCTTCCTGGAGCCCGAGGCCGAGAACTTTCCGTTCAAGTACGCCGAAGGCCTGGAGCATGACCTCGCGCCCTACCTGTCGAAGTGCGAGCTGACGCCGCGCTTCCAGGCCCTGGTGGACAGCATCCCGCGCACCGAGCAGCGCACCATCGACTTCCTGGTGGGCATCAACCAGCGCCTGCAGAAGGACATCCGCTACCTGGTGCGCCTGGAGCCCGGCGTGCAGACGCCGGAAGAGACACTGGCCAATGCCAGCGGCTCCTGCCGCGACACCGGCTGGCTGCTGGTGCAGGTGCTGCGCCACATGGGCCTGGCCGCGCGCTTCGTCTCCGGCTACCTGATCCAGCTCAAGCCCGACGTCAAGTCGCTCGACGGCCCCAGCGGCACCGAGGTCGACTTCACCGACCTGCATGCGTGGTGCGAGGTGTTCCTGCCCGGCGCCGGCTGGATCGGCCTCGATCCCACCTCGGGCCTGATGGCCGGCGAAGGCCACATCCCGGTGGCCTGCACGCCCGAGCCCTCCAGCGCCGCGCCGGTGGAAGGCGCGGTGGACGAGAGCGAGGTGACCTTCGAGCACCACATGCAGATCACGCGCATCTACGAGTCGCCGCGCGTGACCATGCCCTACACCGAGGACCAGTGGCAGCAGGTGCTGGCCCTGGGCCACCAGGTGGACGAGCAGCTGATGGCCGACGATGTGCGGCTGACCATGGGCGGCGAGCCCACCTTCGTGTCGGTCGACGACCGCGACGGCGCCGAATGGAACACCGATGCGCTGGGGCCCACCAAGCGCGGCCTGGCGCAGGGCCTGACCCACAAGCTGCGCGACCGCTACGGCGCCGGCGGCTTCCTGCATTTCGGCCAGGGCAAGTGGTATCCCGGCGAACAGCTGCCGCGCTGGGCACTGTCCATCTGCTGGCGGGCCGACGGCCAGCCCGCCTGGAACGATCCCTCGCTGTTCGCCGACGAACGCGAGCAGCACCACTACACCAGCGAGGACGCCAACCGCTTCGTGCGCACGCTCAGCCGCAAGCTGGGCGTGGAGGACAAGTGGGTGCAGCCCGGCTACGAGGACACCTGGTACTACCTCTGGCGTGAGCGCCGCCTGCCGGTCAACGTCGATCCCTTCGATTCGCGCCTGGGCGACGAGCTGGAGCGGGCCCGCCTGCGCCGCGTGTTCGACCAGGGCCTGGAAAGCGTGGTGGGCTACCTGCTGCCGCTCAAGCCCAACGAGTCGCCGGCCGTGGGCGGCCCGCGCTGGGTCACCGGCCCGTGGTTCTTCCGGGACGAGCGCATGTACCTCGTGCCCGGCGATTCGCCGATGGGCTACCGGCTGCCGCTGGATTCGCTGCCCTGGGTGAAGGAGAGCGACTATCCCTTCCTGATCGAGCAGGACCCGTTCGCGCCACGGGCGCCGCTGCCGGCTGCCGCGGCCCTGCGGGCGCAGTACCCGGTGAGCGCGCCCGGCGTCACCGCGGTGGGTGGCATGTCGGCGCCGGTGCAGGGCTACCGAGCCGGGCAGCCCGCGTTCGGCGAAGCCGCCGGCAGTGCGGGCGTGGCCAGCCAGGCCGGCGAAGGCCCTGGCGCCGCCGCGCTGCAGGCGCCGGCCGCGGCCGACGCCCGCTATCCGCAACGCTTCGAATCGGCCGGCTGGATCACCCGCACCGGCCTGTGCGTGGAAGTGCGCGACCCGATGCGCGCCAACGGCCCCAAGGCCGAGGCGCTGGCCAAGCACAGGAGCGGCGTGCTCTATGTCTTCATGCCGCCGCTGGCCTCGCTGGAGGACTACCTGGAGCTGCTGGCCGCGGTGGAAGCCACCGCCGCCGAGCTGCGCGTCAAGCTCGTGCTGGAAGGCTACCCGCCGCCGCGCGACCCGCGCCTGAAGCTGCTGCAGGTCACGCCCGACCCCGGCGTGATCGAGGTCAACATCCATCCGGCCAAGGACTGGAACGAGCTGGTCGACCACACCGAGTTCCTGTACCAGGCGGCGCACGAGTCGCGCCTGTCGACCGAGAAGTTCATGGTCGATGGCCGCCACACCGGCACCGGCGGCGGCAATCACTTCGTGCTGGGTGGCGCCACGCCGGCCGACAGCCCCTTCCTGCGCCGGCCCGACCTGCTGCCCAGCCTGCTGACCTTCTGGCACAACCATCCGAGCCTGAGCTACCTGTTCTCCGGCATGTTCGTCGGCCCCACCAGCCAGTCGCCGCGCATCGACGAGGCACGCGACGACCAGGTCTACGAGGCCGAGATCGCCATGAAGGAGATCGAGCGGCAGATCGGCCTGTACGGCCAGTGCCCGCCGTGGCTGATCGACCGCATGCTGCGCAACGTGCTGATCGATGTCACCGGCAACACCCACCGGTCGGAGTTCTGCATCGACAAGCTCTACTCGCCCGACGGCCCCACCGGCCGCCTGGGCCTGCTGGAGCTGCGCGCCTTCGAGATGCCGCCGCATGCCCGCATGAGCCTGGTGCAGCAGCTGCTGCTGCGCGCGCTGCTGTCGTGGTTCTGGAAGAAGCCCTACAAGGGCAACGGCGCCACGCGGCTCACGCGCTGGGGCACCGGGCTGCACGACCGCTTCCTGCTGCCCACCTTCGTCAAGATGGACTTCGACGACGTGATCGCCGAGCTGAACCATGCCGGCTACGCCTTCGATGCGCAGTGGTTCGCGCCGCACCTGGAGTTCCGCTTCCCGCTGGTGGGCCATGTGGCCACGCAGGGCATCGAGCTCACGCTGCGCAACGCGCTGGAGCCCTGGCACGTGATGGGCGAGGAGGGCGCCATCGGCGGCACGGTGCGCTATGTCGATTCATCGCTGGAGCGGCTGGAGGTCAAGGTCACCGGCCTGAACGACAACCGCCACGTGATCACCGCCAACGGCCAGGCGATCCCGCTGCAGCCCACCGGCCGCATCGGCGAGTTCGTCTGCGGCGTGCGCTACCGCGCCTGGGCGCCGCCTTCGGCGCTGCATCCCACCATCGGCGTGCATGCACCGCTCACCTTCGACATCGTGGACAACTGGCTCAGCCGATCCATCGGCGGCTGCCGCTACCACGTGGCGCATCCGGGCGGGCGCAATTACGACACCTTCCCGATCAACGCCTACGAGGCCGAGAGCCGCCGGCTGGCGCGTTTCTTCTCCAACGGGCACACGCCCGGCACGATGCAGGTGGTGCCGGTCCAACCCAGCCGGGAATTCCCATTCACGCTCGACCTGCGCCTGGGGTAACGTCGCGGGCTTGTGCCGTGAATTGATAAAAGTGTGAGCCACCAGTTGCCCTCCGATCCCGCCCCGACGCCACCGCTGGGGCTGCTGGCACAGCTGGACCTGCCCGACCCCGACAGCTACGACGAATTGCGTGATGCCGAAGGCCGGCTGCGTCCGGCCTGGCAGCGTTTCTTCCAGTGGCTGCCGGCCCAGGAAACCCCGGCCGACTTCGACCGCCGCCTGGAGCTGATCGCGCAGCAGATCAAGGTGGATGGCGTCACCCACAACATCCACAGCGCGGAGGGCACGGCCGCGCGGCCCTGGTCGCTCGAGCTGATGCCGATGCTGATCGAGCCGTCCGACTGGGCGGCCATCGAGCGCGGCGTGTCGCAGCGGGCCCGCCTGCTCGACACCATGATGGCCGACGTGTACGGCGAGCAGGAGCTGCTGGCCGAGTCGCTGCTGCCGCCGGCGCTGCTGTACCGCCACCCGGGCTACCTGCGGCCGCTGCATGGCGTGCGGCCGCCGGGTGGCCTGCACCTGCACATCGCCGCCTTCGACCTGGCGCGTGATGCGGAAGGCGACTGGTGGGTGATCTCGCAGCGCACGCAGGGCCCGTCGGGCCTGGGCTACGTGCTGCACAACCGGCTCATCATCTCGCGGCTGTTCCCCGAGGCCTTCCGCGAGATGCGGGTGCAGCACATCGCCTCCAGCTACCGCCGGCTGCTGGACACGGTGGAGTCGCAGGCGCGGCTGGTGGCCGGCGGCACGCCGCGCGTGGTGCTGCTCACCTCGGGCCCCTACAACGAGACCTACTTCGAGCATGCCTACCTGGCGCGCTACCTGGGCGTGCCGCTGGTCGAAGGCGGCGACCTCACGGTGCGTGCCGACCGGGTGTACCTGCGCACCGTGGCCGGCCTGGAGCCGGTGCACGGCCTGCTGCGCCGGCTGGACGACGACTACTGCGACCCGCTGGAGCTGCGCCCCGATTCCACGCTGGGCATCCCCGGTCTGCTGCAGGCCGTGCGCGCCGGCAACGTGGTGGTGGCCAATGCGCTGGGCAGCGGCTTCCTCGAGTCGCCCGCGGTGCAGGGCTTCCTGCCCGCCATCTCGCGCCGGCTGCTGGGCGAGGAACTGCTGCTGCCGTCGCTGCCTTCCTGGTGGTGCGGCGAGCAAGCCGCCTTCCGCGCGGTGCTGCCCACGCTGGCCGAGCGGGTGGTGCGCCCGGCCTTCCCCGACCCCGGCCGCCGCCGCGCCACCGTACCCGGCGAGGCAGGCGTGGCCGACTGGGTGCGCCGCATCCAGGGCGACCCCGATGCCTGGATGGCCCAGGGCCGGCTGATGCTGTCGCGCACGCCGATGTGGCGCAGTGGCGCGGCCACGGCCGGCGCGGCCATGCTGCGGGTCTATGCCATCGCCGACACCGAGCGCCGCTGGCATGTGCTGCCCGGCGGCATGACCCGCGTGGCCACCCGCTCGCCCCTGTCGGTGTCGATGCAGCATGGCGGCTCCAGCCTCGACACCTGGGTGATGACCGATGGCCCGGTGGACACCTTCTCGATGCTGCCGCAGCGGCTGCGGGTGGACGACATCGCCACCCGCCGCCGGCCGGTGTCCAGCCGCACCGCCGAGAACCTGTTCTGGCTGGGCCGCTACACCGAGCGCACCGAGCAGGCGGTGCGCCTGGCGCGGGCGCTGCTGAACATGATCGACGCCGATGGCGACCCGCCGCCGCCGGTGCTGGATGCGCTGTGCACGCTGGCGGTGTTCAACGGCCTGGCGGCCTACGGCACGCCCAGCGCCTCGCGCGCGCCGCAGCTGTTCGAACGCAACGTGCTGGCCGCCCTGGCCTCCGGCGCGCGCAAGCCGGCCGCCGGCCAGCCGCGGGCGCCGGTCACCAGCGTGGCCGGCCACCTCGGCGCGCTGGAATACGCCGCCAGCGCGCTGCGCGACCGCCTGTCGCCCGAGCAGGTGAACCTGGTGCGCCGCATGGCAGAGGAATTCAATGCCACCTTCGCCGGCCTGGACGCCGCGCTGCCCACGGTCTCCCTGGCCATGCCGGCGCTGGACCGGCTCGGCCTGCAACTGGCGGCCGTCACCGGCGCGCAGACCGACCGCATGACCCGCGACCACGGCTGGCGGCTGCTCACCGTCGGCCGCCTGATCGAACGCCTGGTGGGCATGGCCCACACGCTGCACACGCTGCTGGAGCTGGACGCGCTGAAGAGCGCCGCCGGCGTCGACCTGGTGCTGGAGCTGTTCGACAGCACGCTCACCTTCCGCTCGCGTTACCAGCGGCATGAAGACCTGCTGGCCCTGGTCGACCTGTTGGTGCTGGACGATGCCAACCCGCGTGCCTTTGCCGGCACCCTGCGCCGGCTGCGCACCGAGCTGGGCAAGCTGCCCGGCACCGCCAGCATGCTGGATGCGCTGCGCGAGCGGCTGCCGGTCGAGGGCGCCGGCATCACGCTGGACGAGCTGCGCGACCTGGACGACGAAGCCCTGCGGCTGCAGCTCTGCGTGCTCGCCCGCCGGCTGCAGGACGCCGGCGCCCGCTTGTCCGACGACGTCGGCCAGCGCTACTTCGCGCATGCCGAAGGCGGTGACCGGCTGCAGCGCGTGTGATCCCATGGACGCCATGACCCCGACATCCGCCGCCACCACCCGCGGCGCCGCGCTGCAGGTGGAGCACGTCACCCGCTACCACTACGCCGCGCCGGTGGACCTGGCGCAGCACGAGGCCTTCCTGCGGCCCATCGAGGATGCCTTCCAGTCGGTGGAAGCCTTCGAGATGGGCGTGGAGCCCGAGCCGCTGCACCACAGCACCGGCCGCGACCGCTATGGCAACACCCGCACCTTCTTCACCGTCAGTGGTGCGCACCGCCGGCTGGAGGTGTGGGCCCGCAGCCGCGTGCGTGCCGTGCCTCGGGGGCATGAGGCGCTGCTGCCCGGCACCCGGCCCTGGGAAGAGGTGGCCGCGCGGCTGCGTTATGCCGCGCGGGTGCCGTACGAGCCGGCCGTCGAATTCGCAGTGGCCTCGCCCTATGTGCCGCGGCTGCCAGCGCTGGCCGACTATGCGGACGCCTCGCTCGTGGCGGGCCGGCCCATCGGCCTGTGCGCGGTCGACCTGATGCACCGCATCCACGCCGACTTCAGCTACCAGACGGCCAGCACCTCCATCGACACGCCGCTGGCCACGGTGCTGGAAGAACGCCGCGGCGTGTGCCAGGACTTCGCGCACCTGATGATCGGCGCGCTGCGCATGCATGGCCTGGCCGCGCGCTACGTCAGCGGCTACCTGCTGACCACGCCGCCCACGCCGGCCGACGAGCAGGCCGACGGCGAGGCCTCGGTGGCCAGCGCGGCCGTGGGTGCGCCGCACTTCATCGGCGCCGATGCCTCGCATGCCTGGGTCTCGGTGTGGTGCCCGATGGAAGAGGGCGGCTTCTGGCTGGAGCTGGACCCGACCAACGACATGCTGCCGGCCACCGATCACGTGCGGCTGGCCTATGGCCGCGACTTCGGCGACGTGACGCCGTTGCGCGGTGTGATTCGGGGTGGCGGCGACCATGCGCTGGAGGTCGGCGTCAAGACGGAACGGGTGGTTTGAAGTGCCCCGAATTGGGGCGGTTTGGGCCTGGAAGTTGCTAAAGGTCCGGTAAAGAGGAGATCCAATGAAAACGGCCTACGACGAAATGCAGGTCAACGCCAGCGAGGTCCGCGAGCACTACCGCACCTATCAGAACTGGCTCAAGCAACAACCCAGCGACGTGATGCGTTCGCGCCGCGAAGAGGCGGAAGTGATCTTCCGCCGCGTGGGCATCACCTTCGCGGTGTATGGCGCCAAGGACGAGGACGGCTCGGGGACCGAGCGGCTGATTCCCTTCGACCTGATCCCGCGCGTGATTCCCAGCGGCGAATGGCGCGAGATGGAGAAGGGCCTGCGCCAGCGCGTCAATGCGCTCAACCGCTTCCTGTACGACGTCTACCACGACCAGGAGATCATCAAGGCCGGCATCGTGCCGCGCGAGCAGGTGATCAACAACGCGCAGTTCCGTCCCGAGATGATGGGCGTCAACCTGCCGGGCAACGTCTATTCGCACATCTCCGGCATCGACATCGTGCGTGCCGGCAATGCCGATGGCAGCGGCACGTATTACGTGCTGGAGGACAACCTGCGCGTACCCAGCGGCGTGAGCTACATGCTCGAGAACCGCAAGATGATGATGCGGCTGTTCCCCGAGCTGTTCAGCCAGCACCGCGTGGCGCCGGTGGCGCACTACCCCGACCTGCTGCTGGAGACGCTGCGCGCGGTATCGCCTTCGGCGGTGAACGAGCCGGTGGTGGTGGTGCTGTCGCCCGGCATGTACAACAGCGCCTACTTCGAGCATGCCTTCCTGGCCCAGCAGATGGGCGTGGAACTGGTGGAAGGCAAGGACCTGTTCGTCGACGACAACTTCGTCTTCATGCGCACCACCCAGGGCCCGAAGCGGGTGGACGTGATCTACCGCCGCGTGGACGACGACTTCCTCGATCCCAAGGCCTTCCGCGCCGACTCCACGCTGGGCTGCGCAGGCCTGCTGGACGTCTACCGCAGCGGCAACATCACCTTGTGCAATGCCATCGGCACCGGCGTGGCGGACGACAAGTCCATCTATCCGTACGTGCCGAAGATGATCGAGTTCTACCTCGGCGAAAAGCCCATCCTGCAGAACGTGCCCACCTACCTGGGCCGCGGGACGGAGGGCCTGAAGTACATGCTGGACCACATGCATGAGCTGGTGGTCAAGGAAGTGCACGGCGCCGGCGGCTACGGCATGTTGATCGGCCCGGCCGCGACGCAGGCCGAGATTGCGGAGTTCCGCAAGGTGGTGCAGGGAAACCCCAGCAACTACATCGCGCAGCCGACGCTGTCGCTATCGAGCTGCCCGACGTTTGTCGAATCGGGCATCGCGCCGCGGCACATCGACCTGCGGCCGTTCGTGCTGTCGGGCAAGACGGTGCAGATGGTGCCAGGCGGGCTCACCCGCGTGGCGCTGAAGGAAGGCTCGCTCGTGGTCAATTCTTCGCAAGGGGGCGGTACGAAGGACACCTGGGTGCTGGAAGCCTGAGAGAAGAGACAGGAGAACAACGATGCTTTCGAGAACCGCCGACCACCTCTACTGGATGGCCCGCTACATGGAGCGTGCGGAAAACACCGCGCGCATGCTGGACGTCAACTACCAGACCTCGCTGCTGCCGCAATCGGCCGAAGAGGCCGAGCAAGGCTGGCGCGGCCTGCTCAGCATCAGCGAGCTGACCTGGGGCTTCCGCGAGAAGTACGAGGACTTCAGCGCCAAGAGCGTCATGGACTTCATGGTGCGCGACGAGTCCAACTTCTCCAGCATCGCCAGCTGCCTGCGCGCGGCGCGCGAGAACGCGCGTGCGGTGCGCGGCGCGCTGACGACCGAGGTGTGGGAGACGCAGAACCAGACCTGGCTCGAGTTCAACCGCATGATCAAGAGCACCGACTTCCACCGCGACCCGAGCGCGCTGTTCGAGTGGGTGAAGTTCCGCTCGCACCTGAGCCGCGGCGTGACGGTGGGCACCATGCTGCAGGACGAGGCGCTGCACTTCCTGCGCATCGGCACCTTCCTGGAACGCTCGGACAACACCGCCCGGCTGCTGGACGTGAAGTTCCAGTCGCTGGCAGGCGACTTCTTCGGCAGCAATGCCAAGGAGGCGCAGGAGGTGGACTTCTATCACTGGAGCGCGGTGCTGCGTTCGGTCTCGGGCTTCGAGGTCTACCGCAAGGTCTACCGCAACGTGATCCGCCCCGAGAAGGTGGCCGAGCTGCTGATCCTGCGCGAGGACATGCCGCGTTCGCTGGTGGCCTGCCTGAACGAGGTGGTGTGCAACCTGCAGATGGTGGCCAACGACCAGAGCCGCGAGACCCTGCGCCGCGCCGGCCGCATCCGCGCCGACCTGATGTACGGCCGGATCGACGAGATCCTGGCCACCGGGCTGCATGCCTACCTGACGCAGTTCCTGGACCGCGTGGGTGACCTGGGCGTGGGGATCAGCCGGGACTTCCTGGTTCCGGTTCAATAGCCCCCAAGCTCGCTGCGCTCGCTACCCCCCGAGGGGGCCGCCCCGCTGGCGGGCCGGCGGAGCCGGTCCCGCGGCGGGTGGCTTGAGGGCGCGGCTTCGCTGCGCTTGCCGCAGTGGTGGCGCTGGGCTGGGGTTATCGGGCGGCGAGGCGGGCGGCGTTGACTGCCGCGCCCAGGTCGATGACGGCCAGCGCGTAGTAGCTGGACCAGTTGTAGCGGGTCACGGCGTAGAAGTTGGCGGTGCCGGCAACGTAGCTGGGGGCAGCTTCGCCGTTCTGCAGCTCGACCAGGGCCAGCGGGCCGTCGTGGCGTTGGGCGTCTTCGCCGAGCAGGGCGCCCAGGTCGGCCATCTGGGCCGGCGTGAAGCTGGGCGTGATGTCGGGTGCCAGCAGCGTGGCGCGCTGGGTGGTGTCGGTGGGCACGGCCACTTCATAGTGCGTGGGCATGCCGCGCTGCCAGCCGTGGTTGGCCAGGTAGTGGGCCACGCTGCCGATGGCATCGACCGGGCTGTTCAGCAGGTCGATGCGGCCGTCGCCATCGAAGTCCACCGCATGGCGGTTGATGCTGCCGGGCATGAACTGCGGCAGGCCGATGGCACCGGCATAGGAGCCGCGCACGGTTTGCGGGTCGCAGCCGGTGCCGCCGGCGCACCAGCGCAGCAGTTCCTCCAGCTCGCCGCGGAAGAAGGGCGTGCGGTCCTTGCGGCCGGTCGGGAAGTCGAAGGCCAGCGTGGCCAGCGCGTCCAGCACGCGGAAGTTGCCGGTCATGCGGCCGTACAGCGTCTCCACGCCGATGATGCCCACCACGATCTGCGCCGGCACACCGTACTCGGCCTCGGCGCGCGCCAGGGCGGCTTCATGCTGCTGCCAGAAGCGCAGGCCGGCGTTGATGCGCGTGGGCTCGATGAAGCGGGCGCGGTAGGCGGCCCAGTTCTTGGCCGTTCCCGCCGGCGGCGGCATGATGAGCCGCGCCACCGACGGCAGGTAACGCGCCTGCGCCAGCTGCTGGCGCACCCAGGCGGCGTCCAGGCCGTGGCGCTGGGCCAGCTCGTCGGCGAATGCCATCACGTCGTCGCGGCGGCCGTAGGTCACCACGTCCGGCGCGTCGTCGGCGCGCGTGGCGGTGGCCTTCCTGCGCTCGGCGGGCTTGGCGGACGGCTTGGAGGATGGCTTGGCGGCCTGGCGCGCGGCGGACTTGTCGACCGGCTGGGCGGAAGCCGCCGGCACCTGCAGTGCAAGGGCGAAGAACGTGGCGAGCGCCAGGCCGGCAGCCCGCAGGGTCTCCGGCAGCGGCGCGATGAAGGAGGCCGGCAGGGCGGCCGGCGAGCAAGGCAAGGTCATCGCCGGATTATCCCGGCCGGCGTGCGGCTGCCGCGGCGCGGGCGAAGGCGCGCTGCCAGCCACGGTCGGGCCGCTGCACCGCGTTGCGGCCATAGCGCAGCGCATCCAGTGCGTCCAGCTGCGCGGCCACCGGCTCGCCGCGCGCCCCCAGGCGGGCCCGCACACGCGCGGCCAGCGTGCGCGGCGCCTCGAAGGGGCCGGCGGCAATGCCCAGCCCGGCCAGGCGCTGGCGCATGTCGGCCTGCAGTCGCTCCCAGGGGTCGCGCCGCTGGCGGTCCCACAGCGCCCAGGCGGCACCCAGCAGCGCGGCGCCGCTGCCCAGCCCCACCATCAGCAGCGCCAGGTCCTCCCAGCGCGGGGTGTCGAAGCCCAGGCTCTTCAGCAGGTCGAACTGCTGGGTGCGCGAATAGTTGAGCACCCACTGGTTCCAGCGGTTGTTGATGCGTTCGTAGGTGGCGCGCCATTGCTCCATCAGCACGGGGCTCATGCCGGCCAGGGCGCCGGCCACCAGCCCCGGCGGCGGCCGCAGCGACTGGCTGCGCACCACGCGGTCGGGCGCCACCGCGGCGGTGGGATCCACCCGCACCCAGCCGCGGCCGGCCTGCCAGACCTCGGCCCAGGCATGGGCATGGCTCTGGCGCACCACCAGGTAGCCGTCCTGCGGCAGCGGGTCGGCGCCCTGGTAGCCGGTGACCACCCGCGCGGGCACGTCCAGCGCCCGCATCACCACCACGAAGGCGGTGGCGAAGTGCTCGCAGAAACCCAGCTGGCGGTCGAGCCAGAACTCGTCGATGGCATGGCGGCCCTCCTCGTCGCCGTACAGGCCCGGCGCCAGGGTGTAGGTGAAGCCGCCGGTGCGGATGTGGCGCAGCACCGCTTCGGTGAGCTCGGCCGCGCCCGCCTGCGCATAGCGCGGCTGGCGGCGCAGCGCGGCGGCCCATTCCAGGGTGCGGGGGTTGTAGCCGGGTGGCAGCGACAGGTGGTCCTGCAGGCCCAGCGCGGCCTGCTGCGGGCCGTGCTCGTGGTGGGGCCAGGCCTGCACCTCGAAACGCAGGCGGTCGGTCACCGGGCGGTCGGTCAGCCACTCCAAGTCGGCACGCTGGAAGACCCGCCAGCCCTCGATGCGCGGCGCATGCTCGGCCAGCGCGGGCGTGGCCTCCAGCAGCGGCAGCAGTGGCAGCCGGGAGGGCTCCAGCGTCATCTCGTAGCGCAGCGGTTGGCCGCGGGTGCGCAGGTCGGCCCGCAGCAGGCCGGCCGGGCCCATGCTGCTGCGTTCCAGCCGGTGCCATTCACGGCCGTCGAAGCGGCTGAGCACCGGGCCGCGCCAGTAGAGCTGCTCGTTCGGCGGCGGCGGCCCCTCGAAGCGCACACGGAAGGCCACGCTGTCGTCGTTGGCCACCTCGGCCACGCCGCCCAGCATCAGGGTGCCCGACAGGCCGGTACGCCCGCCCGCGTCCTGCGGCAGCGCCCACAACGGACCCATGCGCGGAAACAGCAGGAACAGCAGCACCATCACCGGTGCGCCGAACAGCGTGGCCCGCGCGGCCAGGCCGCCGGCCTCGCGCAGCGCCGGCTGGCCCACCGGCATGTGGGCCAGCACCAGGCCGGTGAGCAGGCCCCACACCGCCACCACCATGGCCGCGGCCACCGGCAGCGACTGCGAATACAGGAAGTTGGTCAGCACCAGGAAGAAGCCGAGGAAGAACACCACGAGCGCATCGCGCCGCGCGCGCAGCTCCAGCGTCTTCAGCGTCATCAGCACCACCAGCAGGGTGACGCCGGCCTCCTTGCCCAGCAGCGTGCGGTAGCTGTTGAGCGTCAGGCCGACCGCCAGCGCCAGCAGCGCGGCCAGCAGCCAGCGGCTGGGCAGCGGCGCGGCGCGCACCGCCAGCACTGCACGCGCAGTGAGCACGCCGCCCACCAGCAGGCTGCACCACACGGGCAGCCGTGCCAGGTGCGGCAGGATGGTCCAGCCGATGACGGCGAGCAGGAACAGCACGTCGCGGGCATCGCGCGGCAGGCGGCCGGCCAGCGGCCACCGGGGCAGGCGCAGCGTCGTCATCGGCCGGCTCCGGCGGAGCTGGCGCCGCCGCCGCGCGGCCACAGCGCCAGCGCCTCCAGCGCGCGCAGCCGGTGGGCGTCGCCCTGGCCGGGGGGCAGCTCCAGCCCGGGCAGCTTCAGGCCATGCAGCACGCCGGCCTGCTCGGCAGCCAGCACCCAGGCCGACAGGCGCGACAGGCGCGCCTCCGTGCCCGGCTGGCCGGCGGCCGATTGCCAGTCCAGCCACAGTTCGCGCGAGGCGGTGCCGCCGTTCTCGCGTGTCACCAGCTCGCCGGTGCGGGCCGCCTTCTTCCACACGATGCGGCGCAGCGCGTCGCCGCGGCGGTAGGCACGCACGCCGTCGAACTCCGCGCCGTTGCGCTCGCGCGAGGTGGGCGCCTCGCCGGCCAGCGGCTGCGGCGTCGGCAGCGGGGCAGGCGGCTGCTCGGGCGCCGGCCAGGCCAGCACGCGCGCGGCCGGCCGCCAGACCGTCCAGGCGCGGAACAGGCCAAAGGGAAACCGGGTTTCAGCGCGCAGCGCAGGGATGCCGTGCGGGCCGCGGTGCGGCGGCACGAAGCGCAGCACTGCCGGTGCCTGGCCCAGCGCAGGCACGTCCACGAACACCTGCTGGCTGCGCTGCGCCGCGGCCTCGAAGCCCACGCCGATGCCATGGCGCCGGCTGCCGGGGCTTTCGATCACCACGTCCAGCCGCGCCGGCTCGCCGGCGAAGCAGGGCGCCACCGGCCGCAGGTGCAGCGTCAGGCCGCGCAGCGTGGCATGGGTGATGTGCAGCGAGGCCAGCCCCGCCCCGGCCAGCAGGAAGGTGAGGATGTAGCCCAGGTTCAGCTGGTAATTGATCGAGGCCAGCAGCATCACCAGCAGCGTGAGCCCGAAGGCCAGGCCGGCCGGCGTGGGCACGATGTAGATGTTGCGCTGGGTGAGCACCCAGCGGTCGGACAGCGGATGCCGGGCCTGCCACCAGGCCTGGAAACGCGCGCGCGGTGCGGCCCACATGGTCAGGCGGATGGCGGGCGGGGCGGCGGGCTGCTCAAGGCAGCGGCACGGCCTCGACCATGGCCCGAACCTGCTCCACGCTGCCGCGGCCGGCACCGGCCACCGGCACCAGCCGGTGCGCGATGGACTGCGCCAGGATGGCCTGCACGTCGTCGGGCGCCACGTGGCCGCGGCCGCCGATCAGCGCATGTGCCTTGGCCGCGCGCAGCACCGCCAGCGCGGCACGGGGCGACAAACCCTCGACGAACCATTCGCCGCTGCGCGTGGCCGCGATCAGCGCCTGCAGGTAGTCCAGCAGCGCCTCCGACGCATGCACCTGCAGCACCGCCTGCTGCGCGGCGAGCAGGTCGGCCGGCTGCATCACCGGCGTCAGGCGGGTGATGGCGGCGCGGCGGTCCTCGCCGGCCAGCAGGGCGCGCTCGCTGGCGCGGTCGGGGTAGCCGAGCGTGATGCGCATGAGGAAGCGGTCGAGCTGGCTCTCGGGCAACGGGTAGGTGCCGAGCTGGTCGGTCGGGTTCTGCGTGGCGATGACGAAGAAGGGCTTGGGCAGCGGCCGGGTGTGGTTCTCCACCGTCACCTGGTGCTCTTCCATCGCCTCCAGCAGCGCGCTCTGCGTCTTGGGGCCGGCGCGGTTGATCTCGTCGGCCAGCAGCACCTGCGCGAACACCGGGCCGGGATGGAAGACGAAGGATTCGCTGGACCGCTCGAACACGCTGACGCCGACGAGATCGCTGGGCATCAGGTCGGCGGTGAACTGCACCCGTGAGAAATGCAGGCCGAGCGACACCGCCAGCGTGTGCGCCAGCGTGGTCTTGCCCACGCCGGGAACGTCCTCGATCAGCAGGTGCCCGCCGGCCAGGAGGCAGGCCACGCAGTCCTCGATCTGCGGGCGTTTGCCCACGATGATCGTGCTAATCTGGTCCGTGAGTCTTGAAAGCTGCTGCGTGATGTCCAGGGCCATGCATGCACGTTATCCCAAATCGCCAGCACCATTTCCCCGATGACCACCGCGTTTTATAGCCATACGGATTGCAAGGCGCACGAGATGGGCGCCGGCCACCCCGAGTGCCCGCAGCGGCTGGACGCGATCGCCGACCACCTGCGCGCCACCGGCCTGGACCTGGCGCTGGACATGCGCGACGCCCCGGTGGCCAGCCTGGCCGATGTGGAACTGGCCCACAGCGTGGGCTACGTGAGCGAGATCGCCGACCTGGGCCTGCGCCTGCGCGACGACGGCAGCCACCAGGCGCTGGACCCCGACACCAGCGCCGGCCCCGGCACCTGGAACGCGATGCTGCGCGCGGCCGGCGCCGCGGTGGCCGCCACCGACGCGGTGATCGACGGCGAGGTGGACAACGCCTTCTGCTCGGTGCGCCCGCCCGGCCACCACGCCACGCGCAGCCAGGCCATGGGCTTCTGCTTCTTCAACAACGTGTGCGTGGCCGCGCGCCATGCGCTGGACGTGCGCGGCCTGCAGCGCGTGGCCATCATCGACTTCGACGTGCACCACGGCAACGGCACCGAGGACATCGTGGCCGGCGACGAGCGCATCCTGATGTGCAGCTTCTTCCAGCATCCGCTGTATCCGCACAGCGGCGCCGTGCCCAAGGGCACCAACATGGTCAACCTGCCGGTGCCCGCCTACACCAAGGGCATGGAGGTGCGCGAGCTGATCGAGGCCATGTGGCTGCCGCGGCTGGAGCAGTTCAAGCCGCAGATGATCTTCGTCTCCGCCGGCTTCGATGCCCACCGCGAGGACGACCTGGGCCAGATGGGCCTGGTGGAAGCCGACTATGCCTGGATCACCTGGAAGCTGGTGGACCTGGCCGAGCGGCATGCCCGGGGGCGCATCGTGTCCTGCCTGGAAGGTGGCTACAACCTCTCGGCCCTGGGCCGCAGCGTGGCCGCGCACCTGCGGGTGCTGGCCGGCGTGGATGCCGGCCACGGCGGTGGCGGGGTAGGCATTTGAGTTCCGTGCCGCCGGCCGGCTCGCTGGCCGGTCGGCTGGAAGGCCGGCTCGAAGGCTTGTGGCAGCTCGCCTCGCTGGCCGAGCTGGCCATCCTGGCCGCCTGCCTGGGCGGCGCCCTGGGCCTGACGTGGCTGCTGCGCGGCGCCGGCCGCAAGCCGGGCGGCATCTGGTTCGGCGACCGGCTGATCGACGGCGTGCTGTTCCCGGTGCTGGCGCTGGGCGCGGTGCTGCTGGCCCGGCTGCTGATGCCGGCCGAGCTGCCGCAGGCGGTGCTGCGCCTGGCGGTGCCGGTGCTGATGTCGCTGTGCGCCATCCGCATCGGCGTGCGGGTGCTGCGGGTGGCCTTTCCGCAGAGCCATGCGGTGCGCATCGTCGAGCGCTGGCTGTCCTGGCTGGTGTGGCTGTGCCTGGTGCTCTGGCTCACCGGCCTGCTGCCGGTGGTGCTGGACGAGCTGGAGGCCATCACCTGGACGGTGGGCGGCTCGCAGATCAGCCTGCGCAGCGTGATCGAAGGTGCGCTCAGCGCCGTCGTGGTGCTGGTGCTGGTGCTGTGGCTGTCGGCCGCCATCGAAGGCCGCCTGCTGGCCGGCGTGAGCGAGGCGGGTTTCTCGGGCAGCGTGTCGCTGCGCAAGATCGCGGCCAATGCCACGCGGGCGCTGCTGCTGGTGGTGGGTCTGCTGTTCGCGCTGTCGGCCGCGGGCATTCCGCTGACGGCGCTGTCGGTGCTGGGCGGCGCCATCGGCGTGGGCATCGGCCTGGGCCTGCAGAAGCTGGCGGCCAACTACGTCTCGGGCTTCGTGCTGCTGGCCGAGGGCAGCCTGCGCATCGGCGACATGGTGGAGGTGGACGGCTTCGAGGGCCGCATCACCGACATCAGCACCCGCTACACCGTGATCCGCGCGCTCAACGGCCGCGAGTCCATCGTGCCCAACGAGATGATGATCACCCAGCGCGTGGTCAGCATGACGATGAGCGACACCCGCATCAACGGCACGACGGTGGTGCAGGTGGCCTACGACACCGACGTCGACGCGCTGATCCCCAGGCTGGTGGAGGTGGTGGCCGGCATCGACCGCGTGCTCACCGACCCGGCGCCCTGGGTGTCGCTCACCAGCTTCGCCGACAGCGGCATCGAGCTGACCATCGGCTTCTGGATACGCGACCCGCACAACGGCCTGGGCGGCGTGCGCAGCGCGGTCAACCTGGCGGTGCTGCGCACGCTGAATGCGCTGGACGTGGAGATCCCGTATCCCCAGCAGGTGCACCGCGAGCCGCGGCCGCCGCGCCCGCCGGGCGTGGTGGTGCCCGCGGGCGGTGTGGCGCCGCTCAGCCCCGCGCCTGCGCCTTCGGAGTGACCGGCGCGCCGGCCTGGCCCGCCGCAGCGCCACCGGCCGGCAGCCCGCGCAGGAACAGGTGCAGCGCCCGCACGTCGGTCTCGCTCATCTCCCGCAGCGATTCAAAGGGCATCACCTTCACCGGCGTGCCGTCGGGCCGCCGGCCGGTGCGGAACATCTTCAGCAGTGCATCCGCGTCGGGATACGCCGCCATGCCGCCGGCGTCACCGCCGGTGAGGTCGGCGGCGGCCGGCCAGTCCGGCGGGCCGCCGGGCACCTTGCCGCCGGTCAGCCGTGCGCCGTGGCAGCCCAGGCACATGTTGGCCACGTAGGCGCCGTGCTCGCGGGTGACGCCCTCGGGCACCGGCATCGGCGGCGGCAGCGCGTGGTCGATCTTGGCCGCCGCGTCCGGGATGGCGCCGAAGCCGTACAGCACCCGCACCGGCAGCGGCAGCGACACCACCGCGCTGGCGCCGGGCCGGGCCGGCAGCTGCCGCACATAGGCGACCAGCGCCGAGAGGTCGTCGTCGGTCAGGCGGTTGTAGTCCTCGCTGGGCATGATGAGCACCGGCGTGCCGTCGGGCTTGACGCCGTGGCGCAGGGTGCGCGCCCAGTCCTGCGGCCGGTAGCCGGCCACCGCGCTGCCGGCATCGGGCGTGATGTTGGGACCCACCACCTTGAGGCCGCCCGGCTCGTCGAGGAAGGTGCGGCCGGCGCCGTCGGCGCCATGGCAGTCCACGCAGCCTCGCGAGGCATACAGGTAGCGGCCGCGGTCCACCGCCGCCGCATCGCTGCGCCAGGCCGGCGCGGGCTGCGGCGGCACGGCCACCTGCCGCTTCATGCGCTGGCCGGCCATCACATGGCCGGCGGTGGCCGCGGCGGCGGCCAGCAGCACGACGATGCCCAGCCCGGCGGCGCCGCGGCGCAGCCAGCGGCCCCGCGGCGACGTCGCCGCCTTCGCCTGCACGGAAGCCGGGCGCCCGCCCTCGGTCGGCCCCGGGCTCACGCCCGCGACCCCATCGGCAGGCCGCCGCGGCTGGCGGGCAGGCCGAGCGTGGCGGCCAGCTGCACCCAGCGGCCGGGGTCCAGCAACGGGCGCAGCATGTCCATCACCGCGGCGAAGGCCGCCGGCGGCGCCTTCGACTGCATGTCGGCCAGCAACGCGGCCAGCTCGCGCGGGGCCAGGGCCGGGCCCATCCAGCGCAGCGTGTCCATCATCTCGGCCGGCGGGATGCTGGACACCAGGCGGTCGTGCAGCGCATTCAGTTCCTCGTCGTCGTACAGCGACCACAGCGCGGCGTTGTTGGCCGTTTCCTCGATGTGCATGTGCTGCAGGTTCTCGGCCACGAAGAGCGCGAAGTGCCGGTACAGCCGCAGGGCCAGCGTGGGGCGCATGCTGGTGTCGGCCACGCGCAGGGTGCGCAGCTCGGCCTCCAGGCCGGCGATGGCGCCCATGTGCTCCAGGTGGTCGTCGGCGGTGCGACGGGCGCCGGTGGGGCGGCGGGCCTCGATGGCGGTGTGGATGAAGTCGTTCTCGTGGCGCAGGTGGCTGCGCAGCAGGCACAGCAGGTGCTCGGCCTGGCCCAGGGTGCGCAGCATGTCGGCGTGGTCGTCGGTGTCCAGCATGCCCAGGCGGGTCAGCGTGTCGCACATCGCGCGGCGCAGGGCCTTGTGGATGGCGGCATACAGGTCGGTGCGGCGCGGCTGCGGCTGGCGCGGGCGCGCCAGGACAACGTCTTCGAGGATGGGCGGCTTGGCGGCGTGGGGCATGCTCATGGTGGAACCTTCGGACTGCGTGCAGCCGGCACCCTGCCGGCCTGCCATGCAGTGTGCGAAAGGCCCGCCGCGCGCACATCGGCCACAGGAGCCATCCCGGCGCCGGGGCGACGGGCCACACACCTTTGGGGGTGTCGGCCGTGCCGTCGGCGTCAGCGGTCCAGGTGCTGCCGGTACCAGGCCGCCGCCTGCCCGCGCGAGGCCACGCCGAGCTTGTCCAGCAGGTTGGCCACGTGGCGCTTGACGGTGTGCGGGCTCAGGTCGAAGGCGCGGGCGATCAGCTTGTTGCTGTCGCCATGGGCGATGCGCTCCAGCACCTCGCGCTCGCGCGGGCTGAGGCCGTGGCGGTCCAGGGCCGGTTCGGCCGCAGGCAGGCTGCGCGGCGGCTGCGGCTGCCGCGCGGACGGCACCACCGGCTGCAGCGGCCGCGACGGCTGCGTGGCCGGCAGCAGGATCTGCTCGTGCCGCAGGCCGGGGTGGGTCGCCCCGGCCACCGAAGCCGCCGCCAGCATGGCTGCCGATACCGTTCCGGCAGGCATCACCCGCGCCATCCAGCCCCGCAGCAGCGCCTGGCGCGCCGGCGCCAGCGCGCCGCCCCAGTCGGCGGTGGCCAG
This sequence comes from Aquincola tertiaricarbonis, assembly GCF_000969605.1. Classification (GTDB taxonomy): domain Bacteria; phylum Pseudomonadota; class Gammaproteobacteria; order Burkholderiales; family Burkholderiaceae_C; genus Aquincola; species Aquincola tertiaricarbonis. The sequence goes on along the minus strand of NZ_JZUE01000018.1, from coordinate 75,525 downwards.
CACCGCCAGCGGGCCGCGGGCCAGCAGCACGCCGCCGGGTTCGCCTTCGGTGGCCACGCGCTCGAACACCGGCGCGAGCACCTCGGCCGCCAGCGTGGGCTGGCCGCCCTCCAGCAGCGCCTGCGCCAGGTGCAGCCGGGTTTCGGCGGCCTGGCCCACGAGGTCGATCTGCTCCTCGCACACCAGCGCCTCCTGCCAGCGGGCGACGGCCTCGGCGCGACGGCCCTGCAGCCTCGCCAGGTGGCCGCGCAGCGGCAGCTGCAGCCGGGTGCCTTCGAGCGCCGCCGGGCCACCGCCGCGGCTGCGGTCGGCCTGCAGCGCCAGTTCCCGCAGCACGTCGGACAGCAGCGGCAGATCGTCCACCAGCGCGGCGATGCGGGCCGCCTGGAAAAGCAGCTGGGTGCGGCCCCAGCTGCTGGCGCCGGTGGGATTGCCCTCCAGCCAGCCGCGGGCCAGCGCGGCGGCCTCGGCGGCGCGGCCGCGCACCGCATGCAGCAGCGCGCCCAGCACCTGCAGGTGGTGTCGCACGTTGACGGGGTCGCCCACCCAGGCGGCATCGGCACGGCCGCGCTGCCACGCTTCTTCCGCCTCGGCCAGCCGGCCCTGCCACAGCAGCCGCCAGCCGTGCTGCACCATGGCGCTGGCGCGCAGCGGCGTGGGCATGTCGCCAGCCACCCGCAGCACGCCGTCGGCATAGCGCTGCAGCGGCCGGGCGGTGCCGGGCAGGCCGTTGAAGCGCGGCAGCGGCATGCACTGGTACCAGCTCTCCAGCCGCGGGTCGTCGGCCAGCAGGTCCATCAGCTCGTCCAGCACCGGCCCCACGCGGTGCAGCGCGCCCACCTCCAGCGCATGCCAGGAGCAGGCCACCAGCACCACGATGCGCACCTCCGGCGTCAGGGCCTCGCGGCGCAGCACCGTCAGCCGCTGACCGGCCTCGTGCATGCGGCCGAAGGCATTCAGCGCCAGCGCCTGGTAGGCCTGGGCCGCCTGCTGGCCGGGCAGGTCGCCCCGGGCTTCGCAGGCGGATTCGGCCTGGCGCATCGCATCCAGCATCTCGGCGAAATCCCAGCGGGCCCAGGCGGCCAGGCCGCGCATGCGCTGCAGCTCGGGCGAGCCGATGGCCCACCCGGCCGGGAACTGCGCCACCAGCCGGCTGACGCTGGCCACCGCACCTTCGGCGAGCTGGCCGGGGCCGGCGGCCATCAGCACCGCGGCCGCTTCGGGCAGCTGGCCGGCCCGCAGCAGCAGGCCGATGCGGCGCGTAGGATCCGGCTCGGTGGCGGCGGCGCGGGCCAGCAGCGCGGCCACCTCCTGCGGTCGGCCGCGCTGCAGCCGGTGCTCCAGCGCGTCGCGGAACAGGTCGTGCAGCTTGAGGGTGAGCGTGGGCGTGTCGTCGCTGTCGTCGTCCACCTCCAGCACGCTGACGAAGAGGCCGCGGCGCTCGACCTCCTCCAGCAGCGCGGCGGCGGTGGCCTGCGGCAGGCCGGTGACGGCGGCGGTGCGGGCGGCGGTCAGCTCCGGCAGCACCGAGGTGTGCAGCAGGAAGTCGCGAAGCGCGGCGGGCAGCTCCTCCAGCACCTCGGTGGCCATGAACTCGAACACATGGCGGTCGATGGTGGCGCGGTGCAGCGCACCGCCGGGCTCGCGGGCGGCGCTGAGGGCCAGCCGCAGCCCCACCGGCCAGCCGGCGGTGCGCTGCCACAGCCGCTCGGCCAGCGCGGCGTCCAGGCCGGTGGCGGTGGCCAGGGACAGCACCTCGTCGCGGTTGAACTGCAGGTCGGCCTGCTTGAACTCGGCCAGTTCGCCGCGCGCGCGGTGTCGGGCCAGCGCCAGCGGCGGCTCGGTGCGGCTGGACACCACGATGGTCCAGCACGGGCCCAGGCGCTCCAGCAGCAGGTCGATGAATTCGTACACCGCGGGATCGTCCACCCGGTGCATGTCGTCCAGCACCACGATGCCGTGGGGCACCTCGCAGGCGTCCAGCGCCTCCAGCAGCTCGGCGGCGGCCACGTGGCGCTGGCGGGCGTCGCCGGAGGCGGCCAGGGCCACCAGGGCCTCGGGCGCGATGCGCCAGGGCGGGTCGTAGGGCTCCAGCGCGGCCACCAGGCAGCCCAGCAGCCGGTGCAGGTCGTCGCCGTCGTCGGCGGCCACCCAGGCGTGGGCGGTGCCGGGGGGCAGGTGCTCGATCTGGCGGGCCAGCGCGGCCGTCTTGCCGTAGCCGGCGGCGGCGCACAGCAGCACCAGCCGGTGGCAGAAGAGGGCAGGGCCCAGGCGGGCCTGCAGCCCGGCACGCTCGACCCAGGCGCCCACGCGCAGGCGCGGTGGCTGGATCTTGGTGCGGGGGAACGTCATGTCGGGCGGGTACTGCAGGCCGAAGGCGCGATTGTGGCGCGCCCTGGGCGGCAGCGTGATCACCGTCGAGGTATTGCGCAGCGCTGCGGATGAGGCCATGCGCGCATGCTGCCCGCCGCGCCGCCGGCCGTCGCGCAGGATGCGACGAAACGCGTCAAGGCCGGCGTGGAATGCGGCGGGGCGGCCGATGCCGTGGGTTCACGGCACCGGGTGCCTACGCCACCGCCACCGGGATCTTCCCGATCTTGGCCTGCCATTCCTTCGGGCCGGTGTTGTGCACGCTCGTGCCGGTGGAATCCACCGCCACCGTCACCGGCATGTCCTTCACGTCGAACTCGTAGATGGCTTCCATGCCCAGGTCGGCGAAGCCGACCACCTGTGCGCCCTTGATGGCCTTGGCCACCAGGTAGGCCGCGCCGCCCACCGCCATCAGGTAGGCGCTGTTGTGGCGCTTGATGGAGTCGATGGCCACCGGGCCTCGCTCGGCCTTGCCCACCATCGCGATCAGGCCGGTCTTGTCCAGCATCATGTCGGTGAACTTGTCCATGCGGGTGGCGGTGGTCGGGCCGGCCGGGCCCACCACTTCGTCGCGCACCGGGTCCACCGGGCCCACGTAGTAGATGACGCGGTTGGTGAAGTCCACCGGCAGCTTCTCGCCCTTGGCCAGCATGTCCTGGATGCGCTTGTGCGCGGCGTCGCGGCCGGTCAGCAGCTTGCCGCTGAGCAGCAGCGTGTCGCCCGGCTTCCAGCTGGCCACCTCGGCCGGCGTCAGCGTGTTCAGGTCGACCTGCTTGCTCTTGTTGTAGTCGGGCTGCCACTTCACGTCGGGCCACAGGTCCAGGCTGGGCGGCTCCAGGTAGGCCGGGCCGCTGCCGTCGAGCACGAAGTGCGCATGCCGGGTGGCCGCGCAGTTCGGGATCATCGCGATCGGCTTGCTGGCCGCATGCGTGGGGAAGGTCTTGATCTTCACGTCGAGCACGGTGGTCAGGCCGCCCAGGCCCTGCGCGCCGATGCCCAGCGCATTGACCTTCTCGTACAGCTCGATGCGCAGCTCCTCCAGCTTGTTCTGCGGGCCGCGCTGCAGCAGCTCGTACATGTCGATGTCTTCCATCAACGCTTCCTTGGCCATCATCACGGCCTTCTCGGCGGTGCCGCCGACGCCGATGCCCAGCATGCCCGGCGGGCACCAGCCGGCGCCCATGGTGGGCACGGTCTTCAGCACCCAGTCGACGATGTCGTCGCTCGGGTTGAGCATGTACATCTTGCTCTTGTTCTCCGAGCCGCCGCCCTTGGCCGCGACGATCACGTCCACCGTGCTGCCGGGCACCACTTCCATGTGGACCACGGCCGGCGTGTTGTCCTTGGTGTTCTTGCGGGCGAAGATGGGGTCGTCCAACACCGAGGCGCGCAGCACGTTGTCGGGGTTGAGGTAGCCCTGGCGCACGCCGGCGTTGACCGCGTCGGCGATCGAGCCGCCGAAGCCCTCCCACTTCACGTCCATCCCGATCTTCAGGAAGACGTTGACGATGCCGGTGTCCTGGCAGATGGGCCGGCGGCCTTCGGCGCACATCTTGGAGTTGGTCAGGATCTGCGCGATGGCGTCCTTGGCGGCCGGGCTCTGCTCGCGCTCGTAGGCACGGGCCAGGTGGGCGATGTAGTCGGCCGGGTGGTAGTAGCTGATGTACTGCAGCGCGGCGGCTACGCTGTCGATCAGGTCTTGCTGGCGAATCGTCGTGGTCATGATGGCTTGCTTGGCGACTGAGTTCGGGAGGAGCGGGCTGCATCGATTATCGTTTCCCCGGGCGGAACCTTGCGGCGACGCCGTTGCACGAACGGCGCTGTGCCGGAGGACACAAGAACGATGAGCCATTTGTTGGGGCTGGCAGTCGCGCTGCCGTTGCTGTTGGGCATGCCTGCCGCCGCCTGGGTGGGCCGGGCCAATTCGCCGGGCCGCCGGCGCGCCGCGGCATGGATCGCCGGCGGTGTGGCCCTGGCCTCGCTGGCCCTGGTGAGCCTGCTGGCGCCGGCGGTGCTGGCCGGGCAGGTGCTGCTGTGGCAGCAGCCCTGGCTGCCCGAGATCGGCCTCACGCTGGGCTTCCGGCTCGACGGCCTGGCGCTGATGTTCGTCTGGCTCATCACAGGCATCGGCGCGCTGGTGGTGCTGTACGCCGCCTACTACCTGCACGCGGACGACCCTGCGGGCAAGTTCTACGCCCAGTTCCTGCTGTTCATGGCCGCCATGCTGGGCGTGGTGATGGCCGACAACCTGCTGCTGCTGGTGGTGTTCTGGGAGCTGACCAGCATCTCGTCGTTCCTGCTGGTGGGCTACTGGGGCCACCGGGCCGATGCCCGGGCCGGTGCCCGCATGGCGCTGGCCGTCACCGGCGGGGGCGGGCTGGCGCTGCTGGCCGGCATCATCCTGCTGGGGCAGATCGCCGGCACCTACGAGCTCTCGCAGATGCTGGACCGCGGCCAGGAGGTGCGGGCCCATGCGCTCTATCCGGTGGCGCTGGTGCTGGTGCTGCTGGGCTGCTTCACCAAGAGCGCGCAGCTGCCGTTCCACTTCTGGCTGCCCGAGGCCATGGCCGCGCCCACGCCGGTGTCGGCCTACCTGCACTCGGCCACGATGGTCAAGGCGGGCGTGTTCCTGCTGGCGCGGCTGTATCCGGTGATCGGCGGCAGCACGCTGTTCGAGCTCATCGTGGCCGGCGCCGGGCTGGCCACGCTGCTGTTCGCGGCCTACGTGGCCGTGTTCCGCCACGACCTCAAGGGCCTGCTGGCCTACTCCACCATCAGCCACCTGGGGCTGATCACCTTCCTCATCGGCCTGGGCTCGCCGCTGTCGGCGGTGGCCGCGGTGTTCCACATCCTGAACCACGCCACCTTCAAGGCCTCGCTGTTCATGACGGCCGGCATCATCGACCACGAGACCGGCACGCGCGACATGCGGCAGCTGGGCGGCCTGCTGCCCTACCTGCCGTGGACGGCCACGCTGGCCATGGTGGCCGCGGCCTCGATGGCCGGCGTGCCGCTGGCCAACGGCTTCCTGTCCAAGGAGATGTTCTTCGGGGAGGCCCTGACCGTGGGCGGCACCTATGGCTGGCTGGTGCCGGTGGTGGCCACGCTGGCGGGCGTTTGCTCGGTGGCGTATTCGCTGCGTTTCATCCACGACGTGTTCTTCGCCGGGCCGCTGAAGCCGCTGCCCAATCCGCATCCGCATGAGCCGCCGTTCTTCATGAAGGCGCCGGTGGGCCTGCTGGTCGTGGTGTGCCTGGTGGTGGGCGTGCTGCCGGCGGCCACGGTGGGCCCGCTGGTGGCGGTGGCCGCGGCGGCGGTGCTGAATACCGCGCCGCCTGCCTATCACCTGGCGCTGTGGCACGGCTTCAACCTGCCGCTGCTGATGAGCGTGATCGCGCTGGGCGGCGGCGTGCTCATGTACGCCGGGCTCAAGCGGCACTACAACCTGCACCTGCACCATCCCAACGGCTTCACCGGCCGGCTGCTGTTCACCCATGCCTTCGACGGCCTGCTGCGCGCGGCCGGCCGGCTGACCGCCTTCACCGAGAACGGCTCGCTGCAGCGCTACATGGCCTGGATGCTGGGCACGGCGGTGGTGCTGGCGGCCTGGCCGCTGTTCGGCCCCGCCGGCGCGGGCCTGGCGGCGGGCGAGCGCCCGCAGCTGCCGGCCACGCCGCTGGCCTGGCTGATGTGGGGCCTGCTGATGGCCACCGGGGCGGCCCTGCTGGCGCTGCACCGCCAGCGCTTCATCGCGGTGGTGCTGGTGGGCGCGGTAGGGCTGGTCACGGCGCTGACCTTCGAGGCGCTGTCGGCGCCCGACCTGGCGCTGACGCAGCTGGCCGTGGAGGTGGTGTCCACCGTGCTGCTGCTGATGGGGCTGGCGCTGCTGCCGGCCACCACGCCGCGCGAATCCAGCGTGCTGCGCCGCAGCCGCGATGCATTGCTGGCGGCAGCGGGCGGCGGCGGCATGGCCTGGCTGGCGTGGCTGGTGCTCACGCGCAACCACGATTCCATTTCCTGGTTCTTCGCCGAGCAATCGCTGCCGGCGGGTGGCGGCACCAATGCGGTCAATGTGATCCTGGTCGACTTCCGCGGCTACGACACCTTTGGCGAGATCACCGTGCTGGGCATCGCCGCGGTGGGCGCGCTGGCGCTGCTGGACGGCATGCGCGCACGCCGTCCGAGGGCCGATGACGCCGGCCGCGCCTGGTCCTTCGCACGGCCGCCGCTGATGCTGCAGGTGGTGTCGCGGCTGGTGCTGCTGCTGGCGCTGGTGGTGTCGGCCTACATCTTCTGGCGCGGCCACAACCTGCCGGGCGGCGGCTTCGTGGCTGGCCTGGTCACCGCCGCAGCCCTGCTGCTGCAGTACATGGCGCGCGGCCAGGGCGAGGCCGAAGCGCGGCTGGGCGGCGACGGCGCGCGCCGCTTCACGCGATGGATCGCCATCGGGCTGGGCATCGCCTTGTGCACCGGTGCCGGTGCCTTCCTCTTCGGCCAGCCTTTCTTCACCAGCGCGCACGGCCACCCCAGCGTGCCGCTGCTGGGCGAGTTGCCGCTGGCCACCGCCGGCCTGTTCGACCTGGGCGTGTACGTCACCGTGGTGGGCGCCACGATGCTGATGCTGTCCTCGCTGGGCAGCGCCTCCAAGCAAGGAGCTTCCGCATGACGATCGAAGCCTTGATGGCCACCGGCATCGGCTGGGTGACGGCCTGCGGCCTGTACCTGATGCTGCGCGGCCGCACCTTCCCGGTGGTGCTGGGCCTGTCGCTGCTGGGCTATGCGGTCAACGTGTTCATCTTCGCCATGGGCCGGCTGGCGGTGGGGCTGCCGCCCATCGTGCGCGAGGGCCAGCCGATGGTGGACCCGCTGCCCCAGGCACTGGTGCTCACCGCCATCGTCATCGGCTTCGCCACCACGGGCTTTGTCATCGAGATGGCGCTGCGCAGCCGCGATGCCTCCGGCAGCGACCACGTGGACGGCCAGGAGCCGCAGCGATGACGAACTGGACCGACCACCTGCTGCCGGTGCTGCCGGTGCTGCTGCCGATGGCCACTGCCGTGGCCCTGCTGGCCATGGGCGACGGCGCCGGCGGCCATGGCAACCGGGTGCTGCGGCGCGCACGCTGGCTGTCGCTGCTGTCGGTGCTGGCCGGGCTGGCCATCGCGGTGGCGCTGGCGCTGCGCGCGGCCGACGGCACGCTGCAGGTGTACCGGCTGGGCGCCTGGCCGGCGCCCTTCGGCATCGCGCTGGTGATCGACCGGCTCTCGGCGCTGATGCTGGTGCTGGTGGGCCTGGTGGCGCTGCCGGCGCTTGTCTATGCAAGCGGCGGCTGGGATGCCCACGGCCGGCACTTCCATGCGCTGTTCCAGTTCCAGCTGATGGGCCTGTCGGGCGCCTTCGTCACCGGCGACCTGTTCAACCTGTTCGTGTTCTTTGAGGTGCTGCTGATCGCCTCCTACGTGCTGATGGTGCATGGCCAGGGCCGGGAGCGGCTGCGCTTCGGCGTGCCCTACGTGGTGCTCAACCTGGCGGCCTCGGCGCTGTTCCTGGTGGGCATGGCGCTGGTCTATGCCTTCACCGGCACGCTGAACCTGGCCGACCTGGCGCTGCGCGTGCCGCAGGTGCCGGCGCCGGAGGCGGCGCTGCTGCAGGCCGGGGCGATGCTGCTGCTGGTGGTGTTCGGCTTCAAGGCCGCGCTGCTGCCGCTGCACCTGTGGCTGCCCAACACCTATGCCGCCAGCAGCGCGCCCGTCGCGGCCCTGTTCGCGCTGATGACCAAGGTGGGCGTGTACGCCATCCTGCGGGTGCACGGCGTGGTGTTCGGCGAAGGCGCCGGCGATTCGCAGCTGCTGGTGCAGCCCTGGCTGCTGCCGATGGCGCTGGCCACCGGCGCGCTGGGTGTGCTGGGTGCGCTGGCCTCCACCACGCTGGCGCGGCTGGTGGGCTGGCTGAACGTGGCCTCGGTGGGCACCATCGTGGCGGCCATCGGCCTGTTCAGCACCGCGGCCTGGAGCGCGGCGCTGTTCTACCTGGTGCACAGCACTTTGGTGGTGGCGGGGCTGTTCCTGCTGGCCGAACTGGTGGCGGCACAGCGCGGCGCGGCCGGCGGCACGCTGGAGCCGGCCACGCCGGTGGCCCAGCCGGTGCTGCTGGGGCTGCTGCTGCTGCTGGGCGCGGCCTCCGTCGCCGGCCTGCCGCCACTGCCGGGTTTCCTGGGCAAGGTGATGATCCTGCAGGCCGCGCAGGGTCCGGCCGCGCCCTGGGTGTGGGCCGTGGTGCTGGGCGTGGGCTTCCTCACGCTGGTGGGGCTGGCGCGGGCCGGCAGCATCCTGTTCTGGGCGGTGCGCCATGAACCGGCCGAAGGCGGCTTCGCTTCCGCCGGTGCCAGTCCGCGGCTGCTGGCGCCGATGACCATGCTGTTCGTGGCCACGCTGGCCCTGGTGGTGTGGGCGTCGCCGGTCAAGCGCTATGTGGATGCCGCGGCGCTGCAGATGTCCGACCGCGCCGGCTATGCGCGCGCGGTGCTGGGCAATGAGTCCGCGCAGACGGTGCGGCCCTACCGCACGACGGGAGGTCCCCGATGAACAAGCCCTGGGTTTCGGGCACCGCGCCGGCGCGCCGCTGGCTGGCGCATCCGGTGCTGTCGCTGCTGCTGGCGGGCGTGTGGCTGCTGCTGCAGGGCGGCGTCACCGTGGCCGGCGTGCTGTGGGCGGCCCTCTTTGGCGTGCTGCTGCCCTGGCTGGCCGCGCCCTTCCTCAGCCACGGCACCCGGCTGCATGCCTGGCAGCGCGCCTTCCGGCTCACCGGCGTGGTGCTGTGGGACATCGTGCTGGCCAACCTCACCGTGGCCTGGATCGCGGTGAACCCGGCTTCGCGGCCGCAGCCGGCCTGGCTGCGGGTGCCGCTGGACATCCGGCATCCCACCGGCACGGTGCTGCTGGCGGCCATCATCACCACCACGCCGGGCACCGTGTCCTGCGTCATCGAAGGCGAGGGCGGGCGCGAGGATGATGACGGCACCCGCCGGGCGATCCTGGTGCATGCGCTGGATTGCGCCGATGCCGACGCCATGGTGGCCGACATCAAGGCGCGTTACGAAGCACCGCTGAAGGAGATCTTCGAATGATGGCCTGGGCCCTGAACTTCGCGCTGGGCGCCGTGGTGGTGGCGATGGCGCTGACCGCCTGGCGGCTGCTGGCCGGCCCCACGCCCACCGACCGCGTGCTGGCGGTGGACACGCTCTACGTCAACACCGTGGCGCTGGTGATCCTGCTGGGCCTGCAGCTGCGCAGCGACCTGCTGTTCGAGGCCGCGCTGCTGATCGCGCTGCTGGGCTTCGTCAGCACCGTGGCCATGGCCCGCTTCGTCGCGCGTGGCGACGTCATCGAGTGAGAGGCGCACCGACATGGGCAATACCGAATCGATCGTCCTGAACCCCTTGCTGGAAGGCGCCATCGCCGCGCTGCTCGTGGTGGGGGCGCTGTTCCTGCTGGTGGGGGCCATCGGCCTGGTGCGCTTCCGCGACTTCTACATGCGGCTGCATGCGCCCACCAAGGCCAGCACGCTGGGCGTGGGCGGCGTGCTGCTGGCCAGCATGCTGTGGCATGCGGGGCAGGGCGAATGGTTCCTGCGGGAGCTGCTGATCACGCTCTTCATCTTCATCACCGCGCCGGTGTCGGCGCAGATGATGGCCATGGCCGCGTTGCACCTGCGGCTGGCTTCCACCGCGCCGGTGCCCCAAGACCTCGACCACCACTGATCTGCGCGGCGGAATTACCCGCGGTCGCGGGTTACCTCCAGTTGCCGGTGTCAATGCCTAGCTTCGATAGTCGAACTCCGCATCGTCCGTTGAAGTTCAGGAGACATCGCAATGACCCAGAAAGCCCCGGCTCCGGCACCGCGCCGCCGCTTCCTCAAGAACGCCGCTGCAGGCAGTGCAGCCGTCGGGGCCCTGGCAGCGCCGGCGGTGAGCCAGGCGCAGACCACCACGCTGCGCTTCCAGAGCACCTGGCCGGCCAAGGACATCTTCCATGAGTACGCCCAGGACTTCGCCAAGAAGGTGAACGACATGGCCGGCAGCCGCCTGAAGATCGAGGTGCTGCCCGCCGGCTCGGTGGTGCCGGCCTTCCAGCTGCTGGACGCGGTGAGCAAGGGCACGCTGGATGGCGGCCACGGCGTCATCGCCTACTGGTACGGCAAGAACTCCGCGCTGGCGCTGTGGGGCTCGGGCCCGGGCTTCGGCATGGACGCCAACATGGTGCTGGCCTGGCACTACTACGGCGGCGGCAAGGCGCTGGTGGACGAAATCTACAAGAGCCTGAACCTGGACGTGGTCTCGTACCTGTACGGCCCGATGCCGGTGCAGCCGCTGGGCTGGTTCAAGAAGCCGGTGGCCAAGGTGGAGGACATGAAGGGCCTGAAGTTCCGCACCGTGGGCCTGGCGGTGGACGTGTTCACCGACATGGGCACGGCCGTGAACCCGCTGCCGGGCGGCGAGATCGTGCCCGCGCTGGACCGCGGCCTGATCGATGCGGCCGAGTTCAACAACGCCTCCAGCGACCGCGTGCTGGGCTTCCCCGACGTGGCCAAGAACTGCATGCTGCAGAGCTTCCACCAGAGCGGCGAGCAGTTCGAGATCCTGTTCAACAAGGGCAAGCTCGAGGGCCTGGCGCCCGAGCTGAAGGCCATCATCGACTACGCGGTGCAGGCCTCCAGCGCCGACATGAGCTGGAAGGCCGTGGAGCGCAATTCCAAGGACTACGAGGCGCTCAAGCAGCAGGGCATCAAGTTCTACAAGACGCCCGATGCGGTGCTGCGCGCGCAGCTGGCCTCGTGGGACAAGACGGTGGAGAAGAAGGCCGGCGAGAACCCGATGTTCAAGAAGGTGCTGGATTCGCAGCGTGCCTTCGCGCAGCGCGCCGGCCAGTGGCACAACGACTACACGGTCGACTTCAAGATGGCCTTCAACCACTACTTCGGCCGCGGCAGAAAGACCTGACCCGCGTCAGGAACCACCGGGGCGCCGCTTGCCGGCGCCCTTTGTCTGTTTGCCGGAGTCGTGATGCAGAAGAGCTTGTGGGCGGTAGACCGCTTCTCCACTTTCGTGGGCAAGGCGTTCGCGTGGACGGTGGTCATGCTGATGCTGCTGATCACCTGGGAAGTGTTCTCCCGCTATGCGCTGAACAAGCCGCATGCCTGGGTGCTGGATGCGCAGATCATGCTGTACGGCACCCTGTTCATGACCGCCGGCGCCTACACGCTGAGCAAGAACGGCCATGTGCGCGGCGACGTGCTCTACGGCTTCTTCCAGCCGCGCACCCAGGCCACCATCGACCTGGTGCTCTACATCCTGTTCTTCCTGCCCGGCATCGTCGCGCTCACCTGGGCCGGCTGGACCTTTGCGCAGGAGTCGCTGGCCATCCGCGAGCAGACCTTCTCGGCCGATGCGCTGCCGCTGTACCCGTTCAAGTTCGTCATACCGCTGGCCGGCGCGGTGCTGCTGCTGCAGGGGCTGGTGGAGATCGCCCGCTGCGTGATCTGCCTGCGCACCGGCGCCTGGCCGACACGGGAACACGATGTGGAAGAGGTGGACGTGGACAAGCTGAAGGAGATGGTGCACGTGAGCGACGACGACGTGGAGGCCGCCGGCCGCGCGCATGACCGCAATGCCGGGAGCCGCGCATGAAGCTGCGCAAGGAGCTCTGGTTCGGCTTCGGCCTGATGGCCATCATCGTGGTGCTGGTGCTGGGCATGCTGGTCAGCGTGCCCACCATCACCAACGGCCACATCGGGCTGGTGATGCTGGCGCTGGTGGTGGTGGCCATCATGCTGGGCTTTCCCACGGCGTTCACGCTGATGGGCATGGGCATGCTGTTCACCTGGCTGGCCTACGAGCGGGACGCCAACCGCACGCTGGACCTGATGGTGCAGGCGGCCTACAAGACCATGGCCAACGACGTGCTGATTTCGATCCCGCTGTTCGTCTTCATGGGCTACCTGGTGGAGCGGGCCAACCTGATCGAGAAGCTGTTCAAGAGCCTGCACCTGTCGCTGGCCCGCGTGCCGGGTTCGCTGGCGGTGGCCACGCTGGTCACCTGCGCGGTGTTCGCCACCGCCACCGGCATCGTCGGCGCGGTGGTCACGCTGATGGGGCTGCTGGCGCTGCCGCAGATGCTGCGGGCCGGCTACAGCGTGCCGATGTCGGCCGGCGCCATCACGGCCGGCGGCTGCCTGGGCATCCTCATTCCGCCTTCGGTGCTGCTCATCGTCTATGGCGCCACCGCCGGCGTGTCGGTGGTGCAGCTGTATGCCGGCGCGCTGCTGCCCGGCATCATGCTGGCGGGGCTGTACATCCTTTACGTGATCATCCTGGCCAAGATCAAGCCCAGCCTGGCGCCGCCGCTGTCGGCCGCCGACCGGGTGGTGCCGCTGCCAGCGCCGCTGGTGGCCCTGGGCGCCCGCGGCGGCATGCATGCGCTGCCGGCGCTGGTCGGTGCCCTCAAGGGCCGCCGCAACGCCGACGTGCCCGCCGGCTACCTGCTGCGCCAGCTGTTCGTCGCGCTGATGCCGGCGGTGCTGTTCGCGGTGGTGGCCCTGACCAGCTACCAGGCCGTGACACGGGTAGCACCGGCCGAAGCCGACAACGGGCTGCAGCAGATCGGCGCGGGCGACGGCAGCTCGTCCAGCGAAGGCGGCCTGGCCGAGCCGCCGAGCGAGGGCGGGCTGGCCGAGCCGCCCAGCGAAGGCGGGCTGGCGGAGCCGCCGTCCGAAGGCGGCTTGGCCGAGCCGACCTCGCCCGAAGCAGCGGCCGTGGCCTCCGCGCCGCCGCTGCCGGCGCCGCCCGAGGCGTCCGCCGTCGGCGGCGCCGCGCCGCCCGATGCGGCGGCCGAGGCCACCACCCGGCCCGCGCCCACCAGCTTCTGGGTCACCCTGGCCATCGCCAGCGTGGCGATGCTGGTGTTCTATGCGCTGCTGAGCTTCGCGCGGCTGGAGATCTTCAAGATGCTGCTGGCCAGCTTCTTCCCGCTCATGGTGCTGATCCTGGCGGTGCTGGGCTCCATCGTGATGGGCCTGGCCACGCCCACCGAGGCGGCCGCGGTGGGCGCCTTCGGCGGCATGCTGCTGGCGGCGGCCTACGGCCGGCTGAACATGACGGTGATCAAGGAGTCGGTCTTCCTCACCGCCAAGACCTCGGCCATGGTGTGCTGGCTGTTCGTCGGCTCGGCCATCTTCTCGGCGGCCTTCGCGCTGCTGGGGGGGCAGGAACTGGTGGAGCAGTGGGTGCTGGGCATGAACCTCACCAAGACCCAGTTCCTGGTGCTCAGCCAGGTCATCATCTTCGTGCTGGGCTGGCCGCTGGAATGGACCGAGATCATCGTGATCTTCATGCCGATCTTCGTGCCGCTGCTGGACAACTTCGGCGTCGATCCGCTGTTCTTCGGCCTGCTCGTGGCGCTGAACCTGCAGACCGCCTTCCTGAGCCCGCCGGTGGCGATGTCCGCCTTCTACCTCAAGGGCGTGGCGCCCAAGCATGTGACGCTGAACCAGATCTTCTCCGGGATGATCCCGTTCATGGGCATCCAGGTGCTGGCCATCATCCTGCTGTACCAGTTCCCGGCGATCGGGTTGTGGCTGCCGCAGGTGCTGTACGGGCGTTAGGCGGCGATGGTCAGGCGGCGGGGCGGCGTGGGCGCCAGAGGAACCACACCGCCAGGAAGCCCAGCACCGAGGCGGCCACCGCCATGACCGCGAGGCCGACGACCAGCGGGGCGCCGGCGCCCTGCACGGTGTCCCAGGCGGCGGCCAGCCAGCCCTGGTGGGCGGCCGCGGCCTCCACCTGGCGGCTGACGGCGTCGGCCGCGGCTTCGTCGTCCGGCGCGCCCAGCACCGCCTGCCCGATGCGGTGCGCCAGCCAGTACAGGGGCGCGAAGGTGAGCGGATTGGTCACGAAGGTGGCGCCGGCGGCCACCCCCAGGTGGGCCCGCAGCCAGACGGCGAACACTGCCGCCGCCAGGAACTGCGCGAAGGGCAGCAGCAGGCCGAAGAACAGCCCGATGGCCACGGCGCGGGCCACGCAGCCACGCTCCAGGTGCCACAGCCGGTCGTCGTGCAGGTGGTGGGCCACCGGCTGCAGCCAGCGGGACTGCAGGATGTCTTCTCGCGTGGGAAGCCAGCGCATGGTGGATGGTGCCGAAGCGGCCTTCAGTGATCGCGCGGTGCGTGGGAGGGGGTCATGATCCGGTCGGCCAGCGCGATGGCCAGCGCCGAGAACAGGAAGGCGATGTGGATGATGGTCTGCCACATCAACACCTTGTCGGTGTAGTTGGCGGCATTGATGAAGGTCTTCAAGAGGTGGATGGAGCTGATGCCGATGATGGCGGTGGCCAGCTTCACCTTCAGCACCGAGGCGTTGACGTGGTTCAGCCATTCGGGCTGGTCGGGGTGGCCCTCCAGCCGCAGGCGCGACACGAAGGTCTCGTAGCCGCCGACGATCACCATGATGAGCAGGTTGGAGATCATCACCACGTCGATCAAAGCCAGCACCACCAGCATGATCACCGTCTCGTTCAGCGAGGTGACGGGCACGTCGGTCTTGTAGCCGATGCTGGAGATGAGCTTGTCCAGCGCGGCCCGGTCGCCGAACACGGCTTCGATCAGGTGCACCAGCTCCACCCAGAAGTGGAAGACGTAGACGCACTGCGCCAGGATCAGGCCCAGGTACAGCGGCAGCTGCAGCCAGCGGCTGGCGAAGATCAGGTTCGGCAGCGGACGCATGCGAACGGCGGTCGGATCGGGCAACTGGGCCATGGGGGAATGCGGGCAGGCGATGTGTAACGAAGGCGGGAGTTTATGCGGCGCCCCGCCGGCTTGATCCGGCGCAAGCCCGGGCATTCCAGGACGGCGGCGCCGCGCTTAGAGTAAGCCGTTCGTCAGGCGCAGCGGCCACAGTGCGCCCGAAGCGGTCGAGACGCACTACGGAGACAAACGATGAGTGAAAACCAGGAATCCAAGCTGTACGAGCCCAGCGCCGCTGCGCGCGAAGGCGCGCATGTGTCGGGCATGGCGGCCTACCAGCGCCTCGTCGACGAGGCCGAGGCCGACCATGCGGCCTACTGGGCGCGTCTGGCGCGCGAGTTCATCACCTGGAAGCAGCCCTTCACCCAGGCGCTGGACGACGCCAATGCGCCGTTCTTCAAGTGGTTCCAGGACGGCACCCTCAATGCCTCCTACAACTGCCTGGACCGCCACATCGAGGCCGGCAAGGGCGACAAGACCGCGCTGATCTTCGAGGCCGATGGCGGCGAGGTCACGCGCACCAGCTACAAGGAACTGCTGGCCCGCACCTGCCGCATCGCCAACGGCCTGAAGAGCCTGGGCGTGAAGAAGGGCGACCGCGTCGTCATCTACATCTCGATGTCGGTGGACGGCGTGGCCGCGATGCAGGCCTGCGCACGCATCGGCGCCACGCATTCGGTGGTGTTCGGCGGCTTCTCGGCGCAAAGCCTGCGCGACCGCATCGAGGACACCGGCGCGGTGGCCGTCATCACCGCCGACCAGCAGGTGCGCGGCGGCAAGCACCTGCCGCTGAAGGCCATCGTCGACGAGGCGCTGGCGCTCGGCGGCTGCGACAGCGTGAAGAACGTGCTGGTGGTGCGCCGCACCGGCGCCGAGCTGCCGATGACCGCCGGCCGCGACCTGTGGATGCATGAGCTCACCGCGCAGCAGGCCGATGCCTGCGAGCCCGAATGGGTCGAGGCCGAGCATCCGCTGTTCCTGCTCTACACCTCCGGCTCCACCGGCAAGCCCAAGGGCGTGCAGCACTCCACCGGCGGCTACCTGCTGCATGCGGCGCTCACCACGAAGTGGACCTTCGACCTGAAGGACGACGACATCTTCTGGTGCACCGCCGACATCGGCTGGGTGACCGGCCACAGCTACATCACCTACGGCCCGCTGGCGCTCGGCGGCACGGAGGTGGTGTTCGAGGGCGTGCCCACCTACCCCGACGCCGGCCGCTTCTGGAAGATGATCCAGGACCACAAGGTCACCATCTTCTACACCGCGCCCACGGCCATCCGCAGCCTGATCAAGGCGGCCGAGGGCAACGAGGCGGTGCACCCCAGGCGCTACGACCTGAGCAGCCTGCGCATCCTGGGCTCGGTGGGCGAGCCGATCAACCCGGCGGCCTGGGAGTGGTACCACGCGAACATCGGCGGCGGTCGCTGCCCGATCGTGGACACCTTCTGGCAGACCGAGACCGGCGGCCACATGATCACGCCGCTGCCGGGCGCCACGCCGCTGGTGCCGGGTTCCTGCACGCTGCCGTTCCCGGGCATCACCGCGGCCATCGTCGACGAGACCGGCAACGACGTGCCCAACGGGCAGGGCGGCATCCTGGTGGTGAAGAAGCCGTGGCCCAGCATGATCCGCACGATCTGGGGCGACCCCGAGCGCTTCAAGAAGAGCTACTACCCGCCGGAGCTCAAGGGCTACTACCTGGCCGGCGACGGCGCCATCCGCGATGCCCACACCGGCTACTTCACCATCACCGGCCGCATCGACGACGTGCTGAACGTGTCGGGCCACCGCATGGGCACCATGGAGATCGAATCGGCCCTGGTGAGCTGCACCGAGCTGGTGGCCGAAGCCGCGGTGGTGGGCCGCCCCGACGACACCACCGGCGAGGCCATCTGCGCCTTCGTGGTGCTCAAGCGGCCGCGCCCCACGGGCGAGGAGGCGAAGAAGATCGCCGCCGAGCTGCGCAACTGGGTGGGCCGCGAGATCGGCCCGATCGCCAAGCCCAAGGACATCCGCTTCGGCGACAACCTGCCCAAGACCCGCAGCGGCAAGATCATGCGCCGCCTGCTGCGCTCCATCGCCAAGGGCGAAGCCATCACCCAGGACACTTCGACCCTGGAGAACCCGGCCATCCTGGATCAGTTGTCGGAGACGAACTGATCCGGGGCGGCGCGCCAGCGCCGCAGCGCCGGCAGGCGCGGGCCTGGTTCCGGGGCCTGCTCATATCGCGAAGCGATGTGGGCAGGCACCACAACCCGGCCATCCTGGATCAGTTGTCGGAGACGAACTGAGCCGGGGCAGCGCGCTACACGGACTTCTTCGGGTAGCGCGCGAACACCTTCGCGCCGCCCTGCCGGTCGATCAGCAGCACGTCGTAGGGATCCACCCGCGGTCCCATCTCCATGCCGGGCGAGCCCACCGGCATGCCCGGCACCGCCAGTCCCAGCGCGGCCGGGCGCTTGAGCAGCAGCTGCTGGATCTCGGCCGCGGGCACATGGCCTTCGATCACGTAGCCTTCCACCGTCGCGCTGTGGCAGCCGCCGAACTTCGACGGCATGCCCAGCCTGCTGCGCGCGGCCGCGGTATCGGTCACTTCCGTCACCTTCACCTGGAAGCCGGCCTTCTCCAGGTGCTGCACCCAGGCGCCGCAGCAGCCGCAGTTCGGGTCCTTGAACACCTGCACCGACGGCATGCCGGCCTTGGCCCACGCGGCTGGCAGCACGGCGGCGCCGGCCAGTGCACTGAGAACGTCGCGACGCTTCATGGTGTTTCCTTTCGACACGGTGGGCGGAAAGCAAAAAGGGCCCGACAGGGCCCTTGTGCATGCCTGAGTGATGCGGCCGGCTTACTTGACCGACAGCACCCAGGTGGCCAGCTGCTTGGCCTCGGCTTCATTGACCTGCGGATTGGCGGGCATCGGCACCGCGCCCCACACCCCGGCGCCACCCTTCTGGATCTTGGTGGCCAGGGCGTCCACGGCCTTCTTGTCGCCGGCGTACTTGGCGGCCACGTCCTTGTACGCGGGGCCCACCAGCTTCTTGTCGGTGGCATGGCAGGCCATGCAGTTCTTCTTCTGCGCCAGCTCCGCGCTGGCAAAGGCGGGAGACACCGCGCCCACCACAAGGGCGGCGGCGGACAGGGCGGAGATGCGAGCGTTCATGGGTTCCTTTCGACAGGCGATGGCTGTGGTCGTGCGGTACATTGACTCGAACGGGATTCTAGGGCGCCGCGTTGACGGCAAGGAGCGGTAACGATGTGGTTCATCGCGCTGGGCGTGCTGCTCATCGGCCTGAAGCTGGCCGAGTTGGGACCCGTGGCCACGCTTTCCTGGTGGTGGGTGCTGAGCCCGTTTGCCGCTGCTGCACTGTGGTGGGCCTGGGCCGACAAGTTCGGCTACACCCAGCGCAAGGCCATGGACCGCATGGAGCAGAAGAAGCAGACCCGGCGCCAGCGGCAGCTCGAAGACCTCGGCCTGGACACGCGGCGCAAGCCGCGCAAGTAAGCACTGCGCCGGGCTTGCGCCCGGCGGTTCACGCTGCTTACTCGAAGCGGTCCAGCACCGCGCCGTGGCTGGCGCTGGCGGCGTTCTTTGCGAACTTGGCCAGCACGCCGCGGGTGTAGCGCGGTGCCGGCTGCTTCCACTCGGCGCGGCGGCGCGCCAGTTCGTCGGCCGGCACGTTCAGCTCGAGCTTCAGCGCATGGGCGTCGATGGTGATGGAGTCGCCTTCTTTCACCAACGCGATGGTGCCGCCTTCAAAGGCTTCGGGCGCCACGTGCCCCACCACCATGCCCCAGGTGCCGCCCGAAAAGCGGCCGTCGGTGATCAGGCCCACGCTTTCGCCCAGGCCCTGGCCGATCAGCGCGCCGGTGGGGGCCAGCATCTCCGGCATGCCCGGGCCGCCCTTGGGGCCCAGGTAGCGCAGCACCATCACGTCGCCCGCGACGATCTGGTTGGCCATGATGGCGGCCAGCGCCGACTGCTCGTCGTCGAACACGCGGGCCGGGCCGGTGATCACCGGGTTCTTCAGGCCGGTGATCTTGGCCACGCAGCCCTCGGGCGACAGGTTGCCCTTGAGGATGGCGAGGTGGCCTTCGCTGTACAGCGGATTGCTCACCTGCCGGATCACCTTGTTGTCGGCCGTCAGCGCCGGCACGTCGGCCAGGTTCTCGGCCACCGTCTTGCCGGTGATGGTCATGCAGTCGCCGTGCAGCAGGCCGTGGTCCAGCAGTTCCTTCATCACCTGCGGGATGCCGCCGGCATGGTGCAGGTCGATCGCCAGGTACTGGCCGCTGGGCTTGAGGTCGCACAGCACCGGCACCTTGCGGCGCACGCGCTCGAAGTCGTCGATCGTCCAGTCCACCTCGGCCGCATGGGCGATGGCCAGGAAGTGCAGCACCGCATTGGTGGAGCCGCCGGTGGCCATGATGACCGCCACCGCGTTCTCGATGGCCTGCTTGGTGACGATGTCGCGCGGCTTCAGGTCCTTCTTCACCGCCTCCACCAGCGTGGCCGCGGCACGGCGCGTGGTCTCGACGATCTCGTCCTGCACGTTGGCCTGGGTGCTGGCGTACGGCAGGCTCATGCCCAGGGCCTCGAAGGAGGAGCTCATCGTGTTGGCCGTGTACATGCCGCCGCAGGAGCCGCTGCCCGGGATGGCGCGCTTCTCGATCTCGCAGAAGTCTTCCTCGGCCATCTTGCCGGCGCTGAACTGGCCCACCGCCTCGAACACGCTGACGATGTTGAGGTCCTGCCCCTTGTAGCGGCCCGGCAGGATGGTGCCGCCGTACACGTAGATGGCCGGCACGTTGGCGCGCAGCATGCCCATCATGCCGCCGGGCATGTTCTTGTCGCAGCCGCCGATCACCAGCACGCCGTCCATCCACTGGCCGCCGACGCAGGTCTCCACGCAGTCGGAGATCACCTCGCGGCTGACCAGGCTGTACTTCATGCCCTCGGTGCCCATGGCCATGCCGTCGCTGATGGTGGGCGTGCCGAAGATCTGCGGATTGGCGCCCGCGGCCTTCAGGCCTTCCACCGCCGCATCGGCCAGGCGCTGCAGGCCCGAGTTGCAGGGCGTGATCGTGGAGTGCCCGTTGGCCACGCCGATCATCGGCTTGGAGAAGTCGCTCTCCTGGTAGCCGAGGGCGTAGTACATCGAGCGGTTGGGCGCACGTGCGACGCCTTCGGTGATGTTCTTGGAGCGGCGGTTGAAGCTCATCGGTGTGTCTCCTGGCGGAAGGCGGGGTCGCGCAGTATCCGCAGCGGCTTTGCAAGCGTCCAATATATTTGTCGCCTGCGATTGATTCACCGGGGGAATCGAACTTGATCGACCTGCGCCCGCTGCGCCAGTTCGTGGCCGTGGCCGAGGAGCTGCACTTCGGCCGCGCCGCACGTCGCCTGCACATGACGCAGCCGCCGCTGACGCAGGCGGTGCAGGCGCTGGAGCGGGAGCTGGAGGTGGCCCTGTTCCTGCGCACCAAGCGCTCGGTGGCCTTGACGCCGGCGGGCGAGGCCCTGCTCGACCAGGCGCGGCGCCTGCTGCGCGCGGCCGATGCGCTTCCGGCCGCGGTGCGTGCTGCCGCGGCCGGTCGCTCCGGCCTGCTGCGGCTGGCCTTCGTGTCCAGCATCGCCTACGGCCCGTTGCCCGAGTGGCTGCGCGGTTTCCGCCAGGCGCATCGGGAGGTGGACGTGCAGCTGCGCGAGGCCACGCTCGACGTGCAGCTGGCCGCCTTCGCTGCCGAGGAGATCGACGCCGGCTTCGTGCTGCATGCGCCCGATGCCGCGCCGCCCGGCTTCGGCGCCCGCACGGTGCTCACCGAGCCGATGCAGCTGGTGCTGCCGGCCGCGCATCCGCTGGCGGCGCGGCGCACGCTGCGTTTCGCCGATGCGGCGGCCGAGCCGCTGGTCATCTTTCCGCGACAGATCACGCCGTCGTTGTTCGATGCCGTGGTGGCGGCCTACCGCGGCGCCGGCTTCACGCCGCGCATCGCGCAGGAAGCGATCCAGATGCAGACCATCGTCAACCTGGTGAGCGGCGGCATGGGCGTGGCCTGGGTGCCGCAAAGCCTGAGCCAGCTGCAGCGCCCCGGCGTGGTGTACCGGGCGGTGCAGGGCGTGCGGCTGGAAGCGCAGACCAGCCTCCTGTGGCCGGAGCCGGCGCCCCCGGTGGTGCAACGCTTCGTCGACCACGTGATGGGCGATGCGCCGGCGCAGCGACAATCGCCGCCCCTTCCCTGGAGTTGAACCGGATGCTCGTCCACCCGCAATTCGATCCGATCGCGCTGCAGCTCGGCCCGCTGGCCATCCACTGGTACGGCCTGACCTACCTGGTGGCCTTCGGCCTGTTCCTGTGGCTGGCCACGCTGCGCACCCGCCAGCCGCAGTACGCCCGACTCGGCTGGACGCGCCGCGACGTGGAGGACCTGCTGTTCTTCGGCGTGGTGGGCGTGATCGTCGGCGGCCGGCTGGGCTATTCGCTGTTTTACAAGCCGGGCTACTACCTGCAGCATCCGCTGGAGATGCTGATGCTGTGGAAGGGCGGCATGTCCTTCCACGGCGGGCTGCTGGGCGTGCTGGTGGCGATGGGGTTCTTCGCCTGGCGCCGCAAGCGGCCCTTCTTCGAAGTGACCGACCTGATCGCGCCCTGCGTGCCGCTGGGGCTGGCCTCCGGGCGCATCGGCAACTTCATCAACGGCGAGCTGTGGGGCCGCGCCGCCGACCCCTCGCTGCCGTGGGCGATGGTGTTCCCGCAGTCGGGCACCGACATCCCGCGCCATCCGTCGCAGCTCTACCAGTTCAGCCTGGAAGGCGTGCTGCTGTTCATCCTGCTGTGGGTGTATGCACGGCGGCCGCATGCCACGGGCCGGGTGTCGGGTGCCTTCCTCATCGGCTACGGCAGCTTCCGCTTCATCGCCGAATACTTCCGCGAGCCGGACAGCTTCCTCGGGCTGCTGGCCTTGAACATGAGCATGGGCCAGTGGCTGTGCGTGCCGATGGTGATCGCCGGCATCGTGCTGTGGCTGCGCGCCGGCAGGAGCAAGAACGCATGAGACAGATCTTCCTCGACACCGAAACCACCGGCCTCAGCCCCGAGAGCGGTGACCGCATCATCGAGATCGGCTGCGTGGAGATGGTCAGCCGCCGCCTGACTGGCCACAACAAGCACTTCTACCTGAACCCCGAGCGCAAGAACTCGGAAGACGCCGTCAAGATCCACGGCCTGACCGACGAATTCCTGGCGGACAAGCCGCTGTTCTCGGCCATCGCCGACGAGCTGATGGAGTACCTGGCCGGCGCCGAGATCGTGATCCACAACGCGGCCTTCGACGTCGGCTTCCTCAACGAGGAACTGCGCCGGCTGGGCCGGCCGCGCTTCACGCAGCAAGTGGGCCGCGTCACCGACTCGCTGCTCATGGCCCGCGACATGTTCCCGGGCAAGAGCAACTCGCTCGACAGCCTGTGCAAGCGGCTGGAGGTGGACAACAGCAACCGCACGCTGCACGGCGCGCTGCTGGACGCCGGGCTGCTGGCCGAGGTCTACATCCGCATGACGCGCGGCCAGGAAAGCCTGGTGATCGACGTGGGCAGCGAAGGCAGCGGCGCGCTGGCGGCCGCGCCGATCGACTTCTCGGTGTTCGAGCTGGTGGTGCTCGAGCCCAGCGCCGAGGAACTGACGGCCCATGAAGCGCTGCTGGGCGAGCTGGACAAGGCCAGCGGCGGAAAAACTTTGTGGAGGCAGTTGGCAAGCGCTTGAGTTGTGGCATACTGCGAGGCTTGCCGGAACACGAGAAGAACAACAAACGCCGCAGATTTCCGGGCGGTTAGCTCAGCGGTAGAGCACTGCCTTCACACGGCAGGGGTCGCAGGTTCGAACCCTGCACCGCCCACCAGATTCCTTGCCGCAGGATCTACGACCAACGCCACCCACCGGGTGGCGTTGTCGTATGTAGCGCGGCCTCGGCCATGCCCGGCGCAGGAACCTGCTTTGCCGCATCGCCTCCAACTGGCCAGTGCGCAACCCGCGCACCCATCGGAAGGATTGCCGTGCCTGCCTGCCCGCCCCCGTCACCCTCGATGCCAGGCCGTCGCCGCTTGTTGGCCCATGGCCTGGGCTGGCCGCTGGCTGTGTGGACCGGGGCCGGTATCGGTGGCGCGGCCACCGCTGCGACGCCACCGGGCGGGCTGCTGATGCGGCCCGTGCCCTCCAGCGGCGAAATGCTGCCGGCAGTGGGCCTGGGCACCTGGATCACCTTCAACGTCGGCAACGATGCCGCGGCGCGGGATGCCTGCGCGGAGGTGGTGCGGGCCTTCTTCGCCGATGGCGGGCGGCTGATCGACAGCTCGCCGATGTACGGCTCGTCGCAGCCCACCATCGGCCATGCGCTCGCGCGGGTGGGGCCGCAGCCGCGGTTGTTCTCGGCCGAGAAGGTGTGGGTGGGCGATGCCGAACGCGGTGCCGCGCAAATCGAGGCATCGCGCCGCTTCTGGGGCGTGCCGCGCTTCGACCTGATGCAGGTGCACAACCTGCTGGGCTGGCAGGCGCACCTGCCGCGGCTGGCGGAGATGAAGGCCGCGGGCCGGCTGCGCTACATCGGCATCACCACCTCCGAAGGCCGGCGCCATGCCGAGCTGGAACAATTGATGCGCACCCAGTCGCTGGATTTCGTGCAGTTCAGCTACAACCTGATGGACCGCGAGGCGGAGCAGCGGCTGCTGCCGCTGGCGCGTGACCGCGGCATCGCGGTGCTGGTGAACCGGCCGTTTCGCCAGGGTGCGCTGCTGGACGACCTGCGGCGCCACCGGCTGCCTGGCTGGGCGGGCGACCTCGGCTGCACCAGCTGGGCGCAGGTGGCGCTGAAGTTCGTGCTGTCGCATCCGGCCGTCACCTGCGCCATACCGGCCACCAGCCAGGTGGCGCATGTGCGGGAGAACCTGGCCGCCGCGCACGGCCCGCTGCCCGACGCGGCGCTGCGCCGGCGCATGGCGGCCGACGTGCAGGCGTTGTGATGTCCGAATGGTGGAGCTACCGGCCGTCGGACTTCCTGATGTTCGCGCCGCGCACCTACTGGCGGCTGTTCGAGCTGTTGAACCAGGCGGCCTGGCCGCTGGCGCTGCTGTTCATGGCAGCCGGCCTGGTGCTGCTGGTGGCCGCGGCCCGCGGCGTGGCCCGTGGCATGGCGGCCGCGCCGCTGCTGCTGCGCGGCGGGGCGCTGTGGCTGGCGCTGGCCTGGGTGCATGCCGGCTGGGCCTTCGTGCTGCAGCGTTATGCGCCGGTCAACTGGGCGGCCGTGCCGATGGCCGCCGGCTTCGCCTGGCAGGCGATGGCCTGGCTGCTGTTGGCCGCGGCCGGCGCCCGTGCGCTGGCGGTGCCCCCCGGTGCGGTGCAGCTGCCGGCGCCGCTGCACCGTCGGCGCGTCGGCGGCGTGCTGCTGATGGCCGCGGCGCTGCTGCTGCATCCCCTGCTGGCCTGGGCGTCGGGCCGGCCGCCGGAGCAGGCGGAGCTGTTCGGCCTGGCGCCGGACCCGACGGCAATCGCCAGCCTGGGCTTGCTGCTGTGGTGCGGGCCGCTGCGCCATGCGCTGCTGGCGCTGGCTTTGTGGGCGGTGCCGGTCGCGTGGTGCCTGGTGTCGGCTGCCACGCTGTGGACGCTGGGCTCGGCGCAGGCGCTGGTGCCGGCGGCGGCGCTTGGGCTGGCGGCGTGGCTGCTACGGCGCGGCCGGGCTGCCAGGAGGCAGATACCGGCCGACGCAGCAGGCCTCTGAACTGCGGCGCAGCGCGCCATGCACCAGCCTGGCCCGCTGCGCCGGGCATGGAACCTGCATCGGCTGGCGGGCGGTGTAAAGACGCACCGCCTGCGGCGCCCCTTCGTCGCGCCTGCCGTACCTGCCGCGGCAGCGCCGGCGCCCACACCCCACCTGCCTTCCTGCCTGCGGCCCGTGCCCCGGGCGCGCCGCGGCATGGCAGGCCTGCCTTGCCTGCCTGAACGGAGAACCGACCATGCATGCCCCGATGAACACCGCAGCGCCCGTGATCCACCCCGTGCACCTGGTGGGCGCCGGCCCGGGTGACCCCGAACTGCTGACGCTGAAGGCGGTGCGCGTGCTGCGCGAAGCCACCGTCATCCTGGTGGACGACCTGGTGAGCGAACAGGTGCTGGCCACCGTGCTGCAGGACATGGCCCGGCCGCCGCGGCTGGTGCACGTGGGCAAGCGTGGCGGCTGCGCTTCCACGCCGCAGCACTTCATTTGCAAGCTGCTGGTGCGCGAGGCCCTGGCGGGCGAGAAGGTGGTGCGACTGAAGGGCGGGGACCCGCTGGTGTTCGGCCGCGCCGGCGAGGAGATGGCTGCGCTGCAGGCGGCCGGCGTGCCGGTGCAGGTGGTCAACGGCATCACCTCCGGCCTGGCGGCGGTGAATGCGCTGGGCACCGGCTGGACCGACCGCGATGCCGGCGCGCAGGGCGTGCTGCTGGTCACCGGCCATGCCCAGGCCGGCAGCGCGGGGCCGGACTGGCAGGCCATTGCCGGCGCGGCGGCCAGCGGCATCACGCTGGTGGTCTACATGGGCGTGGCGCATGCAGCGCAGATCGTGCAGGCCCTGCGCCAGCAGCTGCCCGGCGACCTGCCGGCGGCGGCGGTGCAGCATGCCAGCACCGCGGCCCAGCGCAGCAGCGTGGCCACGCTGGACACCCTGGTGGACTCGCTGGCCCGCGACGGCATCGGCAGCCCGGCGGTGCTGGTGATTGGCCGTGTGCTGGCGCCAGCACTGGCCGCGCTGCGCGAGGCGGCGCCGCCGTCGCACCAGCGGGCCGCGCGGGCCTGACAGCCGGACGACCGCCCGGCCGGCCGCTCAGCGTGCCGGCTGCCCGCCCAGCGTGGCGGCCGGGCGCCGCGCTGCCGCGGCCTGCTGCGTCACCAGCCAGATGCCCACGCACACCAGCGCCAAGGCCGCCGCGTACTTCCACTGCAGGACCTGCTCGCCCAGGAACAGCGCCGACAGCGCGGTGCCGAACACCGGCACCATGAAGTTGAAGGCGGTCACCAGGCTCACCCGGTTGTGCTTGAGCAGCAGGCTCCACACCGAGAACGCCGCCGCCGACAACAGCGCCAGGTACGCCAGCAGCAGCGAGGAACCTGGCGTGAAGCCGTGCAGCGACCCGCCGCCGGCCTCGCCCACCGCCAGCAGCACCGCGCCGCCAATGGCCAGCTGCCAGCCCGTCATCAGCACCGGGTCGGTGCCCTGCGAAATGCGCCGGCCGTAGATGCTGGAAGCGGCCAGCACCAGGGCGGCGGCCACGATGCAGCCTTCGCCCAGCAGGCTGAACTCGAAGTCCAGCGGGCCACGCCCCAGGTTCACCACCATCACGCCCACGAAGCCGATGGCACAGCCCAGCAGCTTGCGCGGCGAGAGTCGGTCGTCCGCATGCAGCCAGTGCGCCAGCATCACGCTGAAGAAGGTGCCGGTGGCATTCAGGATGGATGCCTTGACCCCGGTGGTGTGGGCCAGGCCGACATAGAAGAACAGGTACTGCAACGCGGTCTGCGTGACGCCGAGCAGCGCCAGCCGGCCCCAGGCGCGGGCGCCGGCCGGTGCCAGCCGGCGGCCCAGCGCGGCAGCGGCGGCCAGCAGCAGCGCGCCCGCCGCCAGGAAGCGCCAGCCGGCGAACAGCAGCTGGGTGAACAGGTCGCCGGCGGCGATGCCGAACAGCGCGTAGCCACTCTTGATGGCGGGATAGGAGCTGCCCCACAGCAGGCAGCAGAGCAGGGCGAGCGCCACCACGTTGCGGGGGCGCGAGAAGAAGGCGTGGGCTGTCACTGCAAGGCCGGTACCGGGAAAGGGCGTGCATTGTGGTGCGTGGTGCCCGGCCACGCAGAATGGGGGACATGCAGCATCCCATCCCCTCCAGCCGCCTGGCTGGCATCGATTTCATGGCTGACGCGCACGAGGTGGCTCGCCAGCTGATCGGCACCGTGCTGCTGGTGGACGGCGTCGGCGGGCTCATCGCCGAGACCGAGGCCTACGACCGCGAGGACCCGGCCTCCCACAGCCACGGCGGGCCGCGGCCGCGCAATGCGGCGATGTTCGGCCCGCCGGCGCATGCCTATGTCTACCGTTCCTACGGCATCCACTGGTGCGTCAACTTCGTCTGCCGCGAGGCCGGGCATGGCGCCGGCGTGCTGATCCGCGCGCTGCAGCCGCTGCAGGGACTGGACCGCATGCGCCAGCGCCGCGGGCTGGACGACGAGCGCCTGCTGTGCGCCGGCCCCGGCCGGGTGGCGCAGGCGCTGGGCATCACGCGCGAGCTGGATGGCCGGCCGCTGTCGGCACCGCCCTTCGAGCTGCTGCCGGCCGACACGGCGCATGAGGTGGCGGTGGGCGTGCGCATCGGCATCAGCAAGGCGGTGGACGTGCCCTGGCGCTTCGGCCTGGCGCACTCGCGGTACCTGAGCAAACCGTTCCGCTGAGGCGGCTACATCGCCGCGCCAGAATCGCGCCCCATGTCCGACCGACCCCCGCCCGCCGCGCTGCTGCACAGCAGCTTCTACCGCTTCACGCCGCTGGCCGACGCGGCCGCCGCCGCGCAGGCGGTGCGCCTGCTGGCGCAGCACCTCACCGGCGCCATCACGCTGGCGCCGGAAGGCCTCAGCGGCGCAGTGGCCGGCCCGGCCGAGGCGGTGCGTGCCTTCGAGCAGGCACTGTGCGCCGCGCCCGCCTTCGGCGGCGCGCTGCGGGGCCTGGCCTTTCGGCACAGCCACGGCCGCACCGCGCCCTATGCCCGGCTGAAGGTGGTGCTGCGGCCCGAGCTGGTGGCGCTGAACCTGCCCGGCGCCGAGAGCCTGCCGCCGCCGGACGAGGCCGACGGCAGCCATCTCACGCCCGCCGGATGGCGCCGCCTGCTGCAGGACGGCGATGCGGTGCTGCTGGACAACCGCAACCACTTCGAGGTGCGGCTGGGCCGCTTCCGCGGCGCCGTCGATCCGCAGGTGCGCAACTTCCGCGACCTGGTGGCCCATGTGCAGGCCCATGCACCCGCCTGGCGGGCCGCGGGCCGGCCGGTGGCCATGTACTGCACCGGCGGCATCCGCTGCGACAAGACCGCGCCGTGGCTGCGCAGCCTGGGCCTGACCGTGCTGCAGCTGCGCGGCGGCATCCTCGGCTACTTCGAGGCGCTGCCCGATGCGCACCGCGAGTGGCAGGGCGAGTGCTTCGTCTTCGACAACCGCACCGCGCTGGACACCCGGCTGCAGCAGACCGCCACCGGCCCGGCGCAGGTGTTCGATGCCAGC
This sequence comes from Aquincola tertiaricarbonis, assembly GCF_000969605.1. Classification (GTDB taxonomy): domain Bacteria; phylum Pseudomonadota; class Gammaproteobacteria; order Burkholderiales; family Burkholderiaceae_C; genus Aquincola; species Aquincola tertiaricarbonis. The sequence goes on along the minus strand of NZ_JZUE01000018.1, from coordinate 47,073 downwards.
CAGCCCGACGAAGCCTGGCGGCTGCAGCGCGCGCTGCGCCTGGCCGCGGCCGGCGGCGCATGACCCGGCCGCGCGTGGCCTGGGCGCCGCCGATGCGCGACGGCGTGAGCCCCAGCCGGGTGGCGGTCAGCGGCGGGCCCTGGCCCGGCGTGCTGGCCTTCCTGCAGGCGCGGCTGCCGGCGGTGGCCGACTGGCCGCAGCGCCTGGCGCGCGGCGACGTGCTGGACCTGCAGGGCCGGCCGCTACAGCCCGGCGATGCCTGCCGGCCCGGCGCGGTGTACTGGTACTGGCGCAGCCTGCCGCCGGAGCCGCGGGTGCCCTTCGAGATCGAACTGCTGCACCAGGACGACGACCTGGTGGCGGTGGACAAGCCGCACTTCCTGCCGGTGGCGCCCAGCGGCCGCTGGCTGCAGGAAACCGTGCTGGTGCGGTTGAAGCGCCTGCTGGGCATCGACACCCTGGTGCCGATGCACCGGCTGGACCGCGAGACCGCCGGCGTGCTGCTGTTCACCGTGCGGCCCGGGGTGCGGGATGCCTACCAGGCCGTGCTACGAGAGCGCCGCGCGCACAAGGTGTACGAGGCGATCGCGCCGTGGCGGCCCGGGCTGCAGCTGCCCTGCGAGGTGGCCAGCCGGCTGCAGGAGCGGCCCGGCGACGCCTTCATGCAGATGGAGGAGGTGCCCGGCGAGCCCAATGCCCGCAGCCGCGTGGAACTGGTCACCCGGCTGGGCGCGCCGCCGCCCGGTGCGGCCGAGCCCGGCGTGGCCGAGATCGCGCTGTACCGGCTGCAGCCGCACACCGGCCGACGCCACCAGCTGCGGGTGCACATGGCCGCGCTGGGCCTGCCGCTGCTGGGCGACCGCATCTACCCGCGGCTGTGGCCGGCGGAGACCGCCGACGCGCCGCCCGACTATCGCTGGCCGCTGCAGCTGCTGGCACGCGAGATCCGCTTCACCGATCCGCTGAGCGGCCGCGAACGCTGCTTCACCAGCCGCCGCCAGCTGGCCGTGTCCGCCGGCGGTTGCGCAGAATCGCCGACATGAGCACCCACCCACCGAACCCCCTCCTGCTGCAGGCCCGCGGCCTCGGCTTCGCCTTCGAGCCCGGCGGCCCACCGCTGCTGCATGGGCTGGACCTCGTGCTGCGCCCCGGCCTCACGCTGGTGCAGGGCGACGAAGGCACCGGCAAAAGCACGCTGCTGCGGCTGCTGGCCGGCCGCCTCGCGCCCACGGCCGGCGTGCTGCAGCGCCATGCCGACACGCTGTATGCCGACGATGCGCAGGACCCGGCCGACGACGCGCTGCCTGCGCAGCAATGGCTGGCGCTGCGCCGCGCCCGCCATGCGGGCTGGCAGGCGGCCACCGAGCAGGCGCTGCTGGATGGGTTCGCGCTGCGGGAGCATCTGCACAAGCGGCTGGACATGCTGTCCACCGGCAGCCGGCGCAAGGTCGGCCTGGTGGCCGCAGCCGCCAGCGGCGCGGCGCTCACCTTGCTGGACACGCCGTTCGCCGCCCTGGACGCACCCTCCAGCCGGGTGCTGGGCGAGGTGCTGGCCGAGGCCGCCGCAGGCCACGAGCGCGCCTGGGTGGTGGCCGACTACGGCGTGCCGCCGCTGCTGTCCGGCGTGGCGCTGGCCGGGCTGATCCAGCTGGGCGATCCCGGCGACGGCACCGGCGGCTGAAGCGGGCCTGCCGCCGCCGGCCGGCCGCGCGCCGGCAGCGCCGCCACCAGCGCCAGCGGCGACATGCACAGCTGCCGCCGCGCCTCGCGCACCGCATCGGCCAGCACCAGCTGCCGGCCCTCGGCCTGCAGCGCGGCAAAGCGGGTGGCGCCCAGGGCCTGCGTCGTGGCCGCCACCAGTGGCGCCACGCAGGTGCGCACCGCCGGCTGGCGCTGCTGGCGCGTCACCTCGATGCCGGCCTGCGCGGCGCCATGGAAGCGCGCGGCATCGTCCCAGTCGCCGGTGGCAGCGCACAGGCCGGCGAAGGCGTCCAGCGTCATCTGCGCGATGCCCTCGTGGCCGATGTCCGTCGCCACGTCGATGGCCTCGCCCAGCGTCTCGCGCGCCCGCGGCGCATCGCCCTGCAGCACCGCCACCCAGGCCACGTTCACCAGGTTGATGGCCACCTCCGCCGGCGTCTGCCGTTCCCGCGAGCGCGCCAGTGCCTGCTCGAAGAGCGGACCGGCCCGTACCGGCGCGGCATCGGCCAGGTGCACCACGCCGCGGGCGCGCAGCGCGGTGTCCAGCAGCCGCGCGTCCTGCGCCTGGCCCGCCAACGCCAGCGCCGCGGCGGCATGGCCGTGGGCTTCGTCGGTGCGGCCCAGCCCCAGGCAGGCGAAGCCCAGGCTCATCATGGCGCTGGCTTGCAGCGGGGCATCGTCCAGCGTGCGGGCCATGGCCAGCGCGCGCGCCAGCAGCGGCAGCGCCTCGTCGTGGCGGCCCAGGAAGTAGGCCGCTTCGCCGGTGGCCACCAGGGCCCGCGCGTGCACCGTGCCGGCCGGCCCATGGCTGGCCCGGGCCACCGCCTGGCAGGCCAGGCGGTAGCCGGTGCCCAGCAGGCCGCGCATCCGCCAGTAGCCGCGCAGCGCGGCGGTGAGCACCAGCCCGGGGTGGGCGCCGTCCACCACGCTGTCGCACCAGGCATGCGCCAGCAGGATGTTCTCCCGCTCCAGGTCCAGCTGCAGCAGCCAGTCGCGCTGGCCGGGGCCCTGCATGCGGTGGTGGCCGGCCTCCACCAGGGCCACGTAGTGCGCCAGGTGGCGGCTGCGGGCGGCGGCCTCCTCGCCGGCGTCGCGCAGGCGGTCCCGCGCGAAGACGCGCACCGTCTCCAGGAAGCCGTAGCGGGTCTCGCCGCCGGGGCCGGCCTGCACCGTCACCAGCGACTGGTCCACCAGCCGCGACATCGCCTCCAGCATGTCCAGCTCGCCGTCGCCGGGCTCACCGGCCAGCGCGGCGGCGGTGTGCAGCGTCCAGCGGCCGGCCACCACCGCCAGCGCGCGGAAGCGCCGCTGCAGCACCGGGTCCATCTGGTCGTAGCTCCACTGGATGGTGGCGCGCAGCGTCTGGTGGCGCGGCAGGTCGGTCAGCAGGCGGAAGCGGTCGTCCAGGCGGGCGCGGATCTCCTGCACGCTGAGCACCTTGCGCCGCGCCGCGGCCAGCTCCAGCGCCAGCGGGATGCCGTCCAGCCGGCGGCAGATGTCCACCACCGCGGCCAGCTCGTCGGCATCGGGCGCGTGGCCGGGGTCGGCCCACTGCAGCCGGTCGATGAACAGCCGCACCGCGTCGAAGCCGGTGGCCACGCCCCGCTCGCCCGGGCCCGGCACTTCCAGCGGCGCCAGCGCATACACCCGCTCCAGCGGATGGCACAGCGCCACGCGGCTGGTGGCCAGGATCTGCAGCCGCGGGCAGCGCGACAGCAGCTGGTCCGCCATCTCCGCCACCGCGGCCACCATGTGCTCGCAGTTGTCCAGCACCAGCAGCATCTGGCGCTGGCCGATGGCGCCGGCCACCGCGTCGATCATCGGCGTGCCCGGCTGCTCGTACACCCGCAGCGCGGCGCCGATGGCCAGCGGCACGCCACCCGCCTCGTGCAGCGGCGCCAGGTCGATGAACCACACGCCGTCGGGCGTGGCGGGCGCCAGCCGGCGTGCCAGCGCCAGGGCCAGCCGCGTCTTGCCGCAGCCGCCGATGGCCACGATGCACAGCAGCCGGCTGTCCGCCATCAGCCGCAGGCAATGCGACAGCTCCTTCTGGCGGCCGATGAAGGGGCTGCGCTCGGGCGGCAGGCTGGCCACCGGCGCGGCCGCGGCCGGCGTGTCCGGCTGCGGCGTGGCCTCGTCGGTCGGGGCGGGCCGCAGCGGCAGCGTGAGCTGGTAGCCGCGGCCGGCCACGGTGGCGATGGCATCGCGCCCCAGCAGCCGCCGCAGCTTGCTTACCTGCACCTGCAGGTTGTTCTCCTCGACCACCAGGCCGGGCCACACGGTGTCCAGCAGCTCGTCCTTGGACAGCATGCGGCCGCGGCCGGCCACCAGCGCGGCCAGCAGGTCGAAGGCCCGCGAGCCCAGCGGCAGCGGCTGGCCGTCGTCCAGCAGCAGGCGTTCCTGCAGGCGCAGTTCGAAGCGCCCCAGCAGATGGCGGGAGGCGGGCCGTTCGGCGGCGGGCATGTTCATGCGGCGGCGCGGCTCCTTCCGCGCAACTGCTGTGGGGGTCAGTTCGAACTGCTCGTCGTGCCATCGTAGCCGCCGTGGCGGCGGCGCTGCCAGTAGCGATGGCAGGCGTGACGGGTCTCGTCGCGGTACAGCGCCAGGCGCTGGCGCTGGTAGGCGTCGAAGGCGTCGGCCAGGCGCGCGGCATAGGCGGGCAGGGCCTGGGCATCGCCGTCGCGCAGCGCGATCAAGGCCTGCGCGGCATGCAGCCCGCTTTGCAGCGCCACCGTCAGCCCGTGGGCGGACAGCGGGTCGAAGCCCATGGCCGCATCGCCCACCGCCAGCCAGCCGCTGCCGCAGAAGCGGTCGAGCCGGCTGCTGTCGGCGGCCAGCAGCCGGGCGGGCTGCAGGGCCAGATGGCGGGCATCCACGCCATGGGCGATCAGCCGGTCCAGGGTGCGTGGCGCGGCGGCCAGGCGCTGCAGCCAGCCGGCATGGCCCTGGGCCGGCGACGGGCGCAGGTCGGCATCGGTGAAGCAGGCCAGGCTCCAGCGGCCGCCGGGCGCCGGGGCGCTGTACCACCAGCCGTCGGCGGTGGCTTCCACCAGGCTCATGCCGTCGCCGGGTGCGTGGGCGGCCGGCGCGCTGGCCAGCCAGGCCAGCTGGCGGTCGCCGCGCAGCCGGCGGGCGCCCTGGCGGCGGGCGAAGTGGCTGCTGCGGCCGCTGGCATCCACTATGGCCTGCACCGGGGGCGCGGCCTCGGTGTTGTCGGGCGGTTCCCACTGCAGGCCCAGCGCCAGCGCCCGCTCGCGCAGCCGGCCGTCGAAGCGGCCGCGGTCCACCTGCCAGGCGCTGCCCTGCGGATGGCTGATGAAGTCCAGGTGGCGCAGGCCGCCGGGGCCCCAGTCGCAGGCATGGGCGTGGCAGGGCAGGTGGCCGTCGGCGGCGAAGGCCTCGGCCACGCCCAGCCGCGCCAGCAGCGCATGGCCGCCGGGCGAGAGGCTGTCGGCCCGCGGTGGCAGCGCGGATGCGGTGGCGGGGCGTCGCGGCGGCCTGCAGCGCACCGCCACGCCGCCCTGCAGCAGGCCGATGGCGGTGGCCAGGGCGGCAGGGCCGTCGCCGATGATGCGCACGGTGAACGGCAGCTGCCGTCCAGGCGGCCGGACTGTGCTCATCGCTCCTGCGTCGGGTCGTGGGCGGCCAGGGAGTGCACCGCGGTGGCGGCGGCGGGGCCGATGCGGCGGCCGGTTTCCACCCGCAGGGTGGGCGGCCACAGGGGCAGGTCGGTGGGGGCGGGCTGCTCCAGCACGATGCCCACCTGCGACCAGGCCTCGATGAACACCGCCCGCGGATTGGGCTGGCCGATCAGTGCGGGCGGCTGGCCCTTGCTGGCGTACACGATGCCGCGCAGCCACTTCTCGCGGCGCGCGGCCGACAGCGCCTGCAGCCGCTGGTCCAGCGGCTGCGCGGTGTCCATCACCACCGCGTACTGGGCCTGCGTGAGCACGTCGTTGGGCACCCGGGCGGGCCAGAAGGTGGGCAGGTATTCGCCCGCCCAGGGCTTGTAGGCCGACAGGCAGCTGGCGGTGTCGGTCTGCCAGGGGCAGGCCATCCAGCGGGTGATGCCGCCGGGCACGCAGCCATCCAGCGGGCCGCCGGCGGCCAACGCGCTGCTGGCGGTGAGCACGTCGCCGAAATCGGGCTCGGGCCCTCGGCGGCGGCGCAGCCGGAAGGGCTGGCCGTGCTGCTCGTACATCAGCGCCACCCGCATCGGCCAGGTGAACTCGGCGCCGGGATGGAAGGGGCCGCCGGTGGTTTCCTCCAACGCGGCGCGGTCCAGCGCCTGCGCCTGTTCGGCCGGCTTCAACTGGTCGAACGGCAGGTCGGGCGGCGGCGCGGGCACATGCCGGAAGTCACCGTCGGCCCACTGGCGCAGCAGCGCGTATTGCAGCGGCGTGATGGACATCCAGTTCATCGGGTCGGTAATCGGCGGGTTCAGCACCACCGCGTCGCCGTACACCGCCGGCCAGGCGTCGGCCTGCAGCCGCGGCGCGCCGGGCTCGCGGAAGCTGTGGAACACCGCGCGCCGCAGCGGCTGGCAGGCGGGCGCGGGATCGCACAGCCGGGCCCGCAGCCCGGGGCTGCGGAAGTCCTGCGGCGTGCCCCAGCCGAACTGCAGCGCGAAGCCGGCATTCACCCATTCGGTGTCAGCCAGGCGGCGCAGCAGCGGATGGATGTCCTGCCAGTAGTCGGGCTGGCCGGGCGGGCACATGCGGCGGCTGCGCACCGCCAGGTCGCGCAGCAGGTCCCAGCCGGTGACCAGCGCCTGCACGCCCGGCGCGTAGTCCGGCGGCGCCACCACCACCCAGGCGCCGATGGCCTCGTGCGTCACGCCGCCCAGCGTGACGCGCGCATTCACCGGGCCGTCGCAGATGTCGTCGTGCCAGCCGTCGTTGTTGGCGAAGCCCTGCGGCGGCTGGCCGTCGTAGGACGATGATTGGCCGCGCCCGCCCAGGAACAGCAGCCGGCCGGCCTCGTCGGTGCGCAGCTCGCCCAGGTACACCTTGCTGCCCATGAAGCAGCCGCTGTCGAAGGTGTGGCGCGGGTCGCCGCCCTCGCGGTGGGTGTCGGTGCCGCTGATATGGCGCGCGCCGGGCTCGATGCGCAGGCCCGCGCGGTCCGCGCCCGTCAGCCGGCGGTTGCGGCGCAGGCTGGCCACCGGCGGCGTGCCGGGCAGGTCGCCGCGGCTGGCGGGGATGTCCAGCGCCTGGTCGAAGTTGAACCAGTCGGCCTTGAGGTTGGCCACCTCCACCGTCCATTCGATGCGGGCCTCCTGCGCGGTGATCTCGCGCACCACGCGGCCGGCGTCGTCCAGCCCGTAGAGGCGGAAGCGCGCGGCCTGGCGCAGGATGCGGCCCTGCGCGTCGCGGTAGTTGCCGGCCGGCGTGCGCGGCTGGCCGGGCGCCTCCGGCCCCAGGAACCAGCCCTGCGGGCTGTTGCCCACGCGGGCGATGCCGATGGCCGGGTGGATGGCCACCGAGGTGATCTGGTCTTGGTGGGGCATGGGCGGTCTCCGTGGTCGCTGTCGCGCGGGTTGTCCCATGCGGCGGCGGCGCCGGGCAAGATGCTGAAGATGTCCTGAACTGCGGATTCAGCACGATTCAGGAGGGCCGCCGCCATCAACAGCGGGATGGACGCCCGGCAGGGGCATGGTGTACTGCGGGCGACAGCATTTCCTGCGATCCACGGGCCGCTGCCCTGACACCGTTCCAGCAGTACTGATGGGCCTTCCAGCCGCCAACGCCAGCCGCCGGCGCCAGCCGGACTACCTCTTCTCCCGCCTGCTGCTGATCGTGGCCGCCGCCGCCATTCCGCTGGTGGCCCTGCAGGCGGTGAGCATCCTCGACGCCCGCCGGCAGGCCGAGCGCCGCGCCGCCACCGTGCTGCGCGAGCAGGTGCACGACGTGGCGGAGCACATGCGCAACCACCTGCTCACCGCGGAGCACCTGCTGAGCTTCCTGGCCACGCGGCGCAGCATCCGCACGCTGCAGCCGGAGGCCTGCGAGGACCTGGTGCAGGGTGCCACCGGCCAGGGCGTGGCCTACACCAACATCGGCTTCTTCCGCGCCGACGGCACCCATGTGTGCTCGGCCGAGCCGCATGTGCCGCGCCGCTCCTTCGCCGACCTGGCCTGGTTCAGCGCCGGCCTGGCGGCCGACCACTTCCTGCTGAGCGAGCCGCGCCGCGGGCCGGTCAGCGGCCGCATGGTGATGTACCTCACGCTGCCGGTGCGCGACGAACAGGGCCGCAAGACCGGACTGGTGGTGGCGGTGATCGACATGCAGGCGGTGAACGCGTCGCTGCAGGGCGACCTGCGCGGCGCCGGCGGCATCGTGGCGGTGGTGAAGGACCGCCGCATCATGCTCACGCGCCTGCCCGACCCCGAGCGCTGGATGGGCGCGGCGCTGCCCACCGCGCTGCTGGGCGCCACCAAGGTGGCCGACGCCCGCATGATGATCGCCACCGGGCTGGACGGCCAGCGCCGCGCCTATGCCGCCGCGCCCATCGGCAAGCACGGGCTGGACGCGCTGGCCGGCATGCCGGTGGCCGACGTGTACGCGCCGGTGAATGCCGAGCTGCTGCGCGCGGTGGCGCTGGCGCTGGTGGTCATCGGCCTGGGCCTGGCGGCGGCCTGGCTGGCGGCTCGCCGGCTCACCGCCGCGCTGCACAGCATCGCCGACACCGCGCGCCGGCTGCATGCCGGCCACACCGACGTGCGCGCCGATGCCGGCCTGCCCGGACAGTTCGGCGAGGTGGCGGTGGAGTTCAACCGGCTGATCGAGCGCAACGACCAGCGCGCCGCGCAGCTGCAGCAGTCGGAGCGGCATGCGGTGCAGCTGCGCCGCTTCCACGAGACGCTGTCGGCCACCGGCCAGGCGATCGCGCGGCAGATGCCGCCGCAGGCGCTGTACGAAGAGGTGTGCCGCGCCTGCATCGCCACCGGCCTGGCCGAGCAGGCCTGGGTCTCCCGGCCCGAGGCGGGCGGACTGCGGGTGGTGGCCCACAGCCGCGCCGGCAGCGCGCCGCGGCGCTCGGACGAGGCGGTGCTCTGGGGCAACCGCGACCTGGCGCTGGCCGAGCAGGCGCTGGCCAGCGGCCGGCCCGCCATCGACGCGCCGGCCGACGAGGCGCCGATGGCCGCCGTGCCCATCGAGGTGGAGCAGGAGCGGCTGGCCGTGCTCACGCTGTGCGCCGCGCCGGGCGTGGCCTTCGACGACGAGCTGGTGGGCCTGCTGGACGAGCTGGCGCGCGAGCTGTCCTTCGGCCTCACGCTGGACCGCCACAAGGCGGCGCACCAGGCGCTGGCCGCCGCCGAGGCCGCCAACCGCGCGAAGACGCAGTTCCTCTCCCACGTCAGCCATGAGCTGCGCACGCCGCTCAATGCGGTGCTCGGCTTCGCCCAGCTGCAGCATGCGCGGGCCCAGGCGCGGCAGGACGCCGAGGCGCAGCAGCAGCTGGGCCATGTGATGGCCGCGGCGCGGCAGCTCAAGGTGCTGATCGACGACCTGATGGACGTCACCCGCATCGAGGCCGGCGAGCTGACGGTGGAGATGACCGACGTGGACATGGCCGCCCAGCTGGCCAGCGTGGTGCAGCTCAACCAGCCGCTGGCCCGCCGCCACCAGGTGACGCTGCAGCTGGAGCCCGCCGCCGGCCTGCCGCTGACAATGCGGACCGACCCGGTGCGGCTGCGCCAGGTGCTGATGAACCTGGTGTCCAACGCCATCAAGTACAACCGCCCGGGCGGCCATGTGCGGCTGCAGGCCCGCTGCGACGGCCGCCGCATGGAGCTGCGCGTGGCGGACGACGGCTTCGGCATGTCGCAGGCGCAGCTCGACGGCCTGTACCAGGCCTTCAACCGGCTGGGGCGCGAGCGCTCGGCCATCGAAGGCACCGGCATCGGCCTGTTCATCACCCGCCGGCTGGTGGAGCTGCTGGGCGGCGAGCTGTCCTTCGACAGCCGCGAGGGCCTGGGCACCACGGTGACCGTCTCGCTGCCCTGGCAGCCGCCGCGGGGGGAGGCGGTGCCCAGCGCCTTCGCGCCGCTGGATGCACCCGAGGGCGCCGACGCGCTGACCGGCACCGTGCTCTACATCGAGGACAACCCGGTCAACGCCCTGCTGGTGGAAACCTACTTCCAGCAGCATTCCCAGGTGCAGGTGGTGGTGTGCGCAAGCGGCCAGGAAGGCCTGCGCCGGGCCGCCGAGCTGCAGCCCGACCTGGTGCTGCTGGACATGCAGCTGCCCGACATGCATGGCCTGGAGGTGCTGCGGCGGCTGGGTGCCGACCCGCGCACCGCGCAACTGCCGGTCATCGCGCTGTCGGCCAGCGCCATGCCGCAGGAGGTGGAGGCCGCCACCCGCGCCGGTGCGCAGGCCTACTGGACCAAGCCGATCGACTTCGCCAAGCTGCGCGCGGGCGTGGCGGCGGTGCTGGGCCGCTGAGCGCCGGGCGGCCGGCGCTACACGCCGACGGCGCGGTTGCGGCCCTGGTGCTTGGCCGCGTAGAGCGCCCGGTCCACCAGCGCGATGGCCTGTTCATGCCGCACCGGCCGGCCATGCGGCGGCAGCGGGAAGCTGCCGTGGCCGATGGAGGCGCTCAGCTGCAGCGGCTGGCCGCCGGCCACCACCGGCTTGCCGGCCACCGCGGCCAGCAGCTGCTGCGCCAGCCGCTGCACCGCGGCCGCATCGGCGCCCGGGCGCACCAGCAGGAATTCCTCGCCACCCCAGCGCACCACCAGGTCGGCGGGCCCGGCCGCGGCCTGCAGCCGGCGCGCCACCTCCACCAGCACCTCGTCGCCGGCCGCATGGCCCTGCACGTCGTTGATGCGCTTGAAGTGGTCGATGTCCACCAGCAGCAGCCCGCCGTGGAAGCTGCCGTCGGGCGCGGCCAGCCGCGCCATCGCGGCCTGGAAATGCCGGCGGTTGGACAGCTGCGTGAGCGGGTCGCGCTCGCTCTGCGCCTGCAGCCGCACCTGGCTGGCGGCCAGCTCCCGGTGCGTGCTGCGCACCCGCCGGTACAGCAGCAGCGCGGCCGCGGTGGCGGCCAGCATCACCGCGGCCAGCAGCCAGCCGATGCGCTGCTGCAGCGCCCGGTTGGCCAGCGCCTCGGTCTTCAGCGCGTTGTCGCGGGCCAGCAGGTCGATGTCGCGCTGGCGGGCCTCGGCGTCGTTGCGGGCCTGCAGCTCCTTCAGCGCGGCGCTGCGGTTGATGCGCATCAGCTCGGCGCTCAGCGCCCGCTCGCGGTGGAAGAGGTCGATGGCCGCGCGTGCGTCGCCGGCGGCGGCCAGGGCCTCGCCGAACTCGCGCAGCGTCTCGGCCTGGCGGCCGGTGTCGCCGCCGGCCTCCCACAGCGCGATCAGCCGGGCCAGGTCTTCCTTGCCTTCGGCCAGCCGGCCGAGGCCGATCTTGGCCAGCCCTGCGTTGTTCACCGCCGCCCGCTCGGCGCGCAGGTCGTGGCGCTGGCGGATGATGAGCAGGGCCTTCTCGGCCGCGGCCAGCGCATCGGCCGGGCGCTGGGCATGGACGTAGGCATCGCTCAGGTTGGTGAGCATGCGGGCTTCCAGCCGCGGCGCGTCGGCGCGGGCGGCCATCAGCTGGGCCTGCTGGTGGTGGTGCAGCGCATGCCGCTGGTCGCCGCGGATGCCGGCCAGCCGCGCCTCGATGTCGCTCAGGCGGGCCAGCTCGCCCATGTCGTCCAGCGGCAGCACCAGGCGCCGGGCGCGGGCGATCAGGCGGCGGGCCTCCTCGCCGTCGCCGGCCTCCTCGGCCAGCACCGCCAGTGCGCCCAGGCTGGTGGCCTGGCGGCGGGCGTCGCCGCCGGCCTCGGCCAGCGCCAGCGCGGCGCGGGCATGGGCGGCCTGCGTGGCGGCCACGCCCTGGCCCACCGCGCGCCGCTGCACGATCTGGCGGGCGCTCCAGGCGGCGCGGTAGTCGCAGTGCAGCGGCCGCTCGGTGTGGGGCGGGCAGTCGGCCTCGAACACCTGCAGCGCCGCCTGTGCCAGCGCCGCCGCCATCGCCGACTGGCCGCCGTTTTCCGCCACCTGCGCCCGCACGAGGTTGGAGCCGGCCAGCGCGCGGCCGGCCTGCTCCCGCGGGGCCGGCTGCTGCGCCAGCTCCAGCAGCAGCTCGGCCGTGGCTTCGGCGTCGCGGCTGCGGCCGGCCTGGGCCTGGATGCTGCCCAGCGCCTGCAGCACCAGCCGCAGCGCCTCGGGCGTGGAGGCCTGCCGGCGCAGCTGCTGCAGCCCGGCCAGCGCGGCGTCGGGATGCTCATAGCCGCTGCGCTGCAGCTGGTCCACCTGGGCTTCGAAGGCGGCGGGCGTGGCGGCGGCAGGCGCCGCCCCCAGTGCGGCCAGCACCAGCGCCAGCAGCCGACGCCGCAGGGCCACGGTCAAGCGCCTGACGGGTGCACCCTCCCGCTGCGCGGGATCCCACCGGGCGGCGGCGCTCACGCCGCCTGCTCCACCGATGGCTCGCCGCCGTCGCCGCGCAGCAGCGTCAGCGCCACGCGGCCGTCGTCGGCCGCGGCTTCCAGCGCGCCGGTGATCGCCTCCAGCGAGGCGTCGTTCGCCGCCTGCCGCAGCCGCACGCCGTAGGCGCGGTTGCGGCCGCGGGTCTTGGCCAGGTACATGGCGGTGTCCACCAGGTTGACTGCCCGTTCCCAGGGCACCGCCAGCGCGCCGGGACCGATGGGGAAGGTGGCGAAGCCGATGGAGGCGGTGACGGCGATGGTCTGGCGCTCCACCTGCACCGGCGTGGCCTGCAGCGCGCCCAGCATGCGGCGCGCCAGCGCGTCGATGCGCTCGGGCGACAGCGCCTGCACCACCACCAGGAATTCCTCGCCGCCCCAGCGCACGATCAGGTCGTCCTCGCGCAGCGTGGCGCGCAGGCGCTGCGCCACCTCCACCAGCGCGGCGTCGCCGGCGGCATGGCCGTGGCGGTCGTTGATGCGCTTGAAGTGGTCGACGTCGATCAGGTAGAGCGTGCCGCTGAGGGTGCCGTCGGCCGCGCGCTGCTGCATCGCGGCCTGGAAGCCGCGGCGGTTGGCCAGGCCGGTGAGCGGGTCGCGCTCGCCATACTGGCGCAGCACCTGGTTGCTGCGGGCCAGCAGCCGGTTGGCCTGCCGCACCCGCCGCTGCAGCGCCACCAGCACGCCGAAGGAAGCCACCAGCGCCGCCGCCAGCAGCCACCACAGCCGCTGCTGCAGGTCGCGCCGGTGCAGCTGCTCGGCCTTGATGTCCTGCTCCCGCTGCAGCAGCGCCAGCGAGCGGCTGCGCTGCTCGGCGTCGTACTGCTCCTGCATCGCCAGGATGGCCTTCTGCTGGTCGACCCGCAGCACGCCCGCGGCCAGCTTGCGGTGGCGGTGGTAGGCGGCCACCGCGCCGCGCAGGTCGCCGGCCTTTTCCAGGTAGGTGCCCAGCTCCAGGTAGGTGGAGGCGGCGCCACCCCAGGCGCCGCGCTGCTCGTCGATGGCGATGGCCTGCGCCACGAAGCGCTTGCCCGGGGCCAGCTGCTGCATCGCGATGTGGGCGAAGCCGATGTTGGCCAGCGACACCAGCTCGGTGTCCGGGTCGCGCAGCTCGCGTGCCAGCGGCAGCGCGCGCTGGGCATGGCCGAGGGCGGTCCTGTAGTCGCCCTTCTTCAGGTAGAAGTCGGCGCTGTTGGCCAGGTAGCGGGCCTCGTCGCGCTTGGCGCCGGCGCGCCGCGCATGGCTGATGGCCAGCTCGAAGCTGCGGCGGTCGCCCTCGCGGTCGCCCAGGCCGTCGAGCACGATGCCGGCGGTGTTGTGGGCCCGGCCCAGGGCCACCGCATCGCCGGCGGCGGTGGCCACGGCCAAGGCCTCGTCGCTGAGGGTGCGGGCCCGTTCCAGCTGGCTGGCGCCGAAGTAGCTGTAGGCCAGCGCGCTGCGGGCCTCGGCCCGGCGCCAGGGCGTGCCGATGCGGTCGGCCAGCGCCAGCGCCTCGTGGTTCAGCCGCACCGCGGCTTCCAGCTGGCCGGCGCGGTCCTTGATGAAGCCGTGCGCGGCCACGAAACGGTAGCGCTCGAGGTCGGGCACGCCGGCCGGCAGCGCCTGCAACGCCTGCTGCAGCAGCTGGTCGGCGCGCTGCAGGTCGTGGCCGCCGTGGGCGGCCAGGCTGGCGCGGATGAGCAGCGCGGCCGCCGCGGCGCGGGCAGCGCGCGCGGGGCCGGCGGATTCGGGCCAGGCGTCGAGCTGGACGGCGCTGCGCTCGGCGGCGTCGCCCTGCGCGGCTTCGGCCCACATCAGGCCCTGCACCGTCAGCAGCGCCAGCCGCAGGTCGCTGAAGGCGGGGCTGGCGTCCAGCAAGGCCTGCAGCTGCTGCGATGCCGGCGCCGGCTGGGCGCGGCCCAGGGTCTCCAGCGCCAGCAGGCGGTCCGGCAGCTCGGCGCCAGGCGCGGCCTGCACGGCAGGGCCGGGCGCCGGCGCGACAGGCTGGGCCGGCAGCGCGCCGGGCAGCAGCAGCGCCGCGGCAAGGACGGCGCCGGCACGGCGCGGCGAACGGTGCTTCACGGCTGCTGCGCGTGGTCGCGGGGGGTGGACGCCGCGGCCGGCAGGGGGGCGGGCCGGTGCTGCTTCAGCCCTTCGATGACCTGGGCGGCGGCCACCTCGGGCGAGGCGTCGCCCTCGGCCTCGTCGCGGTGCTCGTCGGCGATGGCCTGGATGGTGTCCTCGATCTCGAAGAAGGCGTCCAGCACCACCGGGTCGAAGGTCTTGCCGCGCAGCTCGCGCATCATCTGCGTGGCCCGCGCATGGCTGAACGGCTCCTTGTAGCAGCGGCGGCTGATCAACGCGTCGTAGATGTCGGCCACCGCCATGATGCGGCCGGCCAGCGGGATGTCCTGCCCCGCCAGGCCCAGCGGGTAGCCGCTGCCGTCCCACTTCTCGTGGTGGGTGGCGGCGATGTCGCCGGCGATGGTGAGGAAGTTGTCGCCCTCGATGCGCTGCGCGGTGCTGAAGATGATCTTGCGGCCGAACTCGGCATGCTGCTTCATCTGCTCCATCTCCTCGGGCGTGAGGCGGCCGGGCTTGAGCAGGATGTGGTCGGGCACGCCCACCTTGCCGATGTCGTGCAGCGGCGCCGAGATGAACAGCAGCTCGATGTACTCGTCGGTCAGCAGTGCGGTGTGGTGGCCGGTGGCCCGCAGATGCAGCGCCACGGCCCGCACGTAGTGCTGGGTGCGCTTGATGTGGGCGCCGGTCTCGGGGTCGCGGGTCTCGGCCACCGAGGCCATCGATTCGATGGTGACCTGGCGTGCGTTCTCCAGCTGCCGCCGCCAGGCCAGCGCACGCCTGCGCTCCAGCGCATAGCGGGTGATGAAGAACACCATGAAGAGCAGGCCCGCCGACAGGCAGGGCGCGGCCATCGGCAGCAGCAGCCCGCTGCGCAGGTACAGCGCCACCGCCAGCCCCAGCGCCGCCGCCGGCACCACCGCACTGGCGGCCACCAGGGTGGGGATGCGGATGGCGAGCACGAAGATGGCGGTCATCAGCAGCCCGGTGGCCAGGCAGGCCGCCAGCGCCACCGCCGCGCCCCACGGCGGCGTGTGCAAGAAGCGGCCCTGCAGCAGGTTCTCGGCCATGAGCGCATGGATGCGCAGGCCGGGGAAGGCCGGGTGCATCGCGGTGGTGTGCACGTCCTTCAGCCCCACGGCGGAGGTGCCGACGAACACCACCTTGCCGCGCAGCGCCTCCGCCGGCACCTGGCCGGCCAGCAGCGCCACCGCCGACACCGCGGGATAGCTGGCCGGCCCGCCGTCGAAGCGCAGCGTGGCATAGCCGGCCGCATCCATCGGCAGCTGCCGCGTGCCCACCTGCAGCGCCAGGCCGTCGGGCGTGGCCAGCACCTGCACCGCGCGCAGGCCCTGGGCCCGCATCACCGCGGCCAGCGACAGGCTCACCTGCGGCCGGCCGCCATGGCCGATGAGCAGCGGCAGCCGGCGCAGCACGCCGTCGTCGTCCAGCTTCTGGTTCACGAAGCCGCTGCTGCGGGTGCGCCGCGCGACCGGTGCGGTGTTCTCCAGCACGCCGGTGGCTTCCTGCAGCGCCAGCAGGTCGGTGCGGCCACCCACCTGCAGCGGCTGGACATCGGCCGGCTGCGCGCCGGGCGTGGCATGGTCGAAGTAGAAGTAGCGGGCACCCACCACGCCGGCCCGCGCCATCTGCTGGCCCAGGTAGCCGTCGTTGTCCAGCAGGCCGGGCGGCACGCCGCCGATGGCCACGTCGATGCCGAAGTCCTGCTTGAAGGTCTGCTGCAGCGTCAGCAGCGAGCTGCGGTCCGGCTCGGGGAACAGGATGTCCATGGCGATGGCCGCGGGCGCCGCCTGGTGGATGCGCTCGATCAGCGAGGCCACCCGGTAGCGCGGCCAGGGCCACTGGCCCACCGCGGCCAGGCTCACGTCGTCGATGTCCACCACCACCACCTGCTGCGCGGTGGCACCCGAGGCGGTGCGGCGCATCAGCTCGTCCTGCAGCCCGTGTTCCAGCCGCGCCAGCCAGGCCGGCTGCAGCAGCCCGGCCAGCCCGATGGCCAGCGGCAGCAGCAGGCCGATGACCAGCATCAGCGCCGCATGCCGCGGCGACACCTTGTGGCCCAGCGCCGGGCCGGTGCGGTGCGTGGCGGGCATGGCCGTCAGAGCACCATGACTTCGGCGCGGCGGTTGCGCGGCTCGGGCACGCCGGGCGCGGCCGGCACCAGCGGTTCGGCATCGCCGAAGGACTGCACCTCGATGCGGTCCAGCGATGCATCGCTCTTGCGCAGCCAGTCGGCCACGGCGCGGGCACGCTCGGCCGACAGCCGCAGGTTGCGTTCCTTGCTGCCGGTGCTGTCGGCATGGCCGAAGACGCTGATCTCGGTGGGCTTGCGCTCGCGCACCGCGGCCAGCAGCGCCGGCAGCTGGGCCTTGGCGGCCTCGGTGAGCACCGTCTTGTCCAGCACGAAGGTGAGCACGAAGGTCACCGGCCGCGGCGGCTGGGCCTTCAGCAGGTCGCCATGGGCGGCGGTGACGGCGGCTTCCTGCTGCGGCTGCGCCGCGCCGGGGGCGGAGGCCGAGCCCACCGCGGTGGCCGCGGCATAGGCCTGGTCGATGCGCTGGGTGCCGGCGGCATTGCTCAGCAGCACCGCGCCCACGCGGCCGTCCTCGTCGGGCATCAGGGTGACGGTGGTGCGCGGCTGCGGCGGCGCAGGCGGCGTGGCGCAGCCGGCCAGCAGCAGCACGGCCGCGGCCAGGGCGGCGGCGGCCTTCATTGCGCTTCCACGATGAAGCGGGTGCCGCGCACGCCGACGGTGGCGGTGGGCGTGCCCACCTTCACCGCCTCGGGCGCCAGCTTGCCGATCTTGCCGCTGGTGTAGATGGCCTTGCCGCGGGCCAGGTAGACGTCGAAGTCGTAGCGCGCATCCTTGGGCTCGAAGGCGTAGTCGCGCAGCTCCAGCTCGCTGGCCGGGCCCAGGGTGACGGCGGTGCCGTCCTTGAACATGATGCCGGCCGAGGCGCCGGGGCCCGACACCAGGCGGTCGGCCACCTGCAGCGTCATGCCGGGCGTGGCGGCCACGTTGCCGGCCGGGCGCAGCACCGTCACCTCGCCGGTGACGTTCTTGAAAAGCGCGACATGCGCCTCGTTGGCCACGCCGGTGCCGCCGGCCAGCATGAGCAGGGCGGCCAGGGCGGCCAAATTCTTGCGGTACATCCGAACCTTTACTGCTGGCGGCCGGGGTCGGCCGGGTCGTGGACGCCCCGCCGCACCGGGTCGTGACCGGCACGGGAGTGCATGGATTCGCCCATATCGGCCACCACGCCCGCGGCATTGAGCTGCGTTTTGTAACGAATTCGCTCAAGGTGGGGATCCGGCACGGCCTGCAAGGCGTGCAGGCATCACGGTCAACTTCGCGGGTGCCGCGTCGATATAGGTCGGTCGTCGTCCACTTGCCACCTTGAAGGTCATGGGTCTTGTTGCAGTCCGGCGCTGGTCCATCCAGCGCAAGCTCATGGCCAGCATGCTGCTGTGCCTGTTGTGCTTCATCGTCATCTCGATGGCCACCGGCATGTGGCTCACCCGCGGCGCCTTCGAGGACCGCGTGGTGCAGCAGGAGCTGCCGGCGGTGCTTGGCCGCGTGCGCGCCGACATCCAGCGCCAGATCAGCGAACCGCTGACCGCCTCGCTCGACATGGCGGACAACCATTTCCTGCTGCAGTGGGAACGGGCCGGCCAGCCCGAGGACGGCCTGGCGGCCTTCCAGGCCTATGCGGGGCGGCTGAAGGCCAAGCACAAGGCCTCGGCGGTGTACTGGGTGTCGCAGGCCAATGGCCGCTACCTCTCGGAAGCCGGCCTGCAGCGGGTGCTGGGCGCCGACGAGGCCTGGTTCGGCCGCTTCCTCACCAGTGGCCGGCCCTACACGCTGGACCTGGACCGCGACAAGTCCAGCAACGAGTACATGCTGTTCATCAATGCCCGCTTCGATGCGGGCCCGGGCCATGCCGGGCTGGCCGGCCTGGGCCTGTCGGTCAACACCATGGCCGACAGGATCCGCGGCTACCGCATCGGCGAGACCGGCTCGGTGATGCTGGTGCGGCCCAACGGCACCATCGTCGTCCACCGCGACGCCACCCTGGCCGACGGTCGCCATGCCCTGGCCGACCTGCCCGGCTTCCATGCCGGCGCGGTGGCCACGCTGCTGCAGGACGGCGAGGAGTTCCGCCACACGGTGCAGCCGGCCGAGGGCGGCGACCGGGTGCTGGCCGCCAGCTTCGTGCCCGAGCTCAACCTCTACGTGGTGGCCACGGTGCCGCGGGCGGAGCTGCTGGCCGCGGCCACCCGTGCCGCCTGGACCGGCCCGCTGATCGCCGGCGGCGTGGGCGGCGTGCTGGCGCTGCTGCTGATCGTGTGGGTGTCGCGTGCCATCGCCGCGCCGGTGCGCCGCGCCGCCGCGCTGCTGGCCGACATCGCCGAGGGCGACGGCGACCTGAGCCGCCGCATGGCGGTGGAGACCGAGGACGAGATCGGCCAGCTGGCGCGCGCCTTCAACCGCTTCGTCGGGTCGCTGCAGGCCATGGTGCAGCAGGTGCGCATGGCCTCCGATGCCATCGCCACCGCCAGTGCCGAGGTGGCCACCGGCCACCTCGACCTGAGCAGCCGCACCGAGCAGGCCAGCAGCTCGCTGCAGCAGACGGCCGCGGCCATGTGCCAGATCACCGAGCAGGTGCGCAGCCATGCCGACAGCACCCGCGAGGCGGATGCGCTGGCCCGCTCGGCCCAGGCGGCGTCCGGCCGCGGCGGCCAGGCCATCGCGCAGGTGGAGCGCTCGATGGAAGGCGTTGATGCCTCGTCTCGCCGCATCGGCGACATCATCGGCGTGATCGACGGGATCGCCTTCCAGACCAACCTGCTGGCGCTGAACGCGGCGGTGGAAGCGGCCCGCGCGGGCGAGCAGGGCCGCGGCTTCGCGGTGGTGGCCGGCGAGGTGCGGGCCCTGGCCCAGCGCAGCGCGCAGGCCGCGAAGGAAGTGCGCGGCCTGGTGGCCGAGTCGATGGCGCAGGCGCAGGACGGCACGCAGCAGGTGCGCACCGCCGCCGAGTCCACCCGCGAGCTGCTGGCCCTGGTGGGCCGCGTGGCCGGCGTGATCGAAGGCATCAGCGGCAGCACCCGGCAGCAGAGCCAGGGCATCGAGGAGGTGAACGGCGCGGTCGCGCAGCTGGACGTGATGACGCAGCAGAACGCCGCGCTGGTGGAGCAGGGCTCGGCCGCAGCGGAGAGCCTGCGCGAGCAGGCGACGCGGCTGGCCGGCGCGGTGGGCCGCTTCAAGCTGCAGTGATGCAGCAGCAGCCCGGCGCGCTTCAGCCGGCCGGCGGGCCGATGGAGTCGCCGGGCTCGAACACCGGCTGCAGCAGCCGCCGCGGCTCGGCCAGCGTGCCGCCCTGCACCAGGGTGAGCAGCATCTCGGCCAGCGTCTCCCCCGCGCCGTAGGCGGTGGGCTGGCCGATGGCGGCGATGCGCCGGCCCACCAGCAGGGTGTCGTCGGGCACGCCGTCGTACACGATGGCCGAGACCTCGCGGCCGATGGCGATGCCGCCGTCCAGCAGGCAGCGCACCGCGCCCACGCCGCACAGGTTGTTGTCGGCGATCAGCGCCGTGGGCCGCGGATGCACCGCCAGCAGTGCCTGCGCCGCCGCATAGCCGGTGCGGCGCGACAGGCCGCCGGCCACCACCTGCGCCGGGTCGACCGGCACGCCGGCCATCTGCATCGCCCGCTGGAAGCCGGAGTAGCGCTGCAGCGCGAAGCTCAGCTCCAGCGGCGCATGCAGGTAGCCGATGCGGGTGTGGCCCGCGGCCAGCAGCTGCTGCACCGCCAGCACCATGCCGGCCTCGTTGTCGAAGTCGAACCAGGCGAAGCCGTCGCTGCGGGCGGTGCGGCCATAGGCCACGAAGGGCATGCCGGCCTGCAGCAGGTAGTCGATGCGCGGGTCCTGCACGCGGGTGCGGGCCACGATCACGCCGTCCACCCGGCCGCCGCTGACCAGCCGCTCGTAGGTGCGCAGCTCGGAGTGCTCGCGGGCGGAGGCCAGCAGCAGGTCCATCTGCGCGGCTTCCAGCCGGTCGGACAGGCCTTCGATCACCTCCAGGAAGCGCGGGTCGCCCAGGTCGCCCGCGTCCAGCGGATACACCAGCCCCACCGCATCGGCCTGGCCACGGGCCAGCCGGCGTGCGGTGCGGTTGGGCTGGTAACCCAGTTCACGCGCCATGCGCTCGACCCGTTCCCGGGTCTTGGCACTGACATCGTCGTAGCCGTTCAGCGCGCGGCTGACGGTGGTGGCTGACAAGCCCAGCCGGGCCGACAACTGCTTCAGATCGATCGGCACGGGGGTGGCGGCTCCGTCGAGTGGGGGTGTCAGGATTGTCGCAAACCCCCCGCGGGCGCTGCCTCAGGCGGCCTTGCCGTTCTCGTCGAACAGGTAGCAGCTGCCGGGCTCCGGGCGCAGCACCACCTGCTGGCCAGCGGCCAGGCTGCTGCCGTTCTCGGCCAGCTTGACCGTGGCCACCGACTCGGTGCCGGCCACGCGGGCATGCACCACCTGCACGTCGCCCAGGCGCTCCACCAGCACCACCTCGGCGGCGATGCCGGCGCCCTGGCTGGCCACGCCCAGCGATTCGGGGCGCACGCCCACGGTCATGCGGCGCGACTTGCCCTGGTAGCGGGCGGCGTCGTTGCGGCCGAAGCTGAAGCCGGCCCGGTCGCTCAGCTTGACCTGCAGTTCCACGCCGTCGGCCGAGTGCACGTCGCAGGGCAGCAGGTTCATCTTCGGCGAGCCGAGGAAGGCCGCCACGAAGGTGTTGGCCGGCTGCTGGTACAGCTCCATCGGCGGGCCCACCTGCTCGATGTGGCCGCCGTTGAACACCGCGATGCGGTCGCCCAGCGTCATGGCCTCGGTCTGGTCGTGGGTGACGTAGATCATCGTGGTGCCCAGCTCCTTGTGCAGCTTGGCCAGCTCCACCCGCATTTGCACCCGCAGGCCGGCGTCCAGGTTGGACAGCGGCTCGTCGAACAGGAACACGCCGGGCTTGCGCACGATGGCGCGGCCGATGGCCACGCGCTGGCGCTGGCCGCCCGACAGGGCCTTGGGCCGGCGGTCCAGCAGGTGGGTGATCTGCAGCACCTCGGCGGCGCGGCCCACCGCGGCATTCACTTCCTCGCGGGTGGCGCCGTTGATCTTCAGGCCGAAGCCCATGTTCTCGCCCACCGTCATGTGCGGGTAGAGCGCATAGCTCTGGAACACCATCGCCACCTTGCGCTCGACCGGCGGCAGGTCGTTCGCCAGGCGGTCGCCGATGCGCAGCTCGCCGGCGGTGATGTCCTCCAGGCCCGCGATCATGCGCATCATCGTGCTCTTGCCGCAGCCCGAGGGACCGACGAACACCATGAATTCGCCGTCGGCGATCTCCAGGTCGATGCCCTTGATGATGTGCACGCCACCGGCGTAGGTCTTGTGGATTTTCTTGAGAGAGACGCTGGCCATGTTGTCGCCTTGTTAGCCCTTGACGCCGCTGGAGATCGCGCTGCGCACGAACCAGCGTTGGAAGATCAGGAAGACCAGCAGCGTCGGCAGGGTGGCCATGGCGGCGAATGCCATGACGTCGCCCCACTGGCGCGGGAACTGGCCGAAGAAGGTCTGCATCGCGAGCGGCAGCGTCGCGTAGGTCTCGCCGCGCACGACCATGATGGGCCACAGCAGGTCGCCCCAGCGGGCGAGGAACTGCAGCACCGCCACGGTGGCGATGACCGGCTTGGACAGCGGCAGCACGATGCTCCAGTAGATGCGCAGGCGGCCCGCGCCGTCCATCAGCGCGGCCTCCTCCAGGTCCTTGGGCAGCGCGATGAAGAACTGGTAGAAGAGGTACACCGAGAAGGCGTTGGCGATGAACGGGATGATCTGCACCCGGTAGCTGTCGAGCCAGCCCACCTCGCCGGTGAACCACGGCAGCTGGTTGGCCAGCAGCAGCAGCGGCACCGCGATGGCCTCGAACGGGATGATGATCAGCGCCACCACGATGGACAGCAGCACCTCGCGCCCGAAGAAGCGGAAGCGCGCCAGCGCATAGGCCAGCATGCTGTTGACCAGGATGCCGAGCACCACCGTCACGCTGACGGTGAACAGCGAGTTGAAGAAGGCCCGCACGAACGACGAGCCGTTGAACACCTCGATGAAGTTGCCCAGCGACAGCTCGCCCTGCGGCAGGAAGGCGGCCAGGCTGTTCATGTCGCGCAGCAGCTGCGCCTCGTCGGTCTTGAAGGCCGACACGAACATGAACAGCAGCGGGAAGATGAAGAACGCGCACAGCACGGCATGCAGCGCGTACTGCGCCAGCTTGGCCACGAGGTTCTGGCGCGATTGCGAAGGAGCCATGGTGCTCATGCGCCTGCCCTTTCTTCCTTGACGAGTGCGCGCTGCAGCAGCGACAGCGCCAGCACGATGACGAAGAACACCACGGCGAGGGCCGAGGCGTAGCCGATCTTTCCGTTCTTGAAGCCCTCGGTCACCATCAGCATCACCACGGTGCGGAAGGAATCGACGGGCGCGGCGGTGCCGCTGCTGGCGATGATCTGCACCTGCGTGAACAGCTGGAAGGCGTAGATCGTGGTCGTCACCACCACGAAGATGGTGGTGTTCTTCAGCAGCGGCAGCGTGATGTAGAGGAACTGCTTGAACGGCGTGGCGCCGTCGAGCTTGGCGGCCTCGTACAGGTCCTCGGGGATGGACTGCAGGCCGGCGAGGAACACCAGCATCTGGAAGCCCACGCCCTGCCAGATGGACAGCGCGATGACCGCGTACATCACCAGCTCGGGGTCGCGCAGCCAGTCGTACGGGCCCAGCGCGCCGAAGCTGATGGCCGAGACGAAGCGGTTGATGACGCCGCCGTCCGGGTTGTACATCAGCGACCACACCACGGCCACCACGGCCATGGTGGTGGCCACCGGCATGAAGTACACGGTGCGGAAGATGCGCGAGCCCTTCAGCGGCTTGTTCACCATCACCGCCAGCAGCAGCGCGAAGGCCGACTGCAGCGGCGCGACGATGGCCACGAACATGAAGTTGTTGCCCAGGGCGGCCCAGAAGGAATCGTCCTCGAACAGCCGCACGTAGTTGCGCAGGCCGACGAAGTCGGTGCCCAGCTCCTCGTTGGTCACCAGCCGCTGGTCGGTGAACGACAGCACGAAGGCCATCAGGAAGGGCAGCCCCAGGAACAGGAACAGCATCAGGACACCCGGCCCCGCGAACAGCCAGGCGCCGGGTGTGGCCGGACTCGGCTTGGGTTGAGGTATCTGGATCGCGGTGCTCATGGTGTCTGTGTCTCCTCGCTCAGCGGTTCGAGTAGCCCTTGTTGTCCTCGATCGTCTGGTCGATCTTCCTGGCGGCCTTGTCGAGCTCCTTCTGCACGTCGGCACCGCCGAAGATGTTGTTCATCGCCTCGGCGAAGGCGCTGGAGATGGCCGGGTAGGCCGGCGTCTCCGGGCGCACGATGGCCACGCCCTTGTTCAGCTGGTCCACGTACAGCCGCAGCGCGCCGCCGGCCGCGTAGTTCTTGCTGGCGGCCTGGGCCTCGGTGGTGCCGGGCACGGCGCCGTTGCCATCGGTCACGCGCAGGATCTCGTTCTTGCTCATCAGGTGTGCCAGCACCTTGGCCGCGGCATCGGGGGCCTTGCAGTCGGCCGAGATGCCGAAGTTCCACGAGCCGGCGCCGGTGGCGGCCTTGGCGCCCAGCTTGGGCATGGGCAGCAGGATCAGGTCGTCGCCCAGCGCCTTCTTGTAGTCGGCGTAGACCCAGTGGCCCACCCAGGACAGGGCCGACTTGCCGGCCGCGAAGTCGCCGTCGTTCTTGGCCGCGGGGTTGACGTAGCCGGCCTTGATCCAGCCCTGCACCGTCTGCATCGCCTTGACCGAGGCCGGACCGTTGAGCACGCCCTTGGCGGTCTTGTAGGTCTTGCGGTCGATCAGGTCGCCGCCGAAGCTCTGCAGGATGGGCGAGAAGCCGTACGACACCCATTCACCGATGCCGTAGTTGAACTTCATGTCCAGCGGGAAGGGCACGCCGGCGGCCTTGAGCTTCTTCAGCGCGTCCTCGAACTCGGCCAGCGTCCAGGCGTCGTCCACGCCCTTGGGGATGCGGATGCCGGCGGCGGTCAGGGTCTTCTTGTTGGCCCAGATGGCCAGGCCGGAGTCGAACTGGCCGACGCTGTAGAGCTTGCCGTTGTAGGTGCCCTGGCGCACCAGGGTGGGCAGCATCTGCGCCTTCAGGTCCTTGACGCCGGGGAAGTTGTCCAGCGGGACGATCTTCTTCGTCCAGGCGTAGTTGTAGACGTTGGGGCCGTCGAAATCGAGCACGCAGGGCAGCTTCTTGGCCAGCGCGGCGGCGTTCACCTGGTCGCTGTAGCTGCCTTCGGGCAAGGCCACCAGGTCGACCTTGATGTCCTTCTGCGCATCGTTGAAGGCCTTGACCGAGGCCACGTAGGCATCGCGCTCGGGGCCCGGGCCGGCATGCACCCACATGCTGACCGAGGTCTGCGCGTGGGCGGCGCCGGCGGCCGCGGCGGCGGCGAGGAAGGCGATGTGGATGCTGCGGGCGAGGGGGCTGCGACGCGGGATGTTCATGGTGTCTCCAGGCCTGGTTCGGAAGGAAAAGTAGAGGCGGTGATGCGCCGGGGGCCCTGAGAGGCCCCCGGCGCGGTCAGTGAGGGCGGTGCGGGGTCAGAACCAGGTCTCGACCTGGACGCCGTAGCCGACGCCGCTGCGCTTGTCGGCGAAGGCGTCGACGGCGGTACCGCAGTCACGGCCGGTGCAGGCCACCGAGCCGGCGGCGGCGGCCGCGTCGTTCCACTTGGCGTAGGTGGCGTAGAAGCGGATGGCCGGGCGGGCCCAGATGCTCTTGCCCATCGAGAACTGCGTGCCCAGCGTCACCTTGGCCAGCTTGCGGGTGTCCTCGCCGGTCACCTTCACCTGCTGGTAGCCCACTTCGGACATCAGGCTCCACACGTTGTTGATGTGGTACTGCGGGCGGGCGCCGATCCAGAAGTCCTTGGTCTTGTCGCCGCCGTCCGGGCTGGCGTGGCGGTAGCCGGCCGTCACCGTGGCGGTGTAGGGCGTGTTCTTGGGCTCGATCACCCAGTGGTTGAACAGCAGCCACTCCGTGCGCTCGGCCGGCGATGCGGCGAAGCCGAAGCCCTTGAGCGCCGCGGCGTTCTTGGCGTACTGGAAGCCGGTGTCATGGAAACCGCCCAGGCCCAGGAAGTCCTTCTGGCGATGGCTGACGGTGAAGCCGAAGCCGTTCTTGCCCTTGTTGCTGACGGTCTTGGTCTCGCGGACCAGCACGTTCACGGCGGGCGTGTTCGGGTTGTTGTCGATGTCGATCAGCTGGAAGCTGTCGTTGGTGTACGTCGAGCTGCCGCTGCGGTTGCCGTTGACGATGAGGTTCACACCCGCCATCAGCTGGCCGCCCGGGTTGGTGTCGATCTCCTCGAAGCGCAGGTCATGGGAGGTGGCCGTGCGCGAGCCGCCGTCGATGATCTGCGGGTTGTAGGCGGTGTTGGTCTTGTCGATGCCGTAGCCGTCGAAGTCGCCGGCGCGCAGGTAGGCGTATGAGAACTTGCCCAGGCTCGTCTTGATGCCGTCGATGCCGAAGCCGGCCGCCGCCGCCGGCTCCCAGTAGGTGTAGTCCAGCATGTGGATGTCGGGGTTCTTGTAGAACCGCTTGCCCGCCCACAGCGTGGCGCCCTTCAGCGGCGCCCAGCCGGTGGAGGCGCCGATGTCCACCGCCTCGACGAAGGCTTCCCGGAAGGCGGGGGTGGTCTGCTCCCAGTTGGCCAGCTGCTGGGTGCCGTAGGCGGTGGTGAACTTGGTCTTGAAGGTGGTGCCATCCACCTCGCCCAGCTTGGCGCCGAAGGACAGCGCGGCATAGGTGTCGCACTCGTTGCCCAGGCGGAACCAGACGATGGAGCCCGGCATGCGGAAGCAGACTTCCTTGCCGTCCTCGCTGCTGGAACCGGCGCCGCTGCGCAGGTAGCCGGTGAAGTCGACGGGGGCGGCCGAGGCCGGGACGCCGATGCCCGCGGCGGCTGCGGCGGCGAGGGCGAAAATCACTTGTCTCATTTGTGGTGGCTCTGTCATTGACATGCCGCTGCGGGCATGGAACGCGGGTAGGGTTGGACTTTGCTAACCTGCCAAAGCGGTTTGGACTTTAGTCAAACCGCTTTGGCGCCGCTTCCGCGTTTACCCGAACCGTGCAATCCGGCACACAGTGTAAAGTTCCAAAGCGCTTCGGACCTCTTGCGCTCTGCCACCAAATGATTCTTATGACACTGCGCCCGCCGCGGTGTCCATCCCGATGCTCACACTCCAGAACCAGTCCCAGCTGGCGCTCACGCACGTGCGCAGCGCGCTGGCACGGCGCCTCGGCCAGCTGCCGCGCGGCCGCGCCTGGGAGGCCTTCGCGGCCCGCCTCGATCACCACTTTCCGCGCCTGTTCGCCGAGCTGGCCGGCCTCTACGGCCAGCGGCCGGACTTCGTGCCCTTCCTGGAGGAGCTGGTGCTCACCGCCTGGCAGGGCTGGCAGGCCCGGCCGGCCGAGCTGCGTGCGCAGGATGCACAGCGCGAGGCCGATGCCGACTGGTTCCAGCGGCAGACGATGCTGGGCGGCGTGTGCTACGTGGACCTGTTCTGCGGCAACCTGCAGGGCGTCATCGACCAGATCCCGTACTTCCAGGAACTGGGGCTGACCTACCTGCACCTGATGCCACCCTTCAAGTGCCCGCCCGAGCACAACGACGGCGGTTATGCGGTCAGCAGCTACCGCGACGTGAACCCGGCGCTGGGCACCATCGACGACCTGCGCGAGCTGGCCGTGGCGCTGCGCAAGGCGGGCATCAGCCTGGTGCTGGACTTCATCTTCAACCACACCGCCGACGACCATGAATGGGCGCAAGGCGCGGTGCGGGGCGATCCGGCGCGCAAGGACTTCTACTACCTGTTCGACGACCGCAGCCAGCCCGATGCGTACGAGAAGACCGTGCGCGAGATCTTCCCGGACGAGCATCCCGGCGCCTTCAGCCAGCTGCCTGACGGCCGCTGGGTGTGGACCACCTTCCACAGCTACCAGTGGGACCTGAACTACGGCAACCCGGCCGTGTTCACCGCCATGGCCGGCGAGATGCTGGCCATCGCCAACCTCGGCGCCGACATCCTGCGCATGGATGCGGTGGCCTTCATCTGGAAGCGCCTGGGCACGGCCTGCGAGAACCTGCCCGAGGCCCATGCGCTGATCCGCGCCTTCAATGCGCTGTGCCGCATCGCCGCGCCGGGGCTGCTGTTCAAGAGCGAGGCCATCGTGCATCCCGACGACGTGATGAAGTACATCTCGCCGCAGGAGTGCCAGCTCTCGTACAACCCGCTGCAGATGGCCCTGCTGTGGAACACGCTGGCCACGCGCGAGGTGAACCTGCTGCAGCAGGCGCTGGAGGAGCGCCACACGCTGCCCGCCGGCACCGCCTGGGTGAACTACGTGCGCAGCCATGACGACATCGGCTGGACCTTCGCCGACGAGGACGCCATCCGCTTCGGCATCCACGGCTTCGACCACCGGCAGTTCCTCAACCGGTTCTACGTCAACCGCTTCCCGGGCAGCTTCGCGCGCGGCGTGCCCTTCCAGGACAACCCCGCCACCGGCGAATGCCGCATCAGCGGCACCTGTGCCTCACTGGCGGGCGTGGAGCAGGGCGACCTGCATGCGGTGCAGCGCGTGCTGCTGCTGCACAGCGTGGTGCTGAGCACCGGCGGCATTCCGCTGATCTACCTGGGCGACGAGGTGGGCACGCCCAACGACCACCGCTACCTCGAAGACCCGGCCAAGGCCGGCGACAGCCGCTGGGTGCACCGGCCCGAGCGGGTGGATGCGCTGTATGCCCAGCGCGAGGACACCGGCACTGTGGCTGGCCGCATCCACCAGGGCCTGCTGCGCATGGTGCGGGTGCGGGCCGCGCACGCGGCCTTCGCCGGCAATGCGCTCACCGGCTTCGGCACCGGCAACGGCAGCGTGCTGGGCTACCAGCGCGGCCTGCCGGCGCAGCCGGTGCTGTGCCTGGCCAACTTCAGCGAGCATCCCCAGCACTGCCCGGCCATCGTGTTCTCGGCCCTGCCCGAGGCCGCCACCGACCTGCTGCAGGGCCAGCGCCATCCGCTGCGCGGCGGCATCACGCTCAAGCCGTACGAGGTGCTGTGGCTGGACCTGGCGGGCGCGGCCGCCGCCGGCTGAGCCCGGCCAGGGCCAGCACGCCGAACGCCATCAGCGCCCAGGTGCCCGGCTCGGGCACCGCGGCGGCGATGAGCACCACCCGGCCGTCCAGGCCCATCGCATAGAGGTTGCCCAGGCCGTCCTCGCCGAAGGAGGTGAGCTGGTTGGGGCCGAAGGGCCGGCCCAGTTCGTCGGTGCGGTCGATCACCTCCGTCACCACGCCGCCGGATTCACGCAGCGTGAAGATGCGGCCGGAGACGAAGTCGCCGTAGAAGTAGGCGCCGTCCAGGCCCTGCTCGAAGCTGCCGCGGTACACGTAGCCGCCGATGATCGAGCCGTCGCCATTGGCGCGGCCATAGTCGAACAGCGGGCCTACCGCGCCGGCGGGCGGCGCGTCGGGCACGCCGGGGTTGTCGCCGCTGCCCTCCAGCGCGCGCCAGCCGTAGTTGCGGCCGCCGGGGGTGCCGGCGCGCTCCAGGTTGATCTCCTCCCGCGTCGACTGGCCCACGTCGGCGATCCAGAAGTCGCCGTTGGCCCGGTCGAAGCTGTTGCGGTAGGGATTGCGCAGGCCGGAGGCCCAGATCTCGTCATTGCCCGGCGTGCTGCCGGCATAGGGGTTGTCGGCCGGCACGGTGTAGCTGCCGTCGGCCTGCGGCGTGATGCGCAGGATCTTGCCCAGGTTGTCGTTGAGGTTCTGCGCCCGGTTCTCGGGATCGTTGCCGCTGCCGCCGTCGCCGGTGGCGATGTAGAGGTTGTTGGCATCCCCGGGGCGAAAGCCGATCCAGCCCGCCTTGTGGTTGGTGCGGTCGGCCGGCTGGGCGATGGAGATCAGCGTCTTGCCGGAGCCGGGATCGGCCGCCGGCGCGGTGGCGGAGGGCGCGGTGTACATCGCCACCACCGTGGCCTTGGTGCTGCGGTCGATGTAGTCCACGTAGAAGCGGCCGTTGCTGGCGAAGCCGGGGTCGAAGGCCAGGCCCAGCAGCCCGCCTTCGCCGGCCGCGTCCACCTGGCTGCGCAGGTCGAGGAAGGTGCTGGTGCCACCGCCGGACAGCGTCTTGATAAGGCCCGCCTTCTCCACCACGAACAGGCGCGTGTCGCCGGTGGGTGCGGTGAGGAACACCGGTGCCTCCAGCCCGCTGGCCACCGGCGTCGCGGTCAGGGCCCAGGCGGGCAGGGCGGCCAGCACCAGTCCGGCAGCACCGGCGGCCACACGGGCAAGACAGAGCACCGACGACTTCATGGCGCCTCCCGCAAGGTTGTGGGGCGCATGCTGCACCGCCTGCGGCAACGCCGGCATCGGGTTCACCCGCGTGAAGGCCGGCAGAGGCCGGTGCAAACGTATCAGGCGGTGACGTGCCGCTTCGGTCCCGCCACCACCAGCAGGCCCACGGCGGCCGCCACCAGCGGCAGCACCAGCAGGTTGATGGTGGTCCAGCCGGCGGTGGTGAGCAGGTGGCCGGAGCCGAAGGAGGCGGCGGCCACGGTGCCGAAGACGATGAAGTCGTTCAAGGCCTGTGCCTTGGGCCGCTCGGCCGGGCGGCAACAGTCCACCACCATGGCGGTGGCACCGATGAAGCCGAAGTTCCAGCCCAGGCCCAGCAGCACCAGCGCGCCCCAGAAGTGCAGCAGCTGCAGCCCGGCCAGCGCCAGCAGGCCGGCCAGGGCGATGAGCAGCAGACCGGCCGCGGTGACGGCCGGCTTGCCGAAGCGGGCCATCAGCCGGCCGGTGAAGAAGCTGGGCGCAAACATGGCCAGCACATGCCACTGGATGCCCAGCGCCGCCTCGCCCA
Source organism: Aquincola tertiaricarbonis (assembly GCF_000969605.1). Lineage (GTDB taxonomy): Bacteria > Pseudomonadota > Gammaproteobacteria > Burkholderiales > Burkholderiaceae_C > Aquincola > Aquincola tertiaricarbonis. The sequence continues at coordinate 16,789 of NZ_JZUE01000018.1, read as the reverse complement.
CGCTGTGGCCGCAGCCCACCATGGCGATGGGCGTGGCGGTCATCACCAGGCTCATCAGGGCATAGCTCACCACGCCGGCCACCACCGCCACGACGAAGGCGGGCTGCCGTGCGATGACGCGCAGCGGGCGCGCCGGGCCGCCGGCCATGTCCTCGGCCGTGCCATCACCCGCTGTGTTGCCCGCTGTGTTGCCCGCTGGATGGGCTGGTGGCGGCGCACGCAGCCGCCACAGCAGCGGCAGCGCCAGCAGCGCCAGCGCCCCCTGGCCGACGAAGCTGCCGGCGAAGGGCGCGGCGGGCAGCGCGTCGCGCGTCCAGATCACCAGCTGCGGGCCGATGACCGCCGCCACCAGGCCGCCCACCATCACGCGCGAGATGGCCAGCGGCCGCCAGGCCGGCGGTGCGGCATCGGCCGCGGCGAAGCGGTAGCTCTGCACGCAGGCGCCGTAGAAGCCGGCCAGCCCCAGCGCGGCGCAGAAGAGCCAGAAGCTGGACTGCATCACCGCCCACGCCGCCAGCAGGCCGGTGGTGCCGCCCACGGCCGCGCCCAGCAGGTAGGCCACGCGGCGGCCATGCCGCCGCATCAGCCAGGCCGCGGGCAGGGTGGCCAGGGCCACGCCCAGCGTGTACAGGCTGACCGGCAGCGTGGCCAGCGAAGGTTGGGCGGCCAGCTGCTGGCCGACCAGCCCGCCCACCGAGATGATCACCGGCGCCGCAGCGCCGCCCACGGCCTGCGCGGCCACCAGCAGCCGCACGTTGCGGCGCGCCAGCATGTCGGCCGTGCTCAAGGTGCCTGCATCCCCGGCGCGGGCCGCATCGGAATCTTCAGGTAGCGCATGCCGTTGGACTCGGCCGGCGGCCAGTGGCCGGCGCGCAGGTTGACCTGGATGGACGGCAGCAGCAGCACCGGCGCCGGCAGCATGGCATCGCGCGCCTGTCGCGCGGCGACGAAGGCTTCCTCGGTGATGCCGTCATGCACATGCACGTTGGCGCGGCGCTGCCCGGCCACGGTGGTCTCCCAGGCATGGGTGTCGCGGCCGGGGGCCTTGTAGTCGTGGCACATGAAGAGGCGGGTGTCGTCGGGCAGGGCCAGCAGGCGCCGGATCGAACGGTACAGCGTTCTTGCGCTGCCGCCAGGGAAATCGGCTCGGGCACTGCCGTAGTCGGGCATGAACAGGGTGTCGCCGACGAACACCGTGTCGGGCTGGCCGTTGCCGCCGTGCACCCGGTAGGCCACGCAGGCCGGCGTGTGGCCGGGCGTGTGCATCACCTCCACCCGCAGGCCGCCGATGTGCAGGCATTCGCCGTCGGTGAACAGGTGGTCGAACTCGCTGCCGTCGCACGAGACGTCGGTGAGGTTGAACACCGGGCGGAACAGCCGCTGCACCTCGCGGATGTGTTGGCCGATGCCCACCCGCGCGCCGGTGTGCTGCTGGATCCATGGCGCGGCCGAGAGGTGGTCGGCATGGGCATGGGTCTCCAGCACCCAGGCGATGGCGAAGCCGGCCTCGCGCGCGGCGGCCAGCACCGCGTCGGCCGAGGCCGTGTGCAGCTTGCCGCTGCGGTGGTCGTAGTCCAGCACCGGGTCGATCACCGCGGCCTGCCCGCTGGCGATGTCCGCCACCAGGTAGGTGACGGTGCTGGTGCCCTCGTGGAAGAAGGACTGGATGTGGGCAGGGGGCGTGTTCACGCTTGCGATGTTATTAAGTACAAGCTAAATTAGCAACGACTGAAGTAAGAAGGCCATGACCTTGAGCAAAGCGGATCGCAAGTTCATGAAGGAAGGTGCGGGTCAGGCGGCCGCGATGTTGCGGCTGCTGGGCCATGAGCAGCGCCTGCTGGTGTTGTGCCTGCTGCTGCAGCACGGCGAGATGACGGTGGGTGCCCTGCTGGAGCAGGTGGACCTGAGCGCGTCGGCCCTGTCGCAGCACCTGGCACGCATGCGCGACGAAGGCCTGGTGGCCAATCGGCGCGAGGCGCAGACGCTGTACTACCGCATCGAGCATCCGCATGTGCAGGCCCTGATCGAGACCCTGAAGAAGCTGTATTGCCCGTGACCTGAAGTACCCCACCCCAAGAGGAGCTTGACCATGAGAGCCAACGTCGGCGGCATCGACCGCATCCTGCGCATCACCCTCGGCCTGGCGCTCATCGCGCTGGCCGCCACCGGCACCGTCGGTGCCTGGGGCTATGTAGGCATCGTGCCGGTGCTCACCGGGCTGTTCCGCTTCTGCCCGGTGTATCCACTGCTGGGCTTCAGCAGCTGCCCGCTGTCCGATCGGAAGTGAGCAGCGGGCTGCGCACGCGGCCGCAGCCGCTGGCCTGCTCGTAGGCGTGGCCCAGTTGCAGCACCGCCAGGTCGGCCCGCGCCGGGCCCATCAGCTGCAGGCCGATGGGCAGGCGGTGCGGCCCGCCGAAGCCGGCCGGCACCGCCAGCACCGGCAGGCCGGCCATGGTGCCGCCGACCACCACCTCCATCCAGCGGTGGTAGGTGTCCATCTCGCGGCCGTCGATGCGCTGCGGCCAGTGCAGCTGCGCATCGAAGGGAAACACCTGGGCTGAGGGCAGCACCAGGAAATCGAACTGCTGGAACAGGCCGCGCAGCGCCTGGTACCAGGCGCTGCGGTCCACCGAGGCCTGGTACACCTCGGCCGCGGTGAGCCGCAGGCCGTTTTCCACCTCCCACACCGCCTCGGGCTTCATCAGCGCGCGCTTGGCCGGATCGGCCAGCCAGGCCGCCTGGGCACCGGCCACCAGCGCGCCGCGCAGCGTGAGCCAGGCGCGCCACAGCCGTTCCATGTCGAAGGGAGGCGGCACGGCCTCCACCTCGCAGCCCAGTGCCTGCAAGTGCCGCAGCGCCTGGGTGCAGGTGTCGAGCACGCCGGGCTCGGTGGCCAGGTGGCCGCCCAGGTCGCCCAGCCAGCCGATGCGCGTGCCTTCGAAGCTGCGGTCCAGCGATGCGGTGAAGCAGGCCGGGTCGTCCTGCAGCGACAGCGGCGCGCGGTCGTCGAAGCCGGCCTGCACCGACAGCAGCATCGCCACGTCGGCCACGCTGCGGCCCATCGGGCCTTCGGTGCCCAGCTGCGACAGGAACAGGTCGGGCGCCGGACCGCGTGGCACGCGGCCGAACGAGGGCCGGAAGCCGAACACGTGGTTCCAGCCGGCCGGGTTGCGCAGCGAGCCCATCATGTCGCTGCCGTCGGCCACGGGCAGCATGTGCAGGGCCAGGGCGACCGCCGCACCGCCGCTGCTGCCACCGGCACTGAATCGCGGGTCGAAGGCATTGCGGGTGGTGCCGAACACGCGGTTGTAGGTGTGCGAACCCAGGCCCATCTCGGGCGTGTTGGTCTTGCCGATGAACACCGCGCCGGCGCGGCGCATGCGCTCCACCACGATGGCATCGGTGCGGGGCACGTGGTCTTGCAGGATGAGGCTGCCATGGGTGCTGCGGATGCCGGCGGTATCCGCCAGGTCCTTGGGCGCCTGCGGAAAGCCGTGCAGCCAGCCCATGCACTCGCCGCGAGCCAGCTGCGCATCGCGCTCGTCGGCCCGGGCCAGCAGCTGCTCGGCCGGCTGCAGCGACACGATGGCATTGGCCTGCGGATTGAAGCGCTCCACCTGCGCCAGGCAGGCCGCCATCACCTCGCGGCACGACACCTCGCGTGCGCGGATCGCCTGCGCCAGGCGAACCGCCGTCCAGCCGCAGAGCTCGTCGACCCGGCTCACGGCCGGGTGCCCTGGCGCATCGCTGCCACGGTGTCGCGAATCAGGTGGCCGGCGATGGAAAAGCGCGGCGGGATGCCGGGCAGGGCATCGATGGGAAACCAGGCCGCATGCTCGATCTCGTCGGCCTGCGGCACGATCTCCCCGCCGTCCCATTCGGCGGTGAAGGCCAGCATCAGGCTGTGTGGGAAGGGCCAGCTCTGGCTGCCGAAGTAGCGCAGCTGCTTCACCCGCACGCCCACTTCCTCGGCCACCTCGCGCGCCACGCATTCCTCCAGGGTTTCACCGGGCTCCACGAAGCCGGCCAGCGCGCTGTACATGCCCGGCGGAAAGTGTGGCGCGCGGCCGAGCAGCAGCTCGCCTTCGCGCCACACCAGGGCCATCATCGCCGGGCTGATGCGCGGATAGGCCGCATGCCGGCAGGCCGGGCAGACCCGCGAGCGCTCGCCGGGATGCCGCTCGGTGGGCGTGCCGCACACGCCGCAGAAGCGGTGCGCGCGGTCCCATTCCAGCACCTGCGCGGCGCGGCCAGCCAGCGCCAGCAGCGGGGCGTCGAACTGCATCATGGCCGCGCGCAGCGGCACCGCGCGCCAGCCGGGCGGCGCCGCGGGCAGCGTCAGCGTCCACACGTCGTGGCCGTCGAGCTGGCCCAGGTAGTGGCGCGACTCGTCGGCCGCGGCTGCAAACAGCGCGGGCGCGGTGGCACCGAAGGCCTGGTCCTCGGCCTCAGGGATCAGCAGCTGCTTGTCGACGAAGACGAAGTGCCAGCCCAGCGGCGTCGGCTGCTGCGGAGAGCGGTGGTCGGGCGTGAAATGCATGGCGAGGCGGCAGGCGCGCGGGATTGCAGGGGGGCAGGTTAGCGCAGCGCGGCAAACACAGCCGCCAGGTGGATGCAGCGGTGTACTTGCCGTCGGCCCGGCCGCAGCACTGGCTTGGCTACCGGGCCAGGACCTTGCTGACGAGCTCGCTCTGGCGTGACGATTGGGTCTTTTCCAGCGCATGCTGGATGTGTGTGCGAATCGTCGACAGCTTGACGTTCAAGATGGCGGCTGCCTCGCGCGGGCTCAGGCCGCGGATCAGCAGATGAACCACCTTGGCCTCTGTCCGGCTCATTCCGAAGGTTTGCCTCATCCGTTCTTCGTCGTCCAGGGGTCGATCGCAGACTGTCGCGAGCACGAGGCCCAGTTCGGTGTCGTCCTCGGCCGTCTGGAAGTGCATGTGGCAGGCGCCGCGTCGGGGCGACTGCAGCTCCCATTCGGTCCGGCTGCCCACGAGGAACTCGGCAATGGGGATCGCCATCGGCGTCCAGCGCCCGGCGACAAGTGCATGCAACCGCCTCATGGCGTCAGCCATGAAGGTGATGGGCGGTTCCAGCAACGACTTTTGTGCTGCTCCGTTTGCTGCGATCAGCGTTCCCCGATGATCCAGCAACATGGACGGCAATGCTGCCAACTCGAACAAGTGTTTCCCCGCCCGATCCAGCAGCCTTTGCCGGGTCGCCGCTGCCCCCTCGTTGCCGATGTGCGCTGCCGCAAGATTCATGGGTCGTCACTCCTTCCGTGTGTTGACTGGACAAGGTCGCTGAACGCGAGCGGACGATGCGCCGGACGCTGGGGCCAGTCAACAAAATAGGGTTCGAGCTCCGGCGGATTGATGTTGCGCCCGAGGCTGATCAGCGATAAGACTCATGACAGCGGCGAGCTGCAGCTGCGTCAGGACGCGCTGCCTTACCGTCCCGCCCACCACCCCGGCAGCAGCCGCTTCACCTCCGGCCGCGCGAAGCGGTCGTCGATCAGGTGGATCACGCCTTCGTCGCTGGGCGTGCGGATCACGCGGCCGGCGGCCTGCACCACCTTCTGCAGGCCCGGGTAGAGGTAGGTGTAGTCGTAGCCCTGCGCCTTGCCGAAGCGCGCGGCCATGCGTTCGCGCATGCGCTCGTTGGTCTCGTTGAGCGGCGGCAGGCCCAGCGTGGCGATGAAGGCGCCGATCAGCCGACTGCCGGGCAGGTCGATGCCCTCGCCGAACTGGCCACCCAGCACCGCGAAGCCCACGCCGGCGCCGCCTTCCTCGAAGCGGGCCAGGAAGCCATCGCGTTCCGCCGCCGCCATGCCGCGGGCCTGCAGCCAGTGCGGCACTTCCGGATGCCGCTCGGCCAGCAGCGCGGCGGCGCGCTGCAGGTAGTCAAAGCTGCTGAAGAAGGCCAGGTAGTTGCCCGGCCGCTGCGCATACTGCCGGCCGATCAGCTCGGCGATGGGTCCCAGCGAGGCATCGCGGTGCTGCCAGCGGGTGGAGATGTGCCGCGCCACTTGTATGGACAACTGACGCGCCTCGAAGGGCGACTCCACGTCCACCGCCACCGTGTCCGCGGGCAGGCCCAGCAGGTCGGTGTAGAAGTTGGTGGGCGTGAGGGTGGCCGAGAACAGCGTGCTGGTGTGCGCGGCCGCGAAGCGCGGCGCCAGGAAGGGCGCGGGCACCAGGTTGCGCACGCACAGCACCGAGCCGGGCTTGGCCAGCGCGCTGCCGCCGCCGGTGCTGCGGGTGACGTCGAACAGCGAATGGTCGCCGAAGCTCTCCAGCAGCCGGGCGAAGTGCGTGGCGTCGAAGAAGAAGTTGAGCAGCGCGCTGGCGATGCCTTCGGGCTGCTCGGCCAGCTGCTCGGCGATGGCGGCGATGGCCTGCTGCAGCGCGGTGGCGATGTCGTCCGGCACCTGCGCCAGCGCGCTGTAGTCGGCCGGCTGCGCCGCGGCCAGCGCGGACCAGGCCTTGTGCAGCTTGTTCAACGCCCGCTTGGGCAGGCCGGTGGCCTCGCGCCGCACGGCCTGCAGCGTGGCCTGGTCCAGCTCGGCGGTGTACATGCTGCGGGCGCGGTCGACCAGGTTGTGCGCCTCGTCCACCAGCAGGCCCACGCGCCAGCCTTGCTGGGCGGTGAGCGCATGCAGCAGGGCGCTGCCGTCGAAGAAGTGGTTGTAGTCGGCCACCACCACGTCGGCCCAGCGCACCAGCTCCTGCGCCAGGTAATAGGGGCACACCGCATGGGCCGCGGCCACCGCGCGCAGTGCCTCGCGCGGCAACGGGCCGGGGGCCTGCACCGCGGCGGCACGGGCGGCGGGCAGTCGGTCGTAGAAGCCACGGGCCAGCGGGCAGCTCTCGCCATGGCAGGCCTTGTCGGGATGCTCGCAAGCCTTGTCGCGCGCGGTGATCTCGATCACCCGCAGCGGCGCGGCGCCGTCCGCGCGGGCCATCATGGACAGCGAATCCAGCGCCAGCTGCCGGCCCGAGCCCTTGGCGGTGAGGAAGAACAGCTTGTCGATGCGCTGGCCCGGCGCGGCCTTGAGCAGCGGGAACAGCGTGCCCACCGTCTTGCCGATGCCGGTGGGCGCCTGCGCCAGCAGGCAGCGGCCGCGTACCGCGGCGCGGTAGACGTTCTCGGCCAGCATGCGCTGGCCGCGGCGGAAGCCGCCATGCGGAAAGGCCAGCGCCTGCAGCGCCGCATCGCGTGCACCGCGGTGGGCCTGCTCCTGTGCGGCCCAGTCGGCAAAGCGCTGCACCTGCAGCGCGAGGAAGGCCTCCAGCGCGTCGGCGCCGTGCACCTCCACCAGCGTGGTCTCGGTCGGCTTGTCGACGTGGAAGTACACCAGTGCCAGCTCGATCTGCGCCAGGCCCTGCTGGCGGCACAGCAGCGCGCCGTAGAGCTTGAGCTGCGCCCAGTGCAGCGCGCGGTGGTTGGCCGGGATGGCATGGAACTCGCCGCGGTAGGTCTTGACCTCCTCCAGCCGGCCGCGCGCGGCATCGAAACCGTCGGCCCGGCCGCGCAGCCGCAGCGGCCCGACGTCGGCCGACAGGCTCAACTCGGCCTGGTAACCGGCGCCCCGCCGCGCGGCCACGGTGGCGTGGCCCTCCATGCCTTCGGCCGCGGTGGGCGAGGGCGTGAAGCGCAGGTCGAGGTCGCCCTCCTTGGCGGTGAACTCGCACATCGCGCGCACGGCGATGGAGTAGGGGGCAGGAGCGGCGGGTGCGGGCGGCGCGTCGGAGTCGGGAATGCGGGACGCCATGCGGCGATGTTAGGCGCTGGCCTCGTCGGCCTCCGGCGCGGTGCGCACGACACCCAGCTTGAGGCCCAGCATGCCGAAGACGCGGTTCATCGTCTGCACCGTGCCTTCGCTGCGCCCCTGCTCGATGTCCTGCAGGGTGCGGTAGGCCACGCCGGAGAGCTTGGCCATCTCGGCCGTGGTCAGGCGCATGGTCTTCTTCAGGTGCCGCAGGGCCTGGGCCAGCGACCATTCCGGATGCGCCAGCACATCGTCGATCGCCCGTTGGCGCAGGGCGAGCTGCTCGGGCAGGGGCAGGGTGTTGTAGCGCTTGTCCATGGCCCTATCCCTACGCCAGCTGCGACAGGCGCTCGGCCTGCGCGAGGAGGCCCGGCCGCAGCAGTTGCAGCAGCTCGGCGTCCAGACCCATGGCTTGGCCGTCGGCGGCGATGTCGGCCAGCGCGGGCGCCATGGCGCGCAGGCCGGCGGCCAGCGTCGGCCGGTCCAGCACCGGCGCCGGGACCGCCGGGCGCCGGCCGCGCCCCTTGGGCCGGGCCGTGGCCAGCGCGCACACACGGTCGAGCACCCGGCCCCAGTCGGGCTGGCCGCCGTCGTTGTCCTCCCAGCGGATGCGCCGCGCGATGCCGTCGGGGTGCAGCAGCATGGGCGCGAAGTCGTACAGCGGCGTGAGCGCGATGTGGCCTGCAAAGTCGCGCTGCACCGCGGTGTTGCGGGCGTGGTTGTCCTTGTTGCCCAGCGCCAGGTTGGCCACGTCGCGCTTCAGGTACTCGAGCACTTCTGCTTGAGGGTCGCTGCAGTGACGCAGCAGCGCGGCGCACACCTGGTCGTGGCTGGGTACCGCGTCGAAGCCGGGCAGGCCCGTCAGCGTGGCGATGCTTTCCTGTGCCAGGCGGGTGACGCGGCCATCGGCCACCCGGCGGTCGAAGCGTGGAATGAACAGCACGCGCTGGTGCAGCATCAGCGGCGCATGCACCCGCAGCCCCAGGCGGCGCGCGATGTCCATATAAGGCGCCTCATGCTCCAGGATGCGCGCGAGCTGCCGGTCGGTGCCTCGGCCGAACTTGACGATGTAGTGCTGCACCGCCAGTTCGTCGGGCAGCGTGTGGTCCAGATAAAGCAGGCCGTCCCCGGCCCGGGTGAGCAGCACTTTCGGCCATTCACCCTGCACGCCCGACGAACCCGCGACGAACAGGCCGTGCGAAGCCAGGTACTCCGAGAACCCGTCGCCGCGCTCGGCCACCTGCTCATCGGTGAAGCCGAGGTGGGGGCCGGTCTGCTGCGCCAGCCGTGCGGCCGCTTCCTTCACCCGGAGATGACCGATGGGGTTGCCCGCCCCCACCAGCAGCAGCCGCCAGTCGGCGGGCGTGCCGGCGGTGGCCGGCTGGCCGATGCGCCGCAGCAGCTCCTGGCGACCGAAGCCCTGCGGCAGCATGTCGATCAGGAACACCGGCCAGTGCGGCGCTTGCAGCGGCTCCAGGCCGACCGGCCAGCGCGCGCAGGCGGCATGGGCGTCGGCCGCGCCGGTGTGCTCGAAGGCCCAGTCCACCGCATAGCCGGAATAGGTCTTCGCGCGCCAGCCCTCTGCCTCGGCACCTTGCAAGCCAACGCTGCCGACGTTGCGCCAGGCGCCGTCGATGTGGAGTTGCAGCGTGCAGGCAGCAGTCATTTGCACGAAATTCTAGGGGATTCAGCAGCCAGCGCGGGGTTGATTTAGCTATTTTTCCGTGCTTAAACCACCGGCAACGCCACCACCACCCGCGCCCCGCGCGGCACCACGCCCTCCATCCACACTTGCCCGCCCTGGCGCTCGACGATCTCCTTGACGATGGACAGCCCCAGGCCGCAGCCCTCGCCGTCCTCGGCCACGCGCATGAAGCGCTCGAACACCCGCTCGCGGGCCTCGGGCGGCACGCCGGGGCCGTTGTCCTCCACCTCCAGGCGGGCGCGGTCGGCCTGCTGGCGCACACGCAGCGTCACCTCGGCGCCGCGGCCGGCGTAGCGCAGGGCGTTGTCGATCAGGTTGAGCACCGCCTCGCGCAGCAGCAGTGCATTGGCATGCACCCGCAGCGGCGGCAGCCCGTCGCCGGTGTCCACGCCCAGGTCGATGCCGGCGCGCAGCGCCCGCGGCACCTGCTCGGCCACCAGCTCCTGCGCGAAGCGGCGCAGGTCGAGCTCGGTGCGGTCCTGGGCGATGCTGGCCTCGGGCTCGGCCCGCGCCAGCGTCAGCAGCTGGTTGACCAGGTGGGCGCTGCGCGCCGCACTCGCCTGCACCCGCTGCAGCCGCGCCTGCATCTCGGGATCGGTGGCGCTGTGCAGGGCCAGCTCGGTCTGGCTCTTCAGGCCGGCCAGCGGCGTGCGCAGCTGGTGCGCCGCATCGGCGATGAAGCGCTTCTGCACCGCCACGCTGGCGCGCACCTCGGCCAGCAGCTGGTTGAGCGCGCCGGCCAGCGCATGCAGCTCCAGCGGTGCTTCCTGCAGCCGGATGGGCGCCAGGTCGTTGGGCGCGCGGCCTTCCACCTCGCGGCGCAGCCGGGTCAGCGGCGCCAGGCCGGCGCGGATGCCGGCCCACACGATCATGGTCATCAGCCCGATCAGGCCCGACAGCGGCAGCAGCGTGTCGAACAGGATGCTGCGGGCCAGGTCCTCGCGGTTGGCGCTGCTGCGGGCCACCTGCACCAGCATGGTCTGCGGCGGCGCGTCGATGCCGCCATAGCTCAGGTACAGCGCCGCCACCCGCACGCGCACCTCGGGCGCGAAGGGCGCCTGCGAGATGCGCATGCTGCCGTCGTAGAAGGTGGGCGTGTTCAGCGGCGGATGCGCCACCGGCGGGGGCGGCGGCACCTGGTTGTTGCCGAGGATGAACTGTCCGGGCGGCGTGCTCACGGTGTACATGAGCTTGTCGGTGGGATCGGCCTCCAGCACGTCCTGCGCGGCCCGCGGGAAGTCGATCAGCAGCCCGTTGTCCAGCGGCTTGAGCTGGCGCGCCAGCGCGCGCGTGGCCTGCAGCAGGCTCGCATCCACCGCGCGGTTGGCATAACCGGCGGCCAGCCGGTAGGTGGCGGCGCCGCCGGCCATCCACAGCACCAGCTGCGGCAGCACCAGCCACAGCAGCAGCTGCCGGCTCAGGGATCGCTGGCTGCGCATGGCGGGCGCTTCAGCGCGCCTCGGCTTCCAGCAGGTAGCCCAGGCCGCGGATGGTGCGGATCACCAGGCCCGAGCCCTCGAACTTGCGGCGCAGCCGGTGGATGTACACCTCGGTGGAATTGCCGCCGGCCGGCTCGCCGCCGTCGGTGCCCCAGGCCTGCGCGATCTGCTCCTTGGTCACCACGCGGTCGCGGTGCGTCACCAGCAGGTCCAGCAGCGTCCATTCGCGCGGGCTGAGTTCCAGCAGGCTGCCGTCGATGCTGGCGCGCCGCGCCTCGCGCGCGAAGCTCAGCCGCCCCACCTCCAGCTCGCCGGCGGCCGCGGCCGGCTGCGTGCGGCGCAGCAGGGCGCGCAGCCGGGCTTCCAGCTCGGGGAAGTCGAAGGGCTTGGTGATGTAGTCGTCGGCGCCGGCGTTCAGGCCGGCCACGCGGCTGTCCAGGCCGTCCATCGCGGTGAGCACCACCACGGGCAGCGTCGGCTTGGCCGCGCGCACATGCTTGAGCACCGTCAGGCCGTCCATCATCGGCAGGCCCAGGTCGAGGATCGCGAGGTCGAAGGGCTGCTTGAGCAGCAGGTATTCGGCCACCGGCCCGTTGGGCGCGTGCTCCACCGTGAAGCCGGCGCGCTGCAGCTGCGCCACCAGCGCATCGGCCAGCAGGGCATCGTCTTCGGCAAGCAGCAGGTTCATGGCTGGGAGCTTAACGCGGCGTTAAGGCTTCGGCCATGCGGGCCCGCCCGGGGTGGGCGTTGGCGACGCACGCTGCGTTAATAAACCGTTAAGGGTTCCCCCGAATGACGATGTTGGCAAGGCAACGTTAATCTTTCGTTCATCCGGAGTTCAGCTTCGGACGCTGCATCCCTGTTCAACCCAACAAAGCACACCGCCATGAGACAAGACACCGCCTCCACCGCGTTCGCCCCTCGCCTGCTGGCCCTGGCCGCCGCGCTCACGCTGGCCACGGCCGCCCGCGCCGGCGACCTGGAAGTGCTGCACTACTGGACCAGCGGCGGCGAGGCCAAGGCCGCCTCGGCGCTGAAGGCCACGATGCAGCAGAAGGGCCACACCTGGAAGGACTTCGCGGTGGCCGGCGGCGGTGGCGATGCGGCGATGACGGTGCTGAAGTCGCGCGTGGTCTCGGGCAATGCCCCGGCCGCGGCGCAGATCAAGGGCCCGTCCATCCAGGAATGGGCGCGCGAAGGCGTGCTGGCCAACGTCGACGACGTGGCCAAGGCCGAGAAGTGGGACGAGCTGCTGCCCAAGGCCGTGTCCGACGTGATGAAGTACAAGGGCAACTACGTGGCCGTGCCGGTCAACGTGCACCGCGTCAACTGGCTGTGGGCCAACCCCGAGGCGCTGAAGAAGGCCAATGCCAAGCTGCCCACCAACTGGGACGAGTTCTTCACCACCGCCGAGGCGCTGAAGAAGGCCGGCATCATCCCCGTGGCCCACGGCGGCCAGGCCTGGCAGGACTTCACCACCTTCGAGAGCGTGGCCCTGGGCATCGGCGGCACCGACTTCTACAAGAAGGCCTTCGTGCAGCTGGACGCGGCCACGCTGGGCGGCGCCACCATGGAAAAGGTGCTCACCACCTTCAAGAAGATCAAGGACTACACCGACAAGAACGCCAACGGCCGCGACTGGAACCTGGCCACCGCCATGGTCATCAAGGGCGAGGCCGGCATGCAGCTGATGGGCGACTGGGCCAAGGGCGAGTTCGTGGCCGCCGGCAAGGTGCCGGGCAAGGACTTCCTGTGCGCCGCCGCTCCCGGCACCGGCAGCGCCTACACCTTCAACATCGACTCGTTCGCGATGTTCAAGGTCAAGGGCGACACCAAGGCCCAGAAGGACCTGGCCGCGGCCATCATGTCCACCGACTTCCAGGAACAGTTCAGCCTGAACAAGGGTTCCATCCCGGTGCGGCTGAACATGAACATGGCCAAGTTCGACGACTGCGCCAAGCTCTCCAGCAAGGACTTCGTCGACACCGCCAAGACCGGCGCGCTGGTGCCCTCCATCGCCCACGGCATGGCGGTGCCGCCGGCGGTGGAAGGCGCGATGAAGGACGTGGTGAGCCAGTTCTGGAACAGCGACCGCATGACCGCCAAGGACGCGATGGCCAAGCTGGCCTCGGCCGCCAAGACCAAGTAAGCGCGCCGCCGCGCCGCCCCTTCCGGGAATCCCCATGTCCGCACCGTCCGAGCTGCGCACGCCGTGGCTGCCCAGGCTCGTCGTCGCGCCGAGCTTCCTGCTCGGCTTCCTGTTCATCTACGGGCTCATCGCGTGGAACGGCTACCTCTCGGTGTCCGAATCGCGCCTGCTGCCCAACTACGAGTTCGCCGGCCTGCAGCAGTACGTGGCCCTGTTCGAAAGCGAGCGCTTCCGCGTCGCGCTGACCAACATGGCCATCTTCGGCACGCTGTTCGTGGCCGGGGCGATGGCGCTGGGGTTGCTGCTGGCGATCCTGCTGGACCAGAAGGTGCGCGCGGAAGGGGCGCTGCGCACCATCTACCTGTACCCGATGGCGATCTCGTTCATCGTCACCGGCACGGCCTGGAAGTGGATGCTCAACCCGGGCCTGGGGCTGGAGAGCGTGGTGCGGCAATGGGGCTTCACCAGCTTCACCTTTGACTGGCTGGTGAACCCGGACAAGGCCATCTACTGCGTGGCCATCGCCGGCATCTGGCAGAGCGCCGGCTTCGTGATGGCGCTGTTCCTGGCCGGGCTGCGCGGCATCGACGACTCCATCATCAAGGCCGCGCAGGTGGACGGCGCCAGCCTGCCGCGCATCTACTGGCGCATCGTGGTGCCCAGCCTGCGGCCGGTGTTCTTCAGCACGCTGATGGTGGTGAGCCACCTGGCCATCAAGAGCTTCGACCTGGTGATGGCGCTCACCGCCGGCGGCCCCGGCTATGCCACCGACCTGCCGGCCACCTTCATGTATGCGATGGCCTTCACCCGCGGCCAGATCGGCCTGGGCGCGGCCAGCGCCACCGTGATGCTGGCCACCGTGGCCGCCATCGTGGTGCCCTATCTCTACAGCGAACTGAGGAGGCCGAAATGAAGGCCGCGACCGTCCACCGCATCCTGCTGTGGGGCATGCTGGTGCTGTTTGCGCTGTACTTCCTCACGCCGATGTACGTGATGGTGAGCACCTCGCTGAAGGACATGGACCAGGTGCGCGACGGCAGCCTGCTGTCCCTGCCCACGCGGCCCACCACCGAGGCCTGGGCCAAGGCCTGGAGCGGCGCCTGCACCGGCACCGACTGCAACGGGCTGAAGCCCTTCTTCCTCAACTCGCTGCTGCTGGTGGTGCCCGCGGTGCTGGTGTCCAGCGCCATCGGCGCGGTCAACGGCTACGTGCTGGCCAAGTGGCGCTTTCCGGGCAGCGAGACGATGTTCGCCTTCCTGCTGTTCGGCGTGTTCATGCCGATGCAGGTGGTGCTGCTGCCGATGAGCCAGGTGCTGGGCTGGCTGGGCATCGCCAGCAGCCTGTGGGGGCTGATCCTGATCCACGTGCTGGCGGGCATCCCTTCCACCACGCTGTTCTTCCGCAACTACTACGTGGGCCTGCCGGATGAACTGGTGAAGGCGGCGATGCTGGACGGTGCGTCGTTCTGGCAGATCTTCTTCCGCATCGTGCTGCCGCTGTCCACGCCGATCGTGGTGGTCACGCTGATCTGGCAGTTCACCAACATCTGGAACGACTTCCTCTACGGCGTGGTGTTCTCCGGCGCCGACAGCAAGCCCGTCACCGTGGGCCTGAACAACCTGGCCAACACCAGCAGCTCGGTCAAGGAATACAACGTGGACATGGCGGCCGCCCTCATCGCGGCGCTGCCCACGCTCTTCGTCTACGTGGTGGCGGGCAAGTACTTCGTGCGCGGGCTGACGGCCGGCGCGGTGAAAGGTTGATGAACATGGGTGCGCTTTCGATCCGCCAGGTCCGCAAGACCTTCAACAACACGGTGCACATCCTCAAGGGCATCGACATCGAGATCGACCCGGGCGAGTTCCTGATCCTGGTCGGCCCCTCGGGCTGCGGCAAGAGCACGCTGCTGTCGATGATCGCGGGGCTGGACACGCCCACGTCCGGCAGCATCCACATCGGCGAGCGCGACGTGACGCACCTGCCGAGCAAGGACCGCGACATCGCGATGGTGTTCCAGAGCTATGCGCTGTACCCGAACATGAACGTGGCGCAGAACATCGCCTTCGGCCTGGAGATCCGCAAGGTGCCCAAGCCGCAGCGCGAAGAAACCGTGCAGCGCGTGGCCAAGATGCTGCAGCTGGGCCACTTGCTGGACCGCAAGCCGGGCCAGTTGTCGGGCGGCCAGCGGCAGCGCGTGGCCATGGGCCGGGCGCTGGCCCGCGACCCCAAGCTGTTTTTGTTCGACGAGCCGCTGAGCAACCTGGACGCCAAGCTGCGCGTGGAGATGCGCGCCGAGATCAAGCTGCTGCACCAGCGCACCAGGACCACCACGGTGTACGTGACGCACGACCAGGTGGAGGCGATGACGCTGGGCGACCGCATCGCGGTGATGAAGGACGGCGTGGTGCAACAGTTCGGCACGCCGGAGGACATCTACGAGCGGCCGGCCACACGCTTCGTGGCTGAGTTCATCGGCTCGCCGGCGATGAACATGGTGCAGGCGCGCCAGGCGGGCAGCAGCGTGGTGGCACACGGCATCGAGCTGGCCACGCACGAGGCACAGCGGGAGGCGCTGGCGGGCGCTGGCGGCGAGCTGATCTACGGCCTGCGCCCCGAGAACATTGCGCTGGCCGACAGCGGCCTGCCCGGCACGCTGTCGCTCATCGAGCCCACCGGCCCCGAGACCTACGCCACGGTGGACACCGCGGCCGGCCCGCTCACCATCCGCGTGCCGGGCAACCTGCGCGCGCACGTGGGGGATGCGGTGCACCTGCGCTGGGACGCGGCGCATGCACATCTGTTCGATGCCGCGACGGAGTTGCGGGTGGCGTAGCCGGTCGGTGCGATAAGCGTTGGTTGTATACAACGACGGGCCAGCAGGCCAGGGCGGCGGGCAGAGAATCCGCGACCCCGCTCCGGGGGAAGAAGTCAAAACATCATGAACAAGACAGCCATCGCCATCGTCTCCCTCGCCGCCGCCGTGTGCGCCGGCACTGCCTCGGCCCAGGCCTACCTCGGTGCCGGCGTCAGCGCTGCCCGCATCAACGTCGACTGCGACGGCGCCGACCGCTGCGACCGCAGCGACACCGGCGGCAAGCTGTACGGCGGCTGGCGCTTCGGCAACGGCCTGGCAGCCGAACTGGGCTACATCTCCTTCGGCAAGGCCACGGCGTCCGACGCCGGCCTGTCGGGCGACGTGAAGGTCAGCGGCTTCACCGTGGCCGCCGCCTACCGTGCGCCCATCGCCACCGACTGGGCCCTGACCGGCCGCCTGGGCATCGCTTCGCTGAAGACCAAGGTCTCGGCCTCGGCCGGCAGCCTGAGCGGCTCGGACGACGAGCGCCACACCAGCCCCTACCTCGGCCTGGCCGTGGACTACGCCTTCACGCCCATGCTGAAGCTCGAGCTGTCGGCCGACTTCAGCCGCGCCAAGTACGACAGCGAGAAGGCCGCCGTGCGCAGCCTGGGCCTGGGCCTGCGCTACGACTTCTGAGGTCGGCGCAAGCGACCCCATCGAAGCGGCCTGCGGGCCGCTTTTTTCATGGCTGGCGCGGCGGTGGCGTGTCCACGCTTCATCGGCCAGGCGCAACCGGCTCCGGCTGCGGCCTGAGCGGGCTACCTGCCTCATCCACGGCCGGCGCATCGGCGGCCTGCCGCACATGCGCCTGCACCCAGTCCACGATGCGCGAGGCCGCATCGCGGCGGCAGGCGGGCTGGCCCTGGC
>NZ_JZUE01000017.1 GCF_000969605.1 Aquincola tertiaricarbonis | reverse complement strand
GCCTGCGGCCCAACTGGCTCAAGCAGGCGCTCGCCAATGGCAGTGCGCTGGAGTCGTTCCGCGTCGAAAGCTGATCCGGTCCCTCGGGCGCGTGTTGAAGAGTGCGAGACGCGCCGCACCGAGAGCAGCAGCTGTTCGAATGGCCGACGACGTTTTCAGCCCGGACAGCGCGGCCGGTGGGCTGCCGCGGCTTCGGCCTCCCATGGGCCCTCCGCCCCTACTTGGCCTGTCACCCAACTTTCCTGTGCCCCATCCGTTCGAGATCCCTGAAGTCCAAACTGCGCCGAGCGCGGCGCGTCTGGCAGCCGAAGCCTTTTTCTCACAACGTCCAGCGCAGCAGCCGGACGCCGCACCGGTGGTCACCGTCGTCAAGGGTAGGGTCGAACAGCCTTCGCTGCCTGAACTGGCGGCGGCACCTGCGGACGAAGCCGCGCGACCACCCCGCGTGTTCCGATTGCCGTCGCCTGCGTCCACCGAGGCGAGCTTGCAGACGGCACGTCCGTTGACGGCCGCAGGCGCGCAAGCGCCCGCCAGCCCGGAGACCGGTGCCGACGACGTGGAAAGCGCCGAGGCCCCGAAGCGTCGGCGTTCGAGGCGACGACTGCATGGTGAAGTCACCATCACGCGTCCGAACGACACAGTCCCTGTCCCGAGGCAAGGGCCAGACGTGTTGACCGAGCGGGTCCCAGGCACGGAGCCGGCTCACCTGGCGCCGGCGCGCCTGGAGCAGGTGCGTTCCGCGGTGCAAGAGGTCGCAGAAGGCGGCGACGCCTGGCCACGCTATCCCGCGATGCTTCAGCGGCTGCGTGCGCTGCAAGCCGAGGCCGAGGCAGCCAGGCAGCGCGAGCGCCGGGGGGCGCTGGTCTGGATCCGCCAAGCGATCGTCGACTACGACCTGTCGCCGTCTGAGCTGGGCCTGCGCTAAGACGGCAAAGACGACCAGGCGCCACCTTGGGGCGGCCGGCGTGGCTCCGGGCCCAGGCAGCAACGGATGCCGAGCAGGGTCCCGCGTGATTGCGCTGCTCGTCATGACCC
The DNA here is from genome assembly GCF_000969605.1 of Aquincola tertiaricarbonis. GTDB lineage: Bacteria > Pseudomonadota > Gammaproteobacteria > Burkholderiales > Burkholderiaceae_C > Aquincola > Aquincola tertiaricarbonis. The sequence goes on along the minus strand of NZ_JZUE01000017.1, from coordinate 144,350 downwards.
TCCAGGAACGCCGGATTGGTGGACCACCGGTGTGAATGGCAAAACCTTCGTCGAGCGGGTGCGTGGCGACGCCGGAATTGGCCTTCCGCACTTCCACGAGGCCCACGACGATCCGCGCCACTGCCCACAGCTCCCCCGCGTTCGTGGAAATCAGTTCGGGCATCAGGCGTGCTGCATCCCTGTGCCAGAGCCGGCCTCGTCTTCTACCGCTGCAGCGTCTGCTAGGCTGGGTCGCGCTGGCTGCACATTCCCAGTTTCATGCTGTCTTACTGGGACTCTGTGTAAGCATGTGAACGGGTCAGCGTACGGGCGGACTTACATCTCTTTGGTGGTGCCAAGGTAGTTCGCCCAGTCCTGCAATAAGGCCCGGCGCTCGTTGGCGAATTTGGCGCGGTTGTAGGCGGCCCGCACGCGGTTACCTTCCTCATGGGCCAGGCAAGCCTCGATGACGTCTGGTCTACCGGCGCCGGTCTCGTTGGCCCAGGTGCTGAACGTTGCCCGGCACAGGCCGTGCACGGTGGTCCGTTTGCGCTCGCCCATGCGGCCCAGCACGGCCAGCAGCGCCATGTTGGACAGCTGTTTGCCGTCAAGCCTCGGGCTGGGGAACACAAATGCCTGTCCGTACCGCTGCAGCGCGCACAGCAGCGCCACCGCGCGCGGTGTGAGGTAGACCGCGTGATCCTCTCCGGCTTTCATCCGTGCCGCGGGTACTACCCACAGCGCCACGTCGAGATCGATCTCCTGCCAGGTGGCGTCGATCACCTCGCTTGTTCGTGCTGCCGTCAACACGGCGAGTTCCAAGGCCCGGGCCGCAATGCCCTCAGTGGCCCTCAGGCGGCGCATGAATTCAGGCGCCTCGCGGTAGGGCAGGGCCGCCAGCTGGCCGCGCTCACGGCGGGGCATCCCCTCGCGCAGCTTGCGGCGGATCGCGGCTGCCGGATTCGTACCGCACCAGCCGTGGAAAACGGCGTCCTCGAATACCGCATCCAGCCGCTGGCGGACGCGCTGCACCGTCTCGTCCAATCTGGCATTGGCGGTCACGTTTCGTGCCCGCTCGTGTGGCTTGATGGCGGCCAGCGCGCTCAGCAGCGCCGGCGCGGTGATGCTGCTCACCGGCGCATGCCACAACGCCACCGGCATATGATTTTCCAGGCTGCTAATCCACTGCGCAGCGTGCTTAGCCGTCCGGCTGGGCTCGATGACGCGCTGGTGGTAGTCACGCGCCGCGCAGGCCAGGGTTAGGGCCTGCTGCATCTTTGCCGCCTTCGCCTGTTCGACAGCTTGCCGCTGCGCGTCGCGCCGCTGGTCGCGTTCGTCAATCGGGTCGACGCCTCGCTGCAGCAGGGTGCGTGCCTCTGCGGCCAGCTCGCGGGCGCCGGTCAACGACTGGCCGGCTTGGGCAGGGTTGGCTCGATGGGCCGGGCCGAGTCCCATCTCACGCCGCTTGCCGGTGGCCGCTGTGTAGCGGAAGACCCATGTGGCGCTGTCGCCACATGCTCGCAGCAGCAAGTTGCCACCGTCTGAATGGTCGCCGTCAGGGGCCGTCTGAACCGCGCGCACCGAAAGCAGGTGCAGGCGCGTCGGAAGGCGCTTGCGTGGCATGTGGAGCTCTCCTTATCCGCCTGCCTATCCGCCAGTAAGCGCTGCATTTGCTGTCGCGCTACCGGCGCCGTGTGTCACGGCGCAGCAGTCTGGATTCAGGAGAAAACGCAGTCAAATCAACTGCTTACGTGCACTGTCTGTCGCGTACTGTCGCCGTACAGGCAGAGTATTCCGGCGGAGAGAGCGGGACACTCCGCTTGGAGCCTGATTTCTCCTTTGTAGAGGGAAGATGAGGGGGTTGCGTGGGGGAAAGGCGTGGGGGAAACTGGGTACAAACCGGAGTCCGCCACATGTCCCACATCGAGAAGCGCCGCAACCTCTGGTACGCCACACTGAAGGTCCCCGAAGCCCTCCGCGAGAAGCTCGGCAAGACCAAGTTCCTGCAGTCTCTTGGGACACCCGACAAGCGCCGAGCAGAGGTCCTCGCAGGGCCGGTCATCGCTCTATGGAAGGCCGAGCTTCGGCAGGCCGAGGGCGAGCCGGATGCGGTGCAGGAGGAACTGAAGCTGTGGCGCCGCACGATGGCCGAGGCCAGGGGGCAGGGCAATCAAGAAGCGGAGGCCATCGCTCACGGGATGCTGCAGGACAGGGCTCAGGAACTGGCGAAGATACGGGGCACCGAGACAGCCGAGCACTTCGGGGACGTGGCCCTTGGGCTCCGCACGCCGAGCATCGAGCATTTGGATGGCTGGGCAGCATCCACATCGCACCTTGCACAGAAGACCCAGGACCAAGCGGCCAAGGACGTGAAGGCGCTCCTCGCCAAGTTCCCAGCCATCGAGGACATGACAGCCACCGCAGCCCGGAAGTGGGTGGACCACCTCGCGAAGACTGGAACCTCACCGGCCTCGCTCAAGCGCATGGTGTCATTCTGGCGCAGCTACTGGCGCTACCTTGAGTCGGTGGACGCGGTGACCCCGAACGCCTTCCCGTTCGTCTACAGACCTCCAAGGGCCGCTAGGAAGACCGTGGGGGACTCTTGGGTGCCCTTCGCTCCCGCGGATGTCCCAAGGCTCTGGAAGGCCGCGGAGGAGGGCGGGGATGTGGCCTTGGCTGACCTCATCAGACTGGGCGCGTACAGCGGAGCCCGCATCGAGGAGCTGTGCAGCCTCAAGGTGGCCGACATCAAGGCCAAGTCCTTCACCATCGGGGACGCGAAGACAGCCGCGGGGGTGCGCGAGGTTCCGCTTCACAGTGCTGTGGCCGACATGGTCAAGGCCAGGAAGGGCGCCTCGGACGATGGCTACCTGTTCGCTGGTCTGACCTTCAACAAGTACGGGGACCGGTCCAACGCCATCGGGAAGCGCTTCGGGCGCTTGAAGACCTCTCTCGGGTTCGATGCGGGCCATGTCTTCCACTCCTTGCGAAAGACGCTGGTGACGCTTCTGGAGGACGCTGGGGTGTCCGAGAACCTCGCGGCGGACATCGTGGGCCATGAGAAGCCGCGGATCACCTACGGGCTGTACTCGGGGGGCGCATCCCTAGCCACCAAGGCCGCGGCCCTTGAGCTGGTGAGGTACCCCACCTGATACTCGTCCCCGAAAGGGGAATACTCGCTCGCAATACTCCCCGTTCAGTAACTATCCCCTTTCGACATTCCCCGTTCAGGGAGTATGGGGCCTGCTACCGGCACCCCCTTAGTGGGGGTTTCCACTCACGACTCACATAATACACTGACCCCATGGACATTACCCCGCCCACTCCTGACCAAATTCGTGAGGTCGTCACATCCGCTGGGGTTACCCGCTCCGAGGCCGCTGCTCTGGTCCACGTGCAGATGAACGCTTGGCACAATTGGTGTGCTCCTGCTGCCTCGGTGAAGCACCGTCAGATGCCCCTTGCAGCGTGGGAGCTGCTACTCCTCAAACTCGATTTGCATCCGACGAAAAAGATGGTTGACCGGTAGGCTTGAAATACCTACAGTTACTCCATCGAGTCCGGGCATACCGTCTAGGCCGATTCCTCTCCGGAGTGACTCCATGCGTTTTCCCTTCGCACGCTTCCCCGTGTCCGCCCACCTGGCCGCCAAGGCCGACTCCCTGGCCCACAGCCTGGTCAACAAACTGGCCTCGCTGGCTGCCAAGATAATCTCCACCCGCTGCGTTCTTGCTTATGAGGAGCTGGACGACGAGGAATGCGAGGAGCTGGGCCTCCCCTACGACAGCACCCGTACCGATGCCATCTTCGTGGACCTCAACAAGAGCCTCGGAGGAAGCGTCAACCGCCTGCGGGTGGATGTCTGGATGGACCCACAAGACGGATGCCCCGAAGGGAGCTTCAACTTCGACCTCTTCGGCTACGGCGCTCGCATCCACTACCTGCGCCCCGGCCTGACCCCGGCCGACCTCACGGCTTGGCAGCAGGGCGGCTACAAGGCTGGCGTGGGCCATGCCTAAGGACACCGGTGCAGCGTTCTTCGCCCAGCTCGCGGCGGAGGTCACCAAGCCCCGCAACGGGCTCTACAAGATGCCTGACCCGAACACGCAGGTAGGCATTAGGGTGAGTCGGCGGATGGCCGTAGAGAGCCTTGAGGGGCTCTTGGACGCCTACTTCAAGTCCCCGAGGGGCCGGGAGAGGTTGAAGGGGTACGTTGAGGGCCTGGCTGGGACCCCAACGACAGTCGTCGGGGTCAGACGGTCCGGCTCTTTTCCCGACCGTCAGGAAATTTGGCCTACCAAGCCCGCTTCCAGCTTCCTCCTGCCGCAGGTGATGAAGCCTCGGAAGACCAGGTCCGCGGTCCGGCCCATCCTGGCCAACGGCACCGAGGGCCTGACCTTCCATCTGGCTGACCGCTGCGTGAAGGCCGCATACCGTCAGTACGAAGGACGCGACGACAGGACCGGCTCCGCGCTGCTGGAAGTGTCCCCGCTCATGGAAGCCAACGCCTGGGCCAAGCTGCTGCTCAAGTGGTGGCATCAGCTTGAAGCTTGCGACCACGCCCCCGTCATCGCGGAGATGGCGAGAAGGGGCCCTTCGTGGGCCCGAGTGCTGACCTCCGAGAGCATGCGCGAGGAACGTCAGGCCCTGAAGGCCCCCGTGAGGCTCTACCGGGCCCACTACGAGGGTGACGACCACTTGGCCGCCCAGCACTATCCCACCGCTGAGGCAGCCCTGGCGGCCTTCCAGAGCACCGCAGACGAGGACGGGGACACGGTGGTCATCGTGGAGGTCATGGCGGAGCTTCATGCGGTCGCGCTTCGGGCTACTTTCTGGGGAAGCCCGGAGTACTTCGTCAACGTGGCCGATGGGTGCCGTGAGGTGTCCCGGACGGTGCTCGGGTAGCACTGGACCTTCTTGAAGGGCAAACACAGCCTGGCGAAAGGGGACGGCGCCTTCGCATGTTGCAGGACGTGACGGAATGGGGCATCGTCCGGCCGTCGTAACTGCAGCTCCTCCATGGACCCCCTGGCGCCTCTCTTCCTTTGGTACGGCGCTTCCGCTGTCGTCCTTGTCTTTTTCGTCTTCAGAGCGTTCCGCAAAGTGCGGGCGTGGCTAAGGGCGATGGCACTGCACCGGCGCCTCATGCAATCAGACGCCAAGTACCAGCTCCTCAATTACCGCCAAGTGGACGCATCGGCCAGTACCTCGTGGACCTACAAAGCCGCAGCCCGGGTCTACCTGCTTGACCGACTGTTGGAAGAAGGCACGTTGAGCGGAGAGGAGCACCGGACGGCCACTCAACGGGCATGGGCGGGGGTGCGCAGGGGGGAGCCCCCAAGGCGCTCTTGATGGACTGGGCGGGGAATGCGGGTTGCTCCTTGAGCGCATGAGCGAAGACGATCACCCCAGCGTTTTGGCCATCAGAAACGCCCGAAGCCTCAGCGCGGCGGCGAGGGTCATACGACGCCACGTGTTGCCTCCTGTAGGGGACCGGGCCCTTCTGGCGGAGATGCTTGCCGCGTTCCGTGGACGAGTCGCCATCGAACGCCGCATCGTGCAGCGTGCCGTTAGGAGAACAAAGGGGGACTTGGCTGCGTTCCGCGCTGCCCTTGAGAAGGCGGAGCGGGTCCTTCAGGAGGGCCCACGGGGAAAATGAGCAGAAATGTCAGCGGGTATCTATACAGGTAAAAGGAGCGCCTTCCCCCCGCGGCCCCCCTTGCTTCTGGAAAAAGGGACCCCCACCCCTCTTTCCCTAGGCCAGCCGTGCCACCACCCGCTGGAGCTGCACGAGGCTCCACTGTCCGCCCCGCGGAGTGGTCACGCCGGCACCGTTGAGCGCATCGACCATTGCCCTCTGCGTCATGCCCTGGCCCCGGTAGGCCTCAAGCGTGGGGCGCAGCCGGGCAGCGAAGGCGGCAGCATCCTGGGCCCTGGCCCCGTTGAGCGGCTTCAGGCTCTCAGGGTTGCCTACGGGCTTCCCTGCGGCCTTCTTGGCCTGTAGCGCTTCGCTGATGCGCTGGCTGATGCGCCTGCCCTCGTGCTCTGCCATGGCCGCGTAGATGTGGATCATGGTCCGGTCAGCGGTGGGGAAGTCACAGCACCGGAACTGCACGCCCGTCTCCATGAGTCCCGAGACGAAGTGAACGTTGCGGGCCAGGCGGTCCAGCTTGGCTATCAGCAGCGTGGCCTTGCGCTTCTTGGCCAGAGCCACAGCCTCCCGAAGACCTGGGCGCTTCTCCAACGCATTGGCACCCTTGCCGGTCTCGATGTCTTCGAACTCGGCCAGCAGCGCAGCGCCGGTGCCGGAGGTGTAGCGGCGGACCGCTTCGCGCTGGGCATCGAGCCCCAGGCCTGACCTCCCTTGCCTCTCAGTGCTCACCCGGTAGTAGGCGACAACCCGCTCAGTCATGGACGCCGCTCCCGGCTGTGACAACACTCCTGCAGTGTAGTACGTGTGTTGTCAGACCGCCTTCCCTGGGCAACACCATCGAAATCGCCAAGCCCATCAAGGGCCTGCACGGGCCCCAGGCCGGAATCGCGGTCTAGACCCCGCCCTTCGCAAAGAAGCCGAAAAGCTCATCGGTCCTTGTTGTCCCTCCCGGCTGCCCTTCGGGGCGGCTGGGTCAGGGCTTGCCTGAGCGCACCTGCTTTGTTTGGGCATCGTCCGCAGAGGCAGCCGAGTTTTTTGCAAATCGTCCGCACACCCCGACCGGGGACCAGAAGGAACCCCTTATGACCCCCCACAAGCGCTCGACAAGAGCTACGACCTCCTCGGGCCGCATCGCCTCCCCTGAGGCGCGCGCCACTGTGCGCACGTCAGGAACGGTTGCCAAGGCGACCATGTTCCACTCACATGCTTCCTACCTTGCTGCCGCCTACGCCTACCGCTGGGCTGAGCGAGCGGGACAGCCTGGCCTCTCTTCGTCCGCCATCATGCGCAGGGCTTTGGCGGTCTACATCAAGCACCTAGAGAACCCGGCCACGGACGCGGCTTATGAGTGCTGTGCCCTGAAGCGCGGGAGCGAAGACTCGGGCGTCGATACCCTCATGCACGAAGCGGCAATCGACCGCCTCCAAGCCCTTGAAGCGCCCGCCGAGTTGCCCCCGTTCCTAGACATCCTGCGGGGCCCTCATCGGTCTGCCGAGCGGGCCGCGTCTGATGCCCGTGTGGAAGCGCTCATCGCCTCAGTGATGAACGACCCGGTGATGCGCCGAAAAGCCACGGCAGTGCGCAAGGAGACTACCGCGTGACCGCATCCCCCAATGTGGCCCCGCCGTTCTTTCTCACTCGTCCCGCATCGCTGAAGACCTACGCCCTGTCGGCACCGGTGGGCTCGGGCAAGACCCGGGCGGCATGTGAGTACATCGCACGGACGGACATGGCCTCAGAGAACTTCCTGTACGTGGCGCCGACCATCAAGCTCCTGGAGCAAACAGCAAGGGACCTAGATGCTCGCCTAGCGGCCTCTGGGGACTCCAGGCGGGCCGTAGTGGTCCACTCAGGGAACGCCGGCCAAGGGGACCTTCCGGCCCGTGTCGAGGCCTTGCGGCTTCTCAACGAGGTGGAGGGGCCCGAGGGCTGCATCCTGATCTTGACAACCCACACGCTGCTGAAGGTGCTGGCCGAGATTCAACACCCAGGCCACTGGCGGGTGATCCTGGATGAGGCCTTCTCGCCTGTCACCTTCGGCAAGTTCGAAATGGGTGACACGCCTGCGGAGAGCTGGGCCTACTTCTCCGAGGTATTCCACATTGACCCGGCGGAGGGTTACCGGGTGGTCCCACACGAGGGCACCCAGGCCAAAGTGAAGGACATCGCAGCGGGCCGGTGGCATAGGGTGGGCGAGAGAGCCAAGGGTCTTGAACAGATGGCCAAGTTCGTGGCCAACCCCGCCACCCGATGTGAGGTCGGGGTCACAGACAAGGTGCGGTCCCTCCTAGCCGATCCAACCTTGCAGCAGGACCCGGAGCACCAGGTGAAGACGCTCTACTTCGCCAGTTACGTGAGCCCGGAGTACTTCCGGGGCTTCCGTGAGGTGCTTTTCCTGTCCGCCCTGTTCGAGAAGACGATCCTCTGCCAGCTCTGGACCAGAGCCCTGGGAGTCACCTTCACGCGCCATCCGAGCTTTCCTGAGGACCTGCTGAGGGACACCCATGGGGAACAGGGCAAGTACGTAGCAATCGGCCACCTCCTGCACAAGGACGACAGGGCGAGCATCTACAACCTGGCCCGCAACTCGACGACCGGAGCCCCGGACGAGCGCCGACACGGAGAGCGGGCAGTGGACAGGCTCATCGAGGCGGCAGCCCAATACTTCCGGGCACAGGGCGCTAGCTCCTGGCTGCTTCAGACCAATGAGGCCTTCGGGTATCACGGGGGGGAGCTACCCAAGGGAGCGGTGTTCCTGCCGACGATGTCCCACGGTCGGAATGACTACCAGCACCATGACAACGTGGTCGCGCTGGCGGTAACCAACCCGAACCCTCAGCAGCTTGAATGGGTGCAGACCCGGACCGGGCTAACTGCGGAAGAGGTGACCCAGGCTTTCCGGATCCATGTCTGCTATCAGGCGGTGGGCCGGTGCTCCATCCGCAAGGCGGTGCCGACCACCGACCGGAAAGTCTTCCTTGTGGCAGGTCGTGAAGATGCCAGGTTCCTAGCGGACCTCTTCCCGGGCTCCACATGGCTAGGCCAGGTAGGTGACCTTCCCTCAGTCTCTCGGCTCGCAGCATCGGCTAAACCGGAAAGTGAGGTGCAGCGGCTGACCAAGATCATTCAGAGCTACCTGGACGGCCTGGGGGAGGACATCTTCTCTGTGTCTACCCGCGAAGCCAAGGCCCACCTGAACTACACAGGTCAGACCAGGACCTGGACCAGGGCAGTGAACGCCGACCTCAGCGGCTGGCAGTTGCTGGGGAGGTCCCTTGTCCGAAAGACCGCCGCTCACTACGGCTTCACAACTACAGGAGAAGAGGAGGTCGTGAGTTAAACGCCATTCCTTCTTACATAGCTAAAGCTACGGTGACTCTTAAGTCGGCCATTCCTTGAAGGAGGTCGTCCCTACGCAAGCAGCTTGCAGGTCAATCACCGTCACCTCCACAGGCCCCCATCGAGGGGCCTTTGTCATTTCTGAACCAACAACAAGGACACGAGCAAACATGGTCACTCGATACCAACACGGCGCCCCGGAAGAGGGCTCTATTCCTCAAGCTCCAACCATCGACAGCACCCCCATCTCACGGGTATGCGGGGAAGTCACTCGCTTCAACCCGTACTTCGACGGTGAACCCGCATCGAGCTGGTACAGCACCCATCAGGTGACACGAGATGGCACCGCAGGGGGCTCGGTGGCGGGCACCCTGGACTACCGGGGCATCTCCATGACGGTAGAACTCGTCCCCGGAGACCCGACCACCCGCACTACCGTGGCCTCGGCCCTGCGTGAAGGCCTCATCGAGGAGTACGCACCGGGCAAGTACCGCGACAAGGTAACCCCAGACGGCAAGCAGGCCACCTACGAGTTCCCCGAGGCCCCGAAACCGCAGGAACAGCAGCCTCAGGAACAGCATTTCGATGCTGAAGACGATGCTCTCTGGGCTCAAGACATCGAACCCCTTCCGCAGCATGCCTATGACGCTGCTACTGCATCTGTGGTCGCGTTCGTCACCCAAGGGCACGGCAGTTTCGAGGACACCGCTAAGGCGCTCGCTCAGAACGCTGGCATCGAGCCGGCCCTTGCGCAGGAATACGTCAGGGAAGGTTATGACCACTACAAGCGAGCTGTGGGCAAGGCCTTGCAGCCGATGGGCTTGGAAGGTGCTCGCCTGGAAGAGTTCTACGACTGGGCCCGTGGCCAGCAGGGCCTGCACGAGGCGGTCAGTCAGTTGGCCGTGGTCCGCAACATGGAGCCCTTCAAGGCCCTTGCGGTGACCTTCAAGCGCACCAACCCGGGCGACCTATCGATGTACACCAACGCGGGCTTCCAAACCCACGTGGACCAGACCAACGGCGATGTCCTCGTCCGCATGGGCACCGGTCAATGGGTGCGTGCGGCCGACCTGGCGAAGTGACATGACCATCCAACTGTCGCTCCCCATCCACCCCGATGGCCCTCCGGTGCTCCTCACGGTCCCCAGCATCCTGGCTGACACGGGCTCCATCTACGCCTGCCCGGCCGTGGCCTCGGATGCCGATGTCCTGCAGCTTCGTCATGAGGATGCCGCTGCGTCTTCGCTGGACTGGCGCGAGAAGGTCTTCGATGCCATCGAGGCCCACGGTGGGGCCTCCTTCCGGGACAGCTCGGGCCACCTCCTGGGCATCTTCGGGCTCACCTCGGGCCCCGGCTATGCGCTGCCCTGGCTCCTCTGCGATGTCATCCCGGCACCGCTGCAGCGCCCTGTGCTCCGCATCTCACATGCGGTGGCCGACCAGCTCAGCGCTCTGGCTGATGCCGGTGTCCTAGTCGCCAACCAGGTGCCCCGAGACAGCGCCGAGAACCGGCGATTCATCGAGGCCTTGGGCTTCTCCATCAACACGGCCCCGACCTCCACCGGTCCGGACCTCTTCCACTTCAAACGCCATGTGTGATCCCGTAACCCTCACCGCCCTGTCCGTGGGTGTGAGCACCGCATCAGCGGGCTTGTCCTACTTCCAAGGTACCTCGAACGCGAAGACGGCTGCCAGCAACATCAAGACCGCTGCCGAGCAGCAGCAGATGGACCTGGAGCGCCAGAACGAACAGCAGCGCCAGGCTGCCGCTGGCGAGATGAACGAGCACGCTCAGCGGCTGATGAAGGACAACGCCCTGTTCGACGTGGTCACCGGGGAGTACGGCGGTGGCAACACCGCGGAACGCTCCCGGGCTGTCGCGTCGGTCCAAGGCGGTGAGCAGATGGCCACCCTCTCAAGCAACGCCCAGTCAGCACTGCAGGAAAACAGCTTCGCAGCCTCTGCGGCCTCAACCCGCGCCAATGCCCAACTCGCCTCCATCCAGCGTCCGTCGCTCTTCGGCACGGCCCTGCAGATTGGCGGTGGAGCGGTGAACGCCTACACGGGGTACCTCAAGTACAAGGCACCGGCCGTCAAGGACCCCAGCTAACCCAAGGGACCACATGAGCAATCCTTTCTACCAACCGTCCTTCTTCGACACCATCGAGTACCGGCTGTACTCACAGCTTGTGCTGCGAGAAGGCCAATGCATCCGCAACGCAGACGGCACCCTGGTGAGCGGTCCCCCACACGCCCCGTACCAGCTCGAACCGAGCTACCTAAAGGACCAGACGGCCCGCATGGTGGCTCGCATCAACCAGGAGGTCGATAGCCTGGTCTTCGCACGCGACCTCATCGCGAAGGGGGCGCGATGAGCGACCTTCGCATCAGTGGCCGCCCCCAAGTGCGGTCCGACCGACAGGGCACCCCTGCGGTAGCCGTTACGGCCCGTCCGCAGCAGTGGGGTGTAGCTGCCCCACAAGGCAACTCGGAGGTGAACGGCCTCATCGCTGGCCTTTCCCAGTTCAACCCGGCGCTTGCACAGTTCAACGCCCAGCAAGCATCGGTAGCCAACTACCAAGCCGAGAAGCAGGAGGTCGAGGACAAGCGGAAGTTCGCCGCGGAAGGCAGCGCTCTTGGGCAGGGGATCGAGTCCCCGCGGGATGCCCTCACGGGTGCCCCCATCGTGCCCCCGCAGACGGTTCCCTCGGCCTACGCTGACACGTTCGTGAACTCCGTTCAGGAGACCCTGGCGCACCGCACCGGCGTGCAGGACAAGGCCGAGGTAGTGGCCCGGTACAACGAGCTCAAGGACACGGAAGGCTTTAATGCTCAGGCCTTCCTGACCGAGGAACGCAGCAAGGCCCTTGCGGGCATCAAGGACCCACGTGCGGCGTCCATCGTCGGCAGCCACTTCGTGGAGCTGGAAGCCATGGTCCGGGCCGAGGACGAGCGCATCAGGCTCCGGCGCAGGGACGAGGTACGAGCTTCGTCCATGGCTCAGACCGCTGCCGACATGTTCACCGGCAACATGTCCCCCTCGGAGCTGGCGAGCACCTACGGGGTCTTCCAGGAGCGGGCCAAGGCCCTCAACTACACCACGAAGGAATCGGCCCAGTTCCTGCTGACCCAGCTTCAGCACGAGTCCACCAAGCTCGGCGGGAGCCCGGAGCTGTTCAGCGTCTTCGATCAGAAGGACGCCGAAGGGATGACCCTGATGGCTCGCAATCCGCAGCTCATCCCGCTCATCGACCAGGCACGCCATGAGGCTACTAAGATGCGCGACCGGGCCATCATGGAGGGCAGCGAGATTCCCCGTACCAAGGTGCTGATGGGGATCGAAAAGCAGATCGAGACGGACCCGGCGTCCGTCACTCAGGACCTAATCCTGTCGCACATGGGCAAGTTCGGTGCGGTGCAGTCTCCTGGACAGGCCCTCTCGCTCCTGAGCCGGGCGCAGGAAGCGCTGGCCAAGAAGACCGCTACTGAGGCTTTCACCGCCGATGCCAACGCTGGCGAGCTGTGGAGGCATGACGCGCCCATCCAACGCCAGGTGCTGGACTCGCTGGCAGGCGGCCTGGTGCAGCAGATGGCCAAGGCGACTGCGGCTAACGATCCGGCAGCAGTAGGCCAGGTGGCGCACCAGCTCATGCAGCTTCACTCACGCACAGGCGCCACGGAGCCGGTGGACCAGCTCCAGCGCTACGTGAGGACGCTGACCAGCAACCTACCGAACAAGGCGGGGCCCTCTTCGGCCTTCCAAGCGGCTGGCGAGCTCTACAAAGCCCTGTCTGCCAATCCAACGTACCGAGACATGTACTTTAACGAGGAGACCTCCAAGATCATGGAGGGGTACACCTCGGCCATCGGTGCTGGATCGGATGCAATCAGCGCCTACACGCAGGCCTATCAAGCGGTGAGCCCTGAGGCAAAGGCTGCGGCTGAGGCCTACGTCAAGACGCCAGCCTTCAAGGCCATGACTCAGAAGGAGTCTCACAAGTACGTTGAGGGCACCGGCTGGCTGCCGGACTGGCTCGGCGGTGACCGTGCAGACAACCGCACCATGGTGGGCGCAGCCGTGGCGTCCGAGCTGCGGACTTGGCGAACCCGCAACCCGTTCGCAACCGAGAGCGATGCCCGTGCCTACGTCGAGTCCTGGACCAAGAAGAACTTCGTCCTAGACAAGACAAACAATGTGGCCGTTCGGGTGCCTCCAGGCCTGGGCGGGCCGCTGGCTCAGGAGGCACTGACCAACTACTCTGCCGAGGTCGGCAAGCGCTTCAACGTTGGGGATCGCAACGACGCTGACTGGTCCATTCAGTACGTCCCAACCGGCACTGACGGGAAGTACCACGTGGTTGCCTTCAACGGCGCTGCCACCGCCGCATTGGGAAACGTGGACCTTCAAGAGCTGATGGTCAAGGAGCGGGCCAAGAAGGTCTTGAACGATGAGGAGCGGGAGCTTCTTGGGCAGATGCGTGATGCGAAGAAGGGCGGGGTCTTGCTGCCACTGAACCCCGAACTCATCGCCAAGGCCGAAGCGCTGCGCATCCTGAAGCCCGCGGAGGCGAAGCAGTACCGGGAGGTACAGCAGAAGCAGCTCATGGAGCGCATCGACTCCACGCCTAGGATGAATCTCGGAGACCCCAGTGCTGCCGCCCTGCAGCTTGCCCCTGCTCGCAAATCGGGCAACGTGGACAACCAGCTCACGGCGCGGGTAGCGATGGACCTCCTCGGCTCACCGATGTACGCCCCGCAGACACAGCATGTGTCCCTCGCTGCCTCCCTCATCACGATGGGCGAAGCTGTCGCCCTGCAGCCGTATGAGGACCCAGCCCACGCGGCCGGGAAGAACATCGGCATGGGCTACAACTTGAAGGCCAACGAGAAGACCGTCATGGACGACCTGAAGCGCAGCGGCGTTCCCGAAGAGCGCATCATGGACGTGCTGGACGGTCGTGCAGCGCTGACTCCTGACCAGGCCAAGCGCCTGCTGCTGACCGCGATGCCCCGCTACGAGAAGCAGGTCCAAGAGCTGGCCGAGTACGCCAGCCCGGGCCTGTGGGGCCGCATGACGCCCGCTCAGAAGGCGGTCATGGTGGATGTGGCTTGGCAGGTCGGCGATGCCAGCAAGTTCAAGAAGGCATGGATGGCCCTGGCCACCGGGGACGAAAAGACCTTCGCGGCTGAAACCAAGGTGTACTTCACCGACCGTTCGGGAGAACGGAAGGAAGACACCCGACGCAACAACCTGCGGGCCGCGATGCTGGCAGGGGTGCCGTACTGGGAAGCCACGGTGCAGAAGTTCGGCAGCCTGCCCAGCTCCAAGCTCCAGGCGATGGCCATGCAGGCCCCTGCGGCCCGCTGATGGGCTTTTTCCGTGTGACCTACGAGGGTGGCTTCAACGCCATCCTCCAGGCCAAGGGCGAGGCCTTAGCGACCAAGAGGGCCCGGGAGGCCCGCTCGGAGGAGCCCCAGGCCGTGGAGCACCTGACACCGCATGCCTTGTGGATGCTCGACGAGGCCAAGGCGGCTCTTCCAGTCGGGGCCCGTGCGGCTGCCAGGCGGTTTCGCAGCAGGCACCTAGCGGAGCTGGCCAAGGCCGCCAGGCGCGGCGAAGCTGCGGCCCGCAAGGCAGACAGGAAGAACGCCAAGCGTGAAGCCGAAAGGGCCGAGCGCGAGGCGGTCCGCCTTGAGGCCAGACGGGTTGCCCTGAAGGCCAAGAGGGCCGCGTCAGCGAAGGCACAGAGGGCCAAGAGCCGGGAGGCTCGAAGGTCAACCACAACGACAGCAACCAGGGCCCCTTGAGGGCCCTTTCTCATTTCAACGACAAGCAATCAACGACATGGCATCACACAGCTACCTCCAGACCGACTCCCGAGTGGGCCGCTGGAAGACGGACGCAGCCTTCGGGGCCGTGACCACCGAAATCAACCAGGCAGTCGCCGCAGGGCAGACCATCACGGGCCCCACGCGGGCCCAGCCGAGCCCCGTCAGGTCCATCCTGTTCAACGTGGTGGGCGGCGGTTCCTACGACCTCATCATTGAGATGAGCGCCAACGGCAGCACCTGGTGGAGCGACCGAGCGCGCCCCTTCCGCTCGCACGGCCTGCCTGCCGGCACCGATGGCTTCGTCCTGGATGCGATGCGCCCGGGCGGCACCTCTGCCTTCTACCGCGTGGTCTTCGTGGCCCGCAGCGCATCGGCATCGGTGGTCATCACCTCGCAGCCGGCCGCACAGGTCATCTGACGCGGAGGGACCGAGGACATGAGCACTCAGGAAATCACCGCTCAGGGCATCAAGCTCCCGACCCGGCAGATTGACGTTAGCCAGGACCTGGCCCCCGGGGAGGTCGCGAAGGGCCCTCCCAGGATCGGCACCGGCCCCGGCGAGGTCGTCCGGTTCGAGGTGCGTGCCCCGGGAGGTGCCTCATTGGCCGTGGAGGTCAACGCAGGGGATGGCCGGTGGCACGAGGTGCATCCGCGCCCAGATAGCCATGCGGAGGACGGAGCGGCCCGCTACGTGCTCGATGCGCTGGCCCTGGGTAGCCTACGGGCGATGCAGTTCAGGGCCGTGGTGAGGGCGCTGGGGGCCTCGGAAGGGGCCTTGGTGAGCCATCGAAGGATGGCTAGCGGGCGATGAGGTGAGACGGGTGGGTCCGAAAGGGCCTGCCCGATTTTTTCGCTGGCACGGATACTTGCGCCATCGGAGGTGCTCGATGTCAGAAGAAGCTATCGGTGGGGCTGCAGCAGTGGCGCAAGCAGTCTCAAAGCCCGTGGAACGGTTCATCGAGGTTGTAAGCGCCGGCATGGGCCGCCTATACGAGCCAACACACAGGCGGCGACTGGCAAAGGCGGAGTTCGATTCGCGTGTCACCATGGCAAACGCAGAAGTTGCGGTAGCAGACATCAAGCGCCGCGCGTCCGAGCGCCTCCAGGCCGTCGAAACAAGGCGGCAGGGCAACCTTGAGGCGATTGCAGACGGTGCTGTGGACTTGGTGAGGAGTCTGGGGGCACCTCCTGAGAAGGCCATTGAACCGGACTGGGCTGCCAAATTCTTCGATGAGTGCAAGGATGTTTCTGACGCTGCAATGAGGGAGGTCTGGTCCAGGCTGCTGGCCGGAGAGTTCACTACGCCAGGGGCCTTCTCTGTGCGCACCATGCGTGTACTCTCCGGGTTGAGTAGGGAAGAGGCCGCGCTTTTCCAAGAACTAGGTGCACGGACGTACACGGGCATTGCGCGGTCGGTGACGCCCTTTTGCCTCTCGCAGTTCCAAGCCAACTTCGAAGAAGCGGACCTTGGCTTCGACGGCCGATCCAGATTGGTCGCTGCTGGCCTGATTCAGGAGCACCCGGGCGGTCTCTTGGCATCTGAACTTTCCGACCCGCTCATCTTGGTATCTCTTTCGAAGTCGCACGTGATTCTTGCGGGCGGCTCGCCCGACCGTTTGCGAATGGGCACCCCTCTGCACCTAGGGTCAGTCTCTTTCACACCGGCGGGGCGGGAGCTATCGAAGCTGTGGAGCGGAACGGCGAACGATGTACACACTGCGGCGGTAGTCAACATGCTGCAGATGTCGGATTTTCGAGTGGCGCTTTCGCAGCGCGACGAGGCGACAGGCGAGTACCCGCTCCCCCAATGGGCACGTGACCTCATTAACCAGAAGAAGCGCCCGGGTGAGCCGCTTGTCGTCAACCTGCGTGCGCGGTTGAACGCCGGGCGCTAATGCTCCCGCTGCGTGGGGGAAAGGCGTGGGGGAAAGCAAAAAGCCCCTGAACGCTAAGTCATTGATCTGACTCAACATTCTGGGGCTTGCAAACACTGGCGGAGAGAGCGGGATTCGAACCCGCGGAGGGCTGTTAACCCTCACACGCTTTCCAGGCGTGCGACTTAAACCGCTCATCCATCTCTCCGGGAAGCCCGCGATTCTAGCCGAGGTTTTTGCCGCCGATGTCGGCGCTCTTGAACAGCGCCATCGCGCTGGCGACCAGTCCGCTCACCTCGCTCAGGTTGCCGGGCACGATCATCGTGTTGTTCACCTTGGCCAGCTGGCCGAAGGCGTCCACCGCCATTTCCGCCACCTTGAGCTGCACCGCCTCCGGGCCGCCCGGCTCGCGCAGCGCGCTGGCGATCTTGCGGATGGCCTCGGCCGTGGCATCGGCCACCGCCACGATGGCCGCGGCCTCGCCCTGGGCGCGGTTGATGTCCGCCTGCTTCTCGCCTTCGGACCGGGCGATGTTGGCTTCCCGCTCGCCGGTGGCGATGTTGATCTGCTCCTGGCGACGGCCCTCGCTGGCCGCGATCAGCGCCCGCTTCTCGCGCTCGGCGGTGATCTGCGCCTGCATCGAGCGCAGGATCTCCGCCGGCGGCGCCAGGTCCTTGATCTCGTAGCGCAGCACCTTCACGCCCCAGTTGGCCGCCGCCTCGTCCAGCGCATTGACCACGGCCGCATTGATCGCGTCGCGCTCCTCGAAGGTCTTGTCCAGCTCCATCTTGCCGATCACACTGCGCAGCGTGGTCTGCGCCAGCTGCGTGATGGCCACGATGTAGTTGCTGCTGCCGTAGCTGGCGCGCATCGGGTCGGTGACCTGGAAGTACAGGATGCCGTCCACCGTGAGCTGCGTGTTGTCCTTGGTGATGCACACCTGGCTGGGCACGTCCAGCGGGATCTCCTTGAGCGAATGCTTGTAGGCCACGCGGTCGACGAAGGGCACCAGGAAGTTCAGCCCCGGCGTGAGCGTGGCGTTGTACTTGCCCAGCCGCTCCACCACCCAGGCGTTCTGCTGCGGCACCACCTTGAGGGTGCGCACGACGAACACCACGGCAATGACGAGCAGGACGATCGCGATGATTTCCATGGTTGCTTTCGGCAAGGGTTCGGGAGGTATGCGCCGGTCAGCCCGGCAGGCGGTCCAGCAGCAGCAGGTTGCCCTGCACGCCGCGGATGACGTGCGGGCCGGGCAGGGCGGCGCCGCTGCCCACGTAGCGTGCGCTCCAGGTCGATCCGCGGTAGGACAGCCGCGCCTGGCCATCGGGTTGCCAGGCGGGCACCTGCACCTGCGCGCCCACGTCCAGCTGCAGCTCGGCATCGCCGGCCGCAACGGCGCGGCGCCGGCGACGCACCAAGTGCCAGACCGCCACCGCGCCGCCGCCCACCAGGGCGGCGATGGCCACCTGCAGGTTCAGGCCCAGGCCCAGGTGCGCGGCCAGGGCGCCGGCCACCGCGCCCAGCGCCATCATCAGCAGGTAGAAGGTGGTGGTGACCAGCTCCACCGCCACCAGCAGGCCGGCGATCAGCCACCAGAGGGTCGGCGCATTCCAGTCCATTGCGGCTCCTGTCGTGGGCGGGCAGTGTAGCGACACGTACACGCCCTACACTGCGCGGCTTTCCGGGGCTTGGAAGCCCATTTCGCCGCCGGCCGCCCCGGGGGCCACGAGGAGTCCTGCGCATGCTGCGTTTTCACTTTCCCATCGTCATCATCGACGAGGACTACCGGTCGGAGAACACCTCCGGCCTCGGCATCCGCGCGCTGGCCCAGGCCATCGAACGCGAGGGCTTCGAGGTGCTGGGCGTCACCAGCTATGGCGACCTGTCGTCCTTCGCGCAGCAGCAAAGCCGCGCCTCGGCCTTCATCCTGTCGATCGACGACGAGGAGTTCAAGGACGGCCCCGACCTCGATCCCGCGGTGCTGAGCCTGCGCAAGTTCATCGAGGAGATCCGCTTCAAGAACGCGGACATCCCGATCTACCTGTACGGCGAGACCCGCACCTCGCAGCACATCCCGAACGACATCCTGCGCGAGCTGCACGGCTTCATCCACATGTTCGAGGACACGCCGGAGTTCGTGGCCCGCCACATCATCCGCGAGGCCAAGAGCTACCTGGACGGCCTGGCGCCGCCGTTCTTCAAGGCGCTGATGGACTATGCGCAGGACGGCTCCTATTCCTGGCACTGCCCCGGCCACTCCGGCGGCGTGGCCTTCCTGAAGAGCCCGGTGGGCCAGATGTTCCACCAGTTCTTCGGCGAGAACATGCTGCGCGCCGACGTGTGCAATGCGGTGGAGGAACTGGGCCAGCTGCTGGACCACACCGGCCCGGTGGCGCAGAGCGAACGCAATGCGGCGCGCATCTTCAATGCCGACCACTGCTTCTTCGTGACCAACGGCACCAGCACCAGCAACAAGATGGTGTGGCACCACACGGTGGCACCGGGCGACGTGGTGGTGGTGGACCGCAACTGCCACAAGAGCATCCTGCACTCCATCATCATGACCGGCGCGGTGCCGGTGTTCCTGGCGCCCACGCGCAACCAGTACGGCATCATCGGCCCGATCCCGGAGAGCGAGTTCTCGCCCGAGGCCATCCGCGCCAAGATCGCCGCCAACCCGCTGCTCAAGGGCGTGGATCCCGATGCGGTCAAGCCGCGCATCCTCACGCTGACGCAGAGCACCTACGACGGCGTGCTCTACAACACCGAGACCATCAAGGCCAAGCTGGACGGCTGGATCGACACGATCCACTTCGACGAGGCCTGGCTGCCGCATGCGGCCTTCCACAAGTTCTACGGCGCCTACCACGCGATGGGCAAGAACCGCCCGCGCCCGAAGGAGGCGATGGTCTACGCCACCCAGAGCACGCACAAGCTGCTGGCCGGCCTCAGCCAGGCCTCGCAGGTGCTGGTGCAGGATGCGCAGAACCAGAAGCTGGACAGGCACCTCTTCAACGAGGCCTACCTGATGCACACCAGCACCTCGCCGCAGTACGCCATCATCGCCAGCTGCGACGTGGCCGCCGCGATGATGGAGCCGCCCGGCGGCACCGCGCTGGTGGAGGAGAGCCTGGCCGAGGCCATGGACTTCCGCCGCGCGATGCGCAAGGTGGAGAAGGACTATGGCCAGGACTGGTGGTTCACCGTCTGGGGCCCCGAGAAGCTGGCCGACCAGGGCATCGGCCGCCAGGAGGACTGGGTGCTGGAAGCCAATGCCACCTGGCACGGCTTCGGCAACCTGGCCACCGGCTTCAACATGCTGGACCCGATCAAGAGCACGCTGATCACCCCGGGCCTGGACATGAGCGGCAAGTTCGCGCCCACCGGCATCCCGGCCAGCATTGTCACCAAGTTCCTGGCCGAGCACGGCGTGGTGGTGGAGAAGACGGGCCTCTATTCGTTCTTCATCATGTTCACCATCGGCATCACCAAGGGCCGCTGGAACACGCTGCTGACGGCGCTGCAGCAGTTCAAGGACGACTACGACAAGAACGCGCCGCTGTGGCGCATCCTGCCGGACTTCGTGGCCGCGCATCCCACCTACGAGCGCATGGGCCTGCGCGACCTGAGCCAGTCGATCCACGAGGCCTATGCCAAGGGCGACATCGCGCGGCTGACCACCGAGATGTACCTGTCCAACCTCGACCCGGCGATGAAGCCGGCCGACGCCTATGCCCGCATCGCCCACCGCGATACCGAGCGGGTGTCGATCGACGAGCTGGAAGGCCGCATCACCACCTCGCTGCTGACGCCGTACCCGCCGGGCATCCCGCTGCTGATCCCGGGCGAGCGCTTCAACCGCAAGATCGTGGAGTACCTGAAGTTCGCCCGCGACTTCAACAAGCGCTTCCCGGGCTTCCACACCGACGTGCACGGCCTGGTGGAGCAGGACGGCGAAGCCTACGTGGACTGCGTCAAGGCGGAGTAGACCCAGGCGGGCACAACCACCAAGTGCCGGGCCTTGGGGGCCCCATCACACCACGTGTGAGATCAGCACCCCGGCAGCGGCGTTGCCGGCGGGTGCGCTGCCGGTGGGCGGCAGGCCGCCGTCGGGCTCGCGGCGCACGGCCACGCCCACGGCCATCATGTCCACCACCAGCAGGTGCAGGATGCGCGAGATCATCGACAGGAAGTTCGATGCGTCCTCGCTGTGGTCCACCGGCACGCACACCGTGGCCCGCCGCGACAGCGGCGAATGGCTGGCGGTGATGGCGATGACCGCCGCGCCGCGCTCCACCGCCACCGTGGCCGCGCGCACCAGCTCCGGCGGCTGGCCCGAGCTGCTGATGAACACGGTGACGTCGTGCGGCCCCAGCAGCTCGGCCGACAGCGCCTGCGTCGACAGGTCGGTGTGGGTGCTGGAAGGGATGCGGAAGCGGAACAGCTTGTGCTGCACGTCGGCGGCCACCGCGGCCGAGTTGCCCACCGCGTAGATCTCCACCCGGCGTGCGGCGCGCAGCAGGCCGATGGCCCGGTCCACGGCTTCCACGTTCAGCGATTCGCGGAACTGCATGATGGCCGAGATGGTGTTGTCCAGCACCTTGGCGCACAGGTCGGGCGTGGCGTCGTGACGGCGCACCTGGGTGCGCTGCACCGGGATGTTGCCGTTCAGGCCGGACGCCAGCTTGAGCTTGAAGTCGGCCAGGCCCTGCATGCCCAGCGAGCGGCAGAAGCGGATCACCGTGGGCTGGCTCACGTCGGCCATCTGGGCGATCACGCCCACCGGGTCGTTCAGCATGGCGCGCGGATGGGCCAGCACGAAGTCGGCCACGCGGCCTTCGGCCGGCGACAGCGTGGGCCGCGCGGCACGCACCCGGTCCAGCAGCGCATTGCCGCCATCGGGCGTGGGCAAATGCTCGGTGAGCAGGGACGACACGCCCAGGAAGGCCGGATGCTCGGCCGTGACCACATAGGTGGGAATGCGGGCCACGTAGTCGGACAGCCGGCCCTTGCGCTCGAAGCGCTCGCGGAAGCCCGAGCGCAGGAAGGTGCCGCCCAGCCGCGGCACGATGCCGCCGCCGATGTAGATGCCGCCGGTGGCGCCCAGCATCAGGGCGACGTTGGCGGCCACCGTGCCCAGCATGCGGCAGAAGCATTCCAGCGCCTCCGTGCACAGCGGGTCGGTCTCCCCCATCGCGCGGCGCACGATCTCCGCCGCCTCCAGCGCCTGCACCGCGGCGCCGGCATCGGCGGCCAGCGCGCGGTAGGTGAGTTCCAGCCCCGGCCCCGACACCAGCCGCTCGGCCGAGACATGCAGGTGCTGCTTCCAGGCGAAGGACAGCACCTTCAGCTCGCGCTCGTCGCTGGGCGAGAAGCTGGCATGGCCGCCTTCGCTGGCCAGCGTGGACCAGCGGTCGGCGCCGCTGGGCACCAGGCCGGACACGCCCAGGCCGGTGCCCGGGCCGATCAGGCCGATGACGCCCAGCTCCTGCGGCTCGCCGCCGCCCACCTGCATGCGGCCGGTCGGGCCGATGTGCGGCAGCGCCATCGCCAGCGCGGTGAAGTTGTTGACCAGCAGCAGCGTGTCCAGGCCCAGCCGGCGCTGCGCGTCGCGGATGGAAAACGCCCAGTCGCGGTTGATCATGCGCACCCGGTCGCCTTCGATCGGGTTGGCGATGGCGACCGCCGCATGCCGCGGCCGCAGCGCCACCGGCACCGTGCCGATGTAGGCCTGCACCACCTCCACGAAGCCGGGATAGCTGGCGCAGGGCAGCACGCTGATGTGCTCGAAGCGGCCCGCGACCTGCTCGATGCAGAAGCGGGCATAGGTGGCGCCGATGTCGGCCAGCAGGCGCGGTGCACTGCGGGACAGTGCGGGGGGCGTTGAGCTCATCGTCGCGTGGGAACCGGCGTTGGCCGGCGTGTCTCGGTTCGGCTGCACGAAGCGCCCGGCGGTGCCGGACGGGATATCACTTGTAGCAGACATCGCGCCCGCCCCGGGCCGGCCGCATGCGCCATCATGGGGCGGGCGCACGTTCCAGCAGCACCACGCGCTGGGCGGGCAGCGCCACGCGGCCGCCTTGCACCACCAGCGCCTGGCCGCCATAGGCCTCCCACAGCCGCTCGCCCTCGCGGAACACCGACGACACGTCCAGCAGCGCGGGTGCGTCCACGCCCAGCGCCACCACCACGCGGTCGCCGCTGGCGTCGTCGATGCGGCTGAAGGCGTAGGGCGTGGCCTGCAGCTGCGCATGGCGGCCGCGGGCCAGCGCCACATGACGCTGGCGGAAGCTGCCCAGCTGCTGCCAATGCGCCAGCAGCGGCCGGTCGATGTCGGTCCAGTTCATGTCGGAGCGGGTGGCCTGCTGTTCATCGCCGCGCGGTGCCTCGCCTGGCGGGCGGGCGGTCTCGTCGCCGTAGAAGACCTGCACGCCGCCGGGCACCAGCATCAGCGCGGTGGCGGCTTCGAGCAGCCGACCGCGGTCGAACAGCGTGGTGTCGTGGGAGGAGATGTAGGCCAGGTTGCTGAAGCCGGGCCGGCCGGCGTAGGTGGCGGCATAGGCGGCGAACAGCGGCTCGGGCTGCGTGTACTGCGCGGCGCGCTGCTGGAAGTCGAAGTCCAGCAGCGCATCGAAGCCGCTGTCATGCAGCAGCGAGCGCGCCGGACCCTGGCCCCAGTACTCGCCCACCATCCAGAACGGCGCGTCGTCGATCTTCTTGCCCGGATGGCGCGCCTTCCAGTCGGCCAGGGCGGCGGTGGCCTCGCGCTTGAGCTCGGCCCAGGCCTCGGGCTCCACATGCTTGACGGTGTCGGCGCGGAAGCCGTCGATGCCGTACTCGCGCACCCAGTCGGTCAGCCAGCGCACCAGGTAGCCGCGCACCGGCGTGCCGGGCAGGTCGACCGCGCGCGTGTCCTGCTTGCGGCGCAGCAGCTCGGGCAGCCTCACCGGCTGCGGGTTCTCGGTGCGGAAATCGGGCAGGTGAGCCAGCTGCATGGTCAGGTCGTCTCGGCCGGGGTCGGTGTAGCCGGGCAGGCCGGCGCGCACCCAGTCGCGGCCCCACCACCTGCCGAACTCGAAGCTGTTGTAGTCGAAGAAGGAGTGGTAGTTCTTCAGCGTGGCCTGCTCGCTGCCGGGCCACAGCACCTCCGGCAGCAGCTCGCGCGCGGTGGCCAGGTCGAGGTAGCCCGGGTGGTTCATCACCACGTCGAACAGGATGCGGATGCCCTGTGCATGCGCCGTGTCCACCAGCGCGCGCAGCTCGTCGGGCGTGCCCATGGCCTGGTCGAGCACGGTGTAGTCCAGCGCGTAGTAGCCGTGGTAGCCGTAGTGCTTGAAGGCGGCCTGGCCGCCCTGCGTCCAGCCGCGGATCTGCTCGTAGGGCGCGGTGATCCAGATCGCGTTGACGCCCAGCGCACGGAACCAGCCTTCGTCCAGCTTCTGCTTCAGGCCCTTCAGGTCGCCGCCATGGAAGGTGCCGGCATCGTTGCCGGGCTCGCGCTGGCGGCCGTAGGCGCCGTCGTTCGACGGATCGCCGTTGGCGAAGCGGTCGGTGATGACGAAGTAGACGATGGGGTTGTCGGCAAAGCTGCCGGGCACCGCGGCGGGCGCTGCCGGCAGGCCGGCGCAGCCGCACAGCAGCGCGGCCGCGGCCAGCGCCAGCCAGGATCGGCGCGGCATGGTCATCCCTTGAGCCCGCCCGAGGTCAGGCCGGAGACCATCCACTTCTGCGCCAGCATGAACACCACCGTGATCGGCAGGCCCGACAGGATGGCCGCCGCGGCGAAGTCGCCCCACAGGTAGCGCTGCTCGTAGAGGAACAGCCGCGAGCCCACCGCCAGCGTGAGCTGGCGCTCCTCGTTCAGCAGCACCGAGGCCACCGGGTACTCGATGATGGCGCCGATGAAGGCCAGCAGGAACACCACCATCAGGATCGGCACCGCCATCGGCAGCAGCACCAGCCGGAAGGCCTGCCACGGCGTGGCGCCGTCCACCTTGGCGGCTTCCTCGATCTCGGTCGGGATGGTGTCGAAGTAGCCCTTGATCGTCCACACGTGCAGCCCGATGCCGCCGGCATAGGCCAGCAGCAGCGACCAGTGGCTGTCGATGCCGAAGGCCGGGAAGACGCCGCCCACGCGGTCGAACACGGTGTAGATGGCCACCAGCGCCAGCACCGCCGGGAACATCTGGATCATCATCAGCGCCGACAGCGCCTGCGACTTGCCACGGAAGCGCATGCGGGCAAAGGCATAGGCCGCGGTGGTGCTCAGCAGCAGGATGATGCAGGCCGACAGCGTGGCCACCTTGACCGAGTTCCACAGCCACAGCAGCACCGGGAAGGGCGGCTGCACCACGCGGCCGTCAGGCTCGGTGTAGGGAATGCCCAGCGCCAGCTGCCAGTGCTCCAGGCTGATCTGCTCCGGTATGAGGCTGCCGCTGGCGAAGTTGCCCGGCCGCAGCGAGATCGACAGGATCATCAGGAACGGGAAGATCACCAGCGCGATCAGGCACAGCATGAACACATGCGCGGCCACCACGCGCCAGCGGTGGGACTTGTCCAGCACCATCGGCATGTCAGCTCGCCTCCTTGGTCACGCGCGCGGCGCGCAGGTTGATCCACGACAGCAGCGCCACCATCGCGAAGATCACGGTGGAGATGGCCGCAGCCAGGCCGAAGTTCTGGCCCGAGTCCTCGAAGGCCATGCGGTAGGTGTACGACACCAGGATGTCGGTGGTGCCCGCCGGGATCCGGGTGTCGAGGAAGTCGGGCCGGCCGTTGGTCAGCAGGCTGATCAGCACGAAGTTGTTGAAGTTGAAGGCGAAGGCGGCGATGAGCAGCGGCGTCAGCGGCTTGAGCACCAGCGGCAGGGTGATGCGGAAGAAGTTGGTCAGCGGCCCGGCGCCGGCCACGGCCGAGGCCTCGTACAGGTCGGCCGGTATCGCCTTGATGAGGCCCATGCAGATGACCATCATGTACGGGTAGCCCAGCCAGGTGTTGACGATGAGCAGCATCGACTTGGCCAGCAGCGGGTCGGAGAACCACGCCGGCTTGATGCCGAACAGCGCATCCAGGATCAGGTTGATCTCGCCGAAGTTGTTGTTGAACAGGCCCTTGAACACCAGGATGGAGATGAAGCCCGGCACCGCGTAGGGCAGGAACAGCAGCGTCTGGTACACGGCCCGAAAGCGCAGCGCCTCCCAGGTGAGCAGCACCGCCAGCAGCATGCCCAGCGAGGCGGCGAACAGCACCGTCAGCGCCGCGAAGGTGACCGTCCAGCCGAAAATGCGCAGGAAGGGCTCGCGGAAGGCCTCGTCGGTGAAGATGCGTGCGTAATGCGCCCAGCCGATGCCCACCTGGAAGCCGGGCTGCACCGCGCTGCCGTCGGCGGCCTCGTAGAAGCCGCTGCGCATGTTGGGGGTGAGCAGGCTGCCGTCCTGCTGGTTGACCAGCCGGCCCTGCGCATCCTGTCTATACAGGTGGGCCACCGGGCCGAAGCTGCGCAGGCCGGTGCTGCGCAGCTCGCTGTCGTCGGGCATCTGCACCGTCAGCGCCTTCAGCGCCGGCTGCAGGCGGATCACGTCCTTCAACGGCAGGGCCTCGCCCGCCGGCTCGCCGCTCGCGGGCACGGCCTTGGCCTTGGCGGGTGTGTCCCGGTCCAGCGGCAGCGGGCCCGTCTCGTACGCCGTGCCGGCCTCCTCGTCCTGCAGCCGCAGGCGGTAGCCGCCGCCCTCGGCCCGCAGGCTGGATTGCAGGCTGCGGCCCTCGCCGGCATAGGTCTCGTCGAGAAAGTAGCGGGTGGCGCGCTCGAAGGTGAGCAGGTGCCGCGAGCTGGCGTTGCTGAAGCTCATCGACACCGTGTACAGGATCGGGAACACCACGAAGATGACCACCGCTGCCACGCCCGGGAACAGGTAGCGCCAGGCATACAGCCGCTGCGAGCCGTACACCCAGCCGGCCAGCGCCAGCGTGGCCAGCAGCGCGCCGGCCAGCAGGGTTTCGCCGGCCAGGTACACGGCGGTGAGGATGTACAGCGCCCCCAGCGCCAGCAGCAGCCCCAGCGCAGGGCCCAGCCAGCGCAGCCGGCGCGATCGGGCATCGGGCAGCCCCGGCAGGGCGACCGCGGCGGTATTCGGGTTCAGGGGCATGCGGTGCAGCGCCGGCGGCGGCTTACTTGGCGGTGATGCGCTTGGCGGCGGCGTCCAGCGCGGCCTTGGGCGTCTGCCGGCCCTCGGTCACGTTCTGCAGCGCCGATTGCATCGACGACCAGAAGCGGCCCATCTCCGGGTTGTTGGGCATGGGCGAGCCGTCCTGCGCGCTGGCCATGGTGGCCTGGATGTTGGGATTGGACTTGAGCTGGTCGTAGAAGGCCTTGGAGGCCGGCACGCCGAGCGGCACGTCGTCGTCGATCATCTTCAGGCCGGCCGGCGTGAGCATGAAGTTCTCGATGAACTCCACCGCCACCTCGCGGTTGGGCGAAGCCTTGGAGATCATCGCGCCCAGCACGCCCACGTAGGGCGTGGCCTTGGCGCCGCCCACGGCGGGGATCTTGGCCACGCCGAAGTTGATCTTCGACTTGCGCAGGTTGTCCCACGACCACGGGCCGTTGATCATCATCGCCACCTTGCCCTGGTTGACGCCCGACTCCATGTCGGCATAGGCCGCGCCCTTGGGCATCACGCCGTCCTTGACCATCTGCGCCAGCAGCTCGGCGCCCTTGAGCGCGCCGGCATTGGCCACGCCGGTGTCGGTGGCGTCATAGCTGCCA
Organism: Aquincola tertiaricarbonis; assembly: GCF_000969605.1. GTDB lineage: Bacteria > Pseudomonadota > Gammaproteobacteria > Burkholderiales > Burkholderiaceae_C > Aquincola > Aquincola tertiaricarbonis. Next base: position 116,905 of record NZ_JZUE01000017.1, on the reverse strand, counting down.
TCGCCCTTGGCCTTGAAGGCATAGCCGCCGCCCGCGCCCAGCAGCGGCCAGGTGAAGTAGGTGTTGGTGTAGTCCCAGAGGATGGCCTTCTTGCCCTGCGCGGCCAGCTTCTTGTCCAGCGCGATCACTTCCTCGAAGGTCTTGGGCGGCGTGGGCACCAGGTCCTTGTTGTAGACCAGGGCCACCGCCTCGATCGACACTGGATAGCCCCAGGTCTTGCCACCCACGGTGAAGGCCTTCCAGCCCAGCGGGTCGATGTCGGCCTGCACCTTCTTCGAAGGCGTGACCGGCTGCAGCAGGCCGGCGCCCAGCCATTCGCCCACGCGGTCGTGCGGCCAGATCCAGATGTCCGGGCCCTTGCCGGCGGCCGCGGCCTGCTGGAACTTGTTGGGCGCGTCCTCGGGATGCTCCACCACCACCGGCACGCCGGTCTTCCTGGTGAATTCCTCGCCCACCTTGGCCAGGCCGTTGTAGCCCTTGTCGCCGTTGATCCAGATCAGCAGCTTGCCCTGCTCGGCGGCCTGGGCGATGCCCGCGGTGCCGGCCAGCGTGAGGGCGGCGGCGGCCGCGATGAGGCGGATGCGTTGGCGTTGGATGGTCATGTCTGTCTCCTTCGTGGGGGTGGGATGGAAGCTGCGCCTCGGTCAGGCGCGGGGCAGGGCGATGCCGTTGCCGTCGAACAGGTGGGCCCGCGGCGGCGGCACCGTCAGCCAGGCGGTGTCGCCGGCGGCCAGGGGGTTGTCGGGGTCGGCGCGCACCACCACTGGCTGCAGGGCGCCGGGCACGTCGACGTAGAGGTAGGTGCTGTCGCCCAGGTGCTCGGCGGCCTGCACCCTGCCATGCAGCGCATTGGCCGCGGCGGCGGTGCCGGCGGCCGGCGCCGCATCGGCGCCCAGGTGCTCGGGCCGCACGCCCAGCGTCACCGGGCTGTCGGCGGCCAGCCGGGTGGCATCGGCGGCCACCGCCAGCAGGGTGCCGTCGGGCAGGCGCACGCGGGCGCCGGCCGCATCGGCGCTGGCCAGCGTGCCTTCGACGAAGTTCATCTTCGGCGAGCCGATGAAGCCCGCGACGAACAGGTTGGCCGGGCGGTGGTACAGGTCCATCGGCCGGCCCACCTGCTCGATGCGGCCGGCGTTGAAGACCACGATGCGGTGGGCCAGCGTCATCGCCTCGACCTGGTCATGGGTCACGTAGATCATGGTGGTGCGCAGCTCGCGGTGCAGGCGCGCCAGCTCCACCCGCATCTGCACCCGCAGCGCCGCATCCAGGTTGGACAGCGGCTCGTCGAACAGGAACACGCCCGGCTTGCGCACGATGGCGCGGCCGATGGCCACGCGCTGCCGCTGGCCGCCCGACAAGGCCTTGGGCTTGCGCTGCAGCAGGTGCTCGATCTGCAGGATCTGCGCGGCGCGGGCCACCGCCTCGTCCTGCTGCTGGCGGTTGAAGCCGGCCAGCCGCAGGCCGAAGCCCATGTTGTCCGCCACCGTCATGTGCGGATACAGCGCATAGCTCTGGAACACCATCGCGATGCCGCGGCGTGCGGGCGGCACCTCGTTCACCCGCTCGCCGCCGATGTAGAGCTCGCCGGCGGTGATGTCCTCGAGCCCGGCGATGCAGCGCAGCAGCGTGGACTTGCCGCAGCCCGAAGGCCCGACGAAGACGGTGAACTCGCCATCGGGTATGTCGAGGTCGATGCCGTGCAGCGTCTGCACATCGCCGTACGACTTGCGCAGGCCCTTGAGTAGAAGGTTCGCCATCGGAAATGAGCCCGTCAGTCCAGCGGTGTCTCGAAGCAGGCGCCCCAGGCCGGCAGGTGGAACACCGTGCCTTCGCGGTGGCCGGTCTGCGCCGGGCCGAAGCCATGGCCGGTGAGCGGCCTGCCCGCGGGCGCCTCGGCCAGCGCCAGCTGCACCGGCTCGCGGCCGAGGTTGAAGACGGCCAGCACGCGCTGGCTGCCGTCGGTCGAGCGGCGCTCGATGGCCAGCACCGGCTCCGGCGCGGGCAGGAAGCGCATCTCGCCGTCCAGCAGCGCGGGCTGCTGCCTGCGCCAGGCCAGGAAGCGGCGGCTGAAGTTCAGCACCGAGTCCGGGTCGTCGTTGTTCAGGTCCACCGCCAGCGCGCTGTGTTCAGCCGGCACCGGCAGCCAGGGCGCGTGCGCCGGCACGCGGCTGAAGCCGGCATCGGGCAGCGAGTGCACCCAGGGCATGGGCGTGCGGCAGCCGTCGCGGCCCTTGAACTCGGGCCAGAAGGCCAGGCCATAGGGGTCGCGCAGGCGCTCGTAGGCCACGTCGGCCTCGGGCAGGCCCAGCTCGTCGCCCTGGTACCAGCAGGCGCTGCCGCGCAGGCTCAGCAGCACCGCCATTGCCAGCTTGTTGTAGTGCGGCGGTGCATCGGGGCCGCCCCAGCGGCTGCGCACCCGCATCACGTCGTGGTTGCCGACCGACCAGCAGGGCCAGCCGTCGGTCAGCGCCTGTTCCAGTTCGTCCACCTGGCCGCGGATGTAGCCGGCGCTGCTGTCGGTGGTCAGCAGGTTGAAGCCGTAGGCCATGTGCAGCTTGTCGCCGCCCGAGGTGTAGGCCGCCATGGTGGCCAGGGTGTTGTCGCAGCCCACCTCGCCCAGGCTGGCGGCGCCGTAATCGTTCAGCAGCGCACGCAGCTTGCGCAGGAAGTCCAGGTTCTCCGGCTGCGTCTTGTCATGCAGGTGGCGCTGCATGCCATAGGGGTTGCTGGCCTGCACCGACTTGGTGTCGCGCACCTCGGCCGGCGGGTTGTCGCGCAGCTGCCGGTCGTGGAAGTGGAAGTTGCAGGCGTCGAAGCGGAAGCCGTCGACGCCGCGGTCCAGCCAGAAGCGCACGTCGTCCAGCAGCTGCCGTTGCACCGCCTCGCAGTGGAAATTGAGGTCGGGCTGGCTGATGAGGAAGTTGTGCAGGTAGTACTGGCGCCGCCGGGCCTCCCACTGCCAGGCCGAGCCGCCGAACACGCTCAGCCAGTTGTTGGGCGGCGTGCCGTCCGGCCGGGGGTCGGCCCACACGTACCAGTCGGCCTTGTCGTTGTACCGGCTGGCGCGGCTTTCGCGAAACCAGGCCGATTCGTCCGAGGTGTGCGACAGCACCTGGTCGATCACCACCTTCAGGCCCAGCGCATGGGCCTGCTCCACCAGGCGGTCGAAATCGGCCAGGGTGCCGAACATCGGATCGACATCCCGGTAGTCGCTGATGTCGTAGCCGAAGTCCTTCATCGGCGAGCGGAAGAACGGCGAGATCCAGATCGCGTCCACGCCCAGGTCGGCGATGTACGAGAGTCGGTCGATGATCCCGGGCAGGTCGCCCACGCCGTCGCCGTCGTGGTCCGCGAAGCTGCGCGGGTACACCTGGTAGATGACGCCGCCGCGCCACCAGGGGCGCTGCGCGCCGGATGAAGGCTGTTGGCTCATCGGCGGATCACCACCAGGCTTCGGCCTGGATGCCGTACGTCACGCCGTTGTTCTTGTTGCCGAACACGCCGTTGGTGCCGGCGCCGTTGGCGGCGTCGTTCCACTTGGCATAGGTGACGAAGGCACGGAACACCGGACGCGACCAGAAGCCCGGCGCCAGCGCCACCTGCGGCGCGATGGTCAGCTTGGTCAGGTGCGCGGTGTCCTGGCCGTCGGTCTTCACGCGGTCGTAGCCCAGCTCGGCGGCGATGCTGAAGAAGTTGTTGATCTGGTACTGCGGGCGGATGCCGGCGGTGAACCAGGTGGTCTTGGCCGCGTCGTCCAGCTTCACGCGCTGGTAGCCGGCGGTGGCCATGGCCGACCAGGGCGAGCCGTTGGGCGCGAAGTACAGCTGGTCCACCACGCGCCAGCTGGAGCCGCGCACGTCGTCGGTGGCGTCGCGGTAGTTGTTGACGTCGGCACCGCCCGCACCGGCGTCCTTGCCCAGCACCAGGGCCAGCTTGTTGTAGCCGGCGCCGAAGATGCCGGTCTGCTTGTGCTCGCTGAACAGCAGCCAGCCGCTGCCCTCGCCACGCTCGGCGCGGCCGGCGCTGGTGCCGCGCATGGCCACCAGTTCGAATTCCAGCGTGCCGCCGGGGTTGGTCACGATGTCGTACGCGCGGGCCGAGAAGCGGCTGGTGTTCAGGCCGTTGATGGTGTCGGTCACCAGCGTGTCGTCGCCCTTGCTGTGATACGAGAAGGCCAGCTTGGCCGCGCCGATGTTGATGTCCTCGATGCCGCCGCCCAGGCCGCTGTTGTTCCAGTAGTAGTAGTCGTTGATGTGGACGTCATGGCGGTTGTAGTACCGCTTGCCGATCCAGATGCTGGCCTTCTCCAGTGCGCCGGGGCCGAAGAAGCCGCCCGCCTCGAAGTAGTTCTGCCGGCTGGCGATGTCGAACTTGTCGCCCTTGGAGCTTTCGTAGTCGGCGCCGGCGTTGTTCTCCACCAGGGCCAGCATCAGGTTGTACTTGGCCCAGGTGCCGTCGCTCTTGCCGAAGGGCATGACGAACTGGCTCTCGGCGTAGGTCTCGCACTCGTTGCCCAGCCGGTACTTGGCGCCGGCGCCCGGCAGGCCGAAACACACCTGCTTGCCGCCTTCGGTGGAGCCGCCGGTGCCGGTGCGGGCGTAGCCCTTGAACTCCAGGCCCTGGGCCGCGGCCGGGCTCACCACGCCAGCGGCGGCCACGGTGGCCGCGGCGGCGGCGATCAACTTCAAACGGGTCTTCATCAGTCTCTCCTCTGTTGTACGGAAGGTGGAGGGGAGCGCCTCGGAGGCGCCGGCAAAAACGTCTGGCACGGCGGCTCCGCCCGACGGAAACCGTTCGGTGGGCCTGTAGCTTGACTACATGCGGAAGGACTCCGCAGCGACTGAAGGCACTTTACGTAGCGAAACTACATCCGCCCATCCGGGAATTCCTGGCGGCGTTACAAGCCGATTACCGGGGAATACCCGGTTCTCTAGGGCTAAAGCTGGGCGCTACGCTTCGCGCGCACGAGGCCAGATGTAGCTTGACTACTGGCCGTGTAGTGAGGTGTAGTTGTGTACTTTGAAAACATCGCGACAGTTAGGAGACATGCAGATGCACCGTCCGATCGCCCGCGGCACCGCCGCTTTCGCCTGCACCGCGGCCCTGCTGGCCGCCACCGGCCCCGCGCAGGCCGGCGTGTTCGACACCTTGTTCGGCCGCTCGACGGCCGCCGCTTCGGAGCAAGCGGCCCCGACTTCCAAGCCGGGACGGCGCCACTGGCAGCTGGCGGAGTTCACCGAGCTGCGGCTGGCGCAGCGCGAGACCTCGGCGGCGCTGAACGAGCATCCGCAGGTCATTCCAGCCGCGGTGCTGCGTCAATGGATGCAGGGCGTGGTGCTGCAGCGCGGCAGCCAGCGTGAGCCGCTGTTCGGCACGGACGAGCTGGCCTCGCTGCCGGCGGTGATCGCCGATGCCCTGGCCGTCGCCAGCCCGCAGGACGACCTGCTGCTGCTCAGCACCTCGCGCCGCGACGGTGGCCTGCTGGGCACGCCCTACGGCATCACCGCGCGCCTGTTCGTGCAGGGCGGGGCGCTGCAGTTGCTGGTGCAGGAGGCGCGGCTGGACTTCTACAACCAGTACCGGGGCGCGCGCATCCTGCCGGAGTTCCGCTTCGGCAGCCGGGGCGCGGCCGGGGCGGTGAAGGTGTCCAGCCCGGAGGCCACCGGCGTGCGTGGGGACTGGCTGGCCTTTGCGCTGGGCACGCCGGCGGCTGTGGCCGCACCGGCGCCGGCCGGGGTGACGCCGGCCGCTGCGGCCGCGGCGGTGTCGCCGGCCGCCGCCCCGGTCGCGCCGGCAGCCACTGCCGCCGCCGCCCCGCGCCCGGCGGTGCAGCCGGTGCCCGTCTCCCGCGACGCACGCTTCTACGAGGAACAGGAGCAGCGCCTGCGCAGCCTGAAGCGCCTGCGCGACCAGAACCTGCTGACCGAAGAGGAATACCAGGCCAAGCGCAAGGAGATCCTGCAGGCGCTGTGAGCCGCCGCGCCGCCCCATGAAAAAGGCGCCCCGCGGGGCGCCTGTTCGCCGGCGTGGGCCGCCGTCAGGCCGCCGGCGTCTCCGCCAGCCCGCCCATCACGCGGCTGAAGCCGCAGTCCACATAGGTGATCTCGCCGGTGACGCCGGCGGCCAGGTCGGACAGCAGGAAGGCCGCGACGTTGCCGACGTCGTCGATCGTCACGTTGCGGCGCAGCGGCGCGTTCTGCTCCACCACGTCCAGCATCTTGCCGAAGCCCTTGATGCCCGAGGCCGCCAGCGTCTTGATCGGCCCGGCCGAGATGCCGTTCACGCGCCAGCCCCTGGGCCCCAGGCCGGCGGCCAGGTAGCGCACGCTGGCTTCCAGCGAAGCCTTCGCCAGGCCCATCGTGTTGTAGTTGGGCACGGCCCGCTCGGCGCCCAGGTAGCTCAGCGTCAGCAGCGCGGCATTCGGGCGCAGCTGGCCGGCGGCGGCCTTGGCCATCGCGGGGAAGCTGTAGGAGGAGATGTCGTGCGCGATGCGGAAGGCTTCGCGGCTCAGCCCTTCCAGGAAATCGCCGGCGATCGCCTCGCGCGGCGCGAAGCCGATGGCATGCACCAGGCCGTCGAAACCTTCGGGCCAGGCGCTGCGCAGGTCGGCGAACAGCCTGTCGATCTGCTCGTCGCTGCCGACGTCGCAATCGAAGGTGAGGGTGGAGCCGAAATGGCTCGCGAATTCGGTGATCCGGTCCTTGAAACGCTCGCCGACGTAGCTGAATGCCAGTTCTGCCCCTTCACGGTGACAGGCCCGGGCGATCCCGTAGGCGATGGAACGGTTGGACAGCACGCCCGTGATCAGCAGCCGCTTGCCGGCGAGAAAACCCATGGTGTCTCCGTAGCTCAGGTCAGGAAAGGGCCGTGATTCTGGCATGGCCTTACCGGCCGACGGATTCACCTCTTGGCGGCAGCGTGGTTGCCGCAGTACAATCCGCATTTCCCTGGAAACACCGTGTGCTCCCAACCGGGCGGATTCTGTTCCTGCCCTTTTTTTTTGCTCGAACGCTTTCTTAGATGACTTGGCAGTCTGCCGTCGAACGTACCGTCACTGGGCTGGGTTACGACCTGGTCGACCTCGAACGCACGGGGGGTGGGTTGCTGCGCGTCACCATCGACCGCGTGGCGGGCCACGCCTACCCCGAGGGCTTGGGTGCATCCGAGTTCGTGACGGTGGAGGATTGTGAGGCTGTCACCCGGCAGTTGCAGTATCTGCTGGAAGTCGAGAACGTCGAATACGCACGATTGGAAGTTTCGTCGCCGGGGCTCGATCGGCCTTTGAAAAAGTCGGCCGACTATGAGCGGTTTGCCGGCGAGGCGATCGACATCACGTTGAAACTGCCTTTCCAGGGGCGCAAAAAGTATCGCGGCATCCTGATGTCGCGTGACGGTGGGTGGCGCTTGCTGCTGGACGACAACGCGGGTGCGCCGTTGCGCGCCGGCGCCAAGACTGGCGGCAAGTCGAGCAAGGCGAAGGCTGCGGCCGGTGCCGCCGGGGCGGACACGCAGCCGGCGCTCGACTTCACGCTCGATGAGGTGCGCGAAGCGCGGCTCGTTCCCGTCGTCAATTTCAAAGGTCGCCCGGCTGCTCCTGTGCAGCCCGAGGTGCATGGAGGTCCAGAAGAATGAACCGCGAACTGTTGATGCTGGTGGATGCGATTTCACGCGAGAAGAGCGTGGAGCGCGACGTCGTGTTCGGCGCCGTCGAAGCGGCCCTGGCCTCCGCCACCAAGAAGCTGCATGGCGGCGAGGTGGACATCCGCGTTCAGATCGACCGCGACACCGGCGAATACGAGACCTTCCGCCGCTGGCATGTGGTGCCGGACGAAGCCGGCCTGCAGATCCCTGACGCCGAGATCCTGTTCTTCGAAGCGAAGGAGCAGATCGGCGACATCGAGGTCGACGACCACATCGAGGAGCCGATCGAGTCGGTGCCCATCGGCCGCATCGGCGCGCAGGCCGCCAAGCAGGTCATCCTGCAGAAGATCCGCGACGCCGAGCGTGAGCAGCTGCTGAACGACTTCCTCGCCCGTGGCGAGAAGATCTTCGTCGGCACCGTCAAGCGGCTGGACAAGGGCGACATCATCGTGGAGAGTGGCCGCGTCGAAGGCCGCCTGAAGCGCAGCGAGATGATCCCGAAGGAAAACCTGCGCACCGGCGACCGCGTGCGGGCCTATATCGCAGGGGTTGATCCCACGGTGCGTGGCCCCCAGATCATGCTGTCGCGCAGCGCGCCCGGTTTCATGATCGAGCTGTTCGCCCAGGAAGTGCCGGAGATCGAGCAGGGCCTGCTCGAGATCAAGAGCTGCGCCCGCGATCCGGGCTCGCGCGCCAAGATCGCCGTGGTGTCGCACGACAAGCGCGTGGACCCGATCGGCACCTGCGTCGGCGTGCGGGGCTCGCGCGTCAACGCGGTGACCAACGAGCTGGCCGGCGAGCGCGTGGACATCGTGCTGTGGTCGGAGGACCCGGCGCAGTTCGTCATCGGCGCGCTGGCCCCGGCCAATGTGCAGTCGATCGTGGTGAACGAGGAGCCGCATGCGATGGACGTGGTGGTCGACGAGGAGAACCTCGCGATCTCCATCGGCCGCGGCGGCCAGAACGTGCGCCTGGCGTCGGAGCTCACCGGCTGGCGCATCAACATCATGACCGCCGAGGAATCGCAGGCCAAGCAGGCTGCCGAGAGCGACGTGATCCGCAAGCTCTTCGTCGAGAAGCTCGACGTCGACGAGGAAGTGGCGGAGATCCTGATCGCCGAAGGCTTCACCAGCCTGGAAGAAGTGGCGTACGTGCCCATGCAGGAGATGCTCGAGATCGAGAGCTTCGACGAGGACACCGTCACCGAGCTGCGCACCCGCGCCAAGGACGCCCTGCTGACGATGGAGATCGCCCGCGAGGAGAGTGTCGAGGAGGTGTCGCAGGATCTGCGCGACCTCGACGGCCTCAATTCCGAGCTGATCGCCAAGTTGTCGGACGCCGGCGTCCACACCCGCGACGACCTGGCCGACCTGGCCGTCGACGAGCTCACCGACATGACCGGCATGGATGCCGACCAGGCCAAGGCGCTGATCATGAAGGCGCGTGAACACTGGTTCACCGCCTGACACCTCACGGACATCGATTGATCGCCCAACGCCAGTACGCCACCCGCGCCCCCGTTTTCCAAGGATCTTCACAATGGCAGTGACCACCGTCGCCCAATTTGCCGCCGAGCTGAACCGCCCGGCCGCGACGCTGCTCGAGCAGCTGCAGTCCGCCGGGGTGCGCAAAGTCTCCACCGACGATCAGCTCACCGACGCCGACAAGGAACGCCTGCTCGGCTTCCTGCGGACCAGCCACGGCAACACCGGCGGCGACCGCAAGAAGATCACGCTGACGCGCAAGAGCACCAGCGAGATCAAGCAGGCCGATTCCACCGGCAAGGCCCGCACCATCCAGGTGGAAGTGCGCAAGAAGCGCACCTTCATCAAGCGTGACGACGCGCCGGCCGGCGAAGAGGCAGGTGCACCCGCGCCGGTCGACGAGGCGCTGGAACTGCAGCGCCGCGAGGAAGAAGCCCAGCAGCAGGCCGAGCAGCTCCGCCGCCAGGAAGAAGAGCTGGCCGAGAAGCGTCGCCAGCGCGAGGAGCAGGAGCGCGCCGAGCGCGAAGCCGCAGAGGCCCGTGCCCGCGAAGCCGCCGAGAAGGCCGCTGCCGAAGCTGCGGCCGCCAAGGCCGCCGCCGAAGCCGCCGCCGCAGCCGCCAAGGCACCGAGCCCGGCGCCTGCGCCGGCATCGGCGCCCGCCGCCGCTGCGCCCGCACCGGCTGCCGCCGCGCCTGCCAAGCCCGCCGCGCCGGCGGAAGCCCCCAAGCCTGGCCTGCGCGTGGTCAAGGCCGCCGACACCGACGCCGCGGAGAAGCAGCGCATGCTCGACCTGGAGAAGCGGCGCCGTGCCGCCGAAGCCGAAGCCGCGGCCATCCGCGCCATGATGAATGCGCCCAAGAAGGTGCTCATCGCGAAGAAGCCGGAAGAGCCGCCGAAGCCGGCGGTGTCGGCCGAGAACGCCATCAAGGGCACCATCCACAAGCCGGCCGCCAAGCCGGGCGCGCCTGCGCCCGCCGGTGCCGGTGCGCCGGGCGCCAAGCCGGGCGAGAAGAAGTCGGTCAAGTCCGAGAAGCTCTCGTCCAGCTGGGCCGACGACGCCAAGAAGCGCAGCGCCGCGGCCAAGGGCCGCACCGACGGGCCGGCCGCCGGCCGCCCGGGCTGGCGCGCGCCGCGTGGCCGTGGTGGCCGCGACCGCAACGACGGCGGTGGCTCGCACTTCCAGCCGCCGGCGGAGTTCGTGCAGCAAGAGGTGCACGTGCCCGAGACCATCAGCGTGGCCGACCTGGCGCACAAGATGTCGGTCAAGGCCGCCGAGGTGATCAAGCAGCTGATGAAGCTGGGCCAGATGGTCACGATCAACCAGCAGCTGGACCAGGAAACGGCCATGATCCTCGTCGAGGAAATGGGCCACAAGGCGCTGGCCGCCAAGCTGGACGACCCGGAAGCCTTCCTCGAGGAAGAGCACGCCACGGTCGACACCGAGCTGCTGCCGCGCGCCCCGGTGGTCACCGTCATGGGCCACGTGGACCACGGCAAGACCTCGCTGCTGGACTACATCCGCCGCAGCCGTGTGGCCGCAGGCGAAGCCGGCGGCATCACGCAGCACATCGGTGCCTATCACGTCGAGACGCCGCGCGGCATGATCACCTTCCTGGACACCCCGGGCCACGCGGCGTTCACCGCGATGCGTGCCCGTGGCGCCAAGGCCACCGACATCGTCATCCTGGTGGTGGCGGCCGACGACGGCGTGATGCCGCAGACGAAGGAAGCCATCCACCACGCGAAGGCGGCCGGCGTGCCGCTGGTGGTGGCGGTCAACAAGATCGACAAGCCCGATGCCAACCTCGAGCGCGTGAAGAGCGAGCTGGTGGCCGAGCAGGTGGTGCCGGAAGAATTCGGTGGCGAATCGCCGTTCGTGCCGGTGTCGGCCAAGACCGGCCAGGGCATCGACGACCTGCTGGAGCAGGTGCTGCTGCAGGCCGAGGTGCTGGAGCTGACCGCTTCCAAGGAAGCGCCGGCCAAGGGCATCGTGATCGAGGCGCAGCTGGACAAGGGCCGCGGCCCGGTGGCCACGGTGCTGGTGCAGTCGGGCACGCTCAAGCGTGGCGACGTGGTGCTGGCCGGCTCCAGCTATGGCCGCGTGCGCGCCATGCTGGACGAGGACGGCAAGCCGACCAACGAGGCCGGCCCGTCGATCCCGGTCGAGATCCAGGGCCTGACCGAAGTGCCGCAGGCCGGCGACGACTTCATGGTGCTGTCCGACGAACGTCGTGCACGTGAGATCGCCACCTTCCGCCAGGGTCGCTACCGCGACGTGAAGCTGAACAAGCAGCAGGCCGCCAAGCTGGAGAACATGTTCGAGAACATGGGCGAAGGCCAGGCGCAGACGCTGGCGCTGATCGTCAAGGCGGACGTGCAGGGCTCGCAGGAAGCGCTGTCGCAATCGCTGCAGAAGCTCAGCACCGCCGAAGTCAAGGTGCAGATCGTGCACGCGGCGGTGGGCGGCATCAGCGAGAACGACGTCAACCTGGCGATCGCTTCGAAGGCGGTCATCGTGGGCTTCAACGTGCGTGCCGATGCGGGCGCCCGCAAGCTGGCCGAGAACAACGGCGTCGACCTGCGCTACTACAACATCATCTACGACGCGGTCGACGAGATGAAGGCGGCGATGACCGGCATGCTGGCGCCTGAACAACGCGAGGAAGTCATCGGCACGGCCGAGATCCGCACGGTGTTCGTGGCGTCCAAGATCGGTACGGTCGCGGGCTGCATGATCACCGCGGGCGTGGTGCGCCGCGACGCGCGCTTCCGCCTGCTGCGCGACAACGTGGTGATCTACACCGGCGAGGTCGATTCGGTGAAGCGGATGAAGGACGATGTGCGCGAAGTCAAGGAAGGCTTCGAGTGCGGCGTCAAGCTGAAGAACTACAACGACATCGCCGAGGGCGACCAGCTCGAATTCTTCGAGATCAAGGAAGTGGCGCGTACGCTGTAACAACGGCGGGCTTCTTCACCCGAACCCCGCCGCCCGCAAGGTGGCGGGGTTCGTGCTTGTAGGGCCGCAAGGACAACCTCATGCGACACAAGAAAGCGATACCCAACCGCAGCCTGCGGATCGCCGACCAGATCCAGCGCGATGTGTCGGAGCTGATCCGCGACCTGAAGGATCCGCGCATCGGCATGGTGACGGTCACCGGCGTGGACATCACGCCCGACTATGCCCACGCCACGGTGCGCTTCTCGCTGCTGGTGGGCGACCCGGACGAATGCCAGGCCGCGCTGAACGAGGCGGCGGGGTTCATCCGCAACGGCTTGTTCAAGCGGTTGCAGATCCACACCGTGCCCACGCTGCACTTCCAGTTCGACCGCACCACAGAACGTGCGGCCGAGCTGAATGCGCTCATCCGCCAGGCCAACGAGCAACAGGCCAAGGATTGACCGTGGACGACGCAGTACGCAGTGCCCCCCGCCGCGGCCCGCGCCCGGCCCGCCAGCGCATCCAGCGCCGCGCGCTGCATGGCGTGTTGTTGCTCGACAAGCCGGTCGGCCTGTCGAGCAACGACGCGCTGCAGAAGGCCAAGTGGCTGCTGCGCGCCGAGAAGGCCGGCCACACCGGCACGCTCGATCCGCTGGCCACCGGCCTGCTGCCGCTGTGCTTCGGCGCAGCCACCAAGTTCAGCCAGGTGAGCCTGGACGCCGACAAGGCCTACCGCGCGACGCTGGCGCTGGGCCGCACCACCACCACCGGCGATGCCGAGGGCGACGTGCTGCAGCAGCGCCCGGTGGCGGTGGACCGCGCAGCCATCGAAGCCGCCTGCGCGCGTTTCACCGGCCCCATCTCGCAACTGCCGCCGATGCACTCGGCACTGAAGCGCGACGGCAAGGCGCTGTATGAATACGCGCGCGCCGGCATCGAGGTGGAGCGCGAGCCGCGGCAGGTGACGATTCACGCCATCGACATCATCGACTGGCAGGCTGACACGCTCGTGATCGACGTGCGCTGCAGCAAGGGCACCTACATCCGCACGCTGGGCCAGGACATCGGCGAGGCGCTGGGATGCGGCGCCCACCTGTCCGCATTGCGGCGCACCGGCAGCGGCCCGCTGCGGGTGGCCGACGCGGTCACGCTTGAACAACTCGCGGCGCTCGACGAGGCGGCCCGCGAAGCGCTGCTGAAGCCCGTCGACTGGCTGCTTTCGGACTGGCCCTGCGTGGCCTTGCCGGAAGACGAAGCCGGTCGTTTCCTTACCGGCCTGCGACGGCGCGTGCGATTGGCCGATGCGCCCGCCGTGCGCGTGTACGGCCCGCAGCCGAGTGCGTTTCTCGGCAGCGCACACATTGCGTCGGGTGAATTGATCGCCGACCGCCTGCTCAGTCCCGTCGAGGTGCAGGGCCTGATTTCCTGAAAGAACGTTCCATGACCAAGCAGATCCGCAACATCGCCATCATCGCCCACGTGGACCATGGCAAGACCACCATGGTCGACCAGCTGCTCCGCCAGAGCGGCACCTTCGCCGAACACGAGAAGGTCGTCGACACCGTGATGGACAACAACGCCATCGAACGCGAACGGGGCATCACCATCCTGGCGAAGAACTGCGCCGTGAGCTGGGAAGGCACCCACATCAACATCGTCGACACCCCGGGCCACGCGGACTTCGGCGGCGAGGTGGAGCGCGCGCTGTCGATGGTCGACGGCGTGGTGCTGCTGATCGACGCCCAGGAAGGCCCGATGCCGCAGACGCGCTTCGTGACCAAGAAGGCGCTGGCCCTCGGCCTGAAGCCCATCGTGGTGGTGAACAAGGTCGACAAGCCGGGTGCCAAGCCCGACGCGGTGATCAACGCCGCCTTCGACCTGTTCGACAAGCTGGGCGCCAACGACGAGCAGCTCGACTTCCCGGTGGTGTACGCCTCGGGCATCAACGGCTGGACCTCGCTGGAAGAAGGCGCGCCGGGCGAACAGTGGGGCCCCGACATGTCGGCCCTGTTCAACACCGTGCTCAAGCACGTGCCGCCGCAGAAGGGCGATCCGCAGGCGCCGCTGCAGCTTCAAATTTCGGCACTCGACTACTCGACCTTCGTCGGCCGCATCGGCGTGGGCCGCATCAGCCAGGGCACCATCAAGCCCGGCATGGACGTGCTGGTGATGGAAGGCCCGGACGGCAAGACCGTCAAGGGCCGCATCAACCAGGTGCTGACCTTCCAGGGCCTGGACCGCGTGCAGGTGACCGAAGCCGGCCCCGGCGACATCGTGCTGATCAACGGCATCGAGGACATCGGCATCGGCGTGACCGTGACCAGCCCCGCCAACCCGGCGCCGCTGCCCATGCTGAAGGTGGACGAGCCGACGCTGACGATGAACTTCTGCGTCAACACCAGCCCGCTGGCCGGCCGCGAAGGCAAGTTCGTCACCAGCCGCCAGATCTGGGACCGCCTGCAGAAGGAATTGCAGAGCAACGTGGCGCTGCGCGTGAAGGAAACCGACGAGGACGGCATCTTCGAGGTGGCCGGCCGCGGCGAACTGCACCTGACCATCCTGCTGGAGAACATGCGCCGCGAAGGCTACGAGCTGGCCGTGAGCAAGCCGCGCGTGGTGTTCCAGGAAATCAACGGCGAGAAGTGCGAGCCGATCGAGCTGGTGACGGCCGACGTGGAAGAAGCCCACCAGGGCGGCGTGATGCAGGCCCTGGGCGAGCGCAAGGGCGAGCTGGTGAACATGGAGCCGGACGGCCGTGGCCGCGTGCGCCTGGAGTACCGCATTCCGGCGCGCGGCCTGATCGGCTTCTCCAACGAGTTCCTGAACCTGACCCGCGGCTCGGGCCTGATCAGCAACATCTTCGACGGCTACGAGCCGCACAAGGGCGAGATCGCCGGCCGCAAGAACGGCGTGCTGATCTCGATGGACGCCGGCGAGATCTTCACCTACGCCCTGGGCAAGCTGGACGACCGCGGCCGCATGTTCGTCAAGCCGAACGACCCGGTGTACGAAGGCATGATCGTCGGCATCCACAGCCGCGACAACGACCTGGTGGTCAATGCCACCCGCACCAAGCAGCTGACCAACTTCCGCGTCAGCGGCAAGGAAGACGCGATCAAGATCACGCCGCCGATCGACCTCACGCTGGAATACGGCGTGGAGTTCATCGAGGACGACGAGCTGGTGGAGATCACGCCCAAGTCGGTGCGGCTGCGCAAGCGCCACCTGAGCGAGCACGAGCGCAAGCGCGCCTCGCGCGAAGCGAACTGATCCGGGCGCGGTCGTCGTGACGCACCGTCGGGCCGTGGCCACGATGCTGCTGGTCACGCTGCTGTGGAGCATCGCCGGGGTGGTCACGCGCCACCTCGACACCGCCGGCAGCTTCGAGCTGACCTTCTGGCGCAGCGCCGCCAATGCGGTGGCGCTCGCGCTGCTGCTGGGCTGGCAGCGAGGCTTCGGCCCGCTGTGGCAACAGGTGCGCCACGGCGGCCGGGTGCTGTGGCTGTCGGGCCTGTGCTGGACGGTGATGTTCACCTCCTTCATGGTGGCGCTCACGCTGACCACCGTGGCCAACGTGCTCATCACGATGTCGCTGGCGCCGCTGTTCACCGCGCTCATCTCGCGCGTGGTGCTGGGCCAGCGGCTGCCCGGCCGCACCTGGGCCGCCATCGTGGTGGCCGGCATCGGCGTGGCCTGGATGTACGGCTCGCAGGTGGGCGGTGGAACCGGGCGCGATGCACTGGGCACGCTGGTCGCGCTGAGCGTGCCGATCGCCGGCGCCACGATGTGGACGCTGCTGCAGCTCAATGCCCGCACCGCGGCCGGGCCCGCGGCCGACGGCCCGCGCGACATGACGCCGGCGGTGCTGATCGGCGCGGTGCTGTCGTCCGTGCTCACGCTGCCGCTGTCGCTGCCGTTCCAGGCCTCGGCCAGCGACATCGGCTGGTTGTCGATGCTGGGCGTGGTTCAGCTGGCCATTCCCTGCGTGCTGGCGGTGGCCGCCGGCAAGGTGCTGCGCGCGCCGGAGGCCTCGCTGCTGGGTCTGCTGGAGATCATCTTCGGCGTGGCCTGGACCTGGCTGGGCACCACCGAGTCGCCCGCGCCGGCGGTGCTGGGCGGCGGCGGCCTGGTACTGGCCGCGCTCATCGCCAACGAAGCCGTGGCGCTGCGCCGCGGCCCGGCGCCGGCCAAGGCCTGCGCATGAAGCTGCGTGCCAACGGCATCGGCATCCAGGTGGATGTGCAGGGGCCCGCCCACGGCACGCCGCTGCTGCTGGTGATGGGCCTGGGCATGCAGCTCATCGGCTGGCCGCAGGCGCTGGTCGATGGCCTGGTGTCGCGCGGCTTCCGCGTGATCCGGCTGGACAACCGCGACGCCGGCCTGTCCGACGGCTTCGACCACCTGGGCGTGCCCAACCTGGGCTGGGCCGCCACGCGGCACATGCTGCGCCTGCCGATCGACGCGCCCTACACCCTGGCCGACATGGCGCAGGATGCCTGGGCGGTGCTGGATGCGCTGGAGGTGGCCGACGCCCATGTGTGCGGCGCCTCCATGGGCGGCATGATCGCCCAACACATGGCGCTGCAGCAGCCGCAGCGCATGAAGAGCCTGACCCTGATGATGACCAGCAGCGGCGCCCGCCACCTGCCGCGCCCGGCCTGGCCGGTGCAGCGCGCGATGATGGCCAAGCCGCCGCCGCGGCGCGACCGCGCGACCCTGGTGGCGCGGGCGGAGGCCATCTTCCGGCTGATCGGCAGCCCGGCCTATCCGGCGACGGAGGAGGCGCTGCGGGCGCGGGTGACCGCCTCCATCGACCGCGCCTACCGGCCGGCCGGCGTGGCGCGGCAGATGGCGGCGGTGCTGGCCGACGGCGACCGTTCGCGCCGGCTGCGCGACATCCGCCAGCCGGTGCACCTGATCCACGGCCGCGCCGACCCGCTGCTGCCCTCGGCCGCCGCGCTCGACCTGAAGCTCAAGCTGCGCGAGGCCACGCTGGACCTGGTCGACGGCATGGGCCACGATCTGCCGGACGAACTGCTGCCGCGCTTTGCCGATGGCATCGCCACCAATGCAGCCCGCGCCTGAACCCACTGCCATGCCGCCCGAGACCGACTTCTCCCCCTGGCGCCTGAACGTCGCGCCCTGCATGGACTGGACCGACCGCCACTGCAGGCTGCTGCACCGCCAGATCACCCGCCACACCCGCGTGTACAGCGAGATGGTGACCACCGGCGCGCTGCTGTTCGGCGACGTGCCGCGCCACCTCGACTTCAACGACGAGGAGCATCCGGTGGCCCTGCAGCTGGGTGGCAGCGAGCCCGACGACCTGGCCAAGGCCGCGCGCCTGGGTTCGCAATGGGGCTACGACGAGATCAACCTGAACTGTGGCTGCCCCAGCGAGCGGGTCCAGCGCGGTGCCTTCGGTGCCTGCCTGATGGCCGAGCCGGCGCTGGTGCGCGACTGCGTGGCCGCGATGCGCGAGGCGGTGGACCTGCCGGTGACGGTCAAGCACCGCATCGGCATCGACCAGGAGGAGAGCTACGGCTTCGTGCGCGACTTCGTCGGCACCGTGGCCGAGGGCGGCTGCGAGGTCTTCATCGTGCATGCGCGCAATGCCTGGCTGCAGGGCCTGAGCCCCAAGGAAAACCGCGAGATCCCGCCGCTGCGCTACGAGCATGTGTACCAGCTCAAGCGCGACTTCCCGCAGCTCACCATCGTGCTCAACGGCGGCGTCAAGACCCACGACGAGATCGAAGCGCACCTGCAGCAGGTGGACGGCGTGATGCTGGGCCGCCAGCCCTACCACGAGCCCTGGCTCATGGCCGACTGGGACGCGCGCTTCTTCGGCGACGCCTCACGCGCCGGCCTGACGCGGGAAGACGTGGAAGCGCAGATGGTGGCCTACATGGCGAGCCACATCGCGCGCGGCGGTGCCTGGCCGCAGGTGGCGCGCCACATGCTCGGGCTGTGGAACGGCACGCCCGGCGCCCGCAGGTGGCGCCAGGTGTGGAGCGATCACTCGTTGAAGGCGATGCCGCCCGCGGCGGTGGCCGAGCGGGCTTCGGCCGCACGGGTTGCCGGCGCCACGCCGGCCAGGCTGTCCACCATGGCCGCGCCCGCGTCGATCAGGGCCTGAGCGGCCAGGGCGGCCGCCAGCTCCGGGAACTTGATCGGCAGCACGTCCAGCGTGGTGCCCAGGCCGCGCTGGAACAGGTCTTCCTTGTCCTGCGGCGTGAGCTTGAAGTTCACCGGGGAATGCCGGCCCACGTCCACCACCACCGTGCGCGGCCAGTGGCGGGCGTTGACGAACTCGCGCGAGATCGTCGTCATGAAGGTGCGGATCAGCATCTGGATGTAGCCCGGCAGCGGGAACCAGGGCCGCTTGCGGGCCACCTCGTCGTCGGCCGATGCACTCTCGCCGCGCAGCCGGAACAGGCACACCGGCGTGTTGTCGCCGGCCCAGTCGCGGTGCAGGGCGTCCTCGCTGAGGATGCTGCCGTCCACCAGCAGCTTGTCGCCGTGGGCCTGGAAGGCAAACAGCAGCGGTATGCCCATCGAGTGGCGCACCGCGCGCGCCACCTTGTAGTCGGGTGTGTGCTCGCGGTCGAAGATCACCGGCTCGCTGCGGCGCACGTCGGTGGCCACCACCGCCAGGTCCAGCGGCAGGTCCTTGAAGCGAACGCCTTCCAGCAGGTCGTCCAGCCAGTGCTCGAAGGTGTCGCCGCTGGTCAGCCCGCCGTGGAAGAACAGCTGGTACAGCGAAAACCCCTTGAAGCGGCTGAACTCGATCTCCAGCGCCAGCCGGTGCAGCCGCTCGGGCGACCAGCCGGCCGCATGCAGGGAAGCGACGATGCTGCCGCCCGACACGCCCACCAGCCGCGGCACCTCGATGTTCATGCGGTGCAGCGCGGTGAGCACGCCCACGTGCGCCGGCAGGCGCGTGCCGCCGCCGGCCAGCACCGGCACCAGCCGCAAGGGGGCTTTGGGAGGTTCGCGCTTCATGGCCTGAATTTGCCGGTTATCACACTTTGGTGATCGGCGGAAAAGCAGGCGGCCGCTGCACCACACGCGGGCATGGCCCGCCTCAAGTTCAGCCGGAACGCGTGGGCGCGTCGGCCGCCGCGGCGCGCCCCGGCCAGGTGGCGAGCACCAGGCCCAGCAACGCGAGGGCGAAGGCACCGGCCTGCGCGGGACTGAAGCGCTCGCCCAGGAACAGCACGCCCACTGCGGCAGCGCTGATCGGCAGCATCACCGTGAACACGCCGGCGCGGGAGGCCGGCACGGTCCGCAGCCCGGTCATCCACAGCCACACCGTCCACATGCTGGCGGCCAGCGCATAGAACAGCAGCAGCCACCACATCGACGGCGGCACGCCGCCGAAGTCGAACCGCAGCGCCTGCCACAGCCCCAGCGGCGTCACCAGCGCCAGGCCCCACAGGTTCACCAGCGCGCTGATGCGCTTGGCCGACACATTGCCGGTGAGCTGCTTGCCGATGACCACGTAGCTGGCCTCACACACCACCGCGCCGAACAGCAGCAGGTTGCCCAGCAGCGAGCCGGCGGCCGCTCCGGGCGCTGCCTTGCTCATCGACACCAGCATGATGCCCAGCACCGCGCAGGCGATGCCCGCGGCCACCCGCGGCGTGATGCGCTCCTTCAGGAACAGGCGCGACAGGATGGCCACCGCCGCCGGAATGGCCGCCATGATCACGCCCGCCGCCAGCGCCGTGCTCAGCGCCACGCCGAACAGCATGCAGATGGAAAACAGGAAGTTGCCGAGGAAGCTTTCCAGGAACAGCAGCTTGCGGTCATGTGGCGAGAGCGGCGCCTCGCCCGGCTGGCGCCGCACCCAGTGCGCCATCGCCACCGCGGCGATGCCGAAGCGCAGCCAGGCCAGCAGGAACACCGGCAGCACCGCCACCAGCAGTTTCGACAAGCCGACGTAGCTGCCCACCAGCGCCATGCTGGCGGCCAGGCAGGCATAGGCGATCCAGACGGGGCGGTGGGTCAGGGCAGGGGCGGTCAAGAGTCGATGCGCAGCCAGGTAGTCTTCAGCTCGGTGTACTTGTCCAGCGCATGCAGGCTCTTGTCGCGTCCGTTGCCGCTTTGCTTGTAGCCGCCGAAGGGCACGGTGATGTCGTCCTCGTCGTATTGGTTCACGTGCACGGTGCCGGCGCGCAGCGCGCGGGCCACGCGGTGGGCGCGGTTCAGGTTGTCGCTCCACACGCTGGCCTGCAGGCCGTAGCTGCTCTGGTTGGCCAGGGCGATGGCCTCGGCCTCGTCGCGGAAGCGGATCACCGAGACCACCGGGCCGAAGATCTCCTCGCGGGCGATCTTCATCGTGTTGGCCACGCCGTCGAACACCGTGGGCTGCACGTAGAAGCCGCCGCTGTCGGCGCGCACACGCTGGCCGCCGGCGGCCAACCGGGCGCCTTCGTCCTGGCCGGCCTGGATGTAGCCGAGCACGGTGTCCAGCTGGCCCTGGTCCACCAGCGCACCCATGGCGGTGCCGGCGGCCAGCGGATCGCCGGGCTGCCAGGCGGGCGCCTCGGCGGCGACGATGCGCACGAACTCCTCGGCGATGGTCTCGTGCACCAGCACGCGCGAGGGTGCGTTGCAGCTCTCGCCCTGGTTGAAGAAGATGCTGCCGGCCAGCGTCTTGGCGGCACGCGGCAGGTCGGCAAAGTCGGGAAAGACGACGAAGGCCGACTTGCCGCCCAGCTCGTTGAACACCCGCTTCAGGTTGCTGCGGCCGGCGTATTCCAGCATCTTGCGGCCCACGCGGGTGCTGCCGGTGAAGCCGATGGCGTCCACGTCCATGTGCAGCGCCAGTGCCTCGCCGGCTTCGTGGCCGTACCCGGGCACCACGTTGAAGACGCCGGCTGGCAGGCCGGCCTGCAGCGCCAGCTCGGCCAGGCGCAACGCGGTGTAGGGTGACTTCTCGCTGGGCTTGAGCACCACGGAATTGCCGGTGGCCAGCGCCGGGCCCAGCTTCCAGGCGGCCATGATCATCGGGTAGTTCCAGGGCACGATGCTGCCCACCACGCCCATCGGCTCGCGCGTGATCAGCGCCAGCGCATTCGGGCCGGTGGGCGCGATCTCGTCATACACCTTGTCGATGGCCTCGGCATACCAGCCGATGGCGCGCGCCGTGGCCGGCACGTCCACCGCCAACGCGTGGCCCACGGGCTTGCCCATGTCCAGCGTTTCCAGCAGCGCGAGTTCCTCGCCGGCGGCCAGGATGGCTTCGGCAAAGCGCTGCAGCACCTTCTTGCGCGCGGCCGGCGGCTGGCGGGCCCAGCGGCCGTCGTCGAAGGCGGCGCGCGCGCTGCGCACTGCGGCATCGACGTCGGCGGCCTGGCCACGCGCCACCGGGCCGAGCAGGCGGCCGTCGACCGGCGAATGCTTGTCGAAGGTGGCGCCATCCATGGCGGCGCGGCGCTCGCCCTCGACCAGGCAGCGGCCATCGAAGGTGGCGGCCGCGGCGCGGGCGGCCCAGTCGGTGGCGGCCGGCCGGTTCATCAGAAGGCCACCACCACCGAGGTGCCCAGCAGGTGGTTGCGCTTCTTGAATTCACCCGTCTTCACGTCCTCGAACACGGCGCGGTCGGCGCCGTCCAGCCGGTATTCCACCTTGAAGGTGGTGCTGGGATTGACGGCGTACTTCATGCCGACGGTGAGCGCATAGCGGTTGGCGCCGCGGTCCAGGTTGCCCTCGGGCGCGGGGCCGATGCCGTTGCGGCTGTCGTTGTAGACGCCTTCCTCGGGCAGGTAGAAGCCGTTGTAGGTGAACAGCCCGCCGCCGTTCTTCTTGTTGTTGATGTAGTCGGCCCGCACCAGCGCCTGCAGCCGCGGGGTGACGGCGTAGCCCACCAGGCCCGACAGGCCCCACCAGCGGGCGTCGCGGTAGTTGCCGTCGGCATCGGGCGTGATGGCCGCGGCCTTCTGCCGGCCCACGCTGGCCTGTCCCTGCAGGGTCCAGTCGCCGCGGATGTAGTAGCCGTCCACCTCGAACAGGTGCGCGGTGGTGCTGTCGCCATCACCGTTGTAGTTGGGCGCCTTGCCGTGCAGGCCGGCGAAGCCAAAGCCGTCGAACTCGCCCTTGGCATAGTCCACCCGGTAGACGATGGCCGGCGCCTTCTCGCCCGGCACGCGGATGGGCGTGTTGACGTTGGCCAGCATGCCCTTCATCAGCCACTTGCCGGTGGCATGGGTCAGGCCCACGCCGGTGTAGCCGGCGGGCAGGGTGAAGTCGTACAGCAGGTTGTGGGTGGTGAACGGGTTGAGCGTGGGCTGCTGGAATTCGTAGCCCGACCAGTCGGGGATCTGCCCGGCGATCAGCCGCGTCTGCAGCCCGCCCAGCGGCACCGACACGCTGGCCTCCTGGATGATGCTGTTGCCGTCGATCAGCGCGCCCACGCCGCGGTTGGGCGACAGCGTCAGCTTCCAGATCGTGCCGCCTTCCATCTCCTTGGTGATGTCGAGCACCGCCGCACCGATGTACGAGGTGTCGTAGAAGTAGCCGTCGGACTGCTGGTTCAGGAACTGGAAACCCGAGCGGTTCTGCAGCTTGTTCCAGATGAAGGCCGGCTCGATGTAGCCGCTGATCGTCAGGTCCTTGAAGCCCCAGCGCTCGTTGTTCTCTTCCAGCGCGTCGGTCTTCACCGTGAGCCGGTTCAGCTCGGCGGCCTGGTCGGGCGTCATGCCCCAGCTGGCGCCGGCCGGCGGCAGCTTGCCCTCGGCATCCTTGAGCTTCTTCTCCAGCTCACCGACGCGGGCCTTCAGCTCGCGCAGCTCCTGCAGCAGCTGCTCGTTGGTGGTCTGGGCGCCGGCCGGCAGCGCGAAGGCCAGCGCGATGCTGGCGGCCAGCAGGTTCAGGGGGCGGGGCATGCTCATTCGTTCTCTCCTACCGACGTTGTTGTGTGGGGTTGAAGCAGGACGGCGGCGGCACTCAGCCCGCCTCGCTGCGCGCCTTGTTGACGGCCTTGCTGCGCTCGCGCTCGGCACGTGCGATCAGGTAGCTGGCCACGATCACCCCGATGGCCACCACCGTGATGATCACCGTGGCCATCGCATTCACGCTGGGGTTCACGCCCAGCCGGGCGCGCGAGAAGATCACCAGCGGCAGCGTGGTGGAGCCGGGCCCCGACAGGAAGGCCGACAGCACCACGTCGTCCAGCGAGATGGTGAAGGTGAGCAGCCAGGCCGAGAGCAGCGCCTGGGTGATCATCGGCAGCGTGACCAGCCGGAACACCTGCGAAGGCCGTGCCCCCAGGTCCATCGCCGCTTCTTCCAGCTGCGGGTTCAGGTCCTGCAGCCGCGACTGGATCACCACCGTGGCGTAGGCCATGCCCACCAGCAGGTGGCCCAGCCAGATGGTGAGGGCGCCGCGGTCGGGCCAGCCGGTGCCGAACATCGCCTCGGTGCCGCGCTGCACCGACACCAGGAACAGCAGCAGCGACAGCCCGACGATCACCTCCGGCATCACCAGTGGTGCGCTCACCATGCCGCTGAACACCGTGCGGCCCGAGAAGCGCCGGTACTTCACCAGCGCGAAGGCGGCCAGCGTGCCCAGCACCACCGCGCCGGTGGCGGTGAAGAAGGCGATCTTCAGGCTGAGCCACAGCCCGTTGATCATCTCCGTGTCCTTCGCCAGCGCCGCATACCAGCGCGTGGTGAAGCCTGCCCACTGGTTGGGCACCGGCGAGTCGTTGAACGAGTAGACGACCAGCGTGACGATGGGCAGGTACAGGAACAGGAAGCCCGCGGCCAGCCAGGCCTTGCCCACATGCCGCGCCACCCGCGGCCCCAGTGCGGCCCTGCTCATTTCGCCCCCTCCTGCGCTTCGGCCTGGTATCGGTTGAACAGCGCCAGCGGCACGATGATCAGCAGGATCATCACCACCGCCACGGCGGAAGCCATCGGCCAGTCGTTGTTGCTGAAGAACTCGTCCCACAGCACGCGGCCGATCATCAGCGTCTCCGGCCCACCGAGCAGCTCGGGGATGACGAATTCGCCCACGCACGGGATGAACACCAGCATCGAGCCCGCGATGATGCCGGCCTTGGACAGCGGCACCGTCACCTTCCAGAAGGCCACCCAGGGCGTGGCGCCCAGGTCGGTGGCGGCTTCCAGCAGCCGCAGGTCCATCTTCGAGAGGTTGGCGAAGAGGGGCAGGATCATGAAGGGCAGGTAGGTGTAGGTCATGCCCAGCACCAGCGAGAACGGCGTGTTCATCAGGTTGCCCGGCGTGGCGATCAAGCCGCTGGCGGCCAGCAGCCGGTCCAGCCCGCTGCCGATGATCAGGTCGGCGATCAGCCCGCCGTTGCCCAGCAGGCCCTTCCAGGCATACACCCGCAGCAGGAAGCTGGTCCAGAAGGGCAGCATCACCAGCATCACCAGCGCGGCCTGCGTGCCGGGCTTGGCGCGGGCCATGAAGTAGGCGAACGGATAGCCGATGGCCAGGCACAGCAGCGTGGTGACGGCCGCGTACTTGAGGCTGCGCAGGTAGGTGAGGAAGTAGAGGTCGTCCTCGGCGATGAAGAGGTAGCTGCCCAGCTTGACGGTGACCTGCAGCGTGCCTTCCACATACGTGACCAGGTCCTTGAAGGTCACGTTCTCCATCTCGGAGATGCTG
This sequence comes from Aquincola tertiaricarbonis, assembly GCF_000969605.1. GTDB lineage: Bacteria > Pseudomonadota > Gammaproteobacteria > Burkholderiales > Burkholderiaceae_C > Aquincola > Aquincola tertiaricarbonis. The sequence continues at coordinate 92,206 of NZ_JZUE01000017.1, read as the reverse complement.
ATCTTCAGCACGATGAGGAAGGGCAGCAGGAAGAACACGAGCAGCCACAGGTAGGGCAGGCCGATGACGGCCGTGCGCCCGCGCAGGCCCATGCGCTGCCACCAGTGGAGCGGAAGATCGGTGCTCATCGCGCGGCCTTCACTGCGTGAGCACGACCTGGGCCGAGGGCGACCAGCTGGCCCAGGCCTCGTCGCCCCAGGTGAGCGGATCCTCGGCATGCCGCTCGGCATTCATCTGGCTCGCCTTCAGCATGCCGCCGCCCGGCAGCGCCAGGCGGTAGACGGTGAAGGCGCCGAAGTAGGCCATCTCCTTGACCACGCCGCGCACCTTGTTGTGCGGATCGTGCGGGCCCGCGGGCTCCTCGCGCGTGACCAGGATCTTCTCCGGCCGCAGCGCCACCGTCACCGGCATGCCCTCGGTGCCGGTGATGCCGTGGCCCACGTAGTGGGTGCAGTCCGCGCATTCGATGAGCACCGAGTCGGGCTGGTCGTCCACCAGCGTGCCGGGCATCAGGTTCACGTTGCCGATGAAGTCGGCCACGAAGCGGCTGGCCGGCGTCTCATACACCTCGCCGGGCGCGCCCACCTGGGCGATGCGGCCCTCGGTCATCACCGCGATGCGCGAGGCCATGGTCATCGCCTCTTCCTGGTCGTGCGTCACCATCACGCAGGTGACGCCCACCTCCTCGATGATGTTCACCAGCTCGATCTGGGTTTCCTCGCGCAGCTTCTTGTCCAGCGCGCCCAGCGGCTCGTCCAGCAGCAGCAGCTGCGGCCGCTTGGCCAGGCTGCGCGCCAGCGCCACCCGCTGCTGCTGGCCACCCGAGAGCTGGTGCGGCTTGCGGCGGGCGAACTTGTCCAGCTGCACCAGCTTCAGCATCTGCTCCACGCGCTCGGCGATGGCATCACGCGCCATGCCGTCGCGCTTGAGGCCGAAGGCGATGTTGTCCCACACCGTCAGGTGCGGAAACAGCGCATAGCTTTGGAACATCATGTTGATCGGCCGCTCGTAGGGCGGCAGGCCGGCCAGGTCCTGGCCGTCCAGCACGATGCGGCCCGAGGTGGGTGTCTCGAAGCCGGCCAGCATGCGCAGCAAGGTGGACTTGCCGCAGCCGGAAGAGCCGAGCAGGGCGAAGATCTCGCCCTTGGCGATGGACAGGCTGACGTGGTTGACGGCGATGGTGCCGCCGAAGTCCTTGACCACGTCCTCGATCCGCAGGAAGTCTTCCTGCGCGGGCACAGCGCCACTCATGGGTGTCCGGCTCCTGGTGTGTTTTCTTGTGTTGTCGAAAGGTCAGGCCGCGGGAACCCTCCCGCCCGCGGCCGCCGGCGCCTACATGCCGGTCTTGAACGAGGTATAGAGCCGCGTCATCGTGCGGCGGATGTCGCTGGTCAGCGCGTCGGGGGCCTGCATCGTCGCCAGGTCGCTCGCACTCAGGAAGACCGACGGGTTGTTGGCCACCTCGGGCTTGACCAGCTTGCGCGACTCGAGGTTGGGGTTGGCGTAGTTCACCTTGTTGGTGAGGCCGGCCGCCACCTCGGGCCGCAGGATGTAGTTGATGAACTTGTGCGCGTTGTCGGGCCGCGGCGCGTCGGCCGGGATCACCATCATGTCGAAGAACAGGATGCCGCCGGTCTTAGGAATCAGCGCCTCGATCTTCTGGCCGGTCTTGCCGTCGATGGCGCGCTGGCGGGCGATGTTGATGTCGCCCGACCAGCCCAGCGCCACGCAGATGCTGCCGCTGACCATGTCGTTGATGTAGCCCGAGGAGCTGAACAGCGTCACGTGGGGCCGGATGGTCTTGAGCAGCGGGCCCACGCCGGCGTAGTCGGCCTGGTTGCGGCTGTAGGCCGGCTTGCCCAGGTAGTGCAGCGCGGCCGGCACCACCTCGGTGGGCGAATCGAGGAAGCTCACGCCGCAGCTCTTGAGCTTGCTGATGTACTCGGGCTTGAACACCAGGTCCCACGCGTTGTCGGGCATCGGCATGCCGCCCAGTGCGGCCTTGACCTTGTCGACGTTGATGCCCACGGTGGTGTAGCCCCACAGCCAGTTCACGCCGTACTGGTTGCCGGGATCGAGCTTGGCCAGCTGCGCCTGCAGCGCCGGGTCCAGGTTCTTCAGGTTGGGTAGCTTGCTCTTGTCCAGCTTCTGCAGCAGCCCGCCGTCGGCCTGCAGCTTGGCCCAGTAGGACGAAGGCACCACGATGTCGTAGCCGGTCTTGCCCGCCACGAGCTTGGCGTGCAGCACCTCGTTGCTGTCGAAGTTGTCGTAGCGCACCTTGATCCCCGTCTCCTTCTCGAAGTTGGCGATCGTGTCCTCGGCGATGTAGTCGGACCAGTTGTAGACGTTGAGCACCTTCTCTTCCTGCGCCTGCGCGGCGGGCAGGACCGCGACGGACAGCGCCAGGGCGCCGAGGGTGCGCAGCAGGACAGGGGCGGGTCGTTTCATCAGGCAGTCTCCGGGTGATGCTGGGAGGGCAGGGGATTCTGATCGGCCTGCGGGATCAGCAAGATGCGGGCCGCCGCGCGGGCCGTGGCCCGGGCGTGGCGGCCCCGGCCTGCATCAGCGGTTGGCCTTGAAGCTGGTGAAGGTGCGGGTGATCAGCCGCCGCGTGGCCTGGTCGGGCGAGCCCGGCGGGATCATCGACGCCAGCCCGGCCTCGTCCACGAACACCGCCTTGTCCTTGGCGATCTCGGGCTTGACGAAGGGCAGCGAGGCCTTGTTCGGGTTGGCATAGAACACCGCGTTGGTCAGCGACGCATGCACCTCGGGCTTCATGATGTAGTTGATGAAGGCGTGCGCGTTGTCGGCGTTGGGCGCGTCCTTGGGGATGGCCATGGTGTCGAAGAACAGCAGGCCGCCGGTCTTGGGCAGCAGCACCTGCAGGTTCTGCGGCTTCTTGGCCTGCGCGCTCTTGTTCTTGGCGATCATGATGTCGCCCGACCAGCCCACCACCGCGCAGATGTTGCCGCGCGCCATCTGGTCGATGTAGTCGGAACCGGATCCGGCGAAGCGGGTGACGAAGGGCCGCACCTTCTTCAGCATGTCGCCGGCGGCGGTGTAGTCGGCCGCGGCGTTGCTGTACGGATCCTTGCCGATGTACTTCAGCGCGATGGGCAGCACTTCGGAGGCCGAGTCGAGGAAGGTGATGCCGCAGGCCTTGAGCTTGCTCGCGTACTCGGGCTTGAACACCAGGTCCCAGGCGTTGTCGGGCATCGGCATGCTGCCCAGCGCGGCCTTGACCTTGTCGGCATTGATGCCCACGGTGGTGTAGCCCCACAGCCAGTCGACCAGGTGCTCGTTGCCGGGGTCCACCTTGGCCAGCTGCGCCTGGATGGCGGGATCCAGGTTCTTCAGGTTGGGCAGCTTGCTCTTGTCCAGCTTCATCAGCAGGCCGGCCTGGATCTGCAGCTTGGCGAAGTGCGAGCCGGGCACCACCACGTCGTAACCCGAGCGGCCGGCCACCAGCTTGGCATGCAGCGCCTCGTTGCTGTCGAAGTTGTCGTAGCGGACCTTGATGCCGGTTTCCTTCTCGAAATTCCGGATCGTGTCCTCGGCGATGTAGTCGGCCCAGTTGTAGACGTTGACCACCTTCTCCTGGGCGCCGGCCGCGGCCGCGATCAGGGACAGCGCAAGGGCGCTCAGGCTTCGACGAAACACGGACTTCATGGCGGCAGGGCTCCTGGATCGGGGAATGGGTGGCGCCAGTTTAGAGCCCCGGCTCACAGCCACCGGTTGCGGTGGCAGTCCTCCAGCGTCAGGTCCAGGCAGCGGCGGATCAGCACCGCCATCTCGTCGATCTGCGCCCGGGTGATCACCAGCGGCGGCGCGATGATCATGCGGTCGCCCACCGCGCGCATGATCAGCCCGTTGGCGAAGCAGTGGCCGCGGCACACCATGCCCACCGACAGCGCCTCGTCGAAGCGCTGGCCGCGGGTGCCGGTGCCCCGGCCGTCGCGCCGGCCGAGCTGCAGCGCGGCCATCAGGCCGCAGGTCTGCGTCTCCACCACCAGCGGGTGGTCGGCCAGCTTCTGGTACAGCGCGGCCAGGTAGGGGCCGGTGTCGTCGTGCACCTGCTGCACCAGGCCCAGCTGCTGGATGAGGCGGATGTTGGCAATGGCGACCGCGCAGGCCACCGGATGGCCGGAATAGGTGTAGCCGTGCTCGAACTCGCCGCCCTGCTCGATCAGCACCTGGGCCACCCGGTCGCCCACCATTACGCCACCTAGCGGTATGTAGCCCGAGGTCACGCCCTTGGCGAAGGTGATCAGGTCGGGGCGGGCGCCGAAGCGCTGGCAGCCGAACCAGTGGCCGGTGCGGCCGAAGCCGCAGATCACCTCGTCGCTGACCAGCAGCACGCCGTACTGGTCGCAGATGCGCTGGATCTCGGGCCAGTAGGTCTCGGGCGGCACGATGACGCCGCCCGCGCCCTGCACCGGCTCGCCGATGAAGGCGGCCACCTTGTCGGGGCCCACGGCCAGGATCTTCTGCTCGAGCCAGCCGGCGGCCACGCGGCCGAATTCCTCGCGGCTCATGCTGCCGCCATGCTCGAACCAGTAGGGCTGCTCGATGTGCTGGATGCCCGGGATCGGCAGGCCGCCCTGGGCATGCATGCCGCTCATGCCGCCCAGCGAGGCGCCGGCCATGGTGGAGCCGTGGTAGGCGTTGTGGCGGCTCAGGATGACGCTGCGCTGCGGCTGGCCCAGCACGTCCCAGTAGCGGCGCACCATGCGCACGATGGTGTCGTTGCCTTCGGAGCCGGAGCCGCTGTAGAACACCCGGCTGAAGCCCGGCGGGCTCACCTCGGCCAGCAGCTCGGCCAGCTCGATGGCCGGCGGCGTGGCGGTCTGGAAGAAGGCGTTGTAGAAGGGCAGCTGCGTCATCTGCCGCGTGGCCGCGTCGATCAGCGCCTGCTGGCCGTAGCCCACGTTGACGCACCACAGCCCGCTCATCGCATCCAGGATGCGGTGGCCGTCGCTGTCGGTGAGGTAGATGTTGTCGGCCCTGGTGATGATGCGCGAGCCCTTCTTCGCCAGCGCCTGGAAGTCGGTAAACGGGTGCAGGAAGTGCGCCGCGTCGGCGGCCTGCCATTGCTGGGTGGTGCGGGTGTTCATGGTGGTCATGGCGTGCTCGCTCAAACGTGAAGCAGGAGGTGTTCACGCTCCCACGGCGAGATCACCTTCATGAACTCGGCGTGCTCGATCTCCTTCACCTCGGTGTAGACGGTGACGAAGGCCTCGCCCAACACCTCGGCCAGGTCCTTCTCGGCGCGCAGAAGGTGCAGCGCCTCGCCCAGGCTGCGCGGCAGCGAGAACTCGCCCAGGTAGGCGTCGCCCTTGCACTCCGGCGTCGGCTCGATCTTGTTCTTGATGCCCAGGTAGCCGCAGGCCAGCGTGGCCGCCAGCGCCACGTAGGGATTGGCGTCGGCGCCGATCACGCGGTTTTCCACCCGCCGCGCGGCCGGCACCGCCACCGGGCTGCGGATGCCCACGGTGCGGTTGTCGGTGCCCCACTGGATGTTGATCGGCGCCGCATTGCTGCGCACCAGCCGGCGGTAGCTGTTCACGTACGGCGCAAACAGCGCCATCGCCGCCGGGATGTACTTCTGCAGCCCACCGATGTACCAGTGGAACTCGCGGCTGGGCGTGCCGTCCTCGTTGCTGAACAGGTTGCGTCCGGTGGCCTGGCTGACGATGCTCTGGTGCACGTGCATCGCGCTGCCGGGCTCGCCGGCGATCGGCTTGGCCATGAAGGTGGCGAACATGCCGTGGCGCATCGCCGCCTCGCGCACCGTGCGCTTGAAGAAGAACACCTCATCGGCCAGCCCCAGCGGGTGGGCATGGAAGAAGTTGATCTCCATCTGCCCGGCGCCCACCTCGTGGATCAGCGTGTCGACGTTCAGCTCCATCTTCTCGCAGTACGCGTACACGTCCTCGAACAGCGGATCGAACTCGTTGACCGCGTCGATGGAATAGGCCTGGCGCGAGGTCTCGGCGCGGCCGCTGCGGCCGATGGGTGCCTTCAACGGCACGTCGGGGTCGGTGTTGCGGTCGACCAGGTAGAACTCCAGCTCGGGCGCGACCACCGGCTCCCAGCCCTCGATGGCAAACAGGTCGCACACCCGGCGCAGCACCGAGCGCGGCGCGAAGGGCACCAGCGTGCCCTCGCGGTCGAAGCAGTCGTGGATCACCTGGGCCGTGGGATCGGTGGCCCAGGGCACGATGCGCACGGTGGTGGGGTCCGGCCGCAGGTGCATGTCGCGGTCGGTGGGGTTGATCACGTCGTAATAGGGGCCTTCTTCCGGGAACTCACCGGTCACGCCCATGGCCACCACGGCCTCGGGCAGCCGCATGCCGCGGTCCTCGGTGAACTTCTCGCGCGGCAGGATCTTGCCGCGCGCCACGCCGGTGAGGTCGGGCACCAGGCACTCGATCTCCGTCACGCGGTTCTTGTTGAGCCACTGTTCGAGCTCGCTGAAGGTGTAGTTGTCTCTGACCACCATGGGGCACCTGTTCGTCTGGCGTGCCGCCTTGCGGGCGGCGGCACAAAGGCCCTGGGCACTGCACGGGGCGCGGAGGCGCTCCGCACTATCAGGCGGATGGAGGTGGGCGATGGCGGTCGCGGTAGGCCGCGCAGGCCTCGCCGAACGCGCCGAACAACTGTCGCGAGATGGGATTGCTGGCGGCCTGCCACTCGGGGTGCCATTGCACGCAGAGGTTGAAGCCGGGCGCATCGGCGCTGAAGGCTTCCACCAGGCCGTCGGGGGCGCGGGCCTGCACGCGCAGGCCGGGGGCCAGCCGGTTCACCGCCTGGCCATGGACGGAATTGACGCGGAAACGCGGCTCGCCGGTGATGCGGTCCAGCAGGCTGCCGGGCTCGACCAGCACGTCGTGCGAAGGGCCGTATTGCACCTCCACCGGCTGGCTGTCGTCGGCGCGGTGGTCCTGGTGCGGCGGCACGGCATGCACCGCCTGGTGCAACGTGCCGCCCAGGGCCACGTTGGCCTCCTGCGCGCCGCGGCAGATGGCCAGCAGCGGAATGCCGCGGGCCAGCACGCGCGGGATGAGCAGCAGCGTCCAGGCGTCGCGCTGTTCGTCCAGGGGCAAGGTGGTGTCGAGCACCGCCTCGCCGAAGTGGCGGGGATGCACGTTGGAAGGCGAGCCGGTGAGCAGCACGCCATCGGCGATGTCCAGCAGGGCCTCGATCTCGTCGGGCTCGGCACTGGGCACGATCAGCGGCTGGCACTGGGCGAGGCGCACACCGTCGACGTACTTCTTGCCGGCGATGTGGAAGGGATGGTGGCCGAGCATGCGGTTGCAGGCGGGCACCAGCACCACGGGCTTGGCGGGGATCTTGGAAGCAGTCAGAGGCACGCTCATGGGCAGTGGCGATGCAGCAAGTGTGCCAACAAGCCACCGCAGCCGCATGCGGGCTTGGCCGGATGGCGCTTCATGCAACCGTGCGGGTGGCGCATCACAGCAGGTCGCGCAGCCGGTAGTAGGCCATGCCCAGGGCCAGCGCCGGCATGCGCAGCAGCCGCCCGCCCGGAAAGCGGCGGTGCTTCAGCCGCGCGAAGACGTCGAAGCGGCCGGCGTCACCGGCCATCGCCTCGGCCACCACCTGCCCGGCCAGGCCGGTGAGCGCGAGGCCATGGCCGGAGAAGCCCTGCAGGTAGTACACGTTGCGGCCCAGCCGGCCGAAGTCGGGCGCCCGGCTCATCGAGATGTCGACGAAGCCGCCCCAGGCGTATTCCACCTTCACGTCGCGCAACTGCGGGAAGGTGCCCGCCATCTGCCGCTGCATGCCGGCGGCCAGGTCGGCAGGCGTCTTCGTGGTGTAGCTGGCGCGGCCGCCATACAGCATGCGGTGGTCGGCCGTGGGGCGGAAGTAGTCGAGCACGAAGTTGTTGTCGCAAACGGCAGCGCCGCACGGCACCAGTGCGGCGGCCCGCTCTGCGCCCAGCACCTCGGAGCACACGATGTAGGTGCCGACCGGCATCACCCGCGGGCCCAGCTGCGGCGCCAGCTGCGGGGCGAACTCCTGCAGGTACACATTGCCTGCGAGCAGCACCTGCCGCGCCCGCGCGCGGCCTTGCGCGGTGGTCAGCAGCACCTCGTCGCCGCGCTGCTGCAGGCCGGTGACGGCGCTGCCCTCATGCAGCGTGGCGCCCAGCGCGGCGGCCGCACGCGCCAGGCCCTGGGTGTACTTCAGCGGATGCAGGTGGCCCGAACGGGCGTCGTAGGCGGCGGCCACGTAGCGGGGGCTGTCGATCCAGCGCGGCAGCTCGGGCGCCTCGATCCACTGCTGCTCGTAGCCGTAGTGGCGCGCCAGGTGGTCCACGCCTTCGCGCAGCGCGCGGGCCTTGCGCTCGTTGACCGCCACGCCCAGGAAGCCGTCGTGCCATTCGGCATCGATGCCGAAGCGGCTGCAGCGCTGGCGGATCAGGTCGATCGCCTGCAGCGTCATCGTCCACACGCGGCGGGCTTCGTCCAGGCCCAGTTCGGCCTCGATGGTCGGCGGGTCGCAGGCCAGGCCGTGGATGGCCTGGCCGCCGTTGCGGCCGCTGGCGCCGAAGCCGATGTGCTGCGCTTCCAGCAGCACCACGCCCAGGCCACGCTGGCGCAGCTCGATGGCCGCCGACAGCCCGGCCAGCCCGCCGCCGACGATGGCCACGTCGGCCTGCACCTCGCCCTGCAGCGGCGCATGGGCGGGCCCGCGCGGGGCGGTGGCGTCGTAGTACGACAGACGCGTCAGTTCACGGTCGACCTCGAGGAAGGGCATGCGGCGCGGCGGGCTCTCGGTAGCGTCAGGCCACGCGCTGCAGCGCGGTGCGCAGGGTGTCGACGATGCGGTCGATGTGCTGGCGCTCGATGATCAGCGGCGGCGACAGCGCGATGGTGTCGCCGGTGGTGCGGATCATCAGGCCCTGCTCCCAGCAGTCGAGAAAGACGTCGAAGGCGCGCTTGCCCGGCTCGCCCGGCCGCGGCGCCAGCTCCACGCCGCCCACCAGCCCGATGTTGCGGATGTCGATCACGTGCGGCAGGCCCTTCAGGCCATGCAGCGCATCGGCGAAGTAGCCCTGCATCTCGCCCGCGCGGGTGAGCAGGCCTTCGTCGGCATAGGTGTCCAGCGTGGCCAGCGCGGCGGCGCAGGCCAGCGGATGGGCCGAGTAGGTGTAGCCGTGGAAGAACTCGATCAGGTGCTCGGGCCCGTTCATGAACACGTCGTGGATCTGCTGCTTGGCGAACACCGCACCCATCGGCACGCAGCCGTTGGTGATGCCCTTGGCCACCGTCATCAGGTCGGGCGTCACGCCGAAGGTCTGCGCGCCGAAGGGCTGGCCGGTGCGGCCGAAACCGGTGATCACCTCGTCGAAGATCAGCAGGATGCCGTGCTTGTCGCAGATCTCGCGCAGCCGCTGCAGGTAGCCCTGCGGCGGGATCAGCACGCCGGTGGAGCCCGCCACCGGCTCCACGATCACCGCGGCGATGGTGGAGGCGTCGTGCAGCGCGACCAGCCGTTCCAGGTCGTCGGCCAGCTCGGCGCCATGGGCCGGCTGGCCCACGCTGAAGGCGTTGCGCGCCGGATCGTGCGTGTGGCGGATGTGGTCCACGCCCGCCAGCAGGTGGCCGAACATCTTGCGGTTGGCCACGATGCCGCCCACCGAGATGCCGCCGAAGTTCACGCCGTGGTAGCCGCGCTCGCGGCCGATCAGCCGGGTGCGCGAGCCTTCGCCGCGCGCGCGGTGGTAGGCCAGCGCCATCTTCAGCGCGGTCTCCACCGACTCGGAGCCCGAGTTGGTGTAGAAGACCTTGTTCAGCCCCGCCGGCGTCAGCCTGGCCAGCCGCTCGGCCAGCTCGAAGGCCTTGGGATGCGCCATCTGGAACGGCGGCGCGAAGTCCATCTCGGCCGCCTGGTCGGCGATGGCCTTGACGATCTTCGGCCGTGCATGGCCCGCGTTCACGCACCACAGGCCGGCCACGCCGTCCAGCACCTCGCGGCCCTCCGGCGTCTTGTAGAACATGCCCTGGGCCTGGGCCAGCAGGCGCGGCGCCTTCTTGAACTGCCGGTTGGCGGTGAAGGGCATCCAGTAGGCGTCGAGTTCGGTGGTGCTCATACGGCTCTTTCCAAAGTGGTGGGCAGACCTGACAGCGTGTTCCGCCCGGCCGCGAAAGTCTAGGAGCAGCGCAGCGCAATGTGCTTGCGCAATATCCCGGGTCGTGCGGCTGTCGGCGCAATAAGATGCGGCGCAAAGGCCCCGCTACAGCATCCGATGCGAAACATGTCCAGCGCCGTGCAACTAGATGCGATCGACCTCGGCATCCTCACCGAGCTGCAGGCCGATGGCCGGCTCACCAACCTGGAGCTGGCGCAGCGGGTGCACCTGTCGCCCTCGGCCTGCCTGCGCCGCGTCAAGCAGCTGGAGGAGGCGGGCGTGATCGACCGCTACGTGGCACTGCTCAATCCCAAGGCGGTGGGCCAGCCGGGCACCAGCTTCACCATCGTGAACCTGGAGACGCTGACCGCGCCGGTGATCGCGGCCTTCGAGCGCGCGGTGCGTGACCAGCCGCAGATCCTCGACTGCTACTACGTGGCCGGCAGCAACGACTACCTGATCCGCTTCACCTACCGCGACGCGGAGGACCTGGAGCGCTTCCATGCCGACGTGCTGATGCACCTGCCCGGCGTGGCTCGCAGCAACTCGATGCTGGTGCTGCGCACCGTCAAGCGCACCACCGCGCTCAGCCTCTAGCCCCGCGCACGCGCCTCGCGCGCAATGCGGCTGCACAGGTAGGTCCACACGAAGGCCGCGGCCGCCTGGCTGCTCAGCTCGGCATGGTCGAAGGGCGGTGCCACCTCCACGCAGTCCATGCCCACGCAGTCCAGGTCGACCAGCGCCTCCAGCAGGCTCAGCACCTGGTGGCTGGCCAGGCCGCCGGGCTCGGGCGTGCCGGTGCCGGGTGCGAAGGCCGGGTCCAGGCAGTCGATGTCCAGGCTGACGTACAACGGCGGCCGGCCGTGGTCGGCGATGCGGCGGGCCAGGTCGTCGACGATGGGCTGCAACTGTGCCGGTGTCTGCAGGCCGCGCAGGTCGCGGGCGGTGTGGATGGCGCCGCCCTGGTCGCGCACATAGTCGCGCGCCTCGCGCTGCCCGGCCGAGCGGATGCCCACCTGCACGAAGCAGCGCTTGTCGACCAGGCCCTGCTGCATCGCCTCGAACACCCAGGTGCCGTGGCCGCTGGGCTCGCCGAAGTGGTCTTCCCAGGTGTCGCAATGGGCGTCGAAGTGCAGCACGGCCAGCGGGCGGCCCAGCCGCTCGGCCTGCGCCTGCAGCAGCGGCAACGTGATCGAGTGGTCGCCACCCAGCCACACCATGTGGTGCGCCGCGAGCAGCGGCCGCACCAGCGCGGGCATCGCCTCGCGCATGCCCACCAGGCTGGTGTTGGGCAGCGGCAGGTCGCCGGCATCGCCGAGCAGCCCTTCGGGTGTCACGTCGAACAGCGGATGGATGCCGTCGCACAGCATGTGGCTGGCCTCGCGGATCGCGCGGGGCGCCAGGCGCGCGCCCGGGCGGTTGGTGGTGGCGCCGTCCCAGGCGATGCCGGCCACGCCGTAGCGGTGGTCGGCCTGCATCGGCGGGCACTTGAGAAAGCCGTTCTGGGCCAGGAAGGCGAAATGGGACATGGCAAGGCGGGCAGGGCGGGAAGGGCCCGAGGATAGGCGCTGCCGGCGATGCGGCCGCAAACCGGGCACAGTCGGGCCCCCGGATTGCTAGCCCCGCGCCATGAACCGATTTCCGTCCCACCGCCTTCGACGCGAGGTGCACCGATGAAGCCCGTGCTGGTCCTGCAGAACATGAAGGGCGACGGCCCGGCCTATCTGGCGCACTGGCTGGCCGCCCAGGGCATCGTGATGGACCTGCGTTTCGCCGCCGAGGGCCAGCCGCTGCCGGCCGACCTGAGCGGCCATGCGGCGCTGGCGGTGCTGGGTGGCGAGATGAGCGCCAACGATCCGCTGCCGGCGCTGCGGGAGGCCGAACGCCTGATCGCCCTGGGCTTCGAGACCGGTGTGCCGGTGATCGGCCATTGCCTGGGCGGGCAGCTGATGGCGCGGGTGCTGGGCGCGCGGGTGCTGCGCTCCCCGCTGCCCGAGATCGGATGGCAGCCGGCCCGCATGCTACCGGGCCCCGAGCGCGAGGCCTGGTTCGGCCAGGGCGACCGGCACCACTTCATGCACTGGCACAACGAGGCCTTCGAACTGCCGCGCGGCGCGGTGTCGGTGGCCACCAACGAGGCCTGCCCGGTGCAGGCCTTCGCCTATGGACCGCACCTGGGCATGCAGTTCCACATCGAGGTGGATGCCGACAAGCTCGCGCGCTGGTCGGCCTCGCGCGACCCGTCCTTCCTGCAGGCGCAGCAAACGCACCCGGCCACGGTGCACAGCGGTGACCGCATGCGGTCCGATGCCCAGCAGTTCCTGCAGGCGCAGCACCGCTTGGCCGACCGTGTCTACGCCCGTTGGTGGGAGGCGGCATCGGCGGGTTGATGCGGATTTCACGATGCTGAACGGGCGTTTCACATCGTGATGCGAGGCGGTGCTGCGGCGCAGCAAGATTTCTCAACATGGAAAACAACTTTGCGCATTGCGAAACGATCTCCGTAAGTCATTGATTATTAAGAGAAAGAATTTCAGTCTTATATAAGACATAAGTGTTCCCAAGCCAGAGTGCGGTCGTTACGCTGAAGCCATCTTGAGACCCCCCGTTCAACGCAAAGGAGCACTTCGAATGACCACCACACTGACCCGCGAACAGCAGATCGCCGCCCTCGAGAAGGACTGGGCCGAGAACCCGCGCTGGAAGGGCATCAAGCGCGGCTATAGCGCCGCCGACGTGGTGCGGCTGCGCGGCTCGCTGCAGATCGAGCACACGCTGGCCAAGCGGGGTGCCGAGAAGCTGTGGAACCTAATCACCACCGAGCCGTTCGTCAACGCGCTGGGCGCGCTCACAGGCAACCAGGCGATGCAGCAGGTCAAGGCCGGCCTCAAGGCGATCTACCTGTCGGGCTGGCAGGTGGCGGGCGATGCCAACAGCAACGGCGAGATGTACCCCGACCAGTCGCTGTACTCGGTGGACTCGGTGCCCAAGGTGGTCAAGAAGATCAACAACACCTTCCAGCGCGCCGACCAGATCCAGTGGAGCGAAGGCAAGAACGACATCGACTACTTCGCGCCCATCGTGGCCGACGCGGAAGCCGGCTTCGGCGGCGTGCTGAATGCCTTCGAGCTGATGAAGGCCATGATCGAGGCGGGCGCCGCCGGCGTGCACTTCGAGGACCAGCTTGCAGCGGCCAAGAAGTGCGGCCACATGGGTGGCAAGGTGCTGGTCCCCACGCGTGAAGCCGTCAGCAAGCTGGTGGCCGCACGCCTGGCCGCCGACGTGATGGGCACGCCCACCGTGCTGCTGGCCCGCACCGACGCCGAAGCCGCCGACCTGGTGACCAGCGACATCGACGAGAACGACCGCCCCTTCTTCACCGGCGAGCGCACCGTCGAGGGCTTCTACCGCTCGACCAACGGCATCGAGCAGGCCATCAGCCGCGGCCTGGCCTACGCCGAGTACGCCGACCTGATCTGGTGCGAGACCGGCACGCCGGACCTGGCCTTCGCGAAGAAGTTCGCCGACGCCATCCATGCCAAGTTCCCGGGCAAGATGCTGTCGTACAACTGCTCGCCGTCCTTCAACTGGAAGAAGAACCTGGACGACGCCACCATCGCCAAGTTCCAGCGCGAGCTCGGCGCGATGGGCTACAAGTTCCAGTTCATCACCCTGGCCGGCTTCCATGCACTCAACTACGGCATGTTCGACCTGGCCTACGGCTACGCCCGCAACAACATGACCGCCTTCGTCGAGCTGCAGCAGAAGGAATTCGCCGCGGCCGAGCGTGGCTTCACCGCGGTGAAGCACCAGCGCGAAGTGGGCACGGGTTACTTCGACGCGGTGACCACCACCATCGAGGCGCAGGCGTCCACCGCCGCGCTGAAGGGCTCCACCGAAGACGAGCAGTTCTTCGACAAGCACTGATCCACGCTTGCATCGGTCGCCTGCCGCGTGGCAGGCCCCAAGGCCCGGAGACCTCCTGCTCCGGGCCTTTTTTCATGGGCTGTTTATCCTTCGGGGGTGCATTCACCCTCCCTCACCCCCCAGATGGCCGCGCTGCTGGAGCGCATCCGCCGCGCCAACCGCCCGCCGTTCCGCAGCATGTCGCCGGCCAACGCGCGCATCGCCTACACCGCCGCCGCCGAGGTGCTGGAGCCGCCGCGCGCGCCGCTGCCACGTGTGCAGGCGCTGCAGCTGCCTGGCGGCGATGGCGCGCCCCGGCCCGCGCGGCTGTATGCGCCGGCCACCGACGACGGCCTGCCGGTGCTGCTGTACCTGCATGGCGGCGGCTTCACCATTGGCAACCTGGAGACGCACGACAGCCTGTGCCGCCAGCTGGCCCTGCGCAGTGGCGGCGCGGTGGTGTCGCTGGACTACCGGCTGGCGCCGGAGCATCCGTTCCCGGCGGCGGTGGACGACAGCTGGGCCGCGCTGCGCTGGATGGCCGGCCCCGGTGCCGACCTGCTGAGGCTGGACGGCAGCCGCCTCGCGGTAGCCGGCGACAGCGCCGGCGGCACCCTGGCCGCGGTGGCCGCGCTGCATGCGCGCGACGTCGGCCTGCCGCTGGCGCTGCAGGTGCTGATCACGCCCGGAACCACCGCGCATGCCGACACCGAGTCGCACCGCCGCTTCGCCGAAGGCATGCTGTTGGAGGCCGAGGAGATCGGCTGGTTCTTCGACCACTACATCCCGCACGAGCGCCGCACGGACTGGCGCTTCGCGCCGCTGCTGGCCGACGAGGTGGAAGGCGTGGCGCCGGCCTTCGTGCTGCTGGCGGAATGCGATCCGCTGGTGGACGAGGGCGTGGCCTACGCCGATCGCCTGCGCATGGCCGGCGTGCCGGTGGCGCTGGACATCGTGCGCGGCGTGACCCACGACTTCATCAAGATGGGCCGCGCGCTGCGCGAGGCCGGCATCGCCCAGCAGGCGATCGCCGAAGCGCTGCGCCAGGCCTGGAGCCATTCCGCATGAACCGACAGGACTTCCGCTTCACCGAACGGCTGCGCGTGCGCTGGGCCGAGGTCGATCTGCAGCAGATCGTGTTCAACGGCCACTACCTGATGTACTTCGACACCGCCGTGGCCGGCTACTGGCGGGCGCTGGCGCTGCCTTACCAGGACACCATGGCCGAGCTGGCCGGCGACCTCTTCGTGCGCAAGAGCACGGTGGACTACCTGGCCTCGGCCCGGCTGGACGACCTGCTGGACGTCGGCGTGCGCTGCCACCGCATCGGCAACAGCTCCATGGTCTTCCAGTGCGCGGTGTTCCGCGGCGAGCACTGCCTGGTGCATGGCGAGCTGGTGTACGTCTTCGCCGATCCGGCCACCCAGACCAGCCGGCCGGTGCCGCCGGCATTCCGGGCGGTGCTGGAGGCCTTCGAGGCCGGCCAGCCGATGGTCGAGGTGAAGGTGGGCGGCTGGGCCGAGCTGGGCGAGGCGGCACGCCGCATCCGCACCCAGGTGTTCGTGCAGGAGCAGCGCATCCCGGCCGAGCTGGAAAGTGATCCGGCCGATGCCGACTGCCTGCATGCGCTGGCCGTCAACCGCCTGGGGCGGCCGCTGGCCACCGGCCGTCTGCTGCAGCAGGCACCGGGCGTGGCCAGGCTGGGCCGCATGGCGGTGCTGCCGGTGGTGCGCGGCAGCGGGGTGGGGCGGGCGGTGCTGGATGCGCTGGCCGCCGCCGCCCGCACCCGCGGCGACCACATGCTGCTGCTGCATGCGCAGATGAGCGCCGCGCCGTTCTACCTGCGCGCCGGCTTCGGCACCCGTGGCGAGGTGTTCGAGGAAGCCGGCATACCGCATGTGGAGATGGGGCGGGCGCCCTAGCAGGCCGCGGTCCGCGCCGGCGCGTCAGGCCGGCGGGTATTCGGTTTCGCGCAGCGCCGCCCGCTCCACCCGCCAGCGGCCCGCCGCCTGGGCGGTGGGCGGCCAGTCGGGCAGCGTCGCGTGGCGCTGCGCTTGCACGCTGCCGTCGGGGCGGAAGCTGCGCTCCAGCACATGGGTGACGCGCTGCTCCGCTTGCTGCTCCACGATCACCAGCGTGGAGCAGCGCGTGCCATAGAGCAGGTCCGGCGTGGGCCCGTTCAGCTGCACCCAGGCCGGCGACAGCGCCCGCTCGCGCTCGATCGGGATGCCGGTGCGCGGCAGGTCGGCATCGGGCCAGGGCTGGCGGCTGGACAGGGCCTCGAACAGCCGCTCCGCCAGGCCCTGCACGCTGCGGCTGGAAGCCAGCGCCGAGCGCATCGCCTGCTTGAGCGCCAGCACCTTCGGCCAGGGCGTGTCCAGCTGCGCGTTGGACAGGCCGTACAGCCCGCCGTCCAGCCACCGGGCGGCGGCTTCGTCGCCGCACCAGAAGCGCTCGTCGGTGGTGAAGTCGATGGCGATCAGGTTGAACGGGTTGTAGCCCGCCAGGCCCACCTGCATCCAGAAGCGCGACGAGGCCTCGCTGCCACGCAGCCAGTGGGCCACGATCTCGCCGCGCGATGGCGCCCGCGGATCGAAGTGGCCAGGCCGGCGCACGTTCGTCACCAGCGCCAGCCGGCCGGCGGCACTCAGCGCACACCAGCTGCCGCCGGCCTGCAGGTCGCGCCCGCCCAGCACCGCCGGGCCGCCGTCTTCCGGCAACCACCAGGCCAGCCGCGCCGCGGGGCGGTGGTAGTACTCGTCGCGGTTGGCGGCCAGCACGAACACATGGCGCCAGTGCTGGCCGATGGACAGCGCGGCTAGGCACATGGCTCGAACAGCTCCAGATGCCGCGTGCCGACGATCCAGCGTCCCAACCGGGCCCCGACCTCGGCTTCCAGTGCCGACCATGCGGGCGGCACCGCGGGTGCCGCGGATGACCAGGCATAGGTCTCCATCAGCGTGGTGTGGCCAGGCACCTGCGACAGCACGGCGGCCACCAGGCCCGGATGATGCTGCATCAGCGCGGCCTGCGCGCTGCGCACCGCGGCCACGCAGTCAGCGCGGTCGGCGGCTTCCACCCGGTAGTAGACGTACAGGACCTGCGTCAACGGCCCGCTTGCGGGCCGGCCCTCAGTCCGCACCGCCAGGCAGGGGATAGGGCAGGGGCAAGGGCTGCAGCGCCGGGCCCTCGGCACTGCCCAGGCGCAGCGCAGGCTCGGCCAGGGCGGCCAGCTTCACTTCCACCAGCGCCAGCGCCGGCTGGCCGGCCGCGGCATTGATCACCATGCCGGCCGGCTGGCCGGGATCGTTGGCGTCGAACACTTCCTGGCCCGGCTGCGCCGCCGCGCCGGTGGCGAACACCCCCGCCCGCCGCTTGGTGGTGCCGCGGTACTGGCTGCGGGCCACCACCTCCTGGCCGGGGTAGCAGCCCTTCTGGAAGTTGACGCCGCCCACCAGCTCCAGGTTGATCATCTGCGGCACGAACTGCTCCACCGTGGCGGCCACGATGCGCGGCACCGCGCTGCGCACTTCCAGCGCATCCCAGGCGCCTGCGTCCAGCGCGGGCAGCGCGGCGGGCAGGGCTTCGGCCGGGCCCACCCACAACCCGCGGTCGATGCCTTCGACCGCCGGCAAGCGCACCAGCTGGCCACCGGCCGCGGCCAGCACCGGCATGCCGGCCAGTGCCTGCGTGGCGCCGTCGTCGTTGGACGACCCGGCCCCCAGCGCCCCCAGCGCCGCCAGCGCCGGCGCGCCGGCCAGGCCCAGCACCGCCAGCTCCGCGCTGGCGTCGGTGAGCTTGCACTTGGCGCGCAGCACGTACATCGACAGGCGCTTGAGCGTGGGCGCCAGCAGGTCGGCGCTGCACAGCAGCAGCAGCTCGTCGGCCGAGCCGCGCAGCACGATGAAGCTGGCCAGCAGGCGGCCCTTGGCCGAGCAGTAGCCGGCCAGCCGCGCCTGGCCGGGCGGCAGGTTCTGGATGTCCTGCGTGAGCTGGCCATGCAAGAAGCTGGCAGCCTCCGCGCCGGTGGCACGGATGACGCCCCAATGCGCCAGGCGCACCGCGCCGTTCAGGTCCGAAGGGGGGAAGTGGGTGTCCATCGGACCATTATCATCAGCCGCTGGGCCGCACAGGCATGGGCTGGACATACCGGGATGAAAGCGCTTCGGCGGATCGTGGCAAGGGCGCTGCTGGTGGTGTTGGCGGGCATGGCGGGTGGAGCGGCCCTGGTGGCCTGGTGGCTGAACCGGCCGCTGCCGCTGGCGCAGCCGCATGTGGAGCTGTCCATCGAGCCCGGCACCTCGCCGCGCGACGTGGCCCAGGCCTGGGTGGACGCCGGGGTGCAGTCCGATGCGCGGCTGCTGTACGAGTGGTTCCGCTGGTCGGGCGACGCCCGCCGCATCCGCGCCGGCAGCTACGAGATCGACGCCGGCACCACGCCGCGGCGGCTGCTGGCCAAGATGGTGCAGGGCGACGAGGTGCTGGAGGTGGTGCGCCTGATCGACGGCTGGACGCTGCGGCAGTTCCGCGAGGCACTGGCCAAGGCCCCCGCGTTGAAGCCGCTGACCCGCGGCATGAGCGAGGCCGAGCTGATGGCCGCCATTGGCGCTCCTGGCCAGCCGGCCGAAGGCCGCTTCTTCCCCGACACCTATGCCTACAGCCGCGGCGTCAGTGACGTCACCGTGCTCAAGCGGGCCCATGCCGCCATGCAGAGGCGGCTCGACGAAGCCTGGGCCCAGCGCGCGCCCGACCTGCCGGTGAGCACGCCCGAGCAGGCGCTGGTGCTGGCCTCCATCGTCGAGAAGGAAACCGGCACCGAGGCCGACCGCGCGCTGGTGGCCGGCGTCTTCGCCAACCGGCTGCGCCTGGGCATGCCGCTGCAGACCGACCCCACGGTGATCTATGGCCTGGGCACGTCGTTCGACGGCAACCTGCGCAAGCGCGACCTGCTGGCCGACACGCCCTACAACACCTACACCCGCACCGGCCTGCCGCCCACGCCCATCGCGATGCCGGGGCTGGCCTCGCTGCGCGCGGCGGTGCAGCCGGCGCGCACGCCGGCGCTGTACTTCGTGGCCCGCGGCGACGGCAGCAGCGTCTTCAGCACCACCCTGGCCGACCATAATCGGGCGGTCAACCAGTACCAGCGCCAGCGCAGCAGCAAGTGAGCGACCTCCCCGTGCGCCCGGCCTCTCCCGGGCGCTTCATCAGTTTCGAAGGCATCGACGGCGCCGGGAAGTCTTCCCACATCGAGGCGACGGCCGACTGGCTGCGGTCCCGCGGCCACGAGGTACTGCTCACGCGCGAGCCCGGCGGCACCCCGCTGGCCGAGCAGCTGCGCACCCTGCTGCTGCAGTCGCCGATGGATGCACTGAGCGAGACGCTGCTCGTCTTCGCCGCCCGCCGCGACCACCTGCAGGCCCGCATCGAGCCCGCGCTGGCGCGCGGCGCCTGGGTGCTGAGCGACCGCTTCACCGACGCCACCTTCGCCTACCAGGGTGCCGGCCGCGGCTTCGACCTGGCGGTGCTGCAGCAGCTGGAAACCTGGGTGCAGCAGGGCCGGCAGCCCGACCTCACCGTCTGGTTCGACCTGCCGCCGGCCGTGGCCGCCGAACGCCGCGCCGCGGTGCGCACGCCCGACCGCTTCGAGCAGCAGGACCTGGCCTTCTTCCAGCGCGTGCGCGACGGCTACGCCGCCCGCTGCGCCGCCGATGCCGGCCGTTTCGTGCGCATCGACAGCCACCAGCCGAAGGAGGCCGTCTGGGCCGACCTGCGTCAGGCGCTGGAGCAGCGGGCATGGTGACGGGCCCCGACGGCGCACTGGCGCTGCCCTGGCTGCGCCCGGTGCTGGACCAGGCGCTGCAGCAGGTGCGCGGCCATGCGACGCTGGTGCACGGCCCGGGCGGGGTGGGGCAGTTCGAGCTGGCGATCGTGCTGGCGCAGTCGTGGCTGTGCGAAGCGGCCGGCCCGGCGCCGCGACCCTGCGGCCGTTGCGCCGCCTGCCACCTGATGCAGGCGCGCATGCATCCGGATTTCCTGCTGCTCATTCCCGATGCGCTGCGCGAGCCGTTGGGCTGGCAGATGGAGGGCGAGGGCGGCGCCAAGGACGGCGAAGGCAAGAAGGCCAAGCCCAGCCGCGAGATCAAGGTGGAGGCGGTGCGCGGCGCCATCGACTGGAGCCAGCAGACGTCCTCCCGCGGCCGCGGCAAGGTGCTGGTGATCCATCCCGCGCAGGCGATGAACCTGATTGCGGCCAATGCCCTGCTCAAGACCCTGGAGGAGCCGCCCGGCGCGCTGCGCCTGCTGCTGTGCGCGCACGACCCGGACAGCCTGCTGCCCACGCTGCGCAGCCGCTGCCAGCGCCTGCTGCTGCCGTCGCCCGACCGCACTGTGGCGCTGGACTGGCTGGCCGGGCAGGGCGTGCAGGAGCCGCAGGTGCTCTACACCGCCGCAGGCGGCCAGCCGGTGGAAGCGCTGGCCATGCTGCGTGCCGGCATCGACGCCGCGGGCTGGCGCCGGCTGCCGCAGGCGCTGCGCCACGGTGATGCGTCGGCGTTCGCCGGCTGGCCGCTGCCCCGCGCCATCGACGCGTTGCAGAAGCTGGCCCATGACCTGACGGTGGCCGCCGTCGGCGGTGCGCCGCGCTACTTCGATGCCGGCGCGCTGCCTGCGGGCGCCACGCTGGCCGGCCTGTCCGACTGGCAGCGCGAACTGCGCCGCGCCGCGCGCCACGACGAACATCCCTGGAACGCCAGCCTGCTGGTGGAGGCGCTCGTATTGCAGGGCCGGGCGCTGTGGCCGGCCAGCGGCCCGGCCCCGCGCGGCGCCGGCGGCGGCCGCATCGCTACACTGGCCCACCGATGAACGAGCCCGCCGCACGCCCTCCCGCGCCGCCCGCCGCAGCCCCGGCTGCCGGCACCGTGGCCAGCAGCAACCGGCCCAGCGTGATCCAGCTGGTGTTCCGAGACAAGGCGGCGCTGTATGCCGCCTATGTGCCGCTGTTCTCCGACGGCGGCCTGTTCGTGCCCACCACCCGGGAGTACAAGCTGGGCGACGAGATCTACCTGCTGCTGTCGCTGCCCGACGATCCGCAGCGCTATCCGGTGGCGGGCAAGGTAGGCTGGATCACGCCGGCCAATGCCTCCGGCGGCCGCACCCAGGGCGTCGGCGTACGCTTTCCCACCGACGAGAAGACCCGGGTGATGAAGCTGAAGATCGAGGAGATCCTCGGCACCTCGATCCAGTCGGCCAAGCCCACGCAGACCACCTGAACCGTGTACGTCGATTCGCACTGCCATCTGAGCATGGCCGACTTCGTCGAGCGCATGCCCGACATCCGATCCGCCATGGCCGAGGCCCGCGTCGACCGCGCGCTGGTCATCTGCACCACGCTGGAGGAGTTCGACGCGGTGCATGCGCTGGCGCTCCAGTACGACAACTTCTGGGCCAGCGCCGGCGTGCATCCGGATACGGAAGGCCTGAAGGAGCCGTCGTATGAAGAGCTGATCGACCTCGGCAGCCGCCCGCGGGTGGTGGCCATCGGCGAGACGGGACTGGACTACTACCGCCTGAACGGCCGCAGCATCGCCGACATGGCCTGGCAGCGCGAGCGCTTCCGCGTACACATCCGTGCCGCCCGCACGCTGGGCAAGCCGCTGGTGATCCATACCCGAAGCGCCAGCGACGACACCCTGGCCATCCTGCGGGAAGAGGGTGCCGGCGTGCAGGGCGTGTTCCATTGCTTCACCGAAACCGCCGAGGTGGCCCGCGCGGCGCTCGACCTGGGCTTCCACATCTCGTTCTCCGGCATCCTCACCTTCCGCAATGCGCAGGACCTGCGCGACGTGGCGCGCTGGGTGCCGATGGACCGGCTGCTGATCGAGACCGACAGCCCCTACCTGGCGCCGGTGCCCTTCCGCGGCAAGGTCAACCAGCCGGCCTATGTGCCGCATGTGGCCGCCCAGCTGTCCGAGCTGAAGGGGTGCAGCGCCGAGGAGATCGGCCGCGTGACCAGCGCCAACTTCGAGCGGTTGTTCCAGCTACCGGCCGCCGGGAGCGCCGCATGAAGCGCCGCCTGCTGATCCTGCGGGCCGGTGGCATGGCCGCCCTGGCGTTGCCGGCCTTGGCGGTGCGCGCCGGTTCCTACGAAGACTTCTTCCGCGCGATCGACATCGATGCGCCGGGCATCATCCGCGACCTGCTGGCCCGGGGGTTCGACCCCAATGCGCGCAATCCCAAGGGCCATGTGGCGCTGTCCATCGCGCTCCGCGAGCAGGCGCTGAAGGCCGCCGAGGCGCTGTGGGCACATCCCGAGCTGGATGTGAATGCCGAGAACGCCGTAGGGGAGACGCCGCTGATGATGGCCGCCATGCGCGGCGAGATCGAGTGGGCGCGCCGCCTGATCCAGCGCGGCGCGCGCGTCAACAAGCCGGGCTGGAGCCCGATGCACTATGCGGCCATCGCCCCCGACCAACGCATGATGCAGTTCATGCTGGCGCAAGGCGGCGAGGTGGGCGCGCTCAGCCCCAACGGCACCACGCCGCTGATGATGGCCGCGCGCAATGGCGACGAACGCACGGTGGACCTGCTGCTGGCCCGTGGCGCGGATGCCCGCCTGAAGAACCAGGCTGGCTACACGGCGGCCGACATGGCGCGGTCGCAGGACCGTGACAACCTCGCCGACCGGCTGCAGGCGCTGCTGCGCTGAGCCGCGCCGCGGCCCGACACCGGTGTCGGTCTTTATCCGACGCCGGCTTTGGCGGGTGGACGACTGTTGAGCGCGGGCATCGCTTCGTAAAGTTCTTCTCACGGCGGGCGATGTGTCCGCACTGGAGATGAACATGCTCAAGACGGCCGCTGCCAATCCTTTCGCCCTGATGGTCAACCCCGAGGTGGTGCTGCAGGCCGTGGAGCGCTCCGAGCGCCTGGCCCGCCTGTCCAGCCGCATCTGCCGACCACTGGACAAGCCGTTGATCCCCAAGACCGACGAAGCCGAGGTGGCGCTGTACGACGACGCCATCGAATCGGACGAAGACGCAGTCTGATCGCATGCCCTCCCGCGCCCGTTGCCGGATGCGGCATATGGCGCGGCAATGAACCTTATGTCAATATTGACGACGCAGTGGATACGGGTCACCCAACGGGGGGTACCGTTCCTTCGTCAAGTTGAAGCGAGCTTGATCGAAGAACTGTGACGCCACGCGCAGCAAGGCGGCGGCGAATGCAGTCAACCCTGTGGGACATGCACCGCCGCGATGCAGCGGACGTCCCGGAACTGGACTTCGATCATGAATGCAGCCTTTTCTGCCCGCCTGCGCCTGCTTCCCGCGCTGTGCCTCGGCGCCTTGCTGTTGACCGCCTGCGGCGGCGGCGGCGGCGAGGACGACGGCACGGATGCAGCCTCCAGCGGGGATGCCACCGCCACCAATGGCCTGGCGCCCCTGCTCGGCAGCTATGCCGTGGCCTGCGAGAGCATCACCCAGCCTTCGGGCGAACCCGCCCACGAGTCCAGCCAGGGCTCGCTCGTCATCTCGGCCACCGACGATCCGGGCCTGGCGGCGGTGGTGATCCACGCCCAGGCTTATGAAAGCGCGAGCGGCGACGACTCGGGCGCCCGCTGTGATCCGTCCAAGCTGGTGTTGGACCTGCGCATCTCCGGCCACATCCGTGACCTGGGCAAGCGCAAGGCGATCCGGGCGGCGGACAACAGCACGGTCAATGCCAAGATAGTCGAGTTCACCTACACCGGCCTGCGGTTGAGCAAGGGCTCGTTCAGCGGCCAGCTGCCCTCGCTCAACGTGACGACGCAGGTCGCCTATGTGCTGGACAACGGCAACCTCCGGCTGAGCAGCGGCCCCCGCGAGGCCGACGGCGTGGGCGCGCGCCTGACCCGCCGCGTGGGCGTCAGGCAGTAGGCGTGGCCGGCGGCAGGTTGCCGCCGGGATGCAGCAGCCGCAACGTGGCCGCATCGGCCCGGCCGCCGTGGAAGCGCGCCAGCATCTGCTGCCACAGCGGGTCCTGAGGCGCGGCCTGGGCGAACAGCGTCATGCTGGAATGCAGCTTCACGTCGTCGGGCGAGCCCAGCACCTGCAGTGCCGTGCGGTGCGGCGGAAGCGCCAGCAGCAGCTGTGCGCAGTGGCGCAGACGCGGACCGAGCACCGGATGCGCCAGGTAGGCCCGCGCCTCGTCCAGCGAAGCAATGCCGTAGTGCTGCGCGGTGCTGCTGCGGCCCAGGCCGCGCAGCTGCGGGAACACGAACCACATCCAGTGGCTGGTCTTGCGGCCGGCGGCCAGCTCGCGCTGCACCTGCGCCATCACCGGCGCCTGGGCGTCGACGAAGCGCTGCAGGCCGTGCGGGTCGTCCCCCGTGGCGCCCATGAGGACGGCTGGCTCAGGAGAATGCGGCGATGCCGGTGATCGCCCGGCCGAGGATCAGCGCATGCACGTCGTGCGTGCCCTCGTAGGTGTTGACCACCTCCAGGTTCACCAGGTGGCGGGCCACGCCGAATTCGTCGCTGATGCCGTTGCCGCCCATCATGTCGCGTGCCACGCGGGCGATGTCCAGCGCCTTGCCGCAGTTGTTGCGCTTCAGGATGCTGGTGACTTCCACCGCTGCGGTGCCGGCGTCCTTCATGCGGCCGAGCTGCAGAGCGCCCTGCAGGCCCAGGCTGATCTCGGTGAGCATGTCGGCCAGCTTCTTCTGGATCAGCTGGTTGGCGGCCAGCGGGCGGCCGAACTGCTTGCGGTCGAGCACGTACTGGCGGCTGCGATGGAAGCAGTCTTCCGCCGCGCCCATCGCGCCCCAGGCGATGCCGTAGCGCGCGCTGTTCAGGCAGGTGAACGGGCCCTTCAGGCCGCGCACCTCGGGGAAGGCGTTTTCCTCGGGGCAGAACACCTCGTCCATCACGATCTCGCCGGTCAGGCTGGCGCGCAGGCCCACCTTGCCGTGCACCGCGGGGGCGGTCAGGCCCTTCCAGCCCTTCTCCAGGATGAAGCCGCGGATGGCGCCCTCGTCGTCCTTGGCCCAGACCACGAACACGTCGGCCATCGGGCTGTTGGTGATCCACATCTTGGCGCCCGACAGGCTGTAGCCGCCGGCCACCTTGCGGGCTCGGGTGATCATGCTGCCGGGGTCGCTGCCGTGGTTGGGCTCGGTCAGGCCGAAGCAGCCGATCCACTCGCCGCTGGCGAGCTTGGGCAGGTACTTCTGCTTCTGCGCCTCGCTGCCGAACTCGTTGATCGGCACCATCACCAGCGACGACTGCACGCTCATCATCGAGCGGTAGCCGCTGTCCACGCGCTCCACCTCGCGGGCCACCAGGCCGTAGCACACGTAGTTCAGGCCGGCGCCGCCGTACTGCTCGGGGATGGTGGCGCCCAGCAGGCCCAGTTCGCCCATCTCGCGGAAGATGGCCGGGTCGGTCTTCTCGTGGCGGAAGGCTTCCAGCACCCGCGGCGCCAGGCGGTCCTGGCAATAGGCCCGGGCGGCCTGCTGCACCGAGCGTTCGTCGTCGGTGAGCTGCTGGTCCAGCAGCAGCGGGTCGTCCCAGTGGAAGCTGGCGCGGGTGTTCGAAGAAGTCATTTCGTTGTCTCGCGGAGTTAGGATGGAGTTGACTCGAATCTAGGGCTTTCGGCAGGCGCGCGCAAACGACTTGTGTGCAACATCATGTGCGCTGGACGCACTCCGGGACGACCCTGCCCTTTCAAACGATGCGCAGAAAGATTCCCTCCCTCGGCGCCCTGGCGGCCTTCGAGGCAGCCGCCCGCCACCAGAGCTTCACCACCGCCGCCGACGAACTGGCGGTGACGCAAAGCGCCGTGTGCCGGCAGATCGCCACCCTGGAAGACTTCGTCGGCGTGAAACTGTTCCGCCGCACCCGCCGCGGCGTGGTGCTGACCGACGCCGGCATCAACTACAGCCGCCGGGTGCGCGACCGCCTGGACGACGTGGAGCGCGACACCCTGGAGGTGATGGCGCGCGGCGGGCCCGGCGGCTCGCTGGAGCTGGGCGTGGTGCCCACCTTCGCCACCCAGTGGCTGCTGCCGCGCCTGCCCGATTTCCACCGCCAGCACCCTGGCATCACGCTGCATTTCGCGCCGCGCACCCGGCCCTTCCTGTTCGACGACAGCACGCTGCATGCCGCCATCTACGCCGGACCGGCCGGCTGGCCGGGCACCGAATCGCACTTCTTGATGCAGGAGGCGATGGTGGCGGTGGCCAGCCCGGCGCTGGTGCCCGGCCAGCTGAAGGCGCAGGACCTGGCCGGCCACACCCTGCTGCAGGCCAGCACCCGGCCGCATGCCTGGCGGCAGTGGTTCGCGGCGCAGGGCGTGGTGGCGCCCAACGACATGGCCGGCCCGCGCATGGAGCTGTTCTCGATGCTGGCCAAGGCCGCGGTGCATGGCCTGGGCGTGGCGCTGATCCCGCGGCTGCTGATCGAGGACGATTTGGCCGCCGGGCGGCTGCGGCAGGTGGTGCCGTTCGAGTGGATCAGCGACCGCTCTTACTACCTCATCTATCCGCAGGCGCCGGTGCAGCGGCAGGCGCTGCAGGTGTTCAGCCAGTGGCTGCAGGCGCAGGCGGCGCCCTACCGCGCGGCGGCCGCGGCTGGCGGCTGACGCCCTGCCGACCGGCGCCGCGGCTCAGCAGGCCCGCGGCCCGGCGCCCGTGCCCCGCCGGTGGGACTGCAGCCAGCGCTGCAGCCAGCCCTCGGCCTGGCGCCAGCGCTGCGCCGCGCCACCGGCACGCCGGCCATCGGGGGCCGAACGCGCCGGGCGCGCGGGATGCAGCGCGCGTTCCACCCGCAGCACGCCGCAGCTCGGCACGCCGCCGTGACCACAGGCCACGCCGCCGTCGCTGAGCGCGAAGCCCAGCCGCTGCATGAAGGCCAGCATGCGGCCGTTGGTCTCCAGCACCTCGCCATACAGCCAGCCGATGCCGCGGTCGGCCGCGTCGGCGATCAGCTTGTGCATCAGCCGCTCGGCCACGCCGGTGCCGCACCAGGCGTCGGCCACCGAGATAGCGAATTCGGCTGCGCTGCCGTCGGCATCGGGCACATAGCGGGCCTCGCCCACCAGGCGCTCGCCGCCGTCGTCGATCAGGGTGGCCACGTAGGCCACCTGCCGGCTGCCGTCGGTGCCGCACAGCACGGCCTGGAGGCCCGGTGTGCAGCCACGCACCACGCCATGGAAGCGCATGCGCTGCGCGCTGACGCACAGGCCTTCCACGTAGCGGCAGAACAGCGGTGCGTCGCTGGCGCGCGCCGGGCGCAGCAGCGGCGGCGGGCGCAGCGGATGGTGGGGCAGCAGCGCGGCGGCGCTGGCGGGGCAGGCGGTCGGCAGGTGCATGGCGCGGGCTCCTCTCGTTGTGGCCGCAGTGTTTTGCGGTCGGCCCGGAGTCGTCCTTCAAACGCCTGAAGCCCGGGCTGAAGCGTGCTGAAAGCCGGCGCCCGGCCGGTGCCGGGGCTGCGGTTTCAGAAGGCTTCAGACGCGGCTTCAGCGCAATGAAGGACGGCCAGCGCGCCGCTGGCCACAGTGGCCTCCACTGTTCAAGCAGGAGGTCCCCATGCAATCCCCCGCCCTTCCTACCCTGGCCTGGCTGGCGCCCGACTGGCCGCTGCTCACCGTGCTGTGCGTGCTGCTGGTGGCGGTGGCGGCGCTGGTGGCCTATGCCGCGGCCTGCGCCGCGGTGGCCCAGCGCTTTACCCGCGCGCGCCGCAAGCGGCCGGACCTGCAGCAGCTGCATCCGCCGCTGCTGCAGGCGGCGGTGCGCTTTCCGGCGCGCGACGGCCGGGCCACGATCGAGGCCTGGTACCTGCCGGCCCGCCCGCAGGCCGGCGCAGTGGTCTTCGTGCATGGCAAGGACGCCTGCCGTGGCGACGAGCTGAAGTCCCCCAGCATGGCGCTGGCCCAGTCGCTGCGGGCGCGCGGGCTGTCGGTGCTGATGATCGACCTGCGCGGCCACGGCGACAGCAGCGATGCCCGGCTGACCTACAGCGAGCATGAGCGGCACGACGTGCTGGGCGCGGTGGACTACCTGCGTTCGCTCGGCTATGCGCCAGGGCGCATCGGCTTGCTGGGCGCCTCGCTGGGTGCGGCCACCGCGCTGCGCGCCGCGGCGGCCGAGCCGGCGGTGGGCGGCGTGGTGGCCGACACGCCGTTCGCCGACTTCGGCGCCATGGTGCGCACCCAGTTCCGCCGCCTGACCGGCCTGCCGCTGTGGTTCCTGCCTGGTGCGCTGCTGGTGGGGCGCCTGCTGTCAGGCGTGCATGCGCTGGCGGTGCGGCCGGTGGAGGACATGGCGCGGCTGCGCGGCCGCCCGGTGCTGGTGATCCATTCGATGCAGGACAGCTTCATCCCGCTGGCCCACGGCCGCATGATGGCGCGTGCCGCCGGCGCCCGGCTGTGGGTGACGCAGGCGCCGCGGCACATCGGCAGCTATGCCGCCATGGAGCACACCTACACCGCGGTGGTGAGCGACTTCTTCTGCCTGCACCTGCTGGGCAGCAGCATCGATCACGCCCGCTCGGCCAATGACGCGGGGCTCGCCGGCGACGCGGCCGCAGGGGTGGCGGCATGAGCGCCGGCACGTTCCGCAGCCAGCCGGTCGCCCCGCTCCAGTGCCTGCAGCAGCACCGGAAACACCTCGCGCGCCGCATCGCGGCCGACGAACAGGTCCATGTGCGCATAGGCATCGAACACATGGCGCGTGTAGAGCTGGGGGTCGTTGTGCGCACGCAGCCAGGCCAGGGTGCGCGCCGAGGTCTCCGGATAGAAGAGCCGGTTCTGCGCGCCCGCCACGAAGCTGATCGGCAGCGCCAGCCGCTGCACCGCGCCCGGCGCGCCCAGCCAGCTGTCGGCGCCCTGCGCATCCACCACCTGGCCGGCATTCATGATGAGTGCGAGCTGTTCGAATGGCTGCAGGGCGATACGGCCGAAGAGTTCCCGCATCGCCACATGCGTGGCATGGTCGAGCTGACCATGGGTGTATGAGGGCCCGAAGATCGAGAAGATGCGCTTGCACACCGGGTTGGTGCACTGCTCGCCTTCGGGCACGGGCACGTTCCACAGCACGGTGTCGATCTCG
The DNA here is from genome assembly GCF_000969605.1 of Aquincola tertiaricarbonis. Lineage (GTDB taxonomy): Bacteria > Pseudomonadota > Gammaproteobacteria > Burkholderiales > Burkholderiaceae_C > Aquincola > Aquincola tertiaricarbonis. Next base: position 63,059 of record NZ_JZUE01000017.1, on the reverse strand, counting down.
TAGTCCAGCTCGGTGGGCGGCTGGTTGCGGCTGACGATGTCGAAGCCCTGCTTGAACTCGCTCAGGCCTTGCAGCAGCCGCGGCAGGTCGAGGTCGGTCTTGAGGTAGCTCAGCCAGTCGGTCACCGGATGCAGCGTGAGCTGCGAGCTGACCACCGAGCGCACGCCCGGCATGCCGCCCAGCAGCGCCATCAGCAGGCTCATCGAGCCCACGCAGTGCACGATGGCCTGCAGGTCGCGGGCCCCGGTGGCCTGCAGGATGAAGGCCACCGCGGCCGGCCAGTCGTGGCGGGCGATGTCGTCGATGTCATAGGCGGCGATGGGGCTGCCGGAATCGGGGCTGGCGCGGTAGTCGAACAGCCAGACGTCATGGCCTCGCGCGCACAGGAACTCCACCAGGTTCTCGTCCACGGTGTCGATGGCGAACGACGACGCGGTGACCGAGAAGCCCGGCGCCAGCACCACCGGCCCGAGGCTGCCGCCGCGGTAGCGGGTCAGCTGCGCGGCGAAGCCGCCCGGCAGCGGCAGCGCATGGCGCTCGGGCGGCGGTGCCCGCAATGCCCGCCGCACACGTCGCGCGTCGTCCTGCGCAGGAAAGTTCTCCAGGTCGGCCAGCAGGCCGCCATAGGCGCGGAACAGCGTCTGGCCGAAGAAGCCGGCGAACTGCGCCAGGTACAGCCTCTGGATGGCGTTGCGCACGCCGGGATGGTCGTTCAGCAGCTCGCCCACCCAGCCCGGGCGCGGCGCCAGCTGGAACGAGGCAGCCTGCCAGGCCAGGTCTTCCAGGCCCAGCGTGAGCGTGCCCAGGGCCACCCGCGCGCCGTTGCCCGAAGGCTGGGCCGCATCCACCTCGTGCACCTGCACGAACAGCGTGGTCACGTCGGTCCAGGCGTTGGAGCCCGGCCGCTGGCGCAGCACCTTGTGGCCCTGGAAGTGCAGCGGCGTGCCGCCCTCGCGCGCCAGCTGCATGTCGTAGGTCATGGTCCAGGTGTCCACCTGGCGGGGGTCGATGGGCAGCAGCTGGAAGCGGCCGCGGCTGACGGTCATCGGCACCGGGCTGAGCGCCGGGCAGTGCACGCTGCCGGTGATGGCGGCGGCATGGGCCGGATCGTGCACCATCGTCCAGAGGTCGTCGGTGCGGATGGTCAGCCGGAAGTCCAACGTCTGGCCGTCGGCGCGTCCCCAGGCGGTGGCCAGGGCGTAGTCGGGCTCGCCGTCCAGGCCGGCCTCGGCGGCCAGCGGCTGGCCGGGCAGCGCCACGCAGGCCCAGCCCTGCATGGTCTCGGTGAACTGGAAGGTGGGCGACAGCAGCGTCGGGTCGTGCGCGATCACCTCCTTCAGCAACTTCTCGCCGACCGCGATGGCGCCCTCCTCCAGCGCCTGTTCCACCTCTTTTAGCAGGGCCTGCAGCCAGCCTTCCACGCCGCCGCCCAGCTGCTGCAGCCCCTGGCCCAGGCGCTGCAGCCAGCCCTCGTGCGGCGTGGAGGGCGCGGGCGCGGGGACCGGCGGCGCGGCCGGTGGCAGCGGCCCGCGGGCGGCCAGCGCCAGGTCCACGGTCCATCCCCGCTCGGCGGCCAGCAGCGCACACACCCGCTCGGCCAGCGCGCTGATGGTGAGCAGCGGATTCACGCCCGCCGGGCCGGGCAGCAGCGCGCCGTCGCACACGTACAGGCCCGGATGCACCTGGTTGCCGCCGGCGCCGGCATACACCTGGCCGCGGTCGTTGACCACGCCGCGGGCGGCGTCGTCGCCCATGCCGCAGCCGCCCACCGGATGCACCGTCACCAGCTGGTGGCCCATCGGCGCCGTCCACAGCGGATTGGGCACGAACTCGCCCTGCGTGGCGCGGCAGGCCTGCTGCAGCTGCGCGTTGTCGCGCGCGATGGCCGGGGACAGTCCGGCACCCGGCCAGTGGATGGCCAGGCGGTCGTCGTCCAGCGCCAGGCGGCCGGCGGCGTCGTCCACGCTCATCACCAGGTAGGTCTGGCTGCGGGCGGCCGGGCCGCTGTAGGCCAGCGCGGTCAGCTGCGTGGGGTCGTTCTGCACCGCCAGGCCGACGGTCTGCGCATCCTGCAGCCGCTGCTTCGCCTGCGCGGTGCCGTACTCGAAGAAGCCGCCGATCTGCGACTGCGCGAGGAAATAGCTGGCCGCGACCAGCGAGGCCAGCGGCCCGGGAATCACGCCCTCCTCGATGACCAGGCCCTGCGACGGGTCGGCGCTGCCGCGCAGGTCGATCAGGCCGGTGATGCAGGGCCCGGGCAGGTCGGCGGCGGCCAGGATGTTGCTGCCGGCGCCCACGCCGTTGATGTTGGCCCATGCGGGCGCGGCGCCCTCGGGCGCGGTGTTGCGCCAGTAGTTGTCGTAGCCGAAGGCCAGCACGTCGCCATTGCCGGAGAAGCGCTCGCCCAGCCGGCCGGACAGCGGCAGGCCCTTGTCGCGCGAGCGCAGCAGGATCTCGGTGCTGCCCAGCGCGCCTGCGCCCAGCATCACGATGTCGGCGGTGACCGAACGCGGCTCGGGCGCAGCACCGTGGTCGCCGCCGGCCAGGAAGTGCAGCCGCCAGCGGTCGCCGTCGCGCTCCACGTGGCTCACCTTGCACTGCGTGAAGATCGCCGCGCCGTGGTTGGCGGCATCGGGCAGGTAGTTCATCAGCGTGGTGTTCTTGGCACCGACGTTGCAGCCGCTGCAGCAGTCGCCGCACAGGGTGCACCGGGGTTGCGGCACGCCGAACGGATTGGTCTGGTCGACGAAGTTCACCGCGATGGGAGGCCGGCTGAAGGGCTGCTTCATGGCGCGGGCCGACATCTGCAGCGCATCCAGCTTGTTCAGCGGCGGCCAGTCGTCCGGGTAGGGCATGGGGTCCAGCATCTCGCGGGCCCGCCGGGCATACGGCGCCAGCAATCCGGGCTGGTCGCGGAACACCTGCGGCCAGGCCTCGGCGGCGAACAGGCGCTCGTCCATCTCCAGCGCCACGTTGGCATTGATGAGCGAGGTGCCGCCCAGGCCGCAGCCCACCACCGCATGCACCTCGGGATTCAGGTGCACGTGGTACAGGCCGTCGGCTCGGCCCAGGGTGCCGCGCGAGGTGCTGACCTGCATCTCGGCCTGGGCGCCGGCCAGGTCGCGGGGGTACTGGCCGGGCAGCAGCTCGCGCCCGCGTTCCAGCACGCACACCGATTGGCCGGCCCGCGCCAGCCGCGACGCCGCCACGCCGGCGCCATAGCCTGAACCCACCACCACCACGGTGTAGTGCGCGGCCATCCGGCCGATCGGCTGCGAGAGGCTTTTGATCATGACTGGCCCGGCGTGAAGAAGCGGTCGAGCAGGCGTTCGGCCTGCCGTTCGGCGGCGCTGCAGGCCGCCTGGGTGAACTGCTGCCAGGCGTCGGCCTGGGCCTCGATGGCGGCGGCCAGCGCTTCGCGCAGCGGATTGGCCTGCGGCCGGATGCCGGCCGCATCGGCCGCATGCACCGGCGCCATCACGCCATTGAGCGGGTCGTTGAACAGCCGCAGCGAGGCCACGTTCAAGGCCTCGTCGATCAGCACCGCCGCGGCGCCCTGGCTGCTGCCCATGGTGGGCTGGTCGATCACCCAGCCGCCGGTGTTGTACACGGCCACCGGCATGGCATAGCCCGGCACCGGCAGCTCGCGCTGCCAGGGCTTGTGGGTGTGGCCGTAGATGAAGCGGGTGGCGCCCACGCGCGGCGCCGCGCTGCCCAGGGCCTCGTCCAGCTGGCGCTTCAGCGGGCCGGCCAGGTACGCCACGAGCTGCTGCAGTCCGTCGCTGCTGATGACCTGGAGGTCGGCATCACGCTCGCTCTCGGCGGCGCGGCCCAGCGTCACGTCCAGCAGCGCGCGCAGCAGCTGCTCCACCGTCAGGCCCTTGACCGTCTGCGACTGGCCGCTGATGCCCAGCGTGGCCGACAGCAGCCGCACCGCCTCGTCACCCGCGCGCTGGGTAAAGCGGCGCGAGGCCGCCGCATCGCGCAGCACCTCGTACAGCGCCAGCGCGCCCTGGCCGGTGGCGCCGGCGCTGCCGAGGTCGGACCACAGGAAATCGACCCAGGGCCCGTTCTGCGCCTCGATGTCGGCCACCGTGGGCGGCGGCTTCTGCTGCCACAGCGCCTGGTTGAGCGAGGACATGGCGGTGTAGGTGCTGTCCACGTAATGGCCGTGGTGCATCAGCACGCAGCGGCCGCTGGCCTCGTGGAACAGGCCCAGGTTGGGATAGACGATGCTCACCGTGGCATCGGCCAGCTGCGGCTGGCGGCGCATCAGCCGGGTGAGCAGCTCGCTGGGCACCGGCGGCGTGGGGCCGCCGGCCAGCAGCGGCGTGGCCTGCACGAGGTCGGCCGGGGCGCTGTCCAGCGCCTGCAGGTACTGCCGGTCCTGCGCGATGCGCCACAGGTGGTGGTCGTGGTTGCCCGGCACGCACAGCACGTGCGGGCTGAACACCGCCGGTGCACCGGCCGGGTACAGCGCCTCGATGAAGCGCTGGAAGCCGGCGGCGGTGTCGCCCATGGGGGACAGGCCCATGTCCAGCACGTCGCCCAGCAGCACCAGCGTGGTGGGCGGGCTGCCGGGCGTGGCGGTCTGCAGCGCGGCCACCGTCTGCCGCAAGGCCTGGCCGAAGGCCACCAGCGTGGCGCTGGCGGTGGACGGGTCGGGCCGGCCATCGTCGTCACTGTGGGTCAGCAGGCTGTAGGCCGCGCCCAGGTGCAGGTCGGACAGGCACAGGTAGCGCGGGCCGGGCGGCGGTACATCGCTCATCGGGGGTTCTCCATCCCGGCCCGCGCGGCGCAGGCCATCACCGCATCGCGGACCGGCTTCTCGCGTGGGTCGTTCCACTTGTACAGGCCCAGCTTGCGCGTGACGTAGGCGTAGCCCAGGCCCAGGGCCGGATCGGCGAAGGCGAAGGAGCCGCCCACCGCGAAGGTGCCGAAGGCGGCCGGCGTGCTGCCGAAGTCCAGCCATCGGGACGGCTTTTCCAGGCCCAGCGAATACACCAGGCCGGTCTTGAGCACCCGGTCGCGCCAGCCGCGACGCGGCGGCGGCGGCGCCGCGGCCAGGGCCTGCAGCACCTGCGGCCGCAGGCCCAGCCGCTGCCCACCGGTGGCGAACTCGTGGTAGACGGTGGCCAGCCCGGTGGCCGAGCCGATGCCGCCCGCGCCGCCGTTCTCGATCGGCCACCAGGCCGGCGCATCCAGCGCGCCCGGGCCGCGCCACAGCAGCGGGTTGTTCAGCGCGCGGAAGGTCAGGCACCACGGCCACAGCATGCCCAGCACCATCAGCGGCGGCAGCGTGTCCAGCGCCAGCAGCATGCGCCAGGGCGCGAAGCCCTGGATGCGCGCCAGCCGCGCCCGGTCCACCGAAGGCGGCAGGCCGATGTGGAAGTCGGCGCCCAGCGGCTGGGCGATCTCGTCGGCGAAGAAGCGGCCCAGCGTGCGGCGGCGTGCATCGGTGCGGCGGATCAGCTCGCTGGCCAGCCAGCCGATGCTGTAGGCATGGTTGCCGGCCCATTCGCCGGGCGGCCAGTTGGGCGCCTGCGCCGCCAGCGCGGCGGCCAGGGTGTTCTGGTCGCCCATGTTGGCCAGGGTGAGCTTCAGGTCCATGGCGGCCAGCCCGCCCTGCTCCGACAGCAGCTGGCCGATGGTGATGTGCTGCTTGCCCTGCGCCGCGAACTCGGGCCACACCTCGGCCACCGGCTGCTCGTACGAGAACATGCCGCGGGAGACGGCCAGCGCCGCGGCCAGGCCGGTCATGCCCTTGGTGAGCGAATACACCAGCAGCAGCGTGTCGGGCTGCCAGGCCTGGGTGTCTGCGTCATCCGTATGGCCACCGCGCAGCGACACCACGGTGCGTCCCTGCAGCAGCACGGTGCAGGCGGCGCCGGTCTCGCCGTGGCGGGCGAAGGCCTGCTCGAAGGCGGCGCGCACCGGCTCGAAGCCCGGCGCCACCTCGCCGGTGATGGGCGGCGGCGGCCTCACGAGGCGGCCACCAGCTGGCGCACCCGCTGCAGCAGCGGCGTGGGCGGCGCCTGGCGCAGGCTGTCCAGCACCGGGCCCAGCAGCCGCGGCGCATCGTGCAGCCGGCCAGCCTGGCGCAGCGCCTGGGCCATCTCCAGCGCGATGTTGAGCTGCAGCAGCTGCGCCTGCCGCCCGCGCGCCAGCGCCAGCGCCTGGGCGAAGCCTTCCATCGCGCCTTCGGCCCCGGTGGCCAGCAGCAGCGTGGCGCGGGCGCTTTCCAGCTGCGGCTCGAACAGGTGCACGCCGCCGTGCTGCAGCGCGTCGTGGGCGGCCTGCCAGTGGGCCTGTGCCACGTCGGGCCGGCCGGCCTGCAGGCTGGCCCGTAACAGCACCAGGTGGTAGGGAATGCGCAGCAGGTTCACCCCGGCGGCCATCACCGCCTCGGCGGCGCTGCGAAAGCGCGCCAGCGCGGCGGCGGCCTGCGCCGGGTCGGTCAGCATCACCATCGCGCCGTTGACCTGCGACAGCGACAGCCAGTGGCCGAACGCATGCCGGCGCGCCAGTTCCTCCAGCACCTGGGCCTGCAGCTGCGCCCGCGGGCCGTCGCCATGCATCAGGTAGAAGGTGCTGAGGTAGAAGGTGGCGAAGGCCATGGAGCCCGGATGCGCCATTTCGGTGGCCTGCCGCTGGGCCGACAGGCAGGCCTGCTCGGCGGCCTCGGCCTCGCCCAGGGCATTCAGCGCCTGGCCGAGGAAGCTGCCGGCCATCACCGACGGCGAGGCGCCGTAGGCCTGCGCCAGGGCGGCCTCGGCCTCGGGCTCCTGCAGCTGCAGGGCGGCCAGCAGCGCATCGCGTGCCGGTGCGTGGCGGCCGCGGAAATGCAGCACGATGCCCAGCGCGGTGTGCGCCGCCAGCAGCCGGTGGCGCTCGCCGCTGTGGCGGGCCATGGCCAGCAGCTGGTCGGCCATGGCCTCGGCCTCGGCCATCAGCGCGCGGTTGTAGTAGTAGCGCCAGAGCATCCAGCTGGCGGCGAAGCGCGAGGCCATCGGGCCGCCCTGCTGGCTGAGGGCGCGCGCCCGCTCGCAGGTGTGCACCAGCAGCGGCTCGGCATAGCCATGCAGCAGCGTCAGCGAATGGCCCAGGGCCACATGCGCATCCAGCAGGCGGCCGGTGGTGTCGTCGATGGCGTCGGCGCCCTGCTCCATCAGGTCGATGGCGGCCTGCAGGTGGCGCGCCGCCACCGCATGCGTGGCCTGGCGGGCCGCCTTGGCACCGGCACGCAGGGAATAGACGATGGCCTTTTCCCGGTCGTGACCGTTGACGAAGTGGTAGGCCAGCAGCTCCAGCTGCTCGTCCAGCCGGCCGGCCTGGCGTGCCTCCAGCAGCCGGCCGACGCGGTCGTGCAGGTCGCGGCGCTGGCGCTGCAGCAGGCTGTCGTAGGCGACCACCTGGCTCAGCGCATGGCGGAAGCGGTAGCCGGGCTCGGGCACCACGCGCGTGGGCTGCACCAGGGCGGCCGTCACCAGGGCGGACAGCGCCGGCGCCACCTGCGCGGCATCGGGCACCAGGGCCTGCAGCTCGCCCAGGGTGAAGTCGCGGCCGATCACCGCGGCCTGCCGCGCCACCGCCTGCACCTCGGGCGGCAGCGCATCCAGCCGGGCCTGGATCACCGCCTCGATGGTGCTGGGCAGCGACACCGCCTGCAGCGGCCCGCGCGCGGCCAGGGTGCCGTCGGCCCGCCGCTGCAGCACGCCCTGCTGCAGCAGCGCGCGGCACAGCTCCTCCACGAAGAACGGATTGCCCTCGCTGCGCTCATGCAGCACCGCCGTGATGTCCTCCGGCACCGCGCTGGCCTGGCACACGCTGCGCACCACGGCGGCGGTCTGCCCGCGCTGCAGCGGCCGCAGGCCCAGCTGGCTGCAGTGCACATGGCGCGACCAGCCCAGCACCGCCTGCGGCCGGGCCGTCACCACCAGCAGGATGCGCTGGCTGGCCACCACCTCCACCAGCTGCTCCATCACCTCGGCCGAGGCCTCGTCGGCCCAGTGCCAGTCATCGAACAGCAGCACCAGCGGCGCCGACTGCGCCGCCACGGTGATGGCGGCCACCAGCGACTGGCCCAGCGCATGCCGGCGCGCATGGCCTTCCAGCGTGGACGGCAGCGCATGGACGGGGCTGGCGATGGACAGCAGATGCAGCAGCTGGGGCAGCCAGGGCTCCAGCCCGGCGTCGATGGCCAGCAGCCGCTGCACCGCCTGGTCGTGCAGCGCGTCCGGCGGCACATCGGCCAGGCGCAGCACGCTGCGCAGCAGCTGGATGAAGGGCAGGAAGGCCCCCAGCCGGCCCTGGGGCGAGCAGCGGGCGGCCAGCACCGTGGCTTCGTGCGGCTCGATGCGGCTGCGGAACTCATGCACCAGCCGGCTCTTGCCAAAGCCGGCGTCGGCCACGATGTGCACCGCATGGCCGCCGCCGCCATGCCGGGCCTCGTCCAGCCAGCCGCGCAGTGCGTCCAGCTCGTCGGCCCGGCCCACCAGCGGCGTGAAGCCGCGCAGCATCGCGGCGTCGATGCGGCTGTCGGTGCCGGTGCGCTGGCCCAGGCGCCAGGCGGGCGTGGCGGGCTCGGCAGGCGACGGCTCGGTGGCGAAAGGCGCATGCGGCTCGGCGGCTTCCAGCGGGTCGGGCACCAGGGGATGCAGGTTGAACCAGGGCGCCAGCCGCTGCTGCGTCTGCTCGCACACCGCCACCTCGTGGCGCGGCACCGCGGCGGCCAGCGCATGGGCCAGCGGCGGCAGCGTGCCGGCCAGGCGCCAGCCCGCGGGCGCGGCCACCGGCGTGGCCACCACGCTGCCATGGGCGATGCCGATGCGCGCGCCCAGCGGCACGGCGGCCTGCCGGCCGCGGGCCTGCACCTCGGCGGCCAGCTCCAGCGCGGCCTCGGCAGCCTGCAGCACGTCGTCCTCCTGCGCGGCAGGCAGGCCAAAGAGGCATTCAAAGCCCTGCATGTCCAGCCGCGACAGCAGGCCCCCGCGGTTGTCGGCGATGGCCAGCAGGGCCTGCTGCAGCGCGCCCAGCAGCTCATCCAGTGCCTCCGGCCCGTCGCGCCGCAGCAGCCGGTGCAGGCCTTCGAAGCGCCCGGCCACCAACGTGACCGACCGTCGCTGCGCCACGCCCGCGGGCGCCTGGCGCAAGGGCATCGGCGCAGGATCGACGGCGGGCGGCGCCGGCTGCACCGGCAGGGCGAAGCGGTAGCCCTGGCCGGGAATGGTGGCGATGGCCTTGACGCCCAGCGCGCGGCGCAAGGCGGAGATCTGTACCTGGAGGTTGTTGTCCTCGACCACCAGGCCGGGCCAGACCTGGTCCATCAGCTCGTCCTTGCGGACGAGCTCGCCCGCCCGTTCGACCAGCAGGCACAAGACATCGAATGCCCGCGAACCCAGCGAGAGGGGTTGACCCTGAGCCAACAACAACCGCTCGACGGGACGCAGCTCGAAGTGCGAAAAACGCACGGGGTTGAGCATCGCACCATCCTCTGAAGGGATGCGGGACTGTATCTGTTTGTGATAGGCGTGGGCTGGGTCATCTGGGGGCCTTGCGCAAGAACAGCCGACGGCCCACGCCACGAGGAGACCCCCACTCCGTCCCCTAAACTGATTCGCACAGTTTCGGCAACGCCGCATGAGGCAGCGATGAGCAGTGAATGGACAACGCCCTTCGAACAGGGCAACGGCAACCAGACCAGCACCTGGCGGCAGTGCATCGACTTCCACCAGCGCCTGGCCCAGGCCTTTCCGCAATGGCTGAGGTTCGAGGTGGTCGGGCAGTCCGATGGGGGCGTGCCGATCCATCTCGGCGTGTTTTCCACCGACGGGGTCTTCGACCCGCTGGCCGTGCAGGCCGCAGGCCGCACCGTCTTCTTCAACAACAACGGCATCCACCCCGGCGAGCCCGAAGGCATCGACGCCTGCATGGCCATGGTGCGCGACCTGTGCACCGACGAAGCCAGGCGCCAGGCGCTGGGCAGCACGGTGCTGATCTACATCCCGGTCTACAACGTCGACGGCGCGCTGAACCGCCAGGACACCAGCCGCGTCAACCAGGCGGGGCCGGAGGCCTTCGGCTTCCGCGGCAATGCGCGGCACCTGGACCTGAACCGCGACTTCATCAAGGCCGACAGCGCCAACGCACGAACCTTCGCCCGCGTGTTCACCCGCTGGGACCCGGACGTGATGGTCGACACCCACACCTCCAACGGCGCCGACTACCAGCACGTGGTCACGCTCATCCCGACCCAGCCCGACAAGCTCGGCGGCCTGCTGGGCACGCACCTGCGCGAGCGCATGCTGCCGGCGCTGTATGCCGACATGGCGACGCGCGGCTTCCCGATGTGCCCCTACGTGAACCCGGTGCGCGAGATTCCTGACGACGGCATCGCCGACTTCCTGGACACGCCGCGCTTTTCCACCGGCTACGCGGCGCTGCACCACACCATCGGCTTCATGCCCGAGACGCACATGCTCAAGCCCTTCGCCGAGCGCTACCACGGCACCCGGGCGCTGGTGGAAAGCGCGCTGGCCTACACCGTGGCGCACGGGGCGGCCGTGCGCGCGGCCCGCGCCGCCGACCGGGCCGCGGTGTCCGCCGGCGCGGTGGTGCCGCTGGCCTGGCAGCTGGACACCCAGCGCAGCACGCCCTTCCGCTTCAGCGGCTTCAAGGCGGTGCACGAGTCCAGCCGGCTGGGCAGCTACCAGCGGCTGCGCTACGACCGCAGCGCGCCCTGGCAGGCCGACATCCCCTACTTCGACCGCTACACCGCCACCGCCAGCACCACGCCGCCGCGCGCCTATGTGCTGCCGCAGGCCTGGCACGACGTGGCCCAGCGGCTGCAGGCGCACGGCGTGCGGCTGCAGCGGGTGGCGCGTGCGCAGACGGTGGCCGCCGAGGCCTACCGCGTCCCGCATTTCCGCAAGCGGCCGCTGCCCTTCGAAGGCCGGCACCTGCATGACGAGCTGGCCGTGCAGGCCGAGCCGCTGCAGGCCGCGCTGGCGGCCGGCGACTGGGTGGTGATGCTGGGCACGCCGCACGACCGCTTCGTGATCGAGACACTGGAGCCGCTGGGCATGGACAGCTTCTTCCGCTGGGGCTTCTTCGACAGCGTGCTCGACAAGAAGGAAACCTTCAGCGACTACGTGTTCGAGGACGAGGCCGAGCGCCTGCTGGCTGAGGAGCCCGGCCTGCGCGAGCGCTTCGAGGCCTGGAAGGCCGAGCATCCCGCGCAGCTGTCCGATCCGCAGGCGGTGCTGGGCTTCATCTTCCTGAACGCTCGCCGCTATGCCGAGCCGGAATGGCGCCGCTGTCCCGTGCTGCGCCTGCCCGAGCTGCCCGCCCAACTCTTCCAACCGGAGGCCTGATGAGCCGACCGATCCTGCCCGACGACTTCATTCCCGTCAGCTCGCCGGCCGCGCCTTCGGTGCACGGCCCGGTGTTCAGCGCCGATGGCCGGCGCATCGCCTTCCTGCAGCGGCACGGCGGGCCCGACACGCTGGGCCTGTTCGTGCACGACCGCGACAGCGGCAGCACCCGGCTGCGCCTGTCCGCCGACGACCTGCCGCCCGCCCCGATGACGCTGGCCGAGGAACTGGCGCGCGAGCGGGCACGCCAGCGCTTCTCGGGCATCACCCACGCCCGCTGGCTGCCGGGCACCGGCGTGCTGTGGTGCATGTTGTCCAACCGGCTGGTGCTGCTGCCCGCTGAAGGCGACGCCGCACCGGTGGTGTACGGCCACCCCGACTACATCGAGGCCGCCACCGCCGCCGCCCTGCCCGGCGGCCAGGCCATCACCTTCAGCGCCGGCGGCAACCTCTGGCGCATCGCCGTCACCGACGGCGGCAGCCGCTTCGGCGAGCCGCGCCGGCTGACCGACGATGGCAGCGACACCGTGCTCAACGGCATTCCCGATGCGATGACCCGCGAGGAGATCTTCAACGGCGCGGCCTTCGCCGCCGCCAGCGAAGGCCGGCTGCTGGTGTGGGCCCGCTTCGACACCAGCGAGGTGGAACGCATCGACGTCGGCAATGGCGCGCAGACCCGCGTCGAGGCCACGCGTTATGCCCGCCCCGGCGGCGCGGTGGCCGTGTTCAGCATCGAAAGCCTGTCGCTGGACGATGCCGCCAGCCGCCGCACGCTGCTGCCGGCCGATGCCCAATGGCCCTACTTCCGCGGCCTGGCCGACTGGGGCCCGGACACGCTGCTGCTGACCCGCCTGTCCCGCGACCAGACGCGGCTGCAATTCCTGTTGCTGGACCTGGCCGCCGGCAGCATCCGCGAGCTGCTGATGCAGAAGCAGGCGCCGTGGATCAATGCCATCGCGCCGCCGATGCGCCGCGGCGACGGCAGCTTCTTCCTGATCCACGAGAACACCGGCATCGGCCGTGTCGGGCTGCATGACGCGCAGGGCCGCTGGCAGCAGGACATCGGCGACGACACGGTGGGCCATGTGGACGGACTCGTCGGCCTGGCCGGCGATGGCCTGTACTTCACCGCCACCGGGCCGGATGCGCGGGAGCACCATGTGTTCCATGCCGCGCCGGCCGACGGCTGGCAGTGCCACCGCCGCACCCATGCGCCCGGCGTGCACGGCGCCACGCTGGCGCCCGACGGCCAGCACTGGCTGCATGCCTTCGAATCGATGGACGCCGCGCCGTCGCTGGTGCTGGAAGGCATCGGCGGCGGCCCCGCCGAGCACCGCTTTGCCGCCGATACCGCGCCCGGCTGGCTGGCCGGCGTGCGGCCGCCGGTGCTGCACGAGGTGGTGGCCGCCGATGGCCGCACCCCGCTGCATGCCGCCGTGTACGAGCCCGACGCCGGCCTGCCCGGCCTGCGCCCGGTGGTGCTGCTGGTGTATGGCGGCCCGCACCTGCAGGCGGTGCGCAATGCGTGGGCGATGACGGTGGACATGCGCGCCCAGTACCTGGCGCAGCGGGGCTTCTACGTGGTGAAGGTGGACAACCGCGGCGCCTCCGGCCGCGGCATCAACTTCGAGCTGCCGGTGTACGGCCGACTGGGCCAGGTGGAGGTGGACGACCAGGCCACCGCGCTGGAACAGCTGCTGCCGCGCCTGCCGCGCGCCGACCGCACCCGCGTGGCAGCCTGCGGCTGGAGCTACGGCGGCTACATGACGCTGCGCTGCCTGCAGCGCCGGCCCGACCTGTTCCGCGCCGGCGTGGCCGGTGCGCCGGTGGTCAACTGGGAGGACTACGACGCGCCCTACACCGAGCGCTACATGGGCACGCCGCTGCCGCTGCCCACCTTCGCCACCACCAATGCCGAGGGCTACGAGGCCGGCAGCGTGCTGCGCGGCGAAGGCCAGGTGCAGGGTGCGCTGCTGCTGATCCACGGCATGAACGACGAGAACGTGCTGCTGCGCCACAGCGCCGCGCTGATGGAGGACCTGGCCCGACGCCGCGTGCCCTACGAGCTGCTGCTGCTGCCCGGCGAGCGCCACGGCGTGCGCTCGGCCACCCAGCGGCCCTACCTGGAGCTGCGCATCGCCGACTTCCTGCACCGCGTGCTGGACAAGGACGAGGTGCGCTGATGGCCTGGGCCGACCCCGCGCCGACGCCGGCCCTGCGGCTGGACCTGTGGCATGCCGGCAGCCAGTCGGACGAGCGCTATGAACTGGCGCTGGCCGCGCGCTCCGGCGTGGCCGATGCCCACCGCAGCGGCCAGCTCGACATCCGCGGCACCTACCGCTGGACACTGCTGCGACCCGACGGCAGCGTGGCCGCCTCGCGGGGGTATTCCGCGCTGTTCGAGGAATGGCAGAGCACCGTGGCGGGCGATCCACAGCCGCGGGAAGGCCGCTTCGCCGAATCGCATGTGGTGCCCTGGCTGCCCGACGGCCTGCTGCGGCTGGAGCGCCGCGTGGCCGGCGACCGGTTCCGCAGCCTGTTCGAGCTGCGCCTGCCGGCCCTCGATGCGCCGCTGCCGGACGTGCCGGCCTGCGCCAGCCGGCGGCTGCATGAGCTGGACAACCCGGCCGAAGGCGCCGACGGCGTGCGCCTGCTGCTGGTGTCCGAAGGTTATGCAGCCGACGAGGAAGCCCGCTTCCTGGCCGCCGCCCGCCGCGCCCGCCAGGTGCTGCTGTCCACCGATCCCTTCAGCGCCCATGCACAGCGGCTGCGTTTTTCCGCGGTGTTCGTGCCCAGCCCGGTCTCCGGCATCCCGGCCACGCCGGAAGGCGCCGGCCGCACCGCCTTCGGCACCAGCTACGGCACGCTGGGCATGGCGCGTTATGCGGTGGCCACCGACCTGCATGCGCTGGGCCGTGCGACCGAGGGCCTGGCCCATGCCAGCGTGGTGGTGCTGGCCAATGCGGACGTGTATGGCGGCAGCGGCATCTTCAACTGCAACTGCCTGGTGGCCGCGCACATGGACGATGCCGACTTCGGCTACGTGCTGCCGCACGAGCTGGGCCATTCGCTGGCCGGGCTCGGCGACGAGTACTTCGGCAAGCAGGTGACCTACGACACCAACGGCGCCGACGCCTGGCAGCCCTGGGAGCCCAACGTCTCGCCGATGGATTCGCAGGGCCGGGTCAAGTGGTCGGCGCGGGTGGGGCCGGAAGTGCCGGTGCCCACGCCCTGGCAGCATGCGGAGTACCTGCGGCTGATGGGCCTGCCGCTGCAGCCCAGCGACGATCCGGCGGCCCTGCCGGTCGCGGTGGTGCGCGAGCAGGTGGCCGCGCTGCTGGCGGCCGAGCCCTGGGCCGGCCGGCTGGGCGTGTTCGAAGGCGCGCGCTACCTGGCGCGCGGGCTGTACCGGCCCGAGGCCGATTGCCGCATGTTCACCCGCGGCGCCACGCGCTTTTGCACCATCTGCCGCGAGACGATGGCGGCGGTGCTGTCCGCCAGCGGCTGAAGCGCCGGCGGCCGCTGGCTACTTGCGCACGTTGTCCAGCGCCACCGGCACGACGAAGCCGCGCTCGACCGCCCGCGCCTCGTACATCGCGGCATAGATCGGCTGGCCGGTGCGGCGGTAGTGCAGCGCCAGCTCGTAGCTGGCGCCCTCGTGGCCCAGGGCGGCCGCGAATTGCAGCCAGCCCTCGTAGCGGTTCTGCTCGCCGGGCAGGCCGCGGTAGTGGCGGGCCAGGCGGTGCGCGGCCTCGCGGTCGCCGCGGGCGGCGCGGTGCAGCTCGTCCTGCAGCGCATCGCCGTCGGCGCAGAAGGCGCTGCGGTGCAGCCGCACATCGCGCCGCTGCAGCGCCTGCATCGCCAGCTCCGCGCCCGCGCGCTCGGAGCGCAGCCGCTGGCCCTGCGGATCGTCGGGATGCTGGCGCAGGAAGGCTTCCACCCCGCGCACCACGTCGGCCGGCCAGCGGGTGGCCTCGGGCGACGCGGCGGCGCCGCAGTCGGCCTGGGCCGGGGCGGCCAGGCACAGCGCCAGCCACAGCGGCAGCAGTCGGAAAGGGAAAGGAAGGGGCATGCGCATGGAAGACCTCGCTTCCAGCCATGTCGGCCGCCGCCGCCGCGGGTGTAGCGCCGCGGCGCCAACTAATGCGCGCCGGCCGGCGCCATGCTCACATCTGGCGGAACACGTGCAGGTAGCTGCGGCTGACCGGCAGGCGTTCCGGCCGGCCCTTGAGCAGCACGTCGGCGGTGTCGTTGGCGCCGCGCACCACCTGCGCCACATGGTGCAGGTTGACGATGACCGAGCGGTGGATCTGCACGAAGCGGTCGGGGTCCAGCTCGTCGGCCAGCTCGCGGATGCTGCGGCGGATCAGCGCATCGCCCCCCTGCCAGGCCACCAGCGTGTACTTCTCGTCCGAGCGGAGGTACTGCACCTCGTCCACCGGAATCAGCCTGACGGTGCTGCCCACCGAGGCCTTGATCCACTGCAGCCAGCGCGGCACCGCCGGCGCGCGCTGCTGCAGCGCGGCGGCCAGCCGGTCCAGCAGCGGCGCCACGTCGGGCGCCGGCTGGTCCGGCTGCCGCTGCAGGCGCTCGCGCAGGCGCTGCACCGTGTCGGCCAGCCGCGCCTCGTTGAAGGGCTTGACCAGGTAGTCCACCGCGCCCTGCTCGAAGGCCTGCACCGCGTACTGCTCATAGGCGGTGACGAACACCAGGTGCGCCCGGCGGCCGATCTGCCGCGCCGCCTCGATGCCGTCCACGCCGGGCATGTGCACGTCCAGGAACACCACCTGCGGCAGGTGCTGCTCGAACAGCGCGACCGCCTCGCGCCCGTTGCGCGCCTGGGCCAGCACCTGCAGCTCGGGCCAGGCCCGCGCCAGGTGCGCGGCCAGGTGCTCGCGCAGCAGCGGCTCGTCGTCGGCGATGAGCGCAGTGGCGGCGGTGCCGGCCGTCATGGCGCCGCCTCGGCAGGCAGGTGGATCTCGGCATCGACACCCTGCGGCTGGCGCGCGGCCAGATGCAGCCGCGCGGCATCGCCGTACATCGCCTGAAGCCGGGCGCGCAGGTTGGCCAGGCCGGTGCCGGCCGGCGCGGCGCCGCTGCCTTCCGCGGGCAGGCCGACGCCGGTGTCGCGCACCGCCAGGCACAGGCCGCCGGCGGCATCGCGCTGCGCCTGCACCAGCACCTCGCCGCCGTCCTCGCCGGGGTCGATGCCGTGGCGCACCGCGTTCTCGACCAGCGTCAGCAGCGCCATCGGCGGGAAGCGCAGCGGGGCCAGCGACGGATCGGCCTCCACCCGCCACTGCAGCCGGTCGGGCATGCGCATCTGCATCAGCGCCAGGTAGGCCTGCACCCGGGCCAGCTCGTCGCCCAGCGTGGGCCTGGCATCGTGGAAACGCGGGATGGTGGCGCGCAGGTAGTCGATCAGCGTCTGCAGCACCGGTGCCGCGCGCGGCGAGCCGCTTTCCACCAGCGCCTGCACATTGGCCAGGGTGTTGAACAGGAAATGCGGCTCGATCTGCGACTGCAGCAGCGCCAGCCGGGCATCGGCAGCCTGGCGCTCCAGCGTCTCGCGCTCCAGCGCGAACTGCAGCGCCTGGCTGCGGGCCTGGGCATCCCGCTCGCGGTACATGGCGCCCAGCGCCAGCACCAGGCCGAGCACCAGCCCGGTGCCGGCAATCCAGCTGAAGCCGGCCACCACGCCCGGGTTGTCGAACAGCACCAGCACGTTGCCGCCCACGTACAGCAGGTAGATGCAGGCGGTGGCCAGCGGCGCGGCCAGCACGATGGCCGCCAGCTGCAGCAGCCAGCGCGGCATCCAGGCCGGCAACCGGTGCACCGGCAGGCGGCCGGCGGCATGGAAGGCCAGCAGCAGCACCATGGCCAGGAACAGCGTGCGGCCCAGCACCACCGGGAACGGCGGCATGAACAGCGGATTGAGCAGCGCCGCCACCACCACGGCCATCGCCACGGCCATGGCCACGCTGCGCAGGGTGAGCTGGCCCAGCAGCGAAGGCCAGGGCGGCGTTGCGCCCGGCGCAGGGCCGGTGTCGGGCGGCGGCGGTACGGTCATGCCGCGACGATAGCGCCATGCCGCACCGCTTCGGCCGGCCGCCGCACCGGCCATGCGACGGGCCGCGGTTTGCGGGGGCCGGCCGGCGGCTGGCGGGCGGCTCAGCGGCCCTGGATGAACTTCAGCACGCGCTCGGCCGTCAGCTTGTCGTTGTCGAAGGCGCCGTGGGTGGTGGCCGCGCTGACGGTGCCGGGCGCAAACACCAGCGAGGTGTTGGGCCACTGCCTGGCCGGCTCGCGAACGTCGCGCTCCATGCCCAGGATGGGCGTGGTGGCACCGCCTTCGAAGGATTCACGCACCAGGTACAGCAGCGAGCGGCGGTACGGGCCGCAGGTGGAGTCGTCCTCCTCGGCGCGGTCGGTCAGGCTGAACTGCTGGTAGCGGGCCACCTGGCCGCTGCGCAGCAGGGGCACCATCAGCTGCTCGAAGGTGTCCAGCCGCACCGCCGGCGCCATGAAGTTCACCGACTCGAAGCGCATGCCCTGCTCGGCCAGCCGGTGGATGAGGAAGGTGCCGGCAATGGCCCCGGCCGAATGGCCGATGAAATGCATGCGCACCTTCTTGTTGGTCACCGCCTTCGAGAAGTGCTGCCACAGCAGCACCGCGCCGGCCTGCTGGTCGTCGGGCACGCCTTCGCGGTACAGGCTGATGAGGTTGGCGTTCTCCTTCATCTCGCCCCAGATGGCGGTGCCCGGCCGCGCCAGCAGCCGCTCCAGCCGCTGGTTCCACCAGCGCTCCAGGCCGCCGGCCACCTTGGGCGCGCCGCCCACCGCATCGCGCAGCATGGCGCCCAGCGTCTCCATGAAGCCGGTCTCCCACATCAGGAAGACGGGGAAGATGCGCCGGTCGTAGAGCATCGGCACCCACTGCGCGGCGATCTCGGCGCCCGACTTCTCGCTGACCAGCCCGCCGTGGGCATACAGGCACACGTCGATCACGTCGTCCTGCAGGCCCCAGGCCTCGCGCGCGCGCGTCAGCTGGATGTCGGCGATGGCTCGCACGTCGTCCGGGGTGGTGCGGAACTCGCCGCTGTTGGACAGCGCCCCGTTGTTGCCCATGTTGATGATGAAGGGCGCCAGCTCCCGGTTGCGCAGCACCTCGCTCTGCGCCAGCGCCACCTTGCCGCGGTGGTCCAGCCGCAGCGTGGCGGTGCGGGCCAGCTCGCGGTGGTCCTGGGTGACCACGCCCAGCTGCACCACCCAGCAGTCCATCGCGTTCTTCAGCCAGTCGTCGTAGGTGAGGATGGCGTAGCCGTGCGAGCCCCACTCCGGCCCCCAGGAGTTCTGCAGCAGGAAGCCACGCTCGTTGTAGCCCACCAGCACGAAGGCATGGCCGGCATGGGCGGCCCAGCCGGGCTCGACCGGGATGGTCCACACCTCGTCGAAGCTGCTGGGGCGCTCGGCCATCAGCGGCTGCTGCATGCCCTGGTCCCAGCCGGCATGGCAGCCGCAGCTCACGAACAGGATGCCGGCCTCGTTCAGCGCCGCATGCATGTCGGTGATCTGCGACGGCGTGATGCGGTAGTAGGCGCCCAGCGGCCGGCGCACTGCGTCGAACCACCAGTCACGCTCGATGTCGTCGGCCGCGGGCGGCATCTCCAGCGCGGGGAACAGGTCGAGCGCACAGGCGCCATGCTTGAACCAGCCCTTGAGCGCGCCGCGCAGGCTGGAGCCCTCGTCGGCCACCGAGCCGGGGAATTCGTCGTAGCGACGCGCCATGGAATACAGCATGTAGGGCGAGACCAGCGGCTCCAGCTCGCGCTTGGAAGCGCGCAGCGCATGCTCGGCCACCGCCGACAGCGCGAAGCCGGTGCAGGCATTGGTGTCGCCCTGGTTCTTGATCGGCAGCGCGATCTTCGGAAACAGCGTGGGCGCCGGGCACATCGAGATGGCCGGCATGAACAGCCGGTCGCGGAAGTCGATGGCATCGGGCCGGGCGCTGAGCTTCCAGGCCGGCGGCCTGGGCTTGGCACGCGGCTTGGCGGGCTTGCCGGGCTTGGCTGGCTTGGCGGGGGACTGGGCGGCTGTTGCGGCGGCTGTTGCGGCGGTGCTCTTCTTCGTGACCATGGACGGGCGCTCCGGTGGGGGGCAGGCATCCTCCGGCGCGGCGCAGGCGCGGTCAATCCCAACGATGCCCAGCGGCGCCATGCAAACGGCCCGCACGAGGCGGGCCGTCATTCGGTGCAGCGCGCAGGCCGCGGCTTACCGGCTTACTTCAGCGCCTTGTAGCGCAGGCGGTGCGGGCGGGCGCCCTCTTCGCCCAGGCGCTTCTTCTTGTCGGCCTCGTACTCCTGGTAGTTGCCGTCGAAGAACACCCACTTCGAGTCGCCTTCGGCGGCCAGGATGTGGGTGGCGATGCGGTCCAGGAACCAGCGGTCATGGCTGATCACCATCACGGAGCCGGCGAACTCCAGCAGCGCGTCTTCCAGCGCGCGCAGGGTTTCCACGTCCAGGTCGTTCGACGGTTCGTCGAGCATCAGCACGTTGCCGCCCTGGGCCAGCGTCTTGGCCAGGTGCAGCCGGCCGCGCTCACCGCCCGACAGGTTCTTCACCAGCTTCTGCTGGTCGTTGCCCTTGAAGTTGAAGCGGCCGATGTAGGCGCGCGAAGGCATCACGAACTTGCCGACGACGATGTTGTCCAGCCCGCCCGAGACGTCTTCCCACACCGTCTTCTCGCCTTCCAGCGATTCCCGGCTCTGGTCGACGAAGGCCATCTTCACCGTGCGGCCGATGCTCACCGTGCCGCTGTCGGGCTGCTCCTTGCCGGCAATCAGGCGGAACAGCGTGGACTTGCCCGCGCCGTTGGGGCCGATGATGCCGACGATGGCGCCCGCGGGCACCTTGAAGCTCAGGTCGTCGATCAGCACCCGGTCGCCGAAGCTCTTGGTGACGTTATTGAACTCGATGACCTCATGGCCCAGGCGCTCGGCCACGGGAATGAAGATCTCGTTCGTCTCGTTGCGCTTCTGGTATTCGACGTCGCTCAGTTCCTCGAAGCGGGCCAGGCGCGCCTTGCTCTTGGCCTGGCGGCCCTTGGCGTTCTTGCGCACCCATTCCAGCTCGATCTTCATCGCCTTAGTGCGGGCGTCCTCGGTGCGCTGTTCCAGCTCCAGGCGCTTTTCCTTCTGCTCCAGCCAGGTGGAGTAGTTGCCCTGGTAGGGGATGCCGCGGCCGCGGTCCAGCTCCAGGATCCACTCGGCCGCGTTGTCCAGGAAGTAGCGATCGTGGGTGATGGCCACCACGGTGCCCGGGAAGCGCGACAGGAACTGCTCCAGCCAGTCGACCGATTCGGCGTCCAGGTGGTTGGTGGGCTCGTCGAGCAGCAGCATGTCGGGCTTGCTCAGCAGCAGCCGGCACAGCGCCACGCGGCGCTTCTCGCCGCCCGAGAGCTTGCCGATGACGGCGTCCCACGGCGGCAGGCGCAGCGCGTCGGCGGCGATCTCCATCACCAGCTCGGTGTTCTCGCTGCCGGCCGCGGCGATGATGGCTTCCAGCTCGGCCTGCTCGGCGGCCAGCTTGTCGAAGTCGGCATCGGGCTCGGCGTATTCGGCATACACCTGGTCCAGGCGGGCCTTGGCCGCCAGCACGCCGCCGATGCCCTGCTCTACCGCTTCGCGCACGGTCTGGTCGGGGTCCAGCTGCGGCTCCTGCGGCAGGTAGCCGATCTTCAGGTCGGGCATCGCGACGGCTTCGCCCTCGATGTCCTTGTCGATGCCGGCCATGATCTTCAGCAGCGTGGACTTGCCCGAGCCGTTGAGGCCAAGCACGCCGATCTTGGCGCCGGGGAAGAAGGAGAGCGAGACGTCCTTCAGGATCTGCCGCTTCGGCGGCACGATCTTGCCGACGCGGTTCATGGTGAAAACGTACTGGGCCATGTGTTCTGCAGTGCAGTCTGTGGCGCACCCGACGAGGGGCGCCGAAGCACGCATTATCCCTGCCGGGCGGTATTTCTCGGCAGGTTGGGCGGGTATCGGTCTTGGTGACGCTTGACGGGGCGCGGCTTGTCGTTCTTGCGCAGCGGGGGACTTGCTGGGTGTGAGCAGTTTGCGCAGGGCCGTGCGGGCCGACCCGGGGGCTTAGCTTCCGCGGTCGGTGCTGCGCACCGACTGCCCGGCGCTGCTCACGCCGGTGGCCCGCGGCCCAACTCGCCTTCGTTCGCTTCGCTCACTGCGGCTCAAACAGTCGGCCGCAAGTCAGTTCACGAGGCGCGCTGCGCGCGCGGCCACCGGCGCTGCGCTGCTCGGCGCTCCACATGCGCCCCCGGGCCGGCCCGCACGGCCCTGCGCAAATGTCGCAGCGGTGGTGTTGTGCATGGAGGTGCCTTGCAACGGCGCCGCCGTCCGCGACGACCGTGCTGCGCTGGCGCCGTCGGCCTTGGCACGGCAGAGCGTGCTGGGCTGCGGGGCGGTTGCAGCAGCCTCTCCGCACAGCAGAGAAGAGCCGCGCGGGGGGCGGTGCCCGGTGGGGCGATTTGTGGGGTGGCGAGGAGCGCAGTGCCGAGGTCGGCGCGCTTCAGCGCGCTTCGTGAACTGACTCGCGGCCGACTGTTTGAGCGGCAGTGAGCGAAGCGAACGAAAGCGAGTTGGGCCGCGCGACCTCGGCGCGAGCACCGCAGCGGAGTCCGGCCCGCAGGGCCGGACCACCCCAGCATGAGCCCCGCCGGGCACCGCCCCCCGCGTGGCGGCCGAACAAGAACAGCACCTGCGGCCTCCGCCCCCGCATACAGGCCGAACAAGAACAGCACCTGCGGCCTCTGCCCAACCCCGCACGGCGGTCGAACAAACAAGCACTGACACCCCGGCCAGACCCGCGCAACGGCCTTGACGAGCCACCCCGTACAATGGCGCAGCGGCCTCGCTTCCAGTCACGAGGCCGCAGTCGATTCCGACGTTCCATACCTACCTCCCCGCCTTCCGACTGGTGCCCTCCTTCCGCGAGCGGCAGCAGGCAGGTACTCCCGCAACGTGCGGGCTCCTAGATGACCTTCGACCAACTCGGCCTCGCCGAGCCGATCCTCCGTGCCGTGCTCGAACATGGCTATACAACTCCCACGCCGATCCAGGCCCAGGCGATTCCCATCGTGCTGTCGGGCAGCGACCTGCTGGGCGGCGCCCAGACCGGCACCGGCAAGACCGCCGGCTTCACGCTGCCGCTGCTGCATCGCCTGATGGACAAGCCCGCCGCGCGCGACGCCCGCGGCCGCGTGCCGGTGCGCGGCCTCATCCTCACGCCCACGCGTGAGCTGGCCGCCCAGGTGGAAGAAAGCGTCCGCACCTACGGCAAGTACAGCAAGCTCACCAGCATGGTGATGTTCGGCGGCGTGGGCATGCAGCCGCAGGTCGACAAGCTGCGCCGCGGCGTCGACATCCTGGTGGCCACGCCCGGCCGCCTGCTCGACCACCACCAGCAGGGCACGCTGGACCTGAGCAAGGTCGAGATCTTCGTGCTCGACGAAGCCGACCGCATGCTGGACATGGGCTTCATCCACGACATCAAGAAGGTGCTGGCCGTGCTGCCGCAGAGCAAGCAGAGCCTGCTGTTCTCGGCCACCTTCAGCGACGACATCAAGGCCCTGGCCGACCGCCTGCTGAACAAGCCGGCGCTGGTGGAGGTGGCCCGCCGCAACGCCACCGCCGACACCATCGCGCAGAAGGTGCATCCGGTGGGCCGCGACCGCAAGAAGGAGCTGCTGGCGCACCTGATCAAGAGCGAGGACTGGCACCAGGTGCTGGTGTTCACGCGCATGAAGCACGGTGCCAACCGGCTGACCGAGTACCTGAACGACCAGGGCATCAGCGCCATGGCCATCCACGGCAACAAGAGCCAGGGCGCGCGCACCAAGGCGCTGGCCGACTTCAAGTCGGGCGACCTGACCTGCCTGGTGGCCACCGACATCGCGGCACGCGGCATCGACATCGACCAGCTGCCGCACGTGGTGAACTACGAGCTGCCCAACGTGCCCGAGGACTACGTGCACCGCATCGGCCGCACCGGCCGCGCCG
Source organism: Aquincola tertiaricarbonis (assembly GCF_000969605.1). GTDB lineage: Bacteria > Pseudomonadota > Gammaproteobacteria > Burkholderiales > Burkholderiaceae_C > Aquincola > Aquincola tertiaricarbonis. The sequence continues at coordinate 39,616 of NZ_JZUE01000017.1, read as the reverse complement.
GTGCGCAGGGCGAGGCGGTGTCCCTGGTGTGCCTGGACGAGGAACTCTTCCTCGCCGACATCGAGAAGCTGATCAAGCGCAGCATCCCGCGCGAGACGGTGCCGGGCTTCGACGTGCCGGCCGGCGAGCGGGCCGAGCCCATCGTGCTGGGCCGCATGACCATCGGCGTCGGTGCGCCGCGCGGCGGCAGCCGGGGCGGTCGCCCGGGCGGCGGCGGTGGTGGTGGTGGCCGGGCCGGCGGTGGCCGTCCGGCCGATTCGCGAGGCGGTGAGCCGCGGCGTGCCGGGTCGTCCGGCGGCGGTGGCGGTAACCATGCACCCCGCGCGGCCCACGGCGGCGGCGGCGGCAATGGGGGTGGTGGCGGCGGCGGTGGCAACCGTGCCGGCGGCCAGCCCGCCCGGCGTGGCGGTGGCGGTGGCGGCGGAGGCTCGTCCAACGGCCCGCGGCTGACGCAACCCAAGCGCTGAACCCCGGCAGCGGCCGGCATCCCCCAGGGACGCCGGCCGCTGCCGCTTGCATCCTGACGCGCCTCGTCACAGCTCTGCCGGCCAACGGTGGTTAAGGTCGGGCGCTTGAACCAAGGCGCCTGACGATGCGAGATACCCCCCTCACCGCCTGGCAGGGCATGGACCTGCTGATCCTGCGCGGCGACGAAGAACTGGACCGCGTGCCGGCCACCGAGATCGAGCGTGTGATCCTGGCCTACCACCGCGGCGGCGAGACGCCCGGCGACCTCGCCTATGCGGTGCTGCTCACCGCCACCGACGCCCTGCTGCTGCCGCCGGCTTCCGGCATCGCCGGCCGGGTGCACTTCGAGCGCCAGGCCTTCTGGCAGGACAAGCCCTGCGTGTACTGGGTGCCCGCCGCGCGGGCGCCGCTGCCGCGTGCCTTGCGCGGTGGCTGGTCGCTGTTTCCGCGCAAGCTGCCGGGCTACCTGCGGGTGCCGCTGGCCCAGGTGCAGGCCGACCTGGCCCGCTGGCCGGTGGAAGGCCCGCAGAGCTGGGAGCAGCGCAAGTGGGAGCGCATCGTGCGCAGCCGGCTGCTGCAGCCCTGGGCGCCTGGTGGCACCGGTCCGGCCAACCCGGCGAGCGGCGGCAAACGCTGAGCGGACGGCCGTTCGCGGCTACCTGAACACGTTCTCCCGCAGCCACTTGGTGGCAACCCACTTCTCGCCCGTGATCACCGGCGCGCCGCCGTGCAGCGTGCGGGTGACCGGATGCGGGCGGTCGTAGCTGAAGAACACTGCATGGCCCTTGACCGGGGCCACTTCCAGCGCCACTTCGGGGAAGGTGGTGCCGCCGCCGGCCGGCGGAGTGTTCAGGTAGGTGACGATGGTGGCCACCCGCTGGCCGCCGCGCTTCAGGATGGGCACCGAGCCCGGCTGTGCCGGGTCGAAGTAGTCGTGGTGCGGCCGGTATTCGGCGCCGGGGCCGTAGTGCAGCACCTGCAGGCCTTCGCCATGGTCCACCGGCCATTCCAGCAGCCGGGCGATGCGGGCTTCCAGCTTGCGGGCGACCTCGTTCTCGCCCCGCTCGAAGAACATGCCGCGGCTGGTGCGCGCCGCATTCACCTCGTTGCCGCCGGTGGCCACGTCCACCGTCTCGCTGCGGGCCATGCGCGGCGCGGCCAGGGCCACCAGTTCGTCGCATTCGTCGTCCGACAGCAGGCCGGCCAGCACCACCACCCGCGGATTGCGCAGCGACATCACCACCCGCACCTCGCGGTCACCCGCGTCCAGCACGTTGGCGCCGCCGGGCTGCGCGATGTCGGGCACCGCCACCGGCACGGGCGGGCCACCGGCCTGGTGCTGCTCGGCCAGGAAGCCGCTGAGCGCTTCTTCCATCGCCCGCATCGCGGCGTCCTCCTCCCAGCCGCTGGTCTTCATCGAGGCCAGCAGCGTCTCGGGGCCATGGCCGGCCTGCGCCTGCGCGACGATCCAGGCGCGCAGCTCGGGGGTGATGCTCTGTTTGCTCATGACGTCATCCTGCGGCGGAACACCAGCCGGTCGGGTTCCGAGGCGGCGGGCTCGAAACGATAACCGTCCAGGTCGAAGCCCTCCAGGCCCTTGGGCGTGACCACCCGCTGCTGCACCGCATAGCGCACCATCAGGCCGCGGGCACGCTTGGCGAAGAAGCTGATGATCTTGTAGCGGTCGGTCTTCCAGTCCTCGAACACGCAGTCCACCACCCGCGGCGCCAGCACCGCGCGCCGGACGGCACGGAAATACTCCTGCGAGGCCAGGTTGACGATGACCGGGCTCTCGTTCTCCGCCGCCATCTGGTTGAGCCGCTGGGCCACGGTGTCGCCCCACCAGGCATACAGGTCGGGCCCGCGCGGGTTGGCCAGGCGGGTGCCCATCTCCAGCCGGTAGGGCTGCAGCCGGTCCATCGGCCGCAGCACGCCGTAAAGGCCCGACAGGATGGCCAGGTGCCGCTGCAGCCAGGCCAGGTCGTCGGCGCCCATTTCGCGCGCGCGCAGGCCGTCGTACACGTCGCCGTCGAAGGCCAGCACCGCCGGGCGGCTGTTGTCGGGCGTGGCCTTGCGGGTCCAGGCCTTGTAGCGCGCGGCATTCAGCTGCGACAGCTCGGCCGACAGGGCCATCAGCTCGCCCACGGCCTGGGCGGGCAGCGGCTTCAGCAGCTTGACGAGGCCGGCGGCCTGCTCGGTGAACACCGGCTCGGTGGCCTGGGCCAGCACCTCGGGCGGCAGCGGGGTTTCGTAGTCGAGCGACTTGGCGGGAGAGATCACGAAGAGCATGGCGCCGATTATCACGGCGAGCGCACCCGCACCGATGGTTGCCAAAAGCAAGCTTCCGGTGCAGCATGGGCCCATGAGCGCCGCCGCCACCCCACGCACCCCTGTCCCCGCCACCACCGCGCAGGCCCAGGCGCAGGCGCAGCTGCCGGCCCAGGTGCAGCTGCTGCGGCGCTTCAGCCGCTTCTACACCCGGCGCATCGGCCTGCTGCACGAGCATCTGCTGGACTCGCGCTTCACGCTGCCGGAATCGCGGCTGCTGTGGGAGCTGGCGCACCACGACGGCATCAGCGCCGCGGCGCTGGCGCGCGAGCTGGAGCTGGATCCGGGCTACCTGAGCCGGCTGCTGGCCGGCCTGAAGGCGCGGGGCCTGCTGCGCAGCCAGACCGCGCCGCACGACGCGCGGCAGACGCTGCTGCGGCTGTCCGCGGCCGGGCGCAAGGCCTTCGCGCCGCTGGACCAGCAGTCGCAGGCGCGCACCGCCGGGCTGCTGGCCAGCGTGCCGGACGCCAGCCGCCAGGCGCTGGTGCAGAGCGCGGCCACACTGATGGACCTGCTGGCCGCGCCCGGCGGCAGCGTGCAGCTGCGGCCGCACCGCCCGGGCGACATGGGCTGGGTGATCGCCCGCCACGGCGCGCTGTACGACGCCGAATACGGCTGGGGCCTGCGCTTCGAGGCGCTGGTGGCCGGCCTGTGCGCCCGCTTCGTCGAGCAGTTCGACGCCCGCCGCGAGGCCTGCTGGATCGCCGAGCGCGAGGGCCGGCCGCTGGGCAGCGTGTTCCTGGTGCAGGCGCGCGACGAAGCCAGCGGCAAGCCGCTGAAGGGCGTGGCCCAGCTGCGCATGCTGCTGGTGGAGCCCGATGCGCGCGGCGCGGGCGTGGGCGACCGGCTGGTGCTGCAGTGCATCGCCTTCGCGCGCGAGTGCGGCTACCGCAGCATCATGCTGTGGACCAACGACATGCTGGCCGGCGCCCGCCGGCTGTATGCCCGCCATGGCTGGCAGCTGGTCAAGAGCGAGCCGCATGCCGACTTCGGCGTGCCCATGGTGGGCGAGACCTGGCAGCTCAAGCTGGGGCCCGCCCGCTAAGCTGCCGCCCATGCACACCCTGCCTTGCCCCTGCGGCAGCGGCCGTCCGCTGGCCGACTGCTGCGCCCGCTGGCACAGCGGCCCCGAGCACCTGCGCGCACCGGATGCGCAGGCGCTCATGCGCTCGCGCTACAGCGCCTTCGTGCTGCAGGACGCCGATTACCTGCTGCAGACCTGGCATCCGCGCACCCGGCCGGCCGAGGTGGTGTTCGAGCCCGGATTGCGCTGGCTCGGCCTGCAGGTGCGCCGCCATGTGCCGCTGGGCGAGGACGAGGCCACGGTGGAATTCGTGGCACGCAGCAAGCTGGCCGGCCGCGCCCACCGCCTGCACGAGACCAGCCGCTTCCTGCGCGAGGCCGGCCGCTGGTACTACCTGGACGGCACGCTGCACGCCGGCTGACCCTCAAGGCCGGTGGCGCGCCGGTCGATAAACGGCATGCCCCATGCCGCAAGACGGCCTGCGCCGCCATCGAGGGGCCTGCCATGGACCACTCGCGCCGCCGCCTGCTTCGCCATGCCCTCCACCTGGTGCCGGTCGCGGCGCTGGCGCCCTCGGCGTCCCGGGCCCAGACCGAGGCCACGCCCGGCGCCAGGCCGGGCCGCACCGTGCTCACCGTGCAGGCCGCCGGCCGCCCCGCGGTGGATTTCGACATGGCCGCGCTGGAGCGGCTGCCGCAGCGCAGCTTCCGCACCAGCACGCCGTGGTACCCGAAGCCGGTGAGCTTCACCGGCCCGCTGCTGCGCGACGTGCTGGCTGCCGCCGGCGTGCGCGGTCGCACGCTGCGGGCGGTGGCCCTGAACGACTACAAGGTGGACCTGCCGGCCGACGATGCCGCGCGCTTCGACGTGATCGTCGCGCGGCTGCTCGACGGCCGGCCGATGCCGGTGCGCGAGCGCGGCCCGCTGTTCATCGTCTATCCCTTCAACACCAGCGCGGAGCTGCAATCGGAGAAGTACTACAGCCGCAGCGCCTGGCAGCTGCGCCGCATCGAGGTGGACTGACCTCCCATGCCCCCGCAAGAGGCCGATGCGCTGCTGCTGGCCGCGCCCCGCCGCCCGCGCACCCACCGCTGGCTGGTCGCGATCGCCGCGGTGCTGCTGATGGCCTTCGCGGTGGTGGGCTGGGTGCAGCACCGGCAGCTGGCGCTGCTGTCGGGATCGGTGCAGTACAACAGCGACAACATCGTCTGGAGCTTCTACCAGCTGCACAGCGAATACCTGCTGCTGCGCGACCAGCTGCGTGAAGCCGCGCGCCATCCCGACCGGCTGGACGGCGAGGCGCTGCAGCAGCGCTACGACATCTTCGTCAGCCGGCTGCTACTGGTGGCACCGCAGCGCACCGCGGTGGTGATGCCCGTGGCGCCGCTGCAGACCCGCACCCTGGCCCGGCTGGACGAGTTCGTGCAGCAGGCCGACCGGCTGCTGGGCCCGCAGCCCGAGCGCCCCTTCACCGCCGCCGACGTGCCGGCGCTGCTGGCAGGGCTGGAGCCGCTGGCCACCGAGCTGCACGAACTCTCGCTCTGGGCCACGGTGCAGGTGGCCGACCTGGTGGGCAACCGCAACCAGGCGGTGCGCGAGCAGAACCACATGGCCATCGGCCTGACCATCTTCCAGGGCCTGCTGACGCTGGCCTTCGCCGCGGTGGTGGTGCACCAGCTGCGTGCGCTGGCCGACCGCGGGCAGGCGCTGCAGGGACTGGCCGCCCGCTGGCGCGAGGCCCGCCGGGAGGCCGAGGCGGCCAGCAGTGCCAAGAGCAGCTTCCTGGCCAACATGAGCCACGAGATCCGCACGCCGCTCACCTCCATCATCGGCTTTGCCGACCTGCTGCTGGACCCGGCGCAGGACGAGGCCGAACGCGCCGAGGCGGTGCACACCATCCGCCGCAACGGCGAGCACCTGCTGCAGGTGATCAACGACATCCTGGACCTGTCGAAGATCGAGACCGGCAAGCTGGAGCTGGCGCTGGGGCCCGTCCACCTGCCCACGCTGCTGCGCGAGGTGGCCACGCTGGTGATGCCGCGGGCCCGCCACAAGGGCCTGGCCTTCGAGCTGCATGCCGAGGCGCCGCTGCCGCTGCTGGTGCACGGCGACGCGCTGCGGCTCAAGCAGATCCTGCTCAACCTGTGCGGCAATGCCGTCAAGTTCACCCATGAAGGCTCAGTCACGCTGGCGCTGCGGCTGCACGAGCCCGGCGGCACGCTGCAGTTCGTGGTGACCGACACCGGCATCGGCATGACGCCGGCGCAGTGCGGGCGGCTGTTCCAGCCCTTCACCCAGGCCGATGCCTCCATCACCCGGCGCTTCGGCGGCACCGGGCTGGGGCTGTCGCTGTCCAGCCAGCTGGCGGCCTCGCTCGGCGGCAGCATCGCCGCCAGCAGCCAGTGGGGCGTGGGCAGTCGCTTCGAGCTGAGCCTGCCCGTCTCGCGCGAGGCGCTGCGCGCGGCCGCGCCGTGGCCGCCCGGCTGGCTGGCCGCCGGTACCGCGGCCGATGGCGAGGCCGAGGCTGCGCCGCCGTCCGTCGTGGCCCGGCTGCAGGGCCGCGTGCTGCTGGCCGAGGACGGCAGCGACAACCAGCGGCTCATCGGCGCCTACCTGCGCCGCGCCGGGCTGCAGGCCGAGGTGGTGGGCGACGGCGAGCAGGCGGTGCGCGCGGCGCTGGCCGGCCGCTTCGACCTGGTGCTGATGGACATCCAGATGCCGGTGCTGGACGGCGCGGCCGCCCTCACCCGGCTGCGCAGCGGCGGCTACCGCGGCCCGGTGGTGGCGCTGACGGCCAACGTGATGGCCAGCGACGTGCAGCACTACCTGGCGCTGGGCTTCGACGACGTGCTGGCCAAGCCGCTGCAGCTGCATCGCTTCCATGCGGTGCTGGCGCAACGGCTGGCGCGGGCCGCGCCCGCGGCCGAGGACGAAGGCTTCGCGCAGGAGATGGCGCAGCTGGCCGCGCTCTTCCGCCAGGGCCTGCCGCAGCAGCTGGCGGCCATCGAGCAGGCCGCCGCGCAGGCGAACTGGCCGGCCCTGGCCGGGCTGGTGCACACGCTCAAGGGCACGGCCGGCTCCTTCGGCTTCGGCCAGCTGACGGCGCCCTGCCTGGCGCTGGAACAGCTGCTCAGGCGCACCACGCCGGTGCCGCAGCAGGCGCAGGCGGTGGCCCAGGTGCGTCGGCTGCTGCAGATCGCTCGCGAAGGGCTGGCAGAGGCCGCCGTCGCCGTGAACCCGCCCGCCGACCAGCCCGCCAACCAGCCCGCCGGCGCACCGGCCCAGGTGCACGCCTGAGCCGCCCCGGCTTTCAGTCGCCGCCCTGGCGGAACACCAGCGGCGCCATGCGGGTCATCTGCGCGGCGCCGAAGATGGTGGCGAACGGCAGGTCGGCCGCGTCCTGCCCGGTGCCGATGCGGATCACGTCCAGCGGATCGGCCATCGCGGTGGGGTCGAACATCACCCAGCGGCCTTCCAGCCAGGCTTCGAACAACGCATGGAAGTCGGGCGGCGGATCGGCCCACTCCACATGGCCCACCACGAAACGCGCCGGGATGTTCAGCGCCCGGCACAGCCCGATGGCCACGTGGGCGTAATCGCGGCACACGCCGGTGCGATTGGCCAGCACGTCGCGGGTGGTGCCGTAGGGCTTGCTGGTGCCCACCTCGTACTTCACGTTGTCGCGCACCCACTGACAGATGCGCTCCACCCGCCGGAAGCCCAGGTCGGCGGTGCCGATCCAGCGCACCGCGTCATGGAAGATCAGCTCCGATTCCACGTAGCGGCTGCCGGTGAGGAAGGGCATCACGTCCAGCGGCAGGTAGGCGGTGGGCGTCTCGCGCATGTTCTCGGTGCCGGGAATGCGCCGCACCGTGGCGGTGGTCTGGTAGCGGATGCTGAAGGGGCCGGCGCCCACATTCAGCCGCAGCGTGCGGTTGCCCAGCGGATCCGTGTAGCGGCCCATGGGCACCGGCGGGATCGTGGTCAGCGACTCGTCGCCGATCGACTGCTCGGGCGTGAAGGCGGCCTCGATCTTGAAGATGAAGGTGCTGGGCTGCTGGACTTCGTAGTTCAGCTCGCAGTCGATGAGGAAATGGCGTGACATGGCGGGCTCTGCGGAGGGGCGGTGGCCTGGACTGAGGCAACAGCCGTGCCTTGCCGTCCGCCTGCGCCGCCGCGCAGATGACAGCGCCGTCATCTGGCCGTCAGCGTGGCGCCGGGCTGGGCTGGATAGACTGCCGGGTCACCGCCGCCGTGAAGTTGCCCCTGCCATGCGTGTTCTCATCGTCGAAGACGAAGCCAAGACGGCCGACTACCTGCGCCGCGGCCTCACCGAGCAGGGCCATGTGGTGGACGTGGCCGGCAACGGCATCGACGGCCTGCATGCCGCGCGCGAGGGCCGGCACGACCTGATCGTGCTGGACGTGATGCTCCCGGGCATCGACGGCTTCGAGGTGCTGCGGGAGGTGCGGCGCAGCCAGCAGGTGCCCATCATCATGCTCACCGCCCGCGACGGCATCGAGGACCGGGTGCGCGGGCTGCAGGCCGGCGCCGACGACTACCTGGTCAAGCCCTTCTCCTTCCTGGAGCTGAGCGCGCGGCTGCAGGCGCTGGCGCGGCGCAGCCGGCAGCTGGAGCCCACCACCATCACCGTGGGCGACCTGGTGCTGGACCTGCTGGGTCGCAAGGTGCACCGCGCCGGCGAGCGCATCGACCTCACCGCCAAGGAATTTGCGCTGCTGGCCGCGCTGGCGCGGCGGCCGGGCCAGGTGCTGTCGCGCACCGAGATCACCGAGCTGGTGTGGGACATGAACTTCGACAGCAACACCAACGTGGTGGAAGTGGCCGTCAAGCGGCTGCGCGCCAAGATCGACGGGCCGGCGCATGGCCGCAAGCTGGTGCACACGCTGCGCGGCATGGGCTATGTGCTGGAAGACCGCGGCGCGGATGCACCATGAAGTGGCATGCCCTGCGCCGCTGGCAGCCCGGCCGTTACCTGGCCTGGCGGCTGACCGCCATGTTCGCCGGCTGCGCCACGGTGGTGTTCCTGCTGGGCGCGCTGGCGCTGCACACGCTGCTGCGCGACAACCTGATGGCCCAGGTGCGGGCCGAGCTGGCGCTGCGCGGCACCTGGGGCGAATCGGTGGTGGCCCGGGTGCAGAGCGAATCGCAGTGGCGGCTGTGGCTGGTGCCCAAGCTCAACTCGATGGACATGGAACGCAGCGGCATGCGGCTGTGGATCGTCAGCGACGATCCCGCCTTCCGCTATGGCCAGCCCAGCGCGCAGGTGCTGGCCCTGGCGCGCGCCGGCGGCTATGGCCTGCTGCACCAGGAAGATCATCCCTGCGACTTCGTCACCTGGTCGCGCACGCTGCAGGCCGATGGCGACCGCCCGCCGGTGACGCTGGTGCTGGCGCGCGATCCCCTGCCCTTCTGGAACACCCTGGCCAACTTCCGGCTGGCCCTGGTGGGCTTCGGCGTGGCCGGCGTGCTGGGCGTGGCGGGGCTGGGCTATGGCATCGCCCGCCTGGGCCTGCAGCCGCTGGGCCGGCTGTCGCGCCAGGCGCAGGCGCTCAATCCGAACCGCCCTTCGCAGCGGCTGGCGCTGGCGCCGATGCCGGCCGAACTGGACGACCTCACCGCCTCCTTCAACGGCGCGCTGGAGCGCCTGGAAGGCGCCTGCCGCCAGCTCGAGGCCTTCAATGCCGACGTGGCGCATGAGCTGCGCACGCCGCTGGCCAACCTGATCGGCCAGACGCAGGTGATGCTCACCCGCCCGCGCGACGCTGCCGAGCTGGCCGAGGTGCTGCACTCCAACCTGGAGGAGCTGGAGCGGCTGAAGGCCATCGTCAACGACATGCTGTTCCTGGCCCGCGCCGACCAGGGCGCGGCCGCCTCGCGCCATGCCGAGGTGTCGCTGGCCGACGAGGTGCACAAGGTGCTGGACTACCTGGAGTGCATGGTGGAGGACCAGCAGGTGCGCGTGGTGGTGCGCGGCGATGCCCGCGGCTGCCTGGAAACCGCGCTGCTGCGGCGGGCGCTGAACAACCTGCTGCAGAACGCCATCGAGCATTCCGCGGCCGGCGACGAGATCGTGGTGGACATCGGCCGCCAGGGCGAGCAGCTGTCGGTGGCGGTGAGCAATCCCGGCGCGGCCATCGAGCAGCGCCACCTGGCCCATCTGTTCGACCGCTTCTACCGTGCCGACAGCGCACGCCGCAATTCGGCCGGCAACCACGGCCTGGGCCTGGCCATCGTCAAGGCCATCGCGGTGATGCACCGTGGCACGGTGTTCGCGCGTTCCGAGCGCGGGCGCAACACCTTCGGCCTCACGCTGGGGTTGTAAGGCGGCCCGGCCACAGATGACGCAAACGTCATCCGGCCGTCACGCTGGCGCCGGTGGCCGCTGCCTACAGTGGATGTCATGGGCGCATTCACCTACACCTCGATGATGATCCGCGCGCAGGCGCGCTACCGGGCCGGCACCTCAGGCGCCGCGCTTGCTGCGCAGCCGCTCGCGGCTGGCGCGGGCACGGGCCTTCCACTGGGCGAGCTGCTGGCGCCGGTCCAGCAGGCCCAGGGCGTCGCGCCGCAGCTCCCGCTGCAGCTTGAGGAAGTTGTCGACCCGGTCGCCGTCCACGGCCGCGCGCACCGCGCAGCCGGGCTCGCCGGCATGGCGGCAATCCCGGAAGCGGCACTGCAGCGACAGCCGCGCGATGTCGCCGAAGCTGGCCGCCAGGGCGGCCGCGTCCGCATCGGGCCGCAGCGCGCGCACGCCCGGCGTATCGATCAGGCAGGCGCCGCCGGACAAGCGATGCAGGCTGCGTGAGGTGGTGGTGTGGCGGCCGCGGCCGTCGTGCTGCCGGGTGGGCCCGGTGTCCTGCACCGCCTGGCCGATCAAGGCATTGGCCAGCGTGGACTTGCCCGCACCGCTGGAGCCGATGAGCACCAGCGTGCGGCCCGGCAGCAGCCAGGGGGCCAGCGCCTGCGCCGCCGCCGCCGGCGAGCGCCCATCCAGCGCCAGCCGCGGCACCCGGTCCGGCAGCCGGCCCTCGAGCCGGGCCAGCGCCGCCGGCACGTCGGCGCACAGGTCGGCCTTGCTCAGCACCACCACCGGCTGCACGCCGCTGGCATCGACCAGCGCCAGGAAGCGCTCCAGCCGGCGCGGGCTGAAGTCGTCGTCCAGTCCCATGACGATGAGCGCGGTGTCCACGTTGCTCACCAGCACATGGCGGCGGCCGTCGGCATCGCGCCGGCTCAGTGCATTGCTGCGCGCGAGGAAGTCGGTCAGCCAGCAGGCGCCATCGGGTTCCTGGCGGGCCAGGCCCCAGTCGCCCACCGCCAGCGCATCGCCGGCGGCTTGCAGTTCATGCACCAGCGCCGGCAGCAAGCGGGCGCTGTAGTCGTCGGTGCCGTCGTGCAGGCGCACGGTATGGCGGTTCACCTCGGTCACGCGCACCAGGCGGGTGGTGTCGTCGAAGCGCAGGGTGTTCAGGAGCTGCCGTATCGGGCGCGTGAGGCCGATCGACAGGAAGGCGTCGTCATCGAAGTCCTGCATGGTCAGGGTCTGTCCAGCCAAGCTGCAACCAGCCGCGGGCGACAAGCCCGGCGGCAACGGATGGAGGGAGGCGGAAGACCCTGCGGCGCAGGGCGATGTCAGCGTGCGGGCGCGGGACTTCCGGCGTGTTGGGGGGCGGGCGTCATGTGCTTCTTCATGGTGTCCCCTTTCGCAGGAAGTGGTGGCCGAGGGCCGCAGTGTGGCCAGCCCGGGCCGTCGGCGTCAAGCGCCGCATGGCATGGGCACCACAAGGACCCGAAGGCCGCCACCGGATCGCCGCCTCGCCAATTGGTTGCATTGCTAACCAATCAGGCGTACGCTGGCGCCATGTTCGAGCAATGCCTGTACTTCAACACCACCGCGCTGGCCCGCCAGCTGGAGCGCACCTGGACGGCGGCCTTCCAGCCCTTCGGCCTGACGCCGCCGCAGGCCTTCCTGCTGCGGGCGGTGCTGGCCGAGCCCGGCCTGCCGGCTTCCGAGCTGGCGCGGCGCATGGCCATCTCCAAGCCCACGGCCACCCGCTCGATGGACGGCCTGCTGGCCAAGGGCCTGATCGAGCGCGCCGCCTCCGGCCGCGACGGCCGCGAATGGGCGATCCATCCCACCGAGGCCGCCTGGGCGCTGCACGGCAGGCTCAACCGCGCCAGTGCCGCGGTGACCGAACGCCTGAAGAAGCTGCTGGGCCCGGAAGCCTTTGCCGACACGGTGGGCCAGGTGCGCGCAGTGCGCGCCGCGCTGGAGTGAACCTGCCCCGTCGCATCGCCCCGCCGGCCGCCTGAAGCCATCACGCCAACCGACTCTTCCCGCGACCAAATGGTTGCATTGCTAACCAACTGAAGGAGCGCCCCATGCCCATCCTCAACGTCAAGGTCAGCGCCGAACCCTCGGCCGAGATGACCAGCCGCATCGCCGAGCTGCTGCTGGAGGCCACCACCCGCATCCTGCACAAGCGTCGCGAGCTCACCGCCATCACGGTGGACTACGTGCCGCCCGAGCACTGGGTGGTGGGCGGCCGCACGCTGGCCGAGCAGCGCAAGGCCAGCTTCTACTTCGATGTGAAGGTGGTGGACGAGACCAACACCAAGGCGGAAAAGGCGCAGTACATCGACGAGGTGTTCGCCGGCTTCGCCCGGCTGCTGGGCAACCTGCACGAGGAGAGCTACATCCACGTGCACGACGTGCGCGCCACCGCCTATGGCTATGGCGGGCTCACGCAGGAATACCGCCACCAGCATCCGCAGCCGGCGTAGCACGCTGCCGGGCAGCGGCCCCACAGGCCGCGGACCGTCAGAACACCAGCGTCGAGAAGCTGAAGCGCCGGCTGAAGGCCACGCCGCCGGCCGTGCCTTCGACTTCCACGGTGTAGCTGGCGCCTTCGGCCAGCTTCACCCGCGGCACCACGAAGGCCTGGTGCACGCCCAGCCGGCGGTTCGGGTCGTCGCTGGCGTGGTACAGCGCCACCGGCAGCTCGGCTCCGGCTGCGCTCAGCACCCGGGCGCGGGTCAGCTGCAGCACCTGGCCACCCGGCGCGCGCACATGGATGGGATGGCCCACGTGGGTGTCCTGCGCCAGGCCCAGGCCGGCGAAGGGATCGGGGCTCTCGCCGTACATGTAGGGCTGCAGGCCGGTGCTGCCTTCGCAGGGATAGGTCACCAGCGTGGCCGGTTCCTGCAGCGGCACGCCCGGCTGGGTGCCGGTCATCCAGGTGAGGATGGTCATGGGCAGCGGCGTGTTCTGCGCCAGCTCCACGCCGGCGCCCGCGTCGCGGTTGCCGTCCAGCAGGCCGATCTGGTGGTAGACCGAGGCGAACATGGTGCGCACGAGCGCGTTGCCGTAATCCTTGGGCCGGCTGTAGTAGTGGTAGCCCAGGTACTCGGACACGTTGCCGGTGTAACCGGCGCGGGCTGCCCGGTCGGCCGGGTTCACGCCGGTGAAGCCGCTGCGGCTCGCGTCTTGCACCGCGCCGGTGTCGAAGAGGGCCTCGTTCCAGCGGGCGCCCAGGTAGGCGGCATGCCCGCCGGCGGCAGCGTCCAGCTGAGCATTCTGCGCCACCTTGCCGAAGCCGCAGCGGCTGCGCTCGCTGTTCACCGTGTCGAAGGCGGCGGCCACGATCGAGCCTGCGGTGTAGGTGGGCGTGGGCACCTCGGTGACCGGGGCGGTGTCGGCGCCGGCATTGGTGCCCGTGCCGCTGCCCGGGGCGGGCTGCTCCGCGCCGGTGCCGCCGCCGGGGGCGGCCACCGGATCGGTAGGGGTGCCGCCGGGCGGCGGAGCGACGGGCGTCACCACCGGCGTGGCCGGCGTGGCGCCGGAGGGGCTGCTGCCCGCGTCCGAGCCGCCACCGCCGCCACCACCGCAGGCAGTCATCGTGGCGGCGGCACCCAGCAGCACCAGCGTCGTGGTCAGTTTCATGGCTCCATCCCTTTCAAGGCGTGTTGATGTCGCCTGCTGCGGGCAAGCCCGGGCCCTGCGCCTCCACCACCCCCGCAAAGCGGTGGCCGATGGCCGGCCCCCGGCGGCAGCGTTCCGCCCGGCGAACGGCATCCGGGGCAGTTCGTACGGCTTGTCGAATGGCGGGCCGGCGCTGCCCTGGGGATCCGCCCTGGACGGCGGTTGGCATGGGGCGTGCTGCTGCCAAGGGCCGTGCAGTCGTCGGTGCAAGCCCTTTTTTCCGTTCCCCTTCCCTTTTGCGAAAGACCGTCATGTCCCTGCATTCCGTCGAAGCCCTGCATGCCGATGCCCAGGGTGCGCTCAGCGGCGCCCAGGAAGCCCTGGAACAGGCCGCCACGGCCGAGAGCAGCCGCGCCGAGGAACTGCGTGCCCGTGGCCTGGCCAAGCTGCGCGCCGCCCGCGAGACGCTGGCCCAGGCCCGCGACACCGCCGTGGAGCGCGGCCGCAGCACCGCCCGCGCGGCCGACAACCTGGTGCACGACAACCCGTGGCCGGTGGTGGCCGGCGCGCTGGCGCTGGGCGTGCTGGCCGGGCTGCTGCTGACGCGCCGCCGCTGAGCGGGCGCGGGCCTGCCCCGAACATCCACACCACGCGCCCGCCCCGGCGCAGATTCCACCGTGCCGGCCACAGGCCGGCGCCTGGCTTGCAGGCCGTCCGTGACCTCCGCGGCCGGCCTTCTTTTCGTGGCCGGCGCGCTCGATCAGCCCAGGCCGTACTTGCGCACCTTGCCGTGCAGCGTGGTCTTGGCGGTGTTCAGCGCCTCGGCGGCGCGGGCCAGGCTGCCGCGGTGGCGGTGCAGCTCGCTGGCGATCAGGCTGCGCTCGAAGTCGTCGACCGTCTCGGCCAGGCTGCGCGGGCCGCCGGGCACGGCGGCATCGGCCTCGATCAGGCCTTCGCGCAGCACGCCCAGCACCAGGCAGTCGGCCACGTTGCGCAGCTCGCGCACGTTGCCCGGCCAGGCATGGGCCATCAGGCGGCTGAGCTGCGCCGGTGGCAGCTCCGGCTGCGGCCGGCCATAGCGGGCCGCGGCCAGCAGCATGAAGTGCTCCAGCAGCAGCGGAATGTCCTCGCGCCGCTCGCGCAGCGGCGGCAGGTCGATCACCACCACGTTGAGCCGGTAGTACAGGTCGGCGCGGAAGGTGTGCTGGCGGGCACGCTCCAGCAGGTCGTCCTTGGTGGCGGCCACCACGCGGCAGTCCACCGGCGTCTGCACATTGCTGCCCAGGCGCTCGATCACCCGCTCCTGCAGCACCCGCAGCAGCTTGATCTGCACATTGGTCGGCATGCTTTCCAGCTCGTCCAGGAACAGCGTGCCGCCGTGGGCATGCTCGATCTTGCCCACCCGGCGCCGCTGGGCGCCGGTGAAGGCGCCGGGCTCATGGCCGAACAGCTCGCTGTCCAGCAGGTTCTCGGGCAGGCCGCCGCAGTTCAGCGCCACGAAGGGCGCGGCCTGGCGGCGCGACAGCTGGTGCAGCGCCTGCGCCACCAGTTCCTTGCCGCTGCCGGTCTCGCCGCGGATCATCACGTCCACCGGGCTGTCGGCCACCTCGCGCACCAGCCGGCGCACCCGCTCCATCTGCGGCGAGATGCCGATCAGCTTGCCCTCCACGCCCTCCAGCCGCGCCAGCCGCTGCTGAAGGTCGGTGACCTGCAGCGTGAGCCGCCGCTTGCCCAATGCCCGCTGCACCACTTCCACCAGCTGCTCCGGCGAGAACGGCTTGGTGATGAAGTCATAGGCGCCGCTGCGCATGGCCTCCACCGCCATCGCGATGTCGCCATGGCCGGTGATGGCCAGCACCGGCAGGCTGGCGTCCAGCTGCTGGCAGCGCTTGATGACCTGCATGCCGTCCAGCCCGGGCAGCCGCATGTCGGTGACCACCACGCCCGGAAAACCGCGCTGCAGCAGCCGCAGCGCGGCCTCGGCGTTGTCGAACTCCTGCACCCGCAGGCCCGCGAACTGCATCGCCTGCACGCAGCCCAGGCGCATGTGGCTGTCGTCTTCGATGATGAGGACAGTGAGATCGGTGTTCATGGAAGAAGGGGGTTGCGTGCGGCCGGCAGCCACAGCGTGAACACGGCGCCGCCTTCGGGCCGGTTGGCCGCGGCGAGGTCGCCGCCATAGTCCTGCGCGATGCCGCGCGAAATCACCAGGCCCAGGCCGAGCCCGCTGCCCGGCGGCTTCGTGGTGAAGAAGGGGGTGAACAGGCCGGCCAGCACCGATGGCGGCAGGCCGCCGCCGCTGTCGGCCACGCGGATGCACACCCGCTCGCCGTCCAGCGTCCGTGCCTCGACCAGCAGCTGCCGGCGCGGGGCGCCATGCATCGCGTCGATGGCATTGCCGATCAGGTTGATGAGCACCTGCTCCAGCCGGTTGCGGTTGCACCAGGCCACCGGGCTGCCGGTCCCGGCGTCCGCCAGCTGCAGCCGGACCTCCACCCGCTCGGCGCGCACCCGCTGGTCGAGCAGGAACAGCGCGCTGCGCAGCGCCGCCGCCACCGGCACCGCCGCCGGCTCCACCGGCGACTTGCGGGCGAAGGCCTTGAACGGATGGATGATGCCGCCCATGCGCTCGACCAGCGTGTCGACGATGGCCAGGTTGCCGTGCGCGCCGTCCAGGTCGCCGCGCCGCATGAATTCGCGCGCATTGCCCGCCAGCGTGCGG
Organism: Aquincola tertiaricarbonis; assembly: GCF_000969605.1. Classification (GTDB taxonomy): domain Bacteria; phylum Pseudomonadota; class Gammaproteobacteria; order Burkholderiales; family Burkholderiaceae_C; genus Aquincola; species Aquincola tertiaricarbonis. The sequence continues at coordinate 23,128 of NZ_JZUE01000017.1, read as the reverse complement.
ATGGCGCCCAGCGGCTGCGCCAGTTCATGGGTGATGCCGGTGGACAGCTGGCCCACCACCGCCAGCTTGGCCGCCTGCACCAGCTCGTCCTGCGCGGCGCGCAGCGTGGCCTCGGCCTGCACCCGCTCGGCCATTTCGCGGCGTAGCTCGCGGTTGGCGTCGGTGAGCGCCCGGGTGCGGCGGGCCACGGTGTCCTCCAGCTCGGCATTCAGCCGCTGAAGCGCCTGCTGGTCGCGCAGCCGCTGGCGCGCGGCGCGGCGGCGCTGCAGCACGGCCAGCAGCACCAGCATGACGACCGCCGCGCACAGCGCGGCCATGGCGCCGGTGCCGCGTGCCCGGGCGCGCACACCGGCCAGGTCGGAGAACAGCAGCAGCCGCCAGTCCATGCCGTCCAGGGTGCGGCCCTGCACCAGCAGGCCGGCGCCATCGCGGGACAGGTTGTCGGCCTCCGGCTGCAGCACCTGGTCCAGCGTCTGCGTGTCGGGCTGCCAGGCCAGCGGCAGCGGCAGCGGGAAGCGACCCAGCCGGCGGTTGCCGTACATGCCGGTGAGCTCCAAGTCCACCCGCGCCTCCACCGTCAGCGGCTGCATCGTGGTGTACAGCCATTGCGGCCGGGAGGACAGGATCACCACGTCGTTGCGGTCGAGGATGAGCGCGGGCGTGCCCAGCAGCGGAAAAGCCTGGTCGATGTCGGCCAGCGACACCTTGGTGACGGCCACGCCCACCACCCGGTCGCCATCGCGGATGGGATGCGAGAAGAAGTAGCCCGGCGCATCGGCCGCCGTGCCCACCGCGAAGTGCCGCCCGACCCGGCCCGACAGCGCCTCCATGTAGTAGGGCCGGTAGGACAGGTCTTGGCCGAGCTGGCTGTCGTCGGGCTGGTCCAAATTGCTGCTGGCCAGCACCATGCCGCGCTCGTCGGCGACGAAGACGGCGGTGCTGCCCTGGTGGGCATTCAGCCGGTGCAGCAGGTCGTTGGCGGCGGCCACGCGTTCGGGCGGTCGGTGGCGCGCCGGTCCGCGGTACAGCGCCAGCACCGCCGGATGCAGCTGGATGGTGGCGGCGCTGTGCTCCAGCCGGCTGATGCGCCCCTGGGCCGTGGTGGCGAACAGGTCCAGCCGGTGGTTGGTGTCCTCGCGCAGCGCCTGCAGGCCTTGCGCATGGCCCCAGCGGTAACCCGCCATGGCGGCCGCTGCCAGCAGCGCGGCGGCGGCAAGCAGGAGCAACACGGACAGGCGCCAGGACATGTGCGCCGATTTTGCCGACTTTGCAGGTAAAAAATGACACGCCCCGACATTCGGGGCGTGTACTCGACGCGGGCTTGCCTTCCGTCGTTATTCGCGCTTGAACGACAGCGCACCCAGCGCGGACTCGAGCTGCGCGCTCATCGGCAGCCCCAGGCTCACGCCCGACGGCAACTTCTGCAGGAACCAGCGCTTGTAGCGGCGCTCGATCTCGCCGTCCTCCGCCAGCCGGCGCACCGCCTGGTCGATCGCTGCGGCCAGGGCCGGGTCGTCCTTGCGGAACATCACTGCATAGGGGTCGTAGCTGAGGTAGTCGCCCACCACGCGGTAGTCGGCCTGCAGCCGGTGGTGCGCCACCAGGCCGTGCAGCAGCACGTCGTCGGTCGCCAGGGCCTGCACCTGGCCCGATCGCAGCAGCGCCAGCCCGGCCTCATGGTCCGGCGTCACCTGCACCGCCATCGCGATGCCGAAGCGCCGCGACAGCTCACGCACCGCCTTCTCGTTGGTGGTGCCGGAGGTGACGGCCACGCTGCGCTGCGCCAGGTCGCGGAACGACTTCACCGGCGAGCCGCGTGGCACCAGCAGCTTGGTGCCGGCGATGAACAGCGTGGGCGAAAACGCCACCAGCCGCTGGCGCTCCAGGTTGCTGGTGGTGGCGCCGCATTCCAGGTCGGCCTGGCCGGCCACGATGGCCGGGATGCGGCTGTCGGCCGTCACCGGCAGCCAGCGCAGCGCCAGCGTGCGGCCCACCTGCTCGCCCAGCGCCTCCGCCAGCAGCACGCACAGGTCGATGGTGTAGCCGATGGGCTCGCCGCGCGCCGACAGGTAGGAGAACGGCACCGCGTCCGCCCGGTGGGCCAGCGTGATGGCGCCGCTGTCGCGCAGCTTCTTCAGCGTGCCGGTGAGCTCGGCGGGCGCCGCGTCGGTCTGCGCCCGCAGCGGCGTGGCCGCCATCAGCAGCACGGCGGCGGCGGCGGCCAGGTGGCCCGCCGCACGGGCCAGCCGCCGCAGCGGCCGGTGGCGGGCGGCCTCAGCCATGGGCCACCTGGGCCTTGGCGCGGGCGGCGGCATCCAGCGCGGCGGCATGGGCCGCAGCCTGGTCCTCCGGCAGCAGCTCCCCTTCCCACTTGGCCACCACCGCGGTGGCGATGGAGTTGCCCACCGCATTGGTGGCGCTGCGGCCCATGTCCAGGAAGGTGTCGATGCCCAGGATGAGCAGCAGGCCGGCCTCGGGGATGTTGAACTGGTTCAACGTGGCGGCGATGACCACCAGCGAGGCGCGCGGCACGCCGGCCATGCCCTTGGAAGTGAGCATCAGGATCAGCAGCATGGTGACCTGCGTGGCCACCGGCAGCTCGATGCCGTAGGCCTGGGCGATGAACAGCACGGCGAAGGTGCAGTACATCATCGAGCCGTCCAGGTTGAACGAATAGCCCATCGGCATGACGAAGCTGCTGATCTTGCGGCGCACGCCGAAGCGGTCCAGCGCATCCAGGATCTTGGGGTAGGCGGCCTCGGAGCTGGCGGTGGCGAAGGACAGCAGGAAGGCTTCCTTGATCTGCACCAGCAGCTTGAACACCCGCGGGCCCAGGAACAGGAAGCCGGCACCGATCAGCACCGCCCACAGCACGAACAGGCCCAGGTAGAAGTCGCCCATGAAGACCGCGAACTTCAGCAGGATCTCCAGGCCGTTGACCGCCACGGTGGCGGCCATGGCGGCCATCACCGCCAGCGGCGCGAGCTTCATCACGTAGCCGGTGATCACCAGCATGGCATGCGACAGCTCCTCGATGGCCAGCACCAGGGTCTTGGCCTTGTCGCCCAGCGAGGCCAGCGCCACGCCGAAGAACATCGAGAACACCACGATCTGCAGGATCTCGTTGTGCGCCATCGCCTCGGCGAAGGACTTGGGCACCAGGTGGCTGACGAAGTCCTTCAGCGTGAACTTGGCCGTGGCCAGGTTGGCCGAGGCGCCGATGTCCGGCAGCGGCAGGCCCAGGTTGACACCCGGCTTGAGCAGGTTGGCCATCACCAGCCCCAGCACCAGCGAGATGAGCGAGGCGGTGAAGAACCAGGCGAGCGCCTTGCCGAAGACGCGGCCCACCGACGAGGCGGTGCCCATGTGGGCGATGCCCACCACCAGCGTGGAGAACACCAGCGGCGCGATCAGCATCTTGATCAGCCGCAGGAACACGTCGGACACGATGGAGATGTAGCCCGCGATCTGCGCGGCCACCTTCTTGTCCGGGAACTCGACGAACACGCCGTAGCCGATGGCGATGCCCAGCAGCATGGCCACCAGGATGTAGACCGCCGCCGGCACCTTCTTCTTCACCGCTGCCCGGGCGCCGTGGCCGCCCCCTCCGCTGCTGCTGCCGCTCAATGTCGCGCTGCTCATGCTGCTCTCTCCGTTGGAATGTTGTTGGTGGTGTGTGGGCGGCGCCTACGCGCGGGGCGCGGCGCCGTACTGCAACTCGCGCGTGCCGGTGGCGAGCGCATCGAGGGACTGCACCCAGCTGTCGCCGGGCCATGACAAGGTGGCCTGCCGCATCGCGGGCCGGTAGGTGGCGCTGTACAAGGTGCCGTAGCCGCGTTCCCACGAGGTCTGGTAGAGCGGCGGATGCAGCAACGCGGCCTGCGCATGGGCCAGGCTGGCGCCGTTGTCCAGCAGGCCCTGCAGGTGCTGCTGGCGTTCCAGCGCATGGGTGGCGCGGGCATGCTCGGGCCATTCCACGCGGTGCTGGAAGTTGCTCACCGCGCCGATGCGGGTGACCTCCGTCGGCCGGTCGGGCGACACGAACACCGTGGCCCAGTCGCCCGAGGCATCCAGCAGTGTGACGCTGTAGCACATGCTCACCGGCAGCCGGCGCAGCTGCTGCACCGCCTCGGCGGTGTTGCGCGCCACCTCCAGCACGTAGCGCAGCACCAGCGGAATGCCGAAGCCCTCGCCGGTGACGGTGCGCCCGCCGAAGGCCAGCGTGGCCGCCAGGCCGGATTCGTTCAGGCCGTCGAGCACGCCCCAGCAGCAGTCGCTCATCGCCAGCACCTGCTGGCCGACCCAGCGGGTGGCCATCCATTCGCCCTCCAGCAGCGCGGGGGCGTAGTCGTAGTTGCGCAGCAGGGCTGGCGGCTCCTGGCCCAGCGGATCGACCCACACCGCCTGCGAGCAGCCGGCGATGTAGGGCGGCGGGCACCACAGCGACAGGAAGCGCGATCGCACGTCCTCGCCGCCGGCCAGGGCCACCAGCTTCTCCCAGGTGGGCACCAGCTCGGGCATGTGGTTGCGCAGCGCCCGGCGCGAAGCCAGGTAGCTGGGCCGGTCCACCATGCCGCCGCGCAGGAACCAGGCGCTGTAGCCCGGCCACAGCCGCTCGAAGGCGGCCTGCCACAGCGGGCCGGGCGTGTCCTCGAACAGCGTGCGTAAGCCGACCTGCATCGGTGGGGCAGCGCGGCCGCTCACAGGATCTTGAAGGAGCCGGGGGCCGGCGCCAGCTCGTGCTGGGTGGTGACGATCGGCTTGCCGGCGTAGTGGTTCTGGATGCCAAGGTCGGCGCCTTCGCTGCGGTAGTCCCCCGGGCCGGTGATGCGCAGGAAGAAGGCCTCGCGCTCGTTGTAGATGGCGCGGCGGTCGTAGTCGAAGCGCTGGTAGGCCACGCTGCCGTCCTCGCTCATGAAATAGCCGCGGTAGCCCTCCTCCAGCAGCTGGTTGCCGAAGCGCTCGGCCATCTGCCGGGCCTTCTCGCGCACGCCTTCGGTGAAGGCGCCCGGGAACACCTCGTTGCCGCACCAGCCGCCCTTGTAGGGCGTCAGCTCCCTGGCGCCCACCACCTCGGTCAGCAGCGGCCCCACCAGCGTGCCCGACTGCGTGGCGCAGGCCTCCAGCGTGGCGCCGCGGCAGTTGATGCGCTTCATGATCTTGACCTCGGGGTCCTTCACGATCTCGTCGGCATGCCGGTCGAAGTCGGCCTGCGAGCTGATCAGGTGCTCGTGCGGGATGTTGTCGTCCTGGGCGGACACCGGCATCTGGATGCCGGCAACGGCGAACGGATTCATGCGTGAGTGGCTTGGAAGGAGAAGGAATCTGGAGGGAAGGAATGGCGCCGCTAGCCGCCGCGCAAGGCCTGCTCCACGGTGACCAGCAGCGACGCGAAGGCCCGGTCGTCGATGCCCAGGGGATAGGGCAGGCGCACCACGTTGGCCCAGTCGCCCGAGACCGGCAGCAGCAGGCCGCGCTGCATCGCACGGTCCTGCACCTGGCGGGCATAGACGGGGTCGGGATCGCTGCCCTGCATGCACTCGACGGCCAGCATCGAGCCGATGCCTCGGATGTCGGCGATGCGCGGCTGCCAGGCCATGGCGCGGCCCAGCACCGCCAGCAGCTGGCGGCCCAGCTGCTCGGCCCGCTGGCACAGCCGGTGTTCGTCGATCTGGTCGAGCACCGCATGCAAGGCGGCGATGGCGGCTTCGCGGCCCTCGTCGCCGAAGGCGGCCTGGTCGGGCGCCGACTGCATCACCGCGGCCGGCCCGGTGACGATGGCCAGCGGCAGCAGGCCGTCCGGGCCTTCGGCATGCACCACCAGGTCGGCCGCCGCCGCATGGTGGGCCATGGCGAACAGGCGCCCGCTGCGGGCCAGGCCGCAGTGCACCTCGTCGGCCACCAGCAGGATGTGATGTCGGTCGCAGCGCTCGCGCAGCGCGACCACGAAGTCCTCGGACAGCAGCATGCCGGCGCCCTCGCCCTGCACCGGCTCGATCACCAGCGCGGCCACGCGCTCCGCGCGCAGCGGGCCCTGCAGCACCGCGTCCAGCCGCTCCAGCACCTGCTCGTCGCGGTCGCCGTGCAGCGGCATGGGCGCGCGCAGCCGCCACACCGGGCCGGCCGGGCGGCCGAACTCGGTCCGGGCCGGCGCGGAGCCCGGCATGCAGCTGCCGGTGAGCTTGATGATGGCCGGCCGGCCGCTGTGGCTGCGGGCGATGCGCAGCGCCGCCTCCATCGCCTGCGCCCCGCTGGCATAGAAGCCGCTGCGGCTGGGACGCGCACCGGGCGCGGCAGCGGCCAGGCGGGCCGACAGCGCCTGCGCGCCGCCGGCATGCGGCGCGCGGCCCGGGCCGGCCAGCACGCAGGCGGGGCTGCAGCCGGGCGGGCAGTCCGGGCCGCAGGCGGGCAGGCCGCGGCGCGGCCGGGCGGCGGGGAATGGAGCACCCTCCCGCTGCGCGGGATCCCGCCGGGCGGGAGGAGCGCCGCCTTCGGGCGGCCGGGCGGCAGCGCTCAGTGGAGCACCCTCCCGCTGCGCGGGATCCCGCCGAGCGGGAGGAGCGCCGCCTTCGGGCGGCCGTGCGGCAGCGCTCATGGACGCTCCGCCGGCCGGTCGTTGGGCTCGCGGTAGAGCGCAGCCAGCGCGTCCGACAGCGGCCAGTCGAGGTTCACGCCGCGCGGCGGGATGGGCTGGCGGAACCAGCGCTCATGCAGGCGCCGCGCCTCGCCGGAGCGCATCACCCGCGCCAGCGCATCGTCCACCACGCGCTTGAAGGCCGGGTCGCCGGCGCGCAGCATGCAGGCATAGGCCTCGTACGACATCGGCGTGCCCACCACCTGCCAATCCGCCGGCCGGCGGGCCTTCGCCCGTTCGCCGTACAGCAGCGCGTCGTCCATCATGAAGGCGGCAGCCCGGCCGCTGGCCAGCAGGCGGAAGGAGTCGCCATGGTCCTTGCCGGCCAGCACATGCACGCCGGCCGACTGCTGCTCGATCCAGCGGCGCAGCAGCCGCTCGGCCTGGGTGCCGGCGGTGACCACCACCGTCTTGCCGGCCAGGTCGGGAAAGTCGCGGATGCCCGAATCGGCCGCCACCAGCAGCCGGGTGCTGACGATGAAGATGCTGTGCGAGAAGGCCACCTGCGCCTCGCGCTCGATGGTGTGGGTGGTGGAGCCGCATTCCAGGTCCACCGTGCCGTTGATCACCAGCGGCATGCGGTTGTGCGAGGTGACGGGCACCAGCCGGATGGTCAGCGCCGGCAGCCGCAGCGACTGGCGCACCGCCTCGGCCACCCGCAGCGCCAATTCGTGCGAATAGCCCACCACCTGGTGCTTCTCGTCGTAGTACGAGAACGGCACCGACGACTCCCGGTGGCCCAGGCTGATGGTGGCAGTGGCGGCGATGCGCTCCAGCGTCGGCGAGCCGGCGGCATCGGCGGCGGCCGGGCCCGGCGCGGCCACGGCCCAGGCCACGCCCATGGCGGCGGTACCGGCCCGCAGTGCGGTGCTCCAGCTCATCGAGTCCCCCTCCTCCCGTGCCATGACCCTGGATGGGCGGCATCTGCACCCTGCTTTGCAGCGCGCGTGCCAGATGCGGAGCTTTCACGCCTTCAGCGCCAAGTGCTTGATCGGGCGGGGTTTTTCGCCGGCCGGCGATGACGGGCGGCGGGCATTTCTTCGAACTTCCGAACGCCGGGCCCGGCGGGCGTACGCGTTCCCGGGCGTCAGCCGGTCAATGACCGCTGCCGTCGGGCGCGCTGCCAGCAGCGTCCGGCCAGCCACAGCACCAGCAGCAGGTTCAGCACCACCACTGCCGCGCCCGCCATGCCGGGCCGGTGCAGCAGGTGGCGCAGCTCCAGCGGCAGGTACAGCGCGCCCGACACCGCGCCCAGCCATTCGCCCCAGGCCGCGCCGTGCCACAGCGCCCAGGCCTCCGCCCAGCGCAGGGCCACGTAGCCGGCCACCGCCAGCAGCAGCCACTGGGTGGGCGTGTGCTGCAGGCGGTCCAGCTCGCCCAGCAGCAGCGCGGGATAGTGCGCGCCGGGGCTCAGGCCCACATGGCCGATGAGCGACAGCGCCAGCCGGTGCAGGTCGTGGTGCAGCAGCCCCAGCAGGCCCAGGCCGGCGGCCAGCGCGACGGCACCCTTCAGCGCCTCGAAGCCGGCCACCGTGCGCAGCGCGCCGCGGGCCTTCAACGGGTGAGCCCCAGGATCTGCATCAGCCGTGCGGCATTGCGCTGGCCCTGGTCTTCCATGTTGTTGTTGAACACCACGTGGGTGGCGAGCACCCGCTCGGCCAGCTTGCGGATGTGCACCGCCAGCTCTTCCAGCTCCGCATCGGGATAGTCGTAGTTGAAGCGCTCGCTGGCCGAGGCGGCATCCTTGATGTTCCAGGTCTCGGCATTGCGGCCATGCAGCCGCACCACCGCCAGGTGCGGATTGGTCACCTCCCAGTGCGCGCCCACGCTGTTGGCGAAGCCCTGCGGCTCGTCCAGCACCACGTTGACCAGCGCCCGCTCCTTCTCGAACTCCAGCGTGGCAGCGGCCTGGGTCGGCAGGAACCAGCTCTGGTGGCGGAATTCCACCGCCACCAGGTGATCGGTCAGGCGGGCGCGCACCTCGTCCAGGTGCTCCCGCGCCTGCGCCGACTGCACGAACCACGGCGGGAACTGGAAGTGCAGCGCCCCCAGCTTGCCGGCCGCCCGCAGCGGCTGCAGCGCCTCCAGGAAGCTCTGCCACATCAGCTCGCGCAGCTCGGGCGCCAGGTCGGCGTAGTAGACGTTCTTGCGGGTGAAGGCGCCCAGCGCGGCACGCACCACCATCGGCAGCGCATCCACCGGCGTCTGGTGGCCGGTGAAGAGCCGGAAGGCCTTGACGTTGAACACGAAGTCGGCCGGCGTGCGCTCGGCCCACAGCTGCGCGTTGGTCGCCGAAGGCAGGCCGTAGTAGCTGCTGTTGACCTCCACCAGCGGGAAGCGGCTGGCGTAGTGCCGCAGGCGCGCCTCGGCCGAATTGCAGCCCTTGGGGTAGAAGCGGCCGCACTTGATCAGCGTGGGATCGGTCCAGCTGGCGGTGCCTACCAGGATGCGGTGGGCGCCGGCCGGCAGCAGCGGCTGCAGCCGGGGCTCGGGCAGCGGCTCGGGCGCCACCTCGGGCGCGGCCTGCGGCGCCTGGGCCGGCGTGCCGGGCACCACCACCGGCTCCGGCAGGTCGGTCAGCGTGATGGAAGCGGTGGGACGGTCAGCGGGCGGCGTGGGCTGCATGCGGCGTATCTCCTTCCGGCTTCAAGCGTACGCGCCACCGCGCGCATGTGCTTGTCCACAGATGCTGTGGACAACTCGGTGGACAAGCGGTGGGTGGCGTGGCCAAAGCGGCGCCGCACCGGGGCTGGCCGCCCGTTGCTGCCGGATGAGGCAGGCGGTGGACGCGCCCTGCGCGGCCTGCAACGCGTCAGCGGCCGTCGCCGTCGGCGTCGCCTGGCAGGGCACGCTCCATGCGGTCGCTCGCCCGCTGCCAGGCGTCGCGGCTGGCGCCCTGGGCATGTGCCCATTCCAGGCGCGAGCTGCCGCGGCGCTGGCCCCAGTCGCGCGACAGCTCGGGCTCCACCTCGTCGAAGCTGCGGCCCGGGTAGCTGTTGAAGGCCGCCACCCCCAAGCCATAGGCGGGCCCGTAGTCGTCGAAGCTGGAGCCGGGCGGCACATAGGGGCGGCTGCTGTAGTTGTCGCGCCAGTAGGCTTCCTCGGCGGTGGGGTCGATCTGCTCGGCCACCGCCTTGCCGGCCAGGCCGCCCACCACGGCACCGACGGCGGCGCCCACCAGGGTGCCCACCGGCCCGGCGATGGTGCCGGTGGCCGCGCCGGCGGCCGCACCGCCCACCATCGCGCCCACGCCGGTGCCCACCGGGTGGCTGCCGGGGGCGCCGGTGATCGGGTCGCGGTTGGCGTCGCGGTCGCTGGGATCGGTCGTGCGGTTCATGGCGGACTCCTGTTGGCGTTGGTCGAACCTGCACCTTAGGCCGGGCTACTCAGCCTGCCCATGCGCCGCCGGCCCGCCCGCGGCCCGGCCACCGCCCCGCCGCGCCATCGGACGCGGCCTACGCGCCTGTTTGAGCGAACGCAAACGCAGCCCGGGCCGACGGCCGCAGCATGGCGGCATGGGCAGACGCATCCTCCTGCTGCAAGGCCATCCCGATCCGGCGCCGCACTTCGGCCATGCACTGGCGGACGCCTATGCCGACGGTGCGGCCGATGCAGGCCACGAAGTGCGCCGGCTGACGCTGGCCACGCTGGACTTCCCGCTGCTGCGCAGCAAGGCCGAGTGGGACAGCGGCCCGGTGCCGCCGGCGCTGCTGCCGGCGCAGGCGGACATCGCCTGGGCGCAGCACCTGGTGATCTTCTTCCCGCTGTGGCTGGGCGGCATGCCGGCGCTGCTCAAGGGCTTCCTGGAGCAGGTGGCGCGGCCCGGCTTTGCCATCGGGCCGATCCACGGCCATGCCCAGCCGCAGAAACTGCTGAGCGGGCGCTCGGCGCGGCTGGTGGTCACCATGGGCATGCCGGCCCTGGTCTATCGCTGGTACTTCCGCGCGCACAGCCTGAAGGCGCTGGAGCGCAACATCCTCGGCTTCGTCGGCATCGCGCCGATCGACGAGACGCTGGTCGGCCGCGTGGAGGCGCTCACGCCGGCCCAGCGCAGCCGGCTGCTCGCGCGGCTGCGCCGGCTGGGCGCCGCAGCCACCTGAACTAAGCCGCCACGCCCCCCGGGGGCGCCGCTGGCCTTGGAGTCGTCGGCGCTTTCCGTGCCTTCTTCCTCGTTGCCAACCCATGGGCCTCGCCTTGGTGTCCTTCGCTGACATCAAGCCCAGTGCCGGGCTGGCCGTGCGGAAGGCGGTGTCGCGCCTGAAGTCGCGCGGCCTGGCAGGCCATCGAGCGCGGCGACACCGCCGGCGCCCGCGAGACCGCCGCGCAGCACATGCGCAATGCCGCCGCCCGCATCGAGCTGGCCGACCCCGGCTTCTGGCAGCACGACGGCGGCCGCCTGGCCGAGGTGCTGATGGAGCACCTGCCCACCCGCCCGCTGGCCGCGCGCCGCCCGGGCGTCTGAGCTTCCAACCTATGGCATGACAGCCCCGCCGCCGCGATGGCGGTGCTGCAGGAGCTGGAGGAAACTGCCCGCCTGTGGTCGATGGCCCGGCCCGCGCCGCTGGCCGACGCGCAGATCGACGAATTGCGCCGCCAGTTCAACGCGAGCTGGTGAACGCGCCCCCTTGAAGGACACCGCATGCCCCGCTTCGCCGCCAACCTCTCGATGCTCTACAACGAGCATGCCTTCCTCGACCGCTTCGACGCCGCCGCGCAGGACGGCTTCACCGCCGTCGAGTACCTGTTCCCCTACGCGTTCGCCGCCGACGAAGTGGCCGCGAAGCTCCAGGCCGCCGGCCTGCAGCAGGTGCTGTTCAACGCCCCGCCCGGCGATTGGGAGGCGGGCGAGCGCGGCATCGCCTGCCTGCCCGGCCGCGAGGCGGAGTTCGCCGCAGGCCTGGCCAAGGCACTGGCCTATGCGCAGGCGCTGCAGTGCCCGCGGGTGCATGTGATGGCCGGCCTGCTGCCGCAGGGCCGAACCCGCGCGCAGCTGCGGCCCACCTATGTGGCCAACCTGCGGCATGCCGCGGCCGAGGCGGGCAAGGTGGGCGTGAACATCCTGATCGAGCCGATCAACGAGCGCGACATGCCCGGCTTCTTCCTCAACCGGCAGGACGACGCCCATGCGCTGGTCGACGAGATCGGCGCGCCCAACGTGAAGGTGCAGATGGACCTCTATCACGCGCAGATCACCGAAGGCGACCTGGCGACGAAGATCCGTCGCTATCTGCCCACCGGCCAGGTGGGCCACCTGCAGATCGCCGGCGTGCCGGAGCGGCATGAGCCCGACATCGGCGAGATCCACCACCCTTACCTGTTCAAGCTGCTGGACGACCTCGGCTACGAGGGTTGGATCGGCTGCGAATACCGTCCGCAGCGCGGCGCGGTGCAAGGCGGCACCTCGCAGGGCCTGGGCTGGCTGGCGCCCTACCTGCGCAAGTAGGGGCGGCGCCCCTGCCGGCAGGCGCGCTGATTGCCGCGCTGCACTCCACAACCAGGAGACAGCGATGACCGACAGCGCCCACACCACCCCGGTGCCGCCCGACCAGCAGCGCGAGAACCTGCTGGATGCCCAGCGCAAGGCCCACCAGGACGAGCCGCGCAACTTCAAGGAAGACGCGCTGGACGACAAGGTGGTCAGCATCGAGCCCGACGGCACCGGCCCCAGTTCCACCGAGACGATGGATCCCGACGTGGATCGGGACAAGGGCAGCGGCAATCCCACGGGTGCGGGCTGACGGCCGTAGCGCTCTCTCGACGCCGCGCGGCCGGCGGGCGTCCACGGGCCCGGCAGGTTTGGGGCCGGATAACCGTGGCCAGGTCAGCACCGTCCACCTGTCCGCCTCCACCACCGAGTACACCGTGGATGACGCCGAGTTCCGGTGCCGGGCCACGGCTGTGACCGGCACCGAGCTGGAGGCCGGCCTGGACCCGACCGACACCGCCGCCTTCGTCACCGCGGTGAGCTTTACCGGCGACGAAATGTTCACCGGCACGCCGGCGCCCGCGCGGCTGAGCCGGTGCCGGTGCCGGCACGGTGATACTGGTGGCTGCACCATCCCTCAAGGACACCGACTTGCGCCCTGCCCTCGCTCCTCCCCGCCAGCCGGCCGGCCGGCTGGCCGCCTTGCTGGCCGCCCTCCTCGCCGGCACCGCCGCCCAGGCCCAGGACAACGGCGCCAACCTGCCGCTGTGGGAGATCGGCGGCGTGGCCTTCGGTGTCTCGCAGCAGGCCTACCCGGGCTCGGACGAACAGGTCAACCGCGCGCTGGCCCTGCCCTACGTGATCTACCGCGGCAAGTACCTGCGCGCGGACCGGCAGACGGCCGGGCTGCGGGCCATCAAGACCGACCGGCTGGAGTTCGACATCGGCTTCGCCGGCGCCTTCGGCTCCAGTTCCGACGACATCGACGCCCGCCGCGGCATGCCCGACCTGGGCACGCTGGTGGAGTTCGGCCCGCGCATCAAGTGGAAGCTGGGCGAGGCGATGGGCGGGCGCTGGCGGCTGGACCTGCCGCTGCGCGGCGTGTTCGACCTGAGCGACGACCTGGCGCACCGCGGCTGGTCGCTGGAGCCGGAGATCGACTTCGAGCGCCGGCTGGCCAACGGCTGGAACTGGGGCGCCTCGGCCGGCCTGCTGATCGGCGACCGCCGCCTGGCGCGCACGCTGTACGGCGTGGCGCCGGCCTATGCCACCAGCGACCGCCCGGCCTACGAGGCCTCGGCGGGTCTGGTGGCCTGGCGGCTGCAGACCACCGTGTCCAGCCCCGCCTGGCGCGACTGGCGGCTGTTCGGCTTCGCGCGGCTCGACAGCGTCAGCGGCGCCGCCAACCGCGATAGCCCGCTGGTGCGCCGCACCACCGGCGGCACGGTAGGCCTGGGCGTGGCCTACACCTGGATGCGGTCGGACGCGCGGGCGTTCGACTGAGCACGGCGAATCGGGCCGCCGCTCAGCCCTCGTAAGCCTTGGCCGCCGCCAACAGTGCCGGCGTGCCGATCACCTCGTTCAGCCCGTCGAAGTCCAGCATCCGGCCGCGCATCGGCGCGGTGCTGCCGTGCTCGCGCAGGCTGGCGTAGTAGTCCTGCAGCTGGCGCACCACGAAGCGGGCGGTGCCGCCGGGGAAGATGACGATGCGAAAGCCGCGGCGGCCGAGTTCTTCGGCGCCGTGGATCGGCGTCTGGCCGCCTTCGACCATGTTGGCCAGCAGCGGCAGGCGGTGCGCCAGGCGCGCGCAGGCGGCATCCATGTCCTCGGGTGTACGCAAGGCCTCGACGAACAGCGCGTCCACGCCGCAGTCGGCATAGGCCTCGGCGCGGTCCAGCGCGGCTTCCAGGCCTTCCACACCCGCCGCGTCGGTGCGCGCCAGGATCAGCGTGCCGGCTGAGCGGCGCGCATCGAGCGCCGCGCGCAGCTTGCCGCACATCTCCTGCACCGGCACCACGGCCTTGCCCGCCAGGTGCCCGCAGCGCTTGGGGAAGGTCTGGTCCTCCAGCTGGATCATGGCGGCGCCGGCGCGCTCCAGCAGCCGCACGGTGCGCTGGGTGTTGATGGCATTGCCGTAGCCGGTGTCGCCGTCCACGATCACCGGCCGCTGGATGCGGTCGGTGATGCGGGCCAGCACGTCGGCGGTCTCGGTGGCGGTGGTCAGGCCCACGTCGCTGCGGCCCAGCAGGCTGTAGGCCACCGCGCCGCCCGAGAGGTACAGCGCCTCGAAGCCGGCCTGCTCGGCCAGCAGCGCGGTCAGCGGGTCGTAGACGCCCGGGGCCAGGAGCGCCCGCGGCTGCGCCAGCCGCTGCTGCAGCATCGTCGGCGCGCTCATTCCACCTTGGCCCCGGTGAGCTGCACCACTTTTCGCCAGCGCTCCACCTCCTCCTGCAGGAAGGCGCCGAACTCGGCGGCGCTGCTGCCCACCGGCTCCAGGCCCTCGCCCATCAGGTGCTTGCGCATCACCTCGCCGGTGGCGGCGGCGCGGGCTGCGGCGGCCACGCGCTGCGCATCGGCGGGCTTGATGCCGGCCGGGCCCAGCAGGCCGTACCAGGAACCGTAGTCGAAGCCGGGAAACAGCTCGGCCACCGGCGCCGCATTCGGATAGGCGGCCACGCGCTGCGCGGTGCTCACGGCCAGCACCTTGAGCTTGCCGCCCTTGACCAGTTCCTGCGCCGAGGCCACGTTGCTGAACACCAGGTCCACCTGGCCGCTCATCGCGTCGGTCAGGGCCGGCCCGGCGCCCTTGTAGGGCACCGACACCGCGCTGATGCCGGCCTGGGTCTTCAGCATCTCGCCGGCCAGGTGGTTGGCGCTGCCCACGCCGGCCACGCCGATGCTGAGCTGGTTCTGCCGGCTCTTGGAGGAGGACAGCAGCTCGCGCAGGCTGGCGGCCGGGAAGTCGGGCCGCGTGACCAGCAGCAGTGGCGAGCGGGCGATCAGGCTCAGGGCGGTGAAGTCCTTCAGCGGATCGAACGGCAGCTTGGGGAACAGCGACGCATTGATCGCGTGGCTGGTGTAGCAGACCAGCAGGCTGCCCAGGTCGGGCTCCGCCTTGGCCACCGCGCCGGCGGCGATGTTGCCGGCGGCGCCGGGCCGGTTGTCCACGATGAACTGGCGCTGCAGCCGCGGCCCCAGCTCGGTGGCGAGGGCGCGGGCCACCAGGTCGGTGCCACCTCCGGGCGTGGCGCCCACGTACAGCCGGGTGGTCGGGTCGGCGGCGAAGGCGCGGCCCGAGGCCCAGCAGGCGGCGCCGGCCGCAGCGAGGAAGTGGCGTCGTTGCATCGTGTGTCTCCGTTCGTTCTCGTGGTCAGGCGGCAACCGAGACCGGCCGTACCAGCGGGCGCACCCTGCAGGGCATCTCCATCGCCGCGGCCTGGCGTTGCTCGAAGTCGAGGAACTCGCGCGTCATGCCGCTGCCGTACAGGCCGCCGCGCACCGCGCCCGCGCGCACGTCGCCGAAGTACTCGGCCCAGTCGGGCGGCAGTGGCTGCGATTGCGGCAGCGCCAGCCACAGGCGGAACAGGTGGCGCTTCAGGTCGGGCTCGTCATGGTCCTCGAAGTCGGTGCGCGAATGCAGCGTGAGGTAGTTGTTCAGCAGTTGCAGGTCGCCCGGCTCCAGCCACATCGAGAAGCACAGCGCCGGGTCCTGCATCAGCACGTCCAGCAGGTCCAGCACCTCGACCTGCTGCGGCGTCAGGCGCGGCACCTCGGGGAAGTCGCGCTGCGCGGCCATCACGTTCTTGCGGTTGGTGCGCATCGCGAAGTGGCCCTGCGCACTGCCGACCAGCGGGCACATGTAGTAAGGCGGTGCGTCCGGATGCTGCGCACCCTGGTAGCTGTGGAACCACGGGCCCTGCAGTACCGCCAGCAGGTCGGGGCGGCGCCGGCCCAGCTCCTCCACCACGGCCATCGAGCTCACCACCTTGCTCTCGCCGCCGCGCTTGGCCGCGCGCCGGCACAGCAGCGCCACCACGTCGGCCGAATCGCAATGGAAGTCGAGCCCGGCATTGGTGTTGTAGCCGCGGCCGTTGGTGCCCTTGTAGCTGCCGCCTTCGTTGCGCACGTCGGCGATGAAGTCGCTGGCGCGGTTCTGCGTGCGGGCCACGCCCATGTGCAGGCCGATGCCCCAGCAGGCCAGCCGGGCCTCGTGCTCGTTCCAGCGGTCTACCGGCAGGCCCTTGAGCAGGCACATGCCCCAGCGGCCCTGCGTGGTGGCGGCCGCGCGCTGCAGTGCCGCGCGGGAGGCCGCCGGCAGCGGAAAGTCCTGCGGCGTCATCGCGAGCCAGGGCTTGTCGGCGGTGCGCGCATGGCGCAGCGCGGCATCGAAGCCTTCGGCTTCCTCGGCGCTCAGGCGCTGGGTCCAGCCGGTGTCGGCGGCAGCCTGGTCGGCGCGCCAGGCAGCGGCGGTGGGCAGCTCGGTCATCGTGTGTTCCTGTGGCAGTGCTTGCATGACGGACGAGTCTAGGCTTGCGCTAGATCAAGAAAAAGCGACGAAAATTCGTCAACCACATAAGGAATGCTGATGAAGATCGCCGCCTTCGCCACGCTGGATGCGGTGCTGCGCGGCGGCTCCTTCGCCGCCGCCGCGATGGAGATGAACCTCACGCCCAGCGCGGTGAGCATGCAGATGAAGCAGCTCGAGCGTTACCTGGGCCAGACGCTGTTCGACCGCTCGGGCCTGCAGGTGCGGCCCACGCCGGCGGCGCGCGAGGTGGCCGCCAGCATGCAGGAGGGCCTGCAGCGGCTGGCGGTGCTGCGCCGCCAGGTGTCGGTGGCGGTGGAAGGCACGGTGCGTCTGGGCATCATCGAATCGATGCAGCCGGTGCTGCTGCCCGGCACGATGAAGATCCTGCGCGAGCGTTATCCCAGGCTGGACCTGCGCCCGCTGCGCGGACGCAGCGCCGGCCTGACCGAAGCAGTCAAGGCCGGCAGCCTGGATGCGGCGGTGGTGGCGCAACCGGAAAAAGGCGGCCTGGCCGGCCTGCGCTGGCATGCGCTGGAACGCCGCGAGCTGGTGGCCATCGCGCCGCCCAACGCGGCGGAGCCGTCCATCGCCGCCCTCTTCCGCCAGTACGACTGGATCCGCTACGACCGCGGCACGGTGACCGGCGCGATGGCGGTGCGCTACGCCACCGCGCACCTGCGCGACAAGCATCCCTCGATCGAGCTGGACAACGTGCCGGCCATCGTGGCGATGGTGAGCGCAGGGCTGGGCGTGTCCATCGTGCAGCTGTCCGACCCCGGCATCACCATGGCCTACCCGGTGCGGCTGCTGCGGCTGGGCCGCGGCGCGCCGGCGCTGCAGATCTCGCTGGTGATGCGCAAGGCCGACGCCGACGACCGCCGGCTGCTGGCCCTGCAGGGCGCGATGGCGGAGACGCTGTCGTCCCCGCTGCGCCGGCGGGCGGTCACGGCGCTGGGTTGACGGCCGGCCTGCGCCGCCGCGCGGCCACGCCGAGCGCGGCCAGGCTGGCACCCACCAGCGCGAGCGAGCCCGGCTCGGGCACCGTGTGGCCGATGAGGTCGGCGGTGCTCACCACCGTCCAGGTCGGCACCGCGGGATCGGACTGGAAGGTGTTGGACACCCGGAAGTCCGACAGGCCACCCACGCCGTTGGCGATGGTGTTGGTGTCGAACAGCGCCTGCGCCTCGCCGCCCACCACGCTCAGCACGCCCTGCCCCTGACCGGCGAAGTTGGTGTTGGTGAAGGTGTTGAGGTAGGTGGAGCTCTGGCCCAGCGCGGTGGCGTCCACGCCCAGGTCGAAGGCCAGCGCCAGCCACAGCACGCCGCCGGTGATGCCGGTGTACTGGTCGACGCCGGTGCGCCCGGCCACGCCAAGGCCGGCCGCGGCGGCGTAGGTGTCGGCCGTGCCGCGGTAGATGTCCATGCGTCCGCCCACCGCGAAGGTGCGGGTCAGGCGACGGCTGGCATCGAAGGGGTCGGCGGCCACCATCACGTCGTGGTCCGACAGGCCGTAGAACATCGCGGTGAGGTAGTCGCCGCCTTCGCCCTGGGTCCACAGCGTGGTGGAACCGCGCAGGATGCGCGAGACGCTGAACACGCCCCAGGTGTCCTCGCTGCCCACGGCGCCGGGCGCGCTGCCGCCGGGGGGCAGCGCGGCGTCGCAGCCGGCCACGCTGGTGCAGACCTGGCCGGGCGTGTCGCCATAGGCGGTGGAGCCCATGTCCAGGTTGCCTAGCTCCATCTTGATGTCGCCGTGCACCGCCGTCAGCGGCCCGGCCAGCGCCGGCGGGCTGCCGGCCAGCATGCCGGCGCCCAGCGCCGCGGCCAATGCCCAATGCCTGCTCTTCATGTGTAGTCCTCCTGTCACGTCGTCAATCCGACCCCGCCCCCATGGCGCGGGTCACTCCACGTACGCAAACTTCCTCTCGTGGTCCAGAGGCGGCCCGAAGCCGCAGTCGTGCGGCCGCCGCAGCACCAGCTGCAAGGGCGCGCTGCCCTGCCGCAGGCCGGCCAGTTGTCTAGACAAGCTGCCTGCCAGCGTCGCCAGCTCGGCGTCGCTGCAGGCGTCGGCGGCCTGCACCAGCAGCCGGCCATCGGCCTGCAGGCGGAAGGCGCCTGTGAGGCGGCGCGCCACCGCGGCATCGGCATACAGGCATTCCTTGATGCGCTCGACCGAAGGCCGCCCGGCCGCGCGGTCGCGCCGCCGGCCATGCACCAGCAGCCAGGGCAGCACCGGTGGCGGCAGCCCCAGCGACTGGCAGGCGGCGGCGGCACAGGCCGGCGGCACCAGGCGCGCCAGGTCGCCGGTGGCATAACGCGGCAGCAGCAGCGGCGTGCGCGGGTCCAGCAGCGTGACCACCAGCTCGCCATCGCCCCGGGCATCGGTGCCCACCGTCTCCACATGGCAGCGCTGGGCATCGAAGCAGAACAGGCTGGGCAGGCCATCGGCGTCCTCCAGGTCCTGCAGCCCCGGCCAGCGGGCGCCGGCCTGCAGCGCCTGCCGCACCGCGATGCAGGCCGCATCCTCGAAGAACAGGTGCAGGCCGAGTTCGCCGATGCCCATGGACGAGACGACCAGGCGGCCGTCACCCGGCGTGATGCCCAGCGCATCGGCGATGAAGCGGCGCTGCGGTTCCACCAGCATCTCCTCGCCCAGCACCATGCTGGCGTGCAGGCGCGGCCAGTCGAGCCCGATCTGCTCGGCATGCGCCAGCAGCCGGCGCACAAAGAGCGGGTCGGTGCACACCACCACCTGCTGGTAGCTCGGGCCCAGCTGCTGCATCAGGGCGCAGGCCATGTCCTCGCGCACGCTGACATTGGCCACGGTGGCCGATTCGGCGTCGAAGGTGACGCCCATCGGCAGGCAGTTCACCACGAGGGTGCTGCGCTCGTCGGCGCGGAACATCTGCTGCAGGCCCAGGTCGACGGCGGCGCGGGCGCTGCGCATCTCGCCGCGGGTGCTGAGCTTGAATCCGAACACCCCGCCGCCCCGGCCGGAGCTGGTGAGCGCCTGCCCGATGTCCTGCGTGCGCAGGCCGCCGGCCAGCTCCTCCAGCGGATGGCGGGCGAAGCTGCAGTCCTTGTCCAGCACCGGCAGTGCGCCCAGCGGCGGCAGCGGCGCCACCAGGCTGATGCCGTGTTCCAGCAGCAGCCGCCGGTAGGCCGGGCTGCGCTGGCGCGCGCGCTCTGCAATGCCCTGCGCGCGCTGCAGCGACAGCCGCAGCGCCTGCTCCACGCCCACCGCACCGGCGCGGCGCAGCAGCGCTCGCCGTTGCTGCCTGCGCAGCCAGGGGCCGATCATGGCGCGGCCTCCCGCGCCGCATCGGGCAGCAGCAGCCAGTGCATCAGCGCCGGATTGCGCAGCGGCAAGGTCTGCTCCAGTTCATGCAGGTCCTGCCGGTAGGTCGCGACCGGGCCGAAGTAGTCGCGCTCGCTGCCGATGCACTCGAAGCTGAAGCCGAACCGCTCCAGCGACAGCGGCAGGAAGCCCTCCATCGCCGCATACCAGGTGTGGATGCCGGCGCGGCGGCTGTACTGGAACATCTGGCGGTACAGGCTCAGCACGATCTGCGCGGAGCCCTGGCGACGCTCATGCGGCATCGGGCCTGCGCTGCGCTCGTCGGTCACGCCGGCCAGCGTGTCGCCGCGGCGTCGGCGGTAGTCGCGGCGCACCATCAGGCGGCTGACCTCGGCGGCGTGGCCGCCCCGCAGCAGCCGCACGCCGGGATGCAGCGCGGCGCCATGCTGCTCGAACGGATAGGGCTCGTCCTGCGAGCCGGAGAACACGAGCCGCGCCAGACCGACCAGCTCGCCCTGGAGGTTGCAGGCGCCGAAGTGCGCGGCATCCGCGTCGTGCGCATCGTGCTCGCAGCCCTGGGGATGGTCGGCGGCGTCGAGGTAGCCGCACTCGCTGCAGTACACGTCGAAGCGCAGCCGGTGCAGCGGCTGCAGGTCGGGCACGGCCTGCTCGCCCGCCGCCAGGCTGCCGTGGCGGCCCGCACGCCAGCAGCGGCTGCGGAAACAGGGCGCGAAGTCGGTGGTCATGGCGGTCGATGGGCGGCGGATGGACACGCCACCAATCTAGGAACCCGCCGTTGAAGCAGCGTTGAAACCGGCGCCCTCGGGCGCCAGCATCAGCAGGTTTCAGCTTGCTTCAGGCATTCCGGGTGCAGCCTCGGGGACGGCCGCCCGGGCGGCCGGTGCAGTTCACAGCCGCTCGAACACCGCGGCGATGCCCTGGCCGCCGCCGATGCACATCGTCACCAGCGCATACCGCCCGCCGGTGCGCTGCAGCTCGTACAGCGCCTTGGTGGCGATGAAGGCGCCCGAGGCGCCGATCGGGTGGCCGAGCGCGATGGCGCCGCCGTTGGGGTTGGTCTTGGCCCTGTCCAGCTCCAGCCCGCGCGCCACCGCGATGGCCTGGGCCGCGAAGGCCTCGTTGCTTTCGATCACGTCGAGCTGGTCGATGCTCAGGCCGGCCTTCTTCAGCGCGATGCGCGTGGCCGGGATCGGGCCTTCGCCCATGATCTCGTTGGGCACGCCGGCCACCGCATAGCTCACCAGCCGGGCCATCGGCTTGTAGCCGGCGGCCTGCGCCACCGAGGCATCGGCCAGCACGAAGAAGGCCGCGCCGTCGTTGATGCCCGAGGCATTGCCCGCCGTCACCGATCCGTCCTTCTTGAAGGCCGGCTTCATCCTGGCCAGCGTCTCCAGCGTGGTGGCAGGCTTCACATGCTCGTCGGTGTCGAAGGTGACCTCGCCCTTCTTCGTCTGCTTGACGATGGGCACGATCTGCGACTTGAAGCGGCCCTCGGCGATGGCGGCGGCGGCGCGGCGATGCGACTCCACTGCCAGCGCGTCCTGCTCCTCGCGGGTGATGCCCCACTTGGCCACCAGGTTCTCGGCGGTGATGCCCATGTGGCCGACGCCAAACGGATCGGTCAGGGTGGCCACCATCATGTCGATCAGCTTGGTGTCGCCCATGCGGGCGCCGCTGCGCATCGCCGGGCTGAGGTAGCCGCCGCGGCTCATCACCTCCACGCCGCCGCCGATGCCGTAGTCGCAATCGCCCAGCAGGATGTTCTGCGCCGTGGTGACGATGCCCTGCAGGCCCGAGGAGCACAGCCGGTTGACCGACATCGCCACCGAGTCCATCGGCAGGCCGGCCTGGATGGCGGCCACGCGGGCCACGTAGGCGAAGCGGCTCTCGGTGGGGATGGTGTTGCCCACCGTCACGTAGTTGATGAGACGCGGGTCGACGCCGGAGCGCTCGACCGCCGCCTTCATCACGGTGCCGGCCAGCTCGGCCGGCTCCATGTCGGCCAGGGATCCGTTGAAGGTGCCGATGGCCGAACGGGCGGCGCTGAGGACGACGACATCACGAGTGCTCATTGCAATGACTCCGGTGCAGGATGGAACGGATGGATGTGACGCATTTCACACCCATCTTGTCATGCAGGCCATGCGTGGTTTCTGCGATGGCTCAACAGTCGGCGCCGCTGCACGGCGATGCGGCCGCCGGCGCACGCCGCGGCTTCATCACCAGCGCCCAGCCCGGTTCGCCCTCGGGCGACCAGTACAGGCGGCCGTCCAGGCCCAGCAGCAGCTCGCGCCGCGAGACCGACTGCTGCACGTTGCCGCCCACCGCCTGCGCCCGCAGTGCCTGGCCGTCCACCGACACCACGATGTCGCAGTGCATCGGCGTGACGCCCTCGCCCTCCCCGCCGCCGCGGATCTCATGCAGGCCGATCTGGCGCTGCCGCGCTTCCTCGGTACGCACGCCGCACACCAGGTCGCCGGGCGCCAGGGTGGTGGGCGTGGGCAGCACCTCGAAGGCGGAGGTCTGTCCGTCTCTTGCGGCCACCACGTACTGCGCATGCGCGGCGCTGAAGCGGAACTCCCGCGGGCCGAAGCCGGCCTCGCGCATCACCGCGCTGACGAAGGCGGCCGACCATGGCGCGGTGCGCTGCGGCCGCCCGGCCTCCGCGGGCCAGATCGCCTGGCAGCGGTCGGGCTGGGGGCAGGCATGGCGCTCGGTCCCGCTGCCGCCGCGGCCCAGCGCGCGCCAATATTCGTTGACCACCGGGCACAGCGCCGCCGACTGCTCGCGCCCGCAGCCGTCGTCCACCGGCTGGCAACTGCCATCGGCCAGCACGCCGCAGCTTTCGCCGCCGGGCTGCTGCAGCACCCAGGCACCGCCCCAGCGCCGCCACTGCGCATCGGCCGCCGCGACGATGGCCGCCACCTGCTGCGGCCCCACGGTGGTGGGTGGAACGCGGCCGCCGCGGGCAGCGCAGCCAGCCAGCAACACCACCGCGCCCGCGGCCAGCAGCACCGGGGCCCAACGCCCAAGCAGGAAGAAACACCGTGAAAACATGCGACGTGTAGGAAGTTGCCTGACAAGGGGGTTGGAACAACCGGGACCGAATGCACAGAGATGGGCCACTGTCGCCCCCCTGTTCCGGGTTCTAAAGTTCCTTCCATCGCAGCACGCACCGCAACGCTGCAACCCCAGGAGCCCGACATGACCGCCGACCAGATC
>NZ_JZUE01000016.1 GCF_000969605.1 Aquincola tertiaricarbonis | reverse complement strand
CGCTGTCGTCGGCTTCGTCGCGTGTCATGTCGACCTGCGATGCGTCAGCGGCACGAGCCGCCACCGGGCGACGGAGCGGGACGTGGTCAGGCTGTCGGTCGCGGATGCGGCGGTGTCCCGGGGCGCTGCCGGTGAATCTGGGTCGCGCAAGCTGATGTTCCTCGTGTCCGACGCGCCCTTGCCGACAGCATGCGCAAGGGGCCGAGGGGGTTATCGGCGCTTGGACCGGCCCGGAACACCGGCCGGCCTCCATATCCTCCGCGATCGGGCATCGATCACGGTTTTGGCGCGGCCGCTAGGCGGAAGCCGTTGCGCCGGCAGCCGCAGGCCGCGGGCGACCGGCCCCCGGCGCCGCCCGCGCCGCGCTGGGCGGGTGGCCGATGATGCGCTTGAAGGCGCGGCTGAAGGAGGCCTCGGAGTCGTAGCCGAGGCGGGCGGCGGCGGCGGCCACGCGCATGTGGTCGTGGGCAATCCAGTGGCGGGCCTGGAACATCTTCACCTTGGCCACGTAGCGGCCCGGGCTCTCGCCCATGGTGCGGGTGAAGGCCTCGGTGAAGCTGGAGCGGGAGGCGCCCATCACGCCGGCCAGCATCGGCACGTCCCAGTCGCGTTCCGGCGCCGCATGGATGGCGGCCACCACCTTGCCGATGCGCGGGCAGCGCACCGCCGCCACCCAGCCGGTGGCGTCGTTGCAGCCGCATTCCACCCAGGCGCGGATGATGCTGGCGGCCAGCACGTCGGCCAGCCGCGCCAGGATGCCGCAGGCGCCGATGCGGTCCAGCGCCACCTCGCGCTCCATCGCCTCCAGCAGCACCGGCACGGTGGCATCGCGCTGGGCGAGGTCACCGGCCAGCATCAGCTCCGGCATCATCGTCACCAGCGGGTGCAGGGGGTCGAGGTTGAAGCGCAGCGCGCCGCAGAACAGCATGTCGGCCGGCACGCCGCGGTCCGCCGCGGCGTCCGGCCCGGTGGGCGCCGTGGCCGCGCGGCCGTCCACCAGGTAGATGTTGTCGGACACCGAAGTGCGCGCCAGCGTGTCGATGTCCACCGCCGGCACGGCCGGGTCGCTGGCCAGCACGTGGAAGCTGCCGCGCGGCAGCAGCACCGCATCGCCCGGCGCCAGCCGGATCCACGGCGTGCCGGCGGTGCACAGCCAGCCGCCGCCGCTGCCGACGAAATGGAAGCGCGCCGAGCGCTGCGCCGGAAAGGCCACCGCCCAGGGCCGGTTCATCACGCAGCGGCCGTACTCCACGCCGTCCAGCCGCAGCCCCAGCAGGATGCGGGTGAGCAGGTCGGGCGTGCCTTCGGGCGCCGCATCCTTGGACAAAAAGTCAAGCATCTTGGATTTGCCGGCATTCAAACGCCGACATCCTATCCCTAAGCTGTGCCGCTCGTTCAACCCGCGAAGGCCTGCCGCCGTGTCCGCCACGTCCTGTTCCGATCCCCTGGCTTCCCATGACGCCGATGCCGCGCCCGCAGCGCCGCTGCACCCTTGCCCGACGGCCGACCGGCCGCGCTGGCCGGCGGTGGGCGCGCTGGCGCTGGGCGTGTTCGGCCTGGTCACCGCCGAGTTCCTGCCAGCCAGCCTGCTGACCGCGATGGCCGCCGACCTCGGCGTGAGCGACGGCGCGGCCGGCCAGGCGGTCACCGCCACCGCGCTGGTGGGGGCGGTGGCGGCGCCGTCGATTCCGCTGCTCACCCGCCGCTTCGACCGCCAGCGGGTGATGCTGGTGTTGAGCCTGCTGCTGGTGGCGTCCAACCTCGTCGCCGCCACGGCCGGCAGCCTTGCCACCTTGCTGGTGGCGCGGGTGGTGCTGGGCGTGGCGCTGGGCGGCTTCTGGTCGATGGCCGCCGCCCTGGCCATGCGGCTGGTGCCGCCGCAGCGGTTCGCCCGAGCGATGTCGGTGATCCTCACCGGCGTGTCGGTGGCCACGGTCTGCGCGGCCCCGGTGGGCGCCTGGATGGGCGAGGCCTGGGGCTGGCGCAGCGCCTTCATGGCGGCGGGCGGCGTCAGCGTGCTGTCGTTGGTGGCGCAGTGGATGACCTTGCCGCCGCTGCCGCCGCGCGACAACCCGGACCTGCGCGTGCTGGGCCAGCTGCTGGGCCGGCCCGCGGTGCGGGTGGCGCTGCTGGCGGTGGTGCTGGTGATCTCCGGCCATTTCGCCGGCTTCACCTACATCCGGCCCTTGATGGAGCAGGTGACGCAGCTGCCGGCCACGGTGGTGTCGGCGGTGCTGCTGGGTTATGGCGTGGGCGGCTTCTTCGGCAACTTCGTCGGCGGCGCACTGGCCGGCCGCAGCGAGCGGCACGCCATCCTGGCGGGCGGTGCGTCCATCGCGCTGCTGGCGCTGGCCCTGCTGCTGGCGGGGCAGTCGGCGCTGGTCACCGCGGTGGCCGTCACCTTGTGGGGCTTCGCCTTCGGTGCCTTCCCGGTCGGCTTCCAGACCTGGATCGTGCGGGCCGCGCCCGACCAGGCCGAAGGCGCCGGCGGCCTGCTGGTGGCGGCCTTCCAGGTGGCCATCGCCGCCGGCGCGATGGGCGGCGGCTGGCTCGTGGACCACGTCGGCGCCCTGGGCGGCCCGGGCTTCGCGGTCGTCACCGTCAGCGTCGGCACCTGGCTCACCCTGCGCCACGGCCCCCGGCCCGTGCGTGCCTGACACCGGAGGAGCGACCCATGCAGCACACGAGCCTCGACACCGCGGTGAGCCATCGCCGCATCGTGCTGGCCGCCCGCCCGAAAGGCCGGCCGGTGGCCAGCGACTTCCGGCTGGAGACGGTGCCGGCGCCTGCGGTCGGCGAAGGCCAGGTGCTGCTGCGCACGCTGTGGCTCTCGATCGATCCGTACATGCGCAACCTGATGGACGAAGTGGGCCCCGGTTATGCGCCGCGCATCGAGATCGGCGCGCCCATCGTCGGCGGCACCGTCAGCCGCGTGGCCGCCTCCCGGCATCCGGGCTTCCAGGTGGGCGAGCTGGTGCTGGCCCAGGCCGGCTGGCAGGAGCTGGCGCTGTCCGACGGCACCGACCTGCGTCGCCTGGGCGAGATGGCCCATCCCTCGCATGCGCTGGGCGGCCTCGGCATGCCGGGCTTCACCGCCCATGTGGGCCTGCTGGACATCGGGCAGCCGACGCCGGGCGAGACCGTGGTGGTGGCCGCGGCCACCGGTGCAGTGGGCTCGGTGGTGGGCCAGATCGCCCGGCTGCGAGGGGCGCGGGTGGTGGGCGTGGCCGGCGGTGCGGCCAAGGTGCGGCATGCGCTGGAGGCGCTGGGCCTGGACGCCTGCGTCGACCGGCACGACCCGCAATTCGCGCAGCGGCTGGCGCAGGCCTGTCCGCGCGGCATCGACGTGTATTTCGAGAACGTCGGCGGCCCGGTGCTGGATGCGGTGCTGCCCTTGCTGAACGTCGGCGCCCGCGTGCCGCTGTGCGGCTTCGTCGCCCACTACAACGACGGGCCCGCGCCGGCCGGCCCGGACCTGCGGCCCTCGCTGCTGGCCACCGTGCTGCAAAAGCGCGTGCGGCTGCAGGGCTTCATCATCCTGGACCACGACGGCCAGCGCTTCGAGACCTTCCAGCGCGAGATGGCGGCCTGGGTGCAGCGGGGCGAGGTGAAGCTGCACGAGGAGGTGATCGACGGCCTGCAACACGCGCCCGCAGCGCTGCAGGACCTGCTGGACGGCCGCCATATCGGCAAGGTGGTGGTGCGGGTGGGGCGGGGGTGAACGTGGCGGGGGAAAAAGGGAAGGCCAGAAAGCAGAAACGGGCCGCGAGGGCCCGTTTTGCTTACTGTGTGGCGGAGAGAGCGTCTGTCAAGGCCCGCGCCAGCGCTGGGTTAGCGGGGAGGGTACGCCTCGATCCACCAGTTCATCCGCCAGTTGTCGTTTCAACAATCTGGCAGGTGGTTGTGGCGGTCGTACAGTGCCGCGCGGCATGAAGCTGGCGTCACGGCCCAGCTTGCGATCTACGGGGACTGTGACCGCGTAGCCGGTTTAATCTCATTGACGAGTGCGAGGGATCCCCACCGTCGATTCGGGGCACTGGGTGCTACCGCTGCTTGCCTCCTTCGAGGCACCCTTGGCCTGGGCTTAGAACGCGGCTTGCGCTTGGGCGGCGGCCGACCGGTACGCAGGCCGACGACCCGCTCAAACGGGCTGGGCTCGACAACGAGACGGCGGCGAAGGTCACGTCACTGCCGGCCGCCTTATCGATCCTCAACCGGACCAGCGCGAAACCGGCCTCACTTGAAGGTCAACGACGGGGACCGGCGGCGCGTGCCTGTGCCGAACGGCCTGCGAATGGCTCGGTTTGGTGCTGGTGGGCTGACCGGGTACCGGAGTCCAGTCGTTCGAACGCGAGCCGTGCGCATCGCAGCATGTCGGGCTCGGCCGGCGCAACGCGCTGCAGTGTCTGCACGTACGCTTCATGCTCAGACCTGACGTATCGAAACGTCCTTGCACCAAGGCGGATGGGTCTCGGGAAGGCGGGGTCTTCAGCACACATGCGCTGTAGTCGTCGCTTTGAGACGGCATATACCTGCTTCGCCAATTCGTCCAGGGATAGCAGGTGCGTGGGGTCGGCAGTCACGGCGCTCTCCTTCACAGCGACCCACGTGGGCATCAGCGGCTGAGCAACCCAACATGGGTGTTCCTCCATCCTAGAGCGACGACCGTCCGATCGGCGCGATGAAATAGCGCAGAAAATCATCGCGTTGACGCAGTTCAGCCGCCATGGAGCGCCGGGGGCGCTTTGAGCACACTAGGGCGGGGCGCCTTGCAGCGTGGGCCACCGATGCAGCGGACGGAGGGCAGCGTCCGCCGCCCGAACACGCTGAACTGCCTGCGCGAGCGTGGCGCCATCGGCTTCTGGGCCTGCTCGGTGGCCGAGCATTACCGCGCCCAAGGCCTGGAGCGCATGCTGCCGCTGGAGGTGCCGATCGAGCTGCCGCCGGTGGGCCTGATGATGCTGCGCGGCCGGCTGCGCACGCCCGCGGCCGAGCAGCTGATCGGCTGCCTGCGCGAGTCCGCCGCCCGCCGCCCCGGCCGGCGCTGAGCCGCCGCGCCAACCGGGGTGGGCGCGGACGCACGGCGGTGGGCCGGGCCGGCGCCGATGCACTGAAGCGGGGAGCGCGCGCACCGCGCCGCAGAATCTGCCGGCGAGCGTTGCACAACCGCAGGCCTTGCCGCTGCGCGGGCCTGTTTCCGCATGCTGCCGGGCGCCGGCAAAACTAAGCTGGCGGCATGCCCTGCCTGCCCGAGCCGTCCTGCAAGCCAGCGCCGCCAGCGCCCCCTACGACGCCGCGCCCCATGCCACGCGCCGTGGGTGCCGCCCTGGCCTACATCCATGCGCACCTGGACGAACGCCTGCCGCTGCAGGAGCTGGCGGCACAGGCCGGTCTTAGCGTATGGCGGCTGGCCACCGTGTTCCGCCGCCATACCGGTGCCTCGCCGCGGCGCTACATCTGCGCCGCGCGGGTGCGCCAGGTGCAGGCCCTGCTGGACGGCGGCGTGCCGGTGGCGGCCGCCGCGATGCAGGCCGGCTTCTACGACCAGAGCCACCTGTCACGCCACTTTAAGCAGGTGTGCGGCATGACGCCCGGCCAGTACCTGGCCCGTCGGCGGCAGGCCGCGGACTGAATCCTTCCACCCCTCACGGAGCTTCCCATGGCCCTCAGCCAGTACAAGGTCTTGACCTTCGACGTCGTCGGCACCCTCATCGACTTCGAGCGCGGCATGCTCGACTACCTGCGCAGCGTGGCACCGGCTGCCACCGTCACCGACGACGACTTCCTGGCCGCCTACCGTGCATCGCGCGGCAGCCAGCAGGTCACCGCCTACCCGGACGACCTGGTGCGGGTGTGGCACGAGATCGCGCCGCAGCTCGGCCTGCCGAACACCCCCGGCATCGCCGAGGGCCTGCGCGACTCAGTGCCGAAGTGGCCGGCCTTCCCCGATGCGCCCGAGGCCCTGCAGCGCCTGCGCAAGCGATTCAAGCTGGTGACGATGACTAATGCCCAGCGCTGGGCACTGAAGCACTTCGAGCACACCCTGGGCGAGCCCTTCGACATGGCGCTGAGCTGCGACGATGCGCTGTGCGAGAAGCCTGACCCGCGCTACTTCGCCTATGCCCGCGGCCGCTATGAAGGCGCCTGGGGCTTCACGCAGGCGCAGAACCTGCACGTGGCGCAAAGCCAGTACCACGACATCGGCATCGCCCACAAGCTCGGCATCGACTGCTGCTGGATCGAGCGGCGTGCCGGCCAGAAGGGCTTCGGCGGCACCCTCGCGGTGGATGCCATCACCCGGCCGGACTACCACTTCCGCACGCTGGCCGAGTTGGCCGATGCCGTCGAGGCTGAAGGTTGACTACATCAACCATCGCACCGGCCGACGTTGACGACCTGCTGCCCGGGCTGGTGGCGCTGCGGCGCGACCTGCATGCCCATCCCGAACTGGCGTTCGCGGAGCACCGCACCGCCGCGGTGGTGGCCAGCGCGCTGCGGGCGCTCGGGCTGGAGGTGCATGAAGGCATCGCCGGCACCGGCGTGGTGGCCACGCTGCGCTGCGGCACCGGCTACCGCAGCGTCGGCCTGCGCGCCGACATGGATGCGCTGCCGATGGTGTCGCTGGGCGACCAGCCGTGGAAGAGCTGCCACCCGGGCGCCCACCACGGCTGCGGCCACGACGGCCACACCAGCATGCTGCTGGGTGCGGCCAAGCAGCTGGTGCGCAGCCGCCGCTTCAGCGGTACGGTGCACTTCTTCTTCCAGCCCGCCGAGGAAGGCCACGGCGGCGCGCGCGTGATGGTGGAGCAGGGCCTGTTCGAGCGCTTTCCGTGCGATTCCGTCTATGCGGTGCACAACTGGCCCGACCTGCCACTGGGCCAGGCGCAGACGCGGGCCGGCCCCCTCATGGCCGCGGCCGACCGCTTCGACATCATGCTGCGCGGCCAGGGCGGCCATGCGGCGCAGCCGCACCGCACGGCCGATGCGCTGCTGGCCGCGGGGCAGCTGGTGGTGCTGCTCAACACCATCGTCTCGCGCCGCATTGATCCCGGTGATTCGGCGGTGCTGTCGGTCACCCGCATCGAGGGCGGCCACAGCCACAACGTGCTGCCCGCCGAGGTGCGCATCACCGGCACGGTGCGCAGCTTCGATGCTGCCGCGCAGGACCGCATCGAGGCCGCGCTGCGCGACACGGTGGCCGGCGTGGCGCTTGCCAGCGGCACCGAGACGCAGGTGCAGTACACGCGCTACTACCCGGCCACGGTCAACACGCCGGCCGAGGCCGCGCTGGCGCTGGCGGCCGCCGCCGACGCCGGGCTGCAGGCGAGCTTGGCCGAGCGGCCAGCGTTCACCTCCGAGGACTTCGCCTTCATGCTGCAGCGCTGCCCCGGCGCCTACCTCTGGCTGGGCCAGGGCCGGGCGGCCGGCGACACACGCGCGAGCCATCCGCTGCATCACCCGCAGTACGACTTCAACGACGAGGCGCTGCCGCTGGGCGTGCGCTGGTTCACCGCGGTGGCCGAACGTGCGCTGGCCGCCCCTGCTTCTTCCGAGCACCTTTCATCGAGATGACCACTACCGCTTCCACCGTCACCACCACCCCGGCCGGAATCACCGTGCTGCACCAGTCGGTCACGCTCGGCGGCCTGGAGGACCAGGGCGCGCCCGCGCGGCCGCTCAGCCAGCCGCCGTGCCGGCTAAGCGGCATCGATGTGGCGCTGCCGGGTGCCGAGGGCCACGGCAGCGGCCTGTGGCAATGCGAGCCCGGCCGCTTCGAGCGCCAGCTGCCCAATGCCGAGGTGATGCACATCCTGGCCGGCGCGTGCCGCTTCACGCCCACCGGCGGCCAGCCGATCGAGATCCGCGCCGGCGACACGCTGTTCTTTCCCGCACGCACCACCGGCGTGTGGGAGGTGACGCAGACGCTGCGCAAGGTGTTCGTGGTGATGGCGCAGCAGGCCTGAGCCGGCGCGCAGGCCGCAGGGCCTGCGGCCCTGCCCATGCGGCAGGCGCCGCCTGCGGCTCAGGCGGCCAGCCGCGCGCCCTGCTCGGCCACCGCCGCGAAGCGGCCGATGTGGAAGGGCTCGATCGGCGTGCCGCCGGTGCGGCCGGTGGCCATCAGCTCGGCCATCACCTCGCCCACGCCGGGGCCGATGGCAAAGCCTTCGCCATTGAAGCCGAAGGCATAGTGCAGCCCTGGCACCCGGGCACTGGGGCCCATCACCGGCTGCCAGTCGGCGGTGTAGCCCTCGATGCCGCTCCACACCCGGATCAGCTGCACCTGCGCAAAGGCCGGCACGAAGCGGCGCAGCTCGCGCAGCTGCCGCAGCACGTTGTCCGGTCGCACATAGGAGCGCACATGCTGCGCATCGGCCGGGCCCTTAAGGCCGCCGCCGAACACGATGTTGCCGCGGCTGATCTGCCGGAAGTACAGGCCCTCGTGCTCGATCGCCGAGGACACGCCGATCGACGGCCCGATGGCATGGGGCAGCGGCTCGGTCACGCCCATCTGCGGTCCTCGGGCTTCCATTGGCACCGCTTCCCCGAACAGGCCGGCGATGCGGTTGGACCAGGCGCCGCAGGCCACCAGCAGCTGCGGTGCCCGAAAGCGCCGGTCATCGGCGGTGTGGGCCACGAAGTCCCCCCCGTCGCGCTCCACATGCAGCACCTCGGCACGCTCCTCGACGTGGGCGCCCAGGCGGCGCGCTGCGCGGCCGAAGGCGGGGCCGGCCAGCCGCGGGTTGGCATGGCCGTCCAGCGGCGAGAGCGAGCCGGCCACCACCTCCGGCGAGAAGATGCCCCAGCGCTGCTGCAGCTGCCGCTGCGTGAACAGCTCCAGCTGCAGGCCCAGCGGCGCCACGTCGCGCGCATGCTGTTCCAGCGTGGCGGCCTGCTGCTCGGTGTAGCAGCAGCGCAGGTGGCCATGGGGCACGAACTCCAGGTCCTCGCCCAGCAGCTCGCGCACGCGGCCCCAGACGGCGCGCGCCCGGTTGGCCAGCGGCATCTGCGCCAGTGCGCGGCCCTGCCGGCGCACATTGCCGAAGTTCACTCCGCTGGCCTGCCGGCCGATCAGCTCGCGCTCCAGCAGCGCGACCGATCGGCCATGCTGCTGGCGCAGGAAGAAGGCGGCGCTGGTGCCCATCAGCCCGCCGCCCAGCACCAGCACATCGGTGCGCAGGATCTTGTCCGTCATGCCTGTACCTCGCCGGTGTCCATCATCAGCGGCTTGACCGGGGCCTGCGATCGCAGCCGGCCCACCAGCTGCACCGGCACGCCGCTGGCCTGGGCCACGATCTCGGCCGAGGCATGGCCGCAGAAGCGGCCCTGGCAGCGGCCCATGCCCACACGGCTGAAGGCCTTGGCCCGGTTGACCTCCTGGCTGCCCAGCTCGCTCGCGCAGCGGCGCAGCTCGCCGGCCGTCACCGTCTCGCAGCGGCACACCACCGCATCGTCGGGCAGGGTGGCGGCCTGCTGGTGCGGCCACGGGAAGGCCCGTGCCAGCCCGTCGCGGAAGCGGTCCATCTGCTGCAGCGTGCGGCGCAGCGCCGGTGCCTCGGCCGCATGCATCGCGCGGCCGCGTTCATGGCCCAGGTCGCTCAAGGCGGCCAGTGCGGCCAGGCGTCCCGCGGCCTCGGCGCCGTCGGCGCCCAGGATGCGCACGCCGTCGCCGGCCAGGTACACGCCGCGGGTGCTGCTGCGGCCATCGCTGTCGATGCGCGGCAGCCATTGCCGGCTGACCGGCTCGAAGTCGAATTCGCAGCGCGCCAGGTCGGCCAGCTGCGTCTCGGCCCGCAGGTGCCAGCCCAGGCCCACCGCATCGCATTCGAAGCGGCGCTCGGTGCCCTGCGCGTCGCGCACCACCACGGCCTCGGCGCCCATCGGTTCGCTGCCTTCGATGCGCAGCGGCTGCACGCCCTGCAGCACCGTGACGCCGGCACGCTTGAGGCTGCGGATCAGGCCCAGGCCGCGCAACGCCAGCGCCGGCCGCGCCATCAGGCCGCGCAGCGCCGCCAGCGGCTTGCCGGCCGGCGCGGTGTCCAGCACCGCCTCCACATGCGCGCCGGCCTGCTCGTACTGCGAGGCCACCAGGTACAGCAGCGGCCCGCTGCCGAGGAACACCACCCGCCCGCCGATGGCACAGGCCTGCGACTTCAGCGCGATCTGCGCCGCGCCCAGGCTGTAGCAGCCGGCGCGCTGCCAGCCGAGCACCGGCATCAACCGGTCGGTGGCGCCGCTGCACACCAGCAGCGCATCGAAGGGCAGGCTCTGCGGCCGGCCGTCGTGCACGGTGTGCAGCGCCGGTTCGTCGGCCACGGCGGTGAGGTTCCAGGCCAGCGTGCCGCCGCGGTAGTCCACCTGCGCGCGCAGTGCATCGAAGTCGTGGTGCAGGGCCTGGGCCTTGGCCGCCTCCCTGCCGTAGAGCTTGGCGTAGGGGCGCTGGAAGCCCTCGGGCTGGCGACGGTAGATCTGCCCGCCGTCGCGCCGGCCTTCGTCCACCACGATGGGCCGCAGCCCCGCGGCCACCACCGCCTGCGCGGCCCGCACGCCGGCCGGGCCGGTGCCGACGATCACGATGCGCGGGCCGGTCATGGCGCGGCCTCCGCCGTGGCCTCGGACCGCGCCAGCGTCGCCGCCAGGTCGGGCGTCATCGGCCATTGCGTGGCCGGCGGCCGGGTGAGGATGGCCATGCCCGGCTCGGCCACGGTGGAGCAGGCGCGCAGCCGGTCGCCGGCCTCCGTCCACACCCAGCAGTCCTGGCAGGCGCCCATCAGGCAGAAGCCGGCGCGGTGGCCATCGCCGAACTCACTGTCGCGCAGCCGCCGGCCCTGGCTCAGCAGGGCCACCAGCAGCGTGTCGCCCGCCAGCGCCTGCACGGGCGCGCCGTCGACGGTGAGCTGCAGCGCGGGACGGTCGGTTTCGGCAAGCCGGATGAAGCGGGGCGGCAGGGCGGGCATGGCTCTCAACGTTGGTGGGGAAACAGGCGTTCGATCGGGTAGTGGGTCTTGATGAACGGCGACTTGATGACGATGTAGCTGAAGTACTTCTCGATGCCGATGTTGCGTTCCAGCAGGCCCTCGATCACTTCCTGGTAGTGGTTGACGCCGCGCGTCATGAACTTCAGCAGGTAGTCGTAGCCGCCGCTCACCAGGTGGCACTCCAGGATCTCGTCGACGTCGCGGATGGCGGCCTCGAAGCGGATGAAGTCCTCGCGGTGGTGGTCGGCCAGCGTCACCTCGGTGAACACGGTGAGGGTGTCGCCCAGCTTCTCCAGCCGCAGCTGCGCGCCGTAGCCGCCGATGTAGCCGGCCTGCTCCAGCCGCTTGACGCGGATCAGGCAGGGGCTGGGCGAGAGGCCCACCGCATCGGCCAGGTCGACGTTGGTCATGCGGCCGTTCTTCTGCAACTGCGCCAGGATGCGGAGGTCGAGCCGGTCGACCTTGAGGGTTTCGGACATGGTGTCGCTCGGGAACTGCTGGGACCCGGATTCTGCGGCGACGCGGCTTCAGCCCTTCATGGCGGCCCGCACCTCGGGCAGGCTCAGCACGTCGTCCAGCGTCTTCTTCAGGCGCTGGAACATCAGCTCGAACTCGGATTCGGTGTAGGTGAGCGCCGGCGCAAAGCCCAGGATGTGGTCGCCAAAGGAGCGGAACACCAGGCCGTTGCGGTAGGCGGTGGCAAAGATGCGGTCGGCCAGGCCCAACGCGGGGTCGAAGGCGCGCTTTGCGGCCTTGTCGGCCACCACCTCCAGCGCACCCAGCAGGCCGCGGTGGCGCGAGTCGCCCACCAGCGGATGGTCGAGCAGCGCGTCCAGCCCGGCTGCAAAGTGCGCCGCGCCGCGCTGCCCGTTGGCCAGCACGCCGCCTTCCTGGTACAGCCGCAGCACCTCCAGCGCCACTGCCGCGCCCACCGGGTGGCCGGAGTAGGTGGCGCCATGGCCGATGGCCGCGCCCGCCGGCGCGCCGTCGGCAATGGCGGCATACACCTTCTCCGACAGCATGGTGGCGCCCATCGGCACATAGCCGGCGGTCAGGCCCTTGGCCATCGTCATCAGGTCGGGCTGCACATCCTCGGCATCACACGCGAACATCGGGCCGGTGCGGCCGAAGCCGGTGATGACCTCGTCCACCACGAACAGGATGTCCAGCTCGTTGCAGGCCAGCTGCATCGCCTTCAGCCAGCCCACCGGCGGCACGATGACGCCGCCCGAGCCCTGGATCGGCTCGCAGAAGAAGGCGGCCACCTGGTCGGCGCCCAGCTCGGCCACCTTGGCCTTCAGCGCCGCGACCGAGGCCGCGATCACCGCGGCCGCATCGGCGTCGGCACTGCGGTACGGGTAGGGCGAGGGGATGTAGTGCTGCGTGGGCAGCGGCAGGTCGAAGCCGCGGTGGAAGGCGGGCAGCGCCGTCAGGCCGGCGCCGGTGGAGGAGGAGCCGTGGTAGCCGCGCTGCAGCGAGATGAAGTGCTTCTTGCCCGGCCGGCCGGTGGCATTGTGGTACTGCACGATGAAGCGCACCGCCGCGTCCACCGCCTCCGAGCCGCCCAGCGTCAGGTAGGCACGGCTGAGCGAGGCGGGCGTGATCTCGGCCAGCTTGGCCGCCAGCCGGATGGCCGGCTCGCTGGCGAAGTGGAAGTAGCCGGTGGCGTAGGGCAGGGTGCGCATCTGCTGCGCGGCGGCCTGCACCACGCTTTCCTGGCCATAGCCCACGTTGACGCACCACAGGCCGGCAAAGGCATCCAGCAGCTCGTGGCCCTGGTTGTCCTTCAGCCAGGCGCCCTGGCCCGAGGCCAGCACCGCCGGGCCGCGCTGCTCATGCAGTCGCCATGGGGCCACCGGGTGGATGAGGTGGGCCCGGTCGAGGGCGGCGAGTTCGTCGGGATGGAGGGTGGACAGCATGGGGCGTGTGTCGCGCTGGCGGCGGGTGTGCGATCGATGGCTGCCAGCTTAGGCCGGAGGCCGCCGCGGGTGATGCTGCTTTGGCCCGCCTGCGCAGTGCAGCCTGCGGTTGTGGGCGGCGGTTCGGCACATTGTGCGGCGGCCTGCCGCGTGCTCAATATCCCTTGATCCGGTCAACCAATCCGGTCATCGGCTCGCCGGCTTCGAAGCGGCGCAGGTTGTCGATCACCACCTCGGCGGCCGACTGCGGCTGCGTCATGCTGGCGATATGCGGCGTGAGCTGGATGCGCGGATGGCGCCAGAACGCATGGCCGGCGGGCAGCGGCTCCGGATCGGTGACGTCCAGCACCGCATCGCCCAGCTGGCCGGCCTCGAGCGCGGCCAGCAGGTCGGCCTCCACCAGCTGCGGCCCGCGGCCCACCTGCACCAGGCCGGCACCGCGCGGCAGCTGCGCAAACAGCGGTGCGCCGAGGAAGCCGCGGGTGGCATCGGTGAGGGGCAGCAGGCACACCAGGATGTCGGTGCGCGCAAGGAAGCGGCCCAGGCCTTCGGCCCCGGCATGGCACTGCACGCCCGGCACCTCGTGCGACGAGCGGCTCCAGCCGGCGCAGTCGAAGCCAAAGTCCACCAGCCTGCGCAGCACCGCCTGCCCCAGCGAGCCCAGGCCCAGCACGCCGATGCGGCGCGCCGACGCCGGGCGCACCGGCAGCGGCTGCCATTGCCCGGCCTGCTGCTGGCGGCGGTACTGCGGCATGTCCCGGTGCAGGCCCAGCACCGCATGGCTCACGTACTCCACCATGCCGTGGATGATGCCGGGCTCCACCATGCGCACCAGCGGCAGCGTGGGCGGCAACGCGGCCAGGTCGAACTGGTCCACCCCCGCGCCCGACGAGAACAGCACCTGCAGGTTGGGAAAGCTGTGCACCAGGTCGGGCGGCGGCTCCCAGGCCGCCAGGAAGCGCACCTGCGCCGGGTCGCCCACGTCGGGCCAGATGCGGAAGTCCACCATCGGCAGCCGCTCGCGGAACACCTCGGCCCATTGCCGGCCGCGGGCCGCATCCGACTTGTACAGAAAGGTGCAGGGCTGCATGCGCTTCAGCCCAGGGCCTGCGTGGCCAGCGCGAACAGGCGGGTGCCGGGTGCGGTGGCCGGCGGCTCGCCGCGCACCATCGTGGTGGGTGCATCTACGCGCTGCAGGCCCAGGCCCTCCAGCCATTCGGCCAGCCCGCTGGCAAAGTCGATGTCGATGCGCACGAAGCGGCCGGCCGACAGGCCCGACAGGTGCGCGATCAAGGCCTTGGCACCTTCGGCATCCGGCGCCACCACCGGGCCGATGATGTGGCCGCGGCCGAAGCGGCGCAGCATCGCAAAGCCCTTGGCCTCGCCCTCGTGGTCCAGCACCACCGTGGCGTCGGCGCTGGCCAGCAGTTCGTCGACCAGGCCGTCGCGCGGCATGCCGCGGGCGGCGGCATCCAGTACCTTCAGCGCGGCGGCATCGCTGCTGCCGGCCGGCCGCAGCCGCCAGCCCGGCTCCAGCGCCACCAGCGGCGCGGGCAGGGCGGTGCCCTGGTGCTGGCGCACCTCGCCGATGCGCACGAAGCCCAGGCGCTCGTACAGGCCGCGGCCTTCGGGCGTGGCATGCAGCAGCACGCTGTGGCCCTCCAGGCCGTCCAGCAGCGCGCTCATCAGCCGGTGGCCGATGCGACGGCCCTGGCAGGCGGGCGACACCATCACCAGGCCCACGGTGGCATGGCGCGGGCCCCAGGGCCAGCGCAGCGCGGTGGCCAGCACCGCCCCGTCGCGTTCGGCCACCACGCCCTCGGCCAGCGGGAACACCTGTTCCCAGTCGGCGGGGCGGTGCGGCCAGCGCAGCTCGGCGGACAGCGCGTGTGCCGCGGCCAGGTCGGCGGCGGTCATCGCGCGCAACAGGACGCCGTCGTTGGCGGCGGCCCTTGCGGTCTCGGCATCGATCAAAGTCTTCTCTCCCGTGCAGGATGGCAGGCGATCTTCGGGAAGCGGCCGGCAGCGCGCTTGTACGTTCTTGCTGCCCGGGGCAAGTCGCAAGCTTCGGCTGCGGTGGCCGGCGCATTCGCCATTTGCTGCGGCGGCCCCGGCGGCAACGCACACAAATGCCGCGCCACCCTGCCTAGCATCGGCCGCATCGTCCGCAACCGACCGAGGCCTGCCGTGCAAGTGTTCCATCCCGACGAGATCCACGTGCCTTCAGGGCATTTCATCGCAGGCCGGCTGGTGCCCGATGCAGGCCACCTCACGGTGCGCCGGCCCTCCGACGGCAAAGTGCACGGCGAGCTGCCGCTGGCCGGCGCCGACGCGGTGGACGAGGCAGTGCGCGATGCCGATGCCGCCTGGCGCCGCACCGACTGGGCCCGCCGCCCGCCGCGCGAACGCGCCCGGGTGCTGCGCGCCTGGGCGGACCTGGTG
Organism: Aquincola tertiaricarbonis; assembly: GCF_000969605.1. Taxonomy (GTDB): domain Bacteria; phylum Pseudomonadota; class Gammaproteobacteria; order Burkholderiales; family Burkholderiaceae_C; genus Aquincola; species Aquincola tertiaricarbonis. The sequence goes on along the minus strand of NZ_JZUE01000016.1, from coordinate 134,935 downwards.
GAGGCCGATGGCGCCCACCTCGGCGCCATCGAGGCGGTGTGCTCCACCCGCCCGGTGCGCGATGCCATCGCCTGGGACGTGCCCTTCACCGCCGAGGGCCTGCGCTTCTTCGCCGAGTATGCCGACAAGCTAGGCGGCGAGGTGGCCGCCACCCGCAGCGACCACCTGGGCATGGTGCTGGCCGAGCCCTATGGCGTGGTGGGTGCCATCACGCCCTGGAACTTTCCGCTGGTGATGGCTTCGTGGAAGGTTGGAGCCGCGCTGGCCGCGGGCAATGCGGTAGTGCTCAAGCCATCGGAGATGACGCCGCATTCGGTGCTGCGCCTGGCCGAGCTGGCGGTGCAGGCGGGCCTGCCGCCGGGCCTGTTCAACATCGTGCAGGGCGATGGCCGCACCACCGGGGACGCGCTCACCCGCCATCCACTGGTGCGCAAGATGACCTTCACCGGCTCCACCCAGACCGGCGCGGCCATCATGGCCACCTGTGCGCTGCATGGCCCCAAGCCGGCCACGCTAGAGCTGGGCGGCAAGAGCCCGCAGCTGGTGTTCGACGATGCGCCCGACCTCGAGCGGCTGGCCGGCATCGTGGCCGGTGCCATCACCGGCAATGCCGGACAGGTGTGCGTGGCCGGCTCGCGGCTCATCGTGCAGCGCGGCATCGCGCAGGCGCTGGTGGAGCGCATCGCGGCCCGCTTCGCCGACCACCGGCCCGGCGCCACCTGGGACGACGCCGCCACGCTGTCGCCCATCATCTCGGCGTCCCAGGCCGAGCGCATCGCCGCCATCGTGGGCCGGGCGCGGGCCGCGGGCGCCACGCTGCGCTGCGGCGGCAAGTTGTATGCGGGCATGCCGGGCGGCGCCTACTTCCAGCCCACGCTGCTCGAAGGCGTGGATGCGGCCAACCCGGCAGTGCAGGAGGAGATCTTCGGCCCGGTGCTTACGGTGCAGACCTTCGACGACGAGGCCGAAGGCCTGGCCTTGGCCGGCCATGAGCGCTACGGCCTGGCCGCCGGCGTGCACACCGCCGACATCGGTCGGGCCCTGCGCGCCATGCGCGGCATCGCGGCAGGCACCGTGTGGATCAACCGCTACGGCCGCAGCAGCGACTTCGTCATCCCCACCGGCGGCTACCACCAGTCGGGCATCGGCAAGGACCTCGGCCGCCAGGCGGTGGAGGCCAACCTGCGCTTCAAAAGCGTGCTGATCGACTTTGCCGCGACGCATTGAGGTGCGCCGGTGCACGCCGGCTGGGCACACCGCATGGCATGCCGCCGGGGGCCCTTCAAACCACAGCTTCAGCGTGCGGTGGCCGGTCAATACCCCATAAACCTGCCGCCACTGCATGCTGGAATGACACCGAGATGACAACCACAGGAGCCGCTCTCATGGCCTTCCGACCCAAGTACATCACCTTCGACTGCTACGGCACGCTGACCCGCTTCCGCATGGGCGAGATGGCCCGCGAGATGTTTGCCGACCGCATTCCGGCCGAGCGCATGGAGCAGTTCATCGCCGAGTTCTCGGCCTACCGGTTCGACGAGGTGCTAGGTGCCTGGCAGCCATACGAGGTGGTGCTCAAGAACGCGCTGCGCCGGCTGTGCAGGAAGTGGAACCTGCAGTACTTCGACCATGAGGCCCAGCAGTACTACGACGCCGTGCCCACCTGGGGCCCGCATGCGGACGTGCCGGCCGGCCTGGCCAAGGTGGCCAGGGAGATTCCGCTGGTGATCCTGTCCAACGCGTCAGACGACCAGATCCACAAGAACGTGGCCCAGTTGGGCGCGCCCTTCCACCGCGTGTACACCGCGCAGCAGGCGCAGGCCTACAAGCCGCGGCTCACCGCCTTCGAATACATGATCGACTCGCTGGGCTGCAACCCGGAGGACCTGCTGCATGTGTCCTCCAGCCTGCGCTACGACCTGATGTCGGCCGACGACCTGGGCATCGTCAACAAGGTGTTCGTCAACCGCGGCCACGGCCCGGGCAACCCGGCCTACCGCTATGTCGAGATCCAGGACATCGGCGGCCTGGCCGGCGTCGTCGGCCTCTGACCGGCATCCACCTGGAGCCGCCGCCACTATGAAGCTCGACGCCTACTGGACCGAATCCGCACCGGCCTTCGTGCCGGCCGAGCAGCCGTTGCCGGCGCAGGTGGACGTGGCCATCGTGGGCGGCGGCTTCACCGGCCTGTCGGCGGCGCGGGCCCTCGCCCGGCGCGGTGCCCGCGTGCTGGTGCTGGAAGCCGGTAGCCGCGTGGCGGCCGAGGCGTCAGGCCGCAACGGCGGCCATGTGAACAACGGCCTGGCGGTGGACTACGCCGAGCTGGCTGCCAAGGTGGGCCGCGAGACCGCCCGCGACTGGTACCACGCCTACGACCAGGCCGTGGACAGCGTCGCCCGCGTGGTGCATGAAGAGGCCATCGATTGCGACTTCCTGCGCCACGGCAAGCTCAAGCTAGCCACGCGGCCGCAGCACCTGGAGGCACTGGCCCGCAGCGCCGAACTGCTCGTGCAGGACGGCGTGGACACCGACGTGGAGGTGCTGGGCGCCGACCGCGTGCGCGCCGAGGTGCAGAGCTACCGCTTCCACGGCGGCCTGCTCTACAAGCGCAGCGGCCAGATGCACATGGGCCGCTTTGCACGCGGCCTGGCCCAGGCGGCGCAGAAGCACGGCGCGCAGATCGCGCTGAATGCCGAGGTGCAGCGGCTGGAGCGCATCGGCAGCAGCTATGCGCACCGGCTGCACACCGCACGCGGCCTGGTGCAGGCGGCGCAGGTGCTGGTGGCCACCGGTGCCACGCGGCATGGCGGCTACGGCAGCTTCGGCTGGCTGCGCCGGCGCATCGTGCCCATCGGTAGCTTCATCGTGGTGACCGAGCCGCTGGGCGAGGCGCGCGCCACCGCGCTGCTTGCACGGCGCCGCACCTACACCACGGTGGCCAACATCCACCACTATTTCCGGCTCACCGCCGACCACCGGCTGGTGTTCGGCGGTCGGGCCCGCTTTGCCGTCAGCAGCCCGCAGTCCGATGCGGCCAGCGGCGAGATCCTGCGCCAAGGCCTGGCCGAGACCTTTCCGCAGCTGGGACCGGTGCGGCTCGACTACTGCTGGGGCGGGCTGGTGGACATGACGCAGGACCGCCTGCCGCATGCCGGCGAGCGCGACGGCCTGTTCTATTCGATGGGCTACAGCGGCCACGGCACCCAGATGTCGGTGCACATGGGCGAGCGAATGGCCCGGGTGATGGCCGGCGAGCCGGCCGCCAATCCCTGGCAGGGCCGCCGCTGGCCCGCCATTCCGGGGCATTTCGGCCCGCCCTGGTTCCTGCCCGCGGTGGGCCTGTACTACCGCATGAAGGACCGCCTCGCCTGAAGGCGCGGCCATCGCCTGCGCATCCCGTTCGTCCGCCACCTCACCTCGACATCTCCAGGAGCACGCAATCATGAGCGACCGCAACAAGCTCGCCCAACTCGTCGGCCCTAACGACAGCATGCGCATGATGGACGCGCTGCGGCGCGGCGCCTCGCGGCGCGACATCCTGACGATGCTGCTGGCCGGCGGCATGCAGGCCACGCTGGCCGGCAGCCTGGCCGGCGTGGCCGTGTCGGCCCATGCGCAGACGCCGCGGCGCGGCGGCAAGATCCGGGTGGCCGGCGCCACCGCCGCGGTGACCGACACGCTGGACCCCGCCAAGCAGTCGAACCAGACCGACTACTCGCGCGGCATGATGCTGTACAACGGCCTGTTTTCGCTGGACGGCAGCCTGTCGCCACAGCCGGCGCTGGCAGAGTCCTTCCGCACCCAGGACGCGCGGACCTGGGTGTTCACGCTGCGCAAGGGCGTCACGTTCCATGACGGCAAGGCGCTGGCGCCGGCCGACGTGGTGTATTCGCTGATGCGCCACAAGGACCCGGCCACCGCCTCCAAGGCCAAGGCATTGGCCGATCAGATTGACAGCGTCAAGGCCACCGGCCCGCAGGAGGTCACGGTGGTGCTTTCGTCACCCAATGCCGACCTGCCGGTGATCCTGGGCACCTTCCACTTCCACATCGTCAAGGAAGGCACCACCGACTTCAACGCCGGCGTCGGCACCGGCCCGTATAAGCTCAAGGAATTCAAGCCCGGGGTGCGCTCGGTGGTGGTGCGCAACGAGGCCTACTGGAAGCCGGGCAAGCCCTACCTGGACGAGATCGAGTTCGTGGGCATCGGCGACGAGAGCGCCCGGGTCAATGCGCTGCTGTCCGGCGGCATGGACCTGGTGGGCTCGGTCAATCCGCGCTCGGTGGCGCGGGTCAAGGACTCGCCGGGCCATGGCGTGTTCATCACCCAGTCGGGCCAGTACTCCGACCTGGTGATGCGCAAGGACCTGGGCCCCGGTGTCAACCCCGACTTCATCCTGGCGATGAAGCACTTGTTCGACCGCGAGCAGATGAAGAAGGCGGTGGCGCTGGACCATGCGGTGATCGCCAACGACCAGCCTATCGACCCCACCAACCGCTTCCATTTCGCCGGCCTGCCGCAGCGCGCCTTCGACCTGGACAAGGCCAAGTTCCACCTGCAGAAGTCGGGCGTCACCGGTAAGGTGCCGGTGGTCACCTCGCCGGCCGCAATGTACTCGGTGGAAACCGCGCTGGTGCTGCAGCAGGCGGCCCAGCGCATTGGGCTGGAGCTGGACGTCAAGCGCATGCCGGCCGACGGCTACTGGTCCAACCACTGGCTGAACAGCCCGGTGGGCTTCGGCAACGTGAACCCGCGCCCCAGCGCCGACACGCTGCTGACGCAGTTCTTCAAGTCGGATGCAGCCTGGAACGAATCCCGCTGGAAGAGCGAGAAGTTCGACCAGCTCCTGCTGGCCTCGCGCGCCGAGACCGACCTGGCCAAGCGTAAGCAGATGTATGCCGACATGCAGACCATGATCCACCACGAGGCCGGCATCGGCATCCCGCTGTTTCTGGCGAGCATCGACGGCCACAGCAACAAGCTCAAGGGCCTGTCGCCGATCCCGCTGGGCAGCCTGATGGGCTATTCGTTCGCCGAGCACGTCTGGCTGGACGCCTGACGCCAGGAGGCTTGCGCAATGAACCTGTTGATCCTCAAGCTGCTGGGCCAGCGGGTGGCGCTGGCGCTGCTGTCGCTGCTGGCGGTGTCGGTGATCGTGTTCGCAATCACCTCGGTGCTGCCCGGCGACGCCGCACAGGAACAGCTCGGCCAGGAGGCCACGCCCGAGGCTCTGGCCGCGCTGCGGGCCCAGATGGGGCTGGATGTGCCGGGCCCGGTGCGCTACGGCCGCTGGCTGGGCGGCCTGCTCACCGGCAACCCGGGCACCTCGTCGGTCACGCAGATGCCGGTGGGCGAGCTGGTGGGCAGCCGGCTGCCCAACTCGCTGCTGCTGGCGGCGGTAACGGCGCTGTTCTCGGTGCCCATCGCGCTCACGCTGGGTATCGCCTCGGCGGTGTGGCGCGGCTCCTGGTTCGACCGCGCGGCTTCGTTGGCGGCGGTGGGCGTGGTGTCGGTGCCGGAGTTCCTGGTGGCCACGCTGGCGGTGCTGGTGTTCGCGGTCAAGCTGCGCTGGCTGCCGGCGCTGTCGTACGTGTCCGAGATCGATTCCATCGGCCAGATGCTCAAGGCCTTTGCGATGCCGGTGCTCAGTCTGTGCTGCGTGATCGTGGCACAGATGATGCGCATGACCCGCGCCGCGGTGATCGACCAGCTGGAGGCGCCCTACATCGAGATGGTGCGGCTCAAGGGCGCCTCGCCGCTGCGCACGGTGATGGCGCATGCGCTGCCCAATGCCATTGGCCCCATCGCCAATGCGGTGGCGCTGAGCCTGTCGTACCTGCTGGGCGGGGTGATCATCATCGAGACCATCTTCAACTACCCCGGCATCGCTAAGCTAATGGTCGATGGCGTGAGCCAGCGCGACATGCCGCTGGTGCTCACCTGCGCCATGATCTTCTGCAGCGGCTACCTGCTGCTCGTCACGCTGGCCGACCTGTGCGCCATCGTGGCCAACCCGCGCCTGCGGCACCAGTGACCATGCCCGCCATCCAGGAAGAGGCCCGCCCAATGCACTCCACCACCACCGCGGCGGTGCCGCCCGCCATGGCGCTGCCTGCGCTGGCCGACGTGGCCGAGGCCGCCGAACCCCAAGCGGCGGCCGTCACCGCTGCCGCCACGGCCCGACGCCGCCGCCGCATGGGTTGGCCCGGCCTGCTCGGTGCTGCGGTGCTGCTGTTCTGGATGCTGGCCGCGGCCTTCGGCCCCAGCCTGCTGCAGCACGACATGAGCGCCATGGGCGGCGCGGCCGTGTTCGCGCCGGCCAGCGCCGAGCACTGGCTGGGCACCGACTACCTGGGGCGCGACATGCTGGCCCGGGTGATCGACGGTGCCCGCTACACCGTGGGCGTGGCGCTGCTGGCCACGCTGCTGGCCAGCGGCATCGGCACCACGCTGGCGCTGCTGGCGGCAGCCAGCGGCCGCTGGATCGATGCGGTGCTCAGCCGCACGCTGGACACGCTCACCGCCATTCCCAGCAAGATGTTCGCGCTGATCATCGTGGCCGGCTTTGGCTCGTCCATCCCGGTGCTGGTGGCCACCGCCGCCGTCATCTACGTGCCCGGTGCCTACCGCATCGCACGCTCGCTGGCGGTCAACATCAATGCGATGGACTACGTGACCGTGGCCCGCAGCCGGGGCGAGGGCACGGCCTACATCATGCTGCGCGAGATCCTGCCCAACATAGTGGGGCCGATGCTGGCCGACCTGGGCCTGCGCTTCGTCTACATCGTGCTGCTGCTGGCGGGGCTGAGCTTCCTCGGCCTGGGCGTGCAGCCGCCGGCCGCCGACTGGGGCTCGCTGGTGCGCGAGAACATCGGCGCGCTGGCCGACGGCCATGCCGCCGTGCTGGCACCGGCCTTTGCCATCGCCAGCCTGACCATCGCGGTCAACCTGGTCATCGACAACCTGCCGGGCCGCATGGCCCGGGAAAGAGGAGCACGCTGATGGGCGCTTCCGTCACGGTGCAGGGCCTGACCATCCAGGCCGGCGGCCAGGTGCTGGTCGATGGCCTGGGCTTCCACATCCGTCCCGGCGAGGTGCTGGCGCTGATCGGTGAATCGGGCTCCGGCAAGACCACCACCGCACTGGCCCTGATGGGCCACGCACGCCACGGCTGCACCATCACCGGCGGCAGCGTGCGTATTGGCGACACCGACGTGCTGCACCTCTCGCCGGCCGGGCAGCGTGCGCTGCGCGGCCGCCGCGTGGCCTACATCGCGCAGAGCGCCGCCGCCTCCTTCAACCCGTCGCGCACGGTGATGGACCAGGTGGTTGAGCCGGCCTGCATCCACCGGCTGATGAGCCGCGCCGAGGCCGAGGCCAAGGCGGTGCAGCTGTTCCGCGAACTGGCGCTGCCCAACCCCGAGAGCATCGGCCAGCGCTACCCGCACCAGGTGTCGGGCGGCCAGCTGCAGCGGCTGATGGCCGCGATGGCGCTGATCGCCGACCCCGACCTGGTGATCCTGGACGAGCCCACCACCGCGCTGGACGTCACCACGCAGATCGAGGTGCTGCGCGCCTTTCGCCGCGTGGTGCGCGACCGCAAGGCCACCGCGGTGTACGTGAGCCACGACCTGGCCGTGGTGGCGCAGATGGCCGACCACATCCTGGTGCTGCGCAACGGCGTGATGCAGGAGATGGCAACCACCGAGCAAATCCTGGCCGAGCCCGCCCAGCCCTACACCCGCAGCCTGCTGGCGGCGGCCCAGCCGGCACCCCGCGAAGGTGGCGCGATGTCCTGCGACGGCCAGCTGCTGCTGGAAGTGCGCCAGCTGTCGGCCGGCTACGGGCCGCTGGATGCCCGCGGCAAGTCCAGCAAGCCCGTCCTGCAGGACATCGACCTCAAGCTGTACCGCGGCCAGGCCATCGGCGTGATCGGCGAATCCGGCTCCGGCAAGACCACGCTGGCGCGCGCGGTGGCAGGGCTGGTGGCGCCCAGCGCGGGCCAGATCCATTTCAACGGCGCCATCCTCAAGCCCACCGTGGCCGAGCGCACGAAGGACGAGCTGCGCCGGGTGCAGATCGTGTTTCAGATGGCGGACACGGCGCTTAATCCGTCGCAGACCATCGAGTGCATCCTGGCCCGGCCGCTGCAGTTCTACAAGGGCCTGCGCGGCGCGGCGCTGCAGCAGCGCATCGATGCGCTGCTGGACCTGGTGAAGCTGCCCCGCACCGTGGCCGGCCGGCTGCCGGGCGGCCTGTCGGGCGGGCAGAAGCAGCGGGTGAACCTGGCCCGCGCGCTGGCCGCCGACCCCGACCTGATCCTGTGCGACGAGGTGACTTCGGCGCTGGACACGGTGGTGGGCGCCGCGGTGCTCGATCTGATCGCCGAGCTGCGGCGCGAGCTGGGCGTGTCCTACCTGTTCATCAGTCACGACCTGCACACGGTGAAGGCCGTGTGCGACGAGATCGTGGTGATGCAGCACGGCCGCAAGCTGGCGCAGGTGGCGCGGGCCGACTTCGACCGCGGGCCGCACCATCCTTATTACCAACTGCTGGAACGTTCGGTGCCCGAGTTGCGCCGCGGCTGGCTCGACCAAATGGACGCGGCACAGCCCGTGCATTCAGCATGACCGACACTCGGCAAGCCTCCCATCGCATCGCTGTGATCCCTGGCGACGGCATCGGCAAGGAAGTGATGCCCGAAGGCCTGCGCGTGCTGCGCGCGGCGGCCGCGCGATTCGACATCGACCTGCAGTTCACCGACATTGACTGGGCCAGCTGCGACTGGCATGCGGCTCACGGCCAGATGATGCCGGACGACTGGAAGCAGCAGCTGCAGGGCATGGACGCGCTGCTCTTCGGCGCCGTCGGCTGGCCGGCCACGGTGCCCGACCATGTCTCGCTGTGGGGCTCGCTGCTGAAGTTCCGGCGCGAGTTCGACCAGTACGTCAACCTGCGGCCAGTGCGGCTGTTCGAGGGTGTGCCCTGCCCGCTGGCCCACCGCAAGCCCGGCGACATCGACTACCTGGTGGTACGCGAAAACACCGAGGGCGAGTACACCGCGCTGGGCGGCGTGATGTACGAGGGCACCGAGCGCGAGATCGTCATCCAGGAATCGGTGTACTCGCGCCACGGCACCGACAGGGTGCTGAAGTACGCCTTCGAGATGGCGCAGCAGCGCCCGCGCAAGCACCTGACGGTGGCCACCAAGAGCAACGGCATCGCGATCAGCATGCCCTGGTGGGACGGCCGCGCCGATGCCATGGCGCAGGCCTACCCCGAGGTGACGGTTGACAAGCAGCACATCGACATCCTGTCGGCGCGCTTTGTGCTGCAGCCCACCCGCTTCGACGTGGTGGTAGCCAGCAACCTGTTCGGCGACATCCTGTCCGACCTGGGGCCGGCAACCACCGGCACCATCGGCCTGGCGCCCTCGGCCAACCTCAACCCGGACCGGCGCTTTCCGAGCCTGTTCGAGCCGGTGCACGGCTCGGCGCCCGACATCTACGGCCAGAACATCGCTAACCCGATCGCCATGATCTGGTCGGGTGCGCTCATGCTGGACTTCCTGGGCCACCACAATGCGCACGACGCCATCGTGCAGGCCATCGAGCAGACGCTGGCCAGTGGCCCTCGCACCCGAGACCTGGGCGGCACCGCCTCCACCACCGAGATGGGCACAGCCATCGCCCGCCGCCTAGCGGCATCCATTCCTTCAACGCCTGTCTAGACATGTCAACCCTCCACAGCCTGGCGCTCGTGCGCGACGACCTGATGCCCGGCCGCAACTGGATCGACGGCCAATGGCGGGACGCCGCCTCCGCGCGGCGGCTCGAGGTAAGCGATCCCGCCACTGATGCCGTGTTTGCCACCGTGCCCGACAGCGGCGCCGCCGATGCGCAGGCCGCGGTGGACGCGGCCCATGCCGCCTTTCCGGCCTGGCGGGCGGTGCCGGCCAAGCAGCGTGCGCAGCTGCTCAAGCGCTGGAATGCGCTGATCCTGCAGCATCAGGAAGACCTGGGCCGGCTCGTCAGCCGCGAGCAGGGCAAGCCCCTGGCTGAAGGCCGGGGTGAGGTGGCCTATGCCGCGAGCTATGTGGAATGGTTTGCCGAGGAAGCGGTGCGGGGCGGCGGCGAGGTGATCTCGCCGCCGGTGGCCGGCCGCCGCATGCTGGCGCTGAAGGAGCCGGTGGGCGTGGTGGCCGCCATCACGCCGTGGAACTTCCCGGCCGCGATGATCGCCCGCAAGATCGCCCCGGCGCTGGCCGCCGGCTGCACTGTGGTGTGCAAGCCCGCGGAGGACACGCCGCTCACCTCGCTGGCCCTGGTGCGGCTGGCGCAGGAAGCCGGGGTGCCGGCCGGCGTGCTGAACATCGTTACCGCCTCGCGCGAGCGCACGCCCGAGGTGGTGGACGTGTGGCTGGCTGATGCCCGGGTGCGCAAGATTACGTTCACCGGCTCCACGCCGGTGGGTAAGCACCTGGCGCGCGAAGCGGCCGGCACGCTGAAGAAGCTGTCGCTGGAGCTGGGCGGCAATGCGCCCTTCATCGTGTTCGAGGACGCCGACCTGGAAGCGGCGGTCGAAGGCCTGATGGCCGCCAAGTTCCGCAACGGCGGCCAGACCTGCGTCTGCCCCAACCGGGTGTTCGTGCAGCAGGCGGTGCACGACCGCTTCGTCGCGCTGTTGGCCGATCGGGTGGAGGTGCTGCAGGTGGGCCCGGCCACCGACGCCGCCTCGCAGATTGGGCCGATGATCAATGCCCGTGCGGTGGACAAGATCGACCGCCATGTGCAGGACGCGCTGTCGCGCGGCGCCCGCGTTGTGGTGGGCGGCCAGCGGCTGCCGGCCCTGGGCCTCAACTACTACGCGCCCACGGTGATGGTGGACGCCGACGCCACCATGGCCTGCAGCTGCGAGGAAACCTTCGGCCCGGTGGTGCCCGTGACCCGCTTCACCACCGAGGCCGAGGTGGTGGCCGCGGCCAACGACACGCCCTTCGGCCTGGCGGCGTACTTCTTCTCCACCGACGTGCAGCGCATCTGGCGCATAGCCGATGCGCTGGAGACCGGCATCGTCGGCATCAACGAAGGTGCGCTGGCCGCCGAGGCGGCGCCCTTCGGCGGCGTGAAGGAATCAGGCTACGGCCGCGAAGGCTCGCAGCACGGGCTGGAGGACTACCAGCACGTGAAGTACGTGTGCCAGGGCGGCTTGGGTCAGCCTGCCGGCTGAAGCCCCAGCGCCTGCAGGTCGGCCTGCATCTCGGCCTGCAGCCACTGCACCACCTGCGCTACCTCCGGCCGGCTGCGGCCGCCGGGCGCCACCAGTCGGTAGCTGCGGCCGGTGGCCAGCATCGGCCCGCCCGCGGGCACCAGGTGGCGGCTGCGCATCGCGCCCGAGGCGGCCGACACCCAGCCCAGCGCCACGCCCTGGCCCAGCAGCGCCGCCTGCAGCACCACCGCATAGTCGGAGAACGCCAGCGACCGCGCACCGGCCGGTGCTGGGAGCCCGGCGCGGGCGAAGTAATCGTCCCAGCCCATCGTGGTCTGCGTGAGGTGGATCAGCGTGGTGCCGCCGCGCCGCAACGGCGCTTCCAGCGGGCCGCTTTGCGCCAGGCAGGCAGGGCTGCACAGCGGCAGCACCAGCTCGGGGCAGAAGGGCCATTGCGCCAGGCCGCGGTCGGTCGGGTCGAGCCGCATGCCCAGGTCGACCTGCTCCACGCTGCCCTGCAGGATGGCCTGGCTGAGCACCAGCCGCAGGTCGATGGCCGGCAGCACCTGCTGAAAGCCGGCCATGCGCGGCATCAGCCAGTGCGAGGCGAAGCCGGTGGACACCGACAGCGTGACGACCGGGCGCGCCTGCCGACGGCGCCGGATCTCGCGCAGCGCGGCCTCCATCTGGCCGAAGCCGGTGGTGACGGCGGCCGACAGCAGCAAACCTTCCTCGGTGAGCTGCAGCCGGGTGCCGGTGCGCACGAACAGCGGCACGCCAATGTCGTCCTCCAGCCGGCGCACCATGCGGCTGATCGCCACCTGCGTGACGCACAGCTCGGCCGCCGCCGGCGTGAAGCCGAGGTGCCGCGCAGCGACCTCGAACACCCGCAGCGCATTGGCCGAGCGCAACACGGGGCGCTCGGGCGGGGGCTGTTGGTGCATAACACCATGTTAGGCAGCATGGCCCCAGATGTACAGCGACAGCGCGCTGGCGGCTCACCACAATCGGCGCACACCCGCACTCCGCCAGGCCACCGATGATTCCGCTGCATCCCGCCCCAGCCGCCGCGCCGCCAGGCACGCCGCCCACGCCGCGCACGGCCGATCCGCTGCTGCGGCCGTTCCAGCTGCGGCACCTGGCGCTGCGCAACCGCATCATCAGCACCAGCCACGCCAGCACGCTGACCGAGAACGACTTCCCGCAGGAGCGCTACCAGCGCTACCACGAGGAGAAGGCGCGCGGCGGCATCGCGATGAGCATGTTCGGTGGCTCGTCCAACGTGGGCATCGACAGCCCCAACGTCTTCAACCAGATCGACCTGGGCACCGACGAGGTGGTGCCGCACCTGCAGCGCTTCTCGGCCCGCATGCATGCGCACGGCGCGGCGCTGATGTGCCAGATCACCCACATGGGCCGGCGCGGCAGCCCCTATGCCGGCGACTGGCTGCCCACCATCGCGCCTTCGGCGCTGCGCGAGACCCTGCACCGCAGCATCCCGCGCGAGATGAGCGAGCACGACATCCGCCGCGTGGTGAAGTATTTCGGCCAGGCCGCGCAGCGCTGCCGCGACGGCGGGCTCGATGGCCTGGAGACGCTGGCCGGCGGCCACCTGCTGGGCCAGTTCCTCAATCCGCGCACCAACCTGCGCACCGACCGCTTCGGCGGCTCGATGAACAACCGCTGCCGCTTCGTGCTGATGGTGCACGAGGAGATCCGCGAGCAGGTGGGCAGCGACTTCATCGTGGGCCTGCGCTATGCGGTGGAGGACGGCCTGGGCTTTGACGACAGCGTGCGCACCGCGGCCATTCTGGAGCGCTCGGGCCTGTTCGACTTCTTCAACGTGGTGTATGGCCGCATGGACACCGGGCTGTCGCTGGTGGTGGACAACATGCCCACGATGTCGGAGCCCTCCGCGCCGTGGCTGCGCCAGGCCGCGGCCTTCAAGCAGGCGGTGCGGCTGCCGGTGTTCCATGCGGCCAAGATCGCCGACCTAGCCACCGCGCGGCATGCCATCGCCGACGGGTTGATCGACCTGGTGGGCATGACCCGCGCCCACATGGCCGACCCGCACCTGGTGCGCAAGCTGGCCGCCGGCCGCGAGGACGAGGTGCGGCCCTGCGTGGGCGCCTCCTTCTGCCGCGCCCACCAGGCGGCCTGCATCCACAACCCAGCCACCGGCCGCGAGACATGGATCGCCCACGAGGTGGACCCGGCGGCCACGCGGCGCACGGTGGTGGTGGTGGGCGCCGGCCCGGCGGGGCTGGAGGCCGCGCGCGTGGCCGCGCTGCGCGGCCATGCGGTGCAGCTGTTGGAAGCCGGGCCGCGCGCCGGCGGCCAGGTGCTGCTGGCGGCCCAGGGCAGCTGGCGCAAGGACCTGGTGGGCATCGTCGACTGGCGGCTCGGCGAGCTGGCGCGGCTGGGCGTGCCGCTGCGGCTCAACACCTATGCCGAGGCCGCCGACGTGCTGGCCTGCCGGCCCCATGTGGTGATCGTGGCCACCGGCGGCGTGCCATCGCTGGAGCAGCTGCCGGGCGCCGGGCATTGCGACAGCGTGGTGGACACCCTGGCCGCGCCGCTGCAGCCGGCGGCCGAGGTGCTGGTGTACGACGGCACCGGCCGCCACAACGCGCTGCTGTGCGCCGAGCGGCATGCGATGGCCGGCCGCCGCGTGACGCTGGCGACGCTGGACGGCCAGCTGGGCCAGGAACTCGGCGGGCGGGGCGACGAGATCATCTGGCGCCGCCGGCTGGCCGAGCTGGGCGTGACCGTGCGCCACGACCTGCGGCTCACCGCGGTGGAGCTGGTGGCCGGCCGGGGGCAGGCGCAGCTGCGCCATGAACTCACCGGCCAGCCGCTGCTGATCGCCGCCGACCGGGTGGTGGTGGAGCTGGGCATGTCGCCGGTGACCGAGCTGTTCGATGCGCTGCGGCCGGCTTCCGCCAACGACGGCGAGCTGGACCTGGAGCGCTTTGTCGCCGGGCAGCCACAGCCGGGGCCCGCCGCGGTCGCGGGCAGCGGGGGCAGCGCGGGCAGCTTGCGGCCGGCGCTCTACCGCATCGGCGATGCGCATGCGTCGCGCGACATCCATGCGGCGGTCTACGAGGCCTTCCGGCTGTGCCGGGTGCTGTGATCGCTCTGCGGCGCCGCCGGGCCCGGAAATTACGTAGGAGGCGCCCCCACGGTGGCGACGCCCGTGCGCAAGCCCCTCGGCAACCTGACCGATGTCGTGGTCGACGACATCGAGGCCAACGAGCTTCTAACCTCACGGCGCTCACTGCTCAGTGCCTCAATGGGCGCGGGGGCTGCGCTACGACCTGACTGAGCTGCCGCCGGGCATGGCGCAGTGCCCCTTCCATGTGCACCGCGGCGAGGAAGAGGTGTTCGTCATACGGGAAGGGGAGGGCGAACTGCGCTTCGGCGACCGGCGCTATCCGCTGCGCCCGCATGACGTGGTGGCCTGCCCTACCGGCGGGGCCACGTTAATGGTGCTCATGCAAAAGAGATAGCACTCCGGCAAAACGTGGACAAGCCGGGTCCGGGCTGAAGTGCGGGGCAGCTGCTGACGATCGTCTTAGACTGACCCGGTGGAGTGCGGACGATTCCTTGGACTACCTTCTGGGGTAGTTCATGTACGTACGACGATCGAGTGCCGTTCCGCTCTAGATCAAGCTGGGCAAGAGAGTTGGCCTCACCATCCGGCAGCTCGGGTATCCGAAGAACGCACTCAGGGCTTGCATCGGGCGTACGCGCAGCGTCAGGACCTTCCTGCGGCATACAACCGCTCGCCGAAGTACACGCCGTCGCAGAGGCAGCTGGCCGCCAATCACTTCACCGCCAACGGACGCTGCCTAGCGGCCACTGCCTGCCGGTCACGTCGACCGTCCGGTTGAACGTGCGCGGATGCGCCCGTTCGGCGCCCGCTATGGGTCGAAACGGTGCGTTGACCGTCCGCTTCGCGGACACGGCTGTGGCTTGCCGAGGGGAGGGCAGGCCTGCAGTCAGCTTGAAAGGGTGCGTTCGACGGGGGCGATAGCCCGCCGCCGTGCAGAGACAGTCCGCTGCCAGGATTGCCACGGACCGGCAGCGCCGCCTCACCCTCGGGCAGGCGACCGCGAAGCGGACGTTGACGGCCCGCTTTTGGTCAAAAGGGTGCATTGCCGGCCCGATCTTGGATGTTTGACTGCGCAGGCTGCTGACGCCGACTCGTGGCGCCCGAATGACCGCTGCAGGCAGTGCCGGTCACTCGACCGTTCGCGGCACCATGCGGCGGAGCCAACGGAAAGCTTGGGCACCACTGCCGCGGTGCGCGGAGTACCTGGTCGCCGTGGATGGCGCGGCATCAACGTCAAGCACGGTGGCCGCGGTCATCGCCGATAGCCGCTGGCCGTCCATCGAAACGTGTGCCGCTGCGCTGGCCAGTGTGCGCGGTACGATTCAGCGTTCAGCCAAGGCCTTCACGCTGGCCAAGTCGCGCGCGACCTGGGCCGCATCGCTCTCGAAGGCCGCGTCACTGACCCCCGGCTGGCGCAGCAACACGAAGGCCAACACGCATCTATTGCCGGCGGGCGTCGCCCGGAGCTCGTTGTGCACGACGGTGCCATCGGGCAGGGCGACGTCGTGATCGAGCACGCCCAGGCCGTTGTCGGGCGTCATGTCGATGCGCACGCGGCCCATCGGGCGATTCCGCGATCCAGGCGCCGGCCTCTCGTCGAACGCCGGTCGCCAGGCCGGACGCCCATTCGGGCATGCGCTCGAGTTGCCGGGCCAGGCCATACACGGCCGTGGCCGGGGCGCCAGTCGACTGGCTGATGATGCGATGAGAAAGCGTGGTCATCCTCGCTTCTGGCAGATCGTTGGCATTCTTTGCCACCGTGGCGCCACAGCGCAACGAATGTTCCGGCGTTGGCAGCGGCGTCAGCGCTCGTGTCACCGGGCCTTTGGCCCGCGAGGCTGTGCCTGTGGCCCGGCGCTATGCTCGGATCATGGATTGGCCAACCTTCACCGTTGAGATGATGAAAACGCTGGTCCGGCCGTCCGCCGCATGCGGGCAGGGCTCCGTCGCCGTGCGGGTCCTGCACCCGCTGCTGCACGGCACGCCGGAGCACATCGATGCCGACAACGACCTCAAGCAGCTGCGCAGCCGCGCGGTGCACGACACGGCGTTCTCGCCCGGGCCCTCGTCGGTGTGGGAGTCCGCGGCACTGGTAAAGTCGCTGGCAGCCGCCTTGCGGCCCTTGATCGCCAGCACGCCGCAGGCACTGGCCGCCTCATGATCCTGTACCACTGCCTCAGCGCTCGTTCGTTCCGCCCGCTGTGGATGCTGGAGGAACTGGGCCTGCCCTACGACTTGCGGATGCTGCCGTTCCCGCCGCGGGCCCAGGCGCGCGAGTACCTCGAAGTCAATCCGCTTGGCACCGTGCCGCTGCTGCTGGACGGCGATGCGCGACTGAGCGAGTCGGCCGCCATCTGCCAATACCTGGCGGCACGGCATGCACCCGGCACGCTGGATGTCGGCGTGCATGAGCCGGACTACGCGGCCTACCTCAACCACCTGCACTTCGGCGAGGCCACCTTGACCTTTCCGCAGACGCTGGTGCTGCGCTACCGGCACTTCGAACCCGAGGCACGTCGCCTGCCCCAGGTGGCCGACGACTATGCACGCTGGTTCCTCGCCCGGCTGCGCACGCTGGAACCGCGGCTTGGCGCGCAGCCCTTCGTCTGTGCCGGCCGCTTCACCGCCGCCGACGTGTCGGTGGCCTATGCCGTGATGCTGGCTGAACACCTCGGGCTGCAGGCACGGTTCACGCCGGCCGTGCAGGCCTGGTGGAGCCGCCTGCAGCAACGCGCCGGCTACCAGCGTGCGCTGGCAGCGCAGCTTGCCGCAGCGCAGGCCCAGGGCGTTTCCACCGTGCCCGCACCCGACACCCGTTAACCCGCCCGGTTGCGCATGGCCGCATGTGCACCGCGCGTTCCCCGCTTGGACGTAGGCGCCCGGCAAAGTCACCTTGGGCCTGGTACCCGCACCAGGATGCTTGTGTCCACGACATGACGTGCGTGGACCTAGGGACACTTCGGAATCGAGCACGGGTCAACCTGCGTTCCGCACCGTGCGGGGCTGGCGGCGGCATTCGGCAGCTTTCAACACGCAAGTCGTCGAGTTGGCCGGCCAGTCCAAAATTTCGGCTGCCGCTGTCGCATTGGCCAATGGCTTAAACGCCAACATGCTGCGCCGCTGGTTCCGGGAAGCCGGGGCAAGCGTGGGTCGGACGGTGCATGAGCCGGTCCAGAATCGGGCATGTCCTCGTCTCCCCGCTTCTTCCGCCTGGCCCTGGTGCTGGGCCTGCTCTCGGCCGTTGGGCCATTCGCCATCGACATGTACTTGCCCGCGCTGCCGGCCATCGGTGCGAGCCTGGGCGCCGGCATAGGGGCGGTGCAGGCGAGCCTGACAGTGTTCTTCGTTGCTCTGGCCGCGGGGCAGATGGTCTTCGGCTCGTTGTCCGACCGCTTCGGCCGCAAGCCGCCGCTGTACGCCGGGTTGGCGCTGTTCGCCCTGGCCAGCGTTGGCTGCGCGCTGGCCACCAACATCCACACCTTGGTGGCACTGCGCTTCGTGCAGGGGCTGGGCGCGGCGGCGGGCATGGCCATCCCCCGGGCGGTGGTACGCGACCTGCACACCGGAACCGACGCGGCGCGGCTGATGTCGCTGCTGATGTTGGTGTTCAGCGTTTCGCCCATCCTCGCGCCGCTGGCGGGCAGCCTGGCCATCGCGCTGGCCGGCTGGCGCAGTGTGTTCTGGGCGGTGGCGGTGGCAGCGCTGGCGGGCATGGCGCTGATGTCCACCTCACTGGCAGAAACTCGCCTGCCGGCCGAGCGCCGGGCCGCATCGCGGGGCAATGCTGCCGCGGTGTACGGCGCGCTGCTGCGCGACCGCCATTACCTGGGCTTGGTGTTCACCGGCGGCTTCGCAATGGCGGGCTTTTTCGTCTACCTGGCCAACTCGTCGTTCGTGATGATCGACCACTATGGCCTGTCGCCGGGCATCTACAGCGTGGCCTTCGGGGTGAATGCGGCGGCGTTCTTCGGTGCCTCCCAGCTTAACGGTCCGCTGGGCGAGCGCTTTGGCATGGCGCCGCTGGCGCGTGGCGCCGCCACCGCCTGCGCAGCGGTGATGGGCGCGATGCTGTTGTATTACGCCGCGGGCGGCGACCGGCTGGTGGTGCTCTTGGTGCTGTATTTCATCGCCAGCGGGCTGATGGGGCTTGTGATTCCGACCACTTCGGTGCTAGCGCTGGAGGAACACGGCGCCCATGCAGGCGCAGCCTCGGCCCTGCTCGGCACGCTGCAGATGGCGGCCGGCACGCTGATGATGGCAGTGGTTGGCCTGTTCACCGACGGACGGCCGCTGCCCATGGTGGCCGGCATGGCGTCCGGCGCCTGGATCGCCGCGGTGCTGGCCTGGGGCAGCCTGCGCCACAGTGCCCGCCCGGCGGACGCGCGGACAGGCCGCGGCCGTTAACTCGGTGCATGAACGGGGTCACCACCAATCCGCGGGAGACCCTCGCTCGGCTGCGCGTTGGCCAGTCGGCCACTTTGGCCGGGCCGGCGCTCTGCCGCCTAAGCGCGCTGCCGTCGGGCGTGCTCCAGCCGCCTGACACGGTGGCGGTCTGTGCCTGAGCAGGCAGCACAGGCGCAGGCGTCGGCCCAGGAGATCGCCTGAGGCGCGCTGGAGCTGCAGGCGCTGCCGGACCACTTGCTGGTGGGCGGGCGGGCTGGCTGGCTGGTGTGCACGGCCTGACATCACCGCGGCAAGGGCAGGACAGTTGAGAGCCGCCGTAGTGAGCGAAGGCTTTGCTTGGCTGACGGCCTGCTGTTGAAAGGGGAGGCGGCCGGCGCTGCCCTCCTTGCGCCCGCGAATGTGTCCGCAGAGCGGATCTTCAAGGCGCACGTTCGGCCAGCATCGGTCCTTGGCGAAGGGCAGCTGTGCTGCTTGCTGCTTGGACGCTGCGACTCGTCGACACGCGTCCAGGGTCGGGAGTGCCGTCGCGCCGCAGCTGCAGTCCTACGGCCGAACGCCCCGGCGTGGGGCCGAGGGCCGGCAGGTGGGCGCCTGCCCGCCGCAGTACTCAGCGCGCGCCAGCGGCCTCGAGCAGGCGCGCCATTGCCGTGTGGCCGCGCGACCGCGCGAGTTGCAGCGGCGTGCGGCCGCTGCAGTCGGCGAGCCTCGGATCGGCGCCGGCCTCGAGCAGCGCCTTGAGCGTGGCCTGGTGGCGCGGGCCGCCGTCGCCCAGCACGACGGCCTCAATCAGTGCGGTCCAGTGCAGGTTGTTGACGTGATCCAGCGGTGCGCCGGCGGCGATGAGCTGGCGCACGACGCCGTCGTGGCCCAGGTGCGCCGCGGCGATCAGCGCGGTGCCGTCGTAGCGGCTGGTGATCAGCCTGGCATCCGCGCCGAGCCCGAGCAGCAGCGCCAGCGTCACCTCGTCGTCGGCCACCGCGGCGATCGTCACGGCGTCGTAGCGATCGGCGTCGAACGCGCCGAGGTCGGCCCCGCCGCGCACCAGCGCACGGAGGGCGTCGAGCCGGCGCGCGTGGGCCGCCACATGCAGCGGCGTGCGGCCGCGCCCGTCGCGCCCGTTGGGGTCGGCGCCGCCGGCCAGCAGCGTAGGCACCGCGGCGGCGTCGCCACGCCAGGCCGCGGCGTGCAGGCCGCGGTAGGCCTGCACCTCGGCCGCGCCGGGCGGCACCTGCGCCGACGTTGGGGCCGCGGCGGACAGGCCGGCGGCGAGGGCGAGGCCGACGGCACCGAGCGTGCGCCGGCGCCCGGCGCACGCGGGCCGCGCCGCACCGGTCGCTCTCATTGCAGCAGATCCTTCGCCTGCTCGAGCGCGGCGACGGCGCACTGCTCGTCGAGGTGGCCGCCCGGTGCGCCACCGACGCCGATCGCGCCGATCACCTCGTTGCCCGTGCGCACCGGCACGCCGCCGCCGAGCAGCAGGTAACCGGGGATGTGCACGAGGTTGGCCGCCGCGGGGTTCTTCTGCGAGGCGTCCATCATGGCCAGCGTCGTGTTGCGCGCCGAGGCCGACGTGAATGCCTTCTGCAAGCTGGCGCTCAGCGTGTGCGGGCCGGCGTTGTCGGCGCGGTGCACGACGCGCACGTTGCCGGCGCGGTCGACCACGGTGGCGGTCACGGCGTGGCCATTGGCCTGGCATGCGGCGACGGTGGCGGCGGCCAGCCGCGTCGCCAGTTCGAGCGACATGTTCTTCTCGGTGCGCACGGCCTGGGCGTGCGCGGCGCCGGTGGCGACGGCGGCGGTCAGGAGCGTCGCGGTGAGCAGGCGGGCGAGGGTCTTCATCGGGGGTCTCCGGCTTCGTCTTGGGGTCTCGGTCGGCCGCAGCGCGACCGTGGCGGCACTGTAGGCAGCGCGCCATCGCGTGGCCATCCGGCCGGCTACGCGCGCCACTGCGTAGAACTACGCGGTGGCACTAGCCCGTGCCTTCGGCGTCGGTCTCGACGAGTGCCGCGTACCTGCGGATCAGCGCCGCCAGCGACTCGGCCTGCAGCTTGGCGAACAGGTTGGCGCGATGCGCCTCGACGGTGCGCGGCGACAGCGACAGCGCACGACCGATTCCCTTGTTCGTCAGCCCCGCGACGATCAGCGACAGCACCTCGCGTTCGCGCGGGGATAGCTGCCCATAGCGCTCGCGTGCGCCGGCGTCGGCCTGGCGGCGCTCGCGCGAGCGCACATGGCTGCGGATCCCATGCTGCAGCGTATCCAGCAGCAGGTCGTCGTCGACCGGTTTCTCGAGGAACTCGGCCGCGCCGCCCTTGAATGCGCGCCGGCACAACTCGACCGTGCCGTGGCCAGTGAGCATCACCACCGGCTGGTCGGCGCCCTCGGCACGCAGGCGGTCGAGGACCGTCAGTCCGCTCAGCCCCGGCATGCGCACGTCGAGCACGACCACACCGATCGCGGCACGGTCAAAGCGATCGAGGAAGGCCTGCGGGTCGTCCCAGGGCTGCACGCGCAGGCCCACGCTGGCGATCAGCCGCGCCAGGGCATCGCGCACGCCGGCGTCGTCGTCCACGACGTGCACCAGCGGCGACTGCTGCGCGCCGTTCATGCCGTGCCGCTTGCCGCCGCGAGCGGCAGCACGAGGCGGAACTCGGCGCCGCCGCCGTCGCGGTTGCCGCCGGCGAGGCTGCCGCCCATGCCCGCGGCCAGCGTCTCGCTCAAGCTCAGGCCCAGCCCCAGCCCGCCCTGGCGCGTCGTCGCGAAGGGCTGGAACAGCCGCGGCAGCAGCTCGGACGGGATGCCGGGGCCGCGGTCGGCCACAGTCAGCAGGCCGCCGTCGCCCGCCATCGCGGTGCGCACCTCGAGCCGACGCCGCGCCGCAGGCGTGTCCTCGAGCGCCTGCAGCGCGTTGAGCAGCAGGTTGTGCACGATCTGCTCAAGCGCCACCGGGTCGGCCGTCACCGTCACGGCGTCCAGGGCCTGGGTCAATTCGATGCGGTCGCGGCGCAGCCGGGGGTCGAGCAGGTGCAGCGCGTCGCGTACCGTGGCGTCGAGCGCCACCGGCTGCAGCGCCGCCGGCGCGCCGCGCGTTTCGACGCTGCGGCGCAGGCGCTGCACGACGTCGCTGGCCCGCCGGGCCTGCGCAACGACCTGCTCGATCGCCTCGCACGCCTGCGCGAGGTCATCGTCGTCGTCGACGGGGTTTGCGGTATCGCGCGAGGACGCCAGCGCTGCACCGGCCAGCCGCCGCCGCGCCGCCTGCGCATTGGCCAGCACGGCGGCCAGCGGCTGGTTGAGCTCGTGCGCCAGGCCGGCGGCCATCTCGCCGAGCGTGTTCAGCCGCGCCACTTGGCCCAGCCGCAGCAGGTCTTCCGCGCGCCGGCGGGCCGTGCGCTGGCGCTGCACCGCCGCGGCCGCGCCGACCAGCGCGGCGCTGACCAGCACCCAGGCGAACAGCGCAGCCCACGGCCACTGCGCCGGGCCCGTCGCGCGCTGCAGGTGCACCTCAAACGGCTGGCTCGGCGCGTCGAGCGTCTTGCCGGCGACGAAGCCAGGCGTCAGCCCGAGCGGCCGCACGGCGCGGTCGGCGCCCGGTTGCAGCACGAGCACCGCCCCGGCGTGTCGCAGTTCGACCCGCACCGGGCCGTCCCGCGCCAGAGGCCAGGTGTCGGCGTCGACCAGCCGCGCGGCATCGACGACCAGCGCGTGCGACAGGCTGGCCGCACCGGCGAGCACGAGCACGTAGTGGCCGCGGACCGCGTCGATGGCAGCGAGCACGGCACGGCGGTCGCGGCGCGACATCAGCTCGGCGTCGCGCAGCACAGCGTCCAGGCTGGCCTCGGACCAGGCGGCGCCGCCGGCGCGCCGCAGCACCCGCAGCACCGTCGGGTGCAGCGCGGGCAGGCGCTGGGCCGCGTCGGCGGCGCCGGCCGTCGTGTCGAGCAGCGACAGCGTCGCCAGCGTTGCGTCAATCTCGACGGCGCGCTGGCTGAGCAGGCGGTGCACGATGCGTGCATCGGTGGCGAAGGCGTCGCGCCGCTGCGCGATGTCCCAGCGCACGAGCACGGCGCTGCCGGCCAGCGCCAGCACGGCCCAGCCCAGGATCCACGGGGCAGCGTGTCGCCAGCGGAACTGCATGTGCCAATTCTGTCAGTCGCCGGAGGCCGATCGGCAAACGGGCATCGCGAAGGGCCGGATTCCCCCCAAATGCCCTGTGATCGGCGGGCGGACGGCCGACGGCCACCCTGGCGTCCCTGTGAACAGCCGTTCGTGCCGTCACCCATTGGGCCGGCCCGGCGCGGCTGCGGCCAAGCGCGCTCCCGTCGGGCACGCTCCAATTCACTGGCGCACTGGCCGTTCGTGCTTGCGCAGGCCGCACAGACGCCGGCCTCTGCCCAGAACAGCGCCTGAGGCCCGCTGAACCGGTTGGCGCTGCTGGACACATTGCGAGTTGTCGGACGGGCGGGCCGGTGTTCGCGGCCCAACATCACCGCGGCAAGAGCAGCACGGTTGAGCCGTAGTGGTGAGCGAAGGCGCGCTGTGACGGCCCGCTGTTGAAAAGGAAGGGGCCGGCGGTGCGCTCATTGCGCGCCCGCGAACGTGGCTGCGGGGACATCCGAGGCGCTCGTTCGGGTAGGGAGTGATGGTCGACTTCAGGCCGGCCTTCCTTGTCCACGCCTCCCTTGATCACGCTGGCAGATGTGCTGCTCATTGCTTCGACCGGCCACACAAGGGTGCTCAACGCAGGAGCCCTTCCGACCCCGGTCGTGGCAGTGCAGCCTGGTGCGTCATCCGCTCGACGCATGCCGACATCTCCGGAGTTGTAGACCACTGCAGGCACGTCGTAGCCAGGCCCAGGGAAAGCCGCGGACCGAGTAGGAGGTGCCTTGCAAATCCCGCCGTGGAGATCACATGGCACCCAGACAACGTCAGAGGTCGACGCTCGAGGACCGTTTGGCGTCGCCGGTCACTCACTGGGCATACCGGCTTGCTGGAAGCGTGTTGTGTGCGTTCGGCGTGTTGATTGCAGTCGGCTTGATCAACGTCCTGTGGGACGCATTTACCGACACTGCGGTCAAACCCCTTGATCCCGTGTTGCCGCTGGTCCTCGCGCCCATCGGTGCGTTCTGCCTCGAGATCGGTTCGCGCCTCGTGCTTGGACGTCGAAATCGCCATGGGTCGCTGATGAGCCCGCGGTCCTGGCGCGTGCTCGGGGTGGTGTTTGCGGTTGTCACCGTCTGGCTGGCTTGGTCAGTGACACTGGCCGGTCGATTTGCAGACCTGGATGTGGGCCTGATGGGTGCGCTTCTCACCTCCTTCTGCTTTGGCTTCGCGTCCTACTTGGATCGTCGATCGCGGCCGCCAGCGCCCTAGAGCACTGAAACCGGCTGGCTAGATCAAAACGGTGCGCTGAAGGTCCGCCCCGCGGACACAGCAGTCGCTCGCCGCGAGGAGGGCATGACTCAAGTCTCGTGGAATGGGTGCTTTCGATATAGGCGATTGCCAACTGTTGTGCAGCGAACGCCGACTGTCACGATCGCCCCGGACCGGCAACACCGCGTGCTCTCTGGGCGGGCGTCCGCGAAGCGGACCTTGACAGCGCCTTCCGGCCCAAAGCCGTCATTCCCTTCTTTTGCCACGGGCCCAGGGAACGCGCTTAAATCGAACGCGTGGTCCCGTGAATCCAGGAGACAAGCATGGAAAGAACCGCGTTGGTGGTCGGTGTCAGCGGCATCGGCGGCGGCAACACCGCCCGTGAGCTCATCAGCCAAGGCTGGACCGTCTATGGGCTGGCGCGGCGGCCACATCCCGCTGTCGAGGGCGTCCGTCCGATCGCAGCGGACCTGCTGGATCCGGTCGGCCTGGCCACGGCACTTGCCGACGTGTCGCCTACCCACGTGTTCATCACCACCTGGCTGCGGCAAGCCACGGAAGCCGAGAACATCCGGATCAACGCGGCGATGGTGCGCAACCTTCTTGGCGCGCTGTCGGCGCGCAGGTCCGTGCGCCACGTCGCCCTTGTGACCGGGCTCAAGCACTACCTGGGCCCGTTCGAGGCCTATGCCAGCTCCGGCACGCTGCCCGACACGCCGCTGCGCGAGAGCCAGCCACGCCTGCCGCTCGAGAACTTCTACTACGCGCAGGAGGACGAAGTGTATGCAGCTGCTGAGCGCGACCGATTCACATGGACGGTGCACCGCCCGCACACGGTCATCGGAATGGCGGTCGGCAACGCCATGAACATGGGCACCACGCTCGCGGTGTACGCAAGCATCTGCAAGGAGGCGGGCCGTGCCTTTCGCTTCCCTGGGTCCGAAGCCCAGTGGAATGGCCTCTCGGATGTGACCGACGCTCGCATGCTCGCCAAGCAACTGGTGTGGGCCGCCGACACGGATGCCGCGCGCAACGAGGCGTTCAACATCGTCAACGGTGACGTCTTCCGCTGGAGCTGGCTGTGGGGCCGGATCGCTGACTGGTTCGGCGTCGAGGCAGCGGGCTTCGACGGCACCGTGCAGCCACTCGAACCTGTGCTGGCCCAAGACGCGACGCTCTGGCGCGAGATCGCCCAGCGCCATGGTCTGTCCGAGACCGCACTCGATCGGCTGGCCTCGGCCTGGCATACCGACCTCGATCTCGGGCGCCCGCTCGAAGTGATGACCGACATGGCAAAGAGCCGCAAACTGGGCTTTTGCGCATGGCAAGCCACGGACGAGTCGTTCTTCGACCTGTTCGCACAGCTGCGTGCCGCTCGCCTGATCCCCTGAGCCAGCAGGTGATGCGCTTGACGATCCGCTGGGCGGGACCGTCCGCGCGATGGGGCTGGCCCCTCGCCGTTGGCCGGCGTGGGCGAGGCGCAACTCGATCCTGGGAGCGATGTCTGCGATCGGTCGAAACGGTGCGTTGACCGTCCGCTTCGCAGACGCCTCCATGCTGGGCGCAAGGATCGGTAGAGCGATAGGCATGATGATCCGATCCAAACCGGTCCTGCCTCAGCAGCTCCGCGCGTATCGACGGGCGAGGGCCCGCGCCGTCCAACGGAGCGCCCGCCAAGCCCCGCGTCCAGGACGCCGTTACGGAACCCGGAACGTGGCGAGGAACTCGGTCAGCAGCGCGCCGTTCCTCGGGTCGAAGTGGTCGTCGAGGCGATCACATCGCCGGATGCGCTCGGACCGGAACGCCCTGAAATCGCCTCGCAGCTCGCACCAGCAGCAGACCAGGGTGACGTGGCTGAAGAGGTACAGGCCCAGGGGCCAGACGACGCGCGTCGAACGGCGGTCCTGCAGGTCCTGGTAGTCGATGCGGATCTTGTGGGCGTGGCGGATGGCCTCCCGAAGCCGAGGCACGTGGGGGCCGAACGCCACGGCTTCCTCGAGCCGGTGGGGAACCAGCAGCGAAGATTGCCAAAGCCGGTCCTGTTCCGCCTTGGGGATGACCGTCCTGATCTTCGCCAGCGCGTTCTCGGCGGCCGACGACAAGAGCGTGTCGCTGCGTTCCATCACCATGCGGGCGCCAAGCACCACCGCTTCGAGTTCCTCCGTCGAGAACATCAGGGGCGGCAGGTCGTACCCCGGCCGTAGCACGTAGCCGATCCCGGCTTCCCCATCCACCGGCACGCCGCTGGACTGAAGCGCCGCGATGTCCCGGTAGATGGTTCGCGTGGCAACTTCGAGTTCCTCGGCCAGCCGCCGGGCGGTGGTCGCACGCCCTCGCCGCCGCAGCACCTGGACAATCTGTAGCAGCCTGTCCGCCTTTCGCATCGCTTCCCTTCGCCTGCACAGGCAACTGCTGACACCATGCTGTCAGCGGCGCCCCGGTACCGTGGTCTCCGTTCCAACCTGAAGGAGACCCCTCATGAACCCGTTTGACGAATCCATCATCGACCACCTCAACATCGGCGTCTCCGACGCCGAGCGATCCAGACGCTTCTACGAAGCAGCCCTCGCCCCGCTCGGGTTGAAGCTGCTCCATTCAATCCCGCCATCCCGCGCTGAAGCGGGCGGCGAGCAGCAGAAGACCGGCGGCAGCATCCATGGTTTCGGGCGCGAGCACAAGCCGCTGTTCTGGATCGTGGGCAACGCGAGGGTGGGCGAGGCGACCCACTTCGCTTTTCGGGCGCAGACGCGGGATCAAGTGGATGCGTTCCACAAGGCCGCTATGGCGGCCGGCGCGCAGGACAATGGCCCGCCAGGAGTTCGCCACTACCACCCCGGCTACTACGGTGCCTTCGTGCGCGATCCCGACGGCATCAACATCGAGGCGGTGTGTCACTCCCCGTCGTGACCGGAATGTGCGGGGGGCCGTGAACGCCGGGTGGGGCGAGTGCCGCGTCGCGCATCCTCGCTGAAAATACATGCCGATCGCGGCCCGGTCCCCGTGTTGTCCCGGGTGCCCTCCGACCCGTAACCCGGCCCTCCCGGCATCACCTGGCAGACCGCCACGACGGGACGCATGAATCCCTCTGACCGTTCCTCTTGCCGTGCGCTCACCAGGACGCGTCGTGAGCAAGCCGTGCATCTGGAGTAGTAGGTTGGGTGCGATTTGCACCCACCTCACGTCGATCGGCGCCGGTCATCCAGTCCCTATTGCATGGCCCAGAGGAGCTGCGGTTCTAGACGTGGGCCAAGATGGCTGCGGACTCTGACATCCGCGCCGGCTCGCCGCGGCAATTCCTCACCCGGCACGCGACCCCGTCGCCAGCGGCGCAGACGGGAGTTCCATGGCAGGGCGTCGTTCGACATTGACCACAGCCACGCCGACCGCCGGACTTGCCATGCCGCCGGCAGAAGGCGACGCAAACTACTACCAGCCACTCGCCAGTCACCTGACTTCATCCAACTGGCTCCGATCCGGTTCACCCTTCAAGGTGGCGCCAGCAGCCCGACGCGCCCGCTCACTGCACAGACCTCACCCGCGCGGAGATCGGCGCTGCCCTGGCCGCGGCGGAGAGAGCGCGGTTGCCGAAGCGCCTGGACCTAGGCGTTGCAGAGATGCAAGAACGGGTGGAGTCGTGGTTCCGCTTTGGGTCGAAAGAGAGCCATGCGTGTCGGCTGTGAGGACACAAATTGCAGGGCGTCCATGAGAGTCAACCTGGAGCGCTTCTCAACAGCCGACGCCGAGCCCCGCCGCGAGAGCCCAGCGGCCGCTTGTTGCGCGGTCAGATCTCCGTCTGATCGGAGATCTCCAGCGCGTTGTGCATGTCCACACCGAGACAGCGGACCGTGCTCTCCAGCTTGCTGTGGCCTAGCAGCAGTTGCACCGCGCGCAGGTTCTAGGTCTTCTGGTAGATCAGTGCCGCCTTTCGTGCGCCGCAACGAATGCGTGCCATAGGCCGTCCCATCAAGCTCGACATCGCGGCCCATCCGCGCAGCATGCGCGCGTACTGCCGCGCGCAGAGGTGCGGCGAGCCGTGGATGCGACTGGGAAACAGGGAGCCATCGGACTTGATCTCGGCTTCGATCACCCACGCCTGAACCGCTGCCCGCGTCGGCGGCGTGATCTGACACTGCACCGGGCGACCGGTCTTGTGCTGCGTGATGATCGCCCTCGGCCCGATCTGAGCACCGTGCTGGATGTCGCGCAGCCTCACACGACCAGGTCGCAGCCTCGCAACTTGCTGTGGATGCCCAGATTGAGCAACGCCAGCTCGCGCGTGCGGTGCCAGCGCTCCATGAGGGCGCGCAGTGCCCAAACGTCCTTCGGCTTGAACGGCGCCTTCTGGCCCACGAGCTTGCCCTTGTTCCAAGGCACTCGATTCCCAGGTATGGCTTGGTTCGTTTCCATGAGGGACCTCCATCTATTGGCGGCGCCACGCCGCCGCCCAGGCGCCAGCGCCAGCGTCGATGCTGGATGTCCATCTTTGACATACCTTGATATCATTGCGTTGACCCTGCACAAGGAGAGCAACCCGTGGGCATGAACGTCAACCTCACACCGCAGCTTGAAGAACTGGTCCGTGCGAAAGTGGCCTCCGGCCTTTACACGTCGGCGAGCGAAGTGGTGCGCGAAGCACTGCGCCTCATGGACGAGCAAGACCGACTGCGCGCCGCCAAGCTGGAGCAGCTGCGGGACGACGTTCGCCAGGGCCTGAACAGCGGGCCGAGCACGGCGTGGAATGCGGAAGAGGTCAAACGCGAAGGCAGGGCTCGGCGCGCGCGCAAGGTGGCATAGCTGCCATGGCGCGCATTACGCGTCGGCCGCTGGCAGCAACCGACATCCTCGACATCTGGGACTACATCGCCGAGGACAGCGTCGATCAGGCTGATCGGTGGGTCGATCGGCTCGATGAGAAGCTCGCGCTGATCGCGACCCAGCCGTTGATGGGAAGGGCGAGAGACGAACTGGAGGTTGAAGTACGCAGTCTCCCGTTCGGGCGCTACGTCATTTTTTATGTGCCCACCAAAGATGGCATCGACGTGGTGCGGGTGCTGCACAGTGCCCGCGACATTGACGCGGTCTTCAGCGATGAGTAGGGCGCGCCTGGCTTCTTGAAGGTCCGGTCATCGGAGCTGCCGTCCTAACGGTCTCCCAGCGCGGTGCGGACAACCTGTCCGAAATGCAGGCGTTGAGAGCGGTTCTCGGCCAAGGGCGTGCGTTGCCGTCCCCACGTACTGAGTCAGGCGGTGTGCGCCAGCTGCTCGGCGATGGCCGCTTTGTCGATCAGCGACCAGACGGTGCGAATGCGCCCATCCTCGAACTGGTAGAACACATTCTCGCTGAACGACACGCGCCGGCCAGCCACTTCCAGGTCCAGAAAGCGGCCCACCGGCCTGCAGTCAAAATGGAGCCGGCAGGCCACGGTCGCGGCGTCGGCCACCGGCAGCCGGATCTGGAAGCGCAGGTCCGGCATGTCGTGGTAGTTGCCTTGAAGCATGGCGCGGTAGCTGGGCAGACCGATGCGATTTCCGTTGTATTCGACGTCCGCGTGCACGAACTCGCCGAGGCGGTCGAGATCCCGGGCGTTCAGGCAGTCGATGTAGCGGCGGTAGAAAGAGGGCAGGTCGAGGTGCGGCATGGCCTCATTCAAACGCAAATCCGCGGTGTGCGCCACGCTTCAGGCCGGGAACCGCAGCTCGAATCGAATGGTGCCTTCTTCAGAGCAGCTGACACTGGCCCGGCCGCGGTGCAGGTCCATGATTGCCTTGACGATGGACAGGCCCAGGCCGCTGCCGTCGGCCGGCCGGTCGCCGCTGGCGTCCGCGCGATAGAACCGGTCGAACAGCCGCTCCAGCTGCTCGCCGGGGATCACGTCACCGTCGTTTTCTACCGCGACGAGCGCCCCGGTGGCCTGCCGCTCAGCGATCAGGCGCACGGTGGTGCCTGCACGGCTGTAGCGAAGCGCATTGACCACCAGGTTGTGGATGGCGCGCCGGGCCAGCGGTGCATTGGCCACCACCGTGCCCGCGGCCCGTACCGCGATCTGCAGGTCCGCCTCTTCCGCCGGGCCTTCGAAGTAGTCCGCAATCGCGTGCAGCTCGGCGCCCAAGTCCAGCGGCCCGCGCTCG
This sequence comes from Aquincola tertiaricarbonis, assembly GCF_000969605.1. GTDB lineage: Bacteria > Pseudomonadota > Gammaproteobacteria > Burkholderiales > Burkholderiaceae_C > Aquincola > Aquincola tertiaricarbonis. Next base: position 104,707 of record NZ_JZUE01000016.1, on the reverse strand, counting down.
ATGTCGAGCATCGCGTGATCGGCACGCGCGAGGAACAGGATGTCATCGACGATCAGGCTCAGCCGCGTCAGCTCTTCCAGGTTCGATTCCAGCAGCTGCTGGTACTCGAGCGGCGTGCGCACGCGGTTGAGTGCCACCTGGGTCTGCCCGATCAGGGCGCCCACGGGGGTGCGAATCTCGTGCGCCAGGTCGGCCGAAAACTGCGACAGGCGCTCATAACCCTGAGCAATGCGGTCCAGCATGGCGTTGAACACCGCCACCATGTCGCGCAACTCGCGCGGCGCGTCCTGCTCGGGAAGGCGGATCGACAGGTCGATGGGATGGATGCGCGCCGCGTGGGCGGTGATGCGGCGCAAGGGGCGCAGGCCATGGCGCAACGCGAGGTACACCAGCAGCACCGACACGGCGATGGACATCAGCGTGCTGCGCAGCACATGGAAACGGCTGCGGTCGATCATCTCGAGCTCGCTTTCCAGCGGGTGTCCGGTCAGCACCTCCACCACCCCACCATCCAGACCCGATCGGGCCAGGCCGGCCACCCAGTGCATCTGCGGGTGGTCCGTGGTGCGCAGCACGTCGCCGGGGCTCATCCGCCGGTCCAGCGGCACGCGCGTCAAGGCGCCCGGCAGCGGCACGCGACCACGATTGACCTCGATGAAGGCCGGCTCACCGACGCGGCGCAGGATCAGCACGTCGGTGGTCGCGCCCAGCAGCGCCGCGAACATCAACGACTGGTCGCGCAGGTCCTGCACGCTGCGCGCCTCAGCCACCAGGCCACGGAAGTGCTCGGCGCGGCCGATGAGCTGGTCGTCGGCATGGGCGTTGATCGCCGTGCGCGCGAAGAGGAAGAAGTAGGCGCCCAGCATGCCGGTCATCGCCATGGCGATGAGCCCGCAAAGCAGCGTGACGCGCAGTGCCAGCGACCCCGGCCACCAGCGTCCGCTCACGTCACGGCCTCGGGCTCGTCGGGCGCGTCGCCGAACGAATAGCCGACGTTGCGCACCGTGTGGATCAGCGGCGTGGCGAAGGGCCGGTCAACCTTGGCCCGCAGCCGCTTGACGGCCACATCGACCACATTGGTGTCACTGTCAAAGTTCATGTTCCAGACCTCGGAGGCGATGAGCGTTCGCGACAGCGCCTCCCCTTGGTGCTTGACCAGCAGGTGCAGCAGCAGGTACTCCTTGTTGGTCAAGCCGATCTCCACGCCTTCGCGCGTCACCTTGCGCCGCAGCACATCCAGCTTGAGGTCGGCCACCTGGTAGACATCGGCGTCGCGCGACACGCCGCGCCGCAGCAGCGTGCGGATGCGCAGCACGAGTTCCGTGAAGGAGAAGGGCTTGACCAGGTAGTCGTCGGCGCCCAGTTCCAGGCCGCGGATGCGGTCGCTCAACTGATCGCGAGCCGTCAGGAACATGACACGCACGTCCCCCTTCTCGCGCAGCGCCGGCATGATCTGCCAACCGTCGATGCCGGGCAACGTCACGTCGAGGACCACCAGATCGTAGGGGTTCATCAGCGCCATGTGCAGGCCGTCGCGCCCGGTGCGCGAGAGGTCGACCGCATAGCCGCTCTCGCGCAGGCCCTTCTTCAGGTAGTCCCCGGTCTTGGGATCGTCCTCGATGACCAGGATCTTCATGCGAAGGATTCTCCATGGGCCCGGGCGCCGCCACGTGACGTTTTTGTCATCGACCTGTCACCCCCTTCGGCCGCCAAATTCCTACAGTTTCGACGGGCCGCAACGCCTGGTGCGTTCAACGCGGATCCCGCTCCCATCCCTGCAACAACCGAAGGAAATTTCATGCGTCAACGTCTTCACGCCCTGGTGGCCACCAGCCTGCTCTCGCTGGCGGTCGCCGTGCCCGTTGCCGCCAGCGCCGCCGATGCGGCCGTTCGGGTCCGCGGCACCGTGGTCGCCCGCACCGGCAACGTGCTGGAGGTCAAAGCGCGCGAGGGCGACCTCGTCAAGATCAAGCTCAAGGACGGCCTGCACATCAATGCGGTCGCCCGGGCGGCCATCACCGACATCAAGCCGGGCGACTATGTCGGCATCGCATCGCTGCCCAAGGCCGAGGGCGGCGACGGCGCACTGGAGGTGCTGATCTTTCCGGCCGCGCTGAAAGGCATGGGCGAAGGCAGCTTTGGCTGGGACCTGAAGCCGAAGAGCTCCATGACCAATGCCACCGTGTCCAACGCCGTGAAGTCGGTGAACGGCAGCACCGTCACGTTGAGCTACCACGGCCAGGAGAAGAAGATCTCGATCCAGAACGGAACGCCCATCGTGACGCTGATCCCCGCCACCGCGCAAGACCTGCGCGCGGGGGCCGCGGTCTTCGTCTCGGCCGAGAAGGCCGAGGACGGCAGCCTGTCTTCCGGACAGCTCGTCGTCGGCAAGGACGGCGTCGTTCCGCCGATGTGAGGGCGGGCGGCCATGTTGAAGATCCCACCGGCGACCGTGCCACCAGTGCCGGTCGCGCTCGTCAGGCGGCATGGGCGGGTGGTCCGCCTGAGTCACTGGCTCAACGTCGTCTGCTTCACGGGCCTGCTGGCCAGCGGCCTGCAGATCTTCAATGCACACCCGCGCCTGTACCTGGGACGGTTCGGCGCCGACGACGACCCCGCGGTGCTCGAGGTCACGAGCACGGGCACCGGCCGGGCCCTGCAAGGCCACCTGCGGATCGGCGGCTTGAGCCTGCCCACCACGGGCGTGCTGGGCGCGAGCGAGGAAGCAGGCGAGCTGGTGGCGCGGGCCCTGCCGGCCTGGGTCACGCTGCCTTCGTACCACGACCTCGGGGCCGGCCGCCGCTGGCACTTCAGCTTCGCCTGGCTGCTGCTGATCAATGGGCTGGCCTACCTGGCCCATGGCGCGTTCAAGGGCCACTTCCGGCGAGACCTTCTGCCGTCGCGCGACCAGTTGGCGCCGGGCGCGCTCTGGCACGAGGTGCGCGAGCATGCGCGCCTGCGCTTTCCGACAGGGGAGCAGGCCCGGCGCTACAACGCCCTGCAGAAGCTCACGTACCTGCTGGTCATCTTCGTGCTGTTGCCGCTGATGGTGCTGACGGGACTGGCCATGTCGCCGGGTGCCAACGCCGTGTTCCCGCCGCTGGTGGAGCTGTTGGGAGGCCGGGCCACCGCCCGCACGCTGCACTTCGCCACCGCCTTTTCCCTGGTGGTGTTTGTCGCAGTGCACCTGGCCATGGTGGTGGCATCGGGCTGGTGGAACAACCTGCGCTCGATGGTCACCGGCCGCTATGCGATCCGACTCCACCAGGACGACCCGCGATGAGAACGACCCTTTCACGCCGACGCTGGCTGGGAGGCGCCGCCGCAGGACTGGGCGCGCTGGCCCTGACGGGATGCGACCGCCTGGTGGCCTCGCCCGCTGCGGATGCCCTGGTGCGCCGCACCGAACACCTGACGCAGGGTGCGCAGCGGCTTTTCCTGCAGCGCACCAGTCTGGCAGCGGAGTTCACCGAAGCGGACCTGTCGCCGGTGTTCCGGGCCAACGGCACGCGCATGCCCGAGTCCGACGCCTATGCACGGCTGCTGCACGGCGGGTTCAAGGACTGGCGCCTGCAGGTGGACGGCCTGGTGCGCCAGCCGCTGAGCTTGTCGCTGGACGACCTGATGGCCATGCCCTCGCGCACGCAGATCACGCGCCACGACTGCGTGGAAGGATGGAGTGCCATCGGCAAGTGGCAAGGCGTGCAGCTGAAGCGGGTGCTGGACGCCGCCGGCCTGGCCCCGGGGGCACGCTACGTGGTGCTGCATTGCGCAGATGAACTGGAGCAGACCCTGGACGGCAGCGGGCGCTATTACGAAAGCATCGACCTGATCGACGCCTGGCATCCGCAGACGCTCCTGGCCTACGCGATGAACGATCGCAGGCTGCCCGTGGCGCACGGGGCACCGTTGCGCCTGCGGGTCGAGCGGCAGCTGGGCTACAAGCAGGCCAAGTACCTGATGCGCCTCGAGGTGGTGTCGAGCTTCACGCACCTCTGGGGCGGCAGGGGCGGCTACTGGGAAGACCGGGGCTACGAGTGGTATGCCGGCATCTGATGGCCGACCGGCAGGACCGCGCCGCGTCACGCCGGCAGGATGGCGATGCGGTCGCCGCGAGCTTCGATCCGGGGATGGAGGTCGGCGAGCCAGTGGATGCGCCGGAGGTAGACGATGAAGCGTGCCCACGCGGCTTCTTCGGCGGGCCGAATCGGGACGGGCTGCCCCTGCTGATTGATGAGGCAGGGCGTCAACGCCACGGAGGGGACCTGCCCCTGCTTCAACCCGATGTGTGCCACGACCGTCATCCGCGACTCCTCATGAAAGGGCACGGTCGGGTAGCCGTCGCGCGAGAAGATCCCATACTCGCCATGGATCTCGATGGTCTCGCGCACCGCACGCGGCTTGGCGATCTGCTCGATGCCGGGCAGGTCGAAGGCGAAGTTGCCCAGCCCGTGCAGGATGGGCTTGCCCTGGTGGAAGTCGACACCCTTCAGGATGTGCTGGTGGTGGCCGAGGATGACGTCGGCGCCATGATCGATGGCCAGCCGGGCCAGCTGCCCCTCGTATTCGGCCAGCATCGCCGGGAAGCAGTGCACCCCCCAATGGAAGCTGCCCACCACGAAGTCGGCCTGGCGGGCGGCCGCTTGGAAGCTGCGTGCCACGCGGGCGGCCGCGGCCTCGGTCAGCTGCGACCGCACATGCGGTGGGCTGCCCGGCTGTCGGTGCAGGTCGTGGTACTGGGTCGCGACTTCCAGCATCGCGACGCCGTCGCGATCTGCCTGCGCGGCGGCGTTCCACGAGCCGATCATCGATGCCGCAACGAAGGCGATGCGCCGGTCGCCGACGGTCACGCAGGTCGGGGCGAATGCCTCGTCCACGTCCCGCCCGAAGCCCACGGGCCGGATGCCCGCCTGCCGCAGCCCTTCGAGCGTCGACCGCATGCCGGCCCGACCCCAGTCGTTGATGTGGTTGTTGGCCACCGACATCACGTCGAACCCAGCACGGGCCAGGGCGGCGATGTTGCCGGGCGCCGCCAGGATGGCGGCCATCATGTCGTCGTCGGCCTGCGGCGCGGTGGCATAGGTACCTTCCGAATTGCCGAAGGTGAGGTTGTCGGCCTGCAGCAGCGGGGCCACATGCGCGAAGGACTCGTCCGGATCATCGCGGTTGAGGAACACGTCGCCCACGGCGACGAGCGTCAGGTCGTCCATCGGTGGTCCTTCAGCTGCTCGCGCAGCCGGGTCTTGAGCATCTTGCCGGTGGCCCCCAGCGGAATGGCGTCGACAAAGACCACGTCGTCGGGCATCTGCCACCGGGCCAGCTGCTTGTCCCGGTAGAAGTCCAGCAGCTCCCGCGGGGTGAGCTGCGCACCCGGACGCAGCACGACGGCGACGACGGGGCGCTCGTCCCACTTTGGATGCCGGATGCCGATGCACGCGGCCATGCCCACCGCCGGATGCGCCATCGCGATGTGCTCGATCTCGATCGAACTGATCCACTCGCCGCCGGACTTGATCAGGTCCTTGCTGCGGTCGGTGATCTGCAGGTAGCCGTCCTCATCGATGTGGGCCACGTCGCCCGTGGGGAACCAGCCATCGACGAGCGGGCCGTCGGCCGTCGAGCGGAAGTAGTCGCGCGCGATCCACGGGCCCCGCACCAGCAGCTCGCCGGCAGAGCGGCCGTCCCAGGGCAGGTCCTGCCCATCCTCGCCCACGACCTTGATCTCGACGCCGTGCACCGCGCGACCCTGCTTTTCGAGGATGTGCAGGCGCTCGTCCACGGGCAGGGCGTCGTGCTGCTTTTTCAACGAACAGATGGTGCCCAACGGGCTCATCTCGGTCATGCCCCAGCCGTGCAGCACACGCACGTCGTGCTGCTGCTCGAAGGCCCGCAGCATGGCGGGCGGGCAGGCCGCACCGCCGATCACGGTGCGCCGGAGCGTCGCGAATTTGCCGCCGACCGACTGGACATGGTCCAGCAGCATCTGCCACACCGTCGGCACGCCGGCAGCGAAGGTGACCTGCTCCGACTCGATCAGGCCGTGGAGGGACCTGCCGTCGAGCGCGGGGCCGGGGAACACCAGCTTGCAGCCCACCATCGCGCCCGCATACGGCAGGCCCCAGGCATTGACATGGAACATGGGCACCACCGGCAGCACGCTGTCGCGGCTGGACAGCCCCATCATGTCGGGCTGGACGGCACCGTACGCGTGCAGCACCGTAGAACGGTGGCTGTAGAGCACGCCCTTGGGATGGCCGGTGGTGCCGCTGGTGTAGCAAAGGCTGGAGGCGGTGTGCTCGTCGAAGCGGGGCCAGGCGTAGTCGAGACCGGGGGCGGCCATCCAATCCTCGTAGCTCACCAGGCCGGGGATGCCACTGTCCGCGGGCACGTGGCTGCCGTCGCACAAGGCCACCCAGCGCTCGACGGTGGGGCAGCGCACATGGATGGCCTGCACCAACGGCAGGAAGGTGGGGTCGAAACACAGCACCCGGTCGTCGGCGTGGTTGACGATCCAGGTCACCTCATCGGCGTGCAGCCGCGGATTCAGCGTGTGCAGCACCCGTCCGGCCCCGCTCACCCCGTAATACAGCTCGAGGTGGCGGTAGCCGTTCCAGGCCAGCGTGGCCACGCGGTCACCCGGGTCGAGACCGTGTGCATCCAGTGCGCGGGCCACGCGGCGCGCCCGCTGCGCACATTCGGCCCAGGTGTAGCGGTGGAGGTCGCCCTCCACCCGGCGGGAGACGATCTCGGTGCTGCCGTTGTGCCGCTCAGCGAAGTCGATGAGCTGCGAGATGAGCAGGGGTTGGTCTTGCATCAAGCCGTGCATGGGGGGTCCTTCAACGGTGGCATCGGTCAGCCTTCAACGACGATCTTGCGGTCCGAGATCAGCTGCTTCCACTGCTTGAGCTCGGCGGCGATGGTCTGTTGCACGTCCACCTTGCCCGTGGCGACGGTCTGGCCGAGCGATGCCATGCGGGCGGCGACCGGCGGCGACTCCATCGCCTCGCGAAGCGCCCGCTGCAGCTGGGCGACGATGGCGGTCGGCAGCCCCGCCGGCCCCATCAGCGCATACCAGCCCGGCGCGTCGAAGCCGGGGAGCGCGCTCTCCGCGATGGTGGGCACGTCCGGCAGGCTGGCCAGGCGGGCCGTGGACGTCACGCCCAGGGCCTTGATGTGACCCGACCGGATGAAGCCGGCGGTGCCGGTGTAGGTCAGAAAGCCAAAGTGGACCTCGCCCGACATCAGCGCCGTCACCATCGGTGCGCCGCCGCGATAAGGCACATGCACCGCATAGGTCTGGCTGCGCATCTTCAGCAGCTCGGCCGCCAGGTGGGAGACGCTGCCGGAGCCGCCGGAGCCGTAGTTGAGCTTGCCCGGTTGCTTCTTCAGCAGGTCGATCAGTTCGCGCGCGTTGTTCGCCGGCAGTGTCGGTGCCGCAATCAGCACCTGCGGTGCCTGCGACACCATGGCGATGGGCGTGAAGCCGGTCAGCGGGTCATAACCCGGGTTGCGCAGCGAGGGCACGATGGTCAGCGGCGCATTGTCGAGCAGGCCCAGCGAGTAGCCGTTGGGCGCGGCGCGGGCGACGTCGGCGGCGGCCAGCGCGCTGCTTGCGCCGGGCTTGTTGTCCACGACGACCGGCTGGCCCAGCAGGCGCGCCAGCGGCACGCCGATTTCGCGGGCCATGACGTCGGAGCCGCCGCCCGGCGGATAGCCGACCACCAGCCGAAGGGGCGCGGTGGGCCAGGCATCGCCGGCCGCATGGGCCAGGAGCGATGACAATGGTGACAGCGCCAGGCCCGCGCCGGCGCGCAGCAGCGTGCGGCGGAGTTCGTTGCGGGAGTCCGTCACAGCAGCCTCACTGGACGTTCTTGAGCATGAACTCGTTCAGGTGACCCGAAGGCAGCACGTCCAGGCCGGGGTCGGGCGGCAAGTCCACATCGAAGTACCGCTTGAGGATGCCGGCGATCAACTCGTAGCAGACGCCGATGCGAATCACCTGCATGGTCGAGAAGTTGATCAGCGTGCCGGCGCGGCGGTAGGTGTGGTACCGGCACAGGCCGTAGTCGATGGTGATGTCGGCGATCGCACGCAGTTCGGGCTGGATGTCTTCCACCGCGAACTTGGTGCCGGTGCCGGACAGGTTGGCGGACGACCCGAACAGCGGCACCACTTCCTCGCGCGACAGCCGCGTCAGCTCCTTGTGGAACGGCCCCGCATTGAGCAATGTGCCGATGGTGCCAACGGCGGTGGACGCCTTCAGCGCTTCGGGGCCCAGTTTCACCAGCAGCGGGTGGTCCGGGCGGAAGCTGCCGATCACACCAAGCGGCAGGTCAAAGTCGACCGTGATGGCCTCGACCATCTGCTGCTCGCGCCGGCCCAGCGTCATCAAGTCGCGCTGCGTCTCCAGGTCGGCCGCCATCGCGTTGCGCTTGTGACCGCCGCGGCGCTTGGTGTCGTAGATTTTCTGCAAGGGGTCCAGCATCGCGCCGGTCATCGCATAGCCGGTCTGGTTGGGCACGAGGGCGATGCCGCCGCGCTGGATGACGTCGATCGTGCGCCGGGCGTCGCCGGCAATGTCGAGGGTGGGCATGTGTGTCTCCTGGGGTAGTTGAAGGGAAGGCCGGGCCTGCGTGTGCTACGCGCCGACGGGGCGCCAGGCCCAGGCCCGCGCCATGCGGTCGCGCGCCTGCCAGGCTCGGATCGCCGCGTCGTCGCGCAGCGTCAGGCCGATGTCGTCCAGGCCGTTGAGCAGCGCCTCGCGTCGGATCGGGTCCACCTCGAAGCTGCGCGGCTCGCCGTCGCCCGGGCGCAGGGTGCGCGTGAGCAGGTCGACGGTCAGCGGCGTGCCGTCCGCGCAGGCCCGGGCCAGCGCCTCGACCTCGGCCGGCGGCAGCCGGATCGGCAGCACGCCGTTCTGGAAGCAGTTCGAGAAGAAGATGTCGCCGTAGCTGGGTGCGATGACCGCACGGACGCCCAGGCACATCAGGGCCCAGACCGCGCCTTCCCGGGACGAGCCACAGCCGAAGTTCTCGGCCGCCAGCACAAACGGCGCCTTCAGGAACAGCGGCTGATTGAAGACGCATGCCGGGTCGGCGCTGCCGTCCGGAAGGTACCTCAGGGACTCGAAGGCGAACGGCCCGAGCTGGTCCTTGGGCAGGCTGGTCAGGCGCTCGATGCGCACGATCAGGTCGGTGTCCACGTTGGCCCGCAAGAAGGGCACGGCGGGACCGGTGACGGTGGTAAAGGGTGGGGGTGCCATCGCCAGGTGCTCTCTTTCAGGCAAGGTGGCGCACGTCGATCAGCGCGCCTGTCACCGCGGCCGCCACCGCCATCGCGGGGCTGGCCAGGTGCGTCCGGGCCTGCGGTCCCTGGCGGCCGACAAAATTGCGGTTGGAGGTGGACACGCAGCGCGCCAGCGGAGGCACCTGTTCACCGTTGGCGGCCACGCACATGCCGCAGCCCGGCTCGCGCCATTCGAAGCCCGCGGCGGCAAAGACCTCATGCAGGCCTTCAGCTTCGGCGGCGCGCTTGACGTCTTCGGAGCCGGGGACCACCCAGGCGCGCACGCCAGGTGCCACCCGCCGGCCCCGCGCCAGTTCGGCGGCGGCCCGCAGGTCCGACAGGCGCGAGTTGGCGCACGAGCCGATGAAGACCCAGTCGATCGGTGTGCCGGCGATCGGCGCGCCGGCCTGCAGGCCCATGTAGTCCAGAGCCGCATGGAGGGCCGCGGCCTGCGGCGCCTCGCTGCCGTCGGGGTGGGGGATCTGCGCGTCGATGGCGATCGCCTGTTCGGGGCTGGTGCCCCAGGTGACCGTGGGCGCCACGTCGCGGGCGTCGATGACCACTTCGCGGTCGAACACCACGTCCGGGTCGCTGTGCAGCGCGCGCCAGGCGCTCACCGCCATGTCGAAGTCCGCGCCCTGCGGCGCGAAGCGGCGGCCCTTCACATAGGCAAAGGTGCGTTCGTCGGGCGCGACGATGCCCGAGCGAGCGCCCAGCTCTACCGTCAGGTTGCACAGCGTGAGTCGCGCCTCCACCTCCATGGCCTCGATCACCGGGCCCGCGTACTCGATGGCATGGCCAACCCCCGCGGCGGCGCCCAGGCGGCCGATGATGTGCAGCGCCAGGTCCTTGGCGGTGACGCCGAAGCCCAGCTCGCCTTCGCACCGGATGCGCATGCTGCGCGGGCGCTGCAGGCGCAGCGTCTGCGTGGCCAGCGCATGTGTGCTTTCACTCGAGCCGACCCCCAAGGCCAGCGCGCCCAGCGCGCCGTTGGTGCAGGTGTGGCTGTCGCCGCAGATCATGGTGACGCCGGGCAGCACGATGCCTTGCTCGGGCCCCATCACGTGCACGATGCCATGGCCGCGCTGCCCCAGGTCGAACAGGCGGATGGCGGTGCGCTCGGCAGCCGCCTTGAGCGACGACCACAGCCGGTGGCCGCCCGGGTAGGTGCCGCCATCGCGGCCGGGGCGGGTGGACACCGCATGGTCCGGTGTGGCGAACACCAGCGCCGGGTCATGCACCGCCAGGCCACGCTCGGCCATGTCCGACAGCGAGGCCGACCCCGACAGGTCATGCAGCAGGTGCCGGTCGATGTGCAGCAGGGCCCAGCCATCGCCCAGGTCGCGCACGACATGGGCGTCCCAAATCTTGTCGAACAGCGTACGGGGCTGCATCACGCGTGGCCTCGTGGGGCGGCGTGCAGGCCGACGGCGGGTGCCTGCGCGTCGATCGCGTCGGCCCCGGCGTTGAAGCGGCGGCGCAGCCGATCCCAATCGTCGGCGCCGAAGCGGCGGAAGGTCTCGCCCACGCTGGCGCCGACCGGCGGCACGATGCGGGTGGACCGCAGGGCATTCAGGGCGGCATCGGCGGCCTCGATCATGGCGCTCACCAGCAGGCCCGGCACCAGCGCCAGCTTGTAGCCCATCGCCTCGGCCTGCGCGGTGTCCAGCACGGGCGTCCGGCCGCCGGCCACGATGTTGAGCAGGCAGGCGCCGCGCACCCGCTGGGGCACCTGGGCCGCCTCGCGGTGGGTCTGCGGGGCTTCGACGAAGGCGATGTCCGCACCGACGTCCAGGGCGGCGTTGGCACGGTCGATGGCCTCGTCCAGCCCGTGAACAGCGCGGGCATCGGTGCGGGCGATGACAAGGAAGCCGTCGGAACGGCGTGCCTCCACCGCGGCCCGGATGCGGGAGACGAAGTCCGCACGTGCCACGACCTCCTTGCCGTCCAGGTGCCCGCAGCGCTTGGGCGACACCTGGTCCTCCAGGTGGATCGCGGCCACGCCGCGTGCCTCGTACTCGCGGACGGTGCGCGTGATGTTGAGTTCGTTGCCATAACCGGTGTCGGCATCGGCCACCAGCGGAATGCCCACGGCGCCGGCCATCACCGCGGCGTTGTCCACCATCTCGGTCTGGGTGAGCAGGCCGAAGTCGGGATACCCGCGCGCCATCGACGTGCCTGCGCCGGTCATGTAGACCGCGCTGAAGCCGGCTTGCTCGACCAGCCTGGCGCCGATGGCGTCGTAGGCGCCCGGGGCGACCACCAGGCCGGGCGCCGCCAGCAGCTCGCGCAGCGGGCTCGGGCGGGGAGAAAGAGGTGAGGTCGTGTTCATGTGGTTATATTGTCAATACAACTACCCGCGATGTAAAGCCCATGCCGGCGTCAGTGCGACCCGGCGGGGCAGGAGCGCGATCAGCGGTGGATGACCTTGCCGGCGGACATCGTGTTGATGGCATCCGCGGGGATGTCCATCAGGATGCGGCTGTGCTCGGGTGACAGGTAGATGCTGATGTGCAAGATGACGTGCTCGTCAACGGCGTGCATGAGGCGCACCATCTTCAGCAGGGGCATGCCCACCCCCAGCTGCAGCAGGCGTGCCCGCGTGGGGTCCGCGGGCACGGCGGTGAACTCCTGCACGACACGGCCAAAACGCACGCCTTGTGCCTGCAGCACCTCGTAGAGCGCCTGCTTCTTCAGGGCGCTGGCCGTCACACCCTTGGCGTGCGCGGACGGGATCCAAGCCTCCGTCAGCATGGTGGGAATCTGGCCCACCCGCCGCACCCGCGCGGCATGCACCGCCTTCTCCGCAGGTACCAGGCCCAGTGCCCGAGCCACCATGAGCGGTGGCACCCGCGAGCCCACCTCCAGCACCTCCACCTGGGTCTCGGCGGCCACATGGCGCAGCTCCTCGAGCAGGCCCAGGCTGGGCACGGGCGCTGGCGCGCCCACACCCGCCCGCAGGAAGGTACCGAGGCCGTGGCGACGTTCCACCCAGCCCTGTTCAGCCAGGTCCGCCAGGGCCCGCCGCACGGTGATGCGGGAGACGTCGAAGCGCTGGCAGAGCGCCTCTTCCTTGGGCAGCGCCCCGGTCTCCGCATAGGCGCCATTGCGGATCTCGTTCAGCAGCACCATGTAGATCTGCCGGTGGAGGGAGGTGCCTGGCACGCGGCTCAGCTGCGGCGTGTCCTTGGGAGCGGTCGCGGACATTCGGTGATCATAAACACCGGCTCACCGCGGGACACTGCCCCGCGGTCCCGGCTCATCGCTGGGACGCGACGATGGACAGCAGGGCGGCGCCGGCCAGGCTGGCAGCGATGCACAGCATGGCCACGACCAAGGCCTCGGCCATGGCGGCCGGGTTGGGCGCGGGTCCGGCGACGCTGAAGAAGACGCCCCCGATGACCGCCACGCCCAACGATGCGCTCAGTTGCAGCGCCGAGTTGGTGACGCCGGCGATCATGCCGGATCCGCCTGGCGGGGCCCGGTCAATGACGGAGCGCACCAGCGTCGGCAAAGCCCAGCCCTGTCCGAAGCCCAGCAAGCCGACGGCGACCGTGACGGCGGCGAGGTCGGGCCTGCTGCCGGACGTGTGCCACACCAGCGCTGCCAGCAGGATGCAGCCGGCGACCTCGAGCCCCATGCCGATCGCGGGCACCCAGCGGCCGAACCTGCGCGTGGCCCACGGCGTGGTCAGCGGGCCGATGAAAAATCCGAGGCCAAACGGCAGGAACACCAGGCCCGTCGACAGGGCGTCCATGCCCAGCGCCGACTGCAGGTAGACGGAAAAAACCAGGAAGAAGGCGGACACCACATAAAAGCCGAGCACACTTGCCAGGCCGGCCCGCAGCGCCGGTATGCGGATCAGGTCGACGCTGATGAGCGGCACGCCGCCCCGGCGTGCGTAGGCCAGTTCATGGCGCCAAAACCGGATGCCGACCAGGGGGGTGGCGACCAGCATGGCACCGGCCCACCACGGCCATCCGTGCTCGCGCCCCTCGACCAGCGGCACGATGAGCAGGGTGAGTGTCAGCGCGCAGAGCAGCATCCCGATGCGGTCGATCGGCGCCGGCTCGTCGGCGCGTGCGTCGGGCAGCAGGGGCAGCCCGCCGATCAGCACCACCGCAACGAGGGGCAGGTTGACCAGGAAGATCACGCGCCATCCCAGGTTCAGAAGGTTGGCGGCGATCAGCGCGCCGCCCAGGGCCTGGGCCACCACCGCGGCCAGGCCGATCGTCGCGCCATAGATGCCGAGGGCACGCGAGCGCTCGTGCAGCGGAAACAGGGCATGGATGGAGGCCAGGCACTGCGGCGCCATGGCGGCGGCACTCAGGCCTTGCAGCACCCGGCCGATGATCAGGACCTGCGGCGACGTCGCCAGCCCGCACACCAGGGACGTCGCCCCGAAGCCGCTGATGCCGAGCAGGAAGATCCGTCGCCGCCCGAAGAGGTCGCCTAGCCGGCCGCCGGTGATGAGGAACACCGCATAGGCGGCGGCGTAGCCGGAAATCACGAGCTGCAGTTCGGCGGGGCTGGTGCGCAGGCCGCCGCGGATGGACGGCAGGGCCACGTTGACGATGAAGAAGTCCAAAGGGGGCAGGAATGCGCCCACCAGCAACACCGCAAAGGCGAGCCATCGCCGCGGGTCGGCGGGCGCAGCGTCCGATCGCGCTGCAAGTCGGGCGGACATGGGCTGGCTCACCGTCCGTGCTCGAAGTTGGTGGCGAGCGAAAGCTCGCGCCAGGCAGCGATGTCGGCTTCGAAAGCGTCCAGCTTGCGTGCCGCGGCCCGGTGCGCCGCCGGACCCAAGGGCAGGTGCAGGGGCGGGTGCTCGGCGTCGACCGCCCGCAATATGACGGCGACGGCCCGCGCCGGGTCACCGGCCTGCTGGCCATCGTTGCGCTCTCGGTAGCGGTGCCGTGCATGCGCCGTTTCGGCATACGCCTCGATCCTGCGCGCGGCCGAGGCCATTGAACGGCCCAGGAAGTCGGTGCGAAAGGGGCCGGGTTCCACGATGAGCACCCGCACGTCCAGGGGCGCCAGTTCTTCAGCCAGCGCTTCCGAGAGCCCCTCTACCGCAAACTTGGTGGCGTTGTAGAAGCCGGAGCCCGCGGACCCCGCGATGCCGGCACTGGACGACAGGTTGACGATGCGTGCGCCTCTTCGCTTGCGCAAGGCCGGCAAGGCGGCGCGGGTGGTCTCGATCAGCCCGAAGACGTTGGTGTCGAAGAGGGGACGGTACTCGTGGGGTTCGCCTTCTTCGATGGCGCCGATGAAGCCCGTGCCCGCGTTGTTCACGAGCACGTCGAGGCCACCGAAGGCCTGCTCGGCCACAGCCACTGCACGTTGCGCATCGCCGGGACGTGTCACGTCGAGCGATACCGCCCTCACAGTGTCAGGGTGGCGGTCGCACAGCGGCTGCAATGCCGTGGCGCGGCGCGCCGTGGCCAGCAGCCGGTCGCCGCGTGCGGCAACGGCGTCGGCCAGCGCCCGGCCCAGTCCGGCCGAACAGCCGGTGATCAGCCAAGTCTTGCTCATCGGTTCCTTTCCAAGCCATCGGGGTGCAGCCACTGTCCCAGCATCAACTCTGTTCGCCAACTGACAGTGCTGTACGCTTGGCGTTCACTTATGAAAGGGCCGTCGTGTGGAGTGGAGCGATGTCCGCATCTTCCTGGCCGTCGCGCGGTCGGGCACCCTGGGCGGTGCCGCCCGCTTGCTGCAGCTGAGTCACCCGACCATCGGACGCCGCCTGCGTGCGCTGGAGCAGGCGGTCGGCCACACACTGTTCCAGCGCACCGCAGACGGCTTGGTGCCGACCGACGAGGGCGCCGGGATCATCGCGCTCGCCGAGCAGATGGAAGAAGGCGCCCTGGCGATGGCTCGGCGCCTGGATGGCCGGCAGGAAACGCTCCAGGGCCGGCTGCGGATATCGTCCGCCGACTGGTTCGGTGCTTATGTGTTGCCAACCATCATTGCGGATTACACACGGTCGTATCCGCATGTCGACGTCGAGGTACTGACGGGGACCCGCCTGTTCAATCTGGCGCAGCGGGAGGCCGACGTGGCCTTCCGGATCGTGCCTTTTGAAGGTCCCGACGTGGTGCAGCGTCGGCTGGTCCGCCTGCCGTATGGGGTCTACGTCGCTGAGGGATCACCCGACCCGGTGTTGGGCGATGGCGCCGGGTTCAGGCTCATCATGCACGACACCTCGACCGGCGTGTTTCCCGACATTGCATGGTTGAAAGCGAGCTTTCCGAACGCCCGGCCGCTGCTGTCGACCAACAACCGCAACGTGCAGGCGCGCATGTGCCTGCGCGGCATCGGGATCGCCGTGTTGCCACGGGTGGTCGGCAACCAGGTGCACGGGCTGCGGCGGCTGCAGTTGACGGACGAGCCACCCAGCCGGGACATCTGGATGGGCTATCACCGGGACCTGCGGAGGCTAAATCGCTTGCGTGCTTTCATCGCCATCGTGAACGAGCACGTCGAGGCCCTGCAAGCGTAGGTCCGCGGCTCAGGCGCCGGCCGTCGCCATCCAGCGTCCGTTCAAGAGTGTTCGGGCGCAGTGCAGAAGTGGCAGTGCACCCGGCCCTGGTGCGCCGTCATCATCCGAGGCTTGCTGAGCCGTCGCGGAGCAGCTTCTTTGAGGAACTTGCACATGGGCAGATTGAAAGACAAGGTTGCGATCGTCACGGGCGCATCCAAGGGCATCGGTGCGGGCATCGCGCGTCGACTCGCGGCTGAAGGCGCGCAAGTGGTCGTCAACTATGCAAGCAGCCAGCGCGAGGCCGACGCAGTGGTCGCCGACATCGCTGCCGCTGGCGGGCGTGCCATGGCGGTGGCGGCGGACGTGACCAACCGGGCACAAGTTGAATCACTGGTTCAAGCCGCGATCCAGCATTTCGGTCGCTTGGACATCGTGGTCAACAACGCCGGCATCTACCGATTCAGCAAGATCGAGGAGGCCAACGAGGCGTCGTATCGCCAACAATTTGAGATCAATGTCTTGGGTCCGCTGCTGGTGACCAGCGCTGCTGTTCCTCATCTCGGCAAGGGCAGCAGCATCATCAACATCAGCTCGAATGTCACGCGTGTCCATCCTGCGGAGAGTGCCATCTACACCGGCACGAAAGGGGCGATCGACGCCATCACGGGCGTGTTGGCGCGCGAACTCGGGCCGAGGGGCATTCGCGTCAACGCTGTGAGCCCTGGCCTGACCGAAACGGAAGGCACGCACTCCGCCGGGGCCGTGGGCTCTGATTTTCAAACTTGGAACGAGGCCCACACTCCGCTCGGACGCATTGGCCAGGTGCAGGACGTTGCACCCATCGTCTCGTTTCTGGCCTCGGACGATGCGGGATGGGTCACCGGTGAGCTCATCCTGGCGTCCGGCGGCATGCGCTGAGACGGCGCAAGATGTGAGCGCCGTCGAGGGCGACGTTTCCAGTATCCCGCGCGCGTCCGCACCGCCGTGCCAGCGCCTTCGGCAGGGAGGCGATCAGGGCGGTCATGTCGTGGTCGCCGGTGTCATTGAGCTGGACGGTTGGGAATCGGCGAGCAGCGCCTGCCGGCCAAGTCGACGGTCCGGTTCACGGTGCGTGGACGGGCCTGGCCAGCGTCCGCTGTGGGGGTCGACGGCGCGCTGACCGTCTGCTTTGCGGACAACCGGATTCGTCGTCGAGGCCGGGCAGGACAGCGGTGATGTACCGAGGGTGCGGGGGCCGGGCGAGGTCCATGGGGTTCGCAGTCCGTGGATCTCCCGCATGTGACGACCGACGCATCGCGCTGGTGTTCCCCGCGTGACGTGGCGAACGGACCGCTCAACAGCGGTCGACCCGGTCGGCGCCGCGCGGCGCGGCGCGGCTGTCGACCATCACGAAGCCGTTCTCGGCCGTCTGTCCGACGTCGAGAAGACCGCTCACGGCACCGTCGGGGCGTTCGCGCGATCGCGACGCCCGAAGTGCCCGGGGGGCAGGCCGACATGGCGGGTGAATGCGACGCTGAACGCGCTGGCCGAGCCGTACCCGACGCGCGCTGCGACGTCGGCGACCGTCGCGCCGTCGCGCAGGAGCAGGCGCTTGGCCAGCGCGATGCGCCAGCCGAGCAGGTAGTCCATGGGCGTCACACCCACCAGTCGGCTGAACCGGGCGAAGAACGCAGAGCGGGACATCGCGGCCTCCCTGGCGAGCTCCGCAACGGTCCACGGTGCGTGCGGCTGCTCGTGCATCCGCCGGATCGCCACGGCCAGCCGGTGGTCGGCCAGTCCGCGCACAAGGCCGGGCGAGGCCGCGTGTCCCGGCGCCGAGCGAAGTGCTTCGATCAAGAGCACGTCCATCAGGCGGGCGAGCACCACCTCGCGTGCCGGGCGCCGGGCGCGGAACTCCGCGTGGACCAGCGATACGAGGGTGCTGAGCGTTGGCTCGCCGCGCACGTGGACGAGCTGCGGCAGCAGCGACACGAGCAACCCGGCATCCGGCGACGCGAACAGGCAGTAGCCGACGAGCATGCGCACGTCGGGCGAGGCGTCCGGGTCGCCGTGGCGGATTTCGCCGTCGGCGCGGAAGACGTATGCCGTCTCTTCGCCCGCCGCCGGTGGCTCGAGGCTCGACACCGTGAAGTCGAATGCGGCTGGAACGAGCACGAAGTCACCTTGCTCGAGCAGCAGCGGCTCCTGCCCCTGGAGCGTCAGCCAGGCGGTGCCGTCGACGATCGCGCAGAAAAACGGGCGTCCCGCCTCCGCGCGACGCGCCATCCACTGTCCAGCGGCCGTGGCGACCTTGGCGAAGGGAGCGCTCGGGCGCAGCAGCGTGACGACCTCCGCAAGCGGATCGACCATACCTGGACTGTGGAACACATAACATGGACTTTGCATTGTAGTCAGTCCGGCTGGCGGACCGTATGGTTTGGAACTGCACCGTCGCTCGGCGGTGCCGCCTCCCATCGAAGTCGCCAAGGAACCGTCTCATGTTCACCTCCATCTCGTCCGTCGGCCCCATCCCGTCCGGTGCACCGGTGCCCGTCCTGTCGGTCAGTCCCATCGTGCTGCCCGCGCCAGGGCGCACCGTCGCGCTGCAGCTGCGCGTGTCCGTACCGGTGGTCGGCCGCGATCTCCCGATCGTGCTGCTGTCTCACGGGCACGGCGCGTCCAACCACTTGTCGTCGCTCAGCGGGTACGCGCCGCTCGCCAACTACTGGGCCGCGCGCGGCTTCGTCGTCCTCCAGCCGACGCACCTGTCGTCGGCCACCCTGCGCGGTGTGGTCGACCCGCACGGGCCCGAAGGCGCGCTGTTCTGGCGCTCTCGCGCCGAAGACATGACGCGTGTCCTCGACACGCTCGACACGATCGAGGCGGCGGTGCCAGGGCTGCGCGGACGTGTGGACCGGGGCCGGGTGGCCGTGGCGGGGCACTCGCTCGGCGGCCTGACGGCGGGCATGCTGCTCGGCCAGCGCGTCACCGACGCCGATGGCACGGTGGTCGATTTGCGCGACGCGCGGATCGCCGCCGGCGTCATCATTGCCGGGCCGGGCAACCCGTCGTACCTGACAGGGGCCGCGCGGGATCGTTATCCGATCCTGCGCACGCTCGACTTTTCCGCGATGACCGCGCCCGCGCTGGTGGTCGTCGGCGATCGGGACGTCAATCCGATGTTCTCCGACCAGGCGGAATATCGGGCCGGCGCGTACACGTTGAGCCCCGGCCCCAAGGACCTGCTCACCGTGTTCGGGGGCGAGCACATCCTCGGCGGGATCTCGGGCTACGACGCCGCGGAGACCACCGACGAAAACCCATCGCGCGTCGAGGCGGTGGCGCAGCTGGCGTGGGCCTACCTGCGCACCGCGCTCAACGCGGCAGACCCGGCCTGGTCCGATGCGTGCGCCGCGCTGCGCGATTCGCCGAGCCCGTTCGCCCGCGTCGACGCCAAGTGATGGGCGCCGCCTGCTCTAGGTTCACTCACCCGTACGGCGGCGTGACCCGTCGCCGAAAGGCCAACGGCTCGCACGATCTCCAGGTTGCGCGACCCGTGCTCATTGCGGGAAGCCCGGCCGCGACGCGGAACGAAGACGTTGGCCGCCGCGTCCCCCACCTCAACTTGGCTTGGCCACGTCGTTCCCGTCAACTCGCTTCTTCGTCCCGCACTGGAGGACGGGCAGTATGTGACCGCCCTTGCGTTGATGTCCGCCAAGCGGAACCTGACGGAGGGCTACGGGCCACGAGCGGTCCTCCCACCTCGGCTCCGTCTGGTTGGCCTCTGCGTCATGCGCGAGCCCGACTTGCAGTGTCCGATCTGGAGGTCGTTCCCGGAGCACGACCGCCGGTTGGCGCAGGACCAGAATGCAATGCAGGCGCGTCGACACCTTGCACCCGTTCTGCTGACGGTGTAGTTTTGGCTGCCTGCCTGTCGGACGACTCCTCTTGGTTCTACACCGCGAGCAGGCCGGTTTTGCGATGCGCCTCGATCAGCGAATCGCAGCGCGCGCTGTCCGACCGTCCCAGCGCCATGCGCTGTGCCCCAGCGACTGCCGCGTGGACCGCCCGTGCACGTTCGGCGCTCGCAACGTGGGTGAGTCCGGTGGCCACCAGCACTCTTGTCAACCAGGTGGTGTTGACGCCCGCGAACGCCTTCACCGTGGCCTTCACGTTGTCAGGCACGTTGTCTTACTCCGCCACATGGATCTCCCCAGGCAGAGGCGGTCGCCATCTTGCAACAACATCCAAACGTGGTTGGGGCGTCGCGGAGGGCTTCCGCGCGGTCTACTGCCTCGCCCCGCCTTGCAGCGAGTGCCTTGGCAGTTTCCTCCCCGTACCGCTTCGCCACCGCCGCGCCACGGTGGGCTTGGTGGGCAAAGTGGTGGTAGCGGCTCGCGGGCTTGATGCCCACGGCATCCGCCACTTCGCGAACGTTCAGGCCGGCGCCGCCGCGCGACTGAGCCGCCTTTTCTCGCGGCTTCCCGGATGTGCTCGCGCGCATTGGCTTTTGCGTGGCCCGTCCGTCTCGCCACACCATGTCCCGTTGCAGGCCAGGTGGTCTGGAACATCGCGGGGCCCTGCGGGCGTCAGCCAAATCGTCCCGCGGCATGCCGGCTTCATGAAGGCCACCTGGCAGGGACGTGGTCCGGTCGCCGGCGACATCGGCCGCATCGACGTCGACTTCATCGACGAGCTGGACCCCCCCTCGACCCGCAGAGCGTCGGAGGCCTCGGCAAGGTGGTGAGGGTCGGCGTTGCGGCGCGGTGGCCAACGCCGTGTTCGATGCGACAAGTCATCGGCTGCACCACCTGCCGATCACGGGGGTGGATCTGACTTGAGACCGGCTCCCGCTCCAACTCGCATCATCCGTGGCCTGCAATGCAGCGGTGACAAATGAAACAGCCGCGCGCCCACTCTGCAGAAGCCGGGTGACCTGCCTTTTGAACACTGGCTGTTCGACGCCGCCGTTCGGCGACCGTCCCTCCATGTTCGAAAGAAGGAAATCCGATGACGCTGTATTCCCGCTGGCGGCGCCAGTGCACGTCGTTCCCGCGACGCACCGCCTCCTGGATCGTTGGACTTGCATCCGCCTTGACCCTGTCCGCATGTGGCGGGGGCTCGGATCCCGTCGAGATCTCGACGGAGGGGATCGAGTGTGAAGTGCAGGTCTACGCTTGCACTTGGGGCGACGTATCACCCAGCGTGATCGCCAGAAGTCTAGAACTGGGCCACAAGTATGACGCCCAAGTACGCACCGGGGTGCGCATGGCGGAGGTCGCCAGGGCGCTGCAAAACGAGGCGCCCGGTGTCGTCATACAGCATGACAACAACACCCTGCGCTTTCGACTGCCCGAGGGGCGGCCTGTCTGGATCGTGTCGGCCAGTTCCTTGATGACAGCAGCGGTTGACGGCACCCCACCCGCCCGAACCAAGGCGGCAGAAAGTGCTCGGGGAAAAACCAGGGCGCTAGAAACAAGGCAGGCGACGCTCGGGGTGGTGAATCCCGACAGTCCGGTCAAAAGCGCTGTGGTGCTCGCACCCTACCGCTGGCAGGGTATCGGGACCGGCGCGGACGCGGTGCTTGATCTGTTGAGGGAGACCGAGGGCTACGAGGTGACGGCGCGCATCAACGACACGCGCGGCGGCCGGCATGCAACGGCACTTGATTTCGCCGAGTTCGACCACTACGACGTGATCTATGCAGTCACCCACGGCACTGAAATCTGCCACGACGCGGTGACCGGTGCTCCGCTCATGCCCTGCAAGGCAGGGCTTTCTGCGGAGACACTGGACTTGGCCAAGGAGCAACTGCCCAAGTTCTTGCTCAAGGGGGTCGAAGTCCTCATTCACGACGACAAAGCCGTGATCTGGTTGGTCGACGACTTTTTCCGGGCAGCGTACCGCTCGGGACTGTCAAAGAAGCTGGTGTACTTTGATGCGTGTTTGCTGGGTGCCTCACACAACAGCGGCATACGGCGGGCACTACAAGGAGCGGACAGCGTCTTCGTGGGCTGGAGCGGCGTCGTGTCCAACGCTCATGCGCACTACATTGCCGACCTGATGTTCGGTTGGCTGCAGCAGGGACTGTCCCTGCAGGACGCGTACCGTGAACTGGGTGCCGCGGCCCGCTACAAAGAAGGGGTTGAACTGACGACCAACGGGCGCGACATCCGCATCCGGGACCTGGTGCGTGCCCACGACGGCGTCACCGGCCAGGAAGTCAAGGACGGCAGCACCGTGCAGCCGAGCACCCTGGTGGGCGACGGCGAAGCCGACGTGTTGCTGCTGGACCTGACGGTGGATGGCATCGTCCCGGAGAAGATCGCGCACTACGCGGTGTCGGTGTTCAACGACGGAAAAAAGCTGGTGACGCTGCCGTGGAGTGGCGTGGAACAGCTGGCCGACTTCAGCTTCCGCTTCACCGGCGAGGTCCCGCTCGGCTTTGCCGCGCAGGGCGGGGAGCCGCTGGACCTGACCTTCTCGGTCGACCTGCCCGAGGGCGGCAACAGCCGCCGCCAAGCGAAACCGTCGATCGTGCAGGCGCAAGCACTGCCGGCCTCCTTCGTCATGAACAGCACAAACGTCGACAAGGGCACCGGTGGCGCTGTCCGGACCACCACGGCCACCTGGGTGCTCAAGCCGGGACAGGATGCGCAGGCACCGTATCGCGACTACGTGGTGCAGGAGGGAACCATGTCGGTCCAGCGCTCGTACCGGGCCGGCAATTGCCAGTTCGACTACAGCGAGGTGGTTCCCATCCCGCCGAACGAATCCAACACCTACTTGCGCATCCATCTCGACAGCCAACCCATGGTCGTTGTCGGCATGGCCTTTACCAAGGGCAAGGAGGTTGAAGTGGAAGGGCGCTGCGACTTCGGCGGTCCGCTGAAGAAGACCGTGAACATCGGTGGCGACTACTTCTTGTCTGAAGGGGTGCAGATCGCTTCCACGAGGTCCTTCTCCGGGGTTCACGACAACGGCGCCCCGGCCGGTAGCGTGATCCACTGGACGTTCGAGGCGGCGGCGCCCGCTCGCGTCGCCGTCCGGCCCGCCGCTCGTTGAGTCGAACCCCAACGATCACGCTAGGGGCGGCTGCTGTCCACCAGTTGCCGCACGACCTCGAGTAGCCGCGCGTTGTCGAATGGTTTTTCGAGGTAGAGGCACCCGCTGTCCTGCAACAGTGCACTGGTTGCCGGGGACAACGTGTCCCCGGTGACAAACAGCGTGCGTCTGGCCAGTGCAGCATCGACGCTGGCCAGGGCCTGCAGCAGTGCCGTGCCCTCCATGTCCGGCATCCGCACATCGGACACCACCGCATCGAAGGCCCCTGCCTGGATCTCGCCCAATGCATCGCTGACCGAGCCGGCCACCGTGACGTTGAAGCCCACCGCCTGCAGCAGGTCGCGCAGCAGGTCTGCGACGTCCTCCTCATCGTCCACCACCAGCACGCGGCCGCCGCGGTGTGCGCCAGGCTCGGCTCCCGCAGGCTGTGCAGGGGTGCAGGCCGGCACGGGCGCCGTCGGCACGCTCAGCCGGAAGGAGGCGCCGGGCTGAGCCGGCTTCATTGCCTCCAGCACCAGGTCGCCGCCATGGCTCTGCAGGGCTTGGCGCGACATGGACAGTCCCATGCCGGTACCGCTGCCGGGCGGCTTGGTGGTGAACCAAGGCTCGAAGATGCGCGCTGCCAGGTCCGCCGGCACGCCTGGCCCGTTGTCCATGACCCGGGCCACGACGCGCGGCTCGCGGGTGGCGCGCCGGGCTTCCAAGCCGGTCTCCACGTGCACTTGACGGCTGCCCGGCGGCATGTCGGCCAGTGCGTCGCGTGCGTTGACCAGCAGGTTCAGGATGACCTGGCCCAGCTCGTCGGCATCCGCCAACACCGGCGGCAGCCCCGGCGCCAGCGACAGCGTGACCTGGATGCCATGGGTGCGCATCGAGTACGCCAGCAGCTCGGCAGCCGCCTGCACCAGCGTGTTGAGGTCCACCGGGGCCCGGGCTGCGGGCCGGCGCCGGGCCATGTTGAGGAAGGTGCGCACGATGCGGCCGCAGCGCTCGGCCGCTTCGCGCAGCCGCACGATGTGCTGCAGCAGCGCCGGGTCGCGGCACTTGTCTTCCAGCAGCCCGGCGCGGCTCATCACGATGGCCAGCGGGTTGTTCAGCTCATGCGAGACCCCGGCGAGCAGGCTGCCCATGGCGCCGAGCTTGTCGGCCTGGCGGAGGGCCTCGCGCTGGCGGTCCAGCGCCGCGCTCTCCGGCAGCGGCGGCGCGGCCGCACCCTGCGGTGCCGGGCGCGCCGTCCACCAGTGCAGCACCGCGCCGTCCGTCAGCAGCCAGCGGCCGCGCTGTTGCTGCAGCCAGCGGGGCGCAGCGCCGCGGCCGATGCGCAGCCAGCCGGTCTCAGCGCTGCCTTCGGCCGCATCGGGCAGGACGACGCCAAAGGCACCGGCGGGCTGGCCCTGCAGCTGCCCGGGCGACTGGCCCAGCAACTCGGCCAGCGCCGCGCTGGCATGCACGATGCGGCCCTTGTCGTCGGCCACCAGCACCAGGTCGGCCATGCGGTCCAGCAATGCGGCCAGGCGGGCGGGTTCAGCCTGCGCCGTCATGCGGCGTCGGCGGTGCGGGCCACGAACATGTAGCCCACGTTGCGCACGGTCTTGATGACCTCTGGCTTGTCCGGGTTGCGCTCGATCTTGCGGCGCAGCCGCATCACGCGCATGTCGATGGATCGGTCGTACACGTCCCATTGGCGACCATGCATCATGTCCATCAGCTGGTCACGGTTGAGCGCACGGTTGGGCGCACGGGCGAAGGTGGCGAGCAGGTCGTATTCGCCGCTGGAGATGGGCACCTCCAGGCCCTCGGCGTCCAGCAGGCGGCGCTCGTCCATCAGCAGCAGGCAGCGGCCAAACCGCACCTGCGGCTGCGCGGCGGCGGCCGCGGCATCGGTGGCGGGCGGCACCAGGCTCGCGCGGCGCAGCACCGCACGCACGCGGGCCAGCAGCTCGCGCAGGTCAAAGGGCTTGGCGACGTAGTCGTCGGCGCCGATTTCCAGGCCCACCACGCGGTCCACCGGTTCGCCAGCCGCCGTCAGCAGCACGATGCCCAGCCGGGGCCGGCTTTCGCGCAGCCAGCGGGCCAGTGACAGGCCGTTCTCGCCCGGCATGTTGATGTCCAGCACCACCAGCTCGACGTCGGCCTCGGCGATGCGCTGTCGCGCCTGCTGCGCATCAGCCGCGGTGGCGACCGCCAGGCCGTGGCGGCCGAAGTACTCGGCCAGCACCTCACGCAGTTCTGGCTCGTCGTCCACCACGAGCAGCGAGGGTCGGGAATCGTTCATGTCGTGTCCTGCTTCGACCGGGAACGCAGCCGCTCAGTGCGGCGTCGGCGCGGATTCTTCCATGCCCACGCCCGGCGACGCGAGGGCGCCCACCTCCCGCACGGCCCGCAGCACGTCGTCCTTGCGGAAGGGCTTGTCCAGCACCCGCAGGCCGCTGGTGCGCAGGAAGGCCTGCGACTCGCTGCTCAAGGTGTCGCCGGTGACGACGATGACGCGGCGGGCCAGCCTGGGCTGCCGGCGCAGGATCTCCGCATGCAGTCCAGCGCCGTCCAGGCCGGGCATCTTGAAGTCGGTCAGCACCACGTCCACCGGATGGTGCGCCAGCAGCGCCAGCGCCTCCTGGCCATCGTGGGCGACCTGCACCTGGCAACCACCCGCCCCCAGGATCTCCGCCAGCAGCTGCGCGATCTCCGGTTCGTCGTCCACCACCAGCACTTGCGGCGTGGCCTGCGGCTGGGGCGCCTCGGCCGTTGCCGGCAGTGCCGGGGCTTGGGCCGCCAGCGTGGCGCCCGCGGGCAGCCGCATCACGAAGCGCGCACCTTGCGGCGATGCCTCCAGCCGCAGGTGGCCGCCGTGGGCCTGCACAATGGCGAGGCTGACCGACAGGCCCACGCCGGTGCCTTCGCCCACGCCTTTGGTGGTGAAAAACGGCTCGAACACGCGCGGCGCCAGCGCCGCCGGCACGCCGGGACCGTTGTCCGCCACTTCCACCCACACCGAGCCGTCGGCCCAGCGGGTGATGATGCGCACCAGCGGATCGCCTCGGCCTTGCAAGGCCTGCTGCGCATTGGTCAGCAGGTTCACCAGCACCTGGCCGAGCTGGCTTGCGTCCGCCATCACTGGTGGCAGCCCGGGGGCCAACCGGGTCTGCACCGCCACGCCGCTGCTGCGCAGGTTGTACGCCAGCAAGTCCAGTGCGTCGGTGACCACCCGGTTGACGTCCACCGGGGCACGGCGAGGGGCTTCGCGCCGGGCCATGGCCAGGAAGGTCTTGACGATGCGGGAGCAGCGTTCAGCCGCCTGGCAGATCTTGCCGGCGGCCTCTTGCGTCTGCGTGTCCGGCGTGGTGTCCTGCAGCTGGCGTGCACGTCCGATGACCACGGTCAGCGGGTTGTTCAGCTCGTGCGCCACACCGGCCAGCAGGCTGCCCAGGGCCGACAGCTTCTCACGCTGGTGCAGCGTCTCGCGCTGGTGGGCAATCTCGCGCTCGGCGTCCACGGCCTGCGTCACATCGCGGATGTTGAGCACCAGGCCCTGCACCGCCGGGTGCGCCCGCATGTCGCTGCTGACGGCTTCAAGCACCCGCAGGCCGCCATCCGCATGGCGGGCGCGGAACTCCACCGGGCCGCCGGTGGGCGCGGCCAGCCGGGCCTGCAGCCGCTGGGCTTCGTCGGGCGGCACCAGGTCGAGCGCCGGCCGGCCGAGCAAGGCCTGCGGCGACACGCCCAGCATGCGCTGCACCGACGGGCTGGCATAGCGGAAGCGGCCTTGCTCGTCCACCACCGCGATGAAGTCGGAGGCGTTGTCGGTCATCGCGCGCCAGCGCTCTTCGGTCAGGCGCACGGCGGTGAGTGCCTCTTCGATCTGCTGCTTGTCCGCGCGCAGCGAGGCGTCGCGCAGCGCCACCTGGCTGACCATCTGGTTGAACGCAGCCGACAGGCGGCCCAGCTCGTCGGCGCGGCCGTCGGGCAGGCGCACCGCCGTATCGCCGGCGGCCAGCCGCTCTGCTGCCCGGGTGAGCGCGCCCAGCGGCACTGCCACATGGTTGCGCAACACCACCCACACCGTGCTCAACAGCGCCAGCAGGGCCGCCGCGCCCAGCCACAGCGCCCACATGGCGGTGCGCATGGCACCGGAGCGCACCACCGAGCCGGGCACCGTGGCGGCCACGTACCAGTCGGGTCCTTCGATGGCCGATACCGCCACGTAGAGATCGTCGGCATGGCTGAAGCGCCAGGGCACGGCGCCGCCGGGCCGCTGCACCAGCGCCAACAGGGTGGCCTCCAGGCCGTCGCCCGCAGGCTGCAGCTGCACCCGTTCCAGGCTGGGCAGCGCACTGTCGTAGCGGGCGGTGTCCGCGATCAGCCGGCCGTTGCGATGGAAGATGAGCTGCCGCGCACGGGGAGAAGGGGGCAACACCCGCGACAGCACGTCCGACAGCCGCAGCGTGGTGCACACCGCCGCCACGTGGCGTTCGCCCAGGTGGATGGGCGTGACCACGGCGAAGGTGGCGCCGTGGCGCGGATCGACGTCGTCCACTTCCGGCGTGGAAAAACGCGGGCCGTCCCCGGGCCGGGCGGGCGCGTAGGCGGTGCGGCCCCAGTCGAACTGGAGCTGGTCGTAGTGGTCGCCGATGTCGAAGATCCAGTCCGGGAACAGCTCCGGGTCGTAGCCCATGTTGGACTGCTGGGGCAGACCGACAAAGTACAGGTTGTCATGCCGCAGCGCGGCACCGGGCCCGTAGCGCTGCGACAGGTCGTGGAACAGCACCATGCGCTGGCGCAGTTCGTCGTCCACCTCGTGCTCGCGGGCGATCCAGCCGGTGGGAAAGCGCCGCCCGTCGGCGATCTCGCGACGGCTGCGCATGGAACCGTCGGGGTAACGCGCCATCAGCGCCTCGAAACGCTGCAGCACCTGCGGCGTGCGGTAGGCCGGCCACTGCTGGATGAAGGCCTGGCGCAGCGCCACGTGGGTCTCCACGGTGTAGCGGAACACCTGGGTCGCGACCCGCGCACGCTCGCTCGCCTCGGCCGCCAACGCGCCGGTGGCCTGACGCTCGGCCTGCCGATACAGGAAGTAGGCCCCCAGCGCCGTGGCCAACAACAGCAGCACGGTGCCGCTGAGGGCCAGGCGGAGCAGGGTCTTGCCGGTGAGGGATCGGAGCAGGGGCAAGGCAGCGATGCGCCGGCGCGGATGCCGGTTCGGATCAGGCCGCCATGCTGGCGACCGGCGGTTGCGCCCGCATCACGGCGCGGGCCCGCGAATGTCACGTTTGTAACGCCAGCAGGCCGGCCGACAGCAGCATGGCTGCGGCCGACAGGCGGCGCAGCCGGGGGCCGCCCGGCGCCGCACGGCCCCCGGCGCAGCGCCAGCCCAGCACGGCGTAGGCGGTCATCACCACGCCGTCGATGGCGGCCCAGGTCGCGAACATGGTGGCGAACTGCCAGCCCAGCGGCCGTGTGGCGTCGATGAAGGGGGGCAGCAGCGCACCAAAGAACAGCAGATCCTTTGGATTGGTCAGGCCCAGCAGGAAGCCCGCGCGGAGGCCCTGCCAGCCGGTGGCGGGGTGCGCCATCACATCGGTCGCCCGATGCGCAACGCACCGCCACTGCCGCAGCGACAACAAGACCAGGTAGCCGACGCCCGACCAGCGCAGCAGCTCGCCCAGCCAGGGCACCTGCTGCATTGCCGCACCCAGGCCGACGGCCGAGGCGCTCAGCAGCACCAGCGCCGACAGCGTGCCACCCGCCACGGTGTGCAGGCTGCGCAGCACGCCCAGCGCCGCGCCCTGGCTGGCACACAGGCAGGCGGCCGGGCCGGGGAGAACGATCACGGCGGTGACCACGCTCACGAAGAGAAACCAGGTGTCGGACTGCATGTCGGGGTGCCGGGGGCCGTTGGCTACAGGAAGCCGTGCAGTTTTGGCGGTGTTTGTCATCGCCCTGCCACCTGCTTTGTCACGCAGGTTGCACCTGTCACGTGGGCTGTAGCGCGGACCGCGCTCGTCGCGCCGGTGCCCGCGGGCAGCGGCCTGCAGGGTGCCGCGGCATGACATGGCGTGACACACGCAACCCAGGCCCCCGTGGCGTGCAGTCGCCGCGTGACAGGGGCAGCCGACAGTGGCTGGCTTCCCCACATCCCGGAGCCCCCAATGTCACGCACCCCACCTTGCACCTGCGGCGCCGTCCGCCTGCGACGACGCGACCTGCTGCTGGCCGGCACTGCCAGCCTGCTGCTGGCCGCCTGCGGCGGCGGCAGCGACAGCGACAGCGGCGCCCTGCCTGCCGGTCCACGGGTGCCCGCGGAAACCGAGCCACACCAGGCGATGCTGCTGGCGTCGCCCACGCTGGAATACAAACAAGGCTGGTCCAACCTGCTGACGCAGGTCGAGATGGTGCAGGCGCTGATCACCGAATTGCCGGTGGTCTACCTCTGCAATGCCGGGCCCGACGGTCAGCCGGCCGCCGCGGACGTTGCTGCGCTGCGCGAGGCGCTGCTGCAGCGTGGTGTGCCGGCGGCGCTGCTGGCGCAGCGGCTGCGGTTCGTCACTGCCGCCCATGCCGACTACTGGTTGCGTGACTACGGCGGCATCTTCCTGCACGACGGCCAGGGCGGCCTGTCGGTGGTGGACTTCGAGTTCGACGGTTATGGCTACCTGCCGTTTGCCGGACCGGTGACCCGCGCCGTCTATGAGCATGACAACGACCTGTCGCTGCGTGTGGCCTCGGCCCTCGGCCATGGCGTGCGGCGCAGCAGCCTGGTGGCCGAAGGCGGCAACCTGCACTTCAACGGTCGCGGCACGGTGGTGGCCACCGAACTGGGCCTGCTGGGGCGCAACCCGGGGCTGAGCCGCCCGCAGGTGGAGCAGGAACTGCGTCGCAGCCTGGGCGTGCGGCATGTGATCTGGCTGCCGCGCGGGCTGGCCACCGATGCGCACACGGTGCTGCAGACGCCGTATGACTTCGGGAAGGACCCGGTCTACAACATCGGTGTCAACCACATCGATGAACTGGTGGCCTGGGTCGACGACCGGACGCTGCTGCTGCCGGAGGTGACCGATGCCGACCTGGCCGCAGCCGCGGCGGTGGGCGATCCGCTGGCGGCCCTCAACCGGTCCATCCTCGACGAGGCCGCGCGCCTCCTGTCGCAGGCGACCGACCAGGACGGCCGGCCGCTGACCGTGGTGCGCGTGCCCGAACCCGGCAGCATCCTGGTGGAACTGGTGCCCGGGGACGGCGCCTACGAGTTCATCGCCGACCTGGATGCCCATCCGGTGCACCGGCTGGGGGGTGCAGAGCGCTTCCGGCGCCGCGAGCCGGTGCGCATGGCGCTGCCGGCCAGCTACATGAACTTCATCGTCACCAACGGCCTGGTGCTGGTGCCGCGCTTCCACAAGCCCGGGCGCGACGCCGCGCTGGCCGGCAAGGACCAGCTGTTCCAGCAGATCGTTGCCGCCCGTTATCCGGGCCGTCGTGTGGTGGCCATCGACGTCGACGCCCTGGTGGTGGGCGGTGGCGGCATGCACTGCATCTCCCAGCACCTCCCCGCCGTGCCGGCGGCCTGACCTCCTCCTCCCACCCTGTTCCCAAGGACACACCATGAACATCCCCTTTGTTGCCGCCTGCTGCCTGACGGTGGCTGCCCTGTCGACGTCGGCCGCACCCGCGCCGTTGGTCAGCGACTTCGACGTTTACATCGATCCCCCCACCGCCTTTGTCTTCGTCAAGCTGCCGCAGGGCTGGAAATTCGTCGGCCAGGCCGACGCCGTGCGGCTCGAGCGCTTGCCGCGTCATGTGCACACCCGCTTGCTGGCCTCGGAGCCCGGTCATGACGCACACGATTGACAGCACTTCGCATGTGCAGCGCCTCGGGTGCATCGCCCGGTCGCTGCCACGGCCGCTGCACCGGACCATCGACCGCCTGCAGCGTGCCCTGGAAGCCCACAGGCGCCGCCGTCAAGGTCGGCGCGAGCTGGCGCGCCTGAGCCCCTGCGAGCTAAGGGACATCGGCCTGTGTGAACACGACTGGCAGCGGGAGCTCGGCAAGTCGCCGTGGCTTTGGTGACACGGCTTCGATCAATACCTTCAAGGACACCGTGATGCGCTTAATGCTTCTTTGCAGCCTGACGGCCCTGTGCTCCGCCGTCCAGGCCGCGCCTGTTCTCTACGACGGTGGCCTGCCTGACCTGAGGCAAGGCTATGTGTCGGACTACCATGATCCCGGTGGTACCCGCGCCGAAGTCGCAGATCGCTTCGGGGCGGCTGCCCCCGGCCACGTGGCCGTTCCCCGCACCTTGCGCTGGTGGGGAGGTTATCTCTTTGGCGACGGCGCACCGGCAGGTGACCTCTTCAGCGTGCGCCTGTGGAGCGACAGCCTTCCCGCGCCAACAGGGGAGCCGCTGCACGCCAAGAGCTTTTATCCGGCGAATCCGGTGAGCCGCACGGCCACGGGCCAGTTCCTGGTGACCGCCACGGGCGAACAGGGTGCGCAGATCTATGAGTACGCCGTGCAGGTGGGGGAACAGTGGACGCTGGCCCCGGGTTCCGCCTACTGGCTGGCCATTCAGAACGACACCACCGGGGACGATGACAGCTGGTTCTGGGCCACCTCCCATGCGACTGCAGGCGCTGCCACCTGGCGCGAGCACTACGGTAGCTGGGGGTCCTTGCAGGCATCCATGGCGTTCCAGATCGAGTTCGACGACCCGGACGCGCCGCCTGCGTCAGTGCCTGAACCCCACAGCCTCACCTTGCTGGGCGGCGGCTTGGCAGCCCTGTGGTTCACGGCACGGCGGCGCATGCAGGAACGACACGCTGAAGGCCGCGCGAGACACCCATGACGTACAGGTCTGCGGCCGGCGCGAGCATCTGACGCGGTCGACCGCGCGAGCAACACGAACAAGGGCGCGGGTCTTGGTCGCTAGAAGCGCATGCCGGGCGTCAGCAGCGGGATGGCGTTGGCCTCGCCCAGCGCCCACCCAGGCAGCACTGGCCGCAGAGCGTTGCAGCGCCTGGCGCTCGAGCAGCCAGTCCGTCCGGGCCGCCATGCCGGCGCCACCGGCGCCGCGGCCACCGGCCTTTCGGCGTCATCGGGCACCAGCACCGGGCCACCGGCCCGCTTGTGCGGCACCCCGCCTAGCGCAGGATCCAGGCACCTGCCGCTCGGCGCTGTGAACCGCAGGCCGCGGCACTCCGGCGCGCCGCGTCACCCCGTTCCATCACGGTGCAGGCCGCAGGATCTGCTGCACCGCCAACCCGCCGATCTGCCGCCCCATCGCCTCTGCTGCGTTGGTCGCCGAGCGGAAGTGAATGCCGCCGTGCACACGCGCGTCCGACACCTCGCGCACAAAGTCATCGGTGCGCTGCCAGCGGCGTGTTGTGCCTTTGGCGGTGGGGCTGCTGGTGGCCAGCACCGGCATCGTGCCGCCCTGCACCTCGGCGTCGAGCACCGTGGCCACCGACGTCGCGAGGATGCTGTGGCCGCTCGGGTACTCGGGGTGCATCGGCGCTTCGATCAGCGGTGTCCAGGCGGCGTCGCGTACCGTCGCGTCGTTGCCGTCGAGGTCGCCGTTGCGGATGGCCGTGGCCGGGCGCCAGAACTGGTAGTGGTACTTGGCATCGAACACGGCGATCAGTGCATCGTCCATCGCCTGCGCCACCGCGGCATAGAGGCGTGCGTTTTGCGCCAGGTCGCGCTGCGGCTGCTGCGCCACCGACTGCACCACGCCGTGGTAGATCGCCGGCAGCGAGTACTCCCAGAAGCGTGCGGCTTCGGTCTGCTCGGCACTGCGCCGCGTGCTGGCGGCCTTGCCCCCCAGCGCCTTGACCTCGTTGAAGTCGCGCACCCACTGCTCGCTGTTCAGCGCGGGCGGCGGTGCCGGACGGAATTGCGCGGCACTGGCCATCAGCCAGGGCTTTCGCTGCGACCACTGCGGCACCGCCATCGGGGCCGTGGGCACATACATGCCCGCCGTGGTGTAGGGGCGGTGGCTTTCGGGCGTGCTCGCGCCGTCCTCGGCACGCGTGACCAGTACGGCCTGGGCCGCGGCCTCTCCGGCGGAGATGCCCTTGTTCCGCGCGGCACCGTCGGCCACGCTGTTCAGCGCCGCCTGGTAGGCCGCGTCGATCGCCGGCTGTTGGGCGGGCAGCAGGCGGGTCAACGTCACGCGGTGCGCGGCGGCCAGTGCGGCTTCGGCCGAAGCCTGGCGCTGCTGAGCGTCTTCGATCGCCTGCAACGCCGCGGTCTGCACGATGGCCATCACGCGAGCCGCAGGCGGCGTGCCGAGCTTGGCTTCGGTGATCAGGTCACCCGACTTGCGATTCCAGTCGGTGACGGCGTCGGCGTTGGCACATGGCGCAGCAAAGGCGGCGGCGATCGACATCAACGTGGTGGCAAAGGGAACGTGGTTCATGTTCATGATTGGCTCTTGTAGAAGTGGTAATCGGCGCTGTAGGGCACGCGCAGCGTCTGGCCTGCGGTGGGGCAAGTACCGGCCGGCGCGCTGCCGCCGGCGGTGTTGACGCGCTGGATCTGGGTGATGCCCATCAGCAAGCCTGCGGCGGTTGGGGTCTCGCCGCCCGGCCGGGCCGCCAGCAACAGCCATGGGATCGCGTCGGCCACGGGCGCATCGGCACGCGCGGTGACACTGCCGACAACACGGCTGCCGTCACTGGCCTGCCAGTGGGGGCCCGCGCCGTGCGTGCCGATCGTGCGGCCGGTGGCGTCGAACAGGCCCGCCTGTGGGGCGACAAGGCTCCACTGGCTGCCGCGGCACTCGTAGATCTGCACGCCGCGCGCGCTGGCGCTCAGCGCCAGCGTGGCGCCTGGGCCCGGCCGCAGGGCTTCGGGCACAGGCATTGGCATCGGCGTGACTGCCGAGCAGGCAGCCAGTCCTGGGACCACGCCGGCGGCGAGCAAAAAGGTCTTTGAGTTCATGGTGTGGGCTCCTTCGAACCCGCTCAGCGTTTGCGGATCACGGCTTCGAGGTAGTGGCTCGGCACCACCAGCGAGGACGTGCCGGCGGTGTTCAGCGCATCCATCAGCGCGTGCAGGTCGCGCTCGAGTGCACGCTGGCCGGTTGCATCGAGCGCAGCGAAGGCCTTGTGCGTCGGGCCGTAGTAGTCGCGGAACACCTGCACGAAGTGCGCAGGCGACGCGTAGCGGAAATTGAAGACACGCCGCTGGCAATGGATCTGCGACGCCTGCACGCCGAAGAGTGTTTGCAGGTGCTCTTCGGTGCCCCACAGCGAAGGCGGCTTGACGCCCGCGGGCGGGGCCACGTGCGCGCCGATCACCTTGAACAGCCGGCCGATGAAGCTGTCGGGCGTCCAGTTGGCCAGGCCGATGCGGCCGCCCGGCCGCGTGACGCGCAGCATCTCGCGGGCGGTGCGCTCGTGGTCGGGCGCAAACATCGCGCCGAAGGTCGAGAGCGTGACATCGAAGCCCGCGTCCGCAAACGGCAGCGCCTCGGCGTCGGCCACCTGGAACTGCACCGCCAGGCCCTCGGCTTCGGCACGTGCACGGCCCTTGTCGAGCAGGGCAGGTGCGTAGTCGGTGGAGGTGACCAGCGCAAAGCGCCGCGCAGCAGCCAGTGTGGCATTGCCGTTGCCGGCGGCCACGTCGAGCACCTGCTCACCGGCGCGCACGTCGGCCGCTTCGGCCAGGTTCTCGCCGACGATCTGCAGCGTGGTGCCGACGACGGCGTAGTCGCCGCTGGACCAGGCCGCCTGCTGGCGCTGCTTGATGGCGGTGAAGTCGGGGCTGAGGCGCTTGGTGGGTTGGATCATCGTGTTCATGGGGTTCTCGTTCGAGGGGGGTCTGAGGAGAGGATGTGCAGCCGCCGGAGCACGGGGTTGGCCTGCCGCGCAGGGGAAAGCGAATGGCGGGTTCACCGCGGCTCAGCGCGGCAGCGGGGTGCGAAACAGGCTTGGCCATCGCTCGCGCTCGGCCAGGCCATGCCGTTGGACGCCGGCGGCGCGCAGCTCGCTGCGGCTCAGCCCGAGGTCGCGCAGCACGCGGTTGTCGAGCTCCTTCAAGGCGCGAGCCGTGGTATGGGCCTGCAGCACGCGTAGGCAGTGGCCGCGCAGGCTGGTCAGGCCGGTCGATACCGGCCGCGACAGCCGGCGTGCCTTGCTGGCCACGCTGGGGCCGGGGGCAATGGTGATGGTGTGCATCGTTCGTCCTTGCATGTGAGGAAACGAACTGTGCAAACGGGTGCGTTCCGCGAGCGTTCCGCCCGCGGCAAACCGCCGAACGCCGGCTTCAGTGCGGTGTGTCGAGCAGCGCGATCAACGCCGCGTGCTGCTGCGGCGCTTCGGTGGCGATGCGCTGAAGCAGCTCCGGCAGCGCCATGCCGGGCCATGCGGCCGCGCCGCACGGCAGCCCGCCCCACTGATCCAACCGCGCCAGCATTTCGTCGCGGTCAGATCGCGTCAGCTCTGGACGCTCGCTGAAAAACGCCAGGCAGCGGCGCGCGAGCATCGGGTGGCCCTGCGCGTCGAGCAGCTCGGCGAATGCCAGCAGCCCTGGCGCCAGCAGCGAAGGTGCGCCCAGCGTGACGGCCGCGGACAAACCTTCGGCGAGCGCGACGCGGGCCTGTGCCAAATCACCTTCGCGCACCGACACGCGCGCGCTATGCGAATGCACCCAGGCCCAGACGCT
The DNA here is from genome assembly GCF_000969605.1 of Aquincola tertiaricarbonis. Classification (GTDB taxonomy): domain Bacteria; phylum Pseudomonadota; class Gammaproteobacteria; order Burkholderiales; family Burkholderiaceae_C; genus Aquincola; species Aquincola tertiaricarbonis. The sequence continues at coordinate 69,239 of NZ_JZUE01000016.1, read as the reverse complement.
GCGGTTGCCGCTGGCCAGGGCACTTGCGCTGCCGCGCTGCGCATGCTGGCGTGCGGCGGCCAGCTCGCCGAGCTGCATCGCCGATTGCGACAAATTCGCATGCACCAGCGCCGACGTGCTGACGAGCCCGTCTCGCTCGCACAGCGCCAGCGCCTCTCGCAGTGGCCCCAGCGCTGCGGCGGGTTCTTGGCGCGCCATGTAGAGCGAGCCGAGGTTGTTCAGACCCAGCGCGATGCGGGCGCCGTGGCCGATGCGGCGGTGCTGCTCGAGCGATTCGAGCGACAGGCGCAGCGCTTCGTCGTACCGGCCCAGTCGCTTGTGCACCAGCGCCAGGTTGTCGAGTGTGCCCGCGATCTGCTGCGGGCGGCTTTCGGTGCGCACACGCGCCAGCAACTGCTCGTAGCGCTGCTGCGCCTCGCCGAGGCGGCCGACACGCAGCGCGCACGCAGCCAGTACCGTCAAGGCTTGCACACGCGCCACGCTCTCGCGTTCCGCGGGTGGGATGCGGGCCAGCGCCTGCGCGGCCAGCTGTTCGGCTTCGGCATAGCGGTCGAGCCGGTAGCACAGGTGCGACGCGCGGCTTTCGAACAGTGCGAGCAGCGCGGTGTCAGCGCGCACACGCAGCGATTCGATCGCCTCGCGCATCCAGCGCAGGCCGTCGTCGATGAGCCCGCGGTGATCGAAGTACCACAGCAGCGTGGCGGCGCAGCCGGGCAACGTATCGGTAGGCCCCGCATCGATCGCCCACTGCCACGCCAACCGGTAGTTCTCCAAATCGGTGTCAATCGCCCGCAAGGTGCTGCGCTCGCCGGCTTCGGCCGCGGCCATGCACTGCACCAGCCGGTGCTGGAAATACGCGCCGTGGGCAAGGCGCGTTGCCGAGCGCTCCGCGTCGCCCAGCTTGTGCGCGGCGAGCTGCTGCACCAGCGGGTGCAGTGCGAGGCGCTGGCCCTCCTTGCGCAGCAGCGACTTGTCGGCCAGCGCACCGAGCACAGGCAACGCCGCAGCGGCCACCGCACGAGCAGCCTCGACGGCAAAGCCGCCACGGAACACCGAAAGGCGCGCGAGCGTGTCCCGTTCGGCGGGCACCAGGCGCTGCCACGATTGTTCGAACACCACGTCCATGCTGGCGTGGCGCGGCGGGTGGGTGGCGCCGTCGGCGCGCAGCAGTTCGGTGCCGGCTCGCAGCTCGGCAGCGATCTCGGCACACGGCAGCACACGGGTCCACGCGGCAGCAAGTTCGAGCGCCAGTGGCAGGCCATCGAGGTGGCGACAGATGCGGGCGATGGCGTCACGCTCGGCCGCCGGCACGAACGCTGGGTCGACGCGTTGGGCCGCGGCGATGAAGAGGCGCGCGGCATCGAACGCTTCGAGCCGGTCACCGTCTTCCGGCTCCGGGCACGGCAAGCCTTCGAGCGGGAAGAGCTGCTCGCCGGCAAGGCCGAGGCGGGTGCGCGAAGTGACCAGCAGCTTGACGCGCGGGCAGGCGGCCAGCAGCGCATCGAGCTGCGGCGCCTCTTGCACGAGTTGTTCGAAGTTGTCCAGCGCGAGCAGCGTGCTGCGCTCGCCGAGCGCCGCAGCCAGCTGCTCGAGCAATGGAGCACGCCCCTGGAGCAGCAGACCGAGTTCACGCGCGATGCGTGCGGCCACGTCCTGCATCGACAGCAGGTCTTCGAGCGGCACGAAGGCGACGTCGTTGCCGTGCGCTGCTGCCACATCGAGCAGCACGCAGCGCGCCAGGCGTGTCTTGCCCATGCCACCGGGGCCTGTCAGGCAGACCAGGCGCACGTCGTCGCGCGCGAGCAGTTCGGCGATGCGCCGTCGCTCGCCGGTGCGGCCGATGAAGCCGGCCGCAGCCGCGGCCGGCGGAGGCGCAGCCTGGGCGATGAGGGTCTTGCCGAGCGCATCGTGCAAGGCTTGAAGTCGGGCGCCGGGCCCGAGCCCGAGCTCCGCGGCCAGCCGTTCGGTGAACTCGCGGTAGGCCTGGCGCGCGCGCGCCGTCTGGCCGCTGTGTTGAAGCCGCTCCATCAGCACGCAGACGGCCGCCTCGTCAAGCGGATCGGCTTCCAGCAGGCGCGAAGCCAGTGCAATGCCTTCAGCCGTGCCGGTGCCTGCATCGCCCAGGTGCGCCAGCGCGGCCCCACGCCATGCGGCGCGCAGGCGGTCGCGTTCGAAGCGCAGCCAGGCGGTCCAGGGCTCGTTCGCATCGTCGTCAAAGCCGTGCAGCCATTCGCCTCGGCGCAGCACGAGTGCTTCGGCGTGGTGCCCGGCCTGGAGCGCCGCTTCGAAGGCCGCCAGGTCGGTGTCGGCGTGCAGCCGCACGCTGCCCGGCAGCACCTCGAGCGCTCCGCCCCACGACCGCTCCTGTAGTCGGAACAGCGCCTTGCGCAGGTTTGTCAGTGCAAGCCTGGTTTTGTGTTCGGGCCAAAGCAACGCGGCCAGCTCGTGGCGTGCCACCCAAGCGTTTCGCTGCGCGAGCACCACGAGCAACTGGCTGCCCCGTTCGCGCGGCAGCGCGGTTGTGGTGCCGCCCTGCACGACAGACGGATCGCCAAACAACAACAACCGAATGCCCATGCGCCATTGTCGGATCGGCGCAGGGGTGCGTCTACGGTGGCGGTGCAACCGCGCGTTGGAGCGCCCCGCCCATGAGCTCGGCGGATCCCCATCAAGCTAGCGGCATCGATACCCTGAGCCGATGGCGAGCCCGGGCCGAAACGCCGCCGGGGTGGCGCGCCGTGCCCGTTGCCTCAGACTTCCGCGTTTCGTCAGCGATGACTAGCCAGCTCATCGCCCAAGGTCGAGCGAACGACGCGGTTGGGCGAGCCCCGCCGGACCGTCGGCTCGAACTTTGCAATGGGCCACGTCGTTGTTGAGAGGCGATGTGGGTAGACACAAAGCGCGCTTCTGAAATGCGGGCGCACCGGCATGACGCGGACCATGCGCCTTGCGCTCGGCCAGGTGTCCACGAAGCGGACGTTCACGCCGCGCTTTCGGCCGTCACCGGACCTCGAGGGCGAGTCCCGCCGACGGTCGGTCAGTTGGTGGCAGCAGTCATCTCGGTGATTGACAACGCTCAAGACGTCAGATCACGGGCCAGTCGCGGCCTTGCATCGATCCGCCGATCATCCGGCACGCCACGGCTGCGTCTTTCGCACGTCCTACCTGTGACGCCCACTCACTCGTACGCGACGGGTATCCCAAAGCGATGGCGCCAACCGGTCTGCGCGGCCATGACATCCTGCGCCGAGCGACCCACCAGGCCCGCATAGACGCTCGGCGCGGTAGCCCCTTCGGTGTTGATCAGCAGCACGCGCGAACCGAGGTCGAGACCCGCGGCCTTGCGCCCCTCGGGATCACGTTTCAGTTCCTCCAGCGCTGCCAGACCGGCAGCGCCGGACTCGCCGGCCACGACCGGCACATCACCGTACGGGCCTTCGGCCAACACGCGCATCGCGACTTCAGCCTGCGCGTCCGAGGCGGTCATGAAGAGGTCGACCGCCGGTTGCAGGAAGCGCCATGCCAGGGGCGATGTTTCACCGCAGGCCAGGCCCGCCATGACCGAATCGACACGGCCACGCGCCCGCGCCGGCCGGCCCTCGATGGCGCTCTGCATCAGGCAGTCCGCCTGCTCCGGCTCCACGACGATGAAGCGGGGGCGACGTTTGCCGTACCGATCCCAGAAGCAGCTCACAATGCCAGCGGCCATGCCACCAACGCCGCCCTGCAGCACGACATGGGTCCAGGGGCAATCGCCGGTTTCCGACGCAGCGGCGAGCAGTTCGTCGGCGATCACACCGTAGCCCTGCATGACGTCCCGCGGGACCTCCTCGTAGCCTTCGTAGGAGGTGTCGGAGACGACCTCCCAGCCATGGGTGGCCGCCAGCCGCGCTGCTTCCTCGACCGATTCGTCGTAGTTGCCGGCGATGCGCAAGATCTCGGCCCCAAAGGCCGCGATCGCCTGCTCGCGCTCGACGCTGACATGGGCATGAAGGACAATCACACAGCGGCAGCCCAGGCTCTGTGCCGCAGCTGCCAGTGCGCGCCCGTGGTTGCCATCGGTCGCGCTGATGACCACGAAGGACTTCAGCGCCTCGGCATGCAGGCCGGCCAGCAACTCCGGGCCCGTCCAACCCTTCTCCGGCCAGCGTCGCAGCACCAGCTTCACCAAGGCATTCGGCGCGCCCAGTGCCTTGAAGCTCCCCAGGCTTGATCGCTTCGACTCATCCTTGACCGTCAGGCTCTCGATGCGCATCTGTCGCGCGAGGCCCGGCAGCGACCACAGTGGGGTGTGCTGGTGCGACAGCCGTGCCCAGTTGGACAGGCGCTCCCGCGCGGCTTGGCCCTCGGCAAGGCTCAGCCATGGGCGCAGGTCAGCGTCATAAGGGCGTCGGTCAGCGTGGGTGTTGAGGTGAAACATCGGCGTCTTGGAATGAAGGAATGGACGTTCAGGCAGCCTGAGCCAGCGGCAGGCGCTGCCGCACCAGTTCGGCGAACCAGCGCGCGCCGATCGGCACGATCCGGTCATTGAAGTCGTACCGCGCGTTGTGCAGTGGCACGCCGCCCGGTTTGTCAGCCACGCCGTTGCCGATGAAGACGAAGGCGCCGGGGATGCTCTGCAGGAAGCGCCCGAAGTCCTCCGAGATCATCATGGGCGGGGTGTCGGCATCAACATTTGCTTCGCCGGCAATCGCCTGGGCGGCCCGCACGGCCACGGACACGCATTGCGGCCAATTGACCGTGGGCGCGAACTCGTGGGTGTACTCAACCGTGCAGCTCGCGCCGTGAGCGCGGCAGATGCCGTCGCAGAGCTCGCGCATGCGCGCCTCCAGCAGAGCTTGCACCTCGGGCGCATAGCTGCGCGTATCGCCCTTGATGACCACGTCGCTCGGGATCGCGTTGCGGATGCCATCGGTGAGGAACTCGGTACACGACACGACCGCCGAATGACGCGGGTCGACCGAGCGCGCGACGATGGTCTGCAGCGCCAGCACGATCTCCGCACCAATCACCAGCGGATCGATCGCCATGTGCGGGCGGGCCGCATGGCCGCCGCGCCCGGTGATGCGGATGACGAAGTTGTCCTCGCTGGCCATCAGCCCGCCCACGCGGGTGGCGAAGTGGCCGGCGGGCATGCCCGGGATGTTGTGCGCACCATAGATCTCGTCCATCGGGAAGCGCTTAAGCAGACCGTCGGCCAGCATCGCCGCCGCGCCGCGTCCGTGCTCCTCGGCCGGCTGGAAGATGAACCGCACCGTGCCGTCGAAGTCGCGGCGCGCGGTCAGGAGTTGCGCCGCGCCCAGCAGCATGGCCATGTGGCCGTCGTGCCCGCAGGCATGCATGCAGCCTGCATTCTCCGAAGCGTGGGCGCGGTCAGGTGCCGTCTCTGACATCGCGAGCGCGTCCATGTCGGCCCGCAGTCCGATCACACCGGGGCCTGAGCCCACGTTGAGCGACGCAACAAGGCCGGTTCCGCCGATGCCGCGGTGAACTTCGAGTCCGAGCAGCTGCAAAACCTGGGCGACACGGTCCGATGTGCGGCGCTCGTTGAACCCGGTTTCCGGAAAGCGGTGGAAGTCATGGCGCCAGCGCACCCAACCGGACTCCAGCGTCTGCTCGTCCCTTTCGACCATCGTTCTGCTCCTCGTCCCCGATGCGACGATTGTTAGGTCATGACGACGAGAAAAATCATCATCCATACTGCGTCTGACGATGCATTTGTCTCAGCGCAATGAGGACTGGAGAAGCAATGCCTCGAAATCCGCCCAAGAAGGCTCAGCCGGTCCCGCTGGACCCGTTGGACGTCGCCCTGCTGGACCTGCTGCAGCAGGACGCATCCCTGCCGATGCGCACTTTGGCTGACAAGGTTGGTACATCGCCTGCCACCTGTCAGCGCCGCATCGCGCAGTTGCGCGAGAACGGCGTGCTACAGCGACAGGTCGCAATCGTCGACCGTCGACTTGTCGGACGCCCGCTCACGGTGTTTGTCTCCGTGGAACTTGGACAGCAGAACGCGGCCTTGCTGACCCAGTTCGAGCAGCGCATGGCGGCCGAGGACGCGGTGATGGCCTGCTACGAGGTTTCCGGGGAGTTCGACTTCTTGCTGATCGTCAGTGCCGAGTCGATGGAGGAGTACCACGCCTTCACCCGAGAAGCCTTCTCCTCCAACCACAACGTGCGCAATTTCAAGAGCATGTTCGCGATGAACTGTTCGAAGTTCGAGACCAGGGTGCCGCTGCGGGCAGCGGCTGCAGACTGAGGGCCTCCACGAAGCGATTCCAAGGTCTGCTTGACCAAAGGACGAATGGTGCCTGGAGGTCAATGTGAGCGTTTGCGACAGTCCGTCTGACATGCGGCGTCCCTGGGTGCCAGTTCGCTGGCAGCAAGCCGTCGACAATTTACTGGGCGCCGAGCGCGCGGTTAGCGTGCGTCCTGGCGACATGTGTTTACCCTCGAACGCACCGTTCCGGTGCTTGCGGGCGCCTCGCTTGCCCCAGCCCGCCGCGGCCAGCAGCCCAGCCTGCCGCGCCCGCGGCGTCCACCGGGTCCGCCGCGCGGCCCCCCCTGGCGCCGATGGAGGAACCCATGCAACAACCTTGGAAGATCACGCGACGCCTGCTCGTCGCCTCGATGCTGCTGTCCAGCCTGATCGGCTGCGGCGGCGACGACAACGACCCCGCGCCATTGACCGCCGGTGCGGTGTCGTCGCCGGATCGGTTCGGCGCCGAGACGGCTCAGCAAATCCTGCAGAGCGGCGGTAACGCCGTCGACGCCGGCGTGGCGGTCGGCTTTGCGCTGGCGGTGACCCTGCCGGCGGCTGGCAACATCGGTGGCGGCGGCTTCATGACCATCTACATGGACGGCAAGCCGTACTTCGTGGATTACCGCGAGAAGGCACCGGGTGCGGCCACGCCCACCATGTACTTGGACGCCAGTGGCAACGTCATTCCCCGGTTGAGCCTGGACGGCTCGTTGGCGGCCGGCGTGCCCGGCACTGTGGCCGGCCTGCATGCGGCGCATCAGCGCTTTGGCCGCCTGTCCTGGCGCCAGGTGCTGGCACCGGCAATCAGCTACGCGCGCAACGGTTTTGTGGCCTACAGCACCGCCACGCCTACCAGCGCCAGCAGTCGGGCCAACTTCAACAACTACTTTGGCGGCAAGATGGTGAGCGGCCAGCTCTTCAAGCAGCCCGAGTTGGCCGATACCTTGCAGCGCATCAGCGACACGGGGCCCGACGACTTCTACAAGGGCCAGACCGCCGACCTGCTGGTCGCACAAATGGCACGTACCAACGGACTGATCTCCAAAGCCGACCTGGCCAACTACCAGGCGGTGTGGCGTGAGCCGGTGTCCATCGACTGGAACGGGTACATGGTGTACACCGCGCCGCCGCCCAGCTCCGGTGGCTTCGGGATCGGGCAGTTGCTGAAGATGAAACGCTTCCTCGCGCCCCAGTTCGCCGCGGCGCCGCTGAACTCGGCGCAGTACCTGCATTTGACGGCGGAGATGGAGAAGCGGCTGTTTGCCGACCGTGCGCAGTACCTGGGCGATGCGGACTTCTACCAAGTGCCGATGGACCAACTGCTGTCGGACGACTACCTGCAGCGCCGCGCGGCCGAGGTCAGCTTGTCCGCACCAACGCCGCTGGCAAACGTGCGCCCGGGCCTGGGCACTGACCTGCCGGTGCCGGCCACGGCCGACGAGAAGCCGCAGACGACTCACTTTTCGATCGTCGACCGCTGGGGCAATGCCGTGTCCAACACCTACACCCTGAACGGCGGCTACGGCAGCGGCATCGTGGTGGAGGGTGCAGGATTCCTGCTCAACAATGAGATGGACGACTTTGCCGCCAAGCCGGGCGTACCCAACCAGTTCGGCGTGGTTGGCGCGGACGCCAATTCGATCCAACCGAACAAACGCCCCCTGTCGTCCATGAGCCCGACCATCGCCACCAAAGAGGGCAAGGTCGCACTTGTCTTGGGTACGCCCGGTGGATCGCGCATCTTCACCAGCGTCTACCAGGTGCTCGTGAACACGCTGGACTACAACTTGCCGATTGCCCAGGCGCAGGCGCTACCCCGCTTCCACCATCAACTGCTGCCCGACAACGTCATCGAGTACGAAGCCAGCAAGTTCCCAGCAGCGGTGGCGGCCGACCTCACGCTGCGTGGTTGGATCATGCGAGATGGTGTCAACGGTGGGTTGAACATCGAAGCCGTCCAAGTGGTGGGTGACACGCCGGTTCCGGTGACCGACCCCCGCAGCCCGAACGGTGTGGCCCTGGTCGTGCCCCCGATTCCCTGAAAACGTGCTGCTGGCACCTCGCGCCGACTTGGCCGTCTTTTTGCGCGTCCACACTGGCTGGCGGAACGCCGCGGTGGCCGCACGGCTTCGCGGCGCTTCGTGCGGGGCGGCCCACCGGGGTCGCGTGGTCCCGGCACCGTTGCACTGTGTAGGTGATCAAGGGCAGCCTCCGCGGAGGGCTCCGCAGCCGCAGTGGATTCCGACCGGTAGGCTTCACATGTGAGTGACGGGTCGAAACGGCGCTTGACCGTCTGGTTGTGCATCTGGCCTCGCGTCGCCGAGGGCGGGTGCGACAAGATAGTACTGAGAGGTACGTGCATCCAAGAGGACGCGCCGGCCAACGGCCTCGCAGCTCTACAGCATGGCCGTCATGCGCGAGGGGCGCAGGCGCGAACGTCCCACCTCACCGCTGCCCCTGCATCTGCTTGAGCCATGTCCCCGGCGACACGCCCCACTGGCCTTTGAACCGCTTGCTCATGTGGCTCTGGTCGGCGAAGCCGGCCGCCAGGGCCGCATCGGCCAGCGTGCTGCCGCCCAGGAGCAGTTGCTGCACCCGCCGCAGCCGGGCGCCGTTGAGGTACAGGTGCGGTGGCACGCCATGGGCTGCTGTGAACGCCCGGGTGACATGGGCGCGGGACAGGCCTGTCAGTTGGGCCAGTTGTTGGACGGTCAGGTCGTCGGCGGCGTGGGCTTCGATGAAATCGCGGACGTCGGCCATGCGCCGACCGCCGGGCGAAGCGAAGGACGTCGTGGCTGGAGGGTCGCCATGCTGGCGCAGCAGCCGGTGCAACAACCGCGCGAGCAGCGTCTCGGCACGGAGCGACTCGCCGGCCAGACCCATGGCGGCGATGACGCGTGCCACGCGGGCCCCCAAATGCACATCCTCGACGACGGTGCGACGGAAGAACCTGCGCGCCGCGACGCCGGCCCCCGCCGTGCCGGCCAGGTCGAGCACATGTGGTTCAAGGTGGACGATGGTGTAGGTGAAGCCCTCGGCCGTTCCGGACTGGCCGTCATGGGGCTCATCTGGGTTGAAGAGCATGACGTGTCCTCGCAAGCTCGCATGCCGCTCCCCACGGCACTGGAACATCTGCACGCCGCTGCAGGTGACGCCCAGTGAAAAAGTGGCGTGGCTGTGTCGCTCGAAGACATGGTCCTTGAACCCGGCCTGCACCCGAGTCACCCCGGACAGAACGCCAGGCGTGAAACGGGCCCAGTTTGCGGGCAAGGGGTCAGAGGGCACGTGCATGCAACAAGCGTACAAGACCCGGCGATCGTCCGTGGCGAAACTGCGGCGCTCCTCCACCTGTGAGAGACCGCCATGCCCTCCGTCGCCGCCATTGACCTCCAGCACAAGCTCACCGGGTTCACCGACCACTGGTCGCCACCTACCGTTGCCACCTTCAACGGCCACGACATCATGGTCGTCAAAGCGCAGGGGGCGTTCAGCTGGCATGCGCATCCTGACTCGGACGATTTTTTCCTGGTGCTGCAGGGGCGCCTTTGCATCGACCTTCCAAAGGGGACCGTCGAACTCGGCCCGGGCCAGCTCTTTGTCGTGCCGGCCGGCATGCAGCATCGACCTCATGCAGAGGAGGAGGTGCACCTGCTGCTCATCGAGCCCACCGGCACACCCAACAGCGGCGATCCCGTGACGGCAGCGCCTAGGAAGGTGATTTAGCTGTGAAGTGTTAACAGGTTGTCTGCTGTTGAGACCATCCTGGACATGGGCGGCAGGCAGGCGATGCGGTGATGGCGTCGGTGCCAGTTGTAGAAGTGCGTCCAGGCTCGCAGGGTGTGGGTGCGCGGCCCGGAAGTCTGGTCGATGCACCCGTAGGCCCACTTGCGCCACGCGGGCTGGATGAAGCGCTCGCCTTGGCGGTGGCGCCAGGCGCCAGCGGAGCGAGCACCGAGGCAGCGAAGCAGGGCAGCGCAAGCTGCAGGCGGCTTTGCAGCCGTGCAACGACGTTCATCGGCCCGCCAAAGCGGTTCCGGTTTCGTGCCGCACCCCCCCACCGATGACCACCCTGTGCGTCACGCTGCTACGTCGTGCGATGAAGCGCAGCGTTGGCCAACGCGCAGTGTGGCGCTCTGCTCATCAGACCTCCCAGCGGCAGCTCAGAGACAGCGAGCTCGAAGCAGCGGAGGCCGATCAAAGGTCTGGACGGTGCGTTGACCGTCCGCGTTGCGGACGCCGCCATGCTTCGCTGAGGCATTGGCATTGGCATTGGCATTGGCATTGGCATTGGCATTGGCATTGGCATTGGCATTGGCATTGGCATTGGCATCGGCATCGGCATCGGCATCGGCAGGGGCAGGGGCAGGGGCAGGGGCAGGGGCAGGGCGGTCGACACCTCCAAAGCCCGACGTTCTTGAGCGAGGTCGCCAGGATCTGTGTCGGCAGTCCGCTGTCCCGTGGCCGGCACCGGGCCGCCGCGTTGCGCGGTCGGACATGTCCGCGGAGCGGACGTTGACCGTGCGCTTTCGGGCCGGAAGCAGTCAGTGCCGCCAAGCCGGTGCGCTGCGTGCGCCACCACACCGGTTTTGCATCCAAGCTATGGATGACCCGCTAGGGTCACCGGCCGCGGGCTCGGGCTGAGGCGTGCGCCGGCGTTATCACTCCATGGTGATTTTCGCGCTTTGCACAATGTCCCGGTACAGCGCCGCCTGCTGCCTGACGAAGGTCCGGAGTTCCTCGCCGCGCAGCGGGGCCGCGGTGACACCTGCTTCCCCCAGCTTCGCCTTCACCTCGGGTTGTGCCAAGGCCTCCATCATGGCCTTCTCGTAGGTCGCGACCGTGGCCACGGGCGTCCCCGACTTCACGAACAGGCCTTGCCACAGTGGCAGTGCGACGCCAGCGAAGCCCTGCTCCTCGCCAATCCGCTTCACCTCCGGAAGCTGGGGCACCCGAGCCGAATCCGAGACGGACAGGGCTTTGATGCGGCCCTCCTTGAGAAAGGGCATTGCTGTGGAGAGCACAAGGACCGCGCTGTCAACCTGCTGACCGACGAGGTCGTTGGCGATCTGCGCGCCGCCGCGGTACGGGATGTGCAGCATCGACACGTTCGCCTTCTGGTTGATCAGGCTGCCGTAGAAGTGCTGCATGGTCCCGATGCCAGGCGTCGCATAGTTGAACGCCTCCTTGCCGCCCTTGCGCAGCGCGGCGACCAGGTCGCCGAGCGTCGTGTAGGGCGAGCTCTTCGGCACCGCGAAAATCATTGGCAGCGTGGTCATACGGCCGACCGGCGCGAGGTCCGTGTCCCAGGCGACCTTCGCCTTTGGGTTGACCATAGGCACCGCGACGGTGTCGCTCCCGCCCATGTAGAGCAGGTTGCCGTCCGCCGGTGCATTCAGCACCTTCTGTACGGCCAGCATCCCGCTGGCGCCGGCCACGTTCTCGATGATGACCTGCCGCCCCAGCCGCTTGCCAATCGCCTCGGCGACGATACGCGCGACAAAATCCGCGCTGCCGCCGGCGGAATAGCCGACCACCAGCGAGATCGGCTTGTCGGATTGGGCGCTGGCCGTGGTGGCGGCGAGAAGTGCGCCGGCGATGGATACCACGCACGTTCGGATGGACACGTTCATGTCGGCAACTCCTTTAGAAGGTGTGCTTGACGCCGGCGTCGACCGCTGTCGTCCGCGTCAGGCCGTCGCGCTTGGCGGAACCGAGGTTGCTGTACAGCAGCGTTCGCTTGCTCAAGTCGTATTGCACACCTGCACCGAGCATCGATGAATTCAGACCGCTCGCCGGGCTCAGACGGCCGTACGACGCGAGCACCCGTCCGAAACCAAGCGGCACGGTCGCCGCCATGCTGAATGCTTTGCCGTCTCCATTCAGGCCGCCCTTCGCCTTTGAGTAGCTGATCAGCGGGCTCACGAATCCGAAGTCGTAGCCGGCCGCGGCCAGCACCAGGTTTGTTGTGCTGTCCAGTCGGTCGAAGCCGGCCGCGAGCCACAAGGGCCCCCGCTTGTACTGCGCATTGCCGGCCGTCGCCCGCTTGTGCGCGCCTTCGCCAAGCGCCGTCGCCACTTCGGCGCTGAAACCCCCCAGGATCGGCGATTTATAGCCGATGCTGTTCGCCCAGCGTATGTTCGAGGCCTCGACCGTGGCGGCCACCGGCGTGTAGTTCGCATAGGTGTAGGCCGATCCGAGCTGACTCACGTAGCTCCACAGCGTCGGGTCCGCATTGAGCGCTACCCAATACGCCGGTGAGTACTCGCGCCCCGCATAAAGCTCGCCGAGCGTCTTCGAGCCGACGGCGATCACAGAGCGTCCAAGCCAGAACACGCTGGCGTTGCTGGCGGCCCCGGTGTCGGCGGCGAACCGGTGTTCGAACTGGAAGCGTGCGTAGAGCCCGCCGCCGACGTCTTCCTGCCCACGGAATCCCAGGCGCGAGGTGTTGCCTGCCTTCAATGTCCAGACGTCGGGGGCCGCGCCGCGCCCCGGCAGCAAAGCACCCGGCGTCGTGCCGCTGTTCGCCTTGACGACGCCCTGATCGATGATGCCGTAGATCGACACGGAGGACTGCGCGCAGGCGGCCGAAGCTGCGGCGGCAAGTACCACTGTGCAGAGTGCCACTCTGCAGGCGGGCGCGACCACCGGGGGTGGCCGAGGATGCGGATGTTGTTTGGCAATCACGTATGTCTCCGTCGGGTATGGCCGATACGTCATCGGCGCCGCAGTGTACGCATATGTATTGTATGACGTCAATGTAAGTGTACCGGCGCATACGTATTTATCGCAGGGCGCCTCAGCTGGAGCGTACAATATGTATGCATTGATTGCTACGAGGCTCCCATGTGCATCGGAATGTTTGAATCGTTCGTGACCCGCCACTGGTTCAATGAGGCGGCGAAGGCCGTTTGGAGCGACGCGGCGACCCTGCAGGCGTGGCTCGATGTCGAGGCCACGCTGGCCCAGGCTCAGGCCGAGCTGGGCGTCATCCCGACCCACGCTGCGAACGTGATCCGCGCCCAGGCCCAGGCCGGCCGCTTCGACCTTGACGCACTGGCCGCCGAGATCGCCTTCGCCCAGCACCCGCTGGTTCCGGTTCTGCATCGGTTCGAGGCCCTGTGCGGCGAGCCGGCGGCCGGCTACATCCACTGGGGCGCGACCACCCAGAACATCTTCGACACGGCAAGTGCGCTGCAGATGCAGCAGACGCACCGGCTGCTGCTGCAACACCTGGGTGCAGCGATCGAGGCCATCGCAGCGCTCGCCGTCGAGCACGCGGATACGCCGATGGCCGGGCGCACCCATGGACAGCACGCACTGCCAATGACCTTCGGCCTGAAGGCGGCCGGCTGGCTGGACGAGCTGGACCGGCATCGCGTGCGCCTGAACAGCCGCATTGCGGCCTCCTTCCCGGCCTGCATGGGTGGTGCCATCGGCAGCTTTGCCGCGACGGGCGAGGTCGGCCGGCGTGTCGAGACGCTGCTAGCGGGGAAGCTCGGGCTGCAGCCGGCCGGGCTGTCGATGCGGTCTTCGTACGATCGGGCCGCGGACTACGTCTGCGGGCTTGGCCTGCTGGCCGGGACGGCGCAGAAGATCGCGCAGGACGTTGTCTTCCTGCAGCGCACCGAGATCGGCGAGGCGGCGGAGTCCTTCCACATGGGCAAAGTCGGCAGTTCGACAATGGCCCAGAAGCGCAATCCGTCGACTGCGCTTCTGCTCGTGAGCCTGGCCCGCCTGTTGCGCGCGCGTGTGCCGCCGGCGATAGAGGCGATGGTCCGGATGGACGAAGGCGATTCCTCGTCCACAAACGTGACCGACACCATGCTGCCAGAGATCGCGGTCATCGCGACCTCGATCGCCGAGACCTTGGCCACGCTGACGCGCGGCCTGCAAGTCGACGCGGTGGCGATGCGCCGCAACCTCCGATTGACGCGTGGCCTCATCAGCTCGGAGGCCGCGATGATGCGCCTCACGTCGGCAATGGGCCGCCACGAAGCGCATCGCATCCTCTACAACGCCGCGCAGCAGGCCGTCTCCCAGGACGTCGACTTCGAGGACGCGCTGCGCCAAGACGCCGCGCTGGCCGATCTGCCAGCTTCAGCCGACCTCGAAGGGGTGCTCGATCCGCAAGCCTACGTCGGACAGTCGGCCACGCTGGCCCGTGAGACGGCCAAGCGCGTCGGCGCTCAGCGTTGACTGCGACGCGCTTTTGCGGCGGGCAACGCGGCCAGCGACCGCCCCGGGCGGGACCGCACCTGTGTCAGCGTCGCGCCGTAGGGTGCGCCGGGTGAGCGCATCCGCATGCGGATGACGCGATGGAGCGTCTCAACCTGGTCGGCCACATGGCTGCCCACGATCTCGAAGAAGTCCGCATGCTCGGATGCGATGTCGGGTCGGCCCAGTAGCACGATGCTCAGCATGTCCGGCACCTCCAGACCGATCCCTGCGAGCGCGGCCCGGAAGGCGGCGCCGTCTTCGATGCCCCAGGCCACGAGGGCACTGAACGGCAGGCTGCCGGCGGAGCGCAGCAGCCCCTGCAGGTGATCAACCAAGGCGTCGGCGAAGCCTTCGTCCGGTAACAGCGGCAGCGTGATTTCGGTGCAGTCGAGCGTCTCCGCTGCGGCCAGCGCAAGACTGCGGTAGCGCCGCAGGGCGAGCTGGGTCGACAGGAACGGATGCGCCGTCGTCGCGAAAGCGATGCGACGATGCCCCTGCCCATGCAGCCGCCGCATGGCCGCATCCAGCGGTTCGCCCCATTCGATGCCGACGGACTCCACGTCGGAGCCGGCCAGCGCCAGACCATCGACGGCGACCACATCACACTTGTCGCGCAGCTCGGCAAGCAGTTCGATCGGGATCGTCCGGTAAGTGGATTGCACAACACACGCATCGAAGCGGGGCAGGCTCTTCAGCACGTCCCGGGCGTGGACGGGATCGGTGTACGACAGCTCCAGCACGCGTGCCCCGTCGGCCACCAGCGCTTTCTGGAGCCCTTCCATCAACAGGCGACCCCGGGCCACGCTGATTGACCGCCGCAGCAACAGCACCGACGGCCCGCTCTCGTTGTCGGCGATGGTCGACGATGGCGCCGGATGTTCGCGACCCGGTGCCTCGAGCGTGTCGGCACCGATGAAGAAGGTGCCGCGCCCGACTTCCGACTTGATGAGCCCCCTGTCCTTGAGCTGAGCGAAGGAGCGCTGGACGGCCACCTGCGAGGCGCCGAAACGCTTCATCAGCTCACGGATGGGAGGGAGCCGATCGCCGGGGCGCGCCTGACGCGCCAACGTGTCGAGGTACCGATCAATATCTGCCGAAGAACTGCGCATGAGCAACACAATACAACACAAGTACACGTTGTTGCGGCTCGGCGGCGCGCTGGCGCGCGTGCGACGACCGCACGGCTTGGTGAAAAATCGCCGTTGAGATATCAGCGCTCGGTCGGCACTGCCGGACGCCAGCTCTTGCATGCCTCAACGTCGGCAAGGCCGCGTTAAGCACGCGCCCGTTGTGGGCAGCGTCTTGCTCCAGCCCCTAAGAGCCGGGCAGGCTATGGTCTGCAACCGCCTTCGTTACCTGGCATGCTCGCACTGTTCGCCAGGACGCAACGGGAACAGGCGGCGGTTGCGCTGGCCGGGATCATCATCGCTCTGTTTGGCCCGCCAGAGCGGATGGCCGGTGTAAGCGCTGAAAGTCGGCGATGGGTCGCATCAACGCGCACCGGCCGCACTGCTTGCTCTTGGAAGGTGTCCTCGACGCGGACGTCGGTAGCCCAGGCGACTCCGCGAGACCGAGGCTGCATTGCCAGTGCGCATGGGTGGTCCCACGCGTTCTGTCAGGCGCCAATCGCCGACGCGGTGTCCCACGGCCGCCTGTTCGCGCGAGCCCGCTACCGGTGGTGTCCGCCTTTCGCCGAGCGTCTGGTCTTCGTTCCCTGTCCTGCCCCCGGAACCTCGGATCGGGGCTCCGTGAGCTGGTGGCCCCATGCGCACGTCAACTGCTGCACAACCTCGGCCACCACACGGCATGCAGGTGAGAGCTTGCCTTGCTTGGGCAGCGCCAAGGTTGTGTGGCGCAACAGGTCGGGCTTGACCAACTGGCTGGCCTGAAGCCGTCCGTCCTTCAATTCGCTGGCGATCGAATACGGGCCCAGCACCGAATACAGTCCCTTCGTGTGCGCGACCAACTCCTTCTGCACCGTCAGGGAATCGGCCTCTGCCCCCGCGGTCAGCCGGAAACCCAGCCCGCGCGCCGCCTCGTCAAGGGCGTTGCGCCACTGGCCGGGGCGCCGAGGCAACACCAGTCGCAAGTTCGAAAGACTCGCGAAGTTGACCGTCGGCGCCCGCGTCAGTTCGTCGCCCGGCGCCGCGACCAGGTAGGTGTGCGCGACGCTCAGCAGCTTCTCCTCGCGCCCGCTCGGGCGATTGAAGCGGAACAGGATGGCCAGGTCGACGGCCCCGCTGTCCAGCATGGCGTCGATCTCCGCGCCTTGCGCCTCGGCGATGTTCAGGCGTATGCCCGGATGCTCTCGCTGCAGGCACTCGAACAGTCGCGTGACGAGCGGGTGCGCGGCGGACGGGATGATGCCCATGCGCACCTCGCCCATCACCGTGCCTGACTCGGCGCGCAAGTCTTCCGTGAGGCGATCGGTGTCCTGAACCCACACGCGCAGGCGCAGCGCGGCACGCGCCCCCAGTTCGGTCAGGGCGACCCCGCGACCCGTGCGCCGGAACAGCGGGCCCCCGAAGCTTGCCTCGAAGTCGCTCACCTGCCTGCTGATGTGCGACTGCGCCGTCTGCCGACGGGCGGCCACCTTGCTGAGGCTGCCGGCCTCGGCCACCTCCAGGAAGAGTCTCACGCTGGCGATGTTCATGGGGAATTCCCGTATGAGCCATGCCAAATCGGGCATGTCTGAAAGCTCAGAAGTCTAGCTATCCAGAGAACAGACCGGTTCCTACAGTGGCGTCACCGACTGCCTCGACACGCTCTTGCGAGCCGCCTGGGGCAGGCCCCAACAGTCAGGAGACGTCATTGAAACTGGTCAGCTTTATCCACGCCGGACAGCCCACCTACGGCGTCGTCCGGGGTGGTCGTTATCTGCAACCCCCGGCCGACTTCCTGCGCCGGTTTCCCGACCTGCTGTCCGTGCTCAAGGCCGGCGCCGCAGGCGAACTCCAGCAGGCCACGGCGACGAACGGAACCTCCCTCGACCCCGCAGCCGTCAAAGCGCTGCCGGTGGTGCCGAACCCCGGCAAGCTGATCTGCGTCGGACTCAACTACAAGAGCCATGTGGCCGAGACCAAACGCGCCGATAGCGAATACCCGTCGCTGTTCCTGCGCTTCAACGACACGCTGGCCGCCGATGGCGACGAGGTGTTGCGGCCGGTCTTCTCCGAGCGCTTCGACTGGGAAGGTGAACTCGCCTTCGTGATCGGCAAGGGAGGCAGGCATATCCCAAAGGCGCAGGCCTTCGACCACATCGCCGGCTATGCCTGCCTCAACGACGTCAGCGTGCGCGACTGGCAACGCCATACCCACCAGTTCACGCCTGGCAAGAACTTCCCCGGCACGGCGCCATTCGGCCCGTACCTCGTCACGCGGGACGAAGTGCCCGACGTGACGCAGCTGACGCTCGAAACGCGGGTCAACGGGCAGGTGATGCAACACGCCACCATCGCCGACCTGATCTTCGACATCCCGGTGCTTGTTGAATACATCTCGCGCTTCACACCGCTGTCGCCGGGCGACGTCATCGCCACCGGCACGCCAGGTGGTGTTGGCGACCGCCGCGAACCGCCCCTGTACATGAAGGAGGGTGACGTGGTGGAGGTGGAAATCACCGGCCTGGGTGTGCTGCACAACCGCATCGGCACCGAAGCCTGAAGCAGGGAGATCCCACATGGCACACCAACGACCCCAATTGCGCATCGCCGTCGACATCGGCGGCACCTTCACCGACATGGCGGCCTTCGACGAGGGCAGCGGCAAGCTGCTGTTCGGCAAGGCCTTGTCGACCCACGGCGAACTGGTCAGGGGCATCCAAGCCACGATCGACAGCGCCGACATCGACTGGCGCGACGGCAACCTGTTCCTGCACGGCTCGACCATCGCGATCAACACGCTGCTCGAGCGCACCGGCGCCAACACCGCGCTGCTGATCACCGAAGGCTTCCGCGACATCTACGAGATCGGCCGTGTCAACCGGCCCGATGCCTACAACCTCTTCTTCAACAAGCACCAGCCGCTGGTGAAGCGATCGCTGCGCTTCGAGGTCGCCGAGCGCCTGCGCGCCGACGGCAGCACGCACAAGCCGCTGGACGAGGCCGCCGTGCGCGAACTGGCGCGCGAGCTGAAGCAGCACGAGGTGCAGGCAGTGGCCGTGCTGCTGCTGCACTCCTACCGCAACCCGGCGCACGAGCAACGCGTCAAGGCCATCCTGCAGGAGGAGATGCCCGGCGCCTTCGTCTGCGCCTCCCACGAGCTGAGCCAGGAATACCGCGAGTTCGAGCGTGTCTCCACCGCGGTAGCCAATGCCTACGTCGGGCCACGCGTGTCCGAGTACCTGGGCCAGCTCGAGAGCCACCTGTCGGGCAGGGGCTTCGAGGGTGACTTCTACATCGTGCAGTCCACCGGCGGCCTGTTCCCGGTGGAGCATGCGAAGGTGGGATGCGTGCGCATGCTGGAATCGGGTCCGGCGGCCGGCGTGATCGGCGCGCAGGCGATCTGCGCCCAGCTCGGCATGGGCGATGCCATCGCCTTCGACATGGGTGGCACCACCGCCAAGGCCGGGGTGATCAGCGAGGGCCGGCCGCTGACGACGGGCTCGGCGCTGATCGGCGGCTACGAACGTGCGCTGCCCATCCAGATCCCGATGATGGACATCCACGAGGTCGGCACCGGGGGCGGCAGCATCGCACGCGTTGAGACCGGCAGCGCGCTGCGTGTCGGCCCGCAGAGTGCTGGCTCGATCCCCGGTCCGGTCGCCTACGGCCGCGGCGGTACCGAGCCGACCGTGACCGATGCCAACCTGCTGCTCGGCCGGCTCGATGCCGACCACTTCCTGGGCGGCGAGCTCAAGCTCGACCTCGACGGCTGCCAGCGCCAGATGCGCGAGCGCCTGGCCAAGCCGCTGGGGCTGGACCCCACCGCGGCCGCGGACGGCATCCTGCGCATTGCGGTGACGCAGATGTCGCATGCGGTGAAGGCCGTGACCACCGAGCGCGGCCTGGACGCCGGCAGCTTCACGATGGTCGTGTACGGCGGCGCCGGTCCGCTGCACGCATCGGCCATTGCCCGCGAGATCGGCATCCGCAAGGTGCTGATCCCATATGCGCCGGGTTATTTCTCGGCCTACGGCATGCTGTTCTCCGACCTGCGCTACGACTACGTGCGCTCGGTCTTCCGCAAGCTCAACGACGTCTCGTTCGAGGAGATCGAGGCGGCGTACAAGACCATGGAAGACGAAGGGCGCGCGGCACTGGCGCAATCCGGCATCAACCCCGACGGCGTCGTCATCGAGCGTGCCGCCGACATGCGCTACGTCGGACAGGAGCACGCGGTCACGGTCGACCTGCCGCTGGCCTACTTTGCAGGCAAGGACAGGCAATCGATCAAGAAGCAGTTCGACGAACTGCACAAGGTGCGCTATGGCACCTCCGCACCCAAGGAGCCGGCCGACCTGGTCAGCCTGCGCGTGACGGTGCTGGGCACGATGAAGAAGCCGCCCAGGCACAGCGTGGATGCGGGCACGGCCACACCCGACAAGCGCGCGGTACGTGCCGTCAAGCCGGTGTACTTCCGCGCCGGCGGATGGGCCGACACGCCGGTCTACCTGCGCGACCTGCTGTTGGCGGGCAACGTCATCAGCGGGCCGGCCCTCATCGAGGAACACGCCTCCACCACCGTCGTGCAGCCCGGTGATGAGCTGCGTGTGGACGAACTTGGCAACCTGCAGATCTCCATCGGAAGCGATCGCTCATGAGCACCACCCAAGCCACTACCCAAGCCACTACGCAGGCGAACACCCACGGCACCACCCGGGCGCCTGACACGAGCTCCGCCACCGTGGACGCGGTCACCGTCGAAATCATCCGCAACGGCCTTTATGCCGTCACCGAGGAGATGAAGACCAACCTGACGCGCACCGCCTACAACCTGATCATCTACGAGGCGCTGGACTTCACGGTGGGCCTGTTCACCAAGGAAGGCGACACCGTCTCGATCGGCCTGGGCTTGCCGATGTTCATCCGCGGCATGTCGGAGACGGTGAAGGCCAAGATCCGCCACTTCGGCTACGAGAACATCCTGCCGGGTGACATCCTGGTCACCAACGATGCCTACACCACCGGCAGCCACCTGAACCACTTCACCTTCACCATGCCGGTGTTCCACGAGGGCAGGCTCGAAGGCTTCACCTGCTGCATGGCGCACTGGCTGGACGTGGGCGGCACGCTGGGCAACGTCACCACCGACATCTTCAGCGAAGGGATCCAGATCCCGATCATCAAGTACCAGCGCGAAGGCGTCGTCAACCAGGACCTGATCGACATCATCGCGATGAACGTGCGCCTGGCCGAGCGGGCCCTGGGCGACCTGCGTGCGCAGATCACGGCCATCACCACCGGCGAGCGCCGCTACGTCGAGCTGCTGCAGCGCTACGGCGCCGATGCAGTGAACGCATCGATCCGCCAGATCATGGATGCGTCGGAAGCGGTGGCCCGGCAGAACACGCTGTCGATCCCCGACGGCGTGTACGAGGCCGAGTCGTTCATGGACGACGACGGCCTCGAGATCGGCAAGCGGATCCCGATCCGCGTCAAGGTCACGGTGGCGGGCGATGAGATGACCGTCGACCTGTCGGACGTCAGCAAGCAGGTGCGGGGCTTCTACAACTCGGGCTTCACCACCGGCATCGCCTGCGCGCAGGTGGCCTACAAGTGCCTGACGACACCGACGGACTACCCGGTCAACGACGGCAGCTTCAGGCCGCTGAAGGTGGTGATGCCGATGGGAACGGTGATCAGCGCGGAGCGCCCCTACCCGATGCGCGTGTGGATGACCTTCCCGATGACGGTCATCGACACGATCTTCAAGGCGCTGGCACCGGCGATCCCGCACCGCTCGATCGCGGGACACCATGCCGACCTGGTGTTTCCGAACATCCACGGCATCAGCCCCGAGGACGGCCGGCTGTTCATCGTCGGCATCGGACCGCTGGGCGGCGGCTGGGGCGCCAAGAGCAGCGAGGACGGCGTGTCGGTCACCGTCTGCATCAACGACGGCGACACGCACAACAGCCCGACCGAGCAACTCGAAGCCAAGTACCCGGTGCTGGTCGAGAAGTACGCGATCCGCCAGGACAGCGCCGGTGCCGGCAAGTACCGCGGCGGCCTGGGCGCCGAGATGGTGGTGCAGGCGCTGTCGCCCTTCACCGTGACGACCCGCATCGACCGCGTGCATTGCAAGCCCTGGGGCCTGGAAGGCGGCGGCGACGCGATGGGCAACGGGCTGGCCGTTCGCCACAAGGGCGAGTGGAAGACCGATCACCTGAACGCCAAGATCTTCAACGTGCGGCTGGAGCGAGGCGACGCCTACAAGATGCTGTCGGGCGGGGGTGGCGGCTTCGGAGACCCGCTGGAACGCGACATCGAGAAGGTGGCCGAGGACGTGCGCGAAGGTTACGTCAGCGCGCAAGTGGCGCGCGAGGTCTACCGCGTGGCACTCGACTCGAGCGGCCAGGTGCATGCGCAGGCCACGAGCGCCTTGCGCAGCGCGCCACGCCCGCCCGCCAATGGCACGGCGGGCGACCTGGCCTGGGCCGGACAGTGAGCGCCGCAGGCCTGGCCGTGGATGCCGACGATCTCGTCCAGCGTGCCGAGCACCTGCTCGACCTGTGGAGTGCACTGTCGATGCAGCACGTGGCGCTGGGCGCCGGATGCGGCTGCGGCGTGGGCGGCATCAGCCTGCGGCTGGACGACTTCGAACTCGACATCGTCGACTACCTCGGCGACGCTGGTACGCGTTCCGATGTGCCGGAGGTGGCGATGTTCTTCACCGCCTTGCAGAAGAGCGCCGAGGAGGGTGCATCGATGGGATCACGGGCGCAGCCACTGCGCCGCCTGCTCGATCAGGCCCGCCGCGAACGCTTGCCTGCATCGGTGGCCGAGTGGCTGCTGCCCAAGGTCGAGAAGACGCTGCGCTCCTATGCCGAACTGCACGGGCCGAAGCTCGAGGATTGACCGTGCGCCGCCGACGACCCAACACGTAAATCGAGGAGACATCATGAACATCAACCAGGTGCTGGCAGTGGCGGGCCTGCTCGCCGCCGCCCCTTCATGGGCCCAGACCGAGAAATTCCCGGAGAAGGACAAGACGATCCGCATCGTCGTGCCGTTTTCCGCCGGCGGTGGCGTCGACAACGCTGCCCGCCTGCTCAGCGAGCAACTGCGCAAGCAGTTCGGCAGTACCGTCATCGTCGACAACAAGGCCGGTGCCAGCGGCACCATCGGCGGTAATGCCGTCAAGACGGCCCACGCCGACGGCTACACGCTGCTGTTTTCGGCGGCCACGCACGTGCTGGCCAAGCAGGTGCTGGCCAAGCCGCCGTACGACCCGCAGACCGACTTCGCACCGGTCGCGCGCGTCGGGGAGGCGCCCTTGATGCTGGTCATCGCACCGCAACGATCGGAGAAGAAGCTGTCGGAGGTGCTGGCCTCGGCGAAGCAGGAGCCGGAAAAGTGGACCGCGGCCATACCCGCCGCTGGCGCGCCCAGCCACCTCGCCACCTTGTTGCTGGCCCAGCAGAGCGGCGTCAAGTTCACCTACGTGCCCTACAAGGGGACGCAGCCAGCGCTGGTGGACGTGGGTGGTGGTCATGTCAACCTGCTGCTCGACTCGATGATCTCGTTGCAGCCGCTGGCCAAGGCCGGACAGGTCAAGCCGATCGCGATCACGTCCGCAAAACGCAGCCCGCTCGCACCCGAGGTGCCGACCGTCGCCGAAAGCGGAATGCCCAACTTCTCGTACGTGTCCTGGTATGGCGTCTGGGCGCCGAAGGACACGCCTGCCGATCGCATCGCCATCCTCAACGCCGCCATCAACAAGGCGGTGGTTGAGCTCGGCAAGTCCGGCGCCTTCGCGAGCCTGGGCATCGACCCCGTCTCCGAGACCACCGAACAGTTCAGGCGCTACGTCGCCGCCGACGTTGCGCAAGGCGCCGAGCTGCTGAAAAGCGCGGGCTTCAAGCCGGAGTAGGCGCATGCCGCAACAAGGAAACATCATGATGAAACGCCTGAGCGCAGCCACCCTGGGCGGTGCCTGCCTGGCTGCCGCAGCGCAGTCGTCGGTCACCATCGGCGGCACCGTCGACCTCGGCCTGCGACAGGTGCGCAACGGCTCCCTCGGATCGATCAAGTCCGAGGTCAGCGGCGCCAATGCGACGAGCAAGCTCATCGTTCGGGGTGTCGAGAACCTGGGCGGCGGGCGCAGTGCCGGCTTCTATCTCGACGCGACGATCCTCGGCGACATGGGCACCGTCGGCGCCGCGACGCCAGCCGGCCAGTTCTGGGACCGACGCTCCACCGTGAGCCTGGCCGATAGCCGACTGGGTGAGGTTCGACTCGGCCGCGACTGGGTGCCGACGCATCTGGTGTGGACGAGCTTCGACCCGTTTACGACGCTGGGCGTTGCAAGCGCCAACACGTTCCGGTCGTTCGCCGCCTCGCGCGCGCTGGGACAAGCCTTCGGCACGGCCGGCGAGGCGACGACGGCCAACCCGACCCTGCGCGTCAGCAACGCGCTCGAATACTTCCTGCCGGCGGGACTGGCCGGCGTCTACGGCCAGGCTGTCGTGACGGCCGGGGAGGGCGGTGCAACCGGCGCCGGCGGCACGAAGGGCAGCGGCTTCCGCCTCGGCTGGGCGAGCGGCCCTTGGAACGTCGCGGCCGCGCAATTCACGACCCGCAACGCCGCCGGCAACCAGCACTTCAAGGACCAGGTCTACGGCGCCTCCTACGACTTCGGCGTCGTCAAGCTCGACGTCATGCAGCGGCGATGGGTGTTCGGCGCCGACCGGACCGTCAACACCCAGGTTGGCGCGGTGATTCCGGTTGGCCCTGGCCTGGTCAAGTTGACGTATCTGCGGGCCGACCAGTCGGGTTCCACCGCAGCACGAGATGCCAACGATGCCAGGCTGCTGGGTGCGGGCTACGTGCACAGCCTGTCCAAGCGCACCGCGCTCTACACGCACCTCGCCCGCGTAGAGAACAAGGGGGCAGCGACCTTCGCCATTCCGGGCGGGCCAGCCGTGAGCGCCACGACCACCGCCGCCAACTACTCCGGCGGTCAAAAGTCTACCGCGTACGAATTTGGCATCCGACACGACTTCTGATCGTGGTTGCGGCCATTTAACTCGGTCAGCTGTCGAAGGGCCATCACTGCGATCGCGGGCAGATGTGGCCTGCCGTGGGCATCGTCCTGTGCGGCAAGGCCGGACGTTTGCGACTTCATGACCCTTGTCCTGCGGCGCTTCGACACGACCGCGCGATGCCTTTAGCGTCGAATGATTGCCGGCCTTCCAAGGACTGCCGCACGCCCGTTGGGCGAGGCCACTCCGGCCGCCGCCCCGCAGCACCAGTGCCACGTTGTTGCCGTGTGCGCAGATGGCTGGACGCTGGTTGACGCGCCTGGCCTGCAGCTTGGTGCGCTGTCCTCTCATCAGCAGGCGGCAGCAGGCCACAGCCGGCCAGCAGCGGAGCGGTGATTCTCCGGGCTGCCGATGCGCGCTTGCAGCGCAGCTTCAGGACGCGCCGCTGCGCGCCAGCGCCATGGCGTCGGCCCCGGCCGGCCTGCGCATTGGGCCGTTGACGTCCGTAGCCGCCTGCCACACGGCGTCGGCCACCTCAGCCTCTGCTGTGACATGCTCCACCTGCGTCAGCATCGCGAACACCCGCCGTGCGTAGCCGGCATACGCCTCGGGCACCAAGCCCTGCATGCGCTCGCTGCCGTTGACGGCGAAGCGCGTGGTCGGCGCGTAGCCCGGCTGCACCAGCCGAGCGTGGATTCCGAACTCGGCCAGTTCCAGCGCCAGCGAGGCGGTGAAACCCTCGACCGCGGTTTTGCTGGCGGTGTAGGCGGCTACCAGGGGCATGGGTGCCAACACCGCGCTGGAGGTGACGTTGATGATCGATCCGGACCGCCGGTGACGGAACTGCGGCAGCACGGCTTGGCACATGGCCATCGTGCCCAGCGTGTTGGTCTCAAAGACTTCGCGCACCGTGCTCATCGGAGTGGCCTCGAAGGCGCCGAACAAGCCGATGCCCGCGTTGTTGACCAGCACGTCGATGGCGCCGCAGCGCTGCAAGGCGCTGGCGATGCTGGCAGGGTCCGTCACATCAAGCGCAACGGGCTGAAAGCGTTCCGAGGTGGGGATGACGCCGTCCGACAGGGCGTCGGGTTGGCGCATCCCGGCAAAGACGTTCCAGCCCTTGGTGTGGAAGTGCAGGGCCGTGGCCAGGCCGTAGCCGGACGAGCAACCAGTGATGAGAATCGTGTTCATGCGGGAAATCCTTTGGTGGGTGGTGAACAAGCAGGTGATGCTTGGCGCAGGCTTCACACGTTAGGGAGCCGGCGCCGGATCGACTACGATCCGTCGTCCATCAAAAGTCTGCCAACGTCCGCCATGCGATTCCACGCCGCGCCCAGCGACCCCCTTGCGGAGGTCATCGCCCTGTTGCAGCCCCGCAGCGCCTACTCGCGCACCATTGAGGGCGCCGGGCGTTGGGCGGTGCGGTATGGCGCCTTCGGTCTGCCCAGCTTCTGCGTGGTGCTGGAAGGCGGCTGCCAGCTCGCCGTTCAACGGCAGGCGCCCGTCGAGCTGCGGCAGGGCGACTTCGTGCTGCTGCCGGCCACGCCGGGCTTTGTGTTGTCCAGCCTGGAGTTGGGCGCCATACCTGTGGATTTAGATGCGCAGCAGATCGCTGCCCAGGCGGCGCGCCTGGATGGTGGTGTCGGCGGGGACCAGCCGCCGGACGAGACCTTGCGCCACGGCAACCCCGAGGGGCCGCCTGACCTTCGCGTGCTCGGCGGGTTTTTCGAGTTCGGTTCGCCCGACGCAGGCTTGCTGGTTTCGCTGCTGCCGGCCATGCTGCACGTGCGAGACGTGCCGCGCCTGAGCCTCCTCGTCGGTCAGGTGGGAGAGGAGACGCGCACACGGCGCGCCGGGCGCACGCTCGTGATGACGCGCTTTGTTGAGCTGATGCTGATCGAGGCCTTGCGCTCGGCGGCCGAGGTCGACGGCCGTGCCGAAGGGGCACCACCGGGCCTGTTGCGTGGTCTGGCAGACCCGCGTCTGGCCCAGGCTCTGAGGGCCATGCACGCAGCGCCGGAGCGGCGGTGGACTGTGGTCCAACTCGCCGCCGAGGCGGCACTGTCACGATCGGCCTTCTACGAGCGCTTCAGCAAGGCCCTGGGCCTGCCACCGATGGAATACCTGCAGGCGTGGCGGATGGCGCTGGCCAAGGACTTGTTGCGAGGGCAATCCATGTCCGTCCAGCAGATCGCCGAGCGCGTGGGCTACGGCTCGGCCAGCACCTTCAGCATGGCCTTCAGTCGGGTGGTGGGAATGGCACCGGGGAGGTTCGGAAGAACCTAGACGTAGGACGGATGTCCGACGGCGGCTGCCGAAACACTGCATCTGGGCGCATGGGCAAGCGGACGAGCACGAAGTCGCTTGGCGGCATTCCACGCGGCAGGCACCAGGCTCAAGAGGTGGCCGATCTGATCAACTTCCTGGCATCCCGAAGTGCCGCATCGCTATCGGGGTCGGAGCATCTCATCGGCGACCGCACGGTCCTGACCCTGTAGGCGAAGGTACGGATTGAGACGCCGTTGCGGTCCTGACCGGCTGGCCCGTCTGCCAACTCGAAAGGGGCTGGTGGATCGGCCCTCCAAGGGGCACCTTCGCCGTCGATGACGACCAGTAGGAGCGACGCTCAGCGCACCGAGAACGGCGCCTGGTACGGGCGGCCATAGGCCACTCCGCCGGTGATGGTGCCGGCGGGCCGCAGGTGGGCACGCCCTTCCCGCTGGTTGTTGCGGGTGTCGACGAAGGTCACTGGGCCTTCCACCAGCTCCAGTATCGACAGGTCGGCCGGCGCACCGACCTGCAGCGTGCCCAGCTTGGGCATGCGGCCGATGGCACGCGCCGGCGCCTGCGTCGCCATCGCCACCACCTGCGGCAGCGAGAAGCCCAGGTGAAGGAACTTGCTCATCACCCACGGTAGGTAGGGGATGCCCGGCGTGTTGGCGCTGAAGACGTGCACGTCCGACGAGATGGTGTCGGGCGGGCAGCCTTGGGCAATGGCCGCTTCCGCAACCGTGTAGTCAAAGCTGCCGCCGCCGTGACCGACGTCGAAGACCACGCCCCGCTGCTTAGCGGCCAGCGCCGCCGGCAGCAGCCGGCCGTCCTGCACGATGTTGGTGAACTCGCCCGCCAGGTTGGGCGCGCCGGAGTAGGCATGGGTGAGGATGTCGCCCGGCCGCAGCAAGTCGAGAATCTGCGACATCAGCGCCCGGTCCGACACGCCACCGATGTGGCACATGAGTCGGGCCGGAACACCGGAGCGCTCGCAGGCCAAGAGGGCGCGCTTGAGCGGCTCCGCACCGTGGCGGGCGATCACGTTCTCGCTCATGCGCACCTTCACGCCGAGCACGATGTCGGCGTTCTCGGCGATGGCGCGTGCCGTGGCCTCCACCTGCGCATAGTCGATGTTGTAGAGCTCCGGCACCGGAAAGCCGGCCAGCCCCGCCACCGCGATGTGGATGAAGGCGAACTGCCGGGTGCGGCCGCCGGGCACGACGAAGCGGCGCCAGGCCGCAATGTTGTTGGCGCCGGCGTCCCCGGCGGACACCACGGTGGTGGTGCATTGGTGCGCCACCAGCTCGTCGGCCGGAATCCCGATCGCCGATCCAAAGGGATAGGTGTGCGCGTGCAGGTCGATGAGGCCCGGCGTGACGAGCTTGCCGCCAGCGTCCATCACCCGGCTGCCGCGCTCCGCCGGGATGGCGGGCGCAATGGCCTCAATCAGGCCGTGGCGGATGCCGATGTCGTACAGGCCAGACAGGTTCTGGCTCGGGTCCACCAGGTTGGCCCGGCGCACCAGCAGGTCGAACTTGTCGCCCGGTGCCATTGCGGCCCGGGCGGGGCCGGCCAGGGCAGGCAGCAGGGCCGCTGCGCCGTAAAGGCCGCCGAGGCGGATGAAGTCGCGACGATGGTGGGGGGTCATGCGGGTCAGCTCCTGTGCATTTTTCAAGGCGATGCATCAGAGCAGTCCCGTCGCGGCCGCGCAAGGGCGTTAGTGCCGAGAGGCGGCCGTGCCGCCACCGTGCTGGGCTCCACCGGCCCAGGCCCCGGTGGCTTGCTGTAGGCCGCCCTCCAGCGCCAGTAACGGCTTGCGGAATTGCGCCACCACCGTGGCCATGTCCTGGTCAGTCGACCCGTTGCTGCCGCAGTCGGACGCCGAGCTGGACGGCAAGCTGCTGGAACTGGCCACACCCGTGCTGGGCGCAGAGGAGGCACAGGCCTTGCGCAGCCGGCTGTGGGGCGTGGACCACGCCGTTCACGTGCGGCAGTTGCTGGGGTGAGCGGTGCGCCGGCACTTCAGCGGCCGGCCGGTGTTGGCCCCGGCCGCGCCGCCTCATGCGGGTGACGTCGATCGTGCGCATGGTCATCATCGCGTCGAACACACGCATGCGCACCGGCGGCTCGGGATCGGTCATGCCGTCTTCCAGCGGGCGCGGCGTGATCCGCCAGAAAGAGCCCGAGGTCGTCCTTGCACCAACCGCACTCGATCTTCTCCGCCGTGGCCCACGGCGCGGGTTCAACAGCGTTGTCGAAACAGGCGTGGAACGCTCGAGCCAATCGAATGAGTGCGTCGTCTGATCAGACAGGTCGTCAAGGGCCATCGGGCCACGCGCGCGTTGGACGGTTGCGGCGCAGAGCGTGAGAGGTCGTTTTCAGCAGTCTGCCGTCGGAGAGCGCCCCGCCGACACCGAGCGCTCCCAGGATGACGACCAGGGAATCCGGGCTTCGCTCGCGGAGCTTTTTCTACGTGTACGAGTCTGGAAAGAGCAGAGTGTGATGACGGCTAATTGCTTGAGGAGGCACAAAACGCTGCGCCAGACCACGGGCGACTTGCTTTAAGCTAGTAGAAGGCCCACGTCTGCGAACGCTTGGGCACGCCAGTACCTGTGCCAGCCGGCGTGTTGTCACCTTGGCTCGTCGTCGGGCGGCAGACTACGCTCGAGCTGGCACACCTCTCCCTTCTGATTGCGGCGCATCAAAGTCGTCCGGCACGGTCGACCGCCCCGCCCACGACCCAAGGGTCATGCCCGGTACTGGCCATTCCAACGCTTGCCTGCACTCGCCATCTCGTCCAGCGCCTTCGCGAGCCGCTCGGCGTCATTCACCCTGGTGGCCACCACCAGCAGGTCGCCCGTCTCCAGCATTCGGCGCTGGCGCTGCCACACCGCCTCAATCACGGGGCGCAAGCCGGCTCGAGGGTAGGGCGGTTGGTCGCCCGTCGGCATGTCCACGTACCAACCGCGCACAACCGCCTTCTGCGCTTTGTTGAGCTGCTCCCAGCGCACGTTCAACGGTACACCCTCTTTTGAGGTCGTCGCGACAATGGCGGCCGGCCGCGCGAATCTGTCCGGCCGGGGCAGGGCGTGCAGCGGTCCGGGCGTGCCGCATCCGGCGATCGAGCTGGCAAGCGCAAGCACAGCGAACGAAGCAACCGAACAGGAGAGAGTGGTCCAGCCTGGCATGCGAGCCCCCTCGACTGACGGCGGCTGCATCCTCCCATGCGCCGGTCTTCCGCGGAATGGCGGCGGCTTCAAGCCGACTTGCGTCGGGGACTCACCCGCCCCAACGCGACGAGATTGCCGGACGCGGGTAGCGCCGTTGGCTGCCACTCATAGGCGACTCCGTGGAGCGCGTGGCCTCGAAGATGAGCGCTGCCGAATCCCGGATCGCAAGAATCAAGTTGCCAACAGCGTCCTGCCAAGCATCTCCCTAGGAGATTCCGCAGCTGGTCATGACGTTAGTAGAAGGCCGGGTTCGTGGATTGACCTTGTGGGGCGGCAAGCTTCCCTGAATCGAGTGCAAGAGCTGCTCGGCAACGCCGCGCCAGCGCTTCAGTGCCTCCAAAAGGCCGATGACGACCCGGTCCATCGCCGCCCTCGCGTCTCGTTCAGGGTGACTGGTCAAGCCATTGACCGCGCGCATCGCTTTCACGATGACCAGCTTCCGGTACACGCCGCCATGCCCTCCGGTGCAGGAAGGCGACGCAGAGAGCTTCGTCGCGCATGCATGTTGGTTCATGGACTACGGTGGACCGGCGCGTGGTGACGCCGAGCCGGACTTGCGTCGGGCGATGGCACTTCACCCGGGCCTGTGGGAGCGGTGGTGGAAGCTGGCTGAATTAGTGTCCAACGAGGGTGCAATCGAACACGCTGGAGCTCCCTGTTGAGGGGGGCTTAGGGGAGCTGAGCACTAAGGCCGTCGCAGGAGGCTGTGCGGCTTCTGCCGCGCAGACTCCCCGACGGCTTCACGCAGCAACACCACGATTACCAGGTCGTGGATGGGATTGGCAGGGCGGAGCGGATGCAGAGCTCCCCGCACTGCCAAGATGTTGGCAGTAGGGTCCGGCCGCTGCTTGTCCTACGCTTGAACGTGGATTGGTTTGGCCCCACCAGTCCGGGAGGTTGCCCTGCTTCACTCCGGACCGCGAAGTGTGCTCAAGGATCAAGGCTTGATCGTCGGTCGCACCGTCGGAGCGGTGAGTCGCGCGCCTGAGGCAATGGCGCTGGTCTATGCTCGGCAGATGCAACCGACCTCTGCTTTGCTGACCTTCCTCCAGGCGGGAGGTGAGATGGGCACGCTTGTCCGCAGCCATGACTGGACGCGCACAAGCCTGGGCGACCCCAAGGACTGGCCTGTGAGCCTGAAAGCTGCGGCCTCGCTGGTCCTCAATTGCCAGTTGCCGATGTATCTGGCCTGGGGACCCGACCATGTCCAAATCTACAACGATGCCTATCGTGCCATCTTGGGCGACAAGCATCCAGCCGCACTGGGTGCGTCGACGCCCGCCACCTGGCATGAGATCTGGCCCATCATCGGCCCTATGTGGGAGGAGGTGCTGCGCGGGCGTCCCATCGGCTTTGAGGATTTCAAGCTGAGCATCGAGCGCTACGGCTACCCTGAGGACTGCTACTTCAACTTTTCTTACAGCCCTGTGCGGGACGACGAGGGTTCGATTCACGGCGTGCTCGTGACTTTTGCCGAGACCACACGGCAGGTTCGCAGCGAGGCACGCCTGAGGTTCCTAGATGAGCTCTCGCAGGCCACCCGAGAGGTATCCGACCCATCCGAGGTGCTGCGCATCACCGCGGAGCGCCTCGGCAAGTATCTGAACGTGAATCGCTGCGCCTACGCGCATGTGCATGAGGACCAGGACACCTTCGATCTCATCGGCGACTTCAATGCCGGTGTGGACAGCATCGTCGGGCGCTATCGCTTCACCGATTTCGGCGAAGTCGTGCACGGGCTGATGGTGCAAGGCAAGCCCTACGTCAACGACGACGTCGACCGCCATCCCGCCACCCGCGGCGGAGACTTGTCGGCGTACCGGGCGACGGCCATCCAGGCGGTGATCTGCGTGCCGCTGATGAAGCAGGGTCGCTTTGTCGCAGGCATGGCCGTCCACCAGTCGTCGCCCAGGCGCTGGACGCCCGAAGAAGTGCAGCTTGTCGCGACCGTTGTCGACCGGTGCTGGGAAGCCTTAGAGCGCCTGCGCAAGCAGCGGGAGCGGGATGCGGCCTTGCGCTCGGCCGGAGAGAGCGCCGAGCAGTTCCGGGTATTGGCACAGTCGCTGCCCAACCATGTCTGGACTTCGCCCGCAGATGGGCGCCTGGATTGGTTCAATGACAGGGTTTACGAATACAGCGGGGCGGCAAGCGGCGAGCTCGTTGGGGACGCGTGGCTGGGCATCGTGCATCCGGACGACCATGTCGCCACGGCCGCGAGGTGGGCCCAGAGTCTAGCGTCTGGCATGGCGTACGAAAACGAGTTCCGGCTGCGCCGGGCCGACGGCGTGTACCGTTGGCACCTGGCCCGTGCGCTGCCGCTGCGCTCCTCAGACGGCGCCATCAACCGGTGGGTGGGAACGAACACGGACGTTCACGAGAGCCGCCTCCAGGAGGTCGAAATCCGGCGAGACCGGGACCGCATGTGGGCTCTCTCGCAGGAGTTGATGCTCGTTTGTGACATTGAGGGCTGCATCACCGCCGTCAATCCCGCAGGACAGCGCATCCTTGGTTGGTCCGCCGAGGAGATGGTGGGTCAGTCGCTCGGTGCGTTTCTCCACCCGGAGGATGTCCCGGCCACCACAGCGGAAGTGCAGAAGCTGTCCAAGGGAATTGCCACACTGGCGTTCGAGAACCGCTACAGGGCGAAGGACGGCGAGTATCGGCTGCTCAACTGGACGGCAGTGCCCGAGGCTGGCCTGATCCACGCCGTGGGGCGAGACGTGACGCGCGAGCGGGCGGCAGAAGAAGCGCTGCGTCAGTCGCAGAAGTTGGAGGCCATCGGCCAGCTCACGGGCGGCGTGGCGCACGACTTCAACAACGAACTGGCTGTGATCAGCTCCTCGATCGAGCTGCTCCGGCGCCTGCCGGCGCACGACAGCAGGCGAGGGCGGTTCATCGATTCGATTGCGAACTCGGTCGCCCGATCCCGAACGCTCACCAGCCAGCTGTTGGCATTTGCCCGGCGGCAGGCGCTGCAGCCCGCGGTGTTCGATGTTGCGGAACGTTCGCGGGCGATGAAGGACATGATCGACTCGTTGATGGGCGGTCGCATCAGCGTACGATTTGAGTCAAACAGCGCCGCCTATGCATTCGCCGATCCGAACCAGTTTGCGACCGCCTTGGTAAACCTCATCGTCAACGCCCGCGACGCGATGCAGGGCAGCGGCAGCTTGTGCATCAGCGTCTACAAGACGGAGCATGCGCCGCAGGTTGGACCGGAGGAGCGGCGGCCATTTGTGGCGATTGACGTCGCTGACACGGGCTGCGGCATCCCGCCCGACAATCTGCGTCGGATCTTTGACCCGTTCTTCACCACGAAGAACGTGGGTGAGGGGACGGGCCTGGGCCTGTCGCAAGTGTTTGGATTCGCCCGGCAGTCGGGTGGTGACATCCTGGTAAGCAGCGAAGTGGGGGCCGGAAGCGTCTTCACGCTTTTGCTGCCGCTGGCCGACGCACCCGCGGCGCCAGAACCGATTCGCGCCGAGGACCACCTTCCTGGTGGCGACGGCCGGCTGGTGTTGGTGGTCGAAGACAATGCGGAAGTTGCGAGGTCAGTGCAGGAAACGTTGCACCTCCTCGGCTACAGGACGCTGGCTACGTCCAGCGCGGAGGAGGCCTTGGCAGAGCTGGACGCCGCCGTGCACGAATTCGATGCTGTGTTCTCCGATGTCGTCATGCCCGGCATGAGCGGGATCGATCTTGCCCGGGAATTGCAGGCACGCGATTCTTCGTTGCCGATCGTGCTGTCCAGCGGCTACAGCTTTGTGCTGTCCCAGCAGCCGGATCATGGGTTCCGATTGCTGCCCAAGCCGTACTCGATGGAAGAGTTGGCGCGGGCGCTCCACCTGGCGATGAGCTGCGCGCCGGAGGCGGAGCCTCGCCAGGCGCTTTGACGCCGGCAAACGCGGACGGCTGAAGCCCACTCTTGGCGGCTCCGCCTTTGCCGAATGAGGGCACCTGTCTGACCGGTGTCTGCAGCACAGCGGTCGTGACATGCTTTTCCGCAGCGGAGGACGACCGCTGTCCTGGCCGTTCTGCGGCCAACCGCATTGTAGGCCGGCCGAGGCCCGGCCCAAACCGGGGGCGGTGACTGGCGCTTTCCTTGCCGCGTACGTCATGGTCGACGCCGGTGCTGACCAGGATATGTTGGTGCAAGGCCCGCGTCCGCTTCCGACGGCGAGATCCTCGCGTCGGGGGGCGACCCAGTCGAAGACGCCCTCGTGGTGCAGATCCTAGAGCCGCCTGGTGGCCGCCGACGGCTTGCATACCGCAATGGACACCGCGCCCCGCAGTACCGCTGCGCAGACCACCCAGCACCCGTTCGCCGATCGGTAGGGTGGCCGCAAAATCGTCGGCCGCTCGGCATGGATCTACTGGTCGAAGAGGTAGCTACAGCGATGGCAGCGTCAGGCACCGGCAATACGTCATCGCCGGAGCAGCGACGGCCTGGAGGCGGAAGGCCAACCAAGCCAAAGATGAGCTCTTGGCCAAGTTGGCACATGAGCTCCGCAATCCGCTCTCCTCGGTGAAAGGCTGGACCGAACTTGCTCGAAAAAAGGCATCGATAGCCCAGTGGGACATTCGAAGGACCCTCGACGTCATCAACAGCAACACCGAGGTGCAACAACACCTCATTGAAGACCTGCTGGACCTTCCAGATCGTGTCGGTGTCCGTGCGTGTAAAGACAGTCATGTTACCCCTCGACTTGGTGCTGCAGCGGGCGGTTGACGCGATGCGCGTCACAGCCGAGGCCCGCGGCGTACGGCCTGAACGTGATGCTCCTCACATGAATGTGCTCGGCGACGCCACGCGCCTGCACCAGGTCTTCACCAACCTCCAGGGCAACGCCATCGAGTTCTCAGCATCGGGGAGCGAGGTGCGAGTTGACCTGGAAAGGCGGGCGCCTGAAACGCGCGTAAGGATCACCGACCATGGTGTTGGTCTGACAGCGGAACAAGCGGGCAAGGTCTTCGAGCCATTTCGGCAGGCGTCGGGACATCACACTGGAGGAGGGCTCAGGCGAGAGTTGGCCATTGTTCGTTCCCTTGTAGAGCCGCATAAAGGTCGAGTGCAGCTAATCAGCGAGGGGCTCGGCTTGGGCTGTGTCTTCCAAGTCTTTATTCCGGCCGCGTGAGCCCGCTGGCGCGCAGGATATCGTCCGCACCTGCTGGTCTCTGGAACTTGCTGAGGGGTCCTGAATTGGGTGAGCGATTTTTCAGTGTTGCAGGAAGGCGTGCAAACGCAAATCCATTGTGCCGTCCTGCACTGCGGGAACGCCAGCACCGGGCGCTCCACGCTGCGGTGTTTGATCGTGCACCAAACTGTGGCTACGGTCACTGCGACTGGAGGATGTCACTTACACCTTCTCGCTCCGAACCGCAAGAGCACTCATGACCAATTCGCCCACTTCGGAGCGTCGAGGCTGAGCCGTCGCAGTTGAGCCGCTACGTCTGCAATCATCAACGGCTTGGTGATGAAGGTGTCCATTCCGGCGGCCAGGCATGCGCTTGCGTTGTCCGGAGTGGCGTCAGCGCTGGTGCCAAGTATGGGAAACGGCGCCATGACGCCCGATCGCTGAAGGGCGCGTATGTGGCGTGTCGCTTCGATGCCATCCATGACCGGCATGTTCACATCCATCAACACGGCTGAAGGGGGGCTCTGCAAGCACAGGTCCAGACCCTGCTGGCCGTTGTCCGCTTGGATCGCCGAATAGCCCATGGTCTCAGCCATTGCGGCCATGACGACCTGGTTGACCAGGTTGTCGTCAACGATCAGCAGAGACGGCGTCGGGATGGCCCCGGTCAACGCCGCAGGCAGCGATGTGACGTCAAAGTTGGGCTCATGGGCGGCGGTTAGACAGGCGAGATCGTGCGGGCTGAAGGGCAGCGCCTGCAGCAGATAGGTGGAACTCAACTGTTCCAGTGCCGGGTGCCCCAACGGAACCGCCAGCACGCGGTGCACATCGGATGCGACTGGAAGCGACAGCCAGTTCATCACGTCCGCGTCCAGCGACGGCTGCCGTTCGTGGGCCAGTAGCAGCGCAGGTTGCTCGCTGCTCAATCGACCGACCGCATCCGTGATGGCGGTTTCGGGGTTGAAGAGCACCACCTTCCAGCCTAGCCGCTGCAGCCTGCGCTTAAACACCGCGGACCTTGAGTTTTCGGGTAGACGGACCCAAGCAACCGCGCCTTGCGCCGAGGGCAGTCGAGGTGCCGGCTCGCCCGTCCAGACGAAAGGAAGGGTGGCATCTAGCACGAACCCTTCCGCTGTATCGTGGATCAGTACCAGTGGCCCAAGAGCGACGGGACAGTGTCCGCGCGCAACGAACAACGTACGGTCGGACAAGGCGGGCGGCGACAGGGCCAGCTCGTCGAGCGCAGATGCCAGCCGCTGTCCAGTGACCAGTGCGCCGGCCCCAGCGATGCGGACTGTAGGCAGCCCCTTGTCGTTAACAGATCCATGAATGGCCAGCAGCCCAGCATCGATGAGGCCGAGTGCACCCTGTAGGAGCCAGTGCAGCGAACGCCTCGCCGTCTCGAGGTCACCTCGTACCGGCAGCGATGGCACGTCCACGTCAAATGTGAAAGCCAGTCCTCGCTCTGCGATGCGCGGCACCACAAGCCGTGCACTTCGCGTAAGGCATTCGGGAAAGTCGAACATCTGGCTTGTGTGAGCTGCAAACGCATGCATGTGAGGAACCGCCGCCAGCGATCCCGTTTCGAGCGGATTATCACGCGCCGGCCGTGTATACAACAGCGCTGACGTACCGGGCGGGGCTGGAACTGCTGGATCGCCCCTAAGGTCGGTTGAGTTGGCCAGACGAACTGCCCACGCGGAATGCAGTCTCGTTTCGCTGATGTGGATCCAGCTCGGACTACATCGCGTGGAGAGGAGGTCGAACAGTCGTTGCTTGGGCGACACCCGGTAACTGACACGACAGGGGCGACCGTGCCGGGCTGGGCCGGGCCGATCGCATCGGACAAGCATCCAACTCTCGTGCGAAGAGCTTGATAGCGCAGCTCAGCCCGTGCCAACTGCTCTTGCAGTGGCCGGCGTCTCTGGTCAGGCCGGCGCGCCAACGGTTGCCGGCCAGTCGGCCAGTTTACCGAGAGCGGTGCGCGGAATCGAACTTCCAAAGCTGAACGCCTTAGGACGCGCAGGAACAGGCAAGCGCTTTTGTGTCCAAGACCACAGTTCGTCCCTCAGCGTTTCCAGGTCAGCGCCAGGCACCGGCAAGACAAAAGCCTTCAGGCGATTCCCTTCAGCTGGCGTCATCAGCCGCACAGCCGCGTCGGCGACGCGGGGATGGCTGCACAAAACGGTGCGCACCTGCGCTGGGAACACGTTTGTGCCCGCCACTTGAACGGCTTCGTCCAACCGGCCCATGACACGGAATAGATCTCTGCCGAGCCATTCAAGGAGGTCACGGACATCATGGGCGTCTTCCTGCCCGCTGGTCGTTGTGCGCAGGAGCTTGTTGGACTCGTGCGGGTGAGTGGCCCAGAACGGCATCAACCGATACGGTGCGCCTGCGCAGTCGCGGGTTGCAATGCCGGCCGTCTCCGAACTGCCGTAGATCTGGATGAGGCGCTCAAGCCCCTGCGCCTTCAGGCTCAGCGCAAGCTCATCCGGGCAGGGTGCGGTGGAGCTCGCCCCCAGAACCCCCGCCGGGAGGCGACCGGCGTGCCGCTCCACCAGCGCCCAATGCGCCGGGTGACTGACGACCAAGTCACCGGGCTTTAGCAGGGATGCCAGCGACTGTGGGGTCTGGCGCCGAATGTCAATCACTTCATCGCAGTCCAACTGCGCCGGCAGCAGGACGGTGAACAGGAAGCCGTAGATGTGGTGCGCCGGCACGGCTGTGAGCACACGCCGCACCCCCGGCGTCAACGTGGCCAAGTACTCAACCTCTTGATGCAGGGACGCAAGTGAATGGCAGCAGGGCTTGGCCGCGCCAGTGCTGCCCGACGTCCGGAAGGTCAGGCCGGCGTCGAAGGCCAGCAGGCTGTCCGACACGAGGTCCAGCCATTCACCGAAACGTCGGCGAGCCAACAAGAGGTCTTCTAAGCCGCTCTCATGCAAATGAAGGCATTCGCTGAGTGCGGACGCTACGGCCAGGAACTCGAGCGAGTCCATACCCAGCCCGGCTTCATCCAGAGCCATGTCGGCTGACCACGGCCGCTCAGGCAGCGCAGCGCCGCCCGGACGCAGCTGCTTGAGTTCATCACAGATCAGGTCGGCGACGAACCGTTCCAGCATGCCTCGGTCGGCATGCCAAGCGGGTTCCACGTGAACAGACGGCGGCGCCATCATTCAGACGCGCTTCACAAAGATCCAGTAGGTATCGCCGGAAATCGCGCGTTTCATGTGAATCTTCACACGCGTGGGCTTCATTTGGTGGTCGAAGGTGTATTCAAACAAGGTGTTCAGGTCCTTGTTGCGAACGCCTGCATCGAACACGCCCTTGAACTCAGGCCGGTTTGTGCATGGTGCCACCTCCGTGAAAAAGCTCTTGCCGATCACCGTCTTGGGATCACGGCCGGTGATGGCACCTTCAACCGCGTTGTACTTGATGATGCGACCGCTGCCGTCGAGTTCGATGGCACCAAAGGCGAGCTTGTTGAGTTGAGCGTCATCCATCTTGGACAACACGTTGGCAACGTCGGACTTTCCGAACGCGACCGTCTTCATCGAAACGGCGCTAGGTGCAAGGCTGGTCATCTCGTCTTCCGGGTGAAGGGGGTTCAACGACAACGGCGACAGAGGCGTCACCGCAGCTGCATATCGGTACATCGCGCCAGTCCTTGAGCACTCGAGTGTTTACGCTGTAAGGGCGGGTGTCGCCGAGAAAACATTCGATCTGCCATCTGTTAGGTCAAAGATGTGCTTGAACGTCGCTCGTACGATGGCATCCGTCCCACATTCCCGGCAAGCTGCTCGCCATCAACCGATGGCAGGCCAGCATCTATCCGCCGCCGGCTCTGCAAATCTGCGCCCTTGGCGGAGCCACGGAAGACAGCGCGCTGGTTTGGCAGCCACGTCAACGTGCCTAAGGGTGTGTAGGAGCACGTTTCAGGCATGTTGAGCCGGATCCGAGGAGGACGGTTCCTTTTGCACAGCGACGCCTGCTGGCAACCCGAAAGCGACGTGCCGGCCGCGGCGGGTTCTGGCTTGTGTATGTCGAGCCGAACTGGGAGACCGGCAACAACCAGTGGTGGCGCTATCGTCGTGCCGGTGGGCAGCCGTGGGGCATGGCGGGGCTATGGAACACCTGGACGGATAAGGAAACCGGCGAGGTGGTCGGAGCTTCACCATGGTGACGCTCAACGCGGACCACCATCCACTGCTCAACCGAATGCACCGGCCTGACCCCGCTAGGCCGACGACTGTGCAGGACAAGCGGGCGGTGCCCTTGTACCCGTCTGCGTTTACAGCGTGGCTGTGCGGCAGCCTCGACGAGGCCACCGCCGCACTGGCGTTGCCCCACATCGATGACTATGACGCCGGACCGGATCAGACTTCGCTGCTCGTCGGGGGCTCTGAGAAGCAACGCCCCGACGATCTGGCCTTGCTATAGCGCCCTTGCGGGCGCTGGAACGCCTTCGGAACTGACGGCCAGTCGCAACACTTCGCCTTCAATGAGCGATCTCCCAGTGGCTGGGTGAACATCAGATCGTTAGCGGCCCGGTGTGCTTGTCTCGGCCTCCGTGCGCGCGATTGGAGCGCTGATTTGCTGCATGACCACTCGAATGGATCTTGTCCTCGATCGTCGCCTGCGGCCCAGTGCCGCTGTGCGCTTTAACACGTCAGGAAGGGGAGTGTCATCGGGCACTGGCAGCCCGCGTCGCCGGCCGCCGGCGTTGACAAAAAAGTCCAGCGAATGGCTTCACGTTGTCGAGGCGTCCTGAGCGATAGGACCGGCCGTGCCTCACATCGGCACGAGGCCAATCGGTTTTGCCGACCAATGCGCTGACTGGCATCACAGGCGGCAGAGAAGAGGTTTCGGGGGCCGCCGCGAAGGTGCGCGCACTGACGACGGATGTGACGTGAAACAGCAAATGGTTAACGGCTGCCCATAGATTGCAGGCCGTGCGCTTTTCGTCCAGGGCCCAGTTTCAATTGCAGGCTGGGGGCGATCAGCGACGTCACGGCTTACAGCGCCGCGTCTTTCACCTTCTTGAGTGCGCACAGGGTAGCGTTGTCGTCGCCCGGTTTGCGACCAACTCCTGCTCGTCTTTGATGAACGGGTTGATGCCCACGCGTTTCTTTTGGCAGGCACGGCGACGGCCGTCACCTTGAGCAGGCACGGCAACGCAAGAGGAGAGAAGAAAAGCCACGCCGAGGCGTGGCGTTGTGGCAGTGGTGAGGTGTTATCGGCCGTCGCGGTCGGAGTCACCCGGCACCGCCCGCTCAACACGGTCGCTCAGGCGCTGCCAGGCGTCCCGGGAGGCGTGCTTCGCATGGTCCCACTCAAGCTTGGAGCTCCCGCGCGTCGTCCCCCAGTCCTTGCTCAGTTCCGGCTCGACCTCATCGAAACTCCGATTGGGGTACCGCTCGTATGCGCTGACGCCATGGGTGTAGGCCGGGCCGTAGTCGTCATAGCTCGAGCCGGGTTGCACATACGGCCTGGATGAGTAGTTGTCGCGCCAGTACTGATTTTCGACAACGGGATCCGCCTTTGCAACACCCTTCCCGGCCAAGGCACCTGCAACAGCGCCAACG
Organism: Aquincola tertiaricarbonis; assembly: GCF_000969605.1. Lineage (GTDB taxonomy): Bacteria > Pseudomonadota > Gammaproteobacteria > Burkholderiales > Burkholderiaceae_C > Aquincola > Aquincola tertiaricarbonis. Next base: position 28,392 of record NZ_JZUE01000016.1, on the reverse strand, counting down.
GCAGCCCCGACCGCTGCACCCACAGGTCCGGTCATGCCGCCGATCGCAGCACCCGCAGCCATGCCGCCAGTGACGCCGCCTGCGACTCCACCGAGCACTGCACCGGTGCCGGTCGCCTTGCTTTCCTTGCTGTCTGCTGACATGTGCACTCCTTGTTGTTGGGGACTGCAGCGTAGATCCAGGTGGCCGTGCGTGACCTCTCACGCAGTCGCGCTGCCGCGTAGGGCATTCGCTGCTGCAGAGGTGGGATCGCTCTGACGCTGTGAGTTTGTCCTATACAAGCCATTGGGAGATCGAACTGGCGGTGAGGTCGTGCACGCTGGACCGCCTGGCGGGCACTGCGAACTTTTACAGATGAACGCGGGAGGTCGGCCGCCCGCCGGCTAGCATGTGCCCGAGTCATCAGGACATCCCTCAACCCCCCGTGGCGAGCGTTGAACCCAACGATGACATGGCGCAGCGTTTTTCTCTTTCGGACCTTTGGTCCCCTCAGTCTTCGACTTCGGCTGAGCATCGGCGTCGTTGGCGTTGTGCTCGCTATCTCGATCGGGCTGGCTACTTCGGCGTTGTACTTCGTCAAGCGCCACATGCAGGCGTCTATAGCGCAGGAGCAGTTCGAGCGGATGTCCGGGCTCGCCGACGCGGTCGACCAGAAGTTCATCAGCCGACGTGTCCTGCTGCGCAACTTCGCGCTCAGTGCCCAAACACACCGGTTCTCGGACGCATCGAAGTTGCAGGCCTTCCTGGTCGCGCATGAGAACGCGCTGAGGGAAAGCTTCGACAACGTCAGCTTCCTCGATCTCCACGGCGAGTTGGTGGCCAACCTGAACGGCTCAGCCCCAATCGGCAAGCTGAACATCGCGGACCGCGAGTACTTCATCGACACCTTCGCCCGGCGCGCCGGTGTGATCTCCGCTCCTTATCGCAACCGATTCAGCGGCCTGGCACAGGTGGCGGTCACGCAACCCGTGTTGGATGAACAGGGTGCTGTGCGGTGGATCGTCAGCGGGTCGATCAACCTGGCAGAGGAGAACTTCCTCGGTGAGCTGGCGCGGGTGAAGTTTGGCCGGACCGGCTACATGTTCATCCTCAACACGAAGGGGATCGTCATCGATCACCCGCAGAAGGACCGCATCCTCAAGCACATCGACGCGCTTGGAGGGCGCAACCCGGCGACCGCGCGCGCGGTGGCTGGCCTTGAAGGCACGACTGAGGGAATGAACCGGGTGGGCGTCTACGGCCTGTACGCCTTCAAGCGCACAGCCCAGACCGATTGGATTCTCGGCGGGATCTATCCCCGTGCGGAAGCCTTCGAGAGTATCGACCGCATCGAACGCCTGGCCTGGGCGGGCGCCGTGGTTCTTACGCTTCTGGCCGGGCTGCTGACGCTGGCCGTGTTGAACTGGCAGTTGTCGCCGCTGACGCGCCTTCACGAGCACATGAAGCGGTCTCATTTGTTGGCCTCGTATGTGCCTTACCCGGGCGATCCGTCGCAGCCAGAGATCCGTGACATGGTGCGAACGTTCGACGCCTTGATGTTGCAGAGAGAGAAGGCACAAGCGGAACTTAAGGCCCGCAAAGACCGCGTGCGGTCAATCCTCACCCACGCGGCGGACGCCTTCGTCAGCATTGACGAGGCTGGTGCCATCACCGAGTGGAACCGGCAGGCGGAACGGACGTTCGGCTGGCTCAGGGACGAAGTGCTTGGCAAGACAATGCGGGACCTTTTGATTCCTGAAGCCGTGCGGCCAGCCCACAAAGCAGGCTTCGACCGGTTCTTGCACACCGGTACCGGACCCATCGTCGATCACCGGATCGAGGTGATGGCTCTGCACAAAGACGGGCACTCGATTCCGGTCGAATTGTCCGTGGCGGCAGTTCGCCAAGGGAACGTCTACGTCGCGAACGCGTTCTTGCGCGACATCACTGAGCGGCGTCAGGCGCAGGCGGACTTGGCCGCCAGCGAGAAGCGGGTGCGGGACATCACGAACCATGTCCCCGCGCTGATCGGCTATTTCGACGCCGACCTGCGCATGCACTTCGCAAATGAGCCGGCAACGCGGTTGTTCAACCTGCGGGCTGATCGAGAGTACGACATGCGCACGGCTCTCGGGGAGCCCACCTTCCTTGAGCATGCCCCGTATCTGGATGAGGTGCTCGGTGGACAAGAGGTCAGTTTTGAAGCCGCGTCCGCCCTGGGCGATGGTGGGCATTACCAGGCGCACCTTGTGCCTGACCGGGAGACGACCGGAGAGGTGAAGGGCTTCTACGTCATGACCTTCGATGTCACGAAGCTCAAACGAGCCGAGCAGAAGTTGCTGGAACTGTCTCGCGTTGATGCGCTGACCCAACTGCCGAACCGGCGTTGGTTTCAGGAGAGGCTGGATGATGCGCTGGCCAGAAGCCAACGCAGCGGGCGGGCCTTGGCACTGATGTACCTGGACATCGACGGTTTCAAGCAGATCAACGATGCCCATGGCCACGGGGTCGGGGACGAGGTGCTGGTCGTGTTCGCGGCGCGTCTGAAGAGCGTCGTGCGGATCACGGATACGGTCGCACGGCTGGCCGGCGACGAGTTCGTCATCATTCTTGAGGGCCTCCATCAGGCGGAGGAGAGCCGCTTGGTCGCCCGGAAGATCATCGCGTCGATGCAGGAACCCATGCGGCTGAAATCCCACCGGCTCGTCGTCACATCCAGCGTCGGCGTCGCTGCCGTAGACGCTGTAGCCTCGGATCACGAGAGCGCCTTCGCACGTTTGAACCAGCTTACCGCAGAGGCGCTGATCGCTCAGGCGGACCAGGCGCTCTACGAAGCCAAGCGGGCAGGCCGCAACACGTTCTCACTGCTGCACACGTAGGTCCGCGGACTTCTCAACGCCGGGTCGGCCGAGCTGCCGAGGCGGGTAAAACGATTTAGCCATGCGCATCTTCATCGCTGACGACTGCCGTGACACCGCGCATCCTTAGCCCAGCGGTTGGAGGCTGTTGCAGAAGAACCGGCTGCGACGTTGGTAGCCCTCGATGGCGCGCGCGCTGTTGAACCTGCTCAGGCGGCTCCGCCCGACGTCGTGGTGCTCGACATCACCATGCCTGACATAGATGGGTACATGGCAGCTCATCGCATGCACACCGGGTCGTTCTGGTCGTGCTGTCTGGCCAGTCCGAGCACGTACTTGCGGCACGCAGCGGCGGCGACGTTGACCATACGTTCTCAAAGCCAGTCCCGATGGACCCGATCATCGACATCGTCGAGACCGCTTCAGCCGGTCCGCACGGGCGCGCCAAGCCAAGTCAGTCGGCAACGCCGAGCGCCACTACGGCGGCGGCCTCTGGCCCTCTAGCTTCCAGTGAAATTCCACGATGGCCTTGCCGCGGACTGGCCGACCGTCAGCATCCCTGGCAGGCCGAAACGGACACTCGGTGAACGAGTCGATGGCCGCCTCGTCCAGCTTCTTGTGTGCGTTAGTGCGTCCAGCGGACCGCATCACGGTTGCGTTGAGTACTTGGCCCTCCGGGGAGACATCGAGCAGCAGTCGTGTCGTTCCTTCTGCATCGGCTTGCAGAGCGTCGGCCGGGTATCGAGGTGTCGAGCAAAGCCGGGCGTTCTGCTGCACGCCGGAGGGTGATCGTGACTCCACCGAAACGGCCGGCGGCTTCGGCGGTGCGCTGCACGCCGGCAGCGCGATGGCCAACACCGCGCCAACAGAGCGCCCGTGAGCCAAGGCGATGGGTGTTTGCCACTTCATGTGTCTCATCGGTCTTCGCTTTTGCGTGCACGTGACCGACGGTGCCACAGCAACTGCTCGAAGCACAAGGGGAGTGAGCCGTATGCCGCAGTTCTACGGCTTGCCGTCGTCCGCAGGATGGGAGACTCGGGTGATGCCACATCTTCGTTTTGCATTCCCAGTTGCGATCGTGCCCACCCAGGACCAGCGTTTCGACGTCACCTGCCGCGACTTCCCTGAGCTGCGTCTTAGGTCGAGCGGCTCTGGGCTGCTGCGGACGTTGATGGAAGTAGAAGATGCCCTTGATGCCGTGATTGCGCACTACCTCGAGCTTGGCCGAGCGTTGCCGCGACCGTCGTTGCGGGAAGCGGGCGAGCATGTAGTGGCACCTTCCCCTCAAGTGATCGCGTCTGCAATCCGGCTTCGGGGGGTGGAGGGCGATGACGGTATACGGGTGCAAAGCGCGCAGTGACCCCACACGCAGGCCGCACGACCAGCGCCCGGGCCGGCAGCGGGTGCTCAGCCGGCTGGATGCCAACCCGCAGGGGGTTGGGCGCCCGCGCCGCCGACGGGACGACGGCCTGGGCTACCTGAAGGTCGTCCCCCCGTTGCGGATTGTGCGGGCGTCGGGCAGAAGGGCCGCGTGGCGTGGTGACGCCTGCGGCCCATCTGGTCAGCCGAAGCGTTCATCATGCTACGTCCAGCAGAGTAGTCCGACTCCGCACCAGTAGTCAACGTCGTCAGGGGCAGGGCAGAGCAGCCTTCGCTGCCTGACCTGGTGGGGGTGCCGCCAGAGGAAGCCGCTCGAACACCTCACGTGCACCGATCGCCAGGTCAGCAAAGTCCGCTACGGAGGTAGCCACAAAAGTGGTTGCGGTCTGCAACGGAAGTGGCTCAACCAGCTTCGCCAACGGCAGGGCGCTGGGATCATTCCGCGTCGGCGCCTGATACAAGCGCTCAGGCCCGTGTCGGGCGGTTCGAGACGCGCCGCACGACGGGCAGCACCCGCCGCGGCGCGGTCAGCCGTGCTGGATCCTTGCGGGTAAGTTGATGGGCCTGCGCCGGCAACGTGGCCTGGCAACTGGGGCAGGTCCGCACCAACGAACTGATGACGTCGGTGCAGGCGGGGCATCGAATCAGGGCCATGGCGGTCGCCGGTGGTGGTGGAGACTCCAGCATGAGCGACGCCGGCTGCGGTCACCACAGCCCAAGTCGGGGCCCGCGCCTCAGCCGAGGGGTCTTCACAGTGAGAGGCGGCGATGGAAGGCGATGTCCACCGGCCCCGGGTGACTGACTTGCCGCCATTCGATGTTGCGCACTTCGGCCAGCGCCGGCCCGTTGGCCAGCCAGAGGCGCATGGCAAGCAGCTGCTCCACCGAGCCATGCAGCTCCACCTCCACTGAGCCGTCCTTGCGGTTGCGCACCCAGCCCGCCAGCCCGATCTGGCGCGCCGTCTGCACACAGGCGTCACAGTAGCCCGTGCCTTGCAGTTGCCCCGCACGCGGGCATACCAGTGCTCCGTGGGGTCGTCGGCCACCGGGATCGGACGCAAAGGCGCGGCGAGGTTCATCATCGTGCCGACAAATGGTTCACGGCACAGTCTGCGCGTGCGGCGGGCCGCTGCATCCCCCCATCCGGTGGGGGCGGCGGCGACGGCGTAGTGCGGGTGGTGATAGCGACGCTGCGCCGTGCGGGCAAGGCCGGCATCAGCGAGTCCCGCGGTGACCAGTACCAAGCGGCGGCAGGCTGAGCCACCGTCTCGTCCCGCCCTTCCGGGATCAAGAACAGCGGCGTGGGTGGCGCGTCCGTGTCCGTGAGCACCGCCGCCGGCAGCCGTGCATCGCTCAGCGGGTACTGCATAGGCTTCACAAAACACCGCGCCGCCTGCACCAGCGCCTGCAGCAACTGCGCCTCCAGACCATCGTCCACCGGCAACCAGGTGGCTGTTGTCAGCATCAGGCCAACCTCCACCAGGCTGGGCCGGCCGGCGTCGGACAACACGGCCGTGGCCAGCAGCACCAGGTGCAGGTCGTCCTCGGCGCCCAGGTCGCCGATACCACCTCCAACTGCCGCGCCAGTCGGCGCATCAAGGTCGCCTCCGGCCAGCAAGCTTGATCCGGCAGGTGCTTGAGCACCGCCTGGTGGCCGTAGCGGGCCGGGACCAGCTCTTTGAGCTCAGCCAGCACCAACAGCAGCGGCTGTGGCTGGCGTGGCCGTGGCAGGGCGCTCGCCCACTGCTGGCGCCGCCGCTGGGCGAGCACGTCACGCTGTGCCACGCTGAAGACGTCCGGCACGTACATACGACCCGCCAGCGGCTGCCCGCTGATGGTGGTCGTCTGCGCCGCGCGCAGCAGGTGGCGCCGCACGGTGCCCCAAGTGCGCCGCCCCGCAAAGCCCGGATGCCAACGGTTGGGCTCCGCCTGTTCCCACAGGTAGTGCAGGACCCCGCGCAGCGTCAGTCGGCTGCCCGGGCTGCGCACGCTGCCGCGTGGCTCGCCGGTCGCCGATGCGCCAGGGCGTCCGGGCCGCTGACTGAGCGGGAAGTCAGCCCGCAAGCTGACCCAGCCGGTGGTGACATCCTCCCGAATCGCGGGCGCGACCGCCCCCCCGGCCCGACCACTCGAGCGGTGGTTCATGGGAACCACAGTCCGGTGCGCGCGCCGCCCCGGTCCCTGCCATGCGCTTGACGAGAAAACCGGGCCGCCAGTGCGCGATGTACATTGGCACACCCTCGGGCTGGCACAGGCAGCGCGGGCGAAGTTGGCGCGCGTAGGCCTGGCCCACGGCGTCCATGAAACCCGGGTCGTGGGGGTCCAACACCTCGTCCTCCAAGGCGTAGCGCGGCCGGCTGCCATCGATGTCGCCGGTCGTGTCCATGGCCTTACCGGGTGGGCTCCGTGCGGTCGCGCGTGCGGCTGCGCTCAGGGGGTGTCACCACCGGCCGCTGAGACGGTGCCTCCAGGACGACATGGTGGTCCGATCTCGGGCATGTCGGCTCACCTGCCGGGTTGTGCGTCGACGTGGCTCATCGTTCTGCAGGTAGGTCGCGTGTGTCTCCATTGATTCGTACAGGCCGTGCTTGCCGTCCGCCCCGCCGATGCCCGACTTGCGCCGCCCGGCGTGGAAGGCTTGCATGGCCTCGAAGTGCTCTCGGTTGGTCCCGCGAAACGCAGGCCGCGGCAGGCGAACATGGCGAGTGACAGTCACGCGTGGCGACAGCGGAGGAGGTCAGTCCGTAGTCCGAGTTCCACCCGCGCGCGCGTTGCACCGCTGCGTGCGTCGAGCCTGGTAGCGCAGGAGTCAGCCCGCGTCGTGAAGCAGCTCAGCCGCACTCCGGCGCGCCGCAGCGCCCCACGGGAGTGTGCGTGCGCTGGAACGCCTTGATTGGCACCACCAGCATTCTGTGCGAGCCTGTGCTGAGGCTGGCGATCAAACATTGCCGATCGCCGCGGGCGCGGCCGCCCGCGGCATGGGGTACAGGCCGGCTTCTCTCGCGCGGTGGATGAGCAACGCCAGTAAGGTGTCCAGGGTGGGCGTGGGCACGTCCAGGCCGCGGGCGATGTCTTGCACGACGGCGAGCTGGCCGTCGATCTCCATCGGCCGCCCGGCCAGCAGGTCCTGCAGCATCGACGAGCGGTGATGCAGTGTCGTCATGCGGCTTAGCGGCGTTTCGGCGTCGGCCGGCACCTCGATGCCCAGTGCCGCGGCCACGCGCGCGCCTTCTGCCATCAGGCGGCGAAACAGGTCGCGAAGCGCCGGGTCCGCGGCGATGTCGCTGGAACGTGCATGCGTTAGGCAGGCCAGCGGCGAGGCGCTGAGGTTGATCAGCAGCTTCAGCCAGAGGTCGCGGCGGATGTCGATGCTGCCGCCGATGTCCGGCAGGGCCTGGCGCAGCACGGTGACGATGCGTGCCAGCCGCGGCGAATCGCTCTGGTCCGGCTCGCCGATGATGAAGCGGTTGGTGGCCGAGCCGTTGTGCACCACACCGGGTGCGGTCACCTCGTTGGCCGAGTGCACCACGCAGCCCAGGGCGCGCTCCACCCCGATGCCGTTCCACAGCCGGCCCTGTGGGTCCAGCCGCGGCAAGGGCTGGCCTGCCAAGGGGCCTGCAGCCTGGTGAAAGTACCACCACGGCACCCCGTTGATGGCGTAGACCACCGGGGTCTGCGGGCCCAGCAGGGCTTGCAGCGCGTCGGCCGAGGCGGGCAGGGCCTGCGCCTTCACGGTGCTGATGACGAGGTCCTGCGGGCCCAGCTCCGCCGCACAATCGGTGGCCCGCACCCGCACAGTGAAGTCGGCGTCGGCGCCCACAAAGCGCAGTCCACGCGCCTGGATGGCCGCCAGGTGCGCGCCGCGGGCGACGATGGACACGTCCACCCCGCCATGCGCCAGCCGCGCCGCCAGGTGCCCGCCGACGGCGCCGGCCCCAAAAATGGCGACTCTCATGGCATCAGGCCCCGGCAGCGAGGGCAGGGTGCGAAGGGATGTGGCGTCATGGTCGCGTATTGAGTGTGCTCATCAGAAAGGGCTCGGGCCGCGTGCGTCGGCGAGCGGCCAGGGCCACCCCACCCAGCCCGGCGAGCAAAAAGGCGTACGTTCCGGGCTCCGGGACGGCCGAGACGGCCAGCACCTTGTAGTCCGGGCCGTTGTAGTTGAGCACGTCGGAGCGGTAGCTCGACAGGCGCAGCCGGCTGACCGCCTCGTCGGTACGCAGTCCAATCGATCCCAAGGTCTGGCCCGCGAGCTGGAACGCGCCGTTGTCGGTCGAAATGACGATGCCGGTGGCGTCGTAATTCGAACGCAGGATGGTGTACGAGCCGATCACCTGGTTGCTCGCATTGAGCGCCTGCACCTGCAGGTCGCTGTTGCCGCCGCGCTCGTAGAACAGGAATGTGCTCTGGGGTGTCGCGAAGCCCACGTCCAGGATGGCGGTGCCCGGGTTCTCGCGCGTCACGACGATGCTCGTCAGGTTGGTGTTGGCCAGCGCCGCCTGCAGATCGGTGCTGGTGGGCAACACCGTCGACGGGCCCTGGCCCGCCCAGTTGTCGGCCGCGGCGTGGATGCCGTGACCGGCGGCCAGGTTGCCGCCACCGTTCACGGCGTCGAGTCCATCGTCGAGAACGATGGACGTGCTGCTCACCGTTTGCAGGGTCGCGGGGCCATGGGTGACGCCGCCGAAGCGAACGCTGTCCAGCCGTACGTCGCCATTACCATAGATGCCGTTGACGCCACTGAAGACGCCGCTGGTCGATACCTCCGAATCGAAGCTGAAGGCGGTAAATGTCACCGCGTCGCTTGGGAGTGCCGTGATGGCCAACAGGGCGCCCAGCGCTCGGGCGCCATAAGGGGCAAGTTGCATCGTCATCCTCCTCGGGGCCGGAGAAGATGCTCCGGTAACGCAAGGCTAGATGACGGTGTCATGCCCGCGAACGACGATGTTGGCATATGCATCTGCGCTGCGTCGGCACCGACTGCAGGCGCTGCACAGGATGCCGGCGCGGTCTCTCTCGAGGTTGTACCGGTTCACGGATGCAGTGAAGGGAGTTTGCCGCGAGCGACGCATCTCTTGGCCCAGCAACGCTGGCAAGAGATCTGGCCGTGCGGCCGATGGTGCACGACTTGGCGGTGCAATCCGTGTCGTGACTTGTGCGGAGAAGCCAAGCTGCGGCACGACTGCTGTGGCTGGCCGCCGGTCGCCCAGTCAAGAGGCGGGTGGGTGCGCAGGATCAGCCGCTTGTACGTCGGAGTGCCGCCGTGAACCTGGTGGAACGGGAGGGGATGTCGCCGTTTGACCATGGGCGCCGACTTGCGGTCTGACACCATTCGCAGGGCCGTCCGGGTCCGGCCCGAGGACGTGTGCATGGCCGCGGTGTGCTCACCGTCCGTGTTTGACCGGTGGGTCGCCTAAGGACTTTGTAGCCGCGGTGGTCGTCGGCCGCGCCACCCAGCACTCGCTCCACGGATCTTCTCTCTGGAACGCCAGGTACCTCCGAGTTAGGTGCGTCCACTGCGAACCGCTTTTGAGCTGACCGCCGGCCGAAGGCGTGAAGCGCTTGACCCGCAGTGCACTGTCGATCGGGCCCGGTGGCCATGGCCGTGAGTCGGTGGTATTCCGATTGGGCGGCAGGAGTGCGGCGCTCATCTTCGCCACTGCTGCGCTATCAGGCCGCGTCAGGCTACGCTCATGGCGGGCTCGAACACGCTGCGGCCGGTGATACGTTCAAACTCGACGGGGTCGTGCGAGCAGCAGACGTCAACCTCCTGCCCATGTGCAGCGCACAATGTGCGTAAGCGATCTTGGTTGTGCAATCGCTGGCGACGATCTTTCTCCATCAGCGTTTGGTAGGCTCGCAGGCCGGGCGTGCACCAAGGCTGTTCGTGGTCCATCTCCCGGTGATGAAAGTAGGCGTCGCCGGCCTGCAGGATCCAGCGGCCTGAGGTGAAGATGGCCACCCCCGCGTGCCCCCACGTGTGCCCGACCAGCGGCACCAGGGCGAGGTCGGCGCGAATTCCCTCAAGCGGCCGAACGCACCCGAAGCCGAACCAGCGATCACCTTCGCTGCTGCGGTAGGTATGCCAACGCCCGCGGCTGCTCCACTGCTGCGGCCGAAAGCGTTGGCGATCCAGCCACGTGCGTTGCAGCAGCGCGTGGTGTTTCTCCTCGTGCAGCATGTGAACGCGGGCGCGGGGAAAATCGTCCAAGCCGCCAGCATGGTCGAAGTCGAGGTGAGTCAACACGATGTCGCTCACGTCGTCGGCCTGAAAGCCGAGCCGCTCAATCTGGCGCACGGCCGTCAGCTCCTCACGAAAATCAGGTGCCAGCAAGGTGAGGAAGAAGCGGCTCAACCGACCGGCAGGGTCGCGTACATCTCCGAGACCAAAGCCCGTGTCCACCAACACCAAACCCTGCGCCGTCTCCAGCAACAAGCAGTGGCAACACAGGCGTCCGCGGCGGAGGATGGACGGCGTGCGCCCGTCCATCAGCAAACCGCCCAGCGGGCAGGACGAGATGCAGTTGAGGTGATGGATGCGCATGCAGGTTCGAGGGCAATGCGCGTTCCACCTGCAGGGGCAGGGAGTGGACACGGCATGCGTGTGAACCTGCAGCGGTTAGGATGAACCGGTAGCGCAGTCGGCTGCGGTGCGGTCCATGACATCAGGCCCCAGGTGTGCGGCTGCAGCGGCGAGCCGCTGCAGCCGCTGGCCCGCCACCGCCTGACGCACGTGTCCAAATGCGGTTGCAGAGCCACTGCCATTCAGACGGCTGAACTGGCAGACGATGCACGGAGCGGCCCTCGCGGGTTCGCAAGACGTGTGAGCTCGCCATCCCACATCCCCAGGGCCATGTCAGTGGGCCGCCACAGGGACTAAAGGCGCTGCCCCGGCCGGTGCCGAGCGCGCTGCCGGCGGGCTCGGGGCAACTATGGCCTCAGGTGCGGAAGACGGCCGACCGCGGCGATGCTTCGCGCCGCTCGCGCGAGATGCGCAAGCGGCTGGAGCACTGCAAGCGGAGCTTGCGCACGGCAGGCAGCGCGAGCGCCGGGTTGCCCTGGTCTGGATCCGCAAAGCATCGCCGACTGCGCCCTGTCGCCGGCTGAACGCGGGCTGCGCTGAGGGCCTGGGCCCGCTCCCGGACAGAACCTTTGCGGCTGGACCTGCAGACGGCAGAATCCACCCTTTGCTCCCAAAGCACAACCACCATGATTTCCTTCTCTATTGACGCTCAGTTCCACATGCCCGCGATAGGTCCGGCTGTGCTCGCCTGGAAGCCGCCCGTCAAACGCGCCGCCTGAGTCAGCGGTAGGCCTGCAGTTCGATCGGGCATGAAGGTCAGCAAGCTGTTCATGGGGATCGAGTGCAACGCGGAGGCCACCGACGGCTCTGCGCTTCGCGGCCTCGTCCCAAGCAGCGTGCTCGAGGAGGTGCTCGGTGCTTCGCCTTCGGAAGTCGGCTGGCTGCAGGCGGCGTGCGCTCACAGCGAAGCCATCCGGCTGGCGATCCAGCAAGAAGCCAGGCGGCGGCACGGCGTGACCGTGGTGGTGAACGAACGCGCGCTGCGGAGAACACTCAAGGCAGTAGACCGGCGCGGCCCCTAAGCAGATGCAACACCGCCGCCCTCAGCGCTGCGGTTCAGCCTTGCCTTCCGCAGCATTCGGACCCTGATGCCGGTCGAGCCAGCCCCGAGACGTGCGTTTCTGCGTGCGCGCAGGTCGTCTTGAATCCCTCACAGCGGCCGCATGCCTTCGGCACTTGGGCCTGCTGGGATCGGCGGCCGCCTTCCCGCCTGGTGCCGACCGGGCCCTCCCCAATATTGAGGAAGCGTTCGCCGTACGAGGTCTTCTATCGTGCTCGATTTGGTTGGCCCGCTGGCCGGTGGCAGGTGCAGCCGCAGCAGCCGCAGGGACACCAATGCTCGCAGAGGCACTCAGGGCGATCATCGACCTGCTCAGGATCCGGCAGGAGTCAAAAAAGGCCGACATCGACATCCGCAAGGGCGCTCTGGAAATGTCTCGGCTGGAGCGAGAGGACGCCTTGCATCGCTCGAACATCCAGATCGCGACCCCGGACGACGTGCGGAAGTACGATCCGCGTGTTGCTGCCGTCGGGAGGCTATTGTCCCCGCCTTCTGCTCCCAGCCCGGCTCAACAGGCGCCCGCCTTTGAATCTGAAGAGGCCCGGGCGTCCGCGAACCTCATCGTCCTGCTCGCTGTTGCTTGCCCGCTTGCAGTCATCGCGGCGCTGGTGGTGTGCTGGCCCTCCTTGGAAGGCTTCTTGAGCGGCATTTGATGCTGGGCGCCTCGGCGACCGCAAGAAAGTTCCCGGCTCTGTCGCGACACAAGGCGCTGCCCGGGTGGGCGGAACAATTTGGGACCACACCGCGCGTCCTGACACTCAGCCGGCTTGGCCCCGCAGTGGTATTGGCGGCGTTGCCCGTGCCGGCGGCATCAACGCTCGCGCGGCATTCAATCATCACGCCGACACAGTGATGATGCTCCGGCTCACGCGCTCGCCGTCCCGCTGAATGGCCGGCTGGCTCCGGTCGGTATCTGCGCAGGCCTCCTGCAGCCAACCAGCGGGGTTGCAGGCCGCACCGAACTCCTCTTCGAGCATGTGCGCTGCCAGCAAGTCGCGCAGCGGCGCACCGTGACGGCTATCGCAGTCGATGCCAGTGACGAGGCGCTGACTTTCAGGATGACTCGTTACGTCCAGCCTGGGCCAGCAGACTGCGAAGTCCACCATCGATTTGCAGCCGCCCCTTGCCCTGGCGCTTGGCTTCCAGCATCGCCTGATCCGCCCGCGTCAGCAATGCAGCTGGGGTGTCGCTGCTACCGTCGGACGCAGCCAACCCCATGCTCACGCCGACGGTGACGACGTGTCCGTTGGCCAGGGTGACCGGCGCGTTGATCACTGCCGTCATTCGTGCCAGCACTGTGGGCCAGTTGAACCACGGAGACGGTGCCAGCAGCACCACAAATTCGTCCCCGCCCATGCGAGCGACGGTGTCGTCTGTCCGCAGTTGCGTCACCATGCGGCGGGCAACTTCGACCAACAGCGCATCGCCGGCGCCGTGACCATGCTGGTCGTTAACAGCCTTGAAGCCGTCGAGATCCAGGTAGCACACCCCCACCTGATCGCCGGCACGACGAGCGTTGGCCAAGTGGTCACTCAAACGTTCGAGCAAGAGCACGCGGTTTGGCAGCAGGGTGAGCGCGTCGTGGCTGGCTGCATGCCGCAGCCGGTCGTGTGCCGCGTGTGCGGCTGTGGCGTCGACGGCGATCCAGAAGCTTTCGTGCTCAGATACCCGAACACCGTTCAGGTCCGCCCAAACCCCGTCACTGGCCTTGCGGCGCAGCTGCACCTGCACCCGGCAGTTCTCGCCGCTGGCGAGCAGCGCGTTCGCCAAGGTCATGACTTCCGTGGCCTGGGACCGGTCAAGGAACAGCGCTGACAGCGGTTGCCCCGCCAGCTCGCCCGCAGGGTAGCCCAGCAACAGCTCCAATGCCCGGTTGCGCCAGCCGATGTGCTGCTGGGCGTCGAGCTTCATCATGCCCACGACGTCGTTGTTGAGCATGGCGGACTGCTCCTGCAACAGCTGCGAGATCTTTGCTTGTGCCTGGCGCTGGGCCTCCGCGTTCGCGGCGATGGTCTGCATCGCCTGGGCCTCGCGTGCGCCAAACTTGTAGATACCGCCGCTGGCGATGGCGATCAGTACCCAAGCCAGGCCGGCCAGTGAGGTCACATGCCAAGCCTGTTCGTTCCACGGCGCGAGGAAGTTCGCTTGGTTGACGCCGGCAAAGACCAGCAAGGGCCAGCCTTCTACAGCTCGGTACGCTGTGATCCGGGTGGCGCCGTCGATGGCCACGACAGAAGCGAAGTTTCCGCTGACGGGGTGACTGCTCACCGCGGCCATCAGCTCGGGGGACACCGAGGCGCTGCCCGGGGCACCCTGCGGGCCGCCACCGGGTGCACGTCGTGCAATCAAGCGCAGATCGGCCGTGCGCAGGGCAACGGCATCACCGGCCTGCAGGTCATAGCGGTCGAAGACATCGGCGAAATGATCGACGTTGATCGTCCCGTACAACGCCCCGGCGAAACGCCCATGGATGCGCAACGGGTGGACCAGGGCCAAGACCCAGTTGCCGGTGGTGCGCGACTTGAAGGGACCCGCGACCAACGCCTTGTCGGCCAGGTGCTGCTGAGCGAGTGCGAAGTAATCGCGGTCGACAACGGATATGTCCGGCTGGGCGGGAAAACCGCCGCGCACGCGGCCCTGGTCATCCGCCAGACGCATCGACTCGATGTCCTTCAGCAGCGCACCACGCGACCGCAGCAGTGCGTCGACCGTTGGGACGTCGTGTTCGTCATGGGTCGCCATGTGCACCACGTCCTGCACGGTGGCCTGCATGACGGCATCCACGACCCCCAGCTCGCTGGCGAGGTTCAGCTGCGCGACCGCCGCACGACCTTCGGCCGCCGTCAGCGCACGATGTTCATAGCCGCGCCTGGCGGAGGTCAGCACGGTGACCACCAGCGCGCCCAGCAACAGCGCTACCACGACGTTGGCCACAATGAGCCCGCGCTTCAGACGCCGGCGCCTGGCGCCCACGCCTTCAACAAGGTCGGTCGCAGAGAAGCTGAACATGTGGCTGGCACCTCAGTGGTGCATCTTGCCGTGATGCCGGTCACTGACCGATGCGACCGCGGCCCGGTCGACCGTCAACGCGGCGACACGGGGCTGAAGGCACAGACGGGTGCGCCAAGTCAAAAACTGAACATCAGCCAGCGCTTGGGCAGGCGAGCGCAACGCCTCTGCGGCGGCGCGGTGCGCTTTGATCGCGTTGACCGGTGCGGTGGTGCACATCCGGCAAGTGGTCAGAAGGTCGCCCAGTCATCGGTGGCCACGACCGCCGCTTTTACCGGCGCCGCCGCGGGCTTCGTCACGGCCACCGTCAACGGCCGCTCAGGGGCTTGGGCCTTTGCCCCCGTGTGCGCAGCGCGGCTCACCGGCAGGGGCACGGCCTGCATCGCTTTGCTGCGTGAGACATCCACCCTGTGGACCGGGATGGCTTGACCGGCTGCAGCACCCATCAACTTGAAAATTGAAACGGCCGCCACCAAGCCCTGGGCTTGTGTCTTCAGGCTTTCTGCGGCGGCGGCCGACTCCTCGACCAGTGCCGCGTTCTGCTGCGTGACCTGGTCCATGGCGGTCACCGCCTCGCCCACCTGACCGACGCCGCTGGCCTGCTCGCGCGATGCCGAGCTGATTTCGCCCACGATGTCGGTGACCCGGCGGATGGAAGTGACCACCTCCTGGATGGTGGCGCCCGCGCGGTCGACCTGCTGCGTGCCTTGCTGCACCCGCTCGGTGCTCTGAGTGATCAGCGTCTTGATTTGCTTGGCCGCCTCGGAGGAGCGCTGGGCAAGGGTGCGCACCTCGCTCGCCACGACTGCAAAGCCGCGGCCCTGCTCGCCGGCCCGGGCGGCTTCCACGGCCGCATTCAGGGCGAGGATGTTCGTCTGGAACGCAATCGCATCGATCGTGCCGATGATGTCCGCGATGCGGCTGGAGCTTTCGGCAATGCCCTTCATCGTCGCGACCACATCTTGCACGGCTGCGCCGCCGCGGCTGGCCACTTCGCTGGCCGACAGCGCCAGTTGGTTCGCCGCCTGGGCGTTGTCCGAGTTGGCGCGCACGGTGGAGCCGAGTTCTTCCATCGAGGCAGCCGTCTGCTCGAGAGAGGAGGCCTGGCTTTCGGTGCGCGCGGAAAGGTCCAGGTTGCCGGAGGCGATCTGAGCGGAAGCGGTGGCCACGCCTTCGGCGCCGGCGCGGACCTGCGCCACGATGCCGCCCAGGCGCGTCTGCATGTCCTTCAAGGCCGTCAAGAGCTGACCGGTCTCGTTGGTGCCGGCGGCGTTGAACTTGCTGGTGAGATCGCCTGCGGCGACGGTGCGCGCGACGTGCACCGCCTCCTGGATCGGCCGGGTGGTCGAGCGGATGATCGACAGCGCCAGCAGCGCGCCAGTGACCAGCGCGCCGAGCATCAGGCTGATCACGGTGGCGCGCATCTCAGCCACCTCTGCGTCGACTTCGAGGCCGGCGCCGTCCATGCGACGCTCGCTGTACGCAATGAGGTCGTCCACCTTGCCCATGTACGCCTTCTGCGCCGGCGCCATTTCACTGGTCACAGTGGCGCGTGCGTCGGCCAGGCGGCCTTCCTTGACCTGGGCGAGCACCTTTTGTCGCGGGCCCTGGTACACCGTGCGTGCCTCCATGAGGGACTGGAACAGGCGGCGCCCCTCGTCGTCCATCAGGCCGTCCTCGTACTCCTTCATGATCGCGTTGGTCTTCTTGGCGACCTCGGCCATCTCGTCGTACAACTGGTGGCGGTCGCTGTCCTCCAGCACGACAAACAGGTCGCGCATGGCGCGGCCCACCTGGGCGTTGTTTTCCTTGATGCTGTTGAGCATCTTCAGGCGGGGGATGCGGCGGTCGGTGAGTTGATTGAACTGCTCGCTGATGGCGCTCGCTTGCATCAGCGAGTACACGCCCACCATGACGATGAGCGCTGCCATGGCGGCAAAGCCGAGGGCCAGGCGCGTGCTGATTCGAAGGTTGCTGAGGTTCACAGGGCACTTTCAATGGGAATCAGCACTTCATCGGACGTTTGAAGTGCGAATGAAGTCACAAGCGGTCCCGCGGTCCCCGGAAAAGCAGGGTTTTCCTGGGCTGGTTGCTGCACTTCCCGCGTTGGCCTGCCGTCGTACGTTGCTGCCAGCACGGGACATCGATCGCCACCGTCCGACGAGCAAGGGCCACGTTGTTGCGCAGACTGGCGCGGATGAGTGCGGAGAACCAGCGTCCAGTGGCTGGCGCTTCAGGCCGCAGTCCAGAAGCTCGCACGAGCGCAAGCCGACGACGCGGCGGGTTCGTCGTTAGGTTGCGCGGCGACGGCCAAGCCGCGACGGTCCGGCGGGGACCTCGATGGACGGGCCGACGTAGCGGCCGCGCGGGCGGATGACCGAATCCACAGCGAGCTGTTCCATCGCATGGGCCAGCAGGCCGACGCTCCGGGCGGTGGCGAACAGGCCGAAGGCGGCATCCGCCGGCAGCCGGTGTTGGGCCACCAGCGTGGCCAGCGCCAGGTCGATGGTGGGCTGCTGGCCGGTGAGCGCGGCCACCCGCTCGATCAGCCGGCTGATGGCCGGCGGCGGCGTCAAACCCGCCAGCAGCGCCGCCGCGCGCGGGTCGCCATCCGGGTAGAGCCGGTGGCCGAAGCCGGGTAGGGGGATGGCGGCCGACAGGTAGCGGTCCACCACGGCATCGGCGCCGCCGCGTTCCACCTCGTCGAACAGCGCGCGCACCCGCAGGGAAGCATCGCCGTGCAACGGACCCGAGAAGGTGGTGAGACCCGCCAGCAGGCAGGCCGACAGCGAGGCGCCGGTGGAGGCGGTGATGCGGGCGGAGAAGGCCGAGCTGGTGATCTCGTGGTCGGCCAGCAGCACCAGCGTCTGGCGGATCAGGTCCGCCACCGCCGCCGGCTGCTTCCAGCCGCGCGCCAACCGCTCGTGCAGCGGCAACGCGTGGTGAGTCCTGGCGGTCGAGGCGCCAAAGGCCGCGCCCAGCCGCCCCACCAGCGCCATCGCTTCGTCCAGCAGCACACGGGGCAGCCGGCCGCGGGTAGAGGGGCTGGTGGCCGTGAGCAGCGCCAGCTCGCTGAACGCCCGCACGCGGCCCGGAGGGACTGCCGGTGCATCACCGTCCGGGGAAGCCAACACAACTGCGGCCTCACAGCCCCAAAGCAAGCGCGCGGCCTCTTCCAGCGTGCTGTTGCCGGCCAGCGCCACGGCCTCCATGCCGCGGTAGTACAGCCTGCCGCCGGCAAAGGTGGAGATCGCGGTGGGAACGCTGGGCTCGGAGCCGAACATGGTGGTGGCCGCCAGCGATTCCCGTGAGCGGCCGTCGGCCTTGCGCTGCGCCAGGCTGGCCACGTCCTCGGCCCGATAGAGACTGCGCCGTGGGTCCTGCGGGTCGGGGCTGGCGCCGATGCGGCCGCGGCTGACGTAGGCATAAATCGTCTGGGGCTGGACGCCGAGGATGCTGCGCGCCGCTTCCAGCGTGATCCATTGGGGCATGCATTTGCAGCGCCGCACGCGCCGACGGTAATGTTGATCGTTGATGTTAACTGGCCATAGAAATATTGATATTGATGATCAACATTGACTCATCGGCCGCCAGCTGCCTAGCATGGGCTCCACATTGATGGAGACGACACGATGACCTTCACCCGCTTGACCGCACTGGTCGCCCTGGCAACCTCGTTGACGGGCGCGTTGCCGACGGCGCTGGCCAATGGCTACCCCACGAAGCCCATCACCCTCGTGGTGGGCTCCAGCGCTGGCAGCACCACCGACGGCTTGGCCCGGGCGATCGCGCAAGAAATCTCCGCCGAGACCAAGACGCCGGTCATCGTGGACAACAAGGCCGGCGCGAGCGGCGGCATTGCGGCGCAATCGGTGGCCCGCGCCGCGCCGGACGGCCACACGCTGTTCATCACCACGAACACCACGCAGGCCGCCAATCCGCACCTGTTCCGCAAGCTGGCCTACGACCCGGTGAAGGACTTCGCGCCGGTCGGGGCGCTGGTCAAGGGCTACCTGCTGCTGGTGACCCACCCCGGCGTGAAGGCGAAGGGTGTGAGCGAGCTGGCCGCGGTGGCGAAGAAGCAGCCACTGTCTTTCGGCGCGGGCAGTTCCTCGGCCCGGGTGGCGGCGGAGCTGTTCCAGCAGATGACCGGCACCCAGCTCACCTACGTGCCCTACAAGGCCAATCCGCAGGCGATCATCGACCTGGTGGGCGGACAGATCGATCTGATGATCGTGGACCTGACGACCAGCCTGCCGCAGGTCAAGGCCGGCAAGCTCAAGGCGCTGGGCGTCAGCAGCCCCAAGCGTTCGCCGCTGGTGCCCGATCTGCCGACCATTGCCGAGGCCGGTCTGCCCGGCTATGAGATCAGCTACTGGAACGCGGTGTACGCGCCAGCCGGCACGCCGGCGCCGGTGGTGCAGCGCATCAACGAGCTGATGCAAAAGGCACTCACCACGGAGCCGGTGCGCCGCTTCATCGAGCAGAACGGCATGGAGCCGTTCACCTCCACTCCGGCCGAGCTGGCGAGCTTCCAGGCGGCCGAGTTCAAGCGCTGGGGCAGCGTGATCCAGGCCGCCGGCATCCAGCCCGAATGACCCTGTCCACCTTGCTCCCTACCATGAAGCCGCACATTCTCCAGCTCAATCCCATCCTCGTGCCGTCGGTCAATGAACGGCTGGAAGCCCTCTACACCGTGCACCGGCTGTACGAGCAGGCCGCGCCCGATGCCTACATCGCCGCCCATGGCGCGCAGATGCGCGGCGTGATCACCGGCGGCCACACCGGCATTTCACGCGGCCTGATGGAGCGGCTGCCCGCGCTGGAGGTGGTGGCGGTGAACGGCGTGGGCACCGACGCGGTGGACTTGGCCTATTGCCGCGAGCGCGGCTTGCCGGTCACCGGTACCTTCGGCGCGCTGACCGAGGACGTGGCCGACTTGGCGGTGGTGCTGCTGCTGGCGGTCTGCCGCAACCTGTGCGCGGTGGATCGGTTTGTGCGCTCCGGTGCCTGGGTGCGGCATCCGCAGCCCAGCGCGATTCCACTGGCCCGCCGCTTCAGCGGCCTGCGGGTGGGCATCGTCGGGCTGGGCCGTGTGGGCCGTGCGGTGGCCATGCGGGTGCAGGCCTTCGGCTGCCCCGTGCGCTATACCGACCTGGCGCCCATCCCGGGCGTGGACTGGCCCTACGAGCCGGCGCTGCTGCAGCTGGCCCGCGACAGCGATGCGCTGGTGCTGTGCGCTGCGGCCGACAAGGCCGACGGCATCGTTGACGCAGCGGTGCTGGACGCGCTGGGGCCGCAAGGGGTGCTGGTGAACGTGGCCCGCGGCCGGCTGGTGAAGGAGGACGACCTAGTGCGTGCGCTGCATGACAGGCGCATCGCCGGCGCCGGGCTGGACGTGTTCGTGGACGAGCCCAACGTACCGCCCGCGTTGTTCGAGATGGACCATGTGACGCTCCAGGCCCACCGGGCGAGTGCGACCGCGGAGACCCGAAAGGCCATGGGCGAGCTGGTGCTGGAGAGCCTGGCCCAGGCCCTGGCCGGCCAGCGGCCGACACACAGCCTGACAACCTGATGCGGCGGTGAGCCTCGCGGCGCAGCCTGTCCAGGCGTGCGTCGTTGAGTCGATGACGTCACGCTGAGCCGGCCGATGTGCTGCTCGATCGCGGGAGGCTGCTGCCTGGGCAACTTCATGAAGCCGTTGGCTCTCCACCGCCCCGGCGACGGTGGAGCGGCTGCAGCGCCTGCAGGCTGCGGGCGTGGTGCGATCCATCGGCGCCAAGCTGACCCGGCGCGCGTTGGCTACGCTGTAGAGGCGATCGTGGGCGTCACCGCCGCACAGCCCGGCAAGCAGCGGCTGCTGAACACGCTGGCCAAAACGCAGCAAGTGCTGGAATGTCACCACGTGGCCGGTGCCGACTCCTACCTCATGACCGTGGTGGCGCGCGACCTGGCGGACCTGGAGCGCTTCCTCGGTAGCATCAACGGATACGGCGAGACGCGCACGTCCATCGTGTTCTCGACGCCTGTCCCGAGGCGCGGGCTGGTGGCAGCCTAACCGTGCCGAGCGCCTGCCACTGTCTCCAGCTTCCCGCTTCACCGGGGGTGGCGAAGACATCGCAGGTGGCGATGAACAGCGCTACTCTACTGCCGCCGCCCTGGCACGACGCCGTCGATGCCGAAAGACGCCCTGTCGCCGAGCTGCTGATAAACACCACCCAGTCGGGCATCTGGTGTCCCTGCCCGCAAAGATGCGGCGTAGCGATGGAGGACTGAAGGCCACGACAAAGCAAGCCACTCAGTGGGCCGCCTTGGCAAGCCAAGCGGCCAGCCAAGGGGCTAGGTTGTTGCATAGGCCGTTGCAATCATGGACGACATCACCCAAAGTGGCGAGCGCATCGCCGACATCATCAGCACCATCGACGGCATTGCCTTTCAGACCAACATCCTGGCGCTGAACGCCGCCGTGGAGCGGCACACGCCAGTGAGCAAAGACGCGGTGTCACGGTCGTGGCTGGCCCCGCTTTTCGCAGCGCACAAGCCACCAAGGAGATCAAGTCCTTGACGCCCAGCCACTGTCATGGGCTGGCACTGCGCTGCGCGTAACGCTCAGCAAAGGCGGTGATCACGCCGCAGAAGGTCACCACCGGCCCGGCCGACTGCATCGACCGCAGCCGCTCGCTGCATGCGATGAACGGCATGCCCAGCTTCTCGGTCGCGTGGGCGCTGAGCGCTCACTGAATTTCGCCACGAACGTCATGGGGCAACTTCACTCTCCAGTTTTCGTCGCAGCTGCAACCTACCGCCGCAGGCCCTTCGCGGTCCTAACAAGCCGGCTCCGCAAGCTGCCGGGCGGCCTGGAGCTGTCGTTTTCGGGTCCCACAGCGGATGGTCGAGCGGTTAGACACCATTCGAGCCGTGATTGCAGGTGGTCTGGAGCGGGTCCTGCGATTTGCCGCTTTTAACGCCGGGTGGTGAGACTGGCCGGCGCGGTGCTACGCTCCGGCCCAAATATCGTGTTGCGCACGTGCCGGCGTAGCGCTTACGGCGGTACGCCAGAAGCCCGCATGAGAACCAAAGGAGGACTGTCTGCAGCTGGAACGGCGCGCGGCCGACTGTGGTCCTATGTCGAGTCCAACAGGGAGACGGGAAGAATCCAGTGGCGGCGCTTCCGCCTCGCTGAGGGGCAGCGGCCGAGCGCCAAGCACACGGTGACCTGCGCGTGCGTGGGCAAATTGCCATCGCACAAATTGCGGCTGCCTCGGGCGCCAAAAGCGCGAGCGACTTGTCGAGGTTCTTGTCGCAAGCCGAGTGCAGCATCAGCCGCGCACTGCGGATGAGCAGCTGCATCGAAGCGTCGGGTGCTGCTCACCGCCAGGCCTCCAGCGTCACGAGGCTGGGTTCGTGCGAGGCGCGTTCCCACGTGCGTTGGCGGCGCTCGAGGTCAACGAGGTCCGTCGCACTCGCGAAGTAGGCTTCGCGCTTGCTCTGAAGAAGGCTGCGCCACAGGTGTGACAAGAGGCCTGTTCCGCTGGGCGCGGCAGCAGGCCGTTCGCATGCGCCCGCGGGGGCATTAACGGCTTGGATTTCGGTCATCGCAGCACATGGTCAGGTGGGTTCAAAGCACCATGCTCGCAGCAGGCTGGCAGGCCGTCTTGCACAACTGCGACGAAAGCACCGGCGAGGCGAAGTCGGCTAG
This sequence comes from Aquincola tertiaricarbonis, assembly GCF_000969605.1. Taxonomy (GTDB): domain Bacteria; phylum Pseudomonadota; class Gammaproteobacteria; order Burkholderiales; family Burkholderiaceae_C; genus Aquincola; species Aquincola tertiaricarbonis. The sequence continues at coordinate 5,825 of NZ_JZUE01000016.1, read as the reverse complement.
CAATGTGCCTCGCTCATTTGCCGTTTGGCACACCCCGGGGGATGCACCTCTCAAGGCTGTATTCGTCTGTGTCAGGCGCCGTAAATAAAATGACCCTAGGGGGCCGTGCTGAATGCCGCATGACGGCCTGTGAAGCTGCGCTCGACCGTGACCCACGGACCCAGTGCCGGGGCCCGCGGATAGCCGTACGAGAACCAGTCGATTTCCGTGGGGTGGATGTGTCATGCCGTGGCATTGCTGTCTGGAGGATCGGGTGCCGGCCGTCCAACGGGAAAGGCGGTGGTTACCACGGTAGCTGCAAAGACGGCGCCCCGGCGATGGACCAGCTGCGCAGCCTGAGCCATGCACACCGCGCGGAGCGGTCACGATCGGTGCTGGTCGGTCTCTGCGAGCGGCCATCTCGGGCTGTAGGCAGCTGCCCGGGCCGTCCTGCCGCTGAACGGCCTCCAGAAGACCGACCGTCCTTTCCTGCCGCTGCGGACGGTCAGCCGGGCAGGGACCGGCGATGTTCGAAGGTCAAGCGCAGCGATCCTCGGGCCTGAATTCGCTTAGCGGCTGGCAGCACCCGCCGCGCCAGGCGGGCAGGTCGACCTTCACACGGACGTCTCGCCGGTGAGGCAGGAGAGGGCCTTTGTCCCATCATGCGCCGTGACGCACCAAGCCCTGCACGCGAAGACGGGACACCCGCCCCATGGCCTTCTGTGGCCCGCTGGAAAGAATGAGCACATTCGCTGGCACCCTCCCGGCGGCGAGAACTCCGATGACCAACGACACCACCTCGCAGGCCAGCTTGCCGTTGTGCACGCACACCCTTCCGGTGTCAGGCGCACTGCGCCCTTACGTCAGTGCGCTGATGTCGGCCGAACTCAGCATCGGCGGGCCACTGCCCCTGGCCATCGTGCCGCACGAATCCCTGGTACTCAGCGTCCAGCTCGGACGGGGGCCCGACGCCATCGAACAGAAAGGCGCGCATGGCGAGAACACCCACCTTACCGGCATCCGCAAGCGCACGGGCGAGTTCTCCGGTCAGGGCAATTGCGTCACCCTTTTTGCCCTGCTTACCCCGCTGGGCGCGGTGCAGTTGCTGGACGCGCGCCCGCTGGCGGCAGCGCCACGTATCCGTGCGCGCATGGCGGAACTGCTCGACAACCACTTGACGCGCGACCTGGAGTCGGACGTGGCGCGCGCCGGCACGCTGGACAAAAAGCTGCTGGCCTTTGCGGCTTGGCTGGAAGTGCGCGCAACGGCGCACCGCCATGTCGGCGATGCGGCGCTGCGCGCCGGCCGTGCGGCAATGCGGCTGGTGGGCGACCCGCGTGTGGCGATGGAGACGCTTGCCGGCGAACAGCACGTGTCGCGGCGCCAGCTCGAGCGCGACTTCCGACAATGGCTGGGCACGTCACCTCGCCACCTAGCGCAGGTTGCTTGTGTGCAGGCCGTCTCGCGCAAGGCTCAGACGGGGGCAACGCTGGCCGACATCGCGGCCGACGTTGGTTTTGCCGACCAGGCCCACATGTCGCGAGTCGTGCGCCAGCTCACCGGCCTGACCCCGGGGCGCCTCACGCGCAGCCGGCCCAGCCCGCTGGCTGCTGGCTTCCGCCGCGCCACTGGTGGCGGCACGGTGTATTTGTGATTTGGGAGACGGCCGGCTCAATCGCCCAGGCGGCCGAAGCCCGAGTCGCGCGCACGCACGATGGCTTGTGCGCGGGTCTCCACTTGTAGTTTGGCGAAGATGTGGGTGATGTGGTTGCGCACGGTTTTCTCGCTCAAGGACAAGATAGCAGCGATCTGTGCGTTGTCGCGCCCCTGGGCGATGAGTTCCAGCAGCTCTCGCTGGCGATCAGTCAGCGCCGCAAAGCCGGGCAGCTCGGCGCCCGCAGCGCGGGGCAGAAACCTGCGCACAGCGTCAATCCAGTGCTGCCAGCCGGGCTCGTCTTCCAACAGCAGGTGATTGCCGCTTTCGATGGGCACAAATTGGGCGCCCGGGATAGCGGTGGCGAGCAGGCGCCCTTGCTCGAAGGGCTGGCGCACTTCATGCCGGCTGTGCAGCACCAGCGTCGGACAACGCACCCGGTGCAGGAGGTGGGACACATCGATGCGCGCGAATTCGCGCATGAACCGCACCGCGTTGGCCGGTGACGTGGAAATGCGCTCGAGCTCGTTGAACCAATGGTGCTGCTCGGGCCGACCGCCTGGAATGAACTGGCTGGTGAAGAACTGTCGGAACGAGGGGTCGGCCTTGCCCCATCCCAGCTCGGCCAGCTTGTTCATGGTCTCGACCTCTTCGCGCTCCGCCGCTGTGTTGCTGCGCACCAGGCGCCCCCGTGCATAACCGCCATGCAGCACGAGGTGAGATACCCGCTCGGGGTGTCGCACGGCATAGGCGATGGCTATCGACGCCCCCTGCGACATGCCCAGCAAGGCGAAGCGCTCGGCGCCAATGGCATCGGCCAGGACTTCGAGGTCGCGCACCCAGCTTTCAAAGGACAAGTCCTCCACGAGCCAGTCCGACAAGCCGCAGCCACGCTCGTCGTAACGCACGAACGTGTACTGCGCGGACAAGGACTGCAGCAGATGGCTCCACACCGGGCTCTGCCAATCGTATTCCAAGTGCGACAACCAAGTCGCGGCCTTGATCAGCGTCGGCCCCGCGCCAGCACTGGCATAAGCCAGGCGCACGCCATCGTGGCTGCTAATGAAGCGAATGTTCTGGTGAGAGGCAGGCATCCGGGGACGGGCTCTCGCGCGGTTGCAATCAGCGACATTCTCCCGCAGATGCGCCCCGACGGGGCGTCACCGTGTGCAACCGACGCTGAAGGCGGCGGCTGCGCTGGTGCATTGCCGGCGCTGTCCCCAACAGCACACGGGCCAAGAACAGGGCCATGGCCAGCGCCGCGGCGTACAGGGCCATGAAGCCTGCAAACGGCATCGCCGGTGACAGAGGCCGGGCCACGCCCACGAACGCGGCGTAGACCCAGCTGGCGCTGCTGATGGCGCCCAGCGCGGCCGGCAGCCGCAGCCCGGCAGTCCAGGAGAACGTACCGGCCTGCAGACGCGGGAAGACGCAGACATGCAAGGCACAGCCGTTGAGCGTCAGCAGCGTGACGACCACCAGCTTGGCGCAGAGCTTGGCGTTAGGGGCCCAGGGCATCGGGCTGGCCGCCGCACTGACGGCCACCAGCGCCAGACCCGTCGCCCACAGCACGGCGAGCCCGGCGCTGACGACACGCATGGTCTGGCGCAGCCGCATTGGCTCGACGCGGCGTGTTGCCAGCAACCGCAGGTCTTCACGCAGCACGGCAGACAGCGTCACCGCGAAGGCCATGACATGTGTGAACAGGACCGCCTGGTGCCACAGCGACATAGAGTCCATGACGCGCCCTCAATCCCGTTTCAACGACACATCGACACACCGCCCAGGGCGGGCCGCGTGGTCGGGTTGGCCTGAAGTTTGCCGAACAGGCCCTCGGTCTCGCGTTCCGGCCCGGCAGCGAAGTACATGTGGTCGGCTTCGCCAAGGCTGGCACCGTTGCCAAACTGCAGACCCCACAGGCCGTCGATCACCACCTTCTTGCCGCTGGTGTCGCGCACGTAATCCAGTGCGACGCGCAGCGTCGGATGGAAGGCCACCACGGTGCCGTCGCCGAAGTTGCCGACCAGCAGGCAGTCTGCATACAGGCCGTAACTGGCAGGCGCCTTGGCCACGCCCCACGGGTAGTTGAGGAATCCGCGGCCGTACCAGCGCGCCACCTGCTTGCCGCTGGCGTCAAACTCAACCAGGCGGCCCTCGGCCGGTGGGGCCTGCGTCGGGTTGGGTGGCACGTGGCGGCCGTACATCGCAAATACGCTGCGGCCCAGCGCCTGCACGTTGAAGGCCTCGAAGCCGCCAGGCTGCACCACGCCGGCAGGCCGGAACGGGTTAGGCCAAGGCGTCTGTTCGGCGAAGCTGTGGTCGTAGCTGCGCAGTTGAGCACCGGCGCCGAAATCGGCCACCAGGACGCGGTCTGCATCGGGTGTGACCGTTACGCCGAGGAAGTTCGAGCCCAATGCGCTGCGGTCGACGACGATGGTGCTGTCCAGCGGATGGTCGAAGCCGCCGCCGGTTCGTGCGCGTTCGGTCCACGCTGAAAGCGTGCCACTGGCATTGGCAAAGAAGAACTTCGTCGGTGCCGTGATGGGTCCGTTGGCGTGGGCCTGTGTGATGGTGAAGCCGGCGCCGTGGTTGAAGCCCACACCGGTGGCGGGACCGCCCGTGGTAACGATGGCCAGCTCGTCCTGGAACAACGCCGTGTCGCCGACGTCGCCGACGTACTGGATGGACGTGCCGGTCCCGGCGGCGCCGATCCAGAAGTGGCCGCCCAGGCCTGCCGGGCGGATGGCGATGCCCCAGGCGTTTTTCATTTCAGGCTCGATGATTGGTGCGCCATAGCCGGGTTTGCTCGCCACCAAGTTGCTTTGCTTCACGCCGGGGAAGTTGGCGGCCGCGGGCGCATCCCCGTCGGCGGTCAGCGCCGCTGCGCCGCTGCCTTCGGAGTAGAGAGTGGGCAGTTGGCGTGCGCGCACCTCGTGGTCGGTGGCCTCGAAGGCAAGACGTGCTTGTTCATCAAGTGCCGCATCCGGCTGGTCGCTGGCATCGCTTTGCGCTGCCGTCGGAAGGGCGCGCGCTGGATCGTCACGGCCACCGCATGCCGCAAGAAAGGCCACAGCCAGGCTGACAGCGGCTAGCGCATGGGGGGAACGGGGAATCGCATTCATTGAAGGACCTCGGCAAGAAAAGGACAAGTTCCCGGAGCGGGACGCACAGCTTCGGCGCTCACAAGCCCAGGGTCTTGTCGATCCGCGACATGCGCTCCGGCTTCCACACCAGCCGTCGCATAGCTCCACGGCTCGTGCCGGGACGCTGACGACACTGTCGCGTCCGCATCGCACGCCGCTTTCCGTGCGCCACTTCTCGGGCAACTTCCTCCGCTCACTTCCGCCTTTCTTCAACTGTCACGAAAACTCCTTCCGCACGCGTCACCGCCCTTGCTTGCGCCGCCTTCACCCTGTCCGTGCTGGCGGCACAAGACGAGGTCTATGACCTGCTGCCCAGTTCACAGGGACACCATCAAGGCCTGGACTGAACAAATCCACGCAGTCCAATGCCATCCTGATCGACGCCGAAATGCTGTTCGACAACAGCAGCAACACCTTCGCCCTCCCGGCCCGCACGCCGATCGCCGATCTGCAGAACGGTGCGCATATCTTCGGCTTCAACCGCGTCCGCCCTACCAATCAGCCCTCTTGCGCCGTCGGCTTCGGAAGCATCGGCCGCACGGCCTTCCAGTTGCGATGGACGGCGACGGCGTCCCGTGCCATGGTGCCCGAAACGCTGCTGCTCCCCTAAGGCCAGCGCCACAGGACTTCACTTGAGGCGCAGTGGGCGGTCGACTTGGCCGCGACCGGGCTGGCGAGCATCGCCGAGTCCAGCTGCAGGGCGTAAATGCGGCGGCCTTATGCGCCGCTGCCCAACGCACCCGCGCCGACTGTAATCGACGTATTGAGCCAGGCGCTGGCGCTGGTTTTGCCCTCGAGCCGTCGAGTGAACGCGACCTGGCCCCACGCGTACTGCCCCTGGAGCAAATGCAGAAACGCCTCGCCGAGGCGTGGCTGCGATCAAGTGGCGAGCAGTTACCGGCCCCCGCGGTCGGAAGCAACCGGCACGGCCCGCTCTGCACGGTCGCGACCCCCGGGGATGCCGCCGGAGTACTCGCTCACCTGCAGGACTGCACGGTCATGTCGGTCACCTACGCGCTAGGGAAGGTCTGCACAACTACGTGCCGATC
>NZ_KQ033892.1 GCF_000969605.1 Aquincola tertiaricarbonis | reverse complement strand
CCGGCCGCGGCGGCGACCGTCCGCGCGGCGGCCCGGGCGGCAAGCCCGGCCCGCGCCGCTAGGCGCCTGCGCCCGGCGCTGCGCCGGGCCGCATCCACCGCCCGATGGTGCGGTACAGCGCGTCCACGTCGATGGGCTTGGCCACGTGGTCGTTCATGCCGGCGGCCAGGGCGTCGGCGCGGTCGATGGCGCGGGCGCTGGCGGTCATCGCGATCACCGGCAGGTCGCGCCACTGCGGTTGCGCGCGCAGCGCGCGGGTGGCCTCGAAGCCGTCCATCACCGGCATCTGGCAATCCATCAGCACGCCGTCGAAGCGGCCCTCTTCCAGGCAGCGCAGCGCATCGCGGCCGTTGACGGCCACGGTGGTCTGGATGCCGGCCACGCGCAGCAGCTCCTGCGCCAGTTCCTGGTTGATGTCGTTGTCCTCCACCAGCAGCACCCGCAGGCCGCTGAGGTCGGGCGGATGCGCTGGCGCGGCCGGCGCGGCGGCAGGAGCCGGCAGCAGCCCGGCGCTGGCGAAGGGCAGCACGAACGCGAAGCGGCTGCCCTCGCCGGGCTGGCTGCTCACCTCGATCTGGCCGCCCATCAGCTGCACCAGCCGCTGAGAGATGGCCAGGCCCAGCCCGGTGCCGCCATAGCGCCGCGAGGTGGAGCCATCGGCCTGGCTGAAGGGCTTGAACAGCTGGGCCATCTGCTCCGCCGTCATGCCGATGCCGGTGTCCTGCACCACGAAGCGCAGCCGCGCGCCCTGGGCGTCGGGCGGGGCAGCGCTGTCGATGTGGCACAGCACCTCGCCCTGCTCGGTGAACTTCACCGCGTTGTTGCACAGGTTGATGAGCACCTGCCCCAGCCGCAGCGGGTCGCCCACCAGGTGGGCCGGCACGCCGGGCGCCTGCTGGAAGCGCAGCGCCAGGCCTTTCTGCGCAGCGCGCACGGCGACGATGTCCTGCACGTGGCTCACCACGTCGGCCAGCGAGAAGACGATGCGCTCGATCTCCACCCGCCCCGCTTCCACCTTGGAGAAGTCGAGGATGTCGTCCACCAGCGCCAGCAGCAGCGTGGCCGAGGTCTCGATCTTCTGCACGTAGTTGCGCTGGCGCGGGTCCAGCCCGCTGTGCAGCGCCAGGTAGGCCATGCCCAGCACCGCATTCATCGGCGTGCGGATCTCATGGCTCATGTTGGCCAGGAATGCGGTCTTGGCGCGGTTGGCGGCGTCGGCGGCTTCCATCGCCGTCTGCAGCGCGGCGGTGCGCTGGGCCACGCGCTGCTCCAGTTCCGCATTCAGCGCGCGCAGCTGCTCGTAGACCCAGGCGTTCTCCAGCGAGATGGCGGCCTGCACCGCCAGCTGGTGCAGCACGCCCAGCCGCTCGCGGGTGAACAGCCGGGGCACGCTGCGGTGCTCCAAATACAGCACGCCCACCAGCGTGGCCTGGCGCTGCACCGGCAGGCACAGCGCCGAGGCGGGCCGCTGCGCCAGCAGGTAGGGATCGCGCTCGAAGGCATGCGGGGCCTGGCTCTCGCCGAGCAACACCGTCTCGCGGCTGCGCTGCACGAAGGCCAGCAGCGATTGCGGCAGCCGCTGCCCGCCGCCGTCGTCGGGATGCAGCTGCACGTCCACGTCGTGCAGCCGCACCTGCGCGGTGGCGGCCAGCACCAGCGGCGCCTGCGCATCGCGGCCTTCCACCAGCAGCAGCGCGCCCGACTGCGCACCGGCCTGCTCGATGACCAGCCGCATCAGCGTGCCCATCAGTTCGTCGCGCGTGATGCGGCTGGACAGCGCCTGCGTGGCCTTGACCAGGGCCAGCGTGTCCAACGCCAGCGGCCGGGCCGCGCCGTCGTCAGCCGGCTGGCCGCGGGGCCGCAGCGGCGTGCCGGCCGCGGCGCGCAGCGCGGGCGCATCCAGCCGCCGTACCTTGGCCCAGGCCTGCCACCGCTCGCAGGCGTCGGCGGCCGCCTGGCGATGGGCCGGGGCGGCGGTGGCCAGGCCCAGGCTCTCGCACAGCCGCGCCGCACGTTCATGGGCCATCGCCTCCAGGTGCAGGAAGCCCTGGCCGCGCGCCTGGGCGGCCGCGGCCTCGAAGCCGGCCAGCGCCGGCAGGGGCCGGCCGGCCAGGCGGTCGGTCTCGGCCTGCAGCAGCCGGTGCCAGCCGGCATGGCTGTCAGGGTTGTCGCGTGCCCAGCCGGCCAGCCGGTTGGTGGCGGCCTGCAGCTGGTCCAGTTCGCCCGCGGTGGCGGTGCTGCGGTCGCCGGCCAGGGCCAGCGCGCCGTAGACCAGGTGCAGGTGCTCCAGCAGCGTGCCTTGCACCGCCGGCAGCAGCGGCCGCGCACGTTCGGCCTCCTGCCGGGCGGCCGACAGGTCGCCCAGCACGGTGTGCACCATCAGCTGCCGCAGCGCGCGGAAGGCGATGCCCAGCGTGGAGCCGCCGGCGCAGGCCTGGGCCGGCGCGGCAGGTGGCAGCGCCAGCGTCGCCGCGGCCCCGGCGCCGGGACCCGGGGCGGGCGGCACCGTGGCAGGGTCGGCGGTGGGCCCGGGCGGCAGCTCGCCGCGCAGGCGCAGCGCGGCATCGCGGCAGCTGGCCAGGTCGTCGGCCAGGTCCGGGAACTGCGCCCGCTGCACCAGCGGCAGGTATTCCTGCGCCTGGGCCAGCACCTCCTCCAGCGGCCGGCCGGCGAACATCAGCGCGGTGACCAGGTGACCGCAGGCGAAGCAGGTGGTGGCCAGGTCGCCTTCGGCCCGCGCGGCGGACAGCGCCAGCCGCAGCCGGCGCACCACCTCGGGCCATGGCCGGCTCCACATGGCGGTGAGGCTGCGCCAGAAGCCGATGCGGCCGTGGTCGCCGCCGCCCACCGCCGCATCCGCCATGGCCTGGGCCAGCTCGCCGAAGGCATCGCCGGCGGCCGTCTCGCCCAGGTGGCCGGCCAGCATCCAGCCGAAGTAGGCCAGGCAGGGCGCGGCGGCGCGCGCCTGGCCGTGGGTGATCAGCAGGCCCACCAGGCGGATCTGCAGCAGCGCCAGTAGGTTCTTGTCCATGAACACCATCAGGCGCAGCGCGCCGTCGATGCCGCGCAGGATGACCAGCGCATCCGGGTCCATCATCTGCGGCAGGGCCTGCAGGCCGGCGATGCCGGTGGCCTTGAGCCGCTGCTGCAGCGCGGCCCATTCCTCGTGCACCTGCGCCAGCCCGGGCCGGCGCGGCAGCGGCATGCCCAGCTCGCCCAGGCTGGTGCAGGCCAGCTCCTGCGCCTCCTCATAGCGGCCACGGGCCAGGCAGACCTCGATCAGCACCTGGTGGGCGTCCAGCCGCTCGATGGCCGGCCGCGGCCGGGCCAGCACCAGGCGCGCCAGGCGCTCGGCCTCGTTCAGGCCCTGGCGCTGTGCCTCGCAGCGGGCCAGCAGCCGCAGCAGCGCGCTGGCCAGCGCCGGTTGCTGCTGCCAGGCCTGCTCGGGCAGCAGGCCGATGCCGGCGCGCAGGTAGGCGGTGGCAGCCACGTAGGCGGTGGCGGCATAGGCGCGGGCGCCGGCCTGCAGGTTCAGCCGCGCCACCGACAGCCGCTCGGCCTCGTCGGCCAGCGCCGGCAGCGCATGGTTGAAGTGGGTGACGATGGCGTACAGCCGGTCGTCGCCTTCCACCAGGCCCTGGGCGGCGGCGTCGGCCATCAGGCAGCGGGCGATGTGCAGGTGGGCGGCGGGGCGGTCGGCGGCGGGCGTGAGTTCGTGCGCGGCCTCCTGCGCCCGGTCGTGCAGGAAGCGCCAGTGCGGCTGGCCGCGCGCCACCAGGCCGGCCTGCAGCGCCGGCCACAGCGCGGCCTCGGCGGCCGCCTCCGGCTGGCCGGCCACCCGCGCCAGCATGCCGATGGGGAAGGGGCTTCCCAGCATCGCGGCCAGGGCCAGCAACGCGCGGGTGTCGCCGGGCAGGCGGCGCAGCCGCGCCAGCATGAGGCCCACCACGTTCTCGGTGAAGCCACGCTGGGCGATGCGCTCCATGTCGCCATGCCAGTGGCCGGCGGCGGTGTCGAAGGCGAGCAGCCCGTCCTGGTGCAGCGAGGTGAGGAACTGGCCGACGAAATGCGGATTGCCGGCGGTGCGCTCGTACACCAGCGTGCCCAGCGCCTGGCCCTCGGCGTCCTGCCGGTGCAGCGCGGCGCAGACGATGCGGGTGACCTCGCCGCGGTTGAGCGATTGCAGCGGAAGCACCGTGACCGGCACGTTGCGGCGGGCGAAGGCGGCCTGGGCGGCGGCCGCGCTGGCGGCGCCCTGCGGTCCGATCTGCCGGCTGGCGCCCACCACCAGCAGGTGGCGCGCATCGGGTGCGTCGCACAGCGCGGCCAGCAGTTGCAGGCTGCCCAGGTCCAGCCAGTGCAGGTCGTCGAAGAACAGCACCAGCGGCCGCTCGGCCGAGGCCAGCATGGCGACGAAGCGCTGCAGCGCGTTCTGCAGCCGGCGGGCGGCCTGCTCGGCCGGCCGCTCGGGCGCCGAAGGCAGCGGCGCGAGCACCCAGCGCAGCGCCGGCACCAGCTCGGCCACGGCGGCGGCGTCGCTGCCCAGGGCGTCGGACAGGCGCTGGCGCCACTGCGCCAGCTGCTCCGCCGGGCCGGCCAGCATCTGCTGCACGATGGGCCCCAGCGCCATGCCGAAGGCCGCATGCGGGATGCCGCGCAGGTAGGGGTCGAGCTTGGCCACGCAGAAGGCGCCGCCTTCCAGTGCCACGGCCGACCGCAACTCGGCCACCAGGCTGCTCTTGCCCACGCCCGCTTCGCCGGTGACCAGCACCACCTCCCGCGTGGCACCGGTGGCCACGCGGTGGAAGGCGGCCAGCAGCGCATTGCGCTCGGCCTCGCGGCCGACCAGCGCCTCGGGCAGCTCGAAGCGGTCGGACACGTCGGCGCGGCCCAGCGGCAGCGGGTCGTCGGCGCGGCCCTCCAGCCAGGCGGCCTGGCACAGCTGCAGGTCGGCGCGCAGGCCGGCGGCGGTCTGGTAGCGGCGCTCGGGCAGCTTGGCCAGCAATTTCATCACCAGCAGCGCCAGCGGATGCGGCAGACCGGGCACCACGGCGTCGGGCGAGCGCGGCTCGCGCGCCAGGTGGCAGTGCACCCACTCCAGCGCATCGCCTGCCTGGAACGGCAGCCGGCCGGTGAGCAGCTGGTACAGCATCACGCCCAGCGAATAGAGGTCGCTGCGGCTGTCCACCGTGCGGTTCATGCGGCCGGTCTGCTCGGGCGACACATAGGGCAGCAGCGAAGCCGGCAGCGTGGTGACGGCGCTGTCCGGATAGTCGCGCGACAGCCGCACCGCGCGCGAGAAGTCCAGCAGCCACACCTGGCCGCCCTCGCCCACCAGCACCCGCCCGGGATGCAGGCCGCCGTGGATTACGCGCTGGCGGTGCAGGTCGGCCAGCGCGCCGGCCAGGCCCAGCGCCACCGGGAAGAACTGCGCCAGGGCGCAGGGCTGCTGGTCGGCGATGAGATCGGCCAGCGGGCGGCCGCCGGCGTCCTGCAGCACCAGCACCGGCGCCGCATCGTCGCCCAGGCAGGCCAGCGGCCGCGGCACATGCGGGCCCTGCAGGCCCAGCATCAGCGCATGTTCGTCGCGCAGCCGGGCAGCGGCCTCGGCACTGGCGGCGTCGGGGCGCAGCACCTTCAGCAGCACCGTCTGCGCCGCCACGCCCGGCGCCCGGCCGCGAAACACGCGCGTGGCATCACTTTCGTTCAGCTTCTCGGCGGTGGTGTATTGAGATGTCATCGCGGTGCGTCTGTGCGTGATGCGGCGGGGGCAGGAATCCGGCACAAGCACGAGGTGTACCCCAGTTGTAGGGATAGAAAGAATAAAAGTGGTACAAGTCCGCTCCTGCATGGTGAGTATTTGCCATTTACTGGAGCGAGCGATGCCCGTGTTTCCCCGCCTCCGCCACCTGCCCGCTGCCTGGGCGCTGTGCCTGGTCGTTGCGCTGCCGGCCGCCGCCGCAGCCGATGCGCCGCCGCCGTGCCATGCCAGCGGCGGCCCGCCGGCGCGCGGTGCACCGCTGCTGGTGGGCGCCATCGCCGGCAAGACGGGCCCTGACGACTTCAGCTCCGCCGCCGCGGCCGCGCGGGCCTACTTCCAGTGCGTGAACGAGCACGGCGGCATCCACGGCCGGCCGGTGCACTACCTGGTGGAAGACGACAAGTGGAACCCCGAGGTGGCCGCCCAGGCCGGTGCCCGGCTGGTGAAGGACCGCGGCGTGCTGGCGCTGGTGGGCAACGGCAGCGTGGTGGAGATGCGTGTCAACGCCAAGCTGTACGAGCAGGAGGGCGCGGTGGTCATCGCTTCCGCCTGCGCGGTGCAGGAGTGCTTCGAGTCGCGCAACATCGTGTCGACCAATGCCGGGCCGCTGCCCAGCAACCTGGGCGCGGTGCAGTGGGCGGTGCGCACGCTGGGCACCCGCTCGGTGGCCTGCATCAGCATCAACACGCCAGGCGGCGGCAGCTGGACCTGCGATGCCGTCAACCGGTGGCTGGCCGGCCAGGGGCTCAAGGGCACGTCGGTGCTGTTCGACGCCGGCAGCGCCGACTTCACCTCGGTGCTGCTGCAGGCGATGGCCACCGGCGCCGACACCCTGCTGGTGAACCTGCCCGCCGGCCTGGCCGTGCCCATCCTGAAGGCCGCCGAGGAGCAGGACCTGCGCGACCAGCGCCGCTGGATCGCGCCCACGCCGCTGTACGACCTGAAGATTCCCGCCGCGCTGGGCCCCTATTGGGCCGGCAAGCTGCATGTGCATGCCGAGCTGACGCGGCTGGACAGCGACGGCCCCGATGCCCGCCGCTGGCGGGCCGTGACCGACCGCTGGGGCCGCAGCGATGCGGTGGCCACCCACCGGCGCGACACCTTCTCGCAGGCCGGCTTCGTCTCGGCCGACATCTTCACCCACACCCTGCTGCGCATGGATCCGCGCGACCTGCACCGTGCCGGCGTCACCCGCGCGTTGCGCGCGGTGCGCGACTGGCGCACCGACCTGCTGTGCCGGCCCTGGTACTTCGGCGAAGGCGACCGCCACCTGCCCAACCATGCCGGGCTGATGCTGCAGTACACCGGCAGCGGTTTCCGCACGGTGCAGGACTGCTTCGATGCCGAGTCCGACTACCTGGCGCCGATCAAGGCGCTGGAGCGGCAGCAGGGCATCGGGCGCCGCTAGCCGCGCGCCGCGCAGCGTCATGGCCGGCCTGCTGCTGATGTCCGGCCTGGCGGTGGGCGCGGTGTATGCCATGGCCGCCGTGGGCCTGGTGCTGCTGTACCGCACCACCGGCGTGCTCAACCTGGCGCAGGGCGCCATCGGCGCCATGGCCGCGATGCTGGCCTGGCAGCTCTCCACCCCCGGCGCGGTGGGCGCCGGTGCCGCGCTGCTGGCACTGCTCGTGGCCACCGGGCTGAGCCTGCTGTATGGCCAGGCCGTGGCACCGCACCTGGCCCGGCATGAGCCGGCACTGCAGGCGGTGGGCACGCTGGGCCTGGCGCTGGTGCTGCTGGGCGCGGCCGGCTGGGCCTGGCCGCAGGCGCCGCGGCGGCTGCTGCTGCCCACCGATGCACTGGCGGTGCAGGTGCTGGGCCTGCGCCTGACCGGCACCCGGCTGCTGGCGCTGGCGGTGGCGCTGCTGGCCGCCGCCGGCGTGGGGCTGCTGCTGCGCACCAGCCGCATTGGCCTGGCGATGCGCGCGCTGGCCGACCACCGCGCCCATGCACTGCTGCTGGGCCTGCCGGTGCGCCGCGCCGAGGCCTGGGCCTGGGGCCTGAGCGGCCTGCTCTGCGGCCTGGCCGGGCTGGGCCTGGGCAGCCTGGTGCGGCTGGATGCGGCCGTGCTCACCTTCCTGGTGATCCCGGCGCTGGCGGCGGCGCTGATCGGCCGGCTGCGCTCGCTGCGGCTGACGGTGGCGGCCGGCCTGCTCATCGGCGTGGTGGAGGCGCTGCTGACGCTGTGGCCGGCGGCGGTGCCCTTCCGCGCGGCCACGCCCTTCGTGCTGGCGCTGGCCGCGGTGGCCTGGCAGCTGCGGCCGCACGGCGCGGGGCGGCGGCGGATGGCCCATGGCTGACGCCCGCCGCCTGGCCTGGCTGCCGCGGCTGCTGCTGCCGGCCGCGGCCATCGTGCTGCTGCCGGCGCTGCTGGGCGGCTACTGGCTCAAGGCATGGCTGGCCGCGGTGATCTACGCGCTGGCGGCCAGCGGCGTGGCGCTGCTGCAGGCCCGGCTGGGCCTGGTGCACCTCGGGCAGGTGGCCTTGATGGGCGCGGGCGGCTGGGTGTGCCTGCGGCTGTGGCATGCCACCGGCTGGCCGTTCGAGGCCTGCCTGCTGGCGGCCACGCTGGCCGCCGCCGCCGCCGGCCTGCTCGTCGGCCTGCCGGCGCTGTGGCTGCGCGGGCTGGCGGTCTCGCTCACCACGCTGATGGCGGCCGGCGCCTTCGCGGTGGCCGTCACCGCGCTGCAGTTTCCCAATGGCGGGGCGGGCGGCCTGGCGGGCTACGGCTTCGGCACCGTGCCGATGGCGCGGCCTGCGCTGGCGCCGGACGATGCGGCGCTGCTGCGCTATGCAGCGCTGGGGCTGTGGGCCTGCCTGGCGCTGCAGCAGGCCCTGCTGCGCGGTGCCAGCGGCCGCGCCTGGGCGTTGATGCGGCAGAGCGAAGCCGCCGCCCGCATGGCCGGCGTGGCGGTGGGCCCGCGCAAGCTGCAGGCCCTGGCGCTGGCCGGTGCGGTGGCCGGCATGGCGGGCAGCCTGCTGGCAGCGATGCTGGGCACGCTGGATCCGCGCAGCTTCGCCGCCAGCGAAAGCATCGTGCTGCTGGCGGTGGCGCTGATCGGCGGCACCCAGTCGCCGCTGGGCATCCTGCTGGCCGGCCTGCTGCACCGGGTGCTGCCGGCGCTGCTGGACACCGCCGGCCTGGATGCGCAGCTGGCCACGCTGCTCTTCGGCCTGGGCCTCATGCACGCACTGGCCACCGCACCGGGCGGCCTGGCCGGCCAGTGGGCACACGCCTGGCAAAGGCTCCGGGCACGGCGGGCGCCTCCGCCATGATCACGCTGCAGCAGGTGGGCGTGCGTTTCGGCGGCCTGGTGGCGCTGGACGGCTTGTGCCTCAGCCTGAGCGCCCCGGCGGTGGGCGTGATCGGGCCCAACGGCGCCGGCAAGAGCACGCTGCTGGATGCGCTGTGCGGCCTGGTGCCGCTGCAGCCCGGTGGCCGGCTGAGCCTGCACGGCGAGCGCTTCGAGGCCTGGCCGCCCCACCGGCGGGCGCGGGCGGGGGTGCGCCGCTGCTTCCAGGCGGTGCAGCTGGCGCCCGAGCGCAGCGTGGCCGACAACGTGGCGGTGATGCTGGACGCGCTGCCCATGCCAGCAGCCGGCCGAGCCGCGGCGCTGCAGGCGGCCCTGGCGTTCACCGGACTCTCGCGCCTGCAGCACCAGGCCTGCGGCTCGCTGGGCCCCTTCCAGCGCCGCTGCGTGGAGCTGGCGCGGGCGCTGGCCGGCACGCCGCGGCTGCTGCTGCTGGACGAACCCGCCGCCGGGCTGGACGCCGCGGAACGCGAGGCGCTGTGCGGGCTGCTCGCCCGCATTCCCGGCGAGACGGGCGCGCAGCTGCTGCTGGTGGACCACGACATCGACCTCGTCGCCCGCTGCTGCCGGCAGCTGCTGGTGCTGGAAGCTGGCCGTGTGCTGGCCCTGGGCGACACGGCGCAGGTGCTGGCCTCGCCCACCGTGCGGGCAGCCTGCCTGGGCGAGGTGCCGCCGCCATGATGGAAGCCCGTGGCGTGGTGGCCGGCCGCGGCCCCGGCACTGCCGCCCGCGCGCCGCTGCATTTCCAGCTGGCGCCGGGGCGCATCAGCCTGCTGCTGGGGCCCAACGGCAGTGGCAAGAGCAGCCTGCTGCTGGCGCTGGCCGGGCTGCTGCCGCTGCAGCAGGGCACGCTGTGGCTGGACGGCCGCCGCATCGACGGCCTGCCACCCGAGCGGCGGCGCGCGCTGGGCCTGGCGCTGGTGCCTGAAGGCCCAGCGGTGCTGCCCGGCCTGACGGTGCAGGACAACCTGCGCGCGGGCGGCAGCGGGCTGCGCCGTGCCGCGCTGCAGGCTGCCGTGGAACGCATGCTGCAGCGCTTTCCGGAGCTGCGGCCCTGCCTGGGCCAGGCTGCGGGCACGTTGTCCGGCGGCCAGTGCAAGCTGCTGGCACTGGCCCAGGCCCTGGTGGGCGGGCCGCGCTACCTGCTGCTGGATGAACCGATGCTGGCGCTGGCGCCGCCCGTGGTGCAGCGGCTGCGCGGGCTGCTGCCGCTGCTGCGCGAGGAAGGCATCGGCCTGCTGCTGGCCGAGCCGCCGCCCGCGCCGGCGCTGCGGGCGCTGGCGGACGACCTGCTGCCGCTGCCGCCGGCGGGCGGGCGCTGAGGCGGGGGGCGACGCTTCAGGCGCCGATGCGGAAGCCGCCGATCACCTGCGCCAGGTGGCGCGCCTGGTCCTTCAGGCTCTCGGCAGCGGCGGCCGACTCTTCCACCAGCGCCGCGTTCTGCTGCGTCATCTGGTCGACTTCCGCCACCGCGGCATTGATCTCGCCAATGCCCTCGCCCTGCTGCGACGTGCCGGCGGTGATCTGCTGCACGATCTGGCTCACCTGCTGCACGCTGGCCAGGATGCGGGTCATCGACTCGCCGGCCTCGCCCACCAGCCGGCCGCCCTGCTCCACCCGCTGCGTGCTGTCCTGGATCAGGCCCTTGATCTCGCGCGCCGCCTCCGCACAGCGGCGGGCCAGCAGCCGCACCTCGGCCGCCACCACCGCGAAGCCCTTGCCCTGCTCGCCGGCGCGGGCGGCTTCCACCGCGGCATTCAGCGCCAGGATGTTGGTCTGGAAGGCGATGGCGTCGATGACGGCGGTGATGTCGGCGATCTTGCCGGAGCTGGCACGGATCTCGTCCATCGTGGCGATCACCTGGCCCACCACCTCGCCGCCGCGGCCGGCCAGTTCGGCCGAGCCGTTGGCCACCTGGGTGCCGCTGGCGGCATGGCCTTCGCTGCGCCGCACCAACTGCGTCATCTGCTCCATCGACGAGGCGGTCTGCTGCAGGTTGCTGGCGGTCAGCTCGGTGCGGCTGCTCAGGTCCTGCGCGCCCATGGCGATCTCGCGCGAGGCATGGGCGATGGACTCGGCGCTGTTGCGCACCTCGCGCATCACCTGCTCGATACGGCCGACGAAGCTGTTGAATGCGGTGGCAATGGCCGCGATCTCGTCGCGGCCCCGGGCCGGCAGCCGCTGGGTGAGGTCGCCGGTACCGGAGCCGATCTGCAGCATGGCCGCATGCACCGTGCGCAGGCCGCCCAGCAGCGCATTGATCGACACGGTGGCCGTGGCCGCGGCCGCACCGCCCACCAGCAGCAGCGCCGCGCCCAGGCTGAGCAGCAGCGCGTCCAGCCGGGCCAGTGCCTCGCCGCGCTGGGCGGCGGTGACCATCAGCCAGTCGGTGCCCGGCACCGGCGCGGCCTTCAGCAGATAGCTGCCCTGGCCCATGCGCACCGCCGCCGGCGGCAGCGCCGTGTCGTGCAGCGTGCGCAGCAGCTCGGGCGTGAGTTCGGGCGACAGCTCCAGCGCCGGCTTCAGGATGGCACCCGGCTGCGGATGCGCCAGCACCCGGCCCTGGCTGTCCAGCAGGAACACATGGCCGCTGGGCGTGGGATGGATGTTGGCCAGGCCGGCCACCACGTTGTCGATGGTGACGTCGGTGCCCACCACCGCCGTCACCTGCGCGCCGCTGCGCACGGCCTGGGCGAAGGTGACGACCAGCTTCTTGGACGAGGCCGCCAGGTACGGCGCGGTCAGCACCGGCCCGGGGCTGTCCTGGGCCAGCCGGTACCACGGGCGGGCGGTGGGGTCGTAGTCGGCTGCGCGCTGTCGGCGCGGCACCGACAGCATGCGCTTGTCAGCATGGCCCACGTAGGCCAGCTCCAGCTCGCCGGCGGTGAGCGCCTGCTGCAGCGCGGCGTCGGGCTCGGCCAGCAGGGCGGCGGGCTGCAGCGCGGCCACCAGCCGCTTGTTGGCGGCCACCCAGTCGCCCAGCTTGGCCGCCTCGGACTGCGCGATGCGGCCCAGCTGCAGCTGCATGTCCTCCAGCATGGAGGCGCGGGTGAAGCGGTAGCTGATGAAGCCGACGATGGCGATCGCGGCGACCACGATCAGCAGGCTGGTGGCGATCAGGCGGAAGCGGACGGTGGAGAACATGGGGACATCGCGACGGCGTTCGCCGCGCTGGTTACTTTTCACTTTTTGCATATCGGTCGAATGCAGCAGACGTTGAGCGCCACCGCCATATCCACCGCATATGGCTGACCGCTGCGCCGGATATTTGACGTATGTGCACCGCCCTCTGAACATGCCCGTCAGAACAACCTGACGGAGACAAGCATGGGTGCACGACATTGGAAGGGCCTGCTGGCGGCGGCTGCGCTGGCCGCGGCGGGATGCAACAGCGACGGCCATGGCGACGATGCCTTTGGGCGCGAGGCGGCCCCGGTGGCGGCCAGCTGCCCGGAGGCGGTGCCCAGCACCGCCCGCTGCCTGTCCGGCCGCGACTCGGCCGGCGCCTACTACCTGATCGCGATGCCGGCGCAGTGGAACGGCCACCTGGTGCTGCATGCCCACGGCGGCCCCAGCCTGGAGGCCCCCACGCCCGAACGCGCGGTGGAAGACCTGACCCGCTGGGCGGTGATGGTGAAGGCCGGCTATGCGTGGGCCGGCTCCACTTTCCGCCAGGGCGGCGTGGAGGTGCGCGACGCGGCCGAGGACACCGAGCGCCTGCGCCGCATCTTCCGCGAGCATGTGGCCCAGCCCCAGCGCACCGTGCTGCACGGCCAGTCCTGGGGCGCAGGCGTGGCCGCCAAGGCCGCCGAGACCTACACCGCCGCCAGCGTGGGCAGCACGCCGTACGACGCGGTGCTGCTGACCAGCGGCGTGCTGGCCGGCGGCACCCGCTCCTACGACTTCCGGCTCGACCTGCGGGTGGTGTACCAGTACCTGTGCAACAACCACCCGCGGCCCACCGAGCCGGCCTACCCGCTGAACATCGGCCTGCCGGCCGATTCGACGATGACGCAGGCCGACCTGAATGCCCGCACCGCCGAATGCCTGGGCCTGGACAAGCCCGCCGCGCAGCGCACGCCGGAGCAGCAGCGCAAGGTGCAGACCATCGCCAGCGTCATCCGCATTCCGGCCAGCGCCATCCAGTCGCACCTGAACTGGGGCACCTTCCACTTCCGCGACGTGGTGAGCCTGCGCACCGGCGGCGCCAGCCCCTTTGGCAACACCGGCGTGCAGTACACCGGCTCCGAGGACGATGCGGCGTTGAACGCGGGCGTGCTGCGCTACCGCGCCGATCCGCAGGCCGTGACCCGCTTCGCCGAGGACACCGATCCCACCGGCCGCATCCCGGTGCCGGTGCTCAGCACCAAGTGGATCGACGATCCCACCGCCTTCGTGGAGCTGGACGCCTACTTCGCGCAGGTGATGGCGCAGGGCGGCAGCGCCGACCGGCTGGTGCAGACCTTCACCACCCGCGGCACCCACAGCTACATCAGCGACCCCACCTATCCCACGCTGATGGATGCGCTGCTGGCCTGGGTGGAACAAGGCAGCAAGCCCACGCCGGCCAGCGTGGCGCAGCAGTGTCCCGCGCTGGAGGCCACCTTCGGCGCCGGCTGCAGCTTTGCGCCCGACTACCGGCCCGCCGCCCTGGACACCCGCGTGCCGCCCCGCACGCGGCCCTGAACCGGCTCAGCGCGCCGGCCGCTGCACCGGCGCATGCCGGTCCAGCAGCGCGGCCACCCAGTCGATGAACACCCGCAGCTTGGCGCTCACATGCCGGTTGGGCGCGAAGGCCAGGTACAGCGGCATCGGCTCGAAGCGCCAGTCGGTGAACAGCGGCCGCAGTTCGCCGCCGGCCAGGTGGGCGCGCGCCATGTACTCGGGCAGCCACAGCACGCCCAGTCCGGCCAGGCCGGCGGCCAGGTAGGCATTGCCGTCGTCCACCGCCAGCAGGTGGCGGCCCTGCACCTCCACCTGCTCCGCGCCGCGCCGCATGCGCAGCGGCAGCACCCGGCCGCTGCGCTTCCACAGGAAGCCCACCACCTGGTGCGGTGCCGATGCCAGCGCCTGCGGATGGCCGGGCGTGCCATGCCGCTCCAGGTAGGCCGGCGCGGCATAGCAGCCCAGCGGCAGGTCGGCCACGTGGCGGGCGATCAGGCCGCTGTCGGGCAGGGTGCCGCCGCGCAGCACGCAGTCCACATGCTCGCCGATCACGTCCACCACGCGGTCGCTCACGCCCAGGTGCAGCTGGATGTCGGGATGGCGGGCATGGAAGTCCGGCAGTGCCGGCACCAGCAGCAGGCGCGCCAGCGGGCTGGGCACGTCCACCCGCAGCAGGCCGCGTGGCGAGGCCGCGCCGGCCGACAGGCTGGTCTCGGCATCGTCCATGTCGGCCAGCAGCCGCAGCACCCGCTCGTAGTACGCGGCGCCCTCGGCCGTCACCTGCACCTGGCGGGTGGTGCGGTGGAGCAGCTTGACCCGCAGCCGCGCCTCCAGCTGCTGCACCAGCTGCGTGACGGTGGCGCGGCTGAGCTGCAGCGAGTGGGCCGCCTGGGTGAAGCTGCCGGACTCCACCACCCGGGCAAAGGCCTGCATCGCATCGAATCTGTCCATCTCGGGGGGCACTCCAGCCGGCCGCCGCGGGGCCGGCACGGGCGGCATTGTGGGTGCGCGCGCGACGGCCGGGTTTCAGTGCGCCGGGCGGCGGCCGATATGGTGTGCTGCGCACCTCCCGGGGGGCCGTGCCAGACCACCACCATGAGGACGCCGCCGATGAACGAGCCCACGTTTCTTGCCGCCAAGGTACTGCTGCTGGAGCACGATCCGGCGCATTACGCCAGCCTGCTGGAGTGCTGCGAGTCGCTGGGGCTGATCACCGTGCCGCGCGCGGCCGCCGACGCGCTGGAGGCGCTGTCGCAGCACAAGGACCTGGGCGGCGTGCTGCTGGCCGAGGACCTGCCCTGCGACCACCCCGACAGCCTGCGCCTGGCCATCGCGCTGCACCGCCAGCGGCCGGAGCTGCCCATCTTCCTGCGCCGCACCAGCACGCGGGTGCTCAACGAGGACGAGGCGCGGGCGGTGACCCACCCCTGGCCCAGCGGCGACGTGGCCACGCTGCGCGATCACATCAACCACAGCCTGTTCGGCATGCGCTACCCCACCCCGCTGGTGGACGGCGTGATCGAGCTGAGCTGCAACGCCATCCGCTCGATGTTCCCGAATGCCGAGGTGGTGGCCGAGCCGCCTTACGTGGTGCACGACCGCATCATCTACGGCCAGGTGTCCACCCTCATCGCGCTGGAAAGCACCTGGTGCCGCGGCTACATGATGCTGCAGACCGAGGAAGGCGCGCTGCGCCAGGGCATGGCCCAGGGCATGGGGTTCGAGGGCGTGGGCGGCGACCTGGGTTTCCGCGAGCTGAACAACCTGCTGGGCGAGACCACCAACCTGGTGTGGGGCGCGTTCAAGAACCGCTACATACCGCCCGAGGCCTTCGCCAACCAGCAGACGCAGGTGCCCATCGTCATCAACCACGAGCAGAAGTACATCTCGTTCGGCTCGCAGGACCCGCAGCTGTGCATCCGCTACCTGCTGACCGACCCGCGCCGGCCGCGCCAGCCGCCGGTGACCATCGTGCAGCGCTTCATCTTCAACCTGCTGTTCGTGCCCGAGGCCTTCATCGAGTTCTCGGCCAGCGCCGGCTCGGCCAGCACGGGCGAGCTCGAGTTCTTCTGATCCGGAGTTTGTTCGCATGGCCCAGATCCTGGTGGTCGACGACTCGAGCACGATGCGCGAGATCGTGTCCGGCTATCTCACCCACAACGGCTTCGAGGTGGCGGTGGCCAACGACGGCCGCGACGGCCTGAAGCTGCTGCAGGAGGATGCCGGCATCAAGCTGGTGGTCAGCGACATCAACATGCCCAACATGGACGGCCTGACCATGGCCGAGAAGATCCGCACCGAGCTGGGCAACACCGCGGTGCGCATCGTGATGCTGACCACCGAGGACAACGCCGGCATGCGCGCCCGCGGCAAGGAGATCGGCATCACCGGCTGGATCGTCAAGCCCTTCCGCGGCGAGGCGGTGCTCGGGCCGTTCAGGAAGCTCTGCGGGATGTGAACAAGGCGGCAGCGCCGGCCCTCAAGGCGCATCCGCCGCGGCCGCGCGCGCGAAGTCCACGAAGGCCCTCAGGGCGGCGGACAGGAAGCGCTGCCGCGGGTAGTAGAGGTACGGCGGGCCGATGCCCGGCGACCAGCCTTCCAGCACCCGCACCAGCTGCCCCGCAGCCAGTTCGCGCTCCACGTACTTCTCGTGCACGTAGGCCAGGCCCGCGCCGGCCACCGCCGCATTGACCGCCACCTGCGCGTCATTGACCACCAGGCGGGGCTCGGCGATCTCGGGCGCGAGGTGGCGTCGCTGGAAGTCCCATGGCTGCAGGCCGCCCGCCGGAAACCGACGCCGGATGCAATCGTGTCCCGCCAGGTCGCGCGGCGACTTCGGCATCGGCCGGCGCGAGAAGTACGCCGGCGATCCCACCACGGCGTAGCGCTGCGGCGCACCAATGCGCACCGCCACCATGTCCTGCTGCAGGTCCTTGTCGATGCGCACGCCGGCATCGAAGCCGTCGCGCACGATGTCGGCCTTGGCCGCGTCGGCGGTGATCTCGATGGACACGCCCGGATGCTGCGCCAGGAAGCGGGCCGCCAGGGCCGCCAGCAGGAACTGCGCGACCGGCGCGGGCGCATTGATGCGCAGCGAGCCCAGGGGCGAGCCGCGGTGCGCGTTGAGCTCCTCCACCGCCTTCTGGATCATCGCCAGGCCCGGCTCCAGCTGCGCGAGCAGGGCCAGCCCGGCGGCAGTGGGCGTCACGCTGCGCGTGGTGCGGGTGAGCAGGGCGACGCCCAACTGGTCTTCCAGCCGGCGGATGGTCTGGCTGATCAGCGAGACCGACACGTCGCGCTGCGTGGCCACGGCACGGAAGCTCCGATGCCTGGCGACGGCCGCGAACACGTCCAGGTCGGGCAGCACGGATCGGGTCATTGTTAAGCCTGGTTGAACGCCCCGTGCACGATTATCCATCTGGTGCCGACGGCCACCGCTGCCTACGATCCGCTCGAACAACCGGGGCCCGACACCATGAGCAACCACCACCGCCAACTCCGCAGCCTCACCCTGGCCGCAGCCGCCCTCCTGGGCTTGGCCGCCCATGCGCAGCCCGTGCCCCGCTGGGAGGCGGCCGCGCCGGCCGGCGTGGCCCGGCAGGAGCTGTATCCGGAGGTGCTGGACGGCAAGCTGTACGTGGCCGGCGGCCTGCTCAGCCCCAACACCGGCTATTCGGCGCACTTCGAGGCCTGGGACCCGGCCCGGCGCCGCTGGACGCGGCTGGCCACCCTGCCCGAGGCCCGGCACCACATCGCGCTGGCCGCGGCCGACGGGCGGCTGTGGGGCATCGGCGGATTCAGCGGCGGCTTTCCCAACTGGCGTGCACAGGCCAGCGTGCACTGGTACGCACCCGATGCGGACCGCTGGCACCCAGGGCCCGGCTTGACGCAGCCGCGTGCGGAAGGCATTGCGGCGGCCGTGCAGGGCAAGATCTATCTCGTCGGCGGGCGGGTGCCGGCATTCGCCGGTGCCAGCCACTTCAATGACCATGAGGACACCGTGCTGGCCGAGGTGCTCGACCCCGCCACCGGACGCTGGAGCCGGCTGCCCGATGCGCCGACGGCACGCAACAGCGCCGCCTCCGCGGTGATCGACAGCCGCATCTACGTCGTCGGCGGCCGCAGCGCGCAAAAGCAGGCCGATGGCACGCTGCGCCAGGTCAACGTCGCCACGCTGGAAGTGTTCGATCCCGCCAGCAACACCTGGACCACCCGCAGGCCGATGCCGCAGGCACGCGGCGGACTGGCCGCGGCCGCCTACCGGGGCAAGCTCTACGTGTTCGGCGGCGAGCAATGGGTGCCCGAGCAGCAGGTGTTTGCCGACGCCTGGGTCTACGACCCTGCGGCGGACCGCTGGGATGCACTGCCGCCCATGCCCACGGCCCGCCACGGCCTGGGCGCCGCCACGCTCGGCAACCGCATCCACCTGGTAGGCGGCGGCCTGCGCGTGGGTGGCAACGCCGCCAGCGACGTGCACGAGGTGCTGGTGCTCGACGACAGGCCGTGAGCCCGCGCGGCCGATGTCATGCCGTCAGGCCGAAGTCCGCCGCCAGGCCCGGCGCGGGATGGTGGAAGCGCAGCGGACCGTCCGGCTCGCCGCGCAGGAACTGCCGCGTCTCGGGGTCGGTGCCGGCCATCAGCTGTGCCGGCGTGCCCTGCGCCACGATGCGGCCGTGCCGGGCCAGCAGCACCACCCGGTCGCTGATCGCCATGCACTGGGCCACGTCGTGGCTCACCACCAGGGAGGTGGCCCCGGTGGCATCGTTCAGCCGGCGGATCAGCTGGGCCGTCACGCCGATGCTGATGGGGTCCAGGCCGGCGAACGGTTCGTCGTACAGGATCAGCTCCGGGTCCAGCGCGATGGCGCGGGCCAGGGCCACGCGGCGGGCCATGCCGCCGGACAGCTGGCCGATGCGCAGCCCCACGGCGCCGCGCAGGCCCACCGCCTGCAGCTTCATCAGCACCAGGTCGCGCACCGCGGCCTCGGGCAGCGAGGTGTGCTCCCGCAACGGGAAGGCGACGTTCTCGTAGACCGTCAGGTCGGTGAACAGGGCGCCGAACTGGAACAGCATGCCCATGCGGCGGCGCAGCGCGTAGAGCCGGCGCCGATGCCGGGGATCGAGCACCTCGCCGTCGATCAGCACGCGGCCGGCGTCTGCCGCCTGCAGGCCGCCGACCAGCCGCATCAGCGTGGTCTTGCCGCAGCCGGAGCCACCCAGGATGGTGGTGACCTGCCCGCGGGGAAACCGCAGCGACAGGTCCGACAGCACGCGCGCGGTGGTGTCGTAGCCGAAGCTCACGCGGTCGAGCTCCACGAAGGCCTCGGGCTTCGGGCCCGTGGCGCGGCGGCTCAACTCGCGCACGGGCGCTGCGCGGCCTGGGCGGACAGCAGCCCGATGCGGCGTTGCGCCTCGCTCGAGGCGGCGCCCGCATCGGCATAGCGCGCGGCCACCACGAAGGGCAGCACCGCATGCCACGACTCGCTCTTGGCCTGTTCGGCGGCCGCCCGGGTGGCCTGCGCGGCGGCCACCTCGCGGGCCAGCTCCTCGCAGGACAAGGCGGGGAACTGCGCTTCGGCCACGCTGCTCCTGGGTATCTGCGCGCAGGCCATCACCAGCGTGGGGCCGGTCAGCAGGGTGGCGATGCGCAGGGCGAGGGTCTTGGAGGGGAACTGCATGGGAGGCTCTCGTCGGGGGTGGAAGAAGCTGTGCATGGCGGGCTGGCGCGGCGCTCAGCGCGCGGGCTGCGGCAGCGGGATGCCGGTGCGGGTGGGCGTGAAGCTGGCGGTTCGCGATCCGTCCGGCCTTCCGGCCGCAGGGAAGGTGCATGCGGTCAGGCGTTCGGAGTCCGCCCACAGCCTGGCCGCGACGTCCCGGTCCAGCGCCTGCGGCGGAATCTCCACCTGCGTGGCCGCGCCGCGCAGTTCGCGCCAGCCGTCGGGGCCGATGTAGGTCCCGCCTTCCATGCCCGGCGAGGTGGCGGCCATCAGGCTGGGCCATGCGCCCTGTGCCGCCGGCTGGAACAGGAACCACAGGCCGCGGCGCGCCAGGCCGGGCAGGCTCCAGCGGCCGGCCCCGTTGGGCAGCAGCTCGGTGCGGGCCACGCCCGGGTGGGCGGCCAGGCTGCGCAGGCCCCAGCCGGCGGCGTCGCTGCGGCGCTGCAGCTCCAGCGCAAACATCAGGCAGGCCAGCTTCGACTGGCTGTACACCGCCATCGGCTGGTAGTGCCGCTGCGCATGCAGGTTGTCGAAGTCGATGCGCCCGCGCTGCGCGGCGATGCTGGACAGCGTGACCACGCGGGCGCCTGCGGCCTGGCGCAGCAGGGGCAGCAGCCGGGCCGTCAAGGCGAAGTGGCCGAGGTGGTTGGTGCCCAGTTGAAGCTCGAAGCCGTCGGCGGTCAGCTGCCGGGTCGGCGGTGCCATCACGCCAGCGTTGTTGATCAACAGGTCCAGCGTGGTCCCGCTGCCGGCCAGCGCCTCGCTGAACCGCCGGATGGAGGCCAGGCTGGCCAGGTCCAGCTCACGGAATGCCACCCGGGCATCGGGCACTTCGCGCTGGATGCGCCGCACCGACGCCGCGCCCTTGGCCGCATCGCGCCCGGCCAGCACGACCTGCGCGCCGGCCCGGGCCAGCGCCAGCGCCGCTTCCAGGCCGAGGCCTCCGGTGCCGGTGATGACCGCGGTGCGGCCGTGTTGAGGTGGAATGTGGGGGGCGGTCGGTTGCGGCATGGTGCGGGCGCTTCGTCCAAGCGGTGTGTTGCGGTCGAAGGCCATGTTCCAGCCGCCTTCATTACCGCCGACTTACCCGCCGACAGACCCGCCCACCGCCATGGACGCAGCGCTGGAAAGAAGCCCGTAATTCATGCAGGCCCAGACTGGCCGGCCGCCATCCGCAGGAGTCATTGCCTTGCATCACCCAGCACCGTTCGACCAGGCCAGGCCCCGTGCCGCGCCTGCCCGCCGCGCATGAGCCGCATCGCCATGGTGGAGGACCACGCGCGCCTGGCCACGCTGGTACGCCAGGCGCTGCAGGCCGCGGGCATCGCCTCCGACGTGTTCGCTTCCCTGGCCGAGGCCTGGGGCGCGGCGCAGCGCCTGGACTACGTGGCCTGGGTGATCGACCGCGGCCTGCCGGATGGCGACGGGCTGGAGCTGGTGCGGCGCATGCGCGGCGCCGGCATGCGGGCGCCCTGCCTGATGCTGACCGCGCGCGACGCGCTGCACGACCGGGTCGACGGGCTGGACTCCGGTGCCGACGACTACCTGACCAAGCCCTTCCCGATGGAGGAGCTGGTGGCGCGCGTTCGGGCGCTGATGCGCCGGCCGGCGGCCATGCTGGAGAACGCGCCAGCCCATGGCGACCTGCGCATCGACGTCGACAGCGGCCGCCTGTGCCGCGACCATGAATCGGTATCGCTCGCACCGGCCGAGCTGCAGATCATGACGGCCTTGCTGCGCCATGCCGGCCGCCCGCTGCGGCGCAGTGCGCTGGAGCTGGCGGCATGGGGCCTGGCCGAGGCGGTCACGCCGAATGCACTGGATGTGGCGCTGCACCGCCTGCGTCGCAAGCTGCTGGCCATCGGCTCCGCGCAGCACATCGAGAACATCCGCAACTATGGCTATGCCCTCCGCGATGAACCACCGATGCCTTAGCCTGCTGGGCCGCCTGCGGCTGTTCTTCCTGCTCGGCATGGCCGGCAGTGCGCTGCTGGTGGTGCTGCTGGTCACGCTGCTGGGCGATGCCTGGTCGCGCACGCTGCTGGCGCAGAAGGCGGAGCTGTTCGCCGAACGGCTGTCCGAGCACCTGCGCTTCGATGCCGAGGGCCAGGCCGTGGGCTTCGATGCCCAGGTGATCGAGCCCTGGATCCTCACCAGCCTGGCCACCGAGATGCAGGTGCGCATCGTCGACGAGGACGGACGCGTGCTGTACACGAATGGCGAAGCCCGGCCGCTGGGCAGCGCGCCGCAGTTCCGGCTGCCGCCGCAGGAGTCGGTGGGCATCGAACACGCCGGCGTGGCCATGCACCTGGCCACGCGGACCCTCGACGCCCGGGGCAGGCGGCTGGCGGTGCAGGTCGCGGCGAGCGAGCGGTTCGTCGGCCTGCTGCGCGAGTCCTTCGGGGCGCCGGGCATGCGCCGCGGCGTGCTGGCGATGTCCGCCACCTTCCTGGTGGTCTTCCTCGTCTCGTTCCAATGGCTGCTGCGCCGCAGCCTGCGGCCGCTGCATGCGGCCTCGGCAGCGGCGCAGCGCATCTCGCCCAGCGCGCTGGCCGAGCGGCTGGACGCCACGGCGCAGCCGGCCGAGATCCGGCCGCTGGTGGAGGCCTTCAACCAGGCGCTGGACCGCCTGCAGCAGGGCTTCGAGGCGCAGCAGCACTTCCTGGCCAGCGCGGCGCATGAGCTGAAGACGCCGCTGGCGCTGATCCGCGCGCAGGTGGAACTGGGCCGCCGGGACGAGGCGCAGGCCCCGCTGCTGGCCGACATCGACCGCATGGGGCGCCAGGTGCAGCAGCTGCTGTTGCTGGCCGAGACCAGCGAACCGCTGAACTACCAGGTGGCGGCCATCGATCCGCGCCCCATCCTGGCCGAGGTGTGCGACGTAATGAACCGCGTCGCCGGCCGTCGTGCGGTGCAGGTGGAGCTGCATGCCGACCCGGGCCTGCACAGCTGGACGGCGGACCGCGGTGCGCTGTTCACGCTGCTGAAGAACCTGCTGGAGAACGCCATCCAGCACACCCGGGAAGGCAGCGCGGTGAAGCTGCTGGCCGGCAAGGGCGGCTTCCGCGTCACCGACCAGGGGCCGGGCATCGCCGCCCACGACCTGCCTCGCATCTTCGACCGCTTCTGGCGCGGGGCCGACCGGCGCGACGAAGGCGCGGGCCTCGGCCTGTCGATCTGCGCCGCCATCGCCGAGGCGCACGGATGGCGCATCGTTCCCCGGCCGCTGGAGGTCGGGCTGTGCATGGATGTGCGCATGGCGGCCGATGAGGCATCCCCGGCCGCCCTGGCCGTGACCGGCGCCGGCGGGAGGCAGCCATGAACGGGCGGCCATGGCGCGGCCTCGCCGGGCTGCTGGTCCTGGGCCTGCTGGGCGGCTGCGCCAGCGACGCGGGCCCTGGCCTGCAGACCGTGCACGACAGTTTTGCG
Source organism: Aquincola tertiaricarbonis (assembly GCF_000969605.1). Lineage (GTDB taxonomy): Bacteria > Pseudomonadota > Gammaproteobacteria > Burkholderiales > Burkholderiaceae_C > Aquincola > Aquincola tertiaricarbonis. Next base: position 172,830 of record NZ_KQ033892.1, on the reverse strand, counting down.
GCCTACGAGGCCGACACCCTGCGCCGGGTGGCGGCGCGGCGGGGCGCCCAGGCACCGGACGCCTTGCAGGAGGCGCGGCTCAACGCGCCCCGCGAGTGGCGGCCGGTCGGTCGCCCGACGAGAGGCGGCGTGCTGCTGGTGCATGGCCTGGGCGACTCGCCCTGGTCCTTCCACGACCTGGGGCCGGAGCTGGCACGGCAGGGCTTCCTGGCGCGCAGCGTGCTGCTGCCGGGGCATGGCACCGTGCCCGAGGACATGCTGGAGGTGACGCTGGAAGACTGGCGCCGCACGGTGGCCGAGCAGGCCGAGCTGCTGCGGCGGGACGCCGGCGCGGTCTACCTGGGCGGCTTTTCCACCGGGGCCAACCTGGTGCTGGACCATGCCTACGCCGATCCCCGCGTGGCCGGCCTGCTGCTGTTCTCACCGGCTTTCCGCGCTTCCGTGCCCTTCGGCTGGGTGACCCCGCTGCTGCGTCATGTGCGGCCGTGGCTGGTGGCGCCAACGGCTGCGGCCGAGTCCATTCCCGTGCGCTACTCGGTGGTGCCCACCAACGGCTTCGCCCAGTTCCACCGCAGCAGCCAGCGGGCCCAGCGGCACCTGGGCTCGGGGAGCTTCGACAAGCCGGTGCTGATGGTGCTGGCCGCCAGCGACTCGGTCGTGGACACCGCCCACGCCGTGGAGGCCTTCCGCACGCGCTTCCCGCACCCGGACGCCCGGCTGGTCTGGTATGGCATGCCACCACCCTCGCAGGGCGACACGCGGATGCTCGTGCAGCCGGATGCATTGCCGGCATGGCGCATCAGCCAGTTCTCGCACATGGGCGTGCTGTTCGCGCCGGACAACCCGCTGTATGGCCGCGAAGGGCGCCTGCGGCTGTGCCGCAACGGACATGATGCGCAGGCCACGCAGGCCTGCCTGCGCGGCGGCGAGCTGTGGTTCTCGGAATGGGGTTACCGCGAACCGGGCAAGGTGCACGCCCGGCTCACCTTCAACCCGTACTTCGACTGGCAGGCAGGCGTGATGGCGGGCGTGCTGGATGCCGGGCTGCCGCCCTGAGGCAGCTCAACCGCGCCGGCGCAGCTTCCAGCCCAGCAGGCCCATGCCCAGCAGCGCCATCGCCCAGGTCGACGGCTCGGGCACCGGCGACAGGTTGAAGTTGGCGATGCCGTCGATCTGCTGGCGGCTCAGGCCCTGCAGCCAGGGCGACGCCTGCAGCTGCTGGCCGGTGGCCAGCGCCAGGTCCAGGTCGGCAGCGGTGGGGCCGTTCACCTCGCTGGCCAGGAAGGCGTAGTTCAGCAGGCTCAGGCTCTGGCCCGGCGCCAGGCTCACCTCGAAGCGCACGTTGTAGCGGTCGGGCGTGATGGCGGCCTGGCCCAGGCCGTTGTTGCCCGACACCAGCGCCAGCACCGGGTCGCTGCCGCAGGCGCCGAAGCCATCGTCCTCGCAGCTGACGACCAGGCCGGCCGACACATGGCTGACCAGCTCGTCGCCATCGGAACCCAGGTTGCCGAAGAAGTTGAGCGTGGTGCTGACGGTGCTGCTGCCGGTGTTGGTGAAGGTGTCGAAGAAGCGGAACACATTGCCCGCCAGCAGCTCCACCTGGCGCTGCTGGCCCAGGCTGCCGACGCCGGCGTTGTAGAAGCCGAAGGCATCGAAGGCGCCGTTGCCGCCGTCCACCACCTGGCCCAGCGCCTGGTTGAACAGCGGCGTGAAGCCGCCGGCACCGGTGTAGCTGCTGCCGTAGCCGTTGCCGTCGAACACGCCGGCGCCGGCCTGGAACTGCTGCGCCTGCGCGGCCAGCGGAAGCAGCGCGGCGACCACGGCTGCGCTCAGGAAATTCTTGAAGGACATGAACAAAAGCTCCACGAAACGTTGATCAACCGCGGCGGGCCGTGAGCCACTGCGCCGCCGGGATGGGGCGCGGCACGATGCGCAGCTCGCCGATCCAGCCATAGAAGCCGTCGTCCAGCACGCCGTCCCACCAGCCCGCGCCCAGGATCCAGGGCTGCGGCGGGTTCTGCGAGCGGGTGCCGGTGGCGGCATTGGCCACGTTGCGCAGCACGGGCGCGCCTTCGATGTACATGGTGGTGGTGGCGGTGGCCGGGTCGTTGACGATGGCCACGTGGTACCAGGTGTCGCGGATCAGCTCGCCCGACCAGTTGGTCTGCGCCTGCTGCGAATTGCTGGCCGGCACCACTTCCCACTGCACCTCGCGCAGGCTGGAGATGGCGAACAGCACGCTGGAGGCTTCGGGATCGCCGCCGCGGAAGCCGCCCGGCACGTTGCCCCGGTTGCCCTGTCGGCCCAGCAGGTTGCCCCAGCGGTGCTTGTTGGCATCCCAGTCGGCCGGGATCTTCACGAAGGCCTCGAAGGTGTAGCCGGTCCAGAAGCTGCGGCCATTGAGCGACGAGCCCGCCGCGGTGAGGAAGGCATTGAGCCGGCCCACCGTCTTGTCGGTGTTGAGGAAGCGCACGCTGCCCGGTGCGGACGACAGGTAGTGCCGGTCGGTGGACCAGACCACGTCGCCCAGGCTGGCCTGCGGCCGCAGCGCCACGCGGGTCATGTCGTGGCCACCGGCCACGTCGGGCAGCGCCTCGCCCACCTGCACCACCTTGCCTTCATGGATGCCGGCCGGCACGCGCCAGTGGGCATAGGCATCGGCCACCAGCGGGAAGTCGTTGGCATCGGCCGGCGGGCGCACGGCCGGCGGCACCGGCTCCACATAACCGGCCAGCAGCTCGCTGCGCACACGCGGCAGGATGGAGGCGCCGGTGGTCGACGGCACCGGCCGCCAGCGCAGGAAGCCGGCGAAGCGCTTCTTGAAGTTGACCGGGATGCTGAAGCGCTGGTTGGGCTGCGTGAGCTCGGCGAAGTCGAACTGGTTGAGCTTGTTCTTCGGCTTGGCCACCACCCAGGGCGAGAACGACATCACGTCGATGCGGTTGCCGGTGAAGTCCACCTCGTACAGCCGCATCATCGCGTTGCCGCCCTGGTAGTCCATCTGGTAGTCCACCACCATCTGGTGCACTTCGTTGCCGAAGTCATTGAACTTGCGCAGGTGGGCGGCCCCGTGGTGGTGGCCGTTGAGCGTCATGAAGATCTGGTCGTTGTCGCGGATCAGCTTGTCCCACAGCATGCGGCCGTACTCGGTCTCCTGCGGGCTGCTGCCGTCGGCGGCGATGTTCAGCAGCTGGTGGTTCGACACGATCACCGGCAGCGTGGGGTGGCGCGCGATGACGCTGCGCGCCCACGCGATGCCGGCATCCGAGATGCGCCAGGACAGCGACAGCACCATGAAGCTGATGCCATGGGCCTGGAACACGTGGCACTCGTGGAAGCCCGACGGATCACGCTCGCGGAAGGTGGCCTGCCGCGCCGCGCGCTGGCGAGGGAACCACTGCAGGTAGGGTTCGGACGACAGGTTGCGCTGGGCATCGGTGCCGAAGCCCTGGTCGGCCGGCACGCGGTAGTCGAAGTCGTTGATGACGTCGTGGTTGCCCGCGAGGATCGAGTACGGCACGCCGGCGTTCTCCAGCACCTGCATCGCCGCATCGGCCACGCGCCACTGGTTGGGCTTGTTCTGCTGGTCCACCACGTCGCCCAGGTGGATGACGAACGGAATGTTGTACGCCGCGGCATGGCGGGCAATCCATTCCGTCTGCGCGGCAAACGGCGTGGAGCCGTAGTAGGTCTGGAACTGCTGGCCTTCCTCGGGGGTGGCGTAGCGAGCGTAGAACTGGGTGTCGGGCAGCACCGCGATGGCAAAGCTGGTGACGGGTGCCGGTGTTGCCGCCTGCGCATTGCCCATCAGGCCGCTGCCAGCGGCCCATGCGGAAAGCCCGGCGGCCCCGCGCAGCATGGAGCGGCGGTCGGCCACCAGGCGCGATTCATCCTCGGCCAGGCCCTCGTCGGCCCAGCCTTCGTTCACTTCGGTCATGCGTGTCCTCACTGCAATAGGAGGCCGGCGGACCTGCATGCGGCGGGTCCGTCGGCATGGAGGACAGTCTCTATTGCAACCGAGTCGCGTTCATGACAGCGGACCACGTCTACAGCGTCCGCAAACCAGCGGATGCACGCGCTCGGGCTGCAAAGCAAAGTCGAGATGCCAAGCCCCTCCCGGTGCACATGCTTGGACTACCTCGAATGCGAGGAAGACGGAGCGGCCTACGTTGGCTGGTCGCAGGAGCAAGCGCAGAGCTGCGGGCCCGCCTGCCTATACATGCTGCAGTCCATCATCCGGAAATCCTGCCTTGTGGGCGGTGAAGCCCGTATGCGGCAGCTGCTGAGGCGGAAGGGATGCCGTGCAAGCAGGCACATCGACCTTCAGCGTTGCCGCCTGCCTGGACCCGTGGTACGGATTCCAGCAGCCGCTGATCGCAGCAGTACCAACGTACGTTGCGATCTGTGCTCCGACCGCCCGTTGCCAGGTGGGGTCGGGCGGCAGGTTCTCCGGCTGGACGATCACGCTGGATTGAAGCGTGACGCCCATCCCCCTCACCCCACCCGCCACACCACATCGCCCACGTCATCGGCCACCAGCAGCGAGTGGCCGTCGGGCCCGATGGCCACGCCCACCGGGCGGCCGTAGGACACCGATTCGTCGGGTGCCAGGAAGCCCCACAGGATGTCGCGCGGCGGGCCTGCGGGCCGGCCATTGGCGAAGGGCACGAACACCACCTTGTAGCCGCTCAGGATGCTGCGGTTCCAGGAACCGTGCTGGCCGATCACCATGCCGTCCACGTCGAAACCTGGCAGCGTGCCGGCCGGCATCCAGCACAGGCCGAGCGAGGCGGTGTGGCCGCCCAGCGCATAGTCGGGCTGCAGCGCGCTGGCCACCTTGGCGGCGTCCTGTGGCACGCGGTCGTCCACCGTCTTGCCCCAGTAGCAGTACGGCCAGCCGTAGAAGCCGCCGTCGCTCACTGACGTGAGGTAGTCCGGCGGCGTCTCGTCGCCCAGGCCGTCGCGCTCGTTCACCACCGTCCACAGCCGGCCGGTGACCGGCTCCCAGGCCAGGCCCACCGGGTTGCGCAGCCCGCCGGCGAAGATGCGGCTGCGGCCGGTCGCCAGGTCCAGCTCGTAGATGCAGGCGCGGCCTTCCTCGGCATCCATGCCGCGCTCGGCGATGTTGCTGAGCGAGCCCACGCCGATGAACAGGCGGCGGCCGTCTCGGCTGGGCAGCAGGCTGCGGGTCCAGTGGCCGCCCGGCTTGAAGGTGGTCAGCCGCCGGCCCGCGGCCGTGATCTGGGTGGCGCCGGGCGTGTAGGGGAAGGCCATCACGCCGTCGGTATTGCCGACATAGAAGGTGTCGCCCACCAGCGCCATGCCGAAGGGCTGGTTCAGGCCCTGCAGCAGCGTGTGGCGTTGCTCGGCCACGCCGTCGCCATCGGCATCGCGCAGCAGGGTGATGCGGTTGGGGCTGTCGCCGATGGCGGCGGCCCGCTTCATCGTGGCCACCATCGCATGGTCGAACAGCGTGCGCGGCTTGCCGGCCGACTGCAGCGCCTCGGCCACCGTCACGTCGCCATTGGGCAGCACCTGCAGCCAGCGCGGGTGCTTCAGGCCGGCCGCATAGGCATTGACCTTCAAGCCCGCCGCGGCCGAGGGCACCTGGCCCGCCGCCCAGCCACGGGCGGTGGGCATCTTCAGCGTCGGCACGCTGCCCTGCGGCTGCGCGGTGGGGATCTGCGGCGCAGGACCCACGGCGGCGGTGCCCACCGTGCCCTGCTGCCGCCGACGCCATTGGATGGCGCCGGCACCCACCAGGGCCACCACGCGCGCCAGCGCTTCATGTACTGCCATCGAAACATCCTCCCGTGTTGTTCTTCAATGCGCCGACAGCGCCTGCCGCAGCGCGTGCAGGCAGCCCGCATCCAGCGCGGCGCCGCGGTCGCCCACGCACACCGCCGACCGAAAGCCGGCGAAGTCCGGCGCCAGCGCGGCCAGCGCCGGCAGGTGCCGCAGCCGCAACGCACCGGCCAGGCCCACCGGCCGCCCTGCAGCGCGCAGCACGCCGACGAGTTGCCGCAGCGCATCATCGGTCATCACGTCGAACAGGCTGCCGGCGCGCTTGTCCTGGGTGTCCACCATCACGCCGGCCAGCGCCGGGCCCAGCGCCGCGGCATGGGCCAGCACCTGCGGCTCCACGCCCTGGTCGGCGATGAACACCGGCACGATGGCATGGCCGCTGGCGGCCAGCGCATCCAGCGCGCGGCAGGCGGTGGCCGGCTCGGCGGTGCGGGTGATGCCCACCTTGACGATGTCCACGCCGCAGGCGGCCACCGCATGCACCTGCGCCATCACGGCGGGCAGGTGCTCGATGGGCAGGTCGCCGATGGTCGCGCTGATGGGCAACGTGCTGCCCACCGCGCGCAGCGACTGCACGATGTCGCGCAGCAGCCCGGTCGGCAGGCCGCCGAGCGCGCCGGCGCGCGGCTCCTTCAGGTCGATGAAGTCGGCGCCGCCCTTGGCCGCAAGCAGCGCTTCCTCCACCGTGCGCACGCTGACCAGCATGCGCATCCGCCCTTGTCCAGACAGGTTCATGCGGCCGCCCTGCCTTCCCGTTGCTGCGCGATGGCCTCCACCAGCCAGCCCCAGGCCTCGTGCTCGGCCGGGCCGGCGGTCTTGTCGATGGCGATTTGCAGGTAGCGCATCTCGGCGTCCACCTTGTCGGCCGGCAGCATGTGCAGCCGGCTCACCAGCACCGCGGCTTCCAGCACCGCGGCCTGCGCGCGGTTGAAGCCGATGAAGGGTGCATGGGCGGCCTCATGCACCGGCCGCAGCCGCAGCACCGGGCGCTGCGCATCCTCGGCCTGCGCGACCAGCTGCAGCTCCACATGCCGCAGCGCGCATTGCAGCCGCACGCCCGGCACCTGCGCGGCCGGCAGCACCGGCCACGCCTTGCGCCCGGTGACGCAGCCGGCAAACACCCGCACGTCGGTGACGAGGTTGAGCACCGCATGGCCGGTGGCCAGGATGTTGTCCAGCGTGGTGGAGGGCCGGAAGGGCATCAGCACCACCTCGCCTTCGTGGTACCGCACGCCCATCGGCGCCACGTGCGGCACGCCGGCGGGGGAAGCGGTGGTCACCACGGTCTCGTAGATCAGGTCATTCATCTCGGGCCTTGTTCACATCGCCGCGGGCGCGGCCGGTGGGCGCGGGCTGCAGCGTGGTGCCGGGTGCGCACCAGGCGGCGTTGTCCACCGGCGCACGCTCCACCGCGCAGCCCCAGTCCAGCGGCTGGTCCTGCACGTAGCGCTTGCCCAGCCGCCAGGCGATCTCGGCATGGGCCAGCTCCACGCCCATGTAGAAGGCATGCGGCGCGTCATGCTGCAGGCCCAGCTGCGGCCACAGCTCGAAGGCACCGTGGCCCTGCCGCAGGCCGTCGCGGTTGTACACGTGCAGCCCCTGGGCCGACACCTGCACGCGGAAGTTGGGGTCGCGCACCTGGGCGGCGGTGGCGGCGATCTCCTGCGGCGTATCGGGAAACGGATGCTTGTCGTGCACCGTCATCAGCGCATCGTTCAAGCCCTTGGGCAGCATCTGCCGGCTGCGGGCCGCGTGCATGATGCGCCGTGCCCAGTCGGCCTCGCGCACCGCGCGGCGGGCATGGCGGCTCACCTGCGTGGTGAGCACCGCCGCCACGTCCAGCTCGGCGCACAGGCCGAACAGCACCGCATTGATGCCGCTGGTGTCGGCCTCGGTCAGCTCGGTCACGTTGCCCACGCCCATCATGATGGCGACGTCGGGAAAAGCCTCGCGCAGCCGGTGGTAGCGCACGATGGAGGCCGCCAGTCCGAAGGGGATGGGATCGAGGATGGCATCGGCGATGAAGGGCTTGCCGCGCTGCTGCATCCGCCGCACCGCCTCGTGCAGCGAGGCTTCGTCGGTGGGCGCGCGCGGGATCAGCACCGGCGTGGCGGCCACCTCGTCGGCCACCCACAGGGTGTCCAGCGACAGGCTCAGCAGGTAGTCCGCCCCTGCGCGGCCGCCGCGCAGCAGGTCCTGCGGATCGACCGCGTCCACGCTGACCTGGAAGCCCAGCGACTTCAGCGCCTGCACGCTGTCGGCCAGGTGCGGGAAGGGCGTGTCGGGCAGGCTGCCCAGGTCGATCACGTCAGCGCCATCCGCCTTGTAGGCCTGCGCGCGCTCCACGATCTGCTGCACCGTCAAGCGCGGCGCATCGACGATCTCCGCGAAGATCGCCACCTCGTATTCGCTCAGGTCCACCGCCTTGGCCGCGCGGTTGAAGAAGCGCGGCAGGTCCTTCAGCTCCTCGGGCCCGCGCTGCACCGGCAGGCCGTAGTGGGCGGCCAGCGCCTGCACGTCGCCGCGGCAGCGGCCGGGCACGATGATGCGGTCGGCCTGCACCGGCGCGGCCACGCGGCGGCGCACCATGTCGGCGGTCATCAGCCCGGCCACCTGCAGGCCGATGTCGCGCGTCTCCCAGGTGAAGGGGGCGTCGTCGATCGAGCTCAGCACACGTTCCAGGCTCGGCTGCGCCAGGCGGCCGGTCAGGAAGACGATGTGTTCCATGCGAGGTGCAGTTCCTTCAGGCGGGCATCGAGCACCGCCTCCAGCTCGGCCGGCGATGCCACCACGTGGCAGTAGTCGATCTGGCGCAGGCGCTCGACGTTGTCCAGCTCGATGCGCCGCGGCCGCAGCGTCACCCAGTCGTGCGGCGACTTGGTGACGACCACCGGCTCGGTGTCGCATGCAAACACGATGCCGGGGATGCCCAGCTTGCCCGCCTGGGCGAACATGTTGGTGGGCAGGCTGTCGCTGATGCCGAAGGCGCACTTGGCCACGGTGTTGCTGGTGGCCGGCGCCACCACCACGGTGTGATAGACGTCGTCGTACAGCATGCCCACCGGCACGCCGCTGCGGGTCTTGTCGCGCAGCACGCGGAAGTGCTGGCGCAGCTCGGCCAGCGGCAGCTTGTAGATCTCCAACACCTCCTCGCCCGCGGCGGAGAGGAACAGGTCGACCTGCGGCAGCCGGCGGGCCAGCGCCAGCGATTCGTCCAGGTAGTGGCCCGATCCGGTGATGCACCACGCGAAGCGCGAACGCGGCGTGGCCGGCACCGCCGGCAGCTCGTCGTCAGCGCTCGGGGTGGGATATCTCGATGTGGAGCTTGTGGAGCTTGCGGTAGAGGGTGTTGCGGCTGACATCGAGCGCCTTGGCGACATTGCTGACGTTCCAACGGTGCTGCTCGAGCATCTGCAGCAGCACCTGCCGCTCGTTGGCCTGGATCGGGTTGAGCTTGGGCAGCGCGGGCTCGGGCGCGGCTTCGGCCTCGTGGGTTTCGGCGGCCGGCCCGCCGCTGAAGGAGATGGCCGATGCCGCACCGGCGGCCGGCATCGGCGGCGCGACGACCGCCGGCTTGTGGGCCACCGTGGGCGCGCCTTCGACGAACAGCGAAGGCAGGTGCTCGCGCACGATGGGCTTGCCGTCGGCCAGCGCCGCGGCGCTGCGCAGCACATGGCGCAGCTGGCGGATGTTGCCGGGCCAGGCGTAGTCCAGCAGCAGGCGTTCGGCCTCGGTGCTCAGCACGCCGTCGCCGCCGCTTTCGGTGGCCAGCAGGCCGTGGATCAGCTCGCGCTTGTCTGCCCGGTCGCGCAGCGGCGGCAGCGTCAGCTCGATGCCGGCCAGGCGGTAGTACAGGTCCTCGCGAAAGCGGCCCTCGCGCACCAGGTCCGGCAGGTGGCCGTGGCTGGCGCTGATGAGCTGGAAGTCCACCGGATGCGTTTCCTCGGTGCCCAGCGGCGTGACCTGCCGCTCGTCCAGCACGCGCAGCAGCCGCGCCTGCAGCTCCAGCGGCATGTCGGCGATCTCGTCGAGGAACAGCGTGCCGCCATCGGCCTGGAGGATCTTGCCGCGGCGGCCGGTGCGCTGCGCGCCGGTGAAGGCGCCGGCGCGGTAGCCGAACAGCTCGCTCTCGATCAAGGTCTCGGGCAGGCTGGCGCAATTGACGGCCACGAAGTTGCCGTGTGCATGCGGGCTGCCTTCGTGCACGGCCTTGGCGAACACCTCCTTGCCCGCGCCGGTCTCGCCGCGCAGCAGGATGGGCGTCTGCCGGGCGATCACGCGGCGGGCCGTCTCCAGGTGGTTGGCCAGCCGGCTGTCCTTGAACGTGATGCCGCCCGGGCAGCTGCCGCCGCGGGGCGGGCGCGGCGCGGCCGGGCGCGTGGCCACCGTGCCGTTCGGCAGGCCGGCCGGCGGCGCCACCGTCATCGAGCTGCCGATGCTGCGCGCGCTGCGCGAAGGTGCCGGCGCGGCCTCGGAGGCCGGCTGCCGTGCCACCGCGAAGAAGCGCAGCGCCGCATTGGCGCGATACGTCACCACCGGATGAAAGGACGACGAGCTGCTCCGCTGCAGCATGTCTTCCAGCGAGGTCTGGAACAGGTCCTCGATGCGGCGCGAGCGCACCTCGTCCACCGACTGCAGGCCCAGCTGGAACAGCGCGCTGCGGTTGGCCGCCAGGATGCGGCCGTCGCCGTCCACCGCCAGCTTGCCTTCATGCAGCGTGTAGACGAACTCCGGCCGGCTGTGGAAGTGCAGCGGATGGGCGTTGCTGAAGCGGCGGTCGATCAGCCGGTTCTCGATCATGCGGGCCGTCATGCCCAGCAGCACCAGCAGGTGCTGCTGCATCAGGCTGCTGCGGCTGGTCACGTCCAGCACCGCGGCGATCTCGCCGGAGGGGTCGAACACCGGCACCGCCGAACAGGTGAGGCTGGTGAACTGGCTGAAGAAGTGGTCATCGCGGCGGATGGACACCGGCGCGCCGGAGGCCAGGCAGGTGCCCATGCCGTTGGTGCCGGCCTCGCGCTCGCTCCACACCGCGCCCACGCGCAGGCCCAGCGGCGCCGCCTCGGCGGCGAACTCCGGCGACGAGACCATGTGCACGATGGCGCCGTCGGTGTCGGTCAGCACCACGGCCGAATCCGCATCGCCCAGCTGCTGGTACAGCGTGGTCATCTCGTAGCGCGCGCATTCGATGACGTCGGCCTGCCGCTCGAAGCGGCTTTGCATCGCCGCATTGGAGATGATGGCCGGCTCGCGCGGGCGCTCGGGGTGGAGCTGGTATTCGTTCAGGCAACGGATCCATGATCGGGTGACCACTTCGTTGCCGGGGTCGGTCATGCCGTTGCGTACGACATCCAGGATGCGGTCGGCGTGGCGGTCATGGCCTTGCAGCACCAATGTCATCGGGACTTCCTCAACTGCTGCCCTGCGCCCGGGCTGGAGGGCCATTCTGTTCGCATCGCAACGGCGCGGCACCGGGCGAAACCCCGGGGTTTCCGCCACTGGCTCGCTATTTGCAGCCAGGGGTGTCTGCGCCACCGGGCGCGGATACGAACGGAGACAACCGCCTTGATCCCACAACCCAGCCCTGCAACGCCATCGGCCGCGCCGCTGCGCGCACCCGCCCGCATGGACATCATCTTCATCGAGGGCTTTACCGGCCACACCGTCATCGGCATCCACGAGACCGAGTTGCACCATGCGCAGCCGCTGGTGATCGACCTGCAGGCCGGCGTGCCGCGGGCCCGCGCCTGCGACACCGACCGCATCGGCGACACCATCGACTACAGCGTGGTGCGCGAGCGGCTGCAGCAGCTGATGGCCCACCACAAGCTGCAGCTGCTGGAGGCGTTCGCCGAGGCCATCGCCGACATGTTGCTGGTGGACTTCGGCGCGCGCTGGGTGCGGGTGAAGGTGGCCAAGCCGCGCAAGTTCGACGACGTGCAGGCCGTGGGCGTGCAGATCGAGCGCGATGCCACCGACGTGGCGCCGGCCACGCGGGAGGCCGGCCGCCAGGCGGCGGTGGTGCAGCTGCTGGGCAGCGGCCTGGTGCCCGGCCGCCGCGACTGACCCCCGGCGGCACCACCGGCCGCCCAAGAACGACGCCCTGCCTGTGGCCAGGCAGGGCGTTCGTCTTCGCGCCCGCAGGCGTTACTGCGCGGCGAAGGGATGCGAGGCGCTGCCCTTCTTGGAGACCACCTCGGCCGCCGTGGGCGTGCCGGCCACCGCACGCGCGATGGATTCCTTGGTGGCCTGGTAGTTGTAGTCCTGGATCTTCTTGTCGTCCTCGGCCAGCCAGTGGATGAAGACGCCCACGCAGATGAACAGGTTGTCGGCCTCGTCGGCCGGGATGGTGCCGTTCTCGACCGAATCGGCCACGGCCATCGCCACGCCGCGCTGCGCCGGGCCGAACATCTGCACGGCCTGCTTGGCGCCCTTGATGGTGACCTTGTTGAACATCACCGTCGCGGGCTTGGTCAGCAGGTTGGGCGCCACCACCGCCAGCAAGGAGGTGAAGCCGTCCTTGTTGTTGGTGAGCGCGTTGGCGAATGCGGCTTCGGCCGGAGAGCCACGCGGCCCGATCAGCAGGTCGATGTGGGCGACCTCATTGCCTTCACCGACGAGCGATTCGCCGACCATCATGCGATCAATCTTTGCCATGGCTTGGGTATCTCCAATGTAGGTATTGCGTGAACCACAACACCGGCCCGGGCGGCCGGCGTGATACCGGAGGTATCACGTTCCGTGCCATGCGGACAGCAGCAGCGTGGCCACCGTCAGGTCGGCCGTGGTGCCGGGGTTGATGCGCCGGGCCTTCAGGCTGTCGTCCCATGCGATGAAGGCCGGGTCCGCGTCCAGCGTGCCGCCATGGGTCGCCGCGCGGGCCTGCCAGCCCTGCGCCGCGCTCATGACACTGTGTGCCACGGCCTCGCCATGCTTGCGAACAATGTGTGAATCGGGATGCGCGGCCAGCCAGGCCAGGTACAGCGCCTGCACCGCCGCGGCCAGATCAGGTGCTTTGGCCACGGCCATGAGTGAAAACGCGGGTGGCAATGCACGCAGGCCGATGTCGAACAATTCGGCAAAGCCATCGCGGTATTGGCGCGCAATGCTGTCGCGGCCGGCGGCCAATGCCATGGCCTCCCGCAGGCCGATGGAAGGCGGTGCATGCACGTCCTGCTGCGGCGCATTGCCCAGGCCGCCCGGGTTGGCCTGCGTGATGGCGCGGAAGGCGGCGGCCGCATCGTCGATGTCCAGCGACTGCAGCACCTGCTCGATGGCCGCGCGCAGGCTGGCGGCCTGGCCGGCCTGCAGCAGTTCGGCGGCCGAGGCCAGCGGCGCGCACAGCAGCACGATGCCCAGGTTGGTGTTGCAGCCGGCCGCGGCCCAGCTCGCCTGCACCGCGCCTTCGATGCGCCGGCCCACCCGTGCGCCGGGCTCGAACAGCGGCCCGGCCGCGGCCTGCGCGCTGGCGATGAACTGCGCGGCCTGCATGCCATGGCCGGGCGAGGCCTCGCTGACGTTGCCGGGCTTGCGCACCGCCACGTCCAGCGCGCAGGCTCGCAGGAAGGCGCTGCGCCCGGTCATGCGCTGCGCTGCAGGCCTTGCGCCATCTTGCGGTCGAGCAGGTCGGCCACCAGCGCCTGCGCGATGTTGAAGCCGGTAACCCGCTGCAGCCCACGCCAGGCCGCCACGCCGTTGACCTCGAGCACCTGGATGCCGTCGGCCGACGGGATGAGGTCGACGCCGGCGTAGTCCATGTCCAGCGCGCGGGCCGCGGCCTCGGCGGCCTGCACCAGCGGCGCTTCCAGCGCGGCCGGCTCGCAGCGCGCGCCCTGGGCCACGTTGTGCACCCAGTGCGCGCTCACGCGGCGCATCGCGGTCACGGCGCGGCCGCCGACCACCAGCACCCGCCAGTCGAAGCCCGGCCGGGCCGCATCGGCCTGCGGCACGAAGCGCTGCAGGTAGGCCAGGCGGCCGGGCACCTGCTGCATCGGCGGCAACGGCACATGCACGCCATCCACCCGCCCGATGCGCAGCAGGCCCTTGCCCTGCGAACCGAACAGCGGCTTCAGCACCGCGGCATGGCCGGCCGCGCTCTCGCGCATGACGATGCGCTGCGCCTGCGCCGCCGATTCGGTGGCCCAGGTGGGCGGCGAGGCCACGCCCGCCGCATGCAGCAGCAGGCTGGTCATCGACTTGTCCACGCTGCGCTCGATGGCCCGCGCCTCGTTGTAGACCGGCACGCCCAGCGCCTGCAGCGCATGCAGCACGCCCAGCCGCTTGGTCACCGCCTCGAAGCTGCCGGCCGCGATGCCGCGCACCAGCGCCGCGTCGGGCAGCGCGCGGCCGAAGCCCGGGATCACCAGGCCATGCCAGGCCGCGGTGGTGTCCACGTGGCAATCGGCGAGGTCGATGCAGCGGCCTACCGCGCCCCGCAGGCGCAGCGCGGCCTGCAGCTGCCGGGTGTGCCAGCCCACCTCGTCGGTGAAGATCGCCACCCTCACTCGGCGGCCTCCTTCAGCCACAGGCCGCGCAGCAGCGGCAGGTGCGTGGCGCCGCCATGCCAGGTGTGGCCGCTGTCGATGTTGCTCACCCACACCTCGGCCGGCGCGAACAGCGCGGGGTCGATCTTGTAGAAGTCGAACTCCACCTCCTGGAAGATCTCGGCGAAGCTGCGGCCGTGGTCGCGCGAATTGCCCGAAGGCAGCTTGCGCGCCAGCGCGCAGGCGGCGGCATCGTCGCCCTTGACCGTGAGGTGCACCTGCCCGCCGTAGAGGATGGCATCGTTGGTACGGCCCATGGCCTGCACGCCGTCGGGGCTGGGCGCGGGCAGCGGCGCGGTGCCGCTGCCGTCCACGATGTCGCCCAGCGGGAAGCCCAGCTCATGCGCCTGGTGCAGCGCCACCTCCAGCACCCGCGCCACCACCTGCGTGGTGCCGGCCGGGCTGCGCGTGGGCGTGAGGATGAGGGTCAGCCCCTCGGGCTGCAGGCCGCAGTCGCGCAGCACCTTGTCGATGACCACCGCCGGCGGCGCGCGGTCCACCTCCAGCACCAGCACGCCTTGCTGGGCCGCGTCCTGGTAGGCCAGCTCGGCGAACAGCTTCTCCTTGGCCGCCAGCGCCCGCGCCGGGCCGGAGCCCAGCGCGAAGAACTTCTTGCCGCCGGTTTCCTCCTTGCTGGCCGCCAGGCTCCAGCCGGCGTACTGGCTGCCCAGGCAGGCCAGCACCGGCTGCGAGCTGCGCACGTCCAGCCAGGTGGGCCAGCCGCCGCCGCCGGACCGCAGGCCCACCCGGCCCAGGCCGCCCATGCAGATCTCGCCGACCAGCAGGCCGGCGGCCACGCTGCCCGGCGCCTCGATGCCGGCATCGACGATGCACACGCCGCGCTCGTCGCGCCTTGCGGCCACGCCCAGGCTGGGCGCTTCGCGCAGCAGTCGTTCCACCAGCGGCCTTGCGCCGGCATTCACGCTCACAGGCGTCATCAGGCTGTCTCCAACAGGTTGCTCACGTCGGCATGCGCGGCCTGCAGCAGCGCATGCACCTCGGCCGCGTCGGCCCCGGCAGCGCTCACGCTGCACACCGGGTCGCCGGCATGGAAACGCGCGCCCGCCGAAGGCAGGTCATGGGTGTCGGCCCGCGCCGCCAGTGCCGCGGCCGCGGCATCGGCCAGCCGCAGCGCCCGCATGGCGAAGACGATGCGATGGCCCTCGGCACGGCGCGGCGGCCCGGGCGGGCCATCGGGCGGCAACACGCCTTCCAGGCAGGCGCGCACATGGGCGGCCATGGGTGCCGCATCCAGGTAGCACGACAGGCTGGCCGGCGGCCGCGGATTGACCTCCAGTGCCTGCCAGCGGCCATCGGCCTGCAGCATGAAGTCCAGGCTGCCCAGCCCGCGCAGGCCGAAGGCGCCGGCCAGCACGCTGGCCGCGGCGCATACCTCGTGCACCACCTGCGCCGCCACTGCCACCGGCCCCACCAGGCCGGCGAACACCCACGGCCGGTCGCCCACCGGCTGCACGATCTGCTCGTTGAAGCCCAGCACCCGTGCGCGGTAGCCATCGGCCACGAAGGTGGCCGACATCGGCACGCCGGCCGCCTGCCGCTGGTACACATGGTGCGGCGGGGCGGGCGTGCCGGCGTCCACCGGCGGCGCCGGCGCCACCTGCCAGCCGCCGCAGCCACGCATGTCCTTCAGCAGCCAGCCATCCAGCTCGGCCGGCGCGGTGCGGGCCACCGGCGGATGCGGCACGCCCAGCGCGGCCAGCACGCGGAAGAAGGCCCGCGGGTCGCGCACGCGGCGCATGGTCTCGGGCCGGTTGCCGATCAGCGGCAGCCAGGCGCCACCCTCGGCGATGACCTCGTGCAGGCCCTCGAAGCCGCTGCCCGGCACCCAGCCGGCCACGTCGCCACGCTGGGCCAGCAGCCGCAGGGCCGACAGCGTGCAGTCGACGTCGATCTGCAGCGCACCGGGCTCGCCCAGCGGCAGCCAGCGCGAGGCGGTGCGGCAGGTGTCCACGTCGCCGAACAGGTCGAGCGCGATGGCCTCGAAGCCGTCGCGCACCGCGGCCTCGGCCATGGCGCGGGCCGACACGCCCGCGACCGCCAGGATGGTCATGGCCGGCGCTCAGCCACGTGTCTCGCCGACGATCTCGCGCGCCTTGGCGAAGGCCTCGGCAAAGCTGAGCACCGAGGCCTTCTCGCCCTGGCACATGTCCACCAGCAGCCGGTGCTGGGTCTGGTACTTCACGTTGCCGATGGCCAGCGCGCCGATGCCCACCGCACCCGCGGCCGCGCCGGCGATGGGCTGGCCGTCGTCCATCACGCCCACGCCGGCGATGCCTTCGGGCGGCACCGCATTCACGTCGGCGGCCACGCGCAGGGCCTTGGCGTGGCCCAGGTCCTCCTGCGACAGCACCTGCACGCCGGCGGCGGCGCAGGCCAGCACCACTTCGGCATCGGCCACCGAGGTGCGGATGGCCGCGCGGTCGCCGCCCGAGATGCCGTGCAGCGTGACGCCGAAGCGCTGGGCCGTCTCCTGCGCGGCCTCTTCCGCCACGTCGATGCCGTTGCGGCTGCTGAGCTGCACCTGCGCGCCCGCCTGCGCCGCCAGCACGCCGGCGATGCGGCCCACCGGCCCGGTGCCGCCCAGCACCACCACGCGCAGGCCGTCCAGCTTGCAGCCGTGCTGCCGCAGCAGCTGGCCTTCCACGCAGGCCACCATCGCCGCGGCGGTGGTGTAGGCGCCGCTGGGGTCGGCCATCAGCGAGACGATGAAGGGCTTGACCATGCTCTCCTTGGCGCGCTGCAGCATGTCGGCCGCCAGCAGCGCATCGCGCCCGCCGATGAAGATGCCGGTGCGCGCCACGCCCTTGGGGCCGCGGGAGAAGATGGTGTCCTGCGTCAGGTTGCGGATGGCGTCCAGGCCCACCTCGGCATACGGCACCACCAGCTGGTAGCCGGCGTCGGCGGCCATGTTGATGTCGAATGGGCTCATCTGCTTGCCCGGGGTGAACATGTGGAGGATGTAGGGGCGTTCCATCGCGGCTCTTCGGGTGTCGGGGTGGTGGGGTGGCGCGCTCAGCGGGCGCGGGTGTCGGCCAGCGTGGCGCCGTGGTCGCGCGCGGCCACGCTGCGCAGCCGCAGCCCGGCAGGCAGCAGGCCGGCCTGGCGGGCTGCGGCCATCAGCGCATCGGCCTGCGCGGCGCCGGGCACGATCGCAAAGCCGGTGGGGCCCCAGGAGCTCTGGCCGATGGCCGCGCCGGACGGCGCCTGCGCCGCCAGCCAGGCCATCAGGCGACCCACCGCGGCGCTGGTGTAGCAGCCGCCCTGCGCCGGCGCGAAATGCTCGCCCAGCACCTGCTGGATGCGGTTGATGCCGGCCGCGAAGCCGGCGAAGTCGTCGGCTGCGGCGCCGGGCAGCACCCGCATCAGCACCTGGTGGCAGATGTCGGCGGCCAGGGCCCGCGGCAGTGGCGGCAGCGTGGCGATGGCCTGCTTCTCCCGCTGGCCGGACAGGCCCGCCAGCGTGTCGTCCTGCGCCACCAGCACGCGCCAGGCAGCGGGCAGCGACAGGCGGGCCAGCAGCGGCGCCGGCCGGCCGTCGGCACCGGGGCCGCCATCCACCAGCAGGCCGCCCTGGTCGAAGCCGGCGATGCCCACGCCGGAGCGCAGGCCGCGGCCCAGCCAGCGCGCCAGCGTGGGCGTGTCCACCGCCAGGCCATGCCAGTGGGCGAAGGCGCGGCCGATGGCCAGCGCCAGCTGCGTGCCCGAGCCAAAGCCCGCGTGCGCCGGCAGCACCTCCAGCAGCTGCAGCCGCAGCGCACCGCTGCAGCCGCTGTGGCGGCGCAGCGCGGCCAGGTGTCGGGCCGCCCGCTCCACCTCCGCCTGCGCCCCCGGCGTGGCGGCCACGATCTCGTCGGCACGCGCGGCGGCGGTCACCGACACGGCCGTCTCGAAGCCGTCGATCACCAGGCCGATGCTGCCGAAGGCCCGGCCCAGCGTGGCCGCCGGATCGAGGAAGCCCAGGTGCAGCCGCCCGGGCGCCCGCAGCGTGACGGCAGGCGCGGGTGGCGCCGCCGCGGCGGGCGGCAGCCCGGCGCCGGTGAGGGCGTCGGCCTCGGCGGGGGCGTCGCCGCCCAGGGTGTTGGCACAGGTGTACATCTGCACCGCACCAAGCAAACCCCGTTCCCCTGCGGGCTAACCCGCGGTCGCCCCGCGCCCGGCCGGCCGCGCGTGGCGGCGGGTGTGCCGGGTCAAGGACAGACTGTCATCCCCGGGCGTGCGTCAGTCGTATTTCAGGTACCGGAACCGCGGATCGTCCGGCGTGCCTTCCAGCGCGGTGCCGGGCTCGGTGCCGGGTTGCCACATCAGCACTTCCTCGATCTTCCTGGCCAGCGCGAAGTCCTTGTCGGTGATGCCCTTGGCCGAGTGCGTCACCAGCTTCACGGTGACGAAGGCATAGCTCACGGTCAGGTCGGGGTGGTGCCACGCGGCCTCGGCCAGGTGGCCGATGGTGTTCACCGCCATCAGCGTGGCCTTCCAGCCGCCGGTCTTGTAGGTGCGGCGCATCCAGCCGCCCTCCAGCGTCCAGCGCGGCAGTTCGGACGCCAGCCGGCTGGTGACCTGGTCGTCGGTGTAGACGGTGTCCATCGCTTGCCCCTCGTGGTTGTAACCGGGGCCGATGGTGCACCGGAGTGCATCACCCCGCTGGCGCGGTGGCGGATTCCAGCACCTGCGGATGGGCCTGCAGCGCCTGCATCACGATGGGGTCCAGCGGATGCTCGGCCAGCGCCGCCGCATCCGCCAGGTGCGCGCGCAGCGCCCGGCGCATGCGCGGCTCCCAGTAGCGCTGGATGTGCAGCGCGATGCCTTCCAGTGCCTCGGCCCGGTCGGGCATGGCCTCGAAGAACTGGCCGATGCGGTTGGCCATGCGCACCAGGTTGTCTGCATGCATCGCCAGCCCCTACTTGCCCACCACCGCCGCATCGGCCGGCTGGCGCTGCTGCAGCAGGTCGTTCTGCACCTGGTTGAAGCGCGAATAGGACTGCTGCCATTCCGACGGTTGCGCCACCGGCATCACCTGCACCGCCGTCACCTTGTACTCGGGGCAGTTGGTGGCCCAGTCGGAGCTGTCGGTGGTGATGACGTTGGCACCCGACTCGGGGAAGTGGAAGGTCGTATAGACAACCCCCGGCTGCATGCGCTCGCTGATCACCGCGCGCAGCACCGTCTCGCCGGCGCGGCTCTGGATGCCCACCCAGTCGCCGTTGCGGATGCCGCGGTCTTCCGCGTCCACCGGATGGATCTCCAGCCGGTCTTCGCTATGCCAGCGGTTGTTGTCGGTGCGGCGCGTCTGCGCGCCCACGTTGTATTGGGAGAGGATGCGGCCGGTGGTCAGCAGCAGCGGGAAGCGGCGCGTCACCTTCTCGTCGGTGGCCACGTACTGCGTGATGATGAAGCGGCCCTTGCCCCGCACGAAGTGGTCGATGTGCATGATGGGCGTGCCCTCGGGCGCCTCTTCGTTGCACGGCCACTGCACGCTGCCCAGCTCGTCCAGCTTCCTGTAGCTCACGCCGCGGAAGGTGGGCGTCAGCGCCGCGATCTCGGCCATGATCTCCTCGGGGTGCTTGTAGTGCATCGGATACCCGAGGGCATTCGACAGCAGCATCGTCACTTCCCAGTCGGAATACACGGCCTTCGGCGGCATCACCTTGCGCACGCGGCTGATGCGGCGCTCGGCATTGGTGAAGGTGCCGTCCTTCTCCAGGAAGGAGGAGCCCGGCAGGAACACGTGTGCGTACTTGGCCGTCTCGTTGAGGAACAGGTCCTGCACGACGATGCATTCCATCGCCATCATCGCGGCCGCGACGTGCTGGGTGTTGGGGTCGGACTGCACGATGTCCTCGCCCTCGCAGTACAGGCCCTTGAAGCTGCCGCCCAGCGCGGCCTCGAACATGTTGGGGATGCGCAGGCCCGGCTCGGGCTGGATGGCCACGCCCCAGGCGGCTTCGAACTGCGCGCGGGTGGTGCTGTCGCTCACGTGGCGGTAGCCCGGCAGCTCATGCGGGAAGGAGCCCATGTCGCAGCTGCCCTGCACGTTGTTCTGGCCGCGCAGCGGGTTCACGCCCACGCCTTCCCGGCCCACGTTGCCGGTGGCCATTGCCAGGTTGGCGATCGCCATCACGGTGGTGGAGCCCTGGCTGTGCTCGGTGACGCCCAGGCCGTAGTAGATGGCGCCGTTGCGCGCGCCGGCATACAGCCGCGCCGCATCGCGCAGCTCGGCCGCCGGCACGCCGGTGACGGCCTCGGTGGCCTCGGGCGAATGCTCGGGCCGGGCCACGAAGGCCATCCATTCGCCGAACGACTTGGTGTCGCAGCGCTCGGCGATGTAGTCGTTGGCCAGCAGGCCCTCGGTGACGATCACATGCGCCAGCGCCGTCATCACCGCCACGTTGGTGCCGGGCCGCAGCGCCAGGTGGTGGGCCGCCTTCACATGCGGCGACTTCACCAGGTCGATGCGCCGCGGATCGACGACGATGAGCTGCGCGCCTTCGCGCAGCCGCTTCTTCAGCCGCGACGCAAACACCGGATGGCCGTCGGTGGGGTTGGCGCCGATGACCATGATGACGTCGGCCTGCTCCACCGACTTGAAGGTCTGCGTGCCGGCGGATTCGCCCAGCGTCTGCTTCAGGCCGTAGCCGGTGGGCGAGTGGCACACGCGGGCGCAGGTGTCGACGTTGTTGTTGCCGAAGGCGGCGCGCACCAGCTTCTGCACCAGGTAGGTTTCTTCGTTCGTGCAGCGGGAGGAGGTGATGCCGCCGATGGCGTCACGCCCATGCTCTTCCTGGATGCGCTTGAACTCGCTGGCCGCGTAGTTGATGGCTTCCTCCCAGCTCACCACCTGCCACGGATCCGTGATCTTCCTGCGGATCATCGGCGTGGTGATGCGGTCGGCATGCGTGGCATAGCCCCAGGCGAAGCGGCCCTTCACGCACGAATGGCCTTCGTTGGCCGCGCCGTCCTTCCACGGCACCATGCGCACCACCTCGTTGCCCTTCATCTCGGCCTTGAAGCCGCAGCCCACGCCGCAGTAGGCGCAGGTGGTGGTCACGCTGTGCTCGCCCTGGCCCATCCAGATGACCGACTTCTCCTGCAGCGTGGCGGTGGGGCAGGCTTCCACGCAGGCGCCGCAGCTCACGCATTCGCTCTCCATGAACGGCTCGTCCATGCCGGCCGACACCCGCGACTCGAAGCCGCGGCCGCTGATGGTGAGCGCGAAGGTGCCCTGCGTCTCCTCGCAGGCCCGCACGCAGCGGTTGCACACGATGCACTTGGCCGGGTCGTAGGTGAAGTACGGGTTCGACTCGTCCTTCTTCGCATTGAGGTGGTGCGCACCGCCGTACTGGTCGCCCACGCCATAGCGCACGTTGCGCAGGCCGGTCACGCCGGCCATGTCCTGCAGCTCGCAGTTGCCGTTGGCCGCGCAGGTCAGGCAGTCCAGCGGATGGTCGGAGATGTACAGCTCCATCACGCCCTTGCGCAGGTCCTGCAGCTTGGGGCTCTGCGTGCGCACCTTCATGCCGGCTTCGGCCGGCGTGGTGCAGCTGGCGGGGTAGCCCTTGCGGCCCTCGATCTCCACCAGGCACAGCCGGCAGCTGCCGAAGGGCTCCAGGCTGTCGGTGGCGCACAGCTTGGGCACCTGCACCCCGGCGTCCATCGCCGCACGCATCAGCGAGGTGCCCTTGGGCACGGTGACCTGCGCGCCGTCGATCTCCAGCGTCACCTCCTCGGTGGAGGTGCGCAGCGGCGTGCCGTAGTCGATGTCCTTGAATGCGTCGAGCATGGGTGTCTCCTGCCGGCCGGCGCTCAGGCCGCCTCGCGTTGCGGGGTGGTGAGGCCGAAGTCCTCGGGGAAATGGTTCAGCGCCGACATCACCGGGTACGGCGTCATGCCGCCCATCGCGCACAGCGAGCCATACAGCATGGTGTCGCACAGGTCCTTCAGCAGCGCCACCTGCTGCGCATGCGCGGCCGGCTGCTGGCGGTGCAGCGTGATGCGGTCGATCACCTCCACGCCGCGGGTGGAGCCGATGCGGCACGGCGTGCACTTGCCGCAACTCTCGATGGCGCAGAACTCCATCGCATAGCGCGCCAGCCGGGACATGTCGGCCGAGTCGTCGTGCGCCACGATGCCGCCATGGCCCACCACCGCGCCCACGGCGGCATAGGCCTCGTAGTCCAGCGGCAGGTCCCATTGCGATTCGGGCAGGTAGGCGCCCAGCGGCCCGCCCACCTGCACCGCCTTGATCGGCCGGCCGCTGGCGCTGCCGCCTCCAAAGCTGAACAGCAACTCGCGCAACGTCAGGCCGAAGGCCTTTTCCACCAGGCCGCCCTGCCTGATGTTGCCGGCCAGCTGGAATGGCAACGTGCCGCGCGAGCGGCCCATGCCGTAGTGCTTGTAGAAATCGGCTCCCCTCGCCAGGATGATGGGCACCGTGGCGAGCGTGATCACGTTGTTGATCACCGTGGGTTGGCCGAACAAACCTTCGATGGCGGGCAGCGGCGGCTTGGCGCGCACGATGCCGCGCTTGCCTTCCAGGCTTTCCAGCAGCGCCGTCTCCTCGCCGCACACGTAAGCCCCGGCGGCCTTGCGCACCACCAGGTCGAAGGCGCGGCCGGAGCCCATCACGTCGCGGCCCAGGTAGCCGGCATTGCGGGCGGTGGCGATGGCGGCTTCCAGCGTGGCGATGGCATGCGGGTACTCGGAGCGCACATAGATCCAGCCCTGCGTGGCGCCCACCGCCAGGCCGGCGATGGTCATGCCCTCGATCAGCACGAAGGGGTCGCCCTCCATCGTCATGCGGTCGGAGAAGGTGCCCGAGTCGCCCTCGTCGGCATTGCAGACGATGTGCTTCTGGAGCGCGGTGGTGCCCGCCACCGTCTTCCACTTGATGCCCGCCGGAAAGGCCGCACCGCCGCGGCCGCGCAGGCCCGAGTCCAGCACCTGCTGCACGACCTCGGCCGGCGGCAGCGCCAGCGCGCGGCGCAGGCCGGCATAGCCTTCATGCGCCTCGTAGTCGGCCAGCGACAGCGGATCGACGATGCCCATGCGGGCGAAGGTCAGGCGCTCCTGATTCTTCAGGAACGGGATCTCGTCGGTCAGGCCCAGGCCCAGCGCATGCGCGCCGCCCTGCAGGAAGCCGGCTTCGAACAGGCCCGGCACGTCGGCCGCATCCACCGGGCCGTAGGCGATGCGGCCCTGCGGCGTGGCCACCTCCACCAGCGGCTCCAGCCAGAACAGGCCCCGCGAGCCGTTGCGCACGATGTTCACCTCCAGGCCGCGCTCGGCCGCCTGTGCGGCGATGGTGCGGGCCACCCGCTCGGCGCCCACGGCCAGGGCCGCGGAATCGCGCGGCACGTAGACGGTGATGGCTTGGCCCGTGCTCATTGCTGCCCCACCTTCTCGGCGATCAACGCATCGAAGCGCGATGAGCTCAGGCGGGCATGCACCTCACCGTCGATGGTGAGTGCGGGCGACGAGGCGCACAGGCCCAGGCAGTACACCGGCTCCACCTGGAAGCGGCCGTCGGCCGAGCGGCTGGCATGCGCCTGGCCGTGGCCGCCGCAGCCCAGCGTGAGCTGCACATGCGCCATCAGCGCATCGGCACCCATGGCCTGGCAGGATTCGGCCCGGCACACCTGCACCACGCAGCCGGCCGGCGGCTCGGTACGGAAGTGGTGGTAGTAGGTGAGCACGCCATGCACTTCGGCGCGCGAGAGGTTGAACACCTCGGCGATCACCGGCACGCCGTCGCGCGGCACATGGCCCAGCGCATCCTGCACCGCATGCAGGGCCGGCAGCAGGCCGCCAGGCAGGTGTTCGAAATCGAGCGCGATGCGCCGCACGGCCGCCGCGTCCACCGAGGGCGCCGGAATCGGCTGGGGCACGGCATCGTTGGCCGGGATCACTGGGGCACCGGGGGCATAAACAGGGCTGGGCATCGTCACCTCGCAACGCGGCCACTCTAGGAGCCGCCGCCCTGCGGGGCAATAGGGCCATGCCGGCCCGTGCCTTAGGCTCTGGATGCCCTACGTGACAACCCGAGCCCGCGCCCGGCGCCCCAGCGCCGGGCGGTGCCTTCAGTCAGTCCGCGTTGAGGATCGCGACCGACTTGGTCACCAGGTAGGGCTCCAGTGCCTCCGGGCCGCCTTCGCTGCCGTAGCCCGAGTCCTTCACGCCGCCGAACGGCATCTCGGGCCAAGGGGCGGCGGGTTGGTTGACCCACAGCATGCCCACTTCCAGGTCTTGCGACAGCTTGTGCGCATTGCTCAGCGAGCGGGTGAAGGCGTAGCTCGCCAGGCCGAAGGGCAGGCGGTTGGCTTCGGCGATGGCTTCGTCCAGCGTGTCGAAACCGCGCACCGCGGCCACCGGGCCGAACGGCTCGTTGTTGAACACGTCGGCGTCCAGCGGCACGTCGGCCAGCACGGTGGGGGCGAAGAAGTTGCCTTCGCTGCCCACGCGCTCACCGCCGGTGACGATGCGCGCGCCCTTCTGGCGGGCATCGTCCATCACCTTGTTCATCGCGCTGATGCGGCGGGCATTGGCCAGCGGGCCCAGCGTGGTGCCATCGGCCAGGCCGTCACCCACCTTCAGGCCCTGCACCCGCGAGGCAAAGCCGTCGACGAAACGCTCCTTGATGCGGTTGTGCACCAGGAAGCGGGTGGGCGAGATGCACACCTGGCCCGCATTGCGGAACTTGGCGCCGGCCAGGGCCTTGATGGCCAGTTCCACGTCGGCATCCTCGGCCACGATCACCGGGGCATGGCCGCCCAGCTCCATCGTCACCCGCTTCATGTGCTGGCCCGCCAGCGCCGCCAGCTGCTTGCCCACCGGCGTGCTGCCGGTGAAGGTGACCTTGCGGATGGTGGGATGCGCGATCAGGTAGCTGGAGATCTCGGCCGGGTCGCCGAACACCAGGCCCACCACGCCGGCAGGCAGGCCGGCATCGACGAAGGCCTGCAGCAGCGCGGCCGGCGAGGCCGGGGTTTCCTCCGGTGCCTTGACGAGGAAAGAGCAGCCGGTGGCCAGCGCGGCCGACAGCTTGCGCACCACCTGGTTGATCGGGAAGTTCCAGGGCGTGAAGGCGGCCACCGGGCCCACGGCTTCCTTCAGCACCATCTGGCGCACGGCCAGGTTGCGGGCCGGCACGATGCGGCCGTAGGTGCGGCGGCCTTCGTCGGCGAACCACTCGATGATGTCGGCGGCCGACATCACTTCCACCTTGGCTTCGGCCAGCGGCTTGCCCTGCTCCAGCGTCATCAGCGGGGCGATGGCATCGGCGCGCTCGCGCACCAGCGCAGCGGCCTTGCGCATGATGTTGGCGCGCTCATGCGCCGGCGTGTTGCGCCAGGCCTGGAAACCGCGCTGGGTGGCGGCCAGCGCGCGGTCGAGGTCGGCGCGGCTGGCATGGGCCACGCGGCCGATGGACTGGCCGGTGGCGGGGTTCAGCACGTCCTGCGTGCGTCCGTCGGCGGCATCCACCCATTCGTTGTCGATCAGCAGCCGGGTGTCACGGTAAGCGTTGCTCATGCACGGTCCTCAAGGAAGGTAGGTCGGTCGAGACGCCGAGTCTCGCACCGTGGGAACAACGCTTGCCGCCATACGGTTTCAAACTGCCTTCAGGAGACGGTCATGACCCAACGCAACCAACCCGTGGCCCCGCCCACCGACGAGACCACGGCCAACGACTGGATGGCCGAGCGCATCAACAACACCGGCACCGGCAACGACCCCGCGCCCACGGGCACACCGCTGCCGACCCATCAGAAGGGCTCGGCGCAGAAGGGGCAGGCGGAGGAATCGAAGCGAGGCTCGCACAACTGAGGCCGCTCACGCCGCGCCGCCGGGGCCGGTGGACGTGCGCGTGATCACCAGTTCCTTGAAGCCGGTGGTCGGGTCCGGTTGGCGGCCGAGCCGCCAGTCGGCGAGCTGCACGACCAGCAGCTCCACCGTCGTGCGGACGAGGTTGCCGTAGCCGACGTGTCCACCCAGCACGCGGCCGGCGGCATCGGCGATGGCCATGTGCAGGTGGGCGCCATCGGGCGACAGCGTGCCGGCCAGGGACAGGATCTCGACGTCGCCGGCGACCTCGGTCTCGACCTGCGCACCGGCCAGCCGGAGGCGGGCGCCGGCCAGGCTGCCGATGCCGCTGACCACGAAGGCGGACAGCCCCGCAGGCGCGGCGGAGAGCGCCTCCAGCGCGGCGCGGAGATCCGCGCCGGGGCCGAGGCGCAGTGGCAGGAACTCAGGCGCCAGGGCCACCGGCCACTCACCCCTTGGTCACGTCCCCACCCTGCCCCGGCGTCAGCGCGCCGCCGCAGCCCATGGCCCATTCGCGCAGCTCCTCGGCCAGCACGGTGTGCTTGTCGCGTTCGGCCAGCTCGATGAGCTGGGCGGCATTGGCCTCGGTCACCTTCTCGCGGCCCACGCCCTTGACCAGTTCACGGTAGACGGACTCCACCTCGGTGGCTTGTGCTTCGCTCATGGCGTCGTTCCTTGTCGTGTTGAGATGCCTGCCAGGCGGCAACCGCCGTGCCTTCAGCCGCGGTCGCCGTCTTCCGCCGCATCGGCCGGTCCGTCGCCCTTGTGGCCCGGCGCCACGCCGGCCCACCACTGGCGGAAGGTGGCCACCATCACCTGGCGGGCATTGCTGTCGCCGTGCAGCAGCGCGCTCATGTACGAGGCCACCTGCTTCACCGGCACATGCGGCGGCAGCGGCGGCACGTTGGGGTCGACCACCATCTGCAGCACGGTGGGGCGGTCGGCGGCCAGCGCTTCCTCCCAGGCGAAGCCGATGTCCTCCGGGTTGGTCACGCGCAGGCCGTTCAGACCCAGCAGCTTGGCGTACTCGGCATAGGCGAAGCCGGGCAGCGTCTGCGACGGGTCGAACTTGGGATCGCCCGCAGTGGCGCGCTGCTCCCAGGTCACCATGTTCAGGTCCTGGTTGTCCAGCACCATCACCAGCACCCGTGGGTCGGCCCAGCGGCGCCAGTGGTGGGCCAGCGTGATGAGCGCGTTCAGGCCGATCATCTGCATCGCGCCATCGCCCAGCAGCGCCACCACCGGGCGCGACGGATGCGCGAACTTGGCGGCGATGGCATAGGGCAGCGCCGCGCCCATGCTGGCCAGCCCGCCCGAGAGCGAGCCCATCATGCCGTGGCGCACCTTGATGTCGCGTGCATACCAGGCCGCGCTGGTGCCGGAATCGCAGGTGAGGATCACGTCCGAAGGCAGCCGGGGCGACAGCTCCCAGAACACCCGCTGCGGATTCATCGGCTTGGCCGGCGCCATCGCACGCGCGCGCATCACGTCCCACCACTTGAGCACGCTCTTGTTGACCTGCTCGCGCCACTGGTGGTCGGCGCGCGGCTTGAGCAGCGGCAGCAGCGCCCGCAGCGTGAGCGCGCTGTCGCCGGCCAGGTTGACCTCCATCGGGTAGCGCAGGCCCAGCTTGCGTGGGTCGACGTCGATCTGCACGCCGCGGGCCTGGCCTTCCTTGGGCAGGTATTCGCTGTACGGGAAGCTGGACCCGATCATCAGCAGCGTGTCGCAACCCTCCATCAGCTCCCAGCTGGGCCCGGTGCCCAGCAGGCCGATGGCGCCGGTGACGTAGGGCAGGTCGTCCGGCAGGGCGCACTTGCCCAGCAGCGCCTTGGCCACGCCGGCGCCCAGCCGGTCGGCCACCATCTGCAGCTCGTCGGCTGCATGCAGCGCGCCGGCGCCCACCAGGATGGCCACCTTGCGCCCGGCGTTCAGCACCGCGGCCGCCCGCGCCAGCTCGCCGGCCGGCGGCACCGCCGCCACGCCGGTGTGGCCGATGCCGCTGTGCACCGTGCCGTGCTCGCGCGGCGGCTCCTGCACCTGCGGCAGTTCCTGCACGTCGTTGGGCACGATGACGCAGGTGACGGTGCGCTGGTCGCGGGCGATGCGGATGGCACGGTCGATCACGTGGCGCACCTGCTCCGGCACCATCACCGTGTGCACGTACGCGCCGGCCACGTCCTTGAACAGCGCCGGCAGGTCCACCTCCTGCTGGTAGTCGCCGCCGATGGCGCTGCGGGCCTGCTGGCCGACGATGGCCACCACGGGCTGGTGGTCGGCCTTGGCGTCGTACAGGCCGTTGAGCAGGTGGATGGCGCCGGGGCCGGAGGTGGCCATGCACACGCCCACCTCGCCGGTGAACTTGGCGTGCGCGGTGGCCATGAAGGCGGCCAGCTCCTCATGCCGCGCCTGCACGAACTCGATGTCGCCGTCGCGCCGGCCGAAGGCGCCCATCAGGCCGTTGATGCCGTCGCCGGGATAGCCGAAGACACGGCGCACGCCCCAGGCATGCAGGCGCTGCAGAAGGTGGTCGCTGACGGTGGGTTTCATCGGTGGGTCTTTCTGCGGGGGTCGGTGTCAGGCGGCGGCCACGGCACGGCGTTGCCGTGCCGGGCGCACGAAGTCGGGATGGAAGCTGCGCTCGGCGCCGCCTGGGAAACGGATCGTCAGGCTGCTGGCGTCGCCGCTGACCACCTCGCCAAGGCCGTAGCGCTTGACGCGCACCGCGGTGCCGGCGGCCAGCACCTGGATGGGCTGGGCACCGGCGTCAGCGGCCGCCTGCTGGGCGGCCTCGGCCTCGCGCAGCGCCTCGAAGGCCTGCAGCCGGCGGCAGCTGTCGCAGTGGCCGCAGGCGGGATGCCCGGCCTCGGGCTCGAAGTGGCGCAGCAGCACCTGCCAGCGGCAGGTGCCCGTCTGGGCATAGAAGACCATGGCCTCCAGCTCGGCCTTGTCCTGATCGCGTCGCTGCTCGCAGGCCTGCAGCACGCGGGCCAGGGCAGCGTCGTCCAGCCGGCGACCGGGGGCGGCGCGCCAGCGGCCTTGTCCGTCGCGGCGCACCAGCCGCTCGCCGGCCAGCAGGTTGAGGATGCCGCGCACCCGTGCGGCGGGCAGGTCGGCGGCTTCGGCCACCGCTTCGAGCTCGGCCGGCTCACCCGCCTGGCTCACCTGGCGCAGCACGGCGGAGACGGCCTCGCGGTCGGGGTAGCGGCCGGCCATGAAGAACTGCTGCACGCCGCGGTCGCCGCGCAGGTACAGCAGCGTGCAGTCCGCATCCTCGCCGTCGCGGCCGGCGCGGCCGGTCTCCTGGTAGTAGGCATCCAGGCCGGGCGGCAGCTGCAGGTGCACGATGAAGCGGATGTCGGGCTTGTCGATGCCCAGGCCGAAGGCGGGCGTGGCCACCATCACCCGCACCTCGCCGGCGATGAAGGCGTCCTGCACGCGGTTGCGGTCGGCAGCGTTCATCCGGCCGTGGTAGAGGCCGATGGACTGCGGCGGCTGGCCGGCGGCGTTGGCCGCTTCCTGCAGCAACGCATGCACGGCCTCGGCCTCGCGCACGGTGGCGGCATAGACGATGCCGGTGCCTTCGGTGGCCTGCACCAGGGCCACGGCGCGCTCGCGCTTGTCCTCCTCGTCCGCCTGCGGCTCCACGCGGTAGTGCAGGTTGGGCCGGTACACCCCGGCGCGCAGCAGGCCGCCGGCCGGGATGCCCAGCTGCGCCATCACCTCCTCGGCCACCTGCTCGGTGGCGGTGGCGGTCAGCGCCAGCACCGGCGGCTTGCCCAGCGCGCCGCGCAGCGGCGCCAGCTCCAGGTAGGCCGGCCGGAAGGCATGGCCCCACTGGCTGATGCAATGCGCCTCGTCGATGACCAGCAGGCCCACCGCGCGCCCGGTGTTCACCACCTCGGCAAAGCCGGGCTCGGCCGCCCGCTCCGGCGTGGTGAAGACGATGCGGGCGCTGCCATCGGCCACCGCGGCCTCGGTCGCGGCCAGGGCTTCGGCATTCAGGCCGCTGTGCCAGGCCACCGCGTCGATGCCCAGGTCGCACAGGCCGTCGCACTGGTCCTTCATCAAGGCGATGAGCGGCGACACCACCAGCGTGCGCTGCTCGCTCAGCAAGGCTGGGAGCTGGTAGCACAGCGACTTGCCGGCCCCGGTGGGCATCACGGCCAGCGTGGAATCGCCGCGCATCACACGGGCCACCACCTCGCCCTGGCCGGGCCGCAAGGCCCGCAGGCCGAACACCTGCCGCAGCGCCTGCAGCGCACGCGGCGGCAGGCCTTCGCGCGCCGGCGTGCGGCGGCGGATCTGTCGGGCCGCTGCGCTCAATGGGCGATGCCCGACTGCGGCCCGCCCAGGCTGCGTTGCAGGCTGATGCGGTAGACCGACGGCCGCTCGTACCGCGGCGCCCGGCCCCGGGCCGGCTGCGCGATCATCGGGTGATGCACCGTCGAAGCCACCTGCCGCTGCCCGCCCTGCCCCGCCTGCGCCTGCATCGGCGGCGGCATGTCGGGCGTGGTGCCCGGCACGGTGCCCGGCACCGGATCGGGCGCTGGCGAGGGCGAGGGCAAGGGGTCGCCGATCGGCGGCACGCCGGTGGGCAGGTCGGGCGGCGGCGGGGGCGGCATCACCGGCTCGGGCGGCACGCTCTGCGCGCGCCAGGCCGGCCGCGGTGCCAGCACGGCGCCGGTGCGGTGGCCGGCAGCCGGTACGGGCAGCGTCGAGAAGAAGTGGTGGGCGCGCATGGGCAGGGGCTCCAGGTTCGGCGCAGCCAGGCCGGCTGCGATACCGTTCTGGCAATGCCTGTACCTCCACCTTTCGCGCACCCCTTGCTACCGGGCCATGCCACCGCATGCCGCAAGATTTGCAGAACGGGGCCGGGACGCTGATGCCGATGGACACCCTGCTGTCGCGCCTGGCCGCGATCAGCGTGCGCGAATTGGTGCCGAGGCTGCTGCACGAGGGCATCAGCTACGGCTTCGACGACCGCACCGGTGGCTGGCATGTGGCCGGGCCGGCAGGCGGACTGGAAGGCAGCTTTTCCGAGGTGCGCGCGCTGAACTGCAGCCTGCACCGGCTGGGGCTGGCGGCCATCGACAACCTGGCCGGCGGCGGCGTGCTGGGCTTCGAGGCGCAGGCCGAGGCCGAACCCGGCGGCGGCTGCCGCCTGCACTGGCGGCTGAGTGGCCAGCCCGAGCGCCGCGGCGGCCTGGGCTTCCTGCAAGCGGCGGAGCGGCTGCAGCTGCGGCCACAGGCCGAGGGCAGCGCCCAGGGCCTGTGCCCCGCCAGCCAGGCGGCGGTGACGCTGGCCTGGCGGCGCACCGGCTTCGAGCTGCACGGCCACTACCTGCTGCGGCGGGCGTGGCGGCGTCCCGCGCCACCCCGCCCCACCTTCGGCAGCCGCCACCTGTGGCTGGTGCAGCCGGATGCGGTGCTGGCCGCCTCGGTGGCGCGCCAGGCGTCGCAGGAGGGCTGGACGGTGGCCATCCTGCATGGCTGCGAGGCCGCGCTGCAGCGGCTGCGCCAGCCGGCACCGGGTGAGGTGCTGCCCGCGCTGCTGGTGGTGTTCGCCCATGCGGCCATGGCGCCGGCCACCCTGCAGCGGCTGCGCCGCGGCCTGCCGCGCGGGGTGCACGCGGTGCTGGCGGTGGAAACCGGCTCGCTGTGGCTGGGGCATGCCGACACGGTGCCGGGCTACGAGCTGTGCTGCCACCCCTTCAGCCAGCGCGACTGGCAGGCCTGGGAACGCCTGCTGCGCCAGCCGCCGCCCGAGGCGCCGCAGCCGGGGAGCGACGCCGCCAGCCCGCTGAAGGTGCTGGTCGCCCAGCACGACGACGTGGCCCGCTGCCTGACCCAGTCGGTGCTGCAGGCTGCCGGCTACGAGGTGCATGCCGCGCGCGACATGCTGCAGGCGCTGGATGCCTGCCTGCGGCTGGCGCCCACGGTGCTGCTGCTGGACCCCGCGCTTGCCGGCCCGCCCGGCGAGCAGCTGCCGCGGCGGCTGCACAGGCTGCAGAGGGCCGGGCTGGCCCCGCCGTGCCGCATCGTGCTGCACGGCCCGGGCGTGGATGCGGCCCAGGCATGGCAGGCCCTGGCCGACGGCGTGGACGGCTTCGTGCCGCAGCCGGTGGACCTGCATGCGCTGCGCAGCGAGATGCGCCGATGGTGCGTCGCCCACGGGGCTTGAAAGGTCTGGTTGCAACCCCAGGGGCAGGCGTTGCCTCGAGCGGCACCGTTATTGCTGCAAGCCTGACAAACTTTTCCCCAGATGGTTGTCCGCATGCGGACCGAAGGAGTGTCCATGCCGGCCGATGCAGTAGGCGATGGTGGTTTGTCGTCCTGGTTGTCGGATGCGCTGCGCTTGCGGCAAAACGCGCTCGACGAAGCGCTACGGCGCCGTGCCGGCCCCGCGATGGTGGGCTGGCTGGTCAATGACATCCACCGCCTGACGGCCGAGTACGAATCGGCCCTTTACGTCGAGCAATCGCTGCGCGCGCTGGCCGCCCGCGGCCCGGTGAGTGACAACCGGTAAGCGAAAACCCTTGCTAGGCATCACCCTTGCATGAGTTTTGTCATGGACACACTGCAAACCCTCACGCCCGCCATCCACCCCGTTGTCGTGCAGAACGTGCCGGAAGCTGCTTCCGGTGCTGCGGACGAGTGGATGACCGATGCACTGCGCCGCGCCATCGAGCGTGTCAACGCCTGGCACTGGCAGCATGAACAGTCGCGCCTGCAGGCGATGCAGCAGCCCGCCTCCGACCTGAACTGACCCGTCCCACGGGGCCGCTTCAGCGGTCCTCGAACAGCTCGCGCAGCCGGTCGAAGTCCACCGGCTTGGTCAGGTGCGCATCGAAGCCGGACTGCAGCGCCTGGCGGGTGCTGGTTTCCAGCCCATAGCCCGACAACGCGATGAGCCGGCCGGCATAACCAGCCGCTCGGCTGCGCTTGGCCACCTCGAAGCCGGTGAGCGTGGGCAGGCCGATGTCCACCACCGCCACCTCGGGCAGCTCCTGCAGCAGCAGGGCCAGGCCCTGCTCGCCGTCGTTGGCGGTGCT
This sequence comes from Aquincola tertiaricarbonis, assembly GCF_000969605.1. Taxonomy (GTDB): domain Bacteria; phylum Pseudomonadota; class Gammaproteobacteria; order Burkholderiales; family Burkholderiaceae_C; genus Aquincola; species Aquincola tertiaricarbonis. The sequence goes on along the minus strand of NZ_KQ033892.1, from coordinate 139,592 downwards.
CACGCGGTGGCCGTCCAGCTCCAGCACCGACTTCAGCGCATGCAGCGCGTCGTCGTTGTCCTCCACCAGCAGCACGCTGCGCCCGCGCTGCCGTCCCGGCGCGCCGCGCGCATCGGCCGGCGGCGGCGAGGCCACCAGCGGCAGCCGCACGCGGAACACGCTGCCGTCGCCATCGCTCTCGGCGGCCACGCTGCCCCCATGCAGCTGCACCAGCCGCTTGACCAGCGTGAGGCCCACGCCCAGGCCACCGGCGCGGCGGTCCAGCGAGCGCTCGCCCTGCACGAAGAGGTCGAACGCCCGTTCCAGCAGCTGCGGCGGAATGCCCACGCCGTTGTCGCGCACCTCCAGCACCGCTTCCTGGCCCTGCGGCATCACCTTCACCAGCACGCGCCCGCCGGGCGGCGTGTACTTCAGCGCATTGGTGAGCAGGTTGCCGGCCACCTGCTCGATGCGGGTGCTGTCGGCGTCGATCCAGGCTTCCTGCACGTCCATCGTCAGGGTGTGCTCGCGCACGTCGCCCGACAGCCGCATGGTGGCCACCAGCGACGACACCAGCTTGGCCAGGTCCAGCGGCCGGCGCTCCAGCACCACCTTGCCCGAGGCCACCCGGGCCATGTCCAGCAGGTCGTCCATCAGGTGGGCCAGGTGGCGGGTCTGGCGGCCGATGATGCCGCGTGCATCGTCGGCCTGCGGTCCGCCGCCGCCCAGCAGCTTCAGCACCTCGATGGCCGAGGCCACCGCATTGAGCGGATTGCGCAGCTCATGGCCCAGCATGGCCAGGAACTCGTCCTTGGCCTGGTTGGCCATCTCGGCCTCCCGCCGTGCGGCCTGCTCGCGTGCGATCAGGGCCACGCGCTCGCGGTCGGTCTCCAGCAGCTGCGCCTCGGCGCGCTTGCGGTCGGTGATGTCCAGCAGTGCCGCAATGGCCCCGCGCGAGGCGCCGTCGGTGTCCAGCAGCGGCACCGTCTGCATGATGACGAAGCGCGAATCGGCACCACCGCCGAAACGCAGCTCCAGCTCGCACACCGGCACCGGCTCGCCGGTGCGCGCGGCCACGGCCAGCGGCAGCTCCTCGCGGGACAGCAGCCGGCCTTCGTGCCAGATCTGCATCGGCACGTCCGCGGTGCCGGCAGGCGGGCGCATCAGGTCGGTGAGTGCGCGGTTGCGCAGCACCTTGCGGCACTGCGGGTCCTGCGCGAAGGCCAGGCCGATGGGGCTGCCGCGGAACAGCGCCTCGAACTCGTCGGCCTTGCGCTGCAGGCGCAGACGCGCGGCGGCTTCCTCGTGCCGCGCGGAAACCACCGCGTCGCGCAGCGCGGCGATCTCGCGCACCGGGCTGTCCGGCTCATGGCGGCCCGGCGCCAGGCCGCCACCGCCCGCGCCCAGGGCCTGCAGCGGCCCGGTCACGCGCCGCGCCATCCAAAGCGCCAGCGTGACCCCCAGCAGCAGGCACAAGGCGGCCGTGCTCACCGCGGTGACCAGCGCATGTCGGTGCAGCTGCTCGATGGGCTCGGCCAGCACGCCCACCGCCACGCCCCAGGGCGTGTCGCCCACCTTGTGCCAGGCCACGAAGGTGGGTGCACCGTCCAGCAGGTTGGTGCGGTGGACGCCCTGCGGCCGACCGCCCATCGCCTGCACCGCCCCCAGGGGCAGGCGCCGGCCCACGTAGCGCTCGGGCGACTCGGTGCGGGCGATCATGCGGTACTGGCCGTCGAACAGCGACGCATACCCGCCCTGCGCGCGGCCCAGCCGCAACAGCAGCTGCTGCCAGTGCGCCACGTCGATCCAGGTTCCCATGCGCACGCCCCCGCCCAGCGGCACGCTCAGCGCCACCAGGCGCCGGCCGCCGATCTCCACCAGGTCCGACACCGTGGCGGTGGGCACGGCCACGCGGTCGGGCAGCACGGTGCCGTTGCCCGCCACCACCTCGACCACGCGGCCTTGCGCGTCGGCAATGAACACCGCCTGCCAGCTGGGCCGCAGGCGCGGGCGCTCGCGCAGCCGGCCCACCAGCGCCTGCACGTCCACGCCGCCCGGCGCCGCCGCATCGGACAGCAGCACCAGCGCTTCCAGCGAGGCCACCAGTTCGCGGTCGATGCCTTCGGCCAGCACGTTGGCCGAGCGCTGCAGGCTGTCGGTCAGTCGCTCATGCTGGGACCGTACGTCGCGCAGGATCTGCAGCGACATGAACAAGGCCATCGGCACGCTGGCCAACAGGATCATGGCGACCAGGTAGGTGCGCAGCGAGGCAACGGGCCAACGGCGTGTGGTGGGCAATGGAGGGTGCGACGGAAGTGGCAAACCAAGGGTTCGAAGGGGCAATCGGCATGCCCGTTTCTGCAATGTGAGACGAGTTGTTTCCTGCTGTCCACGCCGCCCGTGCGGCGACGTCGGAACGCTTATGCTCCATGCCCCGAAGGGGCCTCCAGCGCCCCGAACCGGACCTTGTCAGTAGCAGTACCGGAGGAGTTCACCGATGAGCCACGCCCTGATCGTTGAGGACGATGCGGACGCGGCGCGCATGATGGCAGCGCTGATTGCGGAACAGCAATTCAGCGTGGCAACCGCGGGATCGTTACGCGATGCCCGCCGACAGCTCGCGCTGCAAAGACCCGATGTCGTGCTGCTCGATCTGCAGCTGCCGGACGGCAGCGGAATGGATCTTTTCGAAACACCGGACCTGATCAAGCACTCCGAGGTGGTGCTGATCACCGGCCATGCCAGCCTGGAGACCTCGATCCAGGCGCTGCGCTTCGGCGCGGCCGACTACATCACCAAGCCGGTGAGCAAGCGGCAGCTGCAGGGCATCCTGTCGCGCGTGATGCGGCCCGATGCGCTGCAGGCCGAGATCGGCCAGATGGAGGCCGAATGGGCCCGCAGCGGCCACTTCGGCCATCTGTGGGGCCGCAGCGCGGCCATGCAGCGGGTGTACCGGCAGATCGCGCGGGTGGCCATCACGTCCATCAGCGTGTTCGTCACCGGCGAGAGCGGCACCGGCAAGGAGGTGGTGGCTCGTTCGGTGCACGACCTCAGCCGTCGGCGTGCGCGGCCCTTCCTGGCCGTGAACTGCGGCGCCATCTCGCCCAACCTGATCGAAAGCGAGATCTTCGGCCACGAGAAGGGCAGCTTCACCGGCGCCGACCGCCAGCACCTGGGCTTCTNCGCACGGCGGCACGCTGTTCCTCGACGAGATCACCGAGATGCCGATCGAGCTGCAGGTCAAGCTGCTGCGGGTGCTGGAGACCGGCACCTTCATGCGCGTGGGCTCCACCCAGCTGCGCGAGGCCGACGTGCGGGTGATCGCCGCCACCAACCGGGCGCCCGAGCTGGCCGTGGCCGACCACAAGCTGCGCGAGGACCTGTTCTATCGCCTGAACGTCTTCCCGATCGAGCTGCCGCCGCTGCGCGAGCGGCGCGAGGACGTGCCGCTGCTGGCCGAGCATTTCCTGGCCGGCGTGTGCCAGCGGGAGGGCCACAGCCGCCGCTTCACGCCCAAGGCGCTGCAGGCGCTGCAGGCCTACCGCTGGCCGGGCAACGTGCGGGAGCTGCGCAACGTGGTGCAGCGGGTGTACGTGATGGCCGACGGCGACGACATCGGCGATGAATGGCTGCCGCGCGACAGCGGCGTGCCGCTGAGCATGTCGATGGCCGGCGAAGGCGGCGTGGCCGCGCCGCCGGCCGTGCCCTCGCTCACGCTGCCGCTGGGCACCTCGATGGCCGAGGCCGAGCGCCAGCTGATCCTGGCCACCTTCCAGCACTTCAACCGCCACAAGGAGCGCACCGCCGCCGCCCTGGGCGTGAGCATGAAGACGCTCTACAACCGCCTGAAGGAATATTCCCGAGGCGGCGACGACGCGATGGAGGCCACCGCGGCCGACCTGGCCGAGCCGCCTGCGGGCAGCTGAGGCTCGGCCCCGCCGAAGCGCGGGCCCGTCAGCCCGCCATCGCCTTGCGGCGTGCCGCGGGCTCGATGCGCAGCGCCTGCCGGTACTTGGTGACCGTGCGGCGCGCCACGCGCAGGCCCTGCTGCCACAGCAGCTGGGTGATCTCGGTGTCCGACAGCGGATGGCTGGCCTTCTCGTCCGCGATGATGTCGCGCACCAGGCCGCGGATGGCGGTGGGCGACAGCGAGGCGCCGCTGGGCATCACCATCGCCCGCGAGAAGAAGTGCTTGAGCTCGAACACGCCGGCCGGCGTGGCGATGTACTTGTTGCTGGTGACGCGCGAGACGGTGGACTCGTGCACGCCCACGGCCTCGGCGATCTCCTTTAGCCCCAGCGGCTTCATCGCCATCTCGCCGTAGTCCAGGAAGTGGTGCTGGCGGTCGATGACCGCCTGCGCCACCGCCACGATGGTGGAAAAGCGCTGCTCCACGTTGCGCACCGTCCAGCGCGCCTCCTGCAGGTGGCTGGCCAGGTCGGGGCAGGGCGCGCCGCGGTGGCGCTGGAACAGGTCCACCACCGTGCTGTTGAGCCGCAGCCGCGGCACCACCGCCGGATTCAGCACCGCCACCCAGCGGCCGCGGTAGCGGCGGGCGATGACGTCGGGCGTCACGTAGTGCACCGGCGGCGCGCCGAAGCGCCAGCCCGGCCGCGGGTCGAAGCGGCGGATACGCGCACAGGCCGCTTCCACGTCGGCCAGCGGATGGCCCACGCGGTGCGCCAGGGTCTCGCAATCGCGGGTGCCCAGCAGGCGCAGCTGCTCGCCGATGATGCGGCGGGCCAGCGCCCGCTGGTGGGGGCATTCGATCTCGCCGGTCTGCAGCAGCAGGCACTCCTGCACCGTGCGGGCGCCCACGCCAGCTGGGTCCAGCGACTGCACGCGGCGCACCGCGATGCGCACTTCCTCGTCGGTGGGCGGCGGGTCCATGGAATCGTCGGCGGTGAGCTCGAACGGATCGCCGCGCAGGTAGCCGTCGTCGTCCAGCAGCTCCACCACCGCCTTGGCCAGCGCCATGTCGCGCGGACCCAGCGGCAGCAGGTTGAGCTGGCCGTGCAGGTGGGTGTTGAGGCCGGTGCTGCTGGCCACCAGCTCGGTGGCCGACACCTCGGGCCCATCGCCCTTGTTGCCACCGGGCAGGGCTTCGTTCCAGGTGCCGGCATCGGGCGGCGGCTCGCTGTGGCCGTCGTCGGCGGCATTGTCGTAGTCGCTGGCCGCCTGGTCGGCGGGCGTCAGGTCTTCCCGCGGCGCGGTGGCGCTGCCAGGTTCGGCCAGCGGATTGACCAGGGCGGTGAGGCCGGGCGGCAACGGGGCGTCGTCGCCCTCGTCACCTTCAAGAAATGGGTTGCGGCCCAGGGTGTCGGCGATGGTCTGCGCAAAGTCGAGAGACGACATCTGCAACAGCCGGACAGCATGTTGCAGGCGGGGCGACAAGGCCTGGTTTTGCTGGTGTATGACGCGAAGGCTGCTGGCGGGCATGGGGTCGTTATCTCCTCTGGGAGGCTCTTTCCGCACCTTTCGTGCCGGCCCCGCAACAACCCTGCCTTCCCTCGGTGGAGCGCCTTCAGCCCGTGCCGGCGGGCACCGGTTTTGCCGGAAACGCCGCGTGAATTGCGGCAAGCCGGTTCAAGGGCGGCCGCCCGCCCGCAGCGCGACGATGACCTGCTGCAGCTTGTCGATGCCCAGCGGCTTGGTGAGCACGGCATCGAAGCCGGCGTCCACCACCTCCCGCGTGGCCAGCGTGCTGTAGCCGCTGTAGGCGATGGCCACCGGCTGCGGCAATGCCGCATCGGCCCGCACCGCGCGGATGAGTTCCACGCCCGACATCACCGGCATGCGCAGGTCGGACACCAGCACGTCGCATGGCGCGCTGCGCAGGCACTCCAGCGCCTGCTGCCCGTTCTCCGCCGTGGCCACCTCCGCCCCGCTCATCTCCAGCAAGGCCGCCAGTGGCACCAGCGCATCCACGCAGTCATCCACCAACAGCACATGCATGCCCTGAAGCCCGCCCCGCCCTGCGGCTGGCGCTGCCCCTGCCTGATTCATCCTGCTCTCCCTGCAGCCCACGTCGTGCCGCGCACGGCATGGCTGTATAGCGTCTCGCGGCAACAGGCATGCCGCCTGAAGCTGCGGGCAGCCGCAGTTCCAGGCGCTGCGGCGCTGGCATCGGGCAGTCGTCGTCGAGCATGCGTTCGAAGAACGCGGTGGCATCGCCGAGCAGCAGATCCTCGGTCAGCCGGCACCGCGTCGCTTCACCTGCGTTCATGGTGGTTCTCCAGTTGCATCCGGGCACATTCGGGCAAACCATGTGCCGGCTGGTGACATCCGGCTACAGATTTACACGATGCATACCTTGCAGCCACTTTTTGCCTTTGCTACACGCGGGCACGCCGTTTGATCCATGGCGGCATGAACGCACTGTCGCGCCACCGCACCCGCTGGGCCCGCTGGACCCTGCTTTCCGCCATTGCGTTGCCGCTGGTGGTGATGGCGTCGCTGCTGGTGTACAGCGCGCTGGAACGCTACGTATTCGGGCCGCTGCCGGCGGAAGCGCCGCTGGAAGTCTCGGTCACGGCCAACATGTGGTGGTGGGAAGTGCGCTACCGCCACCCCCGCACCGGCGCCGAAGTGGTGAGCGCGAATGAGCTGCGCATCCCGGTCGGCCGCAAGGTGCGGCTGTCGCTGCGCTCCAGCGACGTGGTGCACAGCTTCCGCGTGCCGCCGCTCAGCGGCCGAACCGACATCATGCCGGGCCAGGTGCAGCACCTGGACATCACCGCCTGGCGGCCCGCGGTGTACCGCGGCGAATGCGCCGAATTCACCGCCAACGGCATCAGCCGCATGAGCCTGCAGGTGGTGGCGGTGGCGCCGGAGGGCTTCGCACGCTGGCTGGAGCGCGAGGCCGAGCCGGCGCATGCGGACGAAGGCGTGGTGCCGGCGCTGGGCCGGCAGGCCTTCATCGACCACGGCTGCACCGCCTGCCACACGGTGCGCGGCGTGTCCGAGGCCACCGGCGGTGGCCCGGACCTCACCCACGTGGGCCGGCGCCTGACCCTGGCGGCCGGCCTGCTGGACAACGACAGCGCGCAGATGGCCCACTGGATACGCCACGCCGAGGCCTTGAAGCCCGGCGCCGGCATGCCTTCGTACGGCGCGATGCCGGCGGCCACGGTGCAGGCGGTGGCGGTCTACCTCACCGGGCTGCGCTGAGTCACCGGGTCGCGCCGAGGCGCGCGGCCTTCAGCGCCCGGGCTGGCCGGGTTCGTCGTCGGCTGCGCTGCGAAGCGGGTCGGTGATGGCCTTGCCCAGCGACTCCAGCACGTTGTCGTCGTCGTTCACCCGCACGCCGGAGCGCTTGACGCCGGTGCTGTCGGGCAGCTCGGTCTCGGTGCCGTCCTCGCGGGCCGCGGCCTCGCGGTCGGCCCAGTCGCCGTCCACCGGCTGCGGCTTGCCCGCCGGGCTGATGCCGGGCTGGTCGTCGGGCGAGGTGCTGGCCCGGGCCAGGCCGGCGTCGATGGTGGTGGCCTGCCCGCCCACATCGCCTGCATCCTGCGGACGATGGCGCTGGTCCGGGGTGGCCAGCGGTCGGTCGGTGGAATCGGTGATGCTCATGGCTGCTCCTTGGTCTGAAGCTGCATGCTGCCCCGCGGGCTGACACCAGGCTGCGGGGCGATGGCGCGATGGGGCGTGCGGGGTGTCCTACAGAAACCAGACAGCGGCCGGCACCTGGATTGCTGCGCGGAAGGCATGGACATGCAACGCATCGAGCTCTCGGAACCCGGCGCGCTGGAACGCTGGGCAGCGCAGCTGGCCGTGCCAGTGCCGGTGCTGGAGGAAGCGCTGCGCCGCGTGGGCACCGACCTCGACAAGGTCAAGGGCTACCTGGCCGCCCATCCGCAGCCGGCCGCACCCGGCAACGACGGCTGAGCGGAGGCCCCTAGCCGACGGTGGCGCGGGGCCGCTCGCCGGCCAGGGCCTGCAGCAGGTTGCTGGTGGCCAGTTCGGCCATCGCCTGCCGCGTCTCGTGCGTGGCCGAGCCGATGTGCGGCAGCGGCGTGACCTTCGGATGCGTGCGCAGCGGCGAATCCAGCGGCAGCGGCTCGGTGGCGAACACGTCCAGCCCGGCGGCGCGCAGGTGCCCGCCGTCCAGCGCCTGCAGCAGCGCCGCCTCATCCACCACGCCGCCGCGCGAGCCATTGACCAAGATGGCGCCCGGCTTCATCACCGCAAAGCGCGCGGCATCCATCAGGCCGCGGGTTTCGTCGGTCAGCGGCACCGTCAGCGCCACGATGTCGGACTGCGCCAGCACGTCATGCAGCGGCAGCTGGCGCGCATGCGCCGCCAGCGCCGGCAGCTCGGCCGGCACATCCACCGCCGAACGGTTGTGGAACAGCACCGGCATGCCGAAGCCCAGCGCCGCCCGCCGTGCGAGCGCCTGGCCGATGCGACCAAAGCCGACGATGCCCAGCGTCTTGCCGTGCACGTCCCAGCCGAACAGCCGCTCGTCGATGTTGCGCTGCCAGCGGCCTTCGCGCACATGGTTGGCCAGCTCCACCAGGCGGCGGCTGGTGGCCATCACCAGCGCGAACAGCGTGTCGGCCGTGGTCTCGGTCAGCACGCCGGGCGTGTGGCACAGCATCACGCCGCGTGCACACAGCGCGGGCAGGTCGTAGTTGTCGATGCCCACCGAGATGCTGGAGACCACGCGCAGCGCCGGCGCCTGGGCCAGCACCTCCGCGCCGATGGGATAGCTGGAGCCGATGAGGCCTTGCGCCCGCGGCAGCGCCGCGAAGAAGGCATCGCGCTGCGCCTCGATGCGCGGGTTGGCGACGGTGACCTCATGCACCGCCTGCAGCCGCGCCAACTGGTCGGGCGGCAGCTCGCGGAACACGAGCACCTGCTGGCGCGGCACGGCCGTCACAGCGCGGCGGCCTGCAGTTCGGCCTGGGTGGGCAGCCCTTCGGTGTCACCCAGCACCTGCACGGCGCGGGCGCCGATCCAGGCACCGCGGCGCACCGCGTGCAGCAGCGGCCGGCCCTCCAGCAGCGCGCTGATCACGCCCACCGCAAAGCCGTCGCCGGCGCCCACGGTGTCCACCACCTGCGCCACTGGAAAGCCCGGCACATGCCCGCTGGCCTCGGCGCTGCTGAAGTACGCGCCGGCCGGGCCGAGCTTGACCACGACCACCTGGGCGCCGCGGTCGCGGTAGAAGGCGGCGATGCCTTCGGGCGTGTCGGCGCCGGTCAGCAGCCGGCCTTCCTCCAGGCCCGGCAGCACCCAGTCCGCCTTCGCGGCCAATGCGTTGATGGCCTCGCGCATCACCTCGGTCGAGGCCCACAGCGTGGGCCGCAGGTTGGGGTCGAACGAGATGCTGCGGCCGGCCTCGCGCATCAGCCGCATCGCCTCGTGCGCGGTGGCCAGGCAGTTGGCCGACAGCGCCGCGAACACGCCGGTGGCATGCAGGTGGCGCGCGCCGGTCACCCACGGCACGTCGATGTCGGCAGGCACGATCTGGCTGGCCGCCGAGCCCTTGCGGTGGTACTCCACCGGCGGGTCGCTGCCGTCGGTCACCCGGCCCTTGAACAGGAAGCCGGTGCGCTGCGCGGCGTCGCACACCACGTGCGAGCAGTCGATGCCCTCGGCCTGCATGGCCTTGAGCAGGTAGCGGCCCATGGATTCGGCGCCCAGCCGGCTCACCCAGCCCACGCCCAGGCCCAGCCGCGCCAGGCCGATGGCCACGTTGGTCTCGGCGCCGGCGGTGCGCTTGTGGAAGCTGGTCACGTCTTCCAGCGGGCCGGGCTCGGCGGCGACGAACATCTGCATCGCCTCGCCGAAGGTCACCACGTCCAGGGGCTTCATCACAGGCTCCGGCTCAGTGCGCGCAGCAGGTCGACCTGCGTGCGGGTGACGGCCAGCAGGTCGTCACCGATCAGGGGATATTCGATGGCCCAGGGCACACCGCGCGGCATCGCGTCGATCAGGGTGCGCCAGGGCGCGGCCGAGTCGGCCAGCGGCACCGCCACCCACTTGGCGGGCAGCCGCTGCACGCCCTTGCAGTGCACGTAACCCACGCGGCTGGCCAGCGCCTGCGCCGCCTGCAACGGGCATTCGCCCAGCCAGTGCCAGTTGCCCATGTCGAACACCATCGGCAGCGGCAGCGCCGCATCGGCCGCGGCCTCGAAGAAGGGCACCAGCGCGCGTACCGTGCCCGCGGTGGGCGTCTGGTCGTTCTCGATCACCAGCTCGATGCCCACGGCCTGCTGCAGCCGCAGGCGCAGCGCGGGAAGGGCCTCGGCCGAGGCGTTGCGCGAGGCCGCGCCATAGCCGCCGATGGACATCTTCAGCCGCGGTGCCTGCAGCCGGGCGGCCGCCGCCAGCGCGCGATCCAGCGCGGCGGCGTCCAGCGTGCCATTGGCCGCGAACAGGCCTTCGGGGCTGGAGTACACCGTGGCCAGGCCCAGTTGCAGCGTGGCGTCGGCCAGCGCATCCAGCTCGGCCGCGGCATTCGTCAGCAGCTCGCCGCGCACCTCCACGCCATCGGCACCGGCCTCCGCCGCCAGCCGTGTGAACCAGAGCTGGCCGTGCCGGCGCACCTCGGCCGCGCCGAAGGACGACAACGAGATCAACAGCGGTGCCTTGTTCATGCGTGCTGCGCGCTGCTGAGGATCTGCCCCAGGAACGCCTGCGTCTTGGGGTGCTGCGGCTGGCCGAAGAACTGCTGCGGCGGCGCCTGCTCCAGGATGCGGCCTTCGGCCATGAAGATCACGCGGTCGGCCACGCTGCGGGCGAAGCCCATCTCGTGCGTCACGCACAGCATGGTCATGCCGTCCTCGGCCAGGCCGATCATGGTGTCCAGCACTTCCTTGACCATCTCGGGGTCCAGCGCCGAGGTGGGCTCGTCGAACAGCATGATCTTCGGCGTCATGCACAGCGCGCGGGCGATGGCCACGCGCTGCTGCTGGCCGCCCGAGAGCTGCGCCGGGTACTTGCGCGCCTGCTCCGGGATGCGCACCCGCTCCAGGTACTTCATGGCAGTGGCCTCGGCCTCCGCCTGCGACACGCCGCGGGTGCTCATCGGCGCCAGGGTGCAGTTCTGCAGCACCGTCAGGTGCGGGAACAGGTTGAACTGCTGGAACACCATGCCGACTTCCTTGCGCACCGCATCCACGTTGCGCGGGTTGGCAGTGAGGTCGATGCCATCGACCACGATGCGGCCCTGCTGCACCGTCTCCAGCCGGTTGATGCAGCGGATCAGCGTCGACTTGCCCGAGCCCGAGGGCCCGCAGATGACGATGCGCTCACCGGCCCGCACCTGCAGGTCGATGCCGGTCAGCACCTGGAACTGCCCGTACCACTTGTTGACGTTCTCGATGCGGATGATGGGCTCGGCGGCGGTGTTCATCGCGGGCTGTGCCTTCTTCAGTTGGCGGCGGGCAGCTGCGGCAGCGGCGTGCCCAGCCACTTGGTGTAGAGCTTGTTCAGCTCGCCGTTGGCGGTGTTCTTCTCGATCAGGCCGTCCATCGTCTTCTGCAGGTCGGCCTGGCCCGGACGCATGGCCACGGCCATCAGCTGCTGGCGCAGCACCAGCTTCTGCTCGAAGGTGTCGGCACCGGCGCGCTTGGCGATCTGCGCCGCCACGGTGGTCGAGCAGCCGATGGCGTCGACCTGGCCCGACAGCAGCGCCTGCATGGCCGAGGCGTCGTCGTCGAAGCGGCGGATCTCGGTGCCCTCGGGCGCGATGGCGGTCAGCGCGGTGTCCTGCGTGCTGGCGCGGGCCACGGCCACGCGCACGCCCTTCAGGTCGGCCGGCGCCTTGATGTTGGCCTTCTTCGGAGCGAACAGCACGATGGTGGCCGCCGAGTAGGGGCGGGAGAACTGCACCTGCTTGGCCCGCTCCGGCGTGACGGCCAGCGAGGCGATCAGCACGTCAACCTTGTTGGTCAGCAGGTAGGGAATGCGGTTGGGGCCGGTGACGGGCACCAGGTTGAGCTTGACGCCCAGGTCCTTGGCCAGCAGCCTGGCCACGTCGGCGTCGTAGCCGTCGGGGTTGTTGCTGCTGTCCACCGTGCCGTAGGGCGGAAAGTCCACCAGCATGCCGACCGTCAGCGTGCCCTTCTTCTTGATCTCTTCGGCGGTCTGCGCCTGGGCCAGCGGCGCCCAGGCGGCCAGCAGGGTGCTGCAGGCCAGGGCGGCGGCAGCGGCGACGAAGGGGCGGCGGGACGTGGTGGACATCGGTGTCTCCGGTGATGAAGGGGAAGAAGCGCGAATCAGCGCTGCAGCGCCAGGGCCTGGCGGCGCTCGATGCGGCCGGCCCAGATCGACAGCGGCCAGCACAGCAGGAAGTAGATGGCCCCCACCACGCTGAACACGATCAGCGGCTGGAAGGTGGCGTTGTTGATGATCTGCCCGGCGCGGGTGATCTCGGTGAAGCCGATGATGGCCGCCAGCGAGGTGCCCTTGATCACCTGCACCATGTAGCCCACGGTGGGCGGCAACGCGATCTTGAAGGCCTGCGGCAGCACCACGCGGCGCATGCGGGCCACGTAGTGCAGGCCCAGCGCCTCGGCCGCCTCCCACTGGCCGCGCGGCACTGCCTGGATGCAGCCGCGCCAGATCTCGCCCAGGAAGGCGCCGGTGTTGAGCACCAGCGCCGTGCCGGCCGCGATCCACGGGCTGACTTCCAGCCCCAGCACCGGAAGGCCGAAGAAGATGAGGAACAGCTGCAGCAGCAGCGGCGTGCCCTGGAACACCTGGATGAAGGCACCGGCGGCGCGCACCAGTGCGGGCCGCTCCGAGGTACGGGCCAGCGCCAGCGCGAGGCCCACCACCGCCCCGCCGACGAAGGCGATGAGCGACAGCGCGATGGTCCACTGCGCCGCGGCGGCGATGAACCAGAGGTCGTTGAGGCCGAAGGTACGCATCAGCGGCGGTCCGGATAGGAGAGCACCCGGCGCTGCACCAGGCGGAACAGCGCCGAGAAGGCCATGGCCAGCGCCAGGTAGATCAGCGCCACCACGATGTAGATCTCGAAGCTGCGGAAGGTCTGCGACTGCAGGTTGGCCGCCACCGAGGTGAGGTCGTCGGCCGAGATCACCGACACCACGCTGCTGCTGAGCATCAGCAGGATGAACTGGCTGGTGAGCGCCGGGAAGATGGCGCGCAGCGCCGGCTTGAGCACGATGAGCCGGAAGATCTGGTGGCGCTTCATGTTCAGCGCCAGGCCGGCCTCGATCTGGCCCTTGGGAATCGACTCGATGCCGGCGCGGATGATCTCGGTGGCATAGGCGCCCAGGTTCACCACCATCGCCGTGAGCGCCGCGGTGTACGGCGACCAGCGCAGGCCGATGGCCGGCAACGCGAAGAAGAAGAAGAACAGCTGCACCAGGAACGGCGTGTTGCGGATCAGCTCGATGTAGGCCTGGATGACGAAGCGCACCGGCTTGGGCCCCGAGGTCTTGCCCCAGGCGCACACGATGGCCACCAGCAGCCCGAGCACCGTGGCCGTCAGCGACAGCTGGATGGTGATCCACGTGCCCTTGAGCAACAGCGGCCAGGCGGCCAGCACGTCGGCGAATTGGAGGGTGTAGTTCAACGGGTACTGCTTTCGGCGCGGTGTCCGGCGGGACGCTGTGAAACCGGTTTCTTGACAGGTTCAGTGTAGGAAACCGGTTTCAGGATGGGATTGGGGGTTTCCCGGGGGCATGACAATCGACCATGGACAAACACGTGCTGCAACAGCAGGTGCTGGCGCGGCTGGCCGAAGACCTGCTGCAAGCCGAACAGGCCGTACGGGTGGCCCACGAGGCGGCGACGCACGAAGAGAACATCGCCGAAAACAAGTACGACACCCTGGGGCTCGAAGCCGCCTACCTGGCCACCGGCCAGGCGCGTCGCGTCGAAGCCATCCGCCAGGCGATGGCTGTGTGGCGCCAGTTCCGCCCCAGCCCCTACGACAGCAGCAAAGGCATACAGCTCGGCGCGCTGGTCTGCCTCGTCGATGCCGATGACAGGCAGCAGCAGCTCTTCATCGGCCCGGCGGGGGGCAGCATGAAGCTGGGCATTGGCGCGCAACTCGTCCAGGTCATCAGCAGCAAAGCGCCGTTGGGCCAGGCGATGCTGGGCAAGTGCGAGGGCGACGAGGTGTCGATCCACGTCGCGACAGGGCGGCAGCAGTTCGAGGTGCTGCGGGTTGACTGAGGCTGCGGCGCAGCGCTTGCGGTCGGTCATGGGCCGACTCCGCGGCCTTGGCACTCGGCCAGGAACGGTCTTCGTCCTATCGGCCCGGCGGCAGTGGTTCTCGAAAGATCAGGTTGGCAAGTTCGCGCCCGCCTCGCGACACATCCTGCTGAGCGCCGAGCTGCGCTTGACCAGGAAAGCCAGGAGCAGTTCCGCATACCGCGGACTGACGGCTTGCTGGATGGAGGGGCGCCTGGCCAGCGCTTTGCGCCACCGCCGTACCTTGGGCAGGTCGTCCCAGAACCCGAAGTCGGCGATGCTGTCGAACACGTCGAAGTACCGGAACACCGGACCGTAGACCGCATCGACGATGCTGAAGGATGCGCCCGCAAAGAACGGCCCCGATCCCAGTGCGGCCTCCAGTTGCTGGAACTTCTCCCGGATGTCCGCTGCCCGGGCCTTCAGCGTTTGCCCGTCGGGGGCGTTGTAGAACGCTCCGATGAGGTTCAGCACGCTGGAGCCGAATTCCATCCACGAGCGGTGTCGGGCGCGCTCCAGCGCGTTGGCAGGGTGCAAGCGCGGCAGCGTCGTGTCGTCCAGGTACTCGCAGATCACAGCCGACTCGAAGATGGCCTCTTTGCCGATGAGCAGCACGGGCGTCCTGCCCAGCGGCGACACGCGCAGGAACCAATCGGGCTTGCGCGCCAGGTCGATGTCCCGCCGCTCGGACGGCACCTCCTTCTCGGCCAGCACGATGGCCGCGCGCTGCACGTAGGGACACAGCGCGTGAGACACCAGGACGAGCGGCGTACTCACTTCAGGAGCCCTTCGGCACGCAGGGCGTCCTGGGCCGCCGGTCGTGACGACACGCGGCCCATGTAGGCCAGGAGGTTCGGGTACTTCGTGAGGGGCAGTCCCAGGAAGTTCGACCAGTTGACGATGGTGAAGGCATAGGCGTCGGCCACGCTGTACTCGCCCGCCAGGTACGGCTGCGTGCCCACCAGTGCATCGAGCTCGGCGAAGCGGGTGGCAAGCTTGTCCTTGACCGCATGGCGTGTCGACTCCGCAGTCTCCTTGTGCCAGAGCCACGGGCTGAAGACCTTGTGCAGTTCCGTGCTGACGAAGGTCAGCCACTCCACCACCGCGAGCCGGCGCGCCGAGCCCGCCGCGCCGATCAGGCGCTGCTGCGGATCCAGGTCTGCGACGTACTGCAGCAGTGCGGATGCCTCGGTATGGCGCGAGCCGTCGTCGAGCTGCAGCAGCGGCACATAGCCGCGCGGAGAGACGGTGCGGTAGTCGGTGCCGTCAGCGGTGACCGACTTGGCGAGGTCGACGGAGACGGCGTCGAACCTCGCGCCGACTTCACGGAGTGCGATATGGACGGCGAGGGAGCAGGCGCCAGGGGCGAAGTAGAGCTTCATGGGAGTGACCTTTCGGTGAGGGATGAGCGATGGGGCCCGCAGCACCATCGCCAAGGGAGGGAAGTTGACGACGAGCCCACTGTAGGATTGCCTCCGAGCAACGAACATAGGCCGAACGGCAAGCGATGATTGCGAGAACGCAATACAAGATGGGCCCAGCCGACCTGGAAATGACCCTGGCCATGACGCGCACCGGGACCTTGGCCGCCGCGGGAGAGCGGCTGGGCGTCGACGCCTCGACGGTGTTCCGGGCCTTGCAGCGGATCGAGCGTGGCCTGGGTCGACCGTTGTTCGAGCGAACCCGTTCGGGCTATGTCCCGACGGAACTCGCCCAGGAGCTTGCCGTTCAGGCGGAATCCATTGAAAGTGCGCTCGAGGCGGCGCGCTCCATGGTGGAGTCGGCCCCGTCCCAGATCTCGGGCGTGGTTCGCGTTACAACGACCGACACAGTACTGCATGGTCTGGTCGGGCCAGCGCTGGCTGCCATGCGGGAGGAGCACCCCCTCCTGGCGTTTGAGTTGCACACAGGCAATGAGCTGGCGAGCTTGACGCGGCGCGATGCCGACATCGCGGTTCGCGCGACGAAGCGCCCGCCCGCTCACCTCGTCGGCAAGCAGATCGGGCCGATCCGCGTGGCCCTGTACGCGGCGCGCCGGGCTCGGCTGCGCAGCTTCGAGCTGGCCCGGGCGGCGAGCCTGGACTGGGTGGCGCCCGACGAAGCGCTACCCGAGCATCCTTCGGTCGTCTGGCGCAAGCGCCATTTTCCGAAGCTGGTTCCGCGGTACCAGGTGGGCAGCATCCTGTCGGTGCTGGAACTGGTCGCCTTGGGCCTGGGCATCGGCGTCGTGCCCCTGTTCCTGGCGGAAGGGCGCAAGGATCTGGTGCGTTTGACCGACCCGCTGCCGGAGTGCAAGACAGAACTGTGGCTGCTGACGCACCCGGACGTACGGCATCTGCGTCGGGTGGGTGCGGTTTACGCCCACCTCTCCAAGGTCATACAACTTCCCTGAGGGTTTTTGGGCATGACCGTCTACTGACCCATCCCCCGCGACGACCCCCGCACCACCAACCGCCCCGGCAGCAAGATCTGCCGCGCCGGCAGCTGCCGGCCCTGCAGCCGCTCCAGCAGGCAGCTCGCCGCCACATGCCCCAGGTCGTCGGTCGGCTGCGCTATGGTGCTCAAGCCGGGCCCCACCAGCGGCGCCCACTCCGTGTCGTCGAACCCGACGAAGCCCAGGTCCACCCCGAACTGCCAGCCCAGCTGCGCCACGGCGCTGGCCACGCGCAGCGTGACCACCGCATTGCTGGCGATCACGGCGATGGGCTTGCGGCCGGCACGCTTGCGCCAGTCCTTCAAGGCCTGCGCCAACGCAGCCTCGTCGCCGTCGCCGGCTTCCAGCGTCTGGCCGTTGGCCGCCCTGCCCTGCTCTGCGATGAAGGCACGGAAGGCGGCCTCGCGCTCCACGCGAGAGCTCACGCCCTTGATCGGCTCGGTGACGTACAGCATCTCGCGCCAGCCGTTGCCCAGCAGGTGGCTGGCGGCCTGGCGCACCGCGTCGGCGTTGTCCAGCGAGACGAAGTCGGCCTTCATGCCCGGCGGCCGGCGGTCCACCAGCACGGCGGGCTTGCCGTGGCGCGCCACCTCGCTGGCAGCCGACGGATCGGCGCCCAGCGTGTTGAGGATGAAGCCCTCCACCTGGTAGGAGGCCAGCGCCTCGATGCCTTCACGCTCCCTCTGGCTCTGGTTGCCCAGGTTGAACAGCATCACCAGGTAGCCGGCTTCCTGGCAGGCCTTCTCGGCCCCGCGCAGCACCGCCACCGAGAACGGATTGGTGATGTCGGCCACCACCAGCCCGATGAGCCGCGAGCGCCCGCGCTTGAGCGCCTGCGCCATCGGGCTGGGGCTGTAGCCCAGCGCGGCGATGGCGGCTTCCACCTTGGCGGCGATCTCGGGCGACAGCAGCTTCTCGCGGTGGTTGAGGAAGCGAGAGACGGTGGCCTTGGACACGCCGGCCACACGCGCGACGTCGGCAATCGTGCTGCGGCCTTCGGCTTCGGCGGGGCCGGCTTCCAGGACCTCGGGAGGGTTCATCCGGCGGATTGTATGAAACCAGTTTCATGGTTTCCACCGGAATTTTCAGGCGTCATTCATCCGGCGGAACTGCCGGCTGCAAGGCCTCGGACACATCGGCCAGCACCTCCTGCGCCCAGCCATGCTCGCCGCGGCTGGCCAGGTCGCCCAGGGTGACGATGCCCACCAGCTGCTGCGCGCGGTCCACCACCGGCAGCCGGCGGATCCGGGCCTGCTGCATGCGGGCGGCCACGGCGGCCACCTCGTCGTCCTCGAAGCACCAGACCACCTCGGGGCTCATCACCTGGTCGATGGCCGTGTCCTCGGGCGCCAGGCCCGGCGACACCACGCGCAGCACGATGTCGCGGTCGGTCAGCATGCCCTGCAGCCGGCGGCCGTCGCACACCGGCACCGCGCCCACGTCCAGCTCGTGCATCAGCCGCGCGGCATCGCGCACGCTGTCGGCAGGGGCCAGCGTGCGTGCGCCCCGGGTCATCACCTCACGGATCAGCGTCGCCATCGTGCTGCCGGCCGGGCAAGGGCCATGCCCGCGGCATGCTGCCGACGCAGGCCACATCGGGCACAGTGGGCACTGCATGACCGCCCCTTCCCACCCCCACCCCACTGCCGCGCCGCCGGCGCCCCGCATCGACACCGCGCTGGCCTGGTTCTTCGTGCTGGTATGGGGCTCGGGCTACCTGGCCAGCAAAACGGGGCTGCAGTACGCGTCGCCCTTCACCTTCCTCACGCTGCGCTTCTGCCTGGCAGCGCTGTGCCTGCTGCCCTGGGTGCTGATGACGCGCCCGCGCTGGCCGGCCACGCGGGCCGAGTGGCTGCACATCGGCGTGGCCGGGCTGCTGATGCATGCGGTGAACCTGGGCGGCAGCCACCATGCGCAGGTGCTGGGCCTGTCGGCCGGCATCACCGCACTGCTGCTGGCCACGCAGCCGCTGGCCACCGCGCTGGTGGCGCACCGCTTCCTCGGCCAGCGGCTGCAACCGCGGCAATGGGCGGGCGTGGCGGCGGGGCTGCTGGGCGTGGCGCTGGTGGTGTGGCACAAGGTGGATGTGCAGGCGGTCAACGGCGCGGCGCTGGCCGCGGTGGGCATCTCGCTGGTGGCCATCACCGCGGGCACGCTGTACCAGCGCCGCTATTGCCCCACGGCCGACCTGCGCAGCGCGGCGCTCATCCAGCTGCTGCTGTCGGCGCTGGTGCTGGCGCCGCTGGCCTGGGGCGTGGAAGGGCTGCGCATCCAGTGGAGCTGGCCGTTGGCAGGCTCGCTGGCCTTCCTGGTGCTGTTCGCCTCCATCCTGGCCACCAACACCCTGCACTGGCTGATGCGCCGCGGCCATGCCACCCGCGTGACCAGCCTGCTGTTCCTCACGCCCATCGTGGCGGTGGTGCTGGAGTGGGCGATGTACGGCGTGGTGCCCACCGCGCTGAGCGCGCTGGGCATCGTGGTGACGACGGCCGGCGTGGCGCTGGTATCGGCACCCTCGCGCGGCTAGGCCCGCGGTGGCTGCTTCTTCATCACGCTGATGCCGCCGTTGGACTCGAGGAAGGCGCAGGCCATGTCCTGCTTGTCGCAATCGGCCTCGCGCAAGGCGCGCTCCATGTCGGAATCGGCCACGCGGTGGCGCCGCATCACGGCTTCGAAGAACTGGCCGTCGCGCCCGATGAGCACGGGCTCGCCTTCCACCAGCCGCTCCACGCGCCGGCTGCGCGTGGTGGCCAGCGCCACCAGGCCGTTGAGCAGGATGAGCGTGCCGGCCGACAGCAGGCCGCCGGGCAGCGACTCGTCGCCGCCGGTCAGGGCATTGCTCACCGATTCACTCAGCAGCAGCATCACCAGCAGGTCGAACGGCGTGAACTGGCCCACCGTGCGCTTGCCCGACAGGCGCACCATCACCAGCAGCGCCGCATACACCAGCACCGCACGCAGCACCAGTTCCCACCCGTTTTGCTCCAAGCTGAACATTCGGCTGGCCGCAAGTTGATACAGGCCCGGCTCGGCAACCTGCATACCCGGACACAAGCGCTCAATAGGCCAGGCGGGCGAAGTAGGTGCGCTGGGCCGCCTCGCGCGCCTGGTGCAGGGTGTGGATGCCCATGGCCTGCAGCAGCGGCAGCAGCCGCAGGAACACCTCGGCGGTGAGCAGCGCATCGCCCAGCGCGCTGTGGCGGCCGGCCACCGGCAGGCCGAAGCGGGCGGCGATCGCCTCCAGCGCATGCGAGGGCTGGTGCGGATGCACCACCGCCGACAGCAGCAGCGTGTCCAGCACCGGCTGGTCGAACACGCAGCCGGTGGCGGCCTGCTGCAGCTGCAGGAATCGCATGTCGAAGGCGGCGTTGTGGGCCACCAGCACCGTGTCCTGCGCGAAGCGGTGGAAGGCCGGCAGCACCTGCCCGATGGCCGGCTGGCCGCGCACCCGCTCGGGCGTGATGCCGTGGATGGCGATGCCGGCCTCGGGGATGGGCCGCTGCGGATCGACCAGCTGCTCGAAGCTCTCCGCCCGGCGCAGCTTGGCGCCGGTGATGCGGGTGGCGCCGATCTGCAGGATGGCATCGCCCTGCGAGGGCTGGAGGCCGGTGGTCTCGGTATCGAACACGGTGTAGGCAAGCTCGGCCAGCGGCCGGTGTTCCAGCGCCTGGTGCTGCGGGCTGTGCTGGAAGAGGTCGAAGTCGTAGAACTCCGGCCGGCCGCCGACCACCAGCGGCAGCGCCTCGGCCAGCGGCGTGGGCGGCGGCGCCGACAGCGGCAGCAGCAGCCGGAAGAAGGCCTGGTGGCGCACCCGCTCGCGCTCGAACCAGAACTCGGCGCCGTGGCGGTCCAGCACCTCGCGCAGGCTCAGCGGGCTGGTGTCGCCGCCGATGCGCATGGGGTCCAGCTCCCAGCTCATGACCGTCTCGGTGCTCAGGGCCTGGCCGCCCCACAGCAGGTCGAGCTGGGCATGGCCGGTGTCGGCGCGCTGCAGGCGCAGCTGCACCATGCGCACCTGGAATTCGTCGGCCAGACGACCGGCCAGGTAGTGCAGCGCGGTGAGCAGGGCATAGCTGTCCACCTGCAGCCACAGCGTCTCGTCCACAGCCTGCAAGCCCACGTGCAGGCCCAGACGGTCTGCCAGCCGGCGCTGGGCGGCAGCCACCAGGTCGGCGCCGCGCATCTCCTCCATCGGCCAGCGGGTCCGCACGCCTTCCTGCGCGCGGGCGGCCAGCTCGGTGATGCGGCGGCCCAGCGTGCCCACCTCCTCGTGGATCACCGCCACGAAGCGCTGCCGCAGGCCCTCGTCCAGGCCGCCGTCGTCCAGCATCTCGGCGGCCACGCGCAGGTTGGCCAACGGGCCGCGCTGGCCCTCGGTCAGCTGGTGCAGCAGGCGGTCGCGCAGAGCGCCCTGCTCGAACTCGTCGGTCACGTCGTCCACCATCAGCACGAAGCCGGCGATGGTCTGCAGCCCCTCGCCGCCCTGCGGCCCGGCATCCCGCACCGGCGCCACCTGCACGCGCAGCAGGCGGCCGGTGGCGGCCACGGTGACGAACTGCGCGGAGGCGGCGGCATCGCCCCGCAGCAGCCGGGCGCGGATGGTGTCCAGCGCATGGGCCAGCAGCGGCTGCTCCAGCACCGCATGGATGGACCGGCCCAGCCCCAGCAGCTCGGCGCCGCCGGCCAGCGCCGGCGTGCCGGACAGGCCGCGGAACAGCAGCCGCGCGCGCTGGTTGTACAGCAGCACCCGGCCGTCCAGGTTGCACACCACCACGCTTTGGGTCAGCTCGGACATCAGCGCGGCCAGGCGGTTGCGTTCCAGCTCCATGTCCAGGCTGGCCAGGCGCACCTGCTCGGCCACGTCCTGCCGCAGCGCCTCGCGCTGGCGCACCAGCTCGTCGATGGCCGTGGCCAGCGCGCGCAGCGCCGGCCCGCCCTCGCCGTCGATGGGCTGCAGCGACGCACTCGCCCGGGCCGGCGCCTGCACGCGGATGCGGGCCTGCTCGGCCAGGCGCTGCAGCGCGTCGGCCCACGGCAGCAGCCAGCGCTGCACGCCGGCCGCCACTGCCGCCGCTGCCAACAGCACGGCGCCGCCCAGCAAGGGCAGCCGCGGGCCCAGCACCGGCGCCACCGCGGCGCGCTCGGCGGCCGACAGCGTGGCCCAGAGCAGGCCGCCTGTCGACAGCAGCCAGGCCAGCAGCGCCAGCCCGGCGCCGGCCACACCAGCCCACAGCGCCTGGCGCGGCTTCATGGCGCAGGGCCGAGCAGCGCCCTCACCCGCTGCACCAGCTCGCGGGTGGAAAAAGGCTTGGTCATGTAGCCGTCGGCGCCCAGGGCCAGGCCCTTGGCCACGTCGGTGTCGCGGCCCTTGGCGGTGAGCAGCAGGATGCGCGGCCGGCCGCCGTGGCCTTCGGCGCGCAGCGCCTGGCAGACCTCGAAACCGCTCCTGCGCGGCATCATCACGTCCAGCAGCAGCAGGTCGGGGCAATCGGCGGCCACCGCGTCCAGCGCCTCCTGGCCGTCGCGCGCCAGGCGCACGTCGAAGCCTTCGCGCTTCATCAGGTAGTCCAGGGTGATGAGGATGTTGGGCTCGTCATCGGCGATCAGGATCTTGTGGCGCATGGCGTGTCTCCGGCGGCGGCGGGGCCTGCGCCCCGCGCTGCCAAGGTAGCGTGAAGCGGAAGCACGCGCCTTGACCTGTGTCGGGCTCCAGCCAGATGCGCCCGCCGTGATGCGCCACGATCTCGCGGCAGATGGGCAGGCCCAGGCCGGTGCCCTGCACACGCGGGTCCCCGCCGCCGGCGCTGCCCTGGCGGAACTTCTCGAACACCAGCTCCCGCTCCGCGGCGGGCACGCCGGGGCCGTCGTCGGCCACGCTGAAGGTGGCGCCCCGGGCATCGGCCTGCAGCGCCAGCCGCACCTGGCCGCGGCCGGCGGGCGCGAACTTGGCGGCATTCGACAGCAGGTTCACCAGCACCTGCATCAGCCGGTCGGGGTCGGCGACGAGCGGCGGCAGCGGGTCGGGCGGCAGCGCCAGCGACAGCCGCACGCCGCGTTCGCGCAGCGGCTCGGCCACCGCGTCGGCCGAGCGCTGCGCCAGCGCCCTGAGATCCACGTCTTCCTCCAGCCACCGGGCATGGCCGCTCTCGATCTTGGCCAGGTCCAGCACCTGGTTGACCAGCCGCGACAGCCGCTGCGCCTCGTCCACCACGATGCCCAAGAACTGCTGGCGCTGCGCCTCGGGCATGCCGGGTTCGTCGCGCATCAGCTCGGCCAGGCCGCGGATGGCGGTCAGCGGGGTGCGCAGCTCATGCGTCACCGACGACATGAAATCGTCCTTCAGTCGGTCCAGGCTCTGCAGCTGCTGGTTGGCCGCGCGCAGCCGCGTGGCCTCCTCCACGATGCGCAGGACGTCGTCGGCGGCCAGTGCCTCCTCCTGCACCGCGCGCGCCACCACCACCCGCGCCGATGCACTGCCGATGGCGCCGGCCAGCTCGGTCTGCACCAGGTGCACCAGGCCGGCATCGGGCACCAGCGCGGCCAGGTCGGCCACGCCCTGCCCGGCCGCATGCCGCATGAACAGCGCACGCGCCCGGGCCTCGCCAAGAAAGCGGCCGGCCAGCGCCAGCAGGTCGTGCACCCGGGCCTGGCCGCGCCAGAACAGCGGCGCCTGCGGACCGGCCGGCGCGCCGGTGCGGCTGAACACGTCGACGAACAGCACCGCCTGCGCCAGCTCCTGCGCCGCGGGCCGCCGCGCCAGCGACACGCCGACGAACAGCGCCGCATTGGCCAGCAGGCTCCAGAACAGCGAATGCGTGAGGTTGTCCAGCCCGGCCAGGCCGAACAGCTGCTCCGGCCGCAGCAGCGCCAGGCCGGCCGGGCCGTGCTGCACGAAGCCATCGGCCAGCCAGCCCGAGCGCGCCAGCGAAGGCAGCATCAGCGTGTACAGCCACAGGCCGAAGCCCGCCGCCAGCCCGGCCAGCGCGCCGCCGCGGGTGGCGCCGCGCCAGTACATGCCGCCCAGCAGCGCCGGCGCGCACTGCGCCACTGCGGCAAAGCTGATGAGACCGATGCTCACCAGCGGCTGGGCCTCGCCGGCCAGCCGCATGTACAGCCAGCCCAGCAGCAGCAGTGCCACGATGGCCGCGCGGCGGATGGCCAGCAGCCACCCGCTCAAGTCGGCCGCATGCGCCCAGCGGCGGCTGCGCAGCAGCAGCAGCGGCAGCACCAGGTCGTTGCACACCATGGTGCTGACGGCGGTGGCCTCCACGATCACCATGCCAGTGGCGGCCGACAGACCGCCCACGAAGGCCAGCAGCGCCAGCGCCGGCTGCCCGGCGGCCAGCGGCAGGCTCAGCACGAAGCCGTCGGGCGAGGCCTGCGGCTGTCCCGCCCCGGCGAAGTGCATCAGCCCGCCCAGCGCGATGGGCAGCACGAACAGGTTGATGAGCAGCAGGTAGGCCGGAAAGGCCCAGGCCGCGCGGCGCAGGTGCCGCTCGTCCACGTTCTCCAGCACCATCACCTGGAACTGCCGCGGCAGGAACAGCACCGACAGCGCCGACAGCACCGTGAGCGCCAGCCACTGCCCGTAGGCCAGCGGCTGGCTCGGCCCCAGCGTGAGCAGCCGCGCCAGCGCGGGCTGCTGCAGCGCCCGCGCGAACAGGTCGGCCGGCCCGCCGAACAGGCCCCAGGTGACGAACACGCCCACCGCCACGAAGGCCAGCAGCTTGACCAGCGACTCCACCGCGATGGCCAGCACCATGCCCTCGTGGCGCTCGGCGCTGCCCGGCTGGCGGGTGCCGAACACCATGGTGAAGCCGGCCAGCGCCAGCGCCACCGCCAGCGTGCCGTCGCGCCACCAGGGCGACAGCGGCGCAGCCGCCGTGCCGCCCGGCTGCGTCAGCAGCGCATGGCCGGTGGCCACCGCCTTCAGCTGCAGCGCGATGTAAGGCACGATGCCCACCAGGGTGACCAGCGTCACCAGCCCGGCCAGCAGCGGGCTGTGGCCATAGCGGCTGGCGATGAAGTCGGCGATGGAGCTGATGCGGTAGCTGCGCGCGATGCGGATCATCTTGCGCAGCACCAGCCAGGCCAGCACCATGGCCAGCATGGGGCCGAGGTACACAGGCAGGAAGGCCATGCCGGCCGAGGCCGCCCGGCCCACGCTGCCGTAGTAGGTCCATGCGGTGCAGTACACCGCCAGCGACAGCGTGTACACGCCGGCATGGCCCACCACCGAGCGGCCCTGCCGCGCCCGCGCGTCGCCCCAGGCCGCCACCAGGCACAGCAGCAGCAGGTAGGCGGCCGAGGCCGCCAGCACCAGTGCCGGCGCCAGCATGGTGGTTCAGTCCCGTTCCATCAGCCAGGCCAGCAGCGCGATGAGCAGCGCCCACAGGCCGAACAGCATGGCCGGGAACAGCGGCAGGCCCAGCACCAGCACCGGGTGGTCCCACAGCGCCAGCAGCGGATAGTTGAACAGCAGCAGCGCCGCCACGGCCAGGGCCGGCAGGCGCTGGCTGCGCAGGTCGGCCGGCGGGCGGGGCGGGCTGTCGAGGGGATCGGCGGACATGGGGCGGGCGGCGCGCGATGCACCGTGCAGGCCACTGTGGTGCGCGCCGCTTACACCAGCCTGAAGCAGGCGGCCTTGTTATCGTGGAGCATGCCCACGCCCACCCATCCATCCGACGACGATCCGGCCGCCGCCGAGCTGCAGGCCGACGGCCTGCGCCTGCGGCCGCTGCGGCCCGAGCATGCGGAGGCGATGTACCCGGTGCTGGCCGACCCGGCGATCTACACCCACCTGGACTACGGCCCGCCGCCCTCGCTGGGCTACCTGCGCGAAGTGTTCACGCAGCTGGCGCAAGGCGGGTCCGCCGATGGCACCGAGGTGTGGCTGAACTGGGTGGTGTGGGTAACCGGCCCACAAGGCGGGGAGGAAGCGGCCGGCTACGTGCAGGCCACGGTGATCGCGCCGGGCACCTGCTGGGTGGCCTATGTGTTCGGCAGCCGCTTTCACGGCCGCGGCATCGCGCGGCGCGCCACGGCGGCCATGGTGGAGCACCTGCATGCGCACTGCGGCATCACGCTGCTGCTGGCATCGGCCGAGGCGGCGCATGGCCGCTCCATCCACCTGATGCAGCAGCTGGGCATGCGCCCGGCCACGCCGGAGGAGGCCGCGCCGCTAGGGCTGCGGCCTTCGGAGGTCCTGTACCTGCGGGTGCTGCCGCCGGTGTGAGCCGCCGGATGACCGGCCGCACAAAAGCAAAGGGCCACCGTGGGGTGGCCCTTCTCGCTACCGGGCGTGCCAGCGTCATGCTGGAACGACGGGGTCTTGGCGCCGGTCACGGGTTCCGGGATTCCGCCCAATGGTGCGGTCGGTTGTTCGCCTCGTTCAGCTGTGCATTGTGCTGACCTGGCGCCGGCCTGATCGCAGGAACAGGCCGGTTGCCGACGTGCTGTTTGATGCCGCCGCCGCGTAGGACGGCACCTACAGGCCTTCGCGCGCACGTCCGGTGGCGGAACGAAAAACCACGCGCGAGCATCTCACCCATCGATCTTTGGTCGGAATCAGGAGTCACCCATGACACAGCACGCAGAGATCGTCGGCGAAGTCTTCTACCGTGAAGGCGACGGCGCACAGATCGCCATCCGCCCCGGCCCCATCGAGGTGGAATTCACCGAGCGGGACGCCACCCTCAGCTGGGAAGAAGGCGAGGCCCGCGGCCTCACCGCCATGCCGTTGACCGACTACAAGCGCTACGTCGCCGAAGGCGCGATACGCACCCAGGAAGCGCCGGCCGCATGACGCACGGCGGGTAAGCTCCGGCCCGTCCCGGCCGGCGCCTGCCCGCAGGCATGGCAGGCCGCAGCGTGCGGCCGCCTGGCCGGTGGCCATCCCACCTTCCAGGAGTGTTTGCCATGCGTCTCGCCCTTGCCGCCCTCCCCTTGCTGGCGGCCGCCCTCGCGGCACCGGCCGCCGCCCTTGCCGCCGATGCGGTGAAGGTGGGCTTCATCAGCACGCTGTCCGGGCCCGGTGCCGCGCTGGGCATCGACATCCGCGACGGCTTCAACCTGGCGCTCAAGCACACCGGCAACCAGCTCGGAGGCCGGCCCGCCGAAGTGATCGTCGCCGACGACCAGCAAAGCCCCGACGTCGCGCGCCAGCTGGCCGACCGCATGCTCAAGCGCGACAAGGTCGACTTCATGACCGGCATCGTGTTCTCCAACGTGATGCTGGCGGTGGGCCCGCCCACCTTCGCGGCGAAAACCTTCTACCTCAGCGCCAATGCCGGCCCGTCGCAGTACGCGGGCGAGCAGTGCAACCCGTACTTCTTCAGCGTCAGCTACCAGAACGACAACCAGCACGAGGCGGTGGGCAAGACGGTGCAGGACAAGGGCTTCAAGAAAGTGGCCCTGCTGGCGCCCAACTACCCGGCGGGCAAGGATGCGCTCACCGGCTTCAAGCGCTTCTACAAGGGCGAGGTGGTGCAGGAGATCTACACCCGGCTGGGCCAGCTGGACTATGCGGCCGAGCTGGCCCAGGTGCGTGCGGCCAAGCCCGAGGCGATGTACATCTTCCTGCCGGGCGGCATGGGCATCAACTTCGTCAAGCAGTACGTGGCCTCGGGCATGTCCAAGGACGCCACCCTGTTCGGCCCCGGCTTCTCGGCCGACGAGGACGTGATCGGCGCCGTGGGCGAGCCGATGCTGGGCATGTTCAACACCTCGCAGTGGGCGCACGACCTGGACAACGCGGCCAACAAGCGCTTCGTGGCCGACTTCCAGAAGGCCTACGGCCGGCTGCCCACGCTGTACGCGTCGCAAGGCTATGACGCCGCGATGCTGATGGACGCGGCGGTGCGCGACGCCAAGGGCAAGCTCGACGACAAGCAGGCACTGCGGCAGGCACTGAAGGCGGCCCGGTTCAGCTCGGTGCGCGGCGGCTTCCGCTTCGGCGCCAACCAGTACCCGGTGCAGGACTACCACCTGCGGGTGGTCACCAAGGACGGCCAGGGCCGCATCACCAACCGCACGCTGGGCACCGTGTTCAAGAACCACGTGGACGCCTACGCCAGCGCCTGCAGGATGTCGTGAGCGCGACGCTGCTGGCGGAGCAGGCCCTCAATGGCCTGCAGTTCGGGTTGATGCTGTTCCTGCTGGCCGCCGGGCTGACGCTGGTGTTCGGCATCATGGACATGATCAACCTGGCCCATGGCTCGCTGTACATGGTGGGCGCGTACCTCACCGCCGCGGCCACGCAGGCCAGCGGCTCCTTCCTGCTGGGGCTTGTAGCCGGCATCGCGGGCACGGCCCTGTTCGGCGTGGCGCTGGAGCTGGCGGTGCTGCGGCGCCTCTACCAACGCGACCACCTCTCCCAGGTGCTGGGCACCTTCGCCATCCTGCTGATGTGCAACGAGGCGGTGCGCATGCTGTGGGGGCCGCAGCCGCTGATGCTGAACCTGCCCGCGGCGGTGGCCGGGCCGGTCGAGCTGTGGCCGGGCTTCAGCTACCCGGCCTTCCGGCTGGTGATCATCGCCGCCGGCCTGCTGGTGGCGCTGGGGCTGTACCTGGTGATCACGCGCACGCGCATCGGCATGCAGGTGCGCGCCGGTGCCAGCCACCGTGAGATGGCGATGGCCATGGGCGCCGACGTCAAGCGGCTGTTCACGCTGGTGTTCGCGGCCGGTGCCGCGCTGTGCGCCCTGGCCGGCGGCCTGCTGGGCCCGCTGCTGGCGGTGCAGGTGGGCATGGGCGAAAGCATCCTGATCCTGGCCTTCGTGGTGGTGGTGATCGGCGGCATCGGCTCGGTGCGCGGCGCCCTGGTGGGCGCGCTGCTGGTGGGCATGGTGGACACCGTGGGCCGCAGCTTCGTGCCCTGGGCGCTGGCCGGACTGCTCGGCCCCGCGGCCGCGTCCGGCGCCGGGCCGGCGCTGGCATCCATCCTGATCTACCTGCTGATGGCGGCCGTGCTGTTCTGGAAGCCGCAGGGGCTGTTTCCGGCGCGGGGGTAGCGGGGGCTGGGGGGCGGCGGGTCGGGGTGCCAGATCATCTTGCGGCTGCCCAGCCTGGATACCGCCAACCCGGCCTCGTCGTCGGGCAGGCTGAACAGCAGCGTGCCATCGGGCGCCAGTACGTGGCTGCCGCCCAGGCCCCTGCCGTCCGGTGTGTTCAGCGCATGGGGCCAGTTGCACTGCACCAGGTGCGCCGCGCTGTGGCGGGCCAGTGCCTGGGCCAGCGGCAGGTAAGCCGTCTCGGGTGGCTGCGGCCGCGGGGTAACGATGCTGGGCCAGAGCAGCAGGTCCAGCATGCCCGGCGGGTACTGCTGCTGCGGCGCCATCAGCCGACCGCTTCACTTTTTGCGTCTGGACAGACCCGCCACCGGCGGTGCTGTGCATAGTGGGCCGATGCCAGCCGATGCCGACTCCCTCCCCGCCGCCACCGCCCGCGTGCTTGCGCTGCAGGCATGGCTGCAGGCCAGTGAAGGCGGGCCGGTGCAGCTGGTGGAAACGCACATCTCCTGGGTGCTGCTCACCGCCACGCAGGCCTTCAAGCTGAAGAAGCCGCTGCAGCTGTCCTTCGTCGATTGCGCCACGCTGGCGCGGCGGCGCTTCTGCGCCGAAGAGGAGCTGCGCCTGAACGGCCGCCTGGCGCCGGAGATCTACCTCGGCCTGCTGGAGGTGCACGCCACCCCTGCCGGCCCGGTGCTGGGTGACGCCCCGGGCCCGGTGGTGGACGTGGCGGTGCAGATGCGCCGCTTCGACGACGCGGCGCTGTGGAGCACCCGCGTGGCCGCCGGCACCCTGCTTCCTGCGCATGTGGATGCGCTGGCGGCGCGGCTGGTGGCCTTTCATGCCGAGGCCGCAGCGGCACCGGCGGACGGACCCTGGGGCACGCCGCAGGCGCTGAACGAGGTGATGGGCCGGCTGGTTGCGGGCCTGGACGCCGCCGAGCAGGCCGCCACCGTGAGCCACTGGCCGCCGCTGCGCGCCTGGCTGCGGCAGCAGCTGGCTGCACTGGCACCGCAGTTCGAGGCTCGCCTGCAGGCCGGCCGCGTGCGGGAGGGCCATGGCGACCTGCACCTGGCCAACCTGCTGGCCTTCGATCGCCCCACGCCCGCCGCCACCGCCTTCGACGGCATCGACTTCGACCCCGCGCTGCGCTGGGTGGACGTGATGCACGACATCGCCTTCGTGGTGATGGACCTGCTGGCGCATGGCGCACCGGCGCTGGCCTGGCGCTTCCTCGATGCCTGGCTGCAGGCCGGCGGCGATCACGAGGGCCTGCCGCTGCTGCGCTTCCACCTGGTCAGCCGCGCGCTGGTGCGGGCCCAGGTGGCGGTGCTGCAGGTTGCGCAGGGCCGGGCCGGCCCCGCAGGCTGCGACATGGCCGGCTACCTGGGCCTGGCGCACCGCCTGGCCTTCGGTGAGGACGCCCGGCTGGCGCTGATGCACGGCCTGCCGGCCAGCGGCAAGAGCCAGCTGGCCGAAGCCCTGCTGCAGGCCGCCGGCGCGGTGCGCCTGCGCTCCGACGTCGAGCGCAAGCGGCTGCACGGCCTGGGTCCGCTGGCCGACTCGCGCCGCGCCGGCCTGGACCTCTACGGGCCCGACGCGCACCGCCGCACCTATGCGCGGCTGCACACGCTGGCCGAAACCGCGCTGCGCGCCGGCTGGCCGGTCATCGTCGATGCGGCCTTCCTGCGCCGGGACGAACGCCTGGGCTTCATCGCGCTGGCCCGCTCGCTGGGCATGCCGGTGGCGCTGATCGACTGCCAGGCGCCGATGCCGGTGCTGCGCCGGCGCATCGCCCACCGCCTGGCCAGCGGCGGCGATCCTTCCGAGGCCGATGAAGCGGTGCTAGCAAAGCTGGCCACGCTGGCCGAGCCGCTGGCGCCCGACGAACAGGCGCTGTGCCTGCCGGTGGACACCACGCAGCCGCCCTGCCCTGCCGACCTGGCCGCACGCTGGCAAGCCCTGCGCTGAGGCCGACGCGGCACGCCCCGCCGCTGCTTGCGCCAGATCAAGCAGCCGCCCGCAGCCGCGCCGAACAATGCCCGCAACACCGCCGCACCAGGAGCCTTCCATGACCTACCGCAGCATGCTCGTGTTGCTCGACCAGGACCCGCTGTGCGCGGCCCGCATCGACGTGGCCATCCGCCTGGCGCGCAGCTTCGAGGCCCACCTGGTGGGCCTGGCGCCCACCGGCCTGATCGACGTGCCGGTGATGCCCGAGATCGGCGGCAACTTCGCCGAACTCACCGAGCTGGCCTGGACCGAGATGCGCAGCCGCGCGCACGCCGCCGCCGCCGGCATGCGCGAGGCCTGCGCCGCCGCCGGCCTGCCTTCCTTCGAGACGGTGGTGGACGAGAACGACGCCGCCGCCTCGCTGGTGCGCCATGCGCATTGCAGCGACCTGGCCATCGTCAGCCAGGCCGACCCGCGGGTCCGCGGCCATGCGGCGGTGCAGGCCATCGTCGAGCAGGCGGTGCTCTACAGCGCGCGGCCCACGCTGGTGCTGCCCTATGCCGGGCACTTCGATCCGGTGGGCCAGCGGGTGCTGGTGGCCTGGGACGACAGCCGCGAAGCCACCCGCGCTCTCACCGACGCGCTGCCGCTGCTGCGCCGCGCGCGCACGGTGGAGGTGGTGTGGTGGAACGAAGGCGGCATGGCCGACGACACGCCCGCGGCGCAGCACCGGTTGAAGTCACTGCAGCAGTGGCTGGCCTGGCAGGGCGTGATGGCCGACGTGGCGGTGGAGACCACCGACATTCCCATCGGCGAGGCGATGCTCTCCCGCGCGGCCGACCGCGGCAGCGACCTCATCGTGATGGGCGCCTACGGCCATGCACGCTGGGCCGAGAGCATGCTGGGCGGCGCCACGCGCAGCCTGCTGCTGACGATGACGGTGCCGGTGCTGATGTCCCATTGACCCCGGAGGGGACCGATGACCTCGGCCCTGCAGTACCGCCGCGGGAACGTCTTCTTCTTCAGGTAGGCAGCGCGCGCACCAGCAGCACCGGCACCGGTGCCAGCCGCAGCACCTGCTCGGCATCGCTGCCCAGCAGCAGCCGGCCCACGCCGCGCCGGCCATGGGTGCCCAGCACGATGAGATCGGCCGGCCACTGCCGGGCTTCGGTGACCACCGCGTCGCACACGCGGGTGGCGAAGCGGTCGCACAGCACCGTATCCACCGGCACGCCGGCGGCCTGCACCCGGGCCGCGGACTCGCGCAGCACCGCTTCGCCGGCCTCGCGCATCAGCGGCACCACGTCGGCCATGAAGGCGGTGCCGGTCTCGAAGCCGCTGGCGAAGGTGAGCTCGTCCACCACATGCAGCAGCCGCAGGCGCCCCCGGGTCAGGCGCGCCAGCGCCACCGCTTCGTCCAGGCCGCGCAAGCCGGTGGGGCTGCCGTCGACCGGCACCAGGATGTGTTGATAGGAGATGGCTTTCACCTGCAGCAGCCGAGGGCGGGCGGCCAGTGTGGATTGCGCGCCGGCGCCAGCCCTTGATGCCGGTCAAGCGCGGCACGGCAGCCGGCGTGCAGCCGCGGCGGCACGGCCTACAGTGCAGGCACATCCATCCACCACCCGGAGCACACATGACCAACGTTTCCCAGGAACACGCGATGCAGGACCGCATCACCGAAGGGCTGCGCCATGCGGTGGACGAGGCGGATGCGCTGATCAAGGGCGGCCTGAAGCAGGGCGATGCCGAGGCACAGGCCTTGCGCGACCGCCTGGCCGCGCGCCTGGCCCGCAGCCGCGAGCAGCTGCAGGAGCTGGAGGAGGTGGCGATGTACCGCGCCCGCCGCGCCGCCCGGCTGGTGGACGAGCAGGTGCACAGCCATCCGTATGCGGCCGTGGGCGTGGCCGCCGCGGTGGGCGTGATCGCCGGGCTGCTGGTCGCGCTGTCCCGCCGCCGCTGAGTGCCTCACGGACCGGGCCGGCATGCGGGCGCGCCGGCTCAAGTCGGGCTCGGGCGGGCCGATGACAGGCCTTCCTGAGCTCGAACGCGGCGCTCGCGCACCGCGTCCCGAACCGTGCCCGCCGTACCCCCGCCCCTGCCCCTTTCCGCGCCGCTGCGTGCCCACCGCGCGGCGCCGGCCCGCATCATCGGCGGAGGCCGCGGTTGAAGCCGCTGGTGGAGGCGCTGGAGCGCCGCCTGGCACTGGAGCGCGCCGCCCGCAAGCAGGCGCAGGCCGAGCTGGCCGAGGCCCGTGCCCGGCTGGACCGGGTGGTGGCCGAGCAGGAGGAAACCATCCGCGCGCGCACCGGGGAGCTGCGCCAGGCGCGTGACGAGGCCCTGGCCGCCAGCAGCGCCAAGAGCGCCTTCCTGGCCAACATGAGCCATGAGATCCGCACCCCGCTGACCTCCATCATCGGCTTTGCCGAGCTGCTGATGCAGCCGGTGGCCAACCCGGTGGACCGCGAGGAGGCGCTGCGCACCATCATCCGCAATGGCCGGCACCTGCTGGACGTGATCAACGACATCCTCGACCTGGCCAAGATCGAGACGCAGCAGGTGGACCTGGAGCAGATCGACCTGCCGCTGCCGCTGCTGCTGCGCGACATCAATGCGCTGGTGTCGGGCCGGGCGGCCGAGCGCTCGCTGGCCTTCCAGGTGCAGCCCTTCCTGCCGCTGCCGCCGGTGCTGCGCACCGACCCCGTGCGGCTGAAGCAGATCCTGCTGAACTTCATCAGCAATGCCATCAAGTTCACGCCGCGTGGCAGCGTGACGCTGGAGCTGCACTACGACGCCGAGGAGCCCGCCATGCGCTTTGCGGTGGTGGACACCGGCATCGGCATGTCCGAGGCGCAGCAGGCGAGGCTGTTCCAGCCCTTCTCGCAGGCCGACCTGACCACCACCCGCAAGTTCGGCGGCACCGGCCTGGGCCTGTACATCTCGCACCAGCTGTCGGGCCTGCTGGGCGGGCGCATCAGCGTGCAGAGCCAGCCGCAGGCGGGCAGCCGCTTCGAGCTGGTGATGCCGCTGGCCGCGCCGGTGCCGCGCGCCGAGCTGCTGACGATGGAAGGCGACCTGCTGTACTGGGGCCGCGGTGATTTCGAGATCACCTCCATCGCCGTGCCCGAGCTGGCCGGCCGCGTGCTGCTGGCCGAGGACGGTGCGGACAACCAGCGCCTGCTCAGCGCCTTCCTGCGCCAGGCCGGCCTGGCGGTGACGGTGGCCGCCAACGGCAAGGACGCGGTGACGCTGGCGCTGCGCCAGGACTTCGACCTGATCCTGATGGACATGCAGATGCCGGTGATGGACGGCGAGACCGCCACCCGCCAGCTGCGCGCCAGCCGCTGCAAGACCCGCATCGTGGCACTGACGGCCAACGTGATGAAGGCCGACGTGCAGCGCTACCACGAGGCCGGCTGCAACGACGTGCTGGCCAAGCCCGTGGACCGCGAGCGCTTCTACCAGGTGATCGGCGAGCACCTGGGCGTGGCCTACGAGGACGATGCCCAGGAAGCCGCCTTCCAGGCCGAGATGGCCGAGCTGCACCAGGCCTTCCGCGCCGGCCTGCCGGCGCAGATCCAGGGCATGCGCGATGCGCTGCGTGCGAGCGACTGGCAGGCCCTGGGCCGGCTGGTGCACGTGCTGCGCGGCACCGCCGGCTCCTTCGGCCATGCGCACCTGACCGAGCGCGCCACCGAGGTGGAGCTGGCGCTGCGCGCCGGCCATCCGGTGCGTGCGGCGGTGCTGTGCGAAGGCCTGCTGCTGGAAGCCGCGGCGGTGCTGCGGCGGGTGCCGGCCTGAAGCGCCGGCGGCTTCAGCCCGGCAGGGCGAAGCGCTGTTCGGGCAGGTCGCGCAGCCAGGCCAGCGCCTGGGGCGCGGGCATCGGGCGGGCCACGAACCAGCCCTGCACCTCGGTGCAGCCGGCCTCGCGCACCTGCGCCAGCTCCTCGGCGGTTTCCACGCCTTCGGCCACCACGTGCATGCCCAGCGAGGCCCCCAGCATCGCGCAGGCCTTGACGATGCCCTGCTTGCTGCGGTCGGCCTCCAGGCCGTGGATGAAGGCGCGCTCGATCTTCAGCTCCGAGAACGGGATGCGCGAGAGCTGGAAGAAGCTGGAATAGGCGGTGCCGAAGTCGTCGATGGCCAGGTTGAAGCCCAGCATGCGGATGCGGCCGGTGTTCTCGATGACCGAGGCCAGGTCGGCCATGGCGTCGGTCTCGGTGATCTCGATGGTGATCCAGCTGGGGTCCAGCTGCACATGGTCCACCGCCGCGGCCAGCTCCTGGCAGAAGGCCAGGTTGGACAGCGACTGCATCGACACGTTGATGGACGCGCTGACGGCCATGCCCTCGCCCAGGCAGGTGGCCACGAAGTCCACCGTGCGCCGGGCCATGTGCAGCGTGGCCTGGTCCAGCAGGTGGTGGCGCTGCAGCGCGGCCACCAGGCGGTCCGGCATCACCAGGCCGCCGTCGGCATCGTGGGCGCGCATCAGCGCCTCGAAGCCGATGATCTCGCCGGTGGCCAGGCGCAGCTTGGGCTGCATCCAGGGTTGCAGCACGTCGCGGTCCAGCACGGCCAGCAGCTCGTCGCGGCACAGCTCGGGCAGCGGCGCGGTGTCGGCCGCCATCGGCTCGGGCGCGGGCCGGCGGTAGGCCAGCACCTGCCGGGTGATCTCCTCGGCGGTGGTGGGCAGCTCGGCCATGCCGGCCAGCGCCAGGCCGCAGGCGGCGGCCAGGTTGATGGCGGCGCGGATCACCGCGCGCTGCTGCCGGCTGACGACGAACAGCGCCGGCGCATCCGTCCGGCGGGCCAGCAGCCGCATCAGCTGGAAGCCGTCGCCGTCGACGAAGCGCAGGCCGGTGACCAGCACCTGCGGCAGCGGCTGGCCGCCGGCCAGCAGCCGCTTGATGCCACGCAGGTCGTGCACCACGGCGGCCACCTCGGCGCCGCCTTCACGCAGGGCCTGGGCCAGGCCGGCGGCGATCTCCGGCTCGTTCACAGCCACCCACACGCGCACCGCGGCGCCGGCCACGCGGTCAGAGCACATGGCAGAGCTGCCGCACGTCCTGGAAGGAGATGGGCTTGATCAGCAGCTCGTTGAAGCCGGCGGACAGGATGCGCTGCTTGTCCTCCGGCATGCTGTGGGCGGTGTAGGCCACCACCGGCAGCGCGGTGAGCTTCAGTTCCTCGCGGATGCGGCGGCACACCTGCTCGCCGCTCATCTGCGGCATGCGCAGGTCCAGCAGCACCAGGTCGTAGTGGCGCTCGGCCAGCCGGGCCAGCGCGGTGCCGCCGGCGTCCACCACCTCGGCCTGCCAGCCCAGGCGCCGCAGAAACATCGCCACCAGCTGGCTGTTGAGCTGGTTGTCGTCGACCACCAGGGCCAGCGGAGCGGACTTCTCGGGCTCAGGCATGGAGCGCATCCTCGGGAACGGAAGGGGGTGCGGAAGGCAGGGCGGGCGGCAGCGCCAGGGGCAGCCGCACGGTGGCGGTGGTGCCCTGGCCGGGGCTGGAGGCCAGCGCAAGCTGCCCGCCCAGCAGCGCAGTGAGTTCATGCGCCAGCGGCAGGCCGAGGCCGGCGCCCTGGCCGGCATGGTCGAAGCTGGCCATGGCGGTCTCGAAGCGGTTGAACAGGCGCGGCAGCCGCTCGGCCGCGATGCCGATGCCGGTGTCGCCGATCTCGATCAGCAATGCCGGCTCACCCCGCAGGCCGGCATCGGCGCGGGCGATGAGCGACACCTCGCCTTCGGCGGTGAACTTCAGCGCATTGCCCACGAGTTGGTCCAGCACCTGGCGCAGCCGCGCCGCATCGGTGCGCAGCACCGCGGGCGTTCCGGGCTGCAGCGCCATCCACAGCCGCAGGCCGCGGGCCTGGGCGTCGGGCGCATGGCGGGCGTGCACGCCGCGCATCAGTTCCTCCACCGTCACCGCCGCGGGCTGCAGCGTCATGCGGCCGGTCTCGATCTTCACCAGGTCCAGGATGGTGTTGACCAGCCCGTGCAGCTGGCTGGCGCTGGCATGGATGACGCCGCCGTGCTGGCGCGACTCGGCGTCCTGGCTGGTGTCCCGGATGGTCTCGGCAAAGCCGAGGATGCCGTTGAGCGGCGTGCGCAGCTCATGCGAGACGGTGGCCAGGAAGCGCGTCTTCAGCTGGCTGCCGGCCTGGGCCTCCAGGCGGCTGGCTTCCAGCTGCGCCATCAGCAGGCCCTGCCGACGGGCATGGCGCACCAGCGCCGCCACGAACCCGAGCACGATCAACGTGGCCAGCGCCCCGGCGGCCATCGCATTGCGGCGCAGCTCGGCATAGGCTGCCATCACGTCGTTGCTGCCCATGCCGGTGAAGACGATGAGCCCGTGCGGATCCAGCCGGCGGAAGGCCCAGTGGCGCTCGATGCCGTCGATGGGGCTGCGGGCCACCAGCGTGCCTTCGCGCCGGGCCATGGCGGCGCGGAACAGCGGGCTGCCTTCGATGCTGCGCAGGTCAGGGGCTTCGTCCGGGCTGGCGCTGGCCCGCACCACGCCGTCCTGGCCCACCAGCGCGATGGCGCCGTGCAGGCCCAGGTCCACGTCGGCATAAAAGCGGGTGAGGTACTCGGGCGACAGCGACAGCACCACCACGCCGCCGAAGCGGCCGTCGGCCAGCGTGATGCGGCGCGTGAGCTGGATGGACCAGCGCTGCGACACGCGACCCAGCACCGGCTTGCTGACGAAGAGCTCGTCGCGCGTGCGCTGGGTGTGCACCCGGAAATGCTCGCGGTCGCGCAGGTCCACCCGCTGGAAGGGCTGGGTGGAATGGCTGACGTAGCCATCGGGGCCGATGACCGACACCAGGTGGTATTCGGGCCCGACGATGCCCTTGAGCCCCAGGTAGCTGCTGAGGTCGAGCGCGGCGCCCTTGTCCAGGTATTCGTGGCGGGTGAAGCGCACCGCCTGGTCGGCGCCGTCGAGCGTCTTGGCCGTGTGCTCGGCGAAGGCGCGGCTCAGGTTGGTGAGGTTGCGCTGGGTGTAGGCGCGCACCGTGGCCTGTTCCTCGTCCAGCTCGTAGGTGATGCCCAGCCACAGCGTGCTGAGCACGAACACGGCCAGGCCGATGGCCACCGCCGACTGGCGCAGGGCGGCCAGCCAGGGCCTGCAGCGCGCGGACAGGCGCCGCGGCGGTGGAGAGGACGGGCCGGCCGGCGGCGCGGGCGACGCTGCGGTGGCTCCAGGGTGGTCGGGGGACGGCATCGGCGGCCTGGGGGGCCGGAGGCCGGCCTGCATCCCGGCGGAAGGCGGGACGATGGCTGTTTATCGGCGCCCGGCGGCCGCCACTTGAGGCAGGGCGGGCGCCCCGGCCGCTTCAGCGCGCCGGGCTGCCGTCGCCCAGTTGGGCGGCGATGGCCAGCAGCTGCTGCGGCGTCGGCCGGTCCCAGTCGTCGCCGATGGCACCCACCGCATAGAAGCGCACCATCTCGGCCACCACCAGCGCATGCTGCCAGCCGCTGGTCTGCAGCCGCTTGCGGATGGACGGGTGCACCTGGCGCGCCTCCATGTCTTCCAGCAGCGCCTGCGAGAGACGAGCCTGCTCCTCGGCCGACAGGCTGGCGATGTCGCGCACGATCTGCTCGCGGCGGTGGCGGATCCAGGCTTCGGTCCAGCGGGCCTCGCGGCGCGCCTGGGCGGCGCGGTCTTCCTCGGTGCGGGCCGGTGCGGCGCCATCGGCCGCGCCGGCGGCAGGGGCGTCGTGCCGCTCGGCAGCGGCCTTGGCGGCGCGGGTGGTGGCCTCGCCCGACAGCAGCGCCTTCAGGTAGCGGAAGGGATCGCGCAGCGGCTCGGGGAAGGCGGTTTCCAGCCGCTTGCGCAGCGCCTCCAGCCCGGTGGTGAAGGCCTGCATGCCGTAGGCCTCGATCAGCTCCTCGGCCCGGTTGTCGTCGATGCCCAGGGCGCGCGCCTGGCTCACCGCCGCCAGGTCCACCGGCTCGGGCGGCTGGCGCGGCGGCAGCGCCTCGCGCGCCTTGGGGCGGATCAGGAACTGCAGCTCCGAGACGAAGCGGCCGGCCTTGTGCTCCACCAGCTCCACGTCGATGTCGGTGATGGCGCACACCTCGGCGATGGCGGGCTTGAGCGTGTCGCGCTTGAAGATGCGGTATTCGAGCTTGGCGGTCTTCTCGTTCTCCGGACGGCCGCTGAGCACCGGGCGCCACCAGGCCCAGGCCTGGCGCGAGGTGCGGCCGATGTCCTTGTAGCGCGAGCAGATCTCGTACAGCGCAATGCCGGCATGCGAGCGCAGCTGCGAGATGATTTCCAGCGACAGCCGCGCGAACACGGTGGGCTGCAGCAGTTCCTGCTTCAGGTTGACCGCGTACGACCACTCCACCCACACCTGCCCGCGGATCTTGCTGAGCCGCGCATGCGCCAGCAGGCCGCTGACGTTCCAGGTGGTGCCCTCCCCCGTGGTGGGCGACTGCCACTCCACGGTGGTGGACACCATCGCGCGCAGGTGCTTCTTGATCAGCTCCTGGTCGTTGGAGTCGAAATCGACGCCACGGATGATGCGTTCCAGCGGTGCGCTGAACACGTCCTTGTCCAGGCCCTGGGACTGGGCCTCGAACAGCAGCACGTTGTAGCTCTTGCGGCCCAGCGAGGTGATGCGCTGGGACTTGGGCACGATGGCCAGCGTGTTGACCGGCTTGCGCAGCGGCACCGTGATTTCGGCCACCGCAGGCCGCGCACGCAACGATCGCCGAGGCGCGGGCGCCGCCGGATCGGCCGCCGCAGCCACCGGGGCCGGCGCCGGCGAGGTGAGGACAAGCTCGGACGTCATGGCCGCGACTGTAGCGGAGCCCGCGGCTGATGTGAGGCGGCTTCTCACATGAATGTTCGGCACTGCGAATCGAAGAGTTTCCCGAAAATCCTCACCTCAGCAGGGTTCCGTGGGCGCCTGCGCTTCCCGAAAATGCTCACCTCAGGCCGGCTGGCGGACTTGCTGCGGAGGGTTTTCGGGGGCGACAACGGCTTTTGCAAGCCACCGAAAGGCCGTGAAACGCCTGTGGAACGTGGTTGAGCTGGCCTCCCGAGCCCGCTCCGCGGCTTCCCGAAAATTCTCCGCCGCCCTCCTGTTGGCCCTCCATGAACTTCCTGCAAAGCCTCCGCCGGCTACCGAATCCACTCACCTGATGTTATGTAAGTCATTGATTTGATTGGGAAATCTGGCCCGTAAAGGTATTAAAGGGCTTGAAGGTGTTGAACTCAATAAACCCATGGCGTTGTGGAAGCCTGGCGGCCCTCATACAGTCTCCATCGAGCGCCCAGCCGTTTCTGCTTTGCAAGCGGTCCGGACGTTGACAGAATCGACTCCCAGAGCAGGCTAAACGTCAAGCCTGCAAGGTTTGTGAAACCAGGAGCGTTCTGTTGGACCACATGACAATCAAGCCTCCACGGCCCATTCCGTTGGAAGGCATCCGCGACCAGGCCGACCGGGCCGTCGCAATGATGGGAGAGATCCGCACGGCCATGCTGGCGCCCACCGCCCGCAAGTCGCCGCCCGTCTTCAACCTGAGTCAGCTGGCCGCGATGCTGGGCATCGAGAAGGGCTCGCTCAGCCACCGCATCACCCGCGGCGACCTGCCTGCCGGTCGACTCAACGATGCCGGCAGCCGGCGTGAATTCAGCCTGGCCGAGGCTCGGACCTGGATCCGCGAGTACCGCAAGGAGTGGCTGCGGCCCGCGGGCGGCGAGGCGGTGACCATCGCCATCGGTAACTTCAAGGGCGGTGTCTCCAAGACCACCACGGCGGTGACGCTGGCCCAGGGCCTGACGCTGCTGGGCCACAAGGTGCTGGTGATCGACACCGACCCGCAGGGTTCGCTGACAACCTTGTTCGGCATCCTGCCGGACACCGAGGTAGAGGAGGACGACACCATCCTGCCGCTGACCATGGGCTCGGAAACCTCGATCCGCTATGCCATCCGCCCCACCTACTGGGACGGCATCGACCTGGTGGCGGCTGCACCGATGCTGTTCGGCGCCGAGTTCGCCCTGCCCGCGCGGCAGACGCAGGAACCGGGCTTCGAGTTCTGGCGTGTGCTGGACCTGGGGATCGACGACGTGCGGGACGAATACGACGTGATCGTGATCGACACGCCGCCTTCGCTGTCCTACACCACCATCAATGCGTTCATGGCTTCGAACGGCATCATCATGCCGCTGCCACCCAACGCACTGGACTTCGCCTCGGCGTCGCAGTTCTGGAGCCTGTTCGCCGATCTCACGTCGGAGCTGCTGACCAAGCGCGGCTTGACCAAGGAATTCGACTTCATCCACGTGCTGCTGGCGCGGGTCGATTCATCGGACGCGGCCAGCAACATCGTGCGGCAGTGGATCGGCCAGACTTACGCCGAGAAGGTGTTGCCGGTAGAGATCCCGAAGACCGCCGTGGCCGCGACCACCAGCGCGGAATTTGGCACCGTGTACGACATCGCACGCTACGACGGCAGTGCCAAGACCTTCAAGCGGGCCCGCGATGCCTACGACACCTTTGTTTCGCACATCGAGCGCTCGGTGTGGTCGGTGTGGCGCCGGCAGGTGCTGGAACAGGCGGCGGTGACTGCGCCGGTCGCCGCGACGGTGGCACGGGGAGCTAGGTGATGGCGAAGAAGTTGTTCGAGAAGGCGGGCTTGATCCAGATCCCGGGGGCCGCCCCGAAGGAGCCTGTTCCGAAGCCGGCGGAAGAGGTTCGGGCAAAGACGGCACCGGGTTCGATGCTGCATTTCATGTCCGCACAGTCCACCGCCATCAAGGAGGCGGAGAGTCTGCGGGAAGAGCTGGCGCGCTATGAAGGCGCGTTGCCGGTGCGGAAACTGGACCCGCGATTGGTGCGCTCGTCGGTGTGGGCGAACCGCCATGCGGCCTCGTTCGAAGGTCCGGACTTCGCTGCACTGAAGGAAGAGATTGCTGCGGCCAACGGCAACGTGCAGCCGATCAAGGTGCGGCCGGTGTCTGCCGGCGCAGCCGCCGCGGGCGGGGAAGAGGGGGTTGGACGGTCCAACCCCCCGGGCAGCATCGAACCGGTGTACGAGATCGTCTTCGGTCATCGCCGCCATCGTGCGTGCCTGGAGCTGGGCATTCCGGTGCTGGCCATGGTGGAGCAAGTGAATGAGCAGGACCTGTTCGTGGCGATGGAGCGGGAGAACCGCTCTCGCAAGGATCTGTCCGCCTGGGAGCAGGGAATGATGTATGCCCGCGCACTCGACGCAGGGCTGTACGCCTCCAACCGCCAGCTGGCTGCCGCGATCGGCCGGGACCTGGGCGACGTCGGCAAGGCGCTGTCGCTGGCCCGGCTGCCCAAGGCGGTGGTCGACGCCTTCTCGTCGCCCCTTGACCTGCAGTTTCGTTGGGCCAAGCTGCTGAATGATGCTCAGCAGAAGGATCCGGATGGACTGATGGCGCGTGCGAAGGCGCTGGCCGCCAGGGCCGAACCGCTGTCGGCCAAACAGGTGCTGGAGCGGCTGCTGGATCTGGACGAGCCGGCGCGTGCGGTGCGTGGCTCAGAGCATGTGATCCAGAACGAGCGGGAGCGGGTGGCCATCGTGACCAGCGATGAGCAGGGCCGGACAGTGGTCCGCTTCGATCGACAGCTGACGGAGCCACAGCGAGCTGCGCTCGCGGAGGCGATCCGGACATTCCTGGGGCTTCCGCCGGGAGGCTGAGGCAAGCACTGGCGTGGCAGACGAAGAGGGGTTGGACGGTCCAACCCCTTTTTCGTTTGGGGCACCGAAAAGCGTCAAGAGGACTCCCGAAAGTTCTCCGTCAGACGACGGTGCGCGGCCTCGCGGACTCGTCCAGCTGTAGCGCAGCGTGGGCCAAGGATTCGGGGACCCACCCGGTGGAGGCGGGCCGTAGGTGCGTTACGGCGGCTTGGTGCACAAAGAGGTGTCTCGCCCTGCAATCAACGCATGGCGTCCGTGGAACGGTAAGTGCAAGCCGGCACCCACTCGTACGCTGTTTGGCAGCGTGTTGGCGCGTTAGGCATGCGGAGGACTGCCACAGGCGAGGGCCCATGGTCGGCAGATAGGGTGCGACGCACCCGAGCGGACTATGGCGGACAGTGCGTTTGACGCTGATCGCACCAGCCTCGAAGCCCTCCCGAAAACTCTCCAATGGAGTCTGGCGCTTCGTCGATGCAGTTCCGTGAGAAGTGGCCGGCGCGCACAGGCGTTCCAGCCATGGACACGATGTCCGCCTCCGCACTGCACGCAGCAGACCGAGCGTCACGAGCAATGCACCGCAGCATTCGCTTGGGGGCGCTCGTCCGGCCACCCGGTGCCGTATGCCGACAGCTGCTGTTGGCGTACCCACGGGCTCCCCGACACGGCCACGAAGCTCAGCCCAGCTCTGCCGAATCAACCAAAAGCAGCGCCATGGCTAGAATCAACTGCACAAGTAATCAACCAGCCAAAAAATCAGCGTCATTTCCGCCTGCCCCCAAATGTCGACTCCCGAAAGTTCTCCGCTCCCCGAGAGAAAGCCCTCCACGGCTTCCTCCGCCGGCCTGCGGCTGAACGCCAGCCACTACGCCTTCATGCGCGCCCTGGTGCAGGGCGTCGGGCTGCGGGAGGCATGGTCGCGCTACCTGCATCCAGGCGACGGCCGTGCCGCCGACCTGGGCCACATGCGACAGGTGGTGCAGGGCATCCGCGATGCGTTTGCGGCCGCAGCCCGGCGGGAGCGCCGGCACGGCATCGCGCGGCTGGTGCTCGTCGATCTCAGCCGCATGCCGGACGACGCGGCGGTGCTGCCTTCGCTGGAGGCCTTCGCCGCCGAGCAGGGGCTGGAGGACTTCTCCGAGGCCGAGCAGATCGAGGCGTACGAGGCCGCCCACGGCCGCACGGCGCAGCGCCTGGGCCGGCGCGCCCGGCTGGTCGCGCGGCAGCTGGAGGCACTGCGCTGGCTGGAGTCGTTGTCGGCCCGGCCGCCCCAGCTGGACGATCCGGTGGATGCCTGGCTCGATCCGCAGCTTGCCGGGCGCCTTGCCAGTGCCGGCCTCGCCACGCTGCGGCAGCTGTGCCATCGCATCCAGCATGCTCCCGGCCGCTGGTGGCGACCGGTGCGCGCGGTGGGGGCGCTCAAGGCCCTGCGGGTGGAACGCTGGCTGGCGGCCCATCAACAGCCGCTGGCACTGCCCGCCGACCTCTGCGCACGGCTGGACGTGCCCGCCGGTCCCCGCGCCATGCCCACGCGCAGCGGTCACGTTTCCTCGGCGATCCGGCCACTCGAGCACTTCCAGGTGCCGCCCGCGCTCGACGGTCGCCACGTGCGGCTCCGGCGGCCGGTGGTCGACGCGGCGCTGGGCGTC
The DNA here is from genome assembly GCF_000969605.1 of Aquincola tertiaricarbonis. Taxonomy (GTDB): domain Bacteria; phylum Pseudomonadota; class Gammaproteobacteria; order Burkholderiales; family Burkholderiaceae_C; genus Aquincola; species Aquincola tertiaricarbonis. The sequence goes on along the minus strand of NZ_KQ033892.1, from coordinate 95,713 downwards.
TCGTCGGACCGCGATGCGCTGCTGGCGTGGCTGGCCAGCAAGGGCCAGGCCTCGGCACACACCCGGCGCGCCTACCGCCGCGAGGCCGAACGCTTCCTGCTGTGGGCGGTGCTGGTGCGCGGCGTGGCCTTGTCGCAGGTGACGGCGGCCGATGTGCAGGCCTACCTGGCCTTCGTGGCCGATCCGCAGCCGCGGGCCGATTGGTGTGGTCCGCGCCACCAGCCGCGCTGGTCGGTGCTGTGGCGGCCATTCGAAGGACCGTTGTCGGCCGGCGCCCGCCGGCAGACGGTGACCATCCTGCGCAACCTGTACGACTTCCTGGGCCGCGAAGGCCACCTCGGCGGCAACCCGTGGCTGGGCGCGGCCGCGGGTTGTGGCCGACGACCGGCGCTGGACAGCGGCCGCAGCCTGTCGCCCGCGCAATGCGCCTGGGTGGAACGCCGGCTGCACCTGCTGCCGGACACCGCCGCCCACCAGCGCCTGCGGCTGGCCTGGCAGCTGATGCAAGGCGCCGGCCTGCGCCTGTCGGAAGCCGTCACGGCGCGGCTTGGCGATCTGCAGGCCGACGGCCCGGCCACGCTGGACGCCGCGGCGGCCGGCAGCCCGCCCACCCTCTGGCTGCGCATCCCCGGCCCGGGCCAGCGCGACCGCGAGCTGGGCCTGCCGCCCGCGGCGGTGCAGGCGCTGGTCGCCAGCCTGCCGGGCCGCGGCCTGCGGCCCGATCCGCTTGATCCGGCGCAGGCCGATGCGTGGCTGCTGGGCCAGGCGGCGGACTTCAGCGAACGGGCGCCCGGCCTGGCCGCCGGCCGGCCGCTGGATCCGCGCCAGGGCATCGGCGCGGCCACGCTGGCAGACCAGTTCAAGCGCCTGTTCCGCCAATGCGCGGCCGATGCCCGTGGCGCCGGCGCGCTGGCCGATGCCGATGCGCTGCGCCGTGCCAGCACCCACTGGCTACGCCATACCCACGGCCTGCAGTCGCTGGCCCGGGGGCTGCCCCTGGCCACCACGCAGCACCGGCTGGGCCATGCCTCGCCCGCCATCACCGCCTTGTACCGGCGACCGCCGCCGCGGGCGGGCCAGAATGCCGGCAGCCCGCCAGGGCCTGCACGCTGAAGTCCATGCTTTTGTCCGTACCCGCCATGACCACACCCTCGCGCCGCATCCTCCCTCGCCACGCCATCGCCCGATGCCGGGAGGCCGCATGAAGATCGCCATCGTCGGCGCCGGGGCCATCGGCGGCTTCCTGGGCGCGCGGCTGGCCGCGGCCGGCCATGAAGTCAGTGCACTGGCCCGCGGTGCCACGCTGCAGGCGCTGCGCACCCATGGCTGGCGGCTGCGCGAGGCCGGCGTGCTGCACACCGCGCCCTGCGCCGCGGCCTCGGCCGATGCGGCCGAGCTGGGTCCGCAGGCGCTGGTCGTGGTCGCCGTCAAGGGGCCGGCGTTGGCCGATGTGGCACCCCAGCTCGCACCGCTGCTGGGCGCCGACACCACCGTGCTGCCGGCGATGAACGGCGTGCCCTGGTGGTTCGTGCAGGGCCTGCCCGGCGTGGGCGACACCCCGCTGGAAAGCGTCGACCCTGGCGGCCGCATCGCCGCGGCCATCGCGCTGCCGCGGGTGCTGGGCTGCGTGGTGCATGCGGCCACCGGCACCAGCGAGCCCGGCCTGGTGGAGCACCGCATGGGGCAGGGGCTGATCGTGGGCGAGCCCGCGGGCGGTGAATCGCCGCGGGCCACCGCCATTGCCTCGCTGCTGCGCGAAGCAGGCTTCGAGGCCACGGCCTCACCGCAGGTGCGCTACGACATCTGGTTCAAGCTCTGGGGCAACCTCACGATGAACCCGGTGTCGGCCGTCACCGGTGCCACGGTGGACCGGGTGCTGGACGATCCGCTGGTGCGCGCCTTCTGTTCCGCCGCCATGCAGGAGGCCGCCGAGATCGGCCGCCGCATCGGTTGCGACATCCGCCAAGCCCCGGACGACCGCCACGCCGTCACCCGCAAGCTGGGCGCCATCTCCACCTCCATGCTGCAGGACGTGCAGGCCGGCCGGCCGATGGAGCTGGACGCCATCGTGGGCGCGGTGCATGAGCTGGGCCGGCGCGTGGGCGTGGCCACGCCCAACGTGGATGCGCTGTTCGGCCTGGCGCGCCTGTTCGGCCGGGTGCGGGGGCTGTACCCGGCGGCCTGAGAACCTGTCAACGAACCACTCACGCCCGCTCGACGCGCCCTGACGACCCGGCTCGTCGTTGCAAATGCTCGCCATAGCCCGAGCCATGGCTGCGCCTTGCGCCTGGATCCAGGCCGCCCTGTCCCGCCGCTCGGTCGCGACCGGTTCATTCACAGGTTCTGAGCCGGCTCAGTGCAGCTTGACCGGCGGCATGGTGCGCGCGGTAAGCCAGCCGCCCAGCGTGGCCAGCGCGGTGCGCGGCAGGCCGTGCAGCGTCACCATGTGCTGGCGCTGCAGGCCCCAGTAGGCCCAGCGCGCCAGCAGGCCTTCCAGCCGCCAGCCGCGGCCGGACTGGGGGCCCGGCGCCGGGGTGTGCACCTGGCCCACCGCATGGCGGCGGCCCAGTGACACCAGCGAGCCCCGGTCGTCATAGCGGAAGGCAGGCAGCGGCTCGCCGCGCACGAAGCCCGGCAGCGCCTCGGCCAGCAGCTGCGCCTGCTGGTGCGCCGCCTGGGCGCGCGGCGGCACGGTGGACTGGCCGGGCGGCTGCGGGCAGCTGGCGCAGTCCCCGATCGCCAGCACCCGCGGGTCCAGCGTGGTCTGCAGCGTGGGGCCCACCAGCAGCTGGCCGCTGCGCGACAGGGCCAGGCCGTCCAGCTGCTTGAGCAGCTCCGGGCCGCGGATGCCGGCGGCCCACACCGTCAGGTCCGCGGGCACCGCCTCGTCGCCCAGCATCACCTGGGTGTCGGTCACGGCCGTCACCTTGACGCCGGTGCGCACCACCACGCCGCGCCGCACGAGGTCGGCGCGCGCCTGCTCGGCCACGTCGGCGGGCAGGGCGGACAACAGCCGCTCGCCCGCTTCCAGCAGGTGGATGCGCACCGGCAGCCGCGCGCCGCGGTCACCCTCGCCACCTTCGGCGCGCGACATGTGCGGCAGGAAGCCGGCCATCGCCGCGGTGCTTTCCATCAGTTCGGCGGCCAGCTCCACGCCGGTGGCACCGCCGCCGACGATGGCCACGTTCACCGGCGCGGTGGCGCCGGCGCCACCGTGCTGCAGCTCGTTGCGGGCCCAGGTGGCCAGCAGCCGGCGGTGGAAGCGGCGCGCGTCCTCGGCGGTGTCCAGCGCCACCGCATGCTCACGCACGCCAGGCGTGCCGAAGTCGTTGACCACGCTGCCCACCGCGATCACCACGGTGTCGTAGGCCACCGCGCGGCGTGGCGCCACGGTGTGGCCCTGGTCGTCCACCAGCGGGGCCAGCCAGAGCCGTCGGGCGGCGCGGTCCATCGACTCCACCCGCCCCAGGTGGAAGCGGAAGCCATGGCGGCGCGCCTGCTGCAGGTAGTCGGTCTCCTGGTCGGGGCCGCCCAGGGTGCCGGCGGCCAGCTCATGCAGCTGCGGCTTCCACACGTGGGTGAGGGCGGCGTCGATCAGCAGCAGCTCCACCGGCCCGCCGGGCGGCAGGCGGCGGCCCAGCCGGGCCGCCAGCTCGAGCCCGCCGGCACCGCCGCCGACGATCACGATGCGGTGGCGTTGCGGGTCGTCGGCGGGCAGGGGCGTGGCGGCAGGGGTGTCCATGGCTCGGATGCGGCAAACAGGGTGCCTCAGGGCACCCGCGCCACTCAGGCCGAGGGCTGGAAGGCGTAGCCGTTGCCGGCGGCCACCATGCGGCCGAAGCCCGGGAACGGATAGTGGAAGCCGCCCATCATCGCGTTGCCGGCGGTGATGCGCTGGAACACCGCGCGACGGGTGGCGCGGGCCTGCTCGGCGTCCATGTCGAAGGTGACGGCCCAGTCGGGGTTGCGGGCGAACAGGGCGGGCACGTTGGTCAGGTCGGCCACGTAGAAGAAGCGCTGGCTGCCCGAGCTGAGCTCGAACAAGGTGTGGCCCGGCGTGTGGCCGTAGGCCGCCACCGAGCGGATGCCGGGCAGGATCTCGGCATCGGCCTCGAAGCGCTGCAGCCGGTCGGCCGGCATGCCGCCGAAGGTGCGGCGCACGTTGTCGAAGGCGCCCTTCATGCCCGCGGGCGCGGCGGCCATCCTGGCGTCGTCCATCCAGAAGGCGTACTCGGCCGCCGGCACCATCACCTTGGCATTGGCGAACACCAGCTCGCCGGCCTTGTTGCGGATGCCGTTGATGTGGTCGCCGTGGAAGTGGGAGATCAGCACCGTGTCGATGTCGGTCGGCTGGAAGCCGGCCGCGCGCAGCTGCTGCAGCAGCTTGCCGGTGGTGGGGCCGCCGAACTCGCCCAGGCCGGTGTCCACCAGGATGCGGCGGCCGCCGGCCACGATGAGGAAGGGCGTGTACGGCACGTCGATGTAGTCGGTGGGCAGCCCCTGCGAGGCCAGCAGCGCCTTGACCTGGTCCAGCGGCGCGTTCTTCACGAACTCCGCGCCCAGCGGCCGGCGGGTGATGCCGTCCAGCAGCGACAGCACCTCCACCTCGCCCACCTTCATGCGGGCGAAACCGGTGGCCGGCAGGGCCGGCGTGCCCAGGTCGGGCGCGTTCTGCGCCCAGGCCGGCACGAACGATCCGGCGGCATACATCGCGGGGGTGGCCAGGCCGGCGGCCAGCAGTTGTCGGCGGGTCAGCATCGATCGAACTCCTTGAGAGATGCAGTGGAAGGAAAGGGAAGGGCAGGGCAGCCGGCCGGGGCCGCTGCTATGGTGCGGCGATGAGTCTCGCATCCACACCACGGCCGCCTGCACGGCGGGCCGCGCCCAGCGCTGCGACCCGCGCCAGCCGCAACTCGTTCACTGCCTGGCTGCAAAAAGCCCTGGGCCTGCTGCTCGCCTGGCTGGTGGTGCTGCCCGCGCTGGCGGCCGACGACGGCGCGCTGCGCATCGGCTCCAAGCGCTTCACCGAGGCCTATGTGCTGGCCCAGGTGCTGGCGCAGACGGCCGCGCCGCATGCCCGCACCGAGGTGCTGGCCGGCCTGGGCAACACCGCCATCGTGTACGAGGCGCTGCGCTCCGGCCGCATCGACCTCTACCCCGAATACCTGGGCACCATCGACCAGGAGATCCTGAAGAATCCCGCACCCACCTCGGTGGACGCGATGAACCGGCAGCTGGCGCCGCTGGGCTTCGGCGTGGCCATCCCGCTGGGCTTCAACGACGGCTATGCGCTGGCGATGCGCGAGGCCGATGCGCAGCGGCTGGGCATCCGGCGGCTGTCGGACCTGGCGGCGCATCCGGCGTTGCGGCTGGGCCTGTCCAACGAGTTCATCGGCCGGCAGGACGGCTGGCCCGGCCTGCAGCAGCGCTACCGGCTGCCGCAGCGGCCCAGCGGCATCGACCACGGCCTGGCCTACGACGCCCTGGCCCGCGGCCAGATCGACGTGATGGACATCTACACCACCGACGCCAAGATCGGCCACCTGGGCCTGCGCGTGCTGGAGGACGACGGCGGCTACTTCCCGCGCTACGACGCGGTGGTGCTGTACCGGCTGGACGTGCCGCAGCGCTTTCCCGCCGCCTGGCAGGCGCTGCAGGGCCTGGCCGGCAGCATCGACGAGCGGGAGATGATCGCGATGAATGCCCGCGCCGAGCTGGACAGCGTGCCCTTCGAGCAGATCGCGCGCGACCACCTGGCCGGCCGCGCCGCCACCGCAGGCCAGGCGCCGCGCGGCCTGGCGGCCAAGCTGTTCGGCCCCGACCTGCCGCGCCTGGCGCTGCAGCACCTGGGGCTGGTGCTGGCCTCGGTGGCGGCGGCCATCGTCATCGGCGTGCCGCTGGCCGTGGCGGTGGCCGCCCGCCCGCTGGCGCGGTCCTGGGTGCTGGGCCTGACCGGCATCTTCCAGACCGTGCCCTCGCTGGCCATGCTGGCGGTGCTGATCTGGGCGCTGGGCCGCATCGGCACCGTGCCGGCGCTGGCCGCGCTCACGCTGTATGCGCTGCTGCCCATCGTGCGCAACACCTGCACCGGGCTGGCCGAGGTGCCGGCCGGCCTCAAGCAGGCCGGCATGGCGCTGGGCCTGGTGCGCGGCGACGTGCGCCGCCACGTGGAGCTGCCGCTGGCGCTGCCCACCATCGTGGCCGGCGTGCGCACCGCCACCGTCATCTGCGTGGGCACGGCCACGCTGGCGGCCTTCATCGGCGCGGGCGGCTTCGGCGAGCGCATCGTCACCGGCCTGGCGCTGAACGACAACCAGATGATGCTGGCCGGTGCGCTGCCCTCGGCCGCGCTGGCGCTGCTGTTCGAGGCGCTGTTCGAGCTGGGCGAGCGGCGCTGGCTGCGCAGGCACCTGCGGTGAATTGACGGGCGGGCGGCCGGCATTTCGGGCGATCAGCCGGGGAACCCGCCGATACGCTGGCCGTTTCGTATTGCCAGCAGTACCCCATGTCCACGAAGTTGCTACGACGCGGTTTGCCGTTCTCACCCGAAGTGGCCGGCCTGGTGGCCCGCATGGAGGCGGTGGAGGAACACCGCGAGAACCTGCAGCGCCTGCAGGCCATGTGGGACACGCTGGCCCTGCTGGGGCAGATGAGCGGCACCGTGCCCGACATCGGCAATACCCGACGCGCCTTCGAGACGCTGGGCAACACGCTGCTGGACGCGCTGGCCACCCGCACGCTGGCCCACCTGCGCCACGGGCTGCAGGCGCGGGCCCAGGTGGCCATCGACATCCTGGTGCGCAACCTGTTCGAGCGCACCGCCGACGTCGGCTTCCTGGCCACCGACAGCGTGCTGCGCCACCATGTGCAGCAGTGCGCCGCACGCTCCTTCGACACCGGCCGGCGGCAGGCGCTGGAAGGGCGCTTCCGCGAGTACGTGGCCAAGTATTCGGTCTACGACGACATCGTCGTGCTGTCGCCGCAGGGCGACGTGCTGGCCCGGCTGGACCACCGCCTGGCCAGCACCGGCCCCGGTGAAGCACCCTGGCTGGCCGAGGCCCTGCGCGGCAGCGGCTACGTGGAGCATGCGGGCCTGCTGCCGCTGCTGGGCGGCCGGCCGGGGCTGCTGTATGCCCATGCCATCCGCGGCGAGGCCGGCGCGGTGATCGGCGTGCTGTGCCTCTCCTTCCGCTTCGACGACGAGATGCGCCGCATCTTCGGCCAGCTGTGCGCGCCCGCGGAAGCCGGCGCCATCGTGCTGCTGGACGGCCAGGGCACGGTGGTGGCCAGCTCCGACCCCTGGCTGCTGCCGGTGGGCGCGCCGCTGCCCGGCCACCGCCAGCACCGGCTGCGCTTCGCCGGCCGCGACTTCATCGCCGCCTGGGCCGCGCCCAGCGGCTACGAGGGCTATGGCGGCCCCGGCTGGAGCGCGCTGGCGCTGGTGCCCAGCGATCTGGCCTTCGAGGCACCGGCCACCGACACCGACGCGCCCGCCACCGCCACCAGCACCGCGGCGCTGCAGCGGCTGGCCGGCCACATCGACACCCAGGGCCTGTTCGATGCCCAGCTGCAGGCCATCGGCCCGCAGGCGCAGCAGATCGAGCGCGGCCTGGCCCGGCTGCTGTGGAACGGCCGGCTGCGCCAGAGCGGCGAGGCCGGCATGGCCGGCGCCGCCTTCGCCGGCACGCTGCTGGGCGAGGTGGGCCTGACCGGCGAACGCCTGCGCCGCGTGTTCGACGAGGCCATCGGCAACCTGCACCGGGCCACCCTGGCCGCGGTGTTCGACCGCGTGCGCCACCATGCCCGGCTGGCCATCGACATCATGGACCGCAACCTCTACGAGCGTGCCAACGACGTGCGCTGGTGGGCGCTGGACGACACCTTGCGCGCGGCCCTGGCCGCGCAGGCCGACGCCGCGCAGGCCGAAGCGGTGCTCGGCCACATCAACCGGCTGTACACGGTGTATGCGCTGATCGTGCTGTTCGATCCGCAGGGCCAGGTGGTGGCCGTCTCGCAGCCGGCCGCGGCCGACTGGCGCGGCCGCGTGCTGGCCGAACCCTGGGTGGCCGAGGCCCTGGCCTGCCGCGACAGCCAGGGCCATGCCGTGTCCCGCCATGCGGCCACGGCGCTGTACGGCGGCCGGGCCACCTACGTGTTCGCCACCGCGCTGCGGGATGCGCAGCAGCAGGTGGTGGGCGGCATCGGCATCGTGTTCGACGGCGCGCCGCAGTTCGCGGCCATGCTGGCCGATGCACTGCCGCGCGACCTGCCGGGCCAGGCACTCATCGTCACCCGCGGTGGCCTGGTGGTGGCCAGCACCGATGCATCGGTGGCACCCGGCAGCCCGGCCGTGCTGCCGCCGGGTTGGGCGGCGCTGGCAGCCGGCCAGTCGGGCGCCTGCGTCATCGACATCGACGGCGTGGCCCATGCGGTGGGCTATGCCATGGCCGGCGGCTACCGCGAGTACCCGGTGGCACGCCGGCATGCGGAGGACGACGTGGGCACGCTGGTGCTCACGCCGCTGGGCCGCCGGCTGGCGGAGCCGGCGCAGCCGGTGGCGGCCTTCGAGCCTTCGCCGCTGGCCCCGGGCGCGCGGCCCGCGGTGCGCGTGGCCGCCTTCCGGCTGGCCGATGCCTGGTTCGGCCTGCCCATCGGCCAGGTGGTGCAGGCGCTGGAAGGCGTGCGCATCACCGCGCTGCCCAATGCCCGGCCGCAGCTGCCGGGCCTGGTGTCGCACGACGACGCGCTGCTGCCGGTGCTGGACCTGGCGGTGCTGCGCGGCATCGAGCGCCCGCGTCCGGAGAATGCGCCGCTGGTGGTGGCGCAGTACACGCTGGCCGGCGGTGCGCCCCAGCGGCTGGCGCTGCGGGTGGATGCGCTGGGCCCGGTGTTCGATGCCGGGGCCGACCAGCTGCAGCCCAGCCCCGGGCCCGGCGAGCAGCTGGTGCAGGGGCAGGGCCGCCACATGCTCACGCTGCTGGATGCGCGTGTGCTGTGGGGCGCGACCTCAGATCGTCACGCCGCCGTCGACCACGATGCTCTGGCCGGTCATGTAGCTGCTGGCCGGTGAGGCCAGGAACACCGCGGCGCCGGCAATCTCGTCGGCCTCGCCGATGCGGCGCAGCGGCGTGGTGGACATGCGCTGCTTGAGCATGGCCTCGTCCTCCCACAGCGCGCGGGCGAAGTCGGTGCGGATCAGGCCCGGCGCAATGCAGTTCACCCGCACGTTGTGCGGTCCGTATTCCACCGCCAGGTTGCGCGCCAGCTGGAAGTCCGCCGCCTTGGAGATGTTGTAGGCCCCGATCACCGGCGAGCCGCGCAGCCCGCCGATGCTGGAGACGATGACGATGGAGCCCTGCTGGCGCTCGATCATCGACGGCGCCACGAAGTTGATCAGCCAGTGGTTGGCGATCACGTTGTTCTCGAGGATCTTGCGGAACTGGTCGTCCTCGATCCCGGCCAGCGGGCCGTAGTAGGGATTGCTGGCCGCGTTGCACACCAGCGTGGTGATCGGGCCCAGCTGGCGCACGGTTTCCTCCGCCAGGTGCTGCAGCTCCTGCTTGGAGGAGATGTTGGCCGGGATGGCGATGGCCCGGCCCGCGCCATGGCGCGCATTGATGGCCGCGGCCACCTCGTTGCAGGGCTCGGCCTTGCGGGAGGAGATCACCACCCGCGCGCCTTGCTCGGCCATGCGCTCGGCAATGGCCTTGCCGATGCCGCGCGACGATCCGGTGATGACGGCCACCTGGCCTTCGAGTGAGAACAGAGACATGGGCAGGCCCTCCCAGGGGCGGTTGGTGTCGATGCGGCTACCGTACCAGGGCTTCTGAAGCGCTGCATCCGCAACAACGCTAAGGGGAAATGCCGACGTACTTCTTCTTCGAAAAGCAGGATGCTGCGAGCCAGGCCGGCGCCATGGCCGGCCGTATCATCCGCGCACCCCGCACCTGCCCGCCGCCCCGCACCTGATGAGCTCCCCCTCGCTGTCGCAACGCGCCGCACCGGCCGCCACCGCCGCCCAGACGCTGCGTTTCCAGGAAAAGCGCGAAGCCCTGCTGCAGGCGGCGGTGGCGGTGTTCAACGAACGCGGCGTCAAGGGCGCCACGCTGGCCGACATCGCCGGCCGCGTGGGCCTGGTGACCAACAGCGTCACCTACTACTACCGCAAGAAGGAAGACCTGGCCATCGCCTGCGTGCTGCGCGCGCTGGACCTGCACGACGCCATCGTGGCCGATGCCGCTGCCCAGCCCGACGTGGCCAGCCGGGTGCGCTGCTACATGCGCGGCCATGCGGAGGCGCTGGCCGCGGTGGAACGCGGCGAGCAGCCGGCGGTGATGCAGTTCAACGACCTGCTGGCGCTGCCCAGCCCGCAGGCAGAGGAAGCCTGGCGGCGCTACACCGACATGTATAGACAGGTGCGGGCGCTGCTCAAGGGCCCCGAGACCGCCGGCATCGGCCGCCGCGAGCTGAATGCGCGCGGCCATGCGCTGCTGTCGGCCGCGCTATGGCTGCGGGTGTGGCTGTGGCAGTACGAGCCGGCGCACTACGGCCGCATGGCCGCGCAGGCGGCCGAGGTGCTGCTGCATGGCGTGATGGCGCCGGGCGCCTGGCCTGCGCCGGCTGCGGCCGCCCCCGCGCCGGAGGAAGGCTGGCGGCTGGTGGACAGCTCCGACGATGCGGCCGATGCCTTCCTGCGCGCGGCCACCGCGCTGGTCAACGAGCAGGGCTACCGCGGTGCCTCGGTGGACAAGATCTCGGCCCGGCTCAACGTCACCAAGGGCTCGTTCTACCACCACCATGACAACAAGGAAGACCTGATCACCGAATGCTTCGAGCGCAGCTTCTCGGTGCTGCGCCGCGCGCTGCAGCAGGCCGAGCAGGCGCCCGGCAGCGGCGGTGTGCGGGCCGCGGCGGCGGGCCGGTCGCTGGTGCGCTTCCAGCTGTCGGCCGAAGGGCCGCTGCTGCGCGCTTCGGCCACCAGCGCGCTGCCCGACCAGGCGCATCGCGACACGGTGCGCACCACGCTGCACCGGCTGACGCAGCGCATGGCCGGTTTGCTGGTGGAAGGCGTGGTGGACGGATCGGTGCGGCCGCTGGACACCCAGATGGCCGCGCAGGTGCTCATCGGCGGCATCAATGCCACCGCCGAGCTGCGCCGCTGGGTGCACGACGCCCGCGAAGCCACGGTGGCCGAGCTGTATGCGCGGCCGCTGTTCCTCGGCCTGCTGGTGCCGGCGTCGCCGGCGGTGCAGCAGGAGGAGGACCGGCCGGAGGATCAGCCGGCGGGCCTGGCCACGTAGAGGTCGCGCAGCTCGCGCTTGAGCACCTTGCCGATGGCGCTGCGCGGCAGCTCGCCAACCAGGCGCAGGTCGCTCAGGCGCTGGGTCTTGCCCACGCGCTCGTTCACCCACTCGCGCAGCGCATCGGCGGCCAGGTCCTGGCCTTCGCGCAGCACCACGTAGGCCACCGGCGTCTCGCCCCACTGCTCGGAGGGCACGCCGATCACCGAGGCCTCGGCCACCGCCGGATGCTCGCGCAGCACCGCTTCCAGGTCGCTGGGGTAGAGGTTGAAGCCGCCGCTGATGATCATGTCCTTCTTGCGGTCCACCAGCGTGAGGAAGCCGTCCTCGTCGAAGCGGCCGACGTCGCCGGTGCGGATGAAGCGCTTGCCGGTCTCGTCGAACCACTCCACCGCGCGGGTCTGCTCGGGGCGGTTGTGGTAGCCGGTCATCATGCCGGGCGAGTGGCCCACCACCTCGCCGGCCTCGCCCACCGGCAGCGTGCGGCCGGCCTCGTCGATCACGCGGATGTCGTGGCCTTCCGACGGCCGGCCCACGGTGTGCAGCTTGGTGGGGTGGGCATGCGCCTCCAGGATGCAGGTGCCGCCGCCTTCGGTCATGCCGTAGAACTCCACCAGGCCGCCGGGCCAGCGCTTCAGCACATCGGCCTTGAGCGCCGCGTTGAAGGGCGCGCTGGTGCTGAACTTCACCCGCGTGGCCGACAGGTCGTGGCGGTCGAAGTCGGGCCGCGCCATCAGCCGCTGGTACTGCACCGGCACCAGCATCGTGTGCGTCATGCGTTCGGTCTCGGCGATCTGCAGGTAGCGCACCGCATCGAACTTCGGCATCAGGACCACCGTGCCGCCCCAGGCCAGCGACGGGAAGAACACCACCAGCGTGGTGTTGGAGTACAGCGGCGTGGACAGCAGCGCCACCGTGTCTTCACCATAGCCGTAGTTCCGGCCGCGCTTCACATGCGACCAGCGCATGCCGTGGCCCTGCACGATGCCCTTGGGCTCGCCGGTGGTGCCCGACGAATAGATGATGTTGAAGGGCCAGGCCGGCTCGGGTGACACCGGCTGCGGCCGGGCACCTTCGGGCGCCAGCCAGGACTGCAGGGCTTGCCCTGCCTCGCTGCCATCGAGCGCGATGCGCGGCACGCCGCCGTCGTCGGCCAGCGGGCCCGTGGTGGCCGCGACGCTGGCGTCGACGAACAGCCGCTTCGCGCCTGCGTCCCGCAGCATGTTGGCGAAGGCCGCCGGCAGCACGCCCGGGGCCAGCGGCGCCACCACCACGCCGGCGCGCAGCGCGCCGAGGAACACCGCGGCATACAGGGTGGACGAGGCGGCGCAGATGCCGATGGCATCGCCCGACCGCAGGCCGTCGCGCTGCAGGCTGGCGGCCACGCGGTCCATCAACGCATCCAGCTCGCCATAGCCCAGCGTGTGCTGCGGGTCCACCAGCGCGCGGCGCTGCGGCGCGGCTTGCGCATGGCGGCGGATCTGCTCGGTGATGAGGTCGAAGTCGGCTTCGAAAGGAGAGGTGGCGGCGGTCATCGGCGGCTCCGTCGGGTTCATCAGTAGCCGGCGCTGCGGTCCACCAGCCACTGCGGCGGCTGGCCGGCGCGCAGGCGGCGCAGGGTGTCCACGCATTGCGCGGCCACGGTGTCGAACGAGGCCTGCGCCGCGATGTGCGGCGTGGCCAGCACCTTCGGATGGGTCCAGGTCCAGTCGTCGGGGCGCGGCGGTTCGCGGTCGAACACGTCCATCACCGCGCCGGCCAGGTGGCCTTCGTCCAGCAATGCCTTCAGGTCGGGCTCCACCATCTGCTCGCCGCGGCCCACGTTCACCACGATGGCGCCGCGCGGCAGCAGCGACAGCCGCTCACGGTTCAGCAGCCCGCGGGTCCCGGCGGTGAGCGGCAGCGCGCACACCAGGATGTCGCTCTGCCCCAGCAGCTGCGGCAGCGCCCCATCCCCCGCAAAGCACTGGATGCCCGGCAGCTCGCGCGGGCGGCGCGACCAGCCGGCCACCGGATAGGCCAGCGGCGCGAAGGCGCGGGCAATGGCCTGGCCCACCGCCCCCAGGCCCAGCAGGCCGACGCGGCATTGCTGCACCGGCCGCACCGGGTGGCGCTCCCATATGCCGCGCGCCTGCTGGTCGGCATAACGCCTCAGGTCGCGGGTGAAGGTGAGGGCGCCGGCCAGCACGTACTGCGCGATCTGCACGCCCTGCATCGGGTCCACCACGCGGGTGACCGGCAGCGTGGGCGGCAGGTCCGGCACGCCCACCAGCTTGTCCACGCCGGCGGCCAATGAACACAGCGCGCGCAGGTTGGGCAACCGCGGCAGCACGCCGGGCTGCAGCCGCCAGGCCATCACGATCTCCACCTCGTCGGGCGGGGCCTCGTCCAGGCTGGTCCACACCGGCACGTCGGGCGCCGCGGCACGCAGCGCATCGGCAAAAGGGGCCGCGGGCAGCGGCGAAGACAACAGCAGGATGCCCATGAAACTCCCATTCCCAAAATTCTAAACAGCGGCCGACTCAGGGCTGTACCCGAGTCGGCCTGCCACCTCGGCGACAGCAGCGTATCAGGGCTCTCCCGGGGGTCAGCCCCGTGCGGGTCGGTGTTTGCCCGAGTTATTGCATATGGCGAAACGCATACCGTGCTTTCGGTTGACGGTTGCGGAAGCGGCTTGCCACCATCGTGGCCCTGGCCTTCAACGCAAAGCAGTCCGCCCGTGGATCTCTTCCTTCAGCAAGTGCTCAACGGCCTCACGCTCGGTGGCATCTACAGCCTCGTGGCGCTCGGCCTCACGCTGGTGTACGGCATCCTGCACGTGCCCAATTTCGCGCACGGCGCGTTCTACATGGCGGGGGCCTTCATCAGCTTCCACCTGATGTCGAAGTACGGCGCCAACTACTGGATCGCGATGGCCGGCTCGGCGGTGGCCGTGGCGGCGCTGGCCACGGTGGCCGAGCGGCTGGTGTTCCATCCGCTGCGCCATGCCTCGGGCCTGCATCCGATGATCGCGGCCATCGGCATGCTGCTGTTCCTGGAGGCCGGTGCACAGGCCATCTGGGGCGCGGACTTCCATCGCATGCAGACGCCCTACACCGGCATCATCGATTTCGCCGGCGTCACCGCGCCGGTGCAGCGGCTGCTCATCATCGCCTCGGCCTTTGCGCTGATGGTGCTGCTGCAGCTCTTCCTGCGCCGCACCGTCACCGGCTCCACCATCGTGGCGATGGCGCAGAACCGCGACGGCGCCTCGCTGGTGGGCATCGATGCCAACCGCGTGGCGATGATGACCTTCGCCATCAGCGGCGTGCTGGCGGCGGTGGCCGCCACGCTGTATGCGCCGATCAACCTGGTGTACCCGGCGATGGGCCACCTGGTGATCACCAAGGCCTTCGTCATCATCATCCTGGGCGGCATGGGCAGCGTGCCGGGCGCCATCCTCGGCGGGCTGATCATCGGCTTCGCCGAGAGCTTCGGGGCCTTCTACATCTCGACGGACTACAAGGACATCATCGCGTTCGCGCTGCTGGTGCTGATCCTGTCGTTCCGTCCCCAGGGCCTCTTTGCGAAGGGAGCCCATTGATGAACAAGGCAACGTTGGGCTGGCTCGCCCTCTTCCTGCTGGGCCTGGCCTTCCCGCTGATGGCGGGCAACGACTACCACCTCACGGTGATGTCCACGGCCTACATCTACGCCATCGCCACCATCGGCCTGAACCTCATCACCGGCTACACCGGCCAGTTCAACCTGGCGCACAGCGGCTTCATGGCCGTGGGTGCGTACACGGTGGGCATCCTCACCGTGGACCACCAGGTGCCGTTCTGGATCGCCTTCGCGCTGTCGGGCTTCGTCACCGCGGCGCTGGGCGTGGCGGTGGGCGCGGTGTCGCTGCGGCTGAAGGGCCACTACTTCTCGATCTTCACGCTGTGCGTGGGCTACATCATGTTCCTGGTGATCGAGAAGTGGGAGAGCCTGACCCACGGCACCGTGGGCATCATCGGCATCCCCGGCCCGTCGCCCATCGGCCCGCTGGTGTTCGACACGCCGCGCACGCTGTACTACCTGGTGTTCTTCTTCCTGGTGCTGGGCATCTGGGTGATGCGGCGCATCGTCAATTCGCTGCTGGGCCGCAGCTTCATGGCCATCCGCAACAGCGACGAGCTGGCCGAGGCGCTGGGCATCCGGTTGATGCGCACCAAGCTGCTGGCCTTCGTGCTGTCGGTGTTCTATGCCGGCGTGGCCGGTGGCCTGTATGCGGGTTTCGTGCGCTTCCTGGGCCCCGGCGTGGCTGCGGTGGAACACACCTTCGACATGACGATGTACATGCTGGTGGGCGGCCTGGGCACGCTGCTGGGGCCGCTGCTCGGCAGCATCTCGGTGCCGTGGATCACGCAGTACCTGCAGTTCCTGCAGGAGTACCGCTTCCTGGTGTTCGGGCCCATCCTGATCCTGCTGGTGATCTTCGTGCCGCACGGCATCGTGGGCAGCTGGCTGGGCTGGCGGGCACGCAAGGCATCGCAGGCAGCGGAGCCGGCCGCCGCCGCCGCGCGCAAGGCGGAAGGCCTGCGCGCTGTTCCCAACGTCAGCGCCGGAGGCCAGCGCCATGCCTGAGCAACGCACCATGCCTCACAGCCCGGCCGCCGCCAGCGGTTGCCTCGAGATCCGCAACCTCACCAAGCGCTTCGGCGGCCTGGTGGCCGTCAACGACGTGAGCACGACGGTGGAGCGCGGCAAGATCAACGCCATCATCGGCCCCAACGGCGCCGGCAAGACGACCTTCTTCAACCTCATCAGCGGCGTGCACAAGCCGACCAGCGGGCAGATCCTGTTCGATGGCACCGACGTCACGCAGATGCGCACCGACCAGGTGGCGCAGCTGGGCGTGTCGCGCACCTTCCAGACCACCGCGCTGTTCGACATGGCCACGGTGCTGGACAACCTGATCGTGGGTCACCGGCTGCGCACCCGCGCCAACCTGTGGGACGTGATCGTGGGCACCCAGCGGTTGAAGCAGGAGGAGAAGCTCTGCCGCGAGAAGGCGCGTGACGCGCTGGATTTCGTGGGCCTGTCGCACATCGGCCACCGCATGGCCGGCGACATCACGCAGGAGGAACGCAAGCGCGTGGCCTTCGCGCTGGCGCTGGCCACCGACCCCAAGCTGGTGCTGCTGGACGAGCCCGCTGGCGGCGTGAACCCCGACGAGACGCTGGGCCTGGCCGAGCTGATCCGCAAGTTCGTGCGGCATGGCATCACCGTGTGCCTGATCGAACACAAGATGAACATGATCATGAGCCTGGCCGACAAGATCATGGTGCTGAACTACGGCGAGAAGATCGCCGAGGGCACCCCGGCCGAGATCCGCAACAACACGGCGGTGATCGACGCCTACCTGGGTGCGGAGCATGCCGATGTCTGAGGCCATCTACACCGCAGGCGCCGGCCTGGTCATCGAGAACCTGACGCTGGACTACGGCAGCTTCCGCGCGCTGGACGGCGTGAGCCTGCAGGCCAAGCCGGGCGAGCTGGTGGTGCTGCTGGGCGCCAACGGCGCGGGCAAGAGCAGCATCTTCCTGACCACCAGCGGTATCCACAAGGCCCGCGGCGGCAGCATCCGCTTCGGCAACCAGGAGCTGGTGGGCCGCAAGCCCTCGCAGATCGTGGCGGGCGGGCTGGTGCTGTGCCCCGAGGGCCGCAAGCTGTTTCCGCAGATGAGCGTGCTGCAGAACCTGAACCTGGGCGCCTACGTGCACCGCGGCGACAAGGCGGGCAACCAGAAGATGCTGGACGAGGTGATGGCGCTGTTCCCCATCCTGAAGGAGAAGCAGCACCATTCGGCTGGCTCCCTCAGCGGCGGGCAGCAGCAGATGGTGGCCATCGGCCGCGCGCTGATGGGCCGGCCGCAGGCGCTGCTGCTGGACGAGCCTTCGCTGGGTTTGGCGCCGCTGGTGGTCAAGCAGGTGTTCGAGGTGATCCAGCGCATCAACCGCAGCGGCACCACCGTGATCCTGGCCGAGCAGAACGCCTATGCCGCGCTGAAGATCGCCGACCGCGCCTATGTGATCGAGAACGGCCGCATCGTGATGGAAGGCGACCGCGACACGCTTTTGAAGAACGACGAAGTGCGCCGCGCCTACATCGGCGCGTAGATGAAGCCCCCAAGCTCGCTGCGCTCGCTACCCCCCAAGGGGGCCGTTCGCCGACGGACCGGCGGAGCCGGATCCGTGGCTCGTGCTTGGTCCTTTGGCCGTGCGGGGCGGGCGCTGTTTTTCCTGTTCTGATTTTTGGAGACAAGCATGCACAAGACCTCGACCTTCCGCTTCCTTGCCGTGGCCGCTGCGGCGCTGGCGGCCACCTCCGCCTTGGCGCAGGAGGTGGTGAAGATTGGCTATTCGGGCCCGCTGAGCGGCGGCGCGGCGCTGTACGGCAAGAACGTGCTGGACGGCATGCAGATGGCCGCGGCCGAGATCAATGCCGCGGGGCTGGAGGTGGGCGGCAAGAAGGTGAAGCTGGAGATCGTCGCGCTGGACGACAAGTACAACCCCAGCGAGACCGCCATCAATGCGCAGCGCCTGGTGCAGGAAAGCAAGACACCCGCGATCCTGGTGCCGCATTCGGGCGGCATCTTCGCGCTGCAGACGCAGAACGAGGCGCAGAAGTACATGGTGCTGGCCTACAGCAGCGTGCCGCAGATCACCGCGCGCAACAACAAGCTGACGATCCGCATCCCGCCCGAGTACACCGCCTATGTGCAGCCCTTCGTGAAGCACACCATGGGCAAGTACGGCAAGAACCTGGCCATCGCCAATGCCGACCACGACTACGCCAAGGCCTGGACGGCGGCCTTCAAGCCGGCCTGGGAAGCCGCGGGCGGCAAGATCGTGGCCGAGAACCCGATGAGCTACAACCGCGCGGCCGACTTCTACAGCGGCGTGAGCCGCGTGCTGGCGGCCAAGCCCGACGTGATGTTCATCGGCGGCGCCAGCGAGCCCACCGGGCTGGTGGTCAAGCAGGCCCGCGAGCTGGGCTTCAAGGGCGGCTTCGCCATCATCGACCAGGCCAAGATGGACGAGATCTCGGCCGTGACCGGCGGCTACGGCATGCTGGAAGGCGCCATCGGCGTGCTGCCGCTGGCCGAGGATTCCAGCCCCGACGCCAAGAGCTTCGTCGAGCGCTTCCGCAAGACCTACCCCGGCCGCACGCCCAGCTCCGAGGTCTCGTACAACTACACCATCGTGCACGCCACCGCCATCGCGATGAAGCTGGCCGGCACCACCACCGACGCCACCGCCATCCGCGCGCAGATGGACAAGGCGGTCAAGGCCTTGCCCGCGCTGAACAACCCCAGCACGCTCGACGGCGTGGACGACAAGGGCGGCACCGTGAACGACACGCGCGTGGGCGTGGTGGAGAACGGCAAGATCAAGGAAGTGAAGCTCAGCACGCTCAACGCGGCGAAGTGAGCTCAGCGGGGCTGCTGCGGCACCCGCCGCAGCTTGCCCACGTCATAGCCCTGCGCCGCCACGAGGCGCGTCAGGCGCTCCAGGTCGGCGGCCGGCATGGTGGGCGTGCGGGACATGATCCACACGTAGTCGCGCTTCTCGCGGCCCACCACCACTTCCTTGTAGGCGGGGTCGATGTGCATGATCCGGTAGTCGGCCTCGAAGGGCCACAGGAACTGCATCGTCCAGATGGCGTTGCTGGTGCCCGGCAGCACGGTGCCCACCGGGCGCATGGTCTTCAGCGGCTCGTCGTGGCCGCCGTCGCGGAAGGTGAAGGTGGTGGCGATCTTGCCGTCGGGCCGGCGCTCGTAGCGCTCCACCGCGTCGTAGGCGTTGCGCTCCGGCCAGGTGGGAATCACCGCGATCACGTACCAGTCGCCCATGTAGCGGTCGATGTCCAGCGACGGCGCAACGGCCAGCGGCGGGCGCGTGGGCGTGCTCTGGCAGGCGGCCAGCAGCACGCAGGCGCCCAGCACCAGGCCGGCGGCAGCGATGTGGCGCTTGCGCAGCGGTGGGCGCACGGGCAGGAAGGGGGAGGGGGAACGGGGCAGTTTCATCGTCGCGGCATCCCAGCGGCAGCGCGGCGTACGGACCATACCGACGCCTGCGCGCATGCTGGCGGCAGCCGGGCATGGCTGCAACCACCGCCGTCCGAAAACCGTGTAGGCGCCGGGCCCACAATCGCCGCATGCATGCCGCCACCCTGCCGATGAACCCGTCACCTTCCCTTGCCGCCCGTGCCGGCGCGCTGGCGGCCGCCTGGCTGCTGGCCGCGGGCGGTGCGCTCGCGCAACCCGCACCACCGGCCGCCGCGCCCGGCGACTGCAACCGGCCCGTCACGCAGGCTCAGCTCAATGCGTGTGCGTACGAAGACTTCCTGCTGGCGCAGGCCGAGCTGGCCGCCACGCTGCAACGGGTGCAGCAGGGCTGGGCCGGTTCGCAGCGCGACGGAATGCGCAAGGTGCAAAAGGCCTGGCTGCAGTTCCGCACCGAGGCCTGTGCCTTCGAAAGCGGCGCCGCCGCCGGTGGCAGTGCGCAGCCCATGCTGCAGTGGCAATGTGCGGCCCGCATGACGCGCGAGCGTGCCGCGGCGCTGGCCGCCACCGTCAACTGCCCGGAAGGCGACCTGGCCTGCGTGCGGCCCGCGGTGGCGCGCTGATCGAACGCCTTCAGGCCTGCAGCCGCACCACGCCGCCTTCGCGCAGCGACTGCTCGATGGCGTCGATGATGCGCACGTCGGCCAGGCCCATCTCGCCATCGGTGCGCGGCGGCTGGTTGGCCAGCGCGCAGGCCGCGAAGTAGTCCATCTCGGCCGCGAAGTGGTTCACCGGCTTCAACAGCAGTTCCTCGGTGCTGGCCGGGCCGCTGGTGGGGCTGCCGCGGCGCAGCTGCAGTCGCTGGCCCTGGTAGGAGAAGGCGGCTTCCATGTCGATGAAGCCGTCGGCGCAATGCACCCGCAGGTGCCGGCTTTCGGCGGCGCCGAAGCTGGTCTCGCAATGCGCGATCACGCCCGAGGGATAGCGCAGCAGGAAGGCCACGCTTTCGGGCACCTCGGCGAAGTCGGGGTTGTCCTTCGGCTGGTGGGCCAGGGCCACCGCGGATTCCGGCTCCTCGCCGGTGACCATGCGGCAGGCGTTGATGCAGTAGATGCCGGTATCGCTCACCGGGCCGCCGCCCTTGCCGGCCTGCAGCCGGATGTCCGGCGCCTTCGTCACCTGGCAGTTGCTGGCCATGATGGTCTTCACCCGCCCGAGCGCTTCTTCCTGGCACAGCGCGGCCATGCGCTGGTTGAAGGGCTCGTGGTGCAGCCGGTAGGCGATCATGAGCTGGCGGTCGGCCGCGCGGGCCGCGTCCATCATGCGCTGGCATTCCTCGGCCGTGACGGCCATCGGCTTTTCGCACAGCACATGCTTGCCCGCCTGGAAGGCCTTGAGCGTGTACTCGGCATGCAGGTGGTTGGGCAGCACGATGTAGACGACGTCCACGTCGGCCAGGCCGGCCAGGTCGCCGAAGTGCTCGTAGTCCAGCACATGGTCCTCGGCAATGCCGTGCTCACGCGCCACCGGCAGCGCCTTGCCCCGGTCCCCGCTCACCAGCGCCACCGGCCGCGCATGGGTGCACAGCGCAAAGGCCGGCAGGATCTCTTCCAGCGTGAGCTGGCCCAGGCCCACGACGGCATAGCCGGCCGGGCGCGCGGGCGGTGGGGAATGTGGGGCGGATGAGGCGGCGTCGGGGGTGGGCATGGCGGCTCCGGGGGATGGGAAGGAAGCCGCCGGCAATCGCCGGACCCGCACCGCTCAGCGCAGGCGTTCGCCGAGGTCGAAGTAGTGCAGCACGGCGTAGCCCACCTGCAGGGTACCGATGTAGCGCGCATCGGCCGTGAGGGCCATGTCGTCGCCGGTGCCGAAGGCGGCGATGCGGCGCAGCACCTTGGCGGCCCCGGGGTCGCAGGCCGCCCACAGCTGGGGCAGTCCGTCCTGCAGTTGAATACTCAGCAGGCTGGCGCCCGAAGGCATCTGCACATGCTGTTCACCGGTGCCCGGCCAGCGCCATCAAGGCCATCGACAAGGGCCTGCCGCCGACGCGCGCTGCGACAGCGGATTCACGCCCTGCGCCAGCAATGCGGCCCGGTAGTCGGGATCGTGAACGTCATCGAAGCGCGAGGCTTCGATCCAGATGGGGGGCGGTACTGCCAAGGCCTTGCTCTTGCGCATGTGAGGGCGCCGGATTCTCTGCTGCCCGTCACCGGCGCGCCAGCAGCGCTTGCGCGCCACAATCGGCCGGCCGCCCTGTCGTGGGCCACCTGCGAGCTCTGCCCATGAACCGCCTGACCCACTTCGCTGCCTTTGTCGTGCTGGGCGTCCAGGTGCCCCTGGCCACGGAGGCCGCCGATGGCGCCGGCCCCGCGGTGCATTTCGCAGCCGGCCAAACCACGACCCAGCTGCGCGGCAGCGTTCAAGGCGATGCCGATGCCACCTTCGTGGTGGATGCGCGCGCGGGCCAGACGCTGTCGGCCACCTTGTCTGCCAAGAGCGCCTCGCTCAACTTCAACATCAGCGCCCCGGGCGCGATGGAGGCCCTGTTCATCGGCAGCTTGCAGGGTGCCGATGCCCGCGTGCTGCTGCCGGCCGACGGGCTGTACCGGGTGCAGGTCTACCTGGTGCGCAGCGCGGCGCGGCGCAACGAGCGGGCGGCGTTCACGCTGCAGCTGGGCGTCAACGGGCAGCCGCTGCCGCCGCTGGCCGGCGCGCAGGATGCGCTGGTGCCGGGCACCCGCTTCCATGCCACCGCCACCGTGCCCTGCCGGATGCCGGGGTCCGCCGCCGACGCGCAGTGCCAGGCGGGCGTGATCCGGCGCGGGCGCGACGGCACCGCCACCGTGGAGCTGCGTGGCGCCGCCAACGACATGGCGCGCACCCTGCTCTTCATGCAAGGCAAGCCGGTGGCCAGTGACTCGGCGCAGCCGCTGTCGGCCAGCCGGCAGGGCGACGTGACCACCGTGCGCGTCGGCAACGACGAGCGCTACGAGCTGCCCGACGCCTTGCTCACCGGCGGCTGAATGCGGCCCGAGCGCCGAATGTGATGACCATGATCCGCCACGCCATCTGCCTGGCACTCGGGGCCGCTGCGCCCGCATGGGCATCCGGGCCGTCCGCGCTCATCGACCTGCCGGTGGTGGCCAGCGTGGTGGTGCCGGCATCGCAGTACCAGGCCCGGATGCCGCCTGCCGCTTCGATGGTGTCGGCGCTGGACGCGGCCTTGCATGTCGCCGGCACCTTCGAGGGCCTGCGGCAGGTGATCGTGCAGACGCATGACACGCCTGAATCGCCTTCGGTGTCGCGCGTGGTCATCCTCCGCGACGGCCTGCTCGACGATGCGGTGCACACGCAGCGGCTGGAGCTGGCGCTTGCCCGCACGTCGGCCGGCGGCTGGCAGGTCACCGAGATGAAGAAGTCCTGGCGCTGCCGGCGCGGCGAAGCGCCGTTTCAGTTCGACGTGCGGCCCTGCCCCTGAGCCGAGGTGGACGCCGGTGCGGCCGCGTCGGCCCGCTCCTGTTCCTGCAGCGCCCGCCACTGCACCTTGCCCGTGCCCGACTTGGGCAGCGCATCGACGAACGCCACCACCTTCGGTGCCTTGTAGGCCGCCATGTGCTGGCGGCACCAGTCGGCCACCTGCTGCTCGCTCACCTGGCCGCGCGCCGCGGGCTTGAGCACCACCAGCGCCTTCACCGATTCGCCGCGCCGCTCGTCCACGGTGCCGATGACGCAGGCTTCCTGGATGTCGGGGTGCTGGTACATCAGCGCCTCCACCTCGGCCGGCCACACCTTGAAGCCGGCCGCATTGATCATGCGCTTGAGCCGGTCGACCATGAACCAGTAGCCCTCGTCGTCGATGCGGGCCAGGTCGCCGGTGCGCAGGAAGCGCTTGCCGTCGATCTCGATGAAGGTGGACTCGTTGGCCTGCGGCGCATTCCAGTAGCCCTGCATCACCTGCGGGCCGTGCACCACGATCTCCCCCACCTCGCCCGGCGCCACCGGGGCCAGCGTGGCGGGGTCGACCAGCCGCGCATCCACGTCGAACACCGGGATGCCCAGGCACTGCGGCTTCGGCCGGTGCGGCGGGTTGATGTGGGTGGCGGCGATCGTCTCCGACATGCCGTAGCCCTCCACGTAGTCGAGGCCGGTCAAGGCCTTGAGCTTGGCCACGATGGCCGCCGGCATGGCCGCCCCGCCGCCCCGGATGCCCTGCAGGCTGCCGAGGTCGAAGCGCTCCACGTCGGGCTGCGACAGGAAGTCGATCATCATGGTGGAGATCACCTGCCAGACCGAGACGCGGTAGCGCTCGATGCAGCGGCCCGCGGCCTCGCGGTCCCAGCGCGGCAGCACCACCACGGTGGCGCCGCTGAACATCGGGCTGTTCAGCCCGCCGGCCATGCCGGTGACGTGGAAGTAGGGCAGCACGCCGAGGTACACCGTGTCCTGCGTGCGGCCGAACCACTGCACCCCACCCACCAGCGTGCTCATCACCGTGGCGTGGGTGTGCATGCAGCCCTTCGGGTGGCCGGTGGTGCCCGAGGTGTAGGGCATCACGCACAGGTCGTCGGGGCCGTTGTGCAGCGTTCCGGGCCGGTGCGCCGCCTGCACCGCCGCCTGCCAGCCGTGCACGCCGGGCAGGGCCGGCACGCTGCGCGGGGCGCTGACGAAGGCCGGCACCGGCAGGTCGGTGGGCTGCTTCAGGTGGTCGCTGTAGGTGGCCACCACCACATGCTGCAGGCTGCCTTCGCCGCTGCGCAGGTGCGGCAGCAGCTCGGCCAGCAGGTCCTGCGCGACGAAGGCCACGCGGGCGCCGCTGTCGTGCACGTAGTGGCGCAGCTCCTCGCTGCGGTTCATCGGATTCACCGGCACCACCACCGCGTCGGCGCGCAGGATGGCGTAGAAGGCCAGCGCCCATTGCGGGCTGTTCTGCATGTCCAGCAGCACGCGGTCGCCGCGCTGCACGTTGCACACCTGCTGCAGGTGGCCGGCCAGGTCCTCGGCTTCCTGCTTGAAGTCCGCGAAGCTCAGCGGCGTGTCGTAGAACAGCAGGAAGGGCTTGTCGGGGTAGCGCGCGGCCGACACCTCCACGTTGAACCACAGGTTGGTGCGCGGCAGCGTCAGGTGACGCGGCAGCCCCGGCGGCCAGAAGCGATGAGCCGCTGCCTCGCTGCTCATGGGCGGCCCCGGGCTGCGTCCAGCTGCCGTGCCATCGCCCAGGCCTGTTCGGCCATCGGCCGGGCGCGTCGGCCGGCTTCCAGCGCGCGCGTGTTCGAAGCATTGCCCTGCAGCGCCCGCGCCATCACGCCCTGCAGGATGCCCACCAGCCGGAACATGTTGAACACCAGGTAGTAGCCCCACACCGCCGGGCTCACCGCCTGCGGATGGCCGGTGCGCTGCAGGTAGCGCTGCAGGTAGTCTGCCTCGGTGGGGATGCCGAGCGCGGCCAGGTCCACGCCGGCCAGGCCGCGGGTGGCGCCGCCGGGCATGTGCCAGGTCATGCAGTGGTAGGCGAAGTCGGCCAGCGGGTCGCCCAGCGTGGACAGCTCCCAGTCCAGCACCGCCAGCACGCGCGGCTCGGTGGGATGGAAGATCACGTTGTCGATGCGGAAGTCGCCGTGCACGATGCGCGGCGTTTCGTCCGCCGTCGGCAGGTGGCGCGGCAGCCAGTCGATCAGCGCGTCGGCGGCCTCGATCTTCTCGGTCTCGGAAGCGCGGTACTGCCGGCTCCAGCGGTCGATCTGCCGTTCGAGGTAGCGGCCGGGCTTGCCGTGGTCGGCCAGGCCCACCGCCGCCGGATCGACCCGGTGCAGCGCCGCCATCACGCGGTTGAGTTCGTCGTACAGCGCGGTCCGCTCGGCCGGCGCCATGCCGGGCAGCTGCGGGTCCCAGAGGATGCGGCCCTCCACGCAGTCCATCACGTAGAACATCGAGCCGATGACCTCGGTGTCCTCGCACAGCAGGTGGGCCGGCGCCACCGGCACCTCGGTGCCGGCCAGCGCCCGGATCACGCGGTATTCGCGGTCCACCGCATGGGCCGAGGGCAGCAGCACGCCGGGCGGCTTGCGCCGCAGCACGTACTGCCGGCCGTCGGCGGTGCCGAGCTTGAAGGTGGGGTTGCTCTGCCCGCCATTGAACTGCTCCACCTGGGTGCCGCCCGCATAGCCGGCGATGTGCTGGCGCAGGTAGGCGTCGAGCCGGTCGACATCGAAGGCATGGGCGGCGGACACGGGCCGCGTGCCGTTGAAGGTGGTGTCAGGGGCGCTCATCAGGGCAGGGTTGGGCAGCGGTCAAGGCTGGGAATTCTGCCAGCGTGCTGTGCTTTGGAATGGCTGGTATTCCCCAGGTGTACCTTCGCCGGCCAGAGGTTCAGAAACTGCGGTATGGTCTTCGCCATGAACGAAGAACACATGCCCGCCGATGCCGCCGTGCCCGCGGGCTTCGAGCGCATCGCCCATGGCGGCCCCTATTTCGCGGCCCTGGGCCCGGTGTACGGCAAGCCGGTGCCGGGCGTCGACGGCCTGGTGGTGCTGGGCCTGCGGGTGCAGGACAAGCACACTAACGTGCTGGGCGTCACCCATGGCGGCATGCTGGCCACGGTGGCGGACTGCGCGCTGGGCATGAACGTGTTCCTCACGCGGCGGCCGCAGCAATCGATGGTGACGGTGAGCCTGACCACCGACTACCTCTCGTCGGCCAAGCCGGGCGACTGGCTCGAGGCGCATGTCACCGTGCGCCGCCAGGGCGCGCGGCTGGCCTTCGCCGAATGCCTGCTGCAGGTGGACGAGCGCGTGATCCTGCGCGCCAGCGGCGTGTTCTCGGTCACCGGCCGCGAGCCGACCCGGCCGCGGGCCTGAGCCACCGCGCGCGCCAGCTCAGGCTCGCCGCGCCGCCTTCTGCCGCGCCTCGTGCAGCGTGGCCAGGGTGATCTTGCGCACCTCGGCCTTGCTCTGCTCCACATGGCTCTTCAGCAGCAGCTGCGCCTGGTCGGGCTTGCGCTGCATCACCGCGCGAAGGATCTTGGCGTGCTCGTTGTAGGTGGCTTCCACCCGGTCGGCGCGGGTGAAGTCCAGGTGCCGGATGATGCGGATGCGCTCGGTCACGTCCCCGTGCACCCTGGCGATCTCGTCGTTGCCGGCGGCGCGCACCAGCGTGGCGTGGAACTGCTCGTCCAGCAGGCCCACCTCGCGGGCATCGGCCAGCCGCTCGGCCGCGGGCACCAGCCAGATGGCCTTGAGCTGCTCCAGCGGCTCGGGCGGCGTGCCGGTGTGGGCGCACAGCCGCTGCACGCTGGCCAGCTCCAGGATCACGCGCAGGTCGTACAGCTGCTCCAGCTTGCCGAAGTCGATGGGCTTGACGTACCAGCCCGACTTCAGTTCCACGTCCAGGTAGCCTTCATTGCGCAGCCGGAACAGCGCTTCGCGCACCGGCGTGCGGCTGACGCCCAGGCGCTGGCCCAGCTCCGCTTCGGAGAAGCGGTCGCCGGGCACCAGCTGGAAGTCCACCATCTCGGCCTTCAGGCGGGCATACACCTGCTCGGCCAGGTTCGGCCGGCTGGCGGCGGCCGCGGCCAGGGCGGTGGCGGCAGGGGTGGTACGGGCGAGGGCGCGCATGCGGTCGATCTTAACGAGCGACCCCCTGCGGCGCGGGCGCGGCCAGCAGGCTCACATGCGCGGCCACCACGCGCCAGCGCCCATCGGCAAAGCGCACCCAGGTCTGGCTCTGGCGGCCGGTGGCGCTGCTGCCTTCGCGCTGGAATTCGGTCATGGCGGTGGCCATGTCGTGGCCGAAGGTGGTGATGACGGTGCGGCCCAGCGTACGGGCCAGCCCGGCCGGCGAGCGCCCGGCGCGGAAGGCCTGGATCTGCGCATAACCCACCAGGTTCTCGGTGGCGCCGTAGCGCACGGTGTGCGGCGAGTTCCAGAACAGCGCGTCCAGCACCTCGACCCGGTTGTTCACCAGGGCGTCTTCGTACTGCGCGAACACGGCCTGCACTTCGGCCAACACGGCGGGAATGTTGATGTCGTCGTCCGTCAATGGAGCACCCTCCCGCTGCGCGGGATCCCGCCGAGCGGGAGGAGCGCCGCCTTCGGGCGGCCGGGCGGGGGCGCTCATGGGGCGGTCGGTGAGTGGAAGAGGCCCTGCCGTTCCAGCGCATGCGCCACGCGCAGCACGCGGTCTTCCCGCCAGGGCGCGGCGATGAGCTGGATGCCGATGGGCATCGTCGGGTGACAGCCCCACACCGGCGCGGTGCATACCGGCAGGCCGATGCAGGAGATGGGTTGCGCCAGCAGGCCCAGGCTAGGCCGCGCGGGCAGCCGCTGGCCGTGGATCTCGATCCATTCGGTGCCGATGGCCGGCGCCACCAGCGGCGTGGCCGGCGCGACCAGCACATCCACCTCGCGCAGCAGCTCGGCCGCACGCAGCGCCACCCAGCGGCGCATGCGCTGGGCCTGCTGCACCCAGGCCGCCGGCAGCAGCGCACCGGCCAGGAAGCGGTCGCGCGACAGCGGCTCGAAGTCCTGCGCGCGGCTTCGCAGGTCGGGCAGGTGCAGCGCGGCGCCTTCGGCATTGCTGATGACGAAGGCGGCCGCGCGGGCCTGGGCCGCTTCGGGCAGCAGCACGGTGGGCAGGCCGCCCAGCACATCGGCCACGCGTGCCACGGCGGCCCGTGCCTCGGGCCCGGCCTGGTCGTGGAACCAGCCGCCCAGCATCGCGATGCGCAGTCCGCCCATGCCTTTGGCCAGCGTGGGCAGCGTGGGCTCCACCGCGCGGGCGACGCAACCGGGGTCGTGCGGGTCATGGCCCTGCATCTGGTCATAGGCCAGGGCCAGGTCCATCGCCGAGCGGGCGAACGGCCCCAGATGGTCGAGGCTGGCCACGAAGGGGTAGCTGCCATTGCGCGGCAGCCGGCCGTAGGTGGGCTTCAAGCCGAACACGCCGCACAGCGACGAGGGCACGCGGATGGAGCCATTGGTGTCCGAGCCCAGCGTGATCGGCACCTGGCCCGCCGCCACGGCCGCGGCCGATCCGCCCGATGAGCCGCCGGCCACCCGCGTCAGGTCGTGCGGATTGCGGGTCGGGCCTTCGTGGCTGTTCTCGGTGGTAAAGCCGTAGGCGTACTCGTCCATGTTGAGCGCGCCCACCAGCAGCGCGCCGGCCGCGTCCATGCGCCGCAGCAGCGGGCCGTCGGCTTGGGCGGCCGGCCGGCCGCGTTCGATCTTCGAGCCGGCCAGCGTGGTGAGGCCGGCCACGTCGAACAGGTTCTTCACCGCATAGGGCACGCCCAGCAGCGGCAGGGCGCGCGTGGCTTCGTCGCCGGCGGCCAGGCGCTCGTCCAGCGCGGCGGCACCGGCCAGTGCCCGCTCGGCCGTCAGGTCGGTGAAGGCATTGACCGCGCCATCGCTGGCGGCGATGCGGGCCAGGCTGGCCTGCACCACGGCGGTGGCGGTGGCCTCGCCGTTGCGCACCGCCTGGGCGATGCGGGCGGCGGGCTGCAGCAGCAGGTCGGCCGCCGACGTCATCGCGGCAGCTCCGCGGGCGACACCGGCACGAAGGCGGGTGCCGGTTCGTCCTGCACAGCCAGCGGAAATTGGTTGACGAGATCAGCCATTTCGGTGGCCAGCGCGAAGTAGCGCAGCACGCCGGGCCGGTGCTCGGGCTGCAGCGGCAGGCCCAGCGCGGCGGCCGCGGCGTCCACGTAGGCTTCCACCTGCTGCGGCGTCAATGTTGCGTTCATCGGCGCACCTCGCGCTGGAAGATCTCCAGGCTCAGCTTCTTGGTGCTGATGAACGAAGGCTCCGACAGCGTGGCCACGGTGCGCGGGCGGGCATCGCCATAGCGCAGGATCTCGGCCACGCGGGTGGGGCGCTTGGTCAGCAGCAGCACCTCGTCGGCCAGGTACACCGCTTCTTCCAGGTCGTGCGAGACCAGCAGCATGGTGGTGCCGGTCTGCATGAACACCTCCTGCAGCTTCTCGCGGATGAAGAGCGTCATCTCGAAGTCCAGCGCGCTGAACGGCTCGTCGAGGAACAGCACCTCCGGGCTGGGCGCCAGCGCCCGCATGATGGAAGCGGTCTGCTGCTGGCCGCCCGACAGCTCATACGGGAAGCGGTTCAGGTCGAACTTGACGTCGAAGGAGGCCACCAGCTCGGCCATGCGGCGGTCCACGTCGGCCTTGCTGCGGCCTTCGAGCTTCAGCGGATAGGCGATGTTGTCGATGGTGCGCATCCACGGGAACATCGCCTCGCGGTAGTTCTGGAACACGTAGCCGATCTTGGTGTCCTTCAGGCTCTTGCCGTCGAACAGGATCTGCCCCGCGTCGATGGGAATCAGCCCGGCGATCATGTTGATCAGCGTGCTCTTGCCGCAGCCGTTGGGGCCGAACACCGAGGTGATCTTGCCCTTGGGGATGTCGAGGTCGAAGTGTTCGTACAGCGGCCAGCCGGCGAAGTACTTGGTCAGGCCGCGGATGGTGATGTGGGTGCCGGCGGGGCCGGGCACGAAGGGCCGCGGCGGCACGTCGGGCACCACGGGTGCGTTCAACACGGCGGACATCGGCTTACCTCCCACTCCAGTGCACGATCTTGCGTTCCATCAGCAGGAACAGGATGTTGAGCACGTAGCCCAGGATGCCCGCGGCCAGGATGGCGGCGTACATCGTCTTCACGTTGAGCACCTGCTGCGCATCGATGATGCGGTGGCCCAGGCCGTTGTCGGAGCCGATGAACATCTCGGCCACCACCACGATCACCAGCGCCATCGACACCGCCGAGCGCAGGCCCACGAAGCTGGGCTGCAGGCTTTCCCACACCAGCACGTCCTTGAAGATCTGCCAGCGCGTGGCGCCCATCACCTTGGCCGCCATCACCCGTTGCTTGCGCGCGTTGATCACGCCATAGGCGCTGTTGAACACGACGATCAACAGCGCGCCGAAGGCGGCGATGGCCACCTTGTTGATGTCGCTCACGCCGAAGATCAGCAGGAACAGCGGGATCAAGGCGGAGGAGGGCGTGGAGCGGAAGAAGTCGATCAGGAACTCCACGCTGCGGTAGGCCTTCTCGTTGCTGCCCAGCAGCACGCCCAGCGGCATGCCGATCACCGCGGCGATGAGGAAGGCCTGCACCGTGCGCCACACCGTGACCGCGAAGTCCAGCAGCAGCGGGCCGCCGGCCAGGCCGACCACCAGCGTCTCGAGCGTGGCGGCCGGCGGCGGCAGCAGGATGGGCTTGATGAGCCCGGCACGCACCACCAGGTCCCACACGATGAAGAGCACCAGCGGCCCCAGGAAGGGCAGCAGGCGGGCGGCATTGAAGCGCGGCCTGGCGGCGGCTGCGGGCAGGCTGCCCGGGGCCTGCCACGGCGCGGCGGCGGAACGGCTGTCGGCCATGGTGTCAGCCCTTGTAGAGCAGAGAGGCCACGTCCAGCTTCTTCTCGAACACACCCTTCTCGGTGAACAGGTCGAAGAACTTCTGGAAGGCCGCCACGTCGGCCGGCTTGAACTCGTTGTAGAGCATGTAGGAGGCCAGTGGCACCTCGGCGGTGAGCGGGCCTTCGATGGCGGTGTAGCCCTTGAGGTACTGCCGCGCCTCGGCCGGCTGCGTGCGCACCAGCTCGATGCCGCGGGCATAGGCGGCGATGTACTTCTTGGTCTCGGCCGGGTACTTCTTGATGAACTCAGTGGTCAGCGCGGCCGAGCCGCCGTGCCACGGTGCCTGCGCGTCGCCCAGGATGTAGCGGGCGATCACGCCGGCCTCCAGCATGCGGGTGGTGCCGTTCATGCGGCCCACGGTGCCGGTGGGCTCCAGCGTGTACACCGCATCCACCTGGCCGGCCGCCAGCGCGGCCACATGCTGGCCGATGGGCAGCTCGGTCACCGTGGTGCCGGGCGCGCCGGCACGCTCCAGCACCGCCAGCGCCAGCGTCTTGTTCTGGATGCCGGGGCCGCTGGCCACGCGCTTGCCCTTCAGGTCGGCGATGGTCTTGGCCGGGCTGTCCTTGGGCACCAGGAACTGGTCCAGCACGTACTTGGCGTTGCTCGGGTTGGTGGCGATGATCTTGAACAGGCCCGGCGAGGCGATCTCGCCCACGCCCAGGTTGCCCGAGCCGGTGCCGTTGGAGCTGCCGTCGCAGCGGCCGGCCAGCATGGCTTCCATCACCTGCTGGGCGCCGGCGTATTTCTGCGCTTCCACGTCCAGGCCCGCTTCCTTGAAGTAGCCCTTTTCCACGGCGGCGAAGAAGGGCAGGCCGGCGGCCACCGGCCAGTAGCCAATGCGGATCCTGGGGCCGGACTGCGCGCGCGCGACGCTGGGCAACAGCGCGGGCAGGGCCAGCGCGGCCGCCGCGGCGGCAGTGTTGCCCAGCAGGCGGCGGCGGTTGGGGTGGCGGGCGTGGTCGTTCATCGGGTGCTCCTTCGGTTCAGGCAAGGGGTTCACGTCAGGCGCTGCGCGCCTTCAGGTCGGTGACGTAGGCACGCCAGCCGCCGAAGCGGGTGACGTCGGTGGCGCCGGCCAGCGCATGGCCTTCGCAGATGAAGCCGTGCACCACGCGGCCGTCGGCCAGCTGCAGGCTGCCCAGGCCCAGCGGCGGCGGGATCAGGGCCAGGAAGCTGCCCACCTGGTGCAGCGGCATGTCCCACACTTCCACCGCGATGGCGGCGCCGCCTTCGGCCACGCGCTGCAGGCCGGGCTTGGGCGGTGTGGTGCCGGGCAGCGCGAACAGCCGGTACAGCGGTGCGGTGCGCGTCGCCTCGCGCAGCGTGGCGCCGCGTTCGGTGAGCTGGCCGTTCAGCGGCATGCCCGACAGGTGCGCGCCCACCACGGCGATGGGCAGCACCGCTTCGGTGGCGGGCCGCCGCAGTGGCGTGCCGGGCGCCGGGCAGGGCGCATCGGTGGCGCCCAGGGGCAATGCGGTGGCCGCCTGCCAGGCGCTGCCCAGCCGGGCCAGCGCCGCATCGGTGCCGCCGGGCGCGATGAAGGTGACGCCGAAGGGCAGGCCCTGCGCGGTGAAGCCGGCCGGCAGCGCAATGGCGGCCCAGCCCAGCAGGTTCACGAAGTTGGTGTACGTGCCCAGCCTTGCATTGGCGCCGATGGGGTCGGCCTGCAATTGCTCGAAGGTGGGATGGCCGGGCGCCGTGGGCACCAGCAGCACGTCCACCTGCTGCCACAGGCGGGCCGCCTGCTGCTGTGCGGCGCGCAGTGCGTACTGGCCGCGGAAGGCGTCGGTGGCGCTCATGCCCAGGGCCTGCTCTATCACGGTGCGCACCGTGGGGTCGAAGGCCTCGGGGTGGCTGTCCAGCAGCGGCTGCACCGCGGCATGGCGCTCGGCCACCCAGGGCCCGCCATACAGCAGCGCAGCCACCTCGTGCAGCGGGCCGAAGTCCAGCGCCACCAGCTCGTGGCCCTGCTGGCGAGCCAGCGCCAGCGCGCGCGCCCAGGCATCGTCATAAGCCGCGTCCAGCACCACCGCCGCGGGCACGCCGATGCGCAGCCGCGCCGGCAGCTGCGCCGCACCGGGCTGGAAGCGGCTGTAGGCATCGGCCTCGTCGGGGCCTTCCATCACGGCCAGCACCTCGGCCGCGTCGTCGGCCGTGAGCGCGAACACCGAGATGCAGTCCAGGCTGCGGCAGGCCGGCACCACGCCGGCCGTGCTCACCCGGCCGGGGGTGGGCTTCAGGCCCACGATGTTGTTGAAGCCTGCCGGCACCCGACCGGAGCCGGCGGTGTCGGTGCCCAGCGAGAACACCACGTCGCCCCGCGACACCACCACGGCCGAGCCCGAGCTGCTGCCGCCGCTCACGCGGGTGGCGTCGAAGGTGCTGGCCGGCTGGCCGTAGGGCGAGCGCGTGCCCACCAGGCCGGTGGCGAACTGGTCCAGGTTGGTCTTGCCCACCCACACCGCGCCGGCCGCCAGCAGCCGCTGCACCGCCTGCGCGCTGCTGCCGGCGCGGTAGGCGAAGGCGGGGCAGGCGGCGGTGGTGTCGACGTCCTCGATGTCGATGTTGTCCTTCACCGCGAAGGGCACGCCGTACAGCGGCATCGCCTGCAGGTCGCCGCCGGCGGCGGCCCGCCGGGCTTCCAGTGCATCGGCCTGCGCCTGCAGCTGTGCCGCACTCGCCCGGGTGATCCAGGCCGCGGCCGGGCTGGCCTGCAACCGCTGGGCCAGTGTTGCCAGCAGGACCGACGGCGTGGCACCGGCGGCATAGGCACGGCGCCAGTCGATCAGTGTGAGCAGGGGATGTTCGTTCATGGTGCACGCGTTGGTATACCAGTTGGTGCACGTGCAACGACCGTGCCAGTGGCAGCGCCGGCCCGGTTCCTTCCTGCGTGGACAGAGCCATGTCCCCGCGGGCGCGGCCAGGCCGGACCCGGTGGCTTGCTTATTGCATCGACGCCGTCCACCAACTGGTATTCCAGTTCGTATGCATCAAGTTGGATCACCGGAGCCCGCCATGCCGACGACCCTGCCCGCCTTGCCCGCACCGCTGGACTTCCACCCCGCCGTCACCGCGGTGGTGATGATCGACATGCAGCGCGACTTCATCGAGCCCGGCGGCTTCGGTGAGAGCCTGGGCAACGACGTGTCGCTGCTGCGCGCGGCCATCGTGCCCTGCCAGCGGCTGCTGTCGGCGGCGCGCGCGGCCGGCCTGCTGGTGATCCACACCCGCGAGGGCCACCGGCCCGACCTGAGCGACGCGCCGCCGGCCAAGGTGCAGCGGGGCGCACCCAGCCTGCGCATCGGCGCGCCGGGTCCGATGGGCCGCATCCTGATCCGCGGCGAGCCTGGCCACGACATCATCCCGGAGCTGGCGCCGCAGCCGGGCGAGCCGGTGATCGACAAGCCCGGCAAGGGCGCCTTCCATGCCACCGAGCTGGGCGCCATCCTGCAGTACCGCGGCATCCGCGACCTGATCGTGTGCGGCGTGACCACCGAGGTCTGCGTGCATACCACCGTGCGCGAGGCCAACGACCGCGGCTTCCGCTGCATCGTGCCGTCGGACTGCTGCGCTTCGTACTTTCCGGAGTTTCATGAAGTCGCCCTGCGCATGATCCATGCGCAGGGCGGCATCTTCGGCTGGGTCACCGATTCGACCCGCCTCCTGGCCGCGCTCGACAGCGCCGGCTGACCCGTGTTGTTCACCACTTCCATTGCAGGAGTGAACCCATGACGACCACCCTTCGCACGCCGGCCCAGCCGGGCACCGGCCCCCGCCTGTGGGCGCCCGGCGACTGGAATGCCTTCTTCGGCTTCGGCACCAACATCCTGGTGAACCTGCTGGTGCTCACCGGCCTGCTGCGCTACGTGCTCAAGATGCCCGATGCCATCGTCTTCGGCCGCATCCTGCCGGCCGCGGGGTTGATGATGGCCCTGTCCACGCTGTACTACGCGTACCTCGCCTGGCAGCTGGCGAAGAAGACCGGCCGCAACGACGTGTGCGCGCTGCCTTCGGGCATCAGCGTGCCGCACATGTTCGTGGTGGTGTTCGTCATCATGCTGCCCATCTCGCTGAGCACGGGCGACCCCATCAAGGGCTGGGAAGCCGGCCTCACCTGGGTCTTCGTGCAGAGCTTCGTGCTGATGATCGGCGGCTTCATCGCGCCGGTGATTCGCCGCATCACGCCGCGCGC
Organism: Aquincola tertiaricarbonis; assembly: GCF_000969605.1. Classification (GTDB taxonomy): domain Bacteria; phylum Pseudomonadota; class Gammaproteobacteria; order Burkholderiales; family Burkholderiaceae_C; genus Aquincola; species Aquincola tertiaricarbonis. Next base: position 60,755 of record NZ_KQ033892.1, on the reverse strand, counting down.
GGCGCTGCTGGGCACGCTGGCCGGCGTGTCCATCGCCTTCATCGCGCTGCGCCCGGCGCTGGAGATGTTCATGACGCCGCTGCTGGGCGTGGTGTGCTTCGCCATCATCCTGGTGAGCTGGTTCGGCGGCGTGCGCTGGTTCAAGGGCATCCCGGCGGGGCTGGTGGCCATCGCGGTGGGTTGCCTGATCGCGTGGGGCTCCACCGCGCTGGGCATGCCCATCGGCGGCATGAGCCTGGCCGGGCTGGGCGCCTCGTTCGCCAACTTCGGCTTCTCGGTGCCGCTGCCGGCCATCGGCCACGTCTTCTCGGGCTTCGACTTCCTGGGCGTCATCCTCGTCACCGCCATCCCCTTCGGCATCTACGACCTGGTGGAAGCGATGGACAACGTGGAAAGCGCGGCCGCCAGCGGCGACAGCTTTCCCACCACCCGCGTGCTCACCGCCGACGGCGTGGTGAGCCTGGTGGGCTGCCTGATGGGCAATCCGTTCATCAACGCGGTCTACATCGGCCACCCGGGCTGGAAGGCCATGGGCGGGCGCATCGGCTACTCGGCGGCCACCGGCATCGTGGTGCTGCTGATGTGCTGGCTGGGCATCATCTCGGTGATGACCTCGCTGATCCCGGTGGTGGCCATCGCGCCCATCCTGCTCTACATCGGCATGCTGATCGGCGCGCAGGCCTTCCAGGAAACACCGCGCAGCCACGCACCGGCGGTGATCCTGGCCTTCATGCCGCACCTGGCGGCATGGGGCAAGCTGCAGATCGACAACGCGCTGGGCGCGGCCGGCACCAATGCGGCCGCCGTGGGCCTCGACAAGCTGGGCCAGACCGGCGTGCTGTACCACGGGCTGGAAGTGCTGGGCGGCGGTGCCATCCTGGGCGGGCTGATCCTGGGCGCCATCGCGGTCTTCATCATCGACCGCGAGCTGGTCAAGGCCGCGGCCTTCGCGGTGGCCGGCGCACTGCTCACCTTCTTCGGCTTCATGCACGGCGAGCGCATCGGCATCGGCCAGAGCCTGTCGGTGGCGGTGAGCTACCTGGGCTTCGCGGCGGTGCTGCTGGCCTGCGCCAAGCTGGCGGTGGTGGAACCGCAGGCCACGCCGCATGGCGAGCCGGCCGAGCCTGCGCACGGCGGCGCACCGCAGGCGCTGGCCTGACCCGACACGGCAGCGCGGCGGCCTGCGCCGCGCCAGCGACGCCGCACAGGCCGCGGCGGGCTCAGCGTTCGACGATCATCGAACGTTCGCCGAACCAGCCGCCGACCGCACCGCCGTTCAGCCGGGCGCGCACCTGCACCCGGTAGTTGCCTGCGGGCAGCCCGGCGCCGCCAAAGGCCGTCACCGAGTTGGTCTCCCAGCCGTCGAAGCCGGCGGTGCCGTTGGAGGCGCAGAACGCATCGCCGGGGCCGGCGGTCGGTGCCAGGGTCTGCACCACCGCGCCGGCCGCATTCAGCACCACGATGTCGACGTCGGTCCAGGCGCCGGTGTTGCCGGCCGGCGCATTGACCGAGCACTCGGACGAGAACGTCACCACGATGCGCTGGCCCGCCGCATTGGCGAACAGCGGCGACGTCATGCCCGGCACCGCCACCTGCGCCGCGCCGACGAAGGTGAAGTTGACCGCGTTGGACACGGCGGCGATCGAATGCGCGGAAGCACCGGTGGCGGCGGTCAGTGCCAGGGCGCCCGCGGCGGCGGCAGCGCGCCAGTTGCGTTGCAGAGTCATGTCGTTCTCCTGTGGTCGGGGCAAAGGTGGGAGGCGGCGCCGCGCCCCGATGGCGCCGCCCTTGGGAAAAAGCGGTGGCAGCGGATGCGGCCCGTCAGGGGCCGGTCTGCGGCGATGCGGCGCCGATGCGTTCGGCCTCGGCCAGCTCGTCCAGCCGTCGTTGCGCCTCGCGCTGGATCGCGGCATGCGGCACGTACAGCGCGGCCTGCAGCGTGCTGCGCAGCGCCTGCATGTCGGCGCCCCGGGCCTCCAGGTAGGCCTCAAAGGCCAGCAGCCGCACCTGCTCGGAGGCATCGGTCTCGTAGAGCTGCTTCAGCACGTCGTCGGGCAGCGCGAGGGAGGCCTCGCGCGCCTGCAGCAAGCCGGCGCTGCGATCGGCCTCGGTGCCGTGGCGCACGGCCTGCAGCAGCTTCTGGGTGTCGATGCCGGCAGCGACCGCCGGCGTGGTGCAGGCTTCCGGCGCCACCGCGGCCGCTGCCACCGGCTGCGCCTTAGCGGCGGTGGACCCAGAGGCCGGCAACTCCGCGCGCCCTCCCTGGCGTTCGATCTCGGCCAGCACCCATTCCAGCGGCTCGCGCTCCACGCGCAGCGTCACGTTGCCGCCGTCCAGCACCGCCACCATCGGCTGCGGGGCAGCGGCGGGCGCCGGCCTGGCGGCAGCACGGGCAACCGGTGCGGACGACGCGACCGGCGCAGCCGCCTGGCTGTGGACAGGCACCTCGGCCGCGCTGCCAAGCCACCAGCCGGCGGTGCCCGACACCAGGGCCGCGGCCAGGGTCTGGAAGGTGGTGTGCAGCTTCATCGTCGTCTCCTCGTGCGCTGCCAGGCGGGCTGGCTTGCAACAAAGGTAGGCCGCCGTACCGCGCGTCGCTTCCCTCCGAGGGGGTGCGCCTTCAGCGGTCCCCGCTCCGAGGGTGGCGCAGCCGTACGCCATCCGGCGTATGGCCCGCAGCCCGGGTCGTCCCTAACCTGCGTAGCGTCCGATCCACCGTGGCTTCAACGCACGCTTCAACGCACAAAAGGGGTACTCATGACCACTCGCCGTTCCTTCTCGATCACGCTCACCGCCGTGGCCCTGGCGGCCCTCGGTGCCACCGCCGCCCATGCGCAGGAGACCATCAAGGTCGGCGTGCTGCATTCGCTGTCCGGCACCATGGCCATCTCGGAGACGGTGCTCAAGGACGTCGCCCTGATGACCATCGACGAGATCAATGCCAAGGGCGGCGTGCTGGGCAAGAAGCTCGAGCCGGTGGTGGTGGACCCGGCCTCCAACTGGCCGCTGTTCGCCGAGAAGGCCCGCCAGCTCATCACCAAGGACAAGGCCGCGGTGGTATTCGGCTGCTGGACCTCGGTCAGCCGCAAGAGCGTGCTGCCGGTGTTCGAGGAGACCAACAGCCTGCTGTTCTACCCCGTGCAGTACGAGGGCGAGGAGCTGAGCAAGAACGTGTTCTACACCGGTGCCGCGCCCAACCAGCAGGCCATCCCGGCGGTGGAATACCTGATGAGCAAGGACGGCGGCAGCGCCAAGCGCTTCGTGCTGCTGGGCACCGACTACGTGTACCCGCGCACCACCAACAAGATCCTGCGTGCCTTCCTCAAGAGCAAGGGCGTGGCCGAGGCCGACATCATGGAGGAGTACACCCCCTTCGGCCATTCGGACTACCAGAGCATCATCGCCAAGATCAAGAAGTTCTCGTCCGAGGGCAAGAAGACCGCGGTGGTGTCCACCATCAACGGCGACTCCAACGTGCCCTTCTACAAGGAACTGGGCAACCAGGGCCTGAAGGCGACCGACGTGCCGGTGGTGGCCTTCTCGGTGGGTGAGGAAGAGCTGCGCGGCGTGGACACCAAGCCGCTGGTGGGCCACCTGGCCGCCTGGAACTACTTCATGTCGGTGAAGAACCCGACCAACGACGCCTTCATCAAGGCCTGGAGCGACTACGCCAAGGCCAAGAACATCCCCGGCCACAAGGACAAGCCGCTGACCAACGACCCGATGGAAGCCACCTACATCGGCATCCACATGTGGGCGCAGGCGGTGAACAAGGCCAAGAGCACCGACACCGACAAGGTGATCGCGGCCATGGCCGGCCAGACCTTCAAGGCACCGGGCGGCTTCACCAGCACGATGGACAAGGAGAACCACCACCTGCACAAGCCGGTGTTCATCGGCGAGGTGAAGGCCGACGGCCAGTTCAACGTGGTGTGGAAGACCCCGGGCCCGGTGGTGGCCGATCCGTGGAGCGACTACATCGCCGAGAACAAGGGCAAGAAGAACGTGCCCGAGAAGAAGTGACCTGAGCCAACGCCGCGAAGAAGGGGAAACGATGCAGGTCCGATGGATCGTGCCGGGCTTGCTCGCGCTGCTGCTCAGCGCCGGTGCCCAGGCGCTCACACCGCAGCAGGCACGCGCCATCGCAACCGGCGACAGCGACGACCGCATCGCGGCGATGCAGGCGGCGCTGGCCGCCGCCGACCCGGGCCTGGGCCCCTTCGCGCAGGCCATGCTGGACGATGCCGTGAAGATCACGCCCGAGCAGGTGCTGATCGTGCGGGACGGCCAGGCCACCGACGCGGCCACCGGGCAACCGGTGGCCCGCGTGCCCGAGACCGCGGAAGACCCGGTCAACAACAACCGCATCCGCCGCGCGCTGCAGGCCGCGATCGCGTCGCTCAAGCTGTTCTCAACGGACCGGGCCGAGCGCGCCGCGGCCATCACGCAGCTGCGCGACCAGGCCGACGAAGGCCTGATGCCGCTGCTGGAAAAGGCCGAGGCCGCCGAGCCCGACGCCGCGCTGAAGAAGCAGCTCAACCTGCTGAAGGCCTCGGTGCTGGTGAGCTCGCCCGACACCGACAAGCGCCTGGCCGCAGCCAAGCTGCTGGAGGCCAGCGACGACCCCAACACCCGCAGCCTGCTGCTGGAACGCCTGGCCACCGGCGGCGAGAGCGATCCGGCCGTGCGCGCCGCGCTGCTGAAGGCGCTGTCGGCGGTGGAGCGGCAACTGGCCATCGGCGAATGGATGGGCGTGCTGTTCACCGGCGCCAGCCTGGGCAGCATCCTGCTGCTGGTGGCGCTGGGCCTGGCCATCACCTACGGGCTGATGGGCGTCATCAACATGGCCCACGGCGAACTGATGATGATCGGCGCCTACGCCACCTTCGTGGTGCAGAACCTGTTCCGCCAGTACCTGCCGGGCGCCTTCGACTGGTATGTGCTGGCGGCCATACCGCTGAGCTTCCTGGCCAGCGCGCTGGTGGGCGCGCTGATGGAGCGCAGCGTGATCCGCTGGCTGTACGGCCGGCCGCTGGAAACCCTGCTGGCCACCTGGGGCATCAGCCTGGTGCTGATGCAGTCGGTGCGCTCGCTCTTCGGTGCGCAGAACGTGCCGGTGGAAAACCCGGCCTGGATGAGCGGTGGCGTGCAGGTGATGAGCAACCTCACGCTGCCGTACAACCGGCTGGCCATCCTGGCCTTTGCCTTCCTGGTGCTGGGCGGCGTGGCGCTGCTGATCGCCCGCACCCGGCTGGGCCTGTTCGTGCGCGGCGTGACGCAAAACCGCCGCATGGCCTCCTGCGTGGGCGTCAACACCGCGCGGGTGGATACCTATGCCTTCTCGCTGGGCGCCGGCATTGCCGGGCTGGCGGGCTGCGCGCTCTCGCAGGTGGGCAACGTCGGTCCCGATCTGGGCCAGAGCTACATCGTCGATTCGTTCATGGTGGTGGTGCTGGGCGGCGTGGGCCAGCTGGCGGGCACCGTGGTGGCCGGACTGGGCCTGGGCGTGCTGAACAAGCTGCTGGAAGGCTGGTCCGGTGCGGTGCTGGCCAAGATCATGGTGCTGGTGTTCATCGTCGTGTTCATCCAGAAGCGGCCGCAGGGTCTCTTCGCGATGAAGGGCCGCAGCGCCGAGGCATGAGCCGCGCTGCCTGCATGAACGGAGAAATCGAATGAGTGCTGTGTTGCCTTCTGCCCTTTCGCTGCCCGTGCCCAAGCGCGGCACGCTGCTGGGGCCCAAGGGCTGGTCGGGCGTGTTCGTCGCGCTGCTGGTGGTGTGCGTGCTGGCGCCGGTGCTGAACATGGTGGTGCCCGAGGGCAGCGTGTTCCACCTCAGCGGCTACGCCATCGGCCTCATCGGCAAGATCATGTGCTACGCCATCTGCGCGCTGGCCATGGACCTGATCTGGGGCTACACCGGCATCCTGTCGCTGGGCCACGGCCTGTTCTTCGCCCTCGGCGGCTACGGCATGGGCATGTACCTCATGCGCCAGATCGGCCGCGACGGCAACTACAAGAGCGAGCTGCCCGACTTCATGGTGTTCCTCGACTGGAAGGAGCTGCCGTGGCACTGGGCGCTCAGTGATTCCTTCATCGCGCAGATGCTGCTGGTGCTGCTGGTGCCGGGCCTGCTGGCCTTCGTGTTCGGCTTCTTCGCCTTCCGCTCGCGCATCAAGGGCGTGTATTTCTCGATCATCACGCAGGCGATGACCTTCGCCGCGATGCTGCTGTTCTTCCGCAACGAGACGGGCTTCGGTGGCAACAACGGCTTCACCGACTTCAAGCGCATCCTGGGCCTGCCCATTGCCACGCCGTCGATGCGCATCACGCTGTTCGTGCTCACCGGCCTGGTGCTGATCGGCTTCTTCCTGATGGCGCGCTGGATCGTCAACAGCAAGTACGGCCGCGTGCTGCAGGCCATCCGCGATGCCGAGACGCGCGTGATGTTCACCGGCTACGACCCGCTGGCCTACAAGCTCAGCATCTGGACGCTGTCGGCCGTGATGTGCGGCGTGGCCGGCGCGCTGTACGTGCCGCAGGTGGGCATCATCAACCCCAGCGAGATGACGCCGGCGGCCAGCATCGAGATCGCGATCTGGGCGGCGGTGGGCGGCCGCGCCACGCTGATCGGCCCGATCATCGGCGCCTTCTTCGTCAACGGCGCCAAGAGCTGGTTCACCGTGGCCTTTCCCGAGGTGTGGCTGTACTTCCTCGGCGCCCTGTTCATCGCCGTCACGCTGTTCCTGCCGCAGGGCATCGTGGGCCTGTTTCGCAAGCTGAAGAAGGAAGCCAAGTGACGCCTGACCTGATGGAAGCGGGCGCGGCGCTGCGCGAGGCGCACGAGCACCGCGTGCACGACGTCGGCGGCTCCGGTGGCGAGGCCAGCTACGGCCGCGTGGCCCGTGCCGGGGTGCCCGAGTTTGCCCAGGGCGTGGCGCTGTACGTGGACGACATCACCGTCAGCTTCGACGGCTTCCGCGCGCTCAATGCGCTGTCGCTGACGATCAACGTCGGCGAGCTGCGCTGCATCATCGGCCCCAACGGCGCCGGCAAGACGACGATGATGGACGTGATCACCGGCAAGACCCGGCCCGACAAGGGCAAGGTGTTCTTCGGCTCCAACATCGACCTGCTGCGCCTGCGCGAGAACGACATCGCGCAGATCGGCATCGGTCGCAAGTTCCAGAAGCCCACGGTGTACGAGGAACTGAGCGTCTTCGAGAACCTGGAGCTGGCGCTGAAGGCCGACCGCCGCGCGCGGGCCAGCGTGTTCTCGCGGCTCAACGGCGTTCAGCTCGACCGCATCGGCGAGATCCTGGCGCTGATCCACCTGAAGGATTCTGCCCAGCGCACCGCCGGCCTGCTGAGCCACGGCCAGAAGCAGTGGCTGGAGATCGGCATGCTGCTGATGCAGGACCCCAAGCTGCTGCTGCTGGACGAGCCGGTGGCCGGCATGACCGACGAGGAGACCGAGCGCACCGCCGAGCTGTTTCTCTCGCTGGAAGGCCAGCATTCGCTGGTGGTGGTGGAGCACGACATGAAGTTCGTCGACGAGCTGACGCAGGGCCGCAAGAAGGTCACGGTGCTGCATGAAGGCAGCGTGCTGGCCGAGGGCCTGCTGTCGGAGGTGCAGGCCAACGACAAGGTCGTCGAAGTCTATTTGGGCCGGTGAATCACATGCTGCAAGTCGAAGGTCTGAACCAGTACTACGGCGGCTCGCACATCCTGCGCAACCTGTCGTTCGAGGCCAAGGTGGGGGAGGTCACTGTGATCCTCGGCCGCAACGGCGTGGGCAAGACGACGCTGCTCAAGAGCCTGATGGGCGTGGTGCCGATCAAGACCGGCAGCATCAAGCTCGACGGCGAGGACATGGGCCGCGAGAAGCCGTACGAGCGCGTGAAGCGCGGCGTGGGCTACGTGCCGCAGGGCCGCGAGATCTTCGGCCGGCTGACGGTGGAGGACAACCTGCGCATGGGCCTGGCCTACAAACCCGGCAGCGTGCCGGTGCCGGCCGAGATCTTCGAGCTGTTTCCGGTGCTCAAGCAGATGATCCAGCGCCGCGGCGGCGACCTGTCGGGCGGGCAGCAGCAGCAGCTGGCCATCGGCCGCGCGCTGGCTGCCGGCCCCAAGCTGCTGATCCTGGACGAGCCCACCGAGGGCATCCAGCCGTCCATCATCAAGGACATCGGCCGCGTGATCCGCATGCTGGCCGACCGCGGCAACATGGCCATCGTGCTGGTGGAGCAGTACTACGACTTCGCCGAGGAACTGGCCGACCAGTACCTGGTGATGGAGCGCGGCGAGATCATCGCCCGCGGCCGTGGCAGCGAGATGCAGGCCAACAACGTGCGGGAGATGATGTCGATCTAGCCGGCTGCGGAGCCCGAGGCCCGCTCATGCTGGTACTGGCCCAGCCCCACCGCAAGGATCAGCGGCAGGCTGCATTCGCCCACCTCCTCCATCCCGGACAGCACCGCATCCAGGCCGGCGGACATGACGATGCCGAAGTCCTCCGCCAGGATGGCGAAGGAGCGGTCGATCAGCTTGGTGAGCACCAGCGTGGCGAAGAACACCGCCATCGTCACCGCCAGCGGCCGGCCACGGCGCAGGTCGCGCCACAGCGGCCGGATGTAACGCAGTGCGAGCCAGGCCGCGGTGGCCAGGATCACCAGCAGTATGGGCAGCGCCACCAGCTTGTGCAGCAGCGGTGCATCGTGCAGGTAGAAGCTGACCTTGAGCACGCTGCCGCCGGTGAAGTGCTTGTGCAGGTCCAGCTCGCGCGCGGCCAGGGCCAGCACCAGCAAGGTGATGGCCGCACGCGGGCGCGTGTCGTCGCCCGGGCGTGGCACGCACCACAGGGCCAGGGCCAGCAGCAGGTAGAGCAGCACGGTCAGGCTTTCCACCGGGCCGTCCTCATGGATGAGGGCGATCACCGCGTCATGCGGCAGGGTGGTGCCCCAGACCAGAGACACCAGCACGGCCAGGGCCGGTGGCACCAGGGCGGCCCAGCGCAGCCAACCGCCGGTCTGCACAGGCGATCGAGGCCGCGCCAGCGGAGCCAGGGCGGGAGCAGGGGTTCGGGTTGCTTTGTGGGTCATCGGGCTGTCGCCAAAACACCATCGTAAGGGCCGTAACCCAAACGTACCCGCCATAGGGCCTCGGCGGCCGCACGGCGGCGCGCGGTGACCGATACCATGGGCACAAGGAGCAAGAACACAGCCATGCAGAACAGAACCGCGTTTCCCCGCCTGGTGGGAGACATCGGCGGCACGAACGCCCGCTTCGCCATCTGCGAGGCCCCGGACGCCCAGCCCACCCGCGTCGCCGCGCTCAAGGGCGACGAGTTCCCGACGCTGCAGGCCGCCATGCGCAGTTACCTGGACAGCCTGGGCGGCCCGGTGCCCAAGGCCTGTGCCATCGGCATCGCCAACCCGGTGGACGGCGACCACCTGCAGATGACCAACCACACCTGGGGCTTCTCCATCGAGGCGGTGCGGCGCGAGTTCGGCTTCGACCGCTTCGTGGTGGTGAACGACTTCGTTGCGCTGGCGCTGGCGTTGCCGGCCCTGGGGCCGCAGGAACTCAAGCCGGTGGGTGGCGGCACGGCGGTGCCGGGCGGCACGCTGGGCCTGGTGGGCGCGGGCACCGGCCTGGGCGTGGCCTCGCTGGTGTTCACGCAGCGCGGCGAGGCCGTGGCGGTGGGCGGCGAGGGCGGCCATGTGTCCCTGGCGCCGGCCACGGCCGAGGAAGCCGCGGTGATCGACAGCCTGCAGCGGCGCTTCGGCCATGCGTCGGGCGAGCGGGCGTTGTCGGGCCCCGGGCTGGTCAATCTCTACGTGGCATTGGCCGAGGTGCGACGGCAGCCCGCGCCGCTGGAAGAGCCGGCCGCGGTGCTGGCCGCCGCGATGGACGGCAGCGATGCGCTGGCCGCGGCTGCGCTGGACATGTTCTGCGCGCTGCTCGGCAGCGTGGCCGGCAACCTGGCGCTGACCGTGGGCGCGCGCGGTGGCATGTACATCGGCGGCGGCATCGTGCCACGCATGGGTGAAGCCTTCGCCCGCTCGGCCTTCCGCCAGCGCTTCGAGGCCAAGGGCCGCTTCCAGGGCTACCTGAGCGAGATCCCGTGCTGGGTGATCGACGCCGAGCAATCGCCCGCGCTGCTGGGCGCTTCGCGCGCGCTGGACGCGGCCTGAACCGGAGCCTGGCCGGCCCGGCTCAGGTGCGCCAGATGCGCGGCGGCGGCGCCGCCATGTCCCAGGCAGTGGCCCGCCAGGCGGCCCACACCCGGTGCAGCAGCTGCTGCGCCGGCTCCACCCGCGGCGCCAGCACCCGCAGCACCACGGCTTCGGCATGCGGCGAGGTGGCGCCCGCGGTGGCCACCAGCGGGCTGGCCTCGCAGGCCTCGCGTGCGGCCTGCAGCAGGGCCTCGCGCCGGGCCGGCGCCAGCGGCTGGCCTGCGGCGAACCACATCGTGGCCACCACGCGGTGCCCGGCCAGGCCCAGCGGCGAATCGAGCAGCGCGGTGTCCGCAGCGGCCAGCGTCGCCCGTTCCAGCCACACGCCCGGCAGCTCCAGGTGGGTGCGGAAGCGGCCGCGCTCGAAGGCCAGGCCGGTGGCCGGCAGGCCCAGGGCCAGCACGTCCCAGCCCATCATCTCGGCGCCGGGTGCCAGCTCGAAGCACATGCGGTTCTCGGCCTCGCAGCCGCTGTAGGCGATGGCTTCAAGCGGCAGCCATTCCAGCCGGGCGCCGTCGGCCACGGTGCAGTGGGTGGACTGCAGTGCGGCGGCCGCCTCGCTGCGGTAGAAGCGCGTGGCGCCGGGGGTGGTCAGCAGCGCATGGGTGCCGGCGTCCAGCCGGGCCTCCAGGCGCAGCACGTCGCCGCCCACCACGCCGCCGGGCGGATGCACCAGCACGTGGTGGCAGATGCCGGGGCCTTCGGGATACAGCCGCCGCAGCACCCGCAGCGGTCCTTCATGGCGGTCGAGCGCGATGGTGCGTTCGCCATCGCGGGTGTAGTGCAGATCGAGGTGACCGGTCCAGCCCATGCTGCCTTGCTGCGGTGCAAAGGGCGGCACTGTACCGCCGGCCGGGCGCTTCCCTGCGTCCTGTGGCGGTGCAGCAAAGCTGTCACGGAAGTTGCTTACGCTGTGCCTGCGTGCATGAGCAGGGTGGCCCAGACCGTCCGCCGGCATGCGATGTACAACTTCAGGGAGAAGTGATGCACCACGCGAAGCGGATCGGTCTTCTGGTCCTGGGCGCGGCGTTGGCCGGCCCGGTCCTGGCGGCAGCGCAAGGCGCGGCGACCCTGGCGGCCCCGCTGCCGGGCGAGCATGCGGCAACCACCACGGCGGCCACCGCCCCCAGCGCCGGGGCGCCGGCGGAATCGACCGTCGGCGTCGACCTGGCGCTGTTCTTCGGCGGCCTGGGCGCCATCGGCTTCGTCACCCTGCGCCGCGGCCGCGGCGACGCCTGAAGGGCTCGAGGCCAGGCGCCCGGGACCTTCGGCTCAGTACTCCCAGAAGATCCGCTGCAGCTCGGCGCTGCTGCGCGGCCGGGTGAGCGCCACCGCGGCCAGGATCTTGGCCTTCTGCGGGTTCAGGTCGTGGGCTACCACCCAGTCGTACTGGTCGTCGGGCTGCTCGGCATTGCGCAGCACGAAGCCGCCTTCGCCCACGCGGGTGGAGCGCACGATCATCACGCCCTTCTCGCGGATGGCCTTGAGCTTGTCCACCGCGTAGTTGGGCACCGACCCGTTGCCCGTGCCCGCATGCACGATGGCCTTGGCGCCGCCTTGCACCGCGGCGTCGTACAGCGCCGGGTTCATGCTGCCCGAGCCGTAGACGATGGCCACTTCGGGCAGCGCATCGATGGCGTCGATGTCGAACTCCGAGTTGATCGTGTGCCGCTTGGCCAGGCTGCGGAACCAGTAGGTCTTGCCTTCCACCACCATGCCCAGCGAGCCCCAGGGGCTGCTGAAGGCGCTGGTCTTGATGTTCACGCGCTTGCTGGCGTCGCGGCCCGACAGGATGTCGTCGGCCATGGTCACCAGCACGCCCTTGCCCTTGGCGCTGGGCGACGCCGCCACCACCACCGCGTCGTACAGGTTGAGCATGCCGTCGGCCGACATCGCGCTGCCTGGCCGCATGGAGCCCACCACCACGATGGGCTTGTCGCTGCGCACCACCAGGTTCAGGAAGAAGGAGGTTTCCTCCAGCGTGTCGGTGCCGTGGGTGACCACCACGCCGCTGACCTCCGGGTCCTTCAGCAGGGCCGACACCCGCTTGCCCAGCACCACCAGCTTGTCGTTGGTGAAGCTCTCGGAGGCGATCTGGAAGGCCTGCTCGCCACGCACGTTGGCCACGCTGGCCAGCTCCGGCACGCCGGCGATCAGCTTGTCCACCGGCACCTTGGCCGCCTGGTAGGTGGCGCTGTTGAGCGCCGAGGCACCGGCACCGGCGATGGTGCCGCCGGTGGCCACGATCACCACCGTGGGCTTGGCCGCAGGCGTGGCGGCCTGCTGCGCCCAGGCGGGCAGCGCGGCCAGGGTGGCGGCCGCCACCAGGGCGGCGCAGGTGGCCCGCAGGCCGGAGGTCATGTTCTTCATCAAGGGCTCTCCTCTTGGCTGTGAAAAAACCAGCCGGAGTAGATGCGAGAAACGGGCCCGCAGCTGATACGGATCAGGCATGCCGCTGCACCAACAACGCATGGCGCGTGGCGCGGGCGCCGCAGCCCCCTGGTCAGGCAGCCGCTGCGCCGGCCTCGCCCAGCAGGCCGGCATCCAGCGGCGCCACGCTGCCGCAGGCATCCGGCTGGTAGCCGGCCAGCTGCGACACCGCGGCGCGGTAGGCCGGGCTGCGCACCACACCCAGCATGGCCTGCACCAGCGGCTGCTGCAGCGCGCCCGGCCGGCAGGCCAGGAAGTAGCGCTCGGCCTGCACCGGGATGAACTCCAGCCCGAAGCGGCGCGCCGCCGCCTCCACGCCGAAGGCCACGTCGGCCATGCCGCTGGCCACGTAGGCGGCCACCGCCGCATGGGTGTGCTCGCCCTGCTCGTAGCCGGCGATGCGGCTGCCGTCCAGCCCGCGCTGGGCCAGCAGCAGGTCCAGCAGCAGCCGGGTGCCGGAGCCGCGCTCGCGGTTGATGAAGCGCACCTCGGGCCGCAGCAGGTCGTCCACCGCGTACACCCGCCTGGGGTTGCCGGCGGCCACCATCAGGCCCTGGCGCCGCAGCACCAGGTGGATGGCACGCAGGTCGCCGCTGAGCCAGCGCGCATGGTGCGCCAGCACCTGCCTGCCCAGCGGGCCCACCGGCAGGTGCAGCCCGGCCACGTCGCAGGCGCCGCCATGCACCGCGGCCGCGGCCTGCTCGCTGTTGCAGTACTTCAGCTCCAGCGGCAGCTGCGCCGCCTCCAGCTGGTGGGCCAGCGCCTCCACCGCGAAGCCGTGGCTGGCCCACAGCCGCAGCGCGGCGCCGCTGGGTGCCAGCTGGGTGTGCAGCTCGGCTTCCAGTTCGGAGGCCAGGCTCTCCAGCACCGGCGACAGCCGCGCGCCGATGCGGCGGTCGGCCCACACCAGCGTGCGCGCCAGCGGCGTGAGGGCCGAGCCCTTGCCGCGCTGCATCTGCAGCAGCGGCGCGCCCAGCACGGCCTCGGCCTCGCGCAGCAACTTCCAGGCATGGCGGTAGGACCCGCCCTCGTGCTCGCAGGCCGCGGCCAGGCTGCCGTGGTCCTCCACCAGCGACAGCAGCGCCAGCACCCGCGCAGGCAGCTCGCGGCCCTCGGCGTTGCGGATGTTCCAGTGCGGTCGGATCGATACGTGCAGCACGTTGGCGGTACCCGGGGCTATGCTTGGCCGGGCCAGTTTAGTCACATGCCTCCAACACCATGACCGACGACGTCGCCGATGCCTGCCTGCCCGCCTTCGAGGCCCTGCACGTCACCCGCTGCCGCGCCGACGGCACGGGCACCGATGCCGACGACGTGGTGGTGAGCGAGGTGCCGGTGGCCATCACCTTCAACGGCCTGTCGCATGCGGTGATGATGGCCACGCCCACCGACCTGGAGGCGATGGCCCTGGGCTTCGCGCTGTCCGAAGGGCTGATCGCCAGCCCGGCGCAGTGCTACGGCATCGACGTGACCGCCGGCCGGCTGGGCTGCGAGGTCGCGCTGGAGGTGGCGCAGCAGGCCTTCGTGCAGCTCAAGCACAAGCGCCGCTCGATGGAAGGCCGCAGCGGCTGCGGCCTGTGCGGCGTGGACAGCCTGGCCGCGTTGGACCTGCAGCCCGAGCCCCTGCCCGCCCGGCCGCCGGTGCCGGTGGCCGCGGTGCTGCAGGCCATGGCGCAGCTGGCGGACCACCAGCCGGTCAACCGCGCCACCGGCGGCTGCCATGCCGCCGGCTGGGCCACGCCCGACGGCGCGCTGCAGTTCGCGATGGAGGACGTGGGCCGCCACAACGCGCTGGACAAGCTGATCGGCCGGCTGGCGCAGCACAGGCTGCTGGGCACGGCCGGCTTCGTGGTGATGTCCAGCCGTGCCAGCTACGAGCTGGTGCGCAAGTGCGCGCGGGTGGGCATCGGCACGCTGGCCACGGTGTCGGCGCCCAGCACGCTGGCGGTGGCCATCGCGCAGCAGGCCGGGCTGGTGCTGTATGGCTTCAGCCGCGGCCAGCAGGCGGTGCGTTATGCCGGGGTGGCCGGCGGTGCCGGCAGCGCGCCGGGCTGAGGCGGCGGCGCGGCCGGCTCGCGCAGCACCATCGAAGGCGGCTTCCACAGCGGCAGCCCGGCCGCCGGCAGCGCCTGCAGCACCTGGAACAGCAGCGCGCTCTTGACGCCGTAGCTCTGCCGCGGCGACGACACGAAGCCGGTGGCGTTGAACACCACGTTGCCCGCGTCGATGCCGTCCAGCTGCACGTTGGGCGCCGGGTTGTCCAGCACGTCGGGGTGGTCCAGGAAGGCCTGCAGCAGGATCTGCCGCGCCCGCTCGGTGTCGGTGTCCAGCGGCATCGGCAGCTTGATCTGCACCAGGCCCTGCGGGCTCTGGTGCGTCACGTTGCGGACCACCTTGGTGATGAACTCCGAGTTGGGCACGATCACGGTGGAACGGTCGCCCATCTGGATCTCGGTGGCGCGCACGTTGATGCGGCGGATGTCGCCCTCCACACCGCCCAGCGCCACCCAGTCGCCCACCTTCACCGGCCGCTCGGCCAGCAGGATCAGGCCGGAGACGAAGTTGCTCACCACCGCCTGCAGGCCGAAGCCGATGCCCACCGACAGCGCGCTGGCGATCCAGGCCACCTTGTCCAGTGCCAGCCCGATGGCCGACAGCCCCAGCCCGATGGCCACCACCGTGCCCAGGAAGCCCATCAGCGTGGCCACCGAGGCGCGCATGCCCGCGTCCAGCGAGGTGGTGGGCAGGAAGCGGTCGGAGAACCAGCGCTTGACCGCCCGCAGCACCACCGTGGCCAGCAGGAAGACCAGCACCGCCTGCAGCACCGCGGTGGGCCGCAGCTGAAGCTGCCCCACCATGATGCCGTCGCGCAGCTGGTCGGTGCGGCGCAGCAGGTCGGCCGGCCCTTCGCCGAAGGGCGCCAGCACCATCACCAGCGCCACCAGCGCCACCGTCAGCCGCAGCGCGCCCGACACCAGCACCGCGGCCTGGCGCCGCAGCCGGCTGCCCGGCGTGTCGGCCTCGCCTTCGGGGCCCGCGCTGCCGGCGGCTTCGCTGCCGGGGGCGGAGCGCGAGGCGAGCCAGGCGGTGAACACGTCGTCGATCAGCGCGTCCAGCAGGAAGGCCGTCATGGCCAGCGTCGCGATCCAGGCCACCTGCCGCACCACGAAGGCGCCCAGCGCCACATAGCCGATCAGGATGGCCAGCACGCTCGCCGCCAGCAGCGTGCGCGCGAAGAACAGCGCCAGCGTCATCCAGCTGGGCCGGGGCAGGTGCTCGCGCTCGTCGCGCACCTCGTGGGAGCGGCGGCGCAGCCGCTCGCCGCGGCGCACCGTGTGGGCCAGCAGCACGCCCAGCGCCAGCGCATACATGCCGTTGACGGCCACCTCGGTGGCCAGGCTGGCCTGCACCAGCGAGGCCAGGCGCTGCACCAGCCAGCCCACGAAGATCAGCGCGCCGATCAGCGTGGGATGCCAGCGCAGGCCGGTGGCCACCTCGTCGGGCAGCGGCAGCAGCCGCCAGGAAGGCCGCGTGGCCGCCAGCAGCGCCGCGCCCAGGCCGGCCACGTAGGCCGAGAAGCACATGGCGCCCAGCATGCTGCCCAGCAGCACGCGGGCGGGCTCGGTCTCGGGCAGCGTCCAGCCGATGCCCCGCATCAGCGCATAGGCCACCGTGCCCGGCACCAGCACCGCCAGCAGCGCCTGCGCCACCGCATACACCGAGCGGCGCACGCGGCCCGAGGGCGTGCGCTCGGCCGCGATGGCCACCAGCCGCCGGCTCAGCCAGCGGCGCAGCGCGAACACGCCCACCACCAGCGCGCCCAGCCCGGCCCAGGCGCCACCCGGCGTGCGCGCGGCGGCCTCGGCCATGGTGCCGGCCAGCTGGCGCAGCCGCTGCAGGTCGCGCGGCGCATTGGTGCGCAGCTCGCTCCAGAAGCCGGGGGAAAGAATGGATTCGGTGCGCTCGAACAGCGCCGCGCGGAAGCGGTCGCGCCGCTGGCCGGCGGCCTGGTCGGCCAGCTGCTGGCTCTGCACCACCAGCAGCCGCGCGAGCTTGATGCGGGCGTCCAGCGTCTCGATGGTCTTCTGCAGGCCGCTGCGCTGCTCGGCCACGTCGGCGGCCTCGCCGCCCGTCGGCGGCGCCGGGCCCAGCTCGGCCAAGCGGGCGCGGGCGCTTTCCAGCTCGGGCGCCTGCTCCGCGGCGATGCGGTCCGCCTCCTCCTGCACCTGCAGCAGCAGGCGGCGCGATTCGGCCAGCTCGCTGCCCGGCACCGGCGCCTCGCCGGACAGGCGCTTCTCGATGCGCTCCACCTGCAGCCGCGCGGCATCCAGCGCGGTGTCCACCACATCGGCGGCGCGCGCGGGCGGCGCGGCGGCCAGCAGCAGGGCCAGCAGGAAGCCCAGCAGGAGAGCCAGCAGCACCTGGGGCAGCTGCGGCGCGGCCGGCGCGGCCCCGGGTCTCGTTCCCGCGCAAGCAGGCCTCGCGGTCTTGCGCAACGGCATCACATCCACTCCTGTCGATTCGCCCCGGCGGGGCGGGCGCAGGATGTTAGGCGAGGGTGGTGCGGGCCTGCGGCGGCAGGTGCCGCACGTAGCTGAGCAGCCGGCCCTTGTAGCCCGCAACTGCCGCGGTCTCGGCGCGGTCCAGCCGCTGCTCGGTGAGCGTGAAGCCCTGGCCGGCCATGTGGCGGTTGAAGGCGGCGCGGTTGCCGCGGTCGGGGTCGACGATCCACACCTCGGCGGCGTCGCCGGCATGCAGCTCGATGAAGCCGGCCAGGTCGTCGGCGGCGTCGCGGTCGTACAGCAGGTCGCTGCCGATCAGCAGGTCGTAGGGGCCGTCCACCGCCAGCTGCGCGGCTTCGCCTTCCCGCGGCAGTGGCGGCAGCGGCGTGCGCCAATGGCCGTAGCGGTACTTCATTGGCGCCAGGCCGTTGAGCAGCAGGTTGGCCTGCAGGAAGGCGCCGGTCAGCGGATGGCAGTCGCTGGCGGTGATGTCGGCGCCGCGCCGGTGGCCCACCAGGCTGGCCAGGCCGAGGCCGCAGCCCATCTCCAGGATGCGCTCCGCACCGCGCACCGGGCGCATCGCCAGCAGCGCGGCCAGTTCCGCGCCCGAGGGCCACAGCAGCCCGAAGAGGGGCCAGGTGGCCGACGAGATGCCGATGTCGGCGGCGTCCCCATGGGGGTCGCTGAACTGCTGGCGGTCGAGCAGCGAGCGGATGAACAGGTCGTCCACGCCCGCCACGGCGATGCGCTCTTGCTTGGTTTCATAGCCGGGCATCGCGGGGCGTGCGAAGCCGGCAGCAAAGAGGCTTCGATCAAGGGAAAGGGCGCCGAGTATGCGCCCTGCCCGATGCCCCTACTTGTTGGCGATCACCGCTTCCACCACGTTGCGCGGCGCTTCGGCGTAGTGCTTGAACTCCATCGTGTAGGTGGCGCGGCCCTGGCTGAGCGAACGCAGCGTGGTCGAGTAGCCGAACATCTCCGACAGCGGCACCTCGGCCTTCACCAGCTTGCCGCCGCCGCCGGCCATGTCTTCCATGCCCTGCACCATGCCGCGCCGCGAGGACAGGTCGCCCATCACGTTGCCCATGAAGTCCTCGGGCGTTTCCACCTCCACGGCCATCATCGGCTCCAGCAGCACCGGCTTGGCGCGGCGCATCGCTTCCTTGAAGGCCATGGAGCCGGCCATGCGGAAGGCGTTCTCGTTCGAGTCCACGTCGTGGTACGAGCCGAAGGTGAGCGTGACCTTCACGTCCACCACCGGGAAGCCCGCCAGCACGCCCGACTTCAGCGTTTCCTGGATGCCCTTGTCCACCGCCGGGATGTACTCGCGCGGGATCACGCCGCCCTTGATGGCGTCGACGAACTCGTAGCCCTTGCCCTGCGCCGACGGCTCCAGCGTGATGACCGCATGGCCGTACTGGCCGCGGCCGCCCGACTGCTTGACGAACTTGCCTTCCACATCGGCGGCGGTGGTGCGGATGGTCTCGCGGTAGGCCACCTGCGGCTTGCCGACGTTGGCCTCCACGCCGAACTCGCGCTTCATGCGGTCGACCAGGATCTCCAGGTGCAGCTCGCCCATGCCGGCGATGATGGTCTGGCCGCTTTCCTCATCGGTGCGCACGCGGAAGCTGGGGTCTTCCTGTGCCAGTCGGTTCAGGGCGATGCCCATCTTCTCCTGGTCGGCCTTGGTCTTGGGCTCCACCGCCTGCGAGATCACCGGCTCCGGGAACACCATGCGTTCCAGGATGATGGTCTTGTCCGGGTCGCACAGCGTGTCGCCGGTGGTGGCGTCCTTCAGGCCCACCGCCGCGGCGATGTCGCCGGCGCGCACTTCCTTAATCTCGGCGCGCTCGTTGGCATGCATCTGCAGCAGCCGGCCCAGGCGTTCCTTCTTGCCCTTGACCGGGTTGTAGACCGAGTCGCCCGCCTTGATGACGCCCGAGTACACGCGGAAGAAGATCAGCTGGCCCACGTAGGGGTCGGTCATGATCTTGAAGGCCAGCGCCGAGAACGGCTCGTCGTCGGCCGGGTGGCGCTCGGCGGGGGTGTCGTCGTCCTCGTTGTGGCCAAGGATGGCGGGCACGTCCACCGGCGAGGGCAGGTAGTCGATCACCGCATCCAGCATCGCCTGCACGCCCTTGTTCTTGAAGGCGCTGCCGCACAGCATCGGCACGATCTCGCCGGCGATGGTGCGCTTGCGGATGGCGGCCTTGATCTCGTCCTCGGTCAGCGTGTCGCCGCCCAGGTACTTGTCGAGCAGCTCCTCGCTGGCTTCGGCGGCGGCCTCGACCATCTTGTCGTGCCACTCCTGCGCGGTGGCCTGCAGGTCGGCCGGGATGTCGATGTACTCGAAGCGCACGCCCTGGCCGGCCTCGTCCCAGACGATGCCCTTCATCTTCACCAGGTCGACCACGCCCTGGAAGTGATCTTCGGCACCGATGGGGATCTGCAGCGGCACGGCCACGCCCTTCAGCCGCTCGCCGATCTGGCGCTGCACGCGGAAGAAGTCGGCGCCCACGCGGTCCATCTTGTTGACGAAGGCCATGCGCGGCACCTTGTACTTGTTGGCCTGGCGCCAGACGGTCTCGCTCTGCGGCTGCACGCCGCCCACCGAGTCGTAGACCATCACCGCGCCGTCCAGCACGCGCATCGAGCGTTCCACCTCGATGGTGAAGTCGACGTGGCCCGGGGTGTCGATGATGTTGATGCGGTGCTCGGGATAGTTGCCGGCCATGCCCTTCCAGAAGGCGGTGGTGGCGGCCGAGGTGATGGTGATGCCGCGTTCCTGCTCCTGCTCCATCCAGTCCATCGTGGCGGCGCCGTCGTGCACCTCGCCGATCTTGTGGTTCACACCCGTGTAGAACAGGATGCGCTCGGTGGTGGTGGTCTTGCCGGCGTCGATGTGGGCGCTGATACCGATGTTGCGGTAGCGCTCGATGGGAGTCTTGCGGGACATGGCGGTGATCCTCCTGGCGGTTCGGGCGGGGCGCCCGGGTTGCCGCGTTGGCTGGCGCAGCTTAGCGGGCCCACGGTAGGCTGGCGAGTTTCGGGGTCAACGCACCGGCCCGGCCGCGCCACTGGCACCGAAATCGCTTGACCTCCGTTGCAGTTCATCCTCCACAGAAGTCGAAAACCCTCCGGGAGAGGAGACCCCCTTGGCCAAGATCCAACAAGGCGTAGGACCGCAGTATCCGCAGGTGGTGGTGCTGGTCGGCGCCACTGGCGACCTGGCGCGGCGCAAGCTGCTGCCGGGCCTGTTCCACCTCGTCAACGCAGGCTTCATTCCGGGCTGCCGCATCATCGGCGTCTCGCTGGACGACCTGGATGCCGACGGCTTCCGCGACGTGGCCCGCAGCGCGCTCGACGAGTTCGCGGCCCGCAAGGTGTCGCCCGCAGCCTGGGAGGCCTTTGCCGCCATCCTCGACTACGTGCCGCTGGCCGCCGGTGCGCCCGCGCTGCGCGAGGCGGTGCAGCGGGCCGAGGCCTCGCTGGGCCGCGAGACGCGGCGCCTGCACTACCTGAGCGTGCCGCCCAGCGCGGCGCTGCCGGTGGTGCGCATGCTGGGCGAGGCGGGCCTGGTGGAAAACGCCCGCATCGTGATGGAGAAGCCCTTCGGCACCGACCTGCAGAGCGCGGTGTCGCTCAACGCGCACCTGCACGAGGTGTTCGCGGAGGAGCAGATCTTCCGCATCGACCACTTCCTGGGCAAGGAGCCGGCGCAGAACATCCTGGCCTTCCGCTTCGCCAACGGGCTGTTCGAGCCGATCTGGAACCGCAACTTCATCGACCACGTGCAGATCGACGTGCCGGAGACGCTGGGCCTGGGCAAGCGCGCCGGCTTCTACGAGCAGACCGGCGCCTACCGCGACATGGTGGTCACGCACCTGTTCCAGATCCTGGCCTTCATGGCGATGGAGCCACCCACCTCGCTGGAGCCGGTGCCCATCAGCGAGGAGAAGAACAAGGTCTTCCGCAGCATGCTGCCGATCGCGCCGCACGACGTGGTGCGCGGGCAATACAGCGGCTACCGCAAGGAGGAGGGCGTCGACCCCGAGAGCGACACCGAGACCTTCATCGCGCTGAAGTGCCACATCGACAACTGGCGCTGGGCCGGCGTGCCCTTCTACCTGCGCACCGGCAAGCGCATGGCGCAGGGCCAGCGCATCATCTCCATCGCCTTCCGCGAGCCGCCCAAGAGCATGTTCCCGCCCAACTCGGGCGTGGGCTCGCAAGGCCCTGACCACCTCACCTTCGACCTGGCCGATGCGTCGAAGATGTCGCTCTCCTTCTACGGCAAGCGCCCCGGCCCGGGCATGCGGCTGGACAAGCTGAGCCTGCAGTTCGCGATGCGCGACACCGGCCTCATCGGCGAGGTGCTGGAAGCGTATGAGCGGCTGATCCTCGACGCGATGCGCGGCGACCGCACGCTGTTCACCACCGCCGAGGGCATCGAGCGGCTGTGGCAGGTGTCCACCCCGCTGCTGGAGCAGCCGCCGCCGGTGCGGCTGTACGAGCAGGGTTCGTGGGGACCGAAGCCGGTGCACCAGCTCATCGCGCCGCATGCCTGGCGGCTGCCGTTCGAGCGGGTGTGGCGGGATCCGGACAACACCGGCAGTTGAGGCCGGCCCTGCCGCAACCGCTGCGCCTGAGCCGCCGTGGCGCAACGCCGGCGCATGCCAGTGGCGGGCGTGGATGGTGTCCAGCGTGCCGTGCGCGTTCTTCGAGCGCAGGGCCATCGCCAGGCCGGCGCGCTTGCGCGCGACTGGCTGGGTGCATCGCCTGGCACAGGTCCGCCCGCGGCAGCCGCGCGATCCAACGGCGACCGTCCATTCACCGGCGGTCGAAGCGTTCCACCACGAGCACCGTCTGGTCCCCGAAGCGGGCCACTTCGGTGCGGGCCACCGGCAGGCCGAGGCCGGCCAGGTCTGGCACCAGCGGCCGCGGTGGGGGCTACATTGACCGAAGCCAGTAAAGCCCGGTTACCCGGGATCACCGATATCCCGTTTCACACGCCCAGGTAACGCACGTCCCCCAGCAGCATGGCCCGCATCTCGGCCAGCTCGGCCTTGTGCAGCAGCTCGATGGGAAAGGCCGCGCCGTGGGCCCGGCGGGCGAGCGGCGCGTCGATCACGCCGCTGGCACTCATGTCGGCCAGCGACATGCGGTGGTCGATGGCGCAGGACTTGACGAACACCAGCCGCTCCGCATTCAGGCTGTGCGCCAGGTCGAAGGCGATGGTGTCGGAGCTGGCTTCCCAGTTGGTGCGGTCGTCCATCGTCTCGCGCTGCAGCTCCAGCGGCAGCCACAGCGCCGTGCGGCCGGTGTGCAGCACGCGATGGATGTCGCTCTTGCGCGTGGCCAGCCGCAGCGCGGGATTGAGCGCATGCAGCTGGTAGGCCGTCTGCGCCATGGCCAGCACCGCCATGTTGTGCGCGGCCAGGTCGTCGAACTGCCATTCGGTCTGCGCCCGCCGCACTTCGTTGGCAAAGCGGCCGCCGCCCGGCACCACGGTCACGCGGCCGCCGCCCAGGTCGGCCAGCAGCTCCAGCCAGTGGGGCAGCAGCGGATCGGTGCACACGCTGCCGCCCAGCTTGACGATCCACATCTAGCGCCGCTCCTTGTCGTAGAGCGCGGCCACGGCCACGCAGGGTGCGCACACCTGGGCCCAGGGCGCCAGCTCGGGCGTGGCGCGGGCCACATGGCTGCCGTAGTGGATGCAGCGCGAAGGCATGCGCTGCGACTGCTGCAGCAGGTCGGGCGCCAGGAAGCTGCCGCAGCCGGCACTCACCGCCACCGCGGACTCGCCCAGGCCATGCAGCTCGACCACGCGGCGCAGCTGGCCGCCCAGCTCGGCCACCTGCGCAGCACGCCAGGCATGGGCCATCTGCAGCCACTCGGCGGGCGTGGCATCGCGGGCATCCAGCCCGATCATGCGGGCCAGGCGGCGGCGCGTGGCCTCCATGTCCTTGGCGCCGCCATCGGCGCCGGGCTGCTGGTCGTGCGCGGGGTCCAGCTCGCCGGTCAGGCGATAGACGTCGGCGGTGGTGGCGAACAGCTCGTTCATCACGTTGAGCATGCGGCCGCCGAAGGCGATGCGCGGGCCCAGCGCGCACAGCGGCGTGCGCACCACGCCGTGGTAGACCAGTTCGCCGGTGGCCAGGCGGTCCACGTCGCTGCGTGCGGTGGTGAGCACGCGCCCGCCACGCAGCGCGATCAGGTCGGTGGTGGTGCTGCCGATGTCCACCAGCACGCCTTCGTCCACCGCCTGCGCCGCATGCCGGGCCGTGGCCAGCCAGTTGGCCGAGGCGATGTGCGCCCACTGAGCGCCGGCCTGCGGCGCCTCCACCCAGCCGTGGTCGCCGGCATAGCAGTGCACTGCACCCAGCCGCTGCGCGGCCAGCGTGGCGATGCGCTGCACGCCCTGCTCGCGGTGCTCGAACAGGTCCACCATCTCGCCGGTCATGGTCAGCGCATGGTGTGCGCCCGCCATCCGTGGCCAGCGGGCCAGCGCCTGGTCCAGCACCTGCTCCAGCCGGTCCAGGCCCTGCCACAGCGGGCAGGCCCATTGCGCCACGTCGACGAGCTGGCCGTGCTGCACCAGGCAGGCCTTGGCATGGGCGCCGCCGATGTCCCAGCCGACGGTGACGCCGCCGCCTTCAGGCATGGGCCGGCTCCCGCGCGTACAGGGTCAGCAGCTCGGCCGCCAGGTTGCGGTCCAGCGCGGCCGACAGGCCGGCATAGGCGCAGGTGATGCGGGGGTTGATCTCGATCACCACCGGCCCGTGCTGGTGATGCCACACCAGGTCGATGCCGACGAAGCCCTTCAGCCCCGGCAGCGCCTGCGCCACCGCAGTGGCGATGCGGCCCAGCGACTCGGCGCCCGGCAGTGCATTCACCCGCACGCCGTGGAAGTGCACGCGGCCCGCGTCGTCCACCGCCACGTCCTGGCAGTTGACGCTCAGCACCTCGGCCTCGCCACCGCCGCGGCACAGCAGCGACAGGCTCAGCGCCTCGCCTTCCACCCAGGGCTCCAGCGTGGCCACCTGGCCGGTGCGGGCCCGCGCCAGCTGGTCGTGCAGCGCGGCTTCATGGCTGCGGTGCACGCGGGTGTCCAGCGCGCCGGCGCCGTCGTCGGGCTTGACCACCCAGCGCCGCGCCTCGGCCATGCGCAGCGGCGTGCACACGCCGGCCTCGTCCAGCCGCTGCAGCGTGGCGCGCTTGCTGCTGGCCACGGCGATGGCCTGCGGCCGGCAGCCCATCCAGCGGCCGGGCGACACCTGGCGGCTGTAGTGCAGCAGCAGGCCGCCGGTCTCCGGCGTCACCACGCAGGCCAGGTCGTGCGAGGCGGCCTCGCGCGCCATGAAGTCCACGGTGCGCTCGCCCTTGCGCGGCCGCAGCGCGCGGGCGCGGGCGGGCAGCTCGTCGGCCTGCGGGCACACCGCCGCGGACACCTGCACGCCGGGCACGGCCAGCAGGTCGGCCACCAGGGCGTCGCGCATCGCGCGGCCCATGGGCATGAGCTCGTCCCGCTCGGCCGGGCCGCCGACATCGCCGCCCGCGGTGACATACTCGAACACGACCACCCGCTTCATCGTTGCTCCTGCATGGCTGCCGAGACCTCGCTCATTCCCGTGATGGACCTGCTCGGCGGGCAGGTGGTTCGTGGCGTGCGGGGCGACCGCCAGGCATACCGGCCCATCGTGTCGGCGCTGTGCGGCAGCAGCGACCCCGCCACGGTGGCGCGCATTCTCTGTGCCCATTGCGGCACCCAGCGGCTGTACGTGGCCGACCTGGATGCACTGATGGGCGGCCCGCCGCAGTACGCGGTGCTGCACACCCTGCTGGAAGCCCTGCCCGAGCTGGAACTGTGGCTGGACGCCGGCTTTGCCGATGCCGCCGCGGCGCAGGCGCTGATGACCCGCCTGGGCAGCTTCGCCGCCGCCCATGTGGTGCCGGTGTACGGCAGCGAGTCGCTCAAGTCGCGCGAGGCGCTGGCGCAGGCCTTCGACCGCCATGATCCTCTCGGCGCGCGGGCGGTGCTGTCGCTGGACCGTCGCGACGGCCAGCCGCTGGACCCGGCCGGCTGCTGGCAGGCGCCCGAGCTCTGGCCGCAGCGCGTCATCGTGATGACGCTGGAGCGCGTGGGCTCCCAGGCCGGCCCCGACCTGGACACGCTGCAGGCCGTGCGTGTGCGCAGTGCGCCCGGCACGCTGCTGATCGGCGCCGGCGGCGTGCGCCATCCGGACGACCTGCTGCATGCCCACGAAGCCGGCGCCGACGCCTGGCTGGTGGCCAGCGCGCTGCACGACGGCCATCTACCGCCGGCAGGCAGCACGCCGCGCTGAGCGCCGGCCGGCCCGGCCCACCACCCACGGGCCGGCTGCCCGGCCGTCCCTTCCGACCCACCACCTGCATCGCCGTCGATCACCGGCCGTTCTCCTGCCTGCCCGCCTGCGGCAGCCGCATCACGATTCGTGCCACCGGCCGGGGGCCCCTGGCGGCCGGCCCGGGCGGCCAAAAGCGGAACACTCTGTGGCACATCTGGCCCCGCGGGCCGTGTCGGGCGTGCCGGCGCTGCCCGCAGTCCCCGGGGCTGGGCGGTGGCACATCGCTTGCGTCCCGCGGGCCGATGACTTCCTCCTGGACCACCGCGTGGACCTGCCCGTTCTGCCCGCTGCTGTGCACCACGGCCGGCGTGCAGCCCGGCCCGCGCCTGCGGCCGATCACCGGCGCCAGCGGCCCTTGCCGGCATGCCGGGCCCGGCCTGGCACGGTTCGCCGACGTGCCTGCCGACCCGCAGCCGCGCATCGCCGGCCGGCCGGCCACGCTGGACGAGGCGGTGGCCCATGCCGCCGCGCTGCTGGGGGCCAGCATGCAGCCGCTGTTCGGCGGCCTGGCCACCGACGTGGCCGGCGCCCGTGCGCTGTATCCGCTGGCCTGCGCCGCTGGCGCCATCTGCGACGTGGCGGCCGGCACGCCGATGTTCGAAAGCCTGCGGGTGCAGCAGGACCGCGGCGGCTACACCACCACCCTGGCCGAGGTGGCCGAACGGGCGGACCTGCTGCTGCTGGCCACGCCGCACGATGACGCCGCGCCGTCCGACACCATGGCCGACCTGCTGGCACGCTGCACCGCGGGTTCACCCGAGGTGCTCCAGTTGCAGCAGGCTGCCGGCCCGGGCGCCGATGCCTTCGATGCGCTGGCGTGGCTGGCCGCGCTGGTGGAAGGCCGCGGCGCCGTGCGGGCCCGTGCGCCGCAGGCCATGCTGGTGCTGGCCGAGCGCCTGAAGGCCGCGCGTTATGCGGTCATCGTCTATGAGACCAGCCGGCTGCCCGCGCATGGCGGGCTGCTGATCGAGGCTCTGCAGCGCGTGGTGGCCACGCTGAACCGCAGCACCCGTGCGGCCGCGCTGGGCCTGGGCGGCGGGGCCGGGTCCACCGCGGGCGCGTACACCGTCAACCAGGTGTTCACCTGGCTGTCCGGCCTGCCGCTGCGCAGCCGGGCTGCGCAGGGCGGGCTGGAGCATGAGCCGCTGCGCTTTGCCACCGAGCGCCTGCTGGCCGATGGCGCGGTGGATGCGCTGCTGTGGATCGCCACCTTCGGACCGCTGCCCGTGCCCACCGCGGCCGCCGGCCTGCCGCGCATCGTGCTGGGCCATCCCGATCAGGCCGCCGAGGGCGACACGGTGTTCATCCCGGTCTCCACCCCGGGCGTGGGCTCGGCCGGCCACCTCTTCCGCACCGACGGCTCGGTGCTGCTGCCGCTGCGGCCGCTGTACGCCGACAGCCTGCCTACCGTGGCCACGGTGCTGCAGCGACTGCATGCCGCCTTCCAGGAAAGCACCGCATGACCTCCACCACCGTGCTGCGCGGCGGCCGCGTGATCGATCCCGCCAACGGCGTCGACCAGGTGCGCGACCTGTATCTGCGCGACGGCCGCATCGTCGGCCCGGACCCTGCCGCGCAGGCCATCGACGCCAGCGGCTGCGTGGTGATGGCCGGCGGCATCGACCTGCACACCCACATCGGCGGCGGCAAGGTGAACCTGGCGCGGCTGCTGCTGCCCGAGGACCACCGGCGCGCCGATGGTTCGCCCATCGCGCTGCCCGACAACCCGCTGGAGCTGGCCAGCTGCGGCAGCTGCGCACCGGGCACGCTGGCCACCGGCTACCGCTATGTGGAGATGGGCTACACCGCCGCCTTCGAGCCGGCGATGATGGCCTGCAACGCGCGCCACACCCACATGGAGATGGGCGACATGCCCATCCTGGACCACGGCGCCTACGTGATGCTGGGCAACGACGAGCTGTTCCTGGAGATGCTGGCCCGGGGCGAGGATTTCCAGCGCATCCGCGACTACGCGGGCTGGACGATCAACGCCGCCAAGGCCATGGGCATCAAGGTGGTGAACCCGGGCGGCATCTCGGCCTTCAAGTTCAACCAGCGCAAGCTGGACGTGGACGAGCCGCATGTGCACTGGCAGGTGACGCCGCGCACCGTGGTGCACACGCTGGCCCGTGCGCTGCAGGAGCTGGGCGTACCGCACCCGCTGCACATCCACGGCAGCAACCTGGGCGTGGCCGGCAACATCGAGAGCACGCTGGCCACCATCGACGCGCTGGAAGGCTTGCCCGCCCACCTGACGCACATCCAGTTCCATGCCTACGGCACCGAAGGGCCGCGCAAGTTCTCGTCGGCCGCGCAGCCGCTGATCGAGGCGGTGAACGCCAATGCCAACGTCAGCATCGACGTCGGCCAGATCATGTTCGGCCAGACCGTCACCGCTTCGGGCGACACCATGCGCCAGCATGCGCAGTCGGGCTTCGCCCATCCGCGCAAGTGGATGGGGGCCGACATCGAATGCGAGGCCGGATGCGGCGTGCTGCCCTTCCGCTACCGCGAGCAGAGCTACGTGAACGCGCTGCAGTGGGTCATCGGGCTGGAGATCTTCCTGCTGGTGAAGGACCCTTGGCGCGTGGTGCTCACCACCGACCACCCCAACGGCGGCCCGTTCACCAGCTACCCGCACCTCATCAAGCTGCTGATGGATCGCAGCTTCCGCGAGGAGCAGCTGGCCAGGCTGCACCCCGACGTGGCGGCGCAGGCGGCCCTCAAAGGCATCACGCGGGAGCTGACGCTCAGCGAGATCGCCATCATGACCCGCGCCGCGCCGGCCCGGCTGCTCGGGCTGAAGGACCGCGGCCACCTGGGCGTCGGCGCCGCGGCGGACATCGCCGTGTACCGCGAGGAGCCCGACCGCGAGAAGATGTTCGCGCAGCCCGAATGGGTGTTCAAGGACGGCGTGGCCGTGGCCAGCCGCGGGCGCGTGCTGGCGGTGCCCACGGGCGGCACCTGGTTCGTCGAGCCCGAGTACGACCGCGGCATCGAGAAGACCCTGCGCCGCCACTTCGACCGGCTGGGCTCGGTGCCCTTCGATGCCGCGGCGATCGGCCACGACGAGCTGTGCAGCTGCTGCAACGGCGGGCGGCTGCTGCCGGTGGAATGCCTGGCCGCGGAGGCGACCTGATGGCCGCCGAGCACAACGGCGTCGCCATCGACGACGGCTTCGCCGAGGCCTTTCCGATGAAGGCCACGCGCATCCTCATCACCGCGCACAACATGCAGTGGGCGATGAACGCCGCCACCAGCGCCACCGGCTTCGCCACCAGCGTGATCGCCTGCGGCTGCGAGGCCGGCATCGAGCGTGAACTCGGCGCCGACGAAACGCCCGACGGCCGGCCGGGCGTGGCGGTGCTGATCTTCTCGATGAGCGGCAAGGAGCTGGCCAAGCAGGTGGAACGCCGCGTGGGCCAATGCGTGCTCACCTGCCCGACCACCGCGGTGTACGCGGGCATTGCCGAAGGCGAGGCCATTGCGCTGGGCCGCAACCTGCGCTTCTTCGGCGATGGCTGGCAGATCAGCAAGGTGATCGACGGCGTGCGCTACTGGCGCGTGCCGGTGATGGACGGCGAGTTCGTGGCGCAGGAAACCACGGCGGTGACCAAGGCGGTGGGCGGCGGCAACCTGCTGTTCATGGCGACAGACGTGGAGGCCGCGCTGACGGTGTCGGAAGCCGCGGTGGCCGCGATGAAGCGGCTGCCCAATGTCATCATGCCGTTCCCGGGGGGTGTGGTGCGCTCGGGCTCGAAGGTGGGCAGCAAGTACACGACGCTCAGCGCCTCCACCAACGACGCCTACTGCCCCACGCTGCACGGCCTGAGCGAGCAGAGCCAGATCACGCCCGAGACCCGCTGCGTGATGGAGGTGGTGATCGACGGCCTGACCGAAGCCGACGTGGCCGCGGCCATGCGTGCCGGCCTCCAGGCCGGCATCGACATCGGCCGCGAAGGCGGGCTGGTGCGCATCGCCGCGGGCAACTATGGCGGCAAGCTGGGGCCCTACCACTTTCACCTGCACAAGCTGCTGCCGGGGGTGGGTGCATGAGCGGCGTGCTGGTTGAACTCACGCTGCGCCAGCGGCCGCCGCTGCGGGTGGACCTGCGCGGGCTGCTGCCGGCCGCGCTGGCCAGCCTGCCGGTGGCGGGGATCGAACAGCTGCGCTTCGGCCATGGCCGCCATGCCGTGCCGCTGGCCGAGTGGTTCGGCGTGCAGCGCCGGGAGGTGGCGGACCTGCCGGATGGCAGCGCCGAGCTGCGGCTGGTGGGCGACTGCAGCCGCTTCGACCGCATCGGCACCGGCCTGATGGCCGGCCGCATCGTGGTCGAAGGCGCGGTGGGCGACTACGCCGGCGCCGGCATGTCGGGCGGCGAAGTGCATGTGCAGGGCCATGCCGGCCTGCTGGCCGCCTGCGAGATGGCCGGCGGCCTGCTGCGGGTGGATGGCGACGTCGGCGACTTCGCCGCCTCGGCCCTGCCCGGCAGCATGGACGGCATGCGCGGCGGCAGCTTCATCGTCGGCGGCAACGCCGGCCAGCGCTTCGGCGACCGCATGCGCCGCGGCACGGCGGTGATCCGCGGCGATGCCGGCGACCTGCTGGCCTCGCGCATGGTGGCCGGCACCATCGCCGTGGCCGGCAGCGTGGGCGCGCATCCGGGCTACGGCATGCGGCGCGGCAGCCTGGTGCTGGCCGGCCCGGCGCCGGCCATCGTGCCCACCTTCGTGCCGGCCATCGCCGAGGTGCCGGTGGCCTGGCAGCTGCTGGCGCGCAGCCTGGCCCGCCACGGCGGTGCCTTCGAGACGCTGCCGCAGCGGCGCATCGTGCGCCACCTGGGCGACCTGTCGGCCCAGGGCAAGGGCGAGCTGATGCTCGTCGAACCATGAACCCCATGAAGGAAAGCAGACCGCGATGACCCAGCCCTATCTCTTCCATGCCGGCGAGGCCACGGTGCTGGCCAAGGAAGGCCAGTACACCGACGCGATGCCGGAGATCCTGATCGGCCGCACCGACGGCCCGGTGGGCCAGGCCTTCGCCAACATGATGGCGCAGAGCAAGGGCCACACCGCGATGTTCGCCATCCGCGCCTGCAACCAGCTCGTGCGGCCGGCCACCATCGTGGTGCCCAAGGTCACGTTGAAGGACATGGCCAACATCGACCTGTTCGGCGGCGTGGTGCAGAGCGCCACGGCCGATGCGGTGGTCGATTGCCTGATCGAAGGCATCATCCCCAAGGCGGTGGCCAATGAGCTGTGCATCATCAGCCTGGTGTGGATCGACCCGCGCTGCGCCAACGATCCGCAGCTGGACAAGAAGGACATGTACCGCACCAACTACGAGGCCACCAAGCTGGCCTTGAAGCGGGCGCTGAACAACGAACCGTCGGTGGAAGAGCTGATCGCGAACAGGCACACCATCAAGCACGACATGGACGACTGGAGCTAGATGTCAGCCTTGGGAGCGGCCCGGCGGCGGACCGGGGTACGGGCCCCGTCCGCCAACGCTTCATGCCGTCTGCTAACGTTTCTTCATGATCCTGCTGCCTGCCTTCGCCCTGCTCGACGACCGTGACGCGACGCGGGAACGGCCGACGAGCCGGCTGTACGAAGGGCTGGTGCAGACGCATCGCTGCAGCGATCCGGCCACGCTGGAGGCCACCTGGGCGCAGGTGGAGGCCGACCAGCGCGCGGGGCTGCATGCGGTGCTGCTGGCCGACTACGAATGGGGTGCGAAGCTGCTGCAGGCCGGCCACCAGGCCCTGCGGGCCGAGGACGGCTCGGCGCTGCGGGTGCTGATGTTCCGCAGCCTCGAGAAGCTCTCCCGCGACGAAGTGGACGCCTGGCTGGCCGGACAGGAAGGCCAGGCCGAGCCCGGTGCGGCCGGCGTGGCGGGGTTGCAGCCCAGCGTGGACCATGAGGCTTTCGTGGCCGCCATCGGCCGCATCCACGAGGCCATCCGCGCCGGCGAGACCTACCAGGTCAACTACACCTACCGCCTCACCGGCCAGGCCTATGGCAGCCCGCTGGCGCTGTTCCGCCGGCTGCGGCAGCGGCAGCCGGTGTCCTACGGCGCGCTGGTGGTGGCCGGTGATGGCGAGGTGGTGCTGAGCTGCTCGCCCGAACTCTTCCTGCGGCACGAGGCCGGCCTGTTCACCGCGCGGCCGATGAAGGGCACCGCCCCGCGCATCGCCGCGCCCACGCGCGGGCCCGAGGGTGACAGCGAGACGGCGCGGCTGCTGCAGCAGGACATCAAGAACCGCGCCGAGAACCTGATGATCGTGGACCTGCTGCGCAACGACCTGGGCCGCATCGCGCAGACGGGATCGGTGCAGGTGCCGGCGCTGTTCTCCATCGAGCCCTACACCACGCTGTTCCAGATGACCTCCACGGTGCAGGCCCGTCCGCGTGCCGGCCTGCGCCTGCCCGAGGTGCTGCGCGCCATTTTTCCCTGCGGCAGCATCACCGGCGCGCCCAAGCACCACACGATGTCGCTGATCGCCGGCCTGGAAAGCACGCCGCGCGGCCTGTACTGCGGTGCCATCGGCTGGGTGGATGCGCCGGCGGCCGGTGCCACGCTCGGCGAGTTCTGCCTGTCGGTGGCCATCCGCACGCTCACGCTGGGGACGCCACGGCGGGGCCTGCGGCCGGCCCGGCTGGGCGTGGGCGCCGGCATCGTGCTGGACAGCGTGGCGGAAGACGAATACGAGGAATGCCGGCTCAAGGCCCGCTTTCTCACCGGCCTGCCGCCGGGCTTCGAGCTGTTCGAGACATTGCTGTTCGAGCCCGCCACCGGCCTGCGCCACCTGCCGCGCCACCTGGCCCGCCTGCGTGCCAGCGCGCAGGCGCTGGGCTTCGTGTACGACGAAGCCGCGGTGCAGGCGGCGCTGGCACAGGCGCGGGCGCTGGCCGCGCCTTCGCGCGTGCGGCTGGCGCTGGCGCAGGACGGCCGTCTCCAGCTCAGCCATGCACCGCTGGCCGCGCTGCCGGCGGGCACGCCGGTGGGCCTGCTGGTCAGCCCGCACCGGCTGCCCGACCACCAGCCGCTGGCCGCCTTCAAGACCACGCTGCGCGCGCACTACGACGCCGGCGTGCAGCAGGCCGAGGCTGCCGGCGGCTTCGACAGCCTCTTTCTCACGCAGGACGGCCGGCTGGTGGAAGGCGGGCGCAGCTCGGTCTTCCTGAAGCTGGCGGGCCAGTGGTGCACGCCGCCGCGGGCCGATGGCGCCCTGCCCGGCGTGATGCGCGGCGTGCTGCTGGACGATCCGGACTGGGCCGCCGTCGAGCGCACGCTCACCCTGGCCGACCTGCAGGTCGCCGAAGCCATCGTGGTGTGCAATGCGCTGCGCGGCGCATTGCCGGCGCAGCTGCTGCCCGAGGCCCTGCCCGCGCCGGCGGCCGAGCAGCGGCAGGCCGCCTGACCATGCCGCCGGGCCTGGCGCTGTTCGACCTGGACCACACGCTGATCCCGTTCGACAGCGGCATGGCCTGGATCAGCTTCCTGGCCGGGCAGGGCGCCCTGCCGCCGGAGGCGCCCGGCGACCACCTGGCCTGCTGCCAGCGCTTCGTCGCCGGCCAGGCCGACATCCATGACCTGCACCGGGCCACCGTCGCGCCGCTGGCCGGCTTTGCGCCGCGGCAGCTGCAGGCCTGCCTGCAGCGCTTCGAAGCGGACATGGCCACGCGGCTGCCGCCCGACATGAAGGACCTGGTGGCCGGCCACCGTGCCAAAGGGCACCTGTGCCTGCTGGTCACCGCCACCAGCGCCATCGTCGCCGAGCCCTTCGGCCGGCTGTTCGGCCTGCACGAGGTGGTGGCCACCCGGCCTCGCCTGACTGCCACCGGCCTGCCCGATGGCGGCATCGACGGCCTGCCCTGCCACCGCGAGCACAAGCCCGCCCACGTGGCCGCCGCGCTGGCGCGGCGCGGCTTGTCGCTGGGCGCGTTCGAGCACAGCTGGTTCTATTCCGATTCGGCCAGCGACCTGCCGCTGCTGCAGGCCGTCAGCCACCCGGTGGCGGTGCGGCCCGATGCGGCGCTGCGGTCCGAGGCGCGGTCCCGGGGCTGGCCGGTGATCGGCCAGCGGGCCGCCGTGCCGCCGCCGGTTTGATGTAACGCAAGCCCGCAGCACTTCGCCCTCAAGCGTCGCTCAGACCTGCCGACAAAGCCGTCACAAATGATGTGAAGGCAGATGCATGACCAGCAGCAGTAATGCGGCGCCCGGCCTGGGCGCCGCGCCTGGCGATACCTCCCACTCGCGCCCTGTGCGCACCGGGTTCTTCCAACATCACGGCATCTGGGCGCCCGGCGTGCGGTTGTTCAGGCGCATCGGCTTCAGCGGGAAGGCGATGCTGGTGTCGGTGGCCTTTCTGATGCCGCTGGTGCTGCTGATGGTTTCCTACCTGCAAGGGGTGGACGAGTCGCTGACCTTCACCCGCAAGGAGCTGGCCGGCGTACAGCTGCTGCACAAGATCGAACCCTGGCTGGTGGAAGTGCAGAAGCAGCGACGGCTGGTGATCGCCGGCCAGCAGGCCGCGCCCGACCTGCCGGCCATCGAGGCGCTGCTGGCGCCGGTGCAGGCCCTGGTGGCCGCCCGGCCGCAGGGTGTCGACGCGTCCGCCGCCTTGTCCACCGCGCTGCAGGCCCACCGGGCGCTGCAGCAGCAGGGCGCCGGTGCGCAGGGCCAGCGCCTGCAGGCCTATGTGGATGCGGTGCGCTCCGCTCGCGCTTCGGTGCTGGACGTGTCCGGCCTCTCGCTGGACCCGGAGCAGGCCACCTATTACCTGATGAGCGTGGCCGCCCTGGGCGCGCCCGACCTGGTGGAAGCCGTGTCGCGCAGTCGCGCAATGGCCGGCTCGCTGCAGCAGGCCGGCGCCACCGCGGCCGGCGTGCGCGAGCTATATGGCGTCTGGTACACCGGCCGCCAGGCGGTCGACGGGGTGCTGGACGGCCTCCACCGCGCCGCCGAGGCCGAGCCGCGCGTGAAGACCCGTGCCGACGGCACGGCCGCGGCCGACGCGGCCCGCCGTTTCCTGGATGAAGCCGCGCGGCCCTGGTTCGCCGATGCCTTCAGCCACGATGCCAAGGCGCTGGACGGCCACGGCCAGGCCGCGGTGGACCAGTTGCGCCGCCTGGGCACCGAGGGCACGCTGCTGCTGCAGGACCTGCTGCGCGAGCGCGAGGCGCGGGTGGTGCTCAACCGCAACCTCACGCTGGCCGTCACCGCGGGCTCGCTGGCCCTGGTGCTCTACCTGTTCTATTCGTTCTACCTGGTGATGGACGGCGGCCTGGGCGAGGTGGAACGCCACCTGAAGGCGATGACCGCCGGCGACCTGACCACCAGCCCGCGCCCCTGGGGCCGCGACGAGGCGGCGGCACTGATGACCACGCTGTCGGAGATGCAGGCCAGCTTGCGCGGCATCGTGGGCGAGGTGCGCCAGGCCTCCGACAGCATCGTGCATGCCAGCGGCGAGATCGCCACCGCCTCCAGCGACCTCAGCGCCCGCAGCGAGCAGGCAGCCGCCAACCTGGAGGAATCGGCCGCGGCCATGGACCAGATCTCGTCCACCGTGCAGCACACCGCCGACAGCGTCAAGCGCGCCACCGAGATGGCCGTGGGCAATGCCGACAGCGCCGGTGCCGGCGGACGCACCATCGACGAAGTGGTGCGCACCATGGGCGGCGTGCAGGCCTCGTCGCGCCGCATCGGCGACATCATCGGCACCATCGACGGCATTGCGTTCCAGACCAACATCCTGGCCTTGAACGCGGCCGTGGAGGCGGCGCGCGCCGGCGAGCAGGGCAAGGGCTTCGCCGTGGTGGCCAGCGAGGTGCGCAACCTGGCGCAGCGTGCGGCCGAGGCCGCACGCGAGATCAAGCAGCTGATCGCCGACAGCCTGCAGCGGGTGGAGGAGGGCAGCAACGTGGTGGGCCACGCCGGCGAGCGCATGGGCGAGCTGGTGGACACCGCCGGGCGCATGCGCCAGCTGATGACGGAAGTGCTCACCGGCACCGAGCAGCAGAGCGCCGGCGTGGCGCAGGTGGGCGTGGCACTGCAGACGCTGGACCAGCAGACGCAACAGAACGCCGCGCTGGTGGAGCAGACCGCCGCCGCCGCCAGCACGCTGCGCGACCAGGCGATGGCCCTGGCCGCGCGCGTGGCGCGCTTCAGGCTGCCGGCCTGAAGCCCACCGGCGCGGGAGAAACGCTCAGCCCGCGCCGGCGCTGCTGCCTTGCTGCAGCAGGTGCTCCCGCACCGCGGCCGGATCGGTGCCGGCGGCCAGCACGGCTTCCTGCAGCTGCTCCAGCGTGATGCCGAACACACCGCACCAGTACTTCACGACGCTGGGGTTGTCGGTGTCCACCGTGGTGGGAATCGGATCCTCGGGCGGTCCGTCGATGTCGGTCATGGGTGCTCCTTGATGCAGGGAGCTTCGGCAATGGCCGTGCCGGCACCGCGTCAAAGCGCCTGGCAGGAGAGGTCACTCCACCACCACCTCGCTCACCATCATCACCGGCTGCAGGTCGGTGTAGTTGGGGATGTCGCCCAGGATCTCCTGGGACTTGGGGGCGAAGGCGGCTTGGAAGGCTTCCACGCTGTCGAAGAACAGCGAGCAGGTGCCCACGTAGGGCGGGGCGGAGCCCGGGGCGCCGCCGGACAGGCCCTTGTCCACCGTGTAGCGCAGGCAGGCCGGGCCCAGCCTGTCCTGCACCATCGGCATGTGGCGGTCGCGGTAGTAGTCGTGGTCGAAGCGCGCACCCGGCGTGTGCGGGTACATCACGGTCACCTTGATCATCGTTTGCTCCTGCAGGGCGGCCGGCATGGCCGCCACCCGCGCAAGGTAGGCCATGCGGCGGCGCGGCGCATCCGGCACTACCCGGCTGGCGCGGGCCGTGCGCGGTGGATGCCGACTCCTGCGTCGCCGGAAGACGACGCCCGCAATCTGCGGGCCGGCCCGGCCGTCCCTCTTGAGGCGATCTGAAGCGCGCCTGGATCGTTCGAAACCAGCGCGCGAGGCGCCTCCCGGCTAGGCCTCGATCAAGCCCCAGCGCAGTGCCACCAGCGTCAGCTCGCTCTGGTTGCTGGCGCCCAGCTTCTGCTTCACGTGGTACAGGTGGGTGCCCACGGTGCTGGGCGACAGCTTCAGGTTCTCGGCGATCTGGGCCACGCTCAGGCCGCGCGCCAGCTGCACGAAGACACTGAACTCGCGCTCGCTCAGGCCCTCGGCCGGGCTGGTCTCGCCGGTGACGGTGGCCAGCGCCAGCGCCTGCGCGGTGGCCGCATCCACGTAGGGCCGGCCGCTGCCCACCGCCGTCACTGCGGCAATCAGCGCATCGGGCGCGCTGCGCTTGCCCAGGTAGCCCAGCGCGCCGGCCTTCAGCGCCCGCCGTGGATGGGCCGTGTCCTCATGGGCCGAGAGCACCAGCACCCGCGCCTTCGGATCCTGCGCCAGCAGCCGTCGCAGCGCCTCCAGCCCGCCCATGCCGGGCATGGAGAGGTCCAGCACCACCACGTCGGGCTGGGCCTGGGCATAGGCAGCACAGGCCTCCTCGCCGGTGTCGGCCTCGGCCACCACCTCGATGCGGGCATCGGCCAGCAGCATGCGGAAGCCCATGCGCACCAGCGCATGGTCGTCCACCAGCATCACCCGCAGCAGCGGTTCCATCAACTCTCCACAGGCAATTGCACTTCCAGCCGCGCGCCGCGGCCGGGCTGGGGCAGCAGGGCAAACCGCCCGCCCAGGCCCTGCACCCGCTCGGCCAGCCAGCGCAGGCCATGGTGGCCGGCGGGCTGGGCGGCCGAGGGCAGCTGCGCCGGCAGGCCCACGCCGTCGTCGCTCACCTGCAGGCACAGCGCCCCGCCCTCGCGCCGCACGTCGATGGCGATGTGGCGTGCCTGGCCGTGGCGCAGTGCATTGGTCACGCCCTCCTGGGCGGCGCGGTACAGGGCCAGCGCGGCTTCGGGCTGCACCGGCGCATCGCCCAGGGCCACCTGCAGGTCCAGCTGCACGCCGCGCTGGGCGCGGCGGGTGCGCTCGGCCAGGTCGTCCAGCGCCTCGGCCAGGCCGAAGCGGTCCAGCACCAGCGGCGCCAGCCGCGGGATGATGCCGTGCATCGCGTCGTACAGCCGCGAGCATTCGTCCGCGATGATGCGGGCCGCCTGCTCGGTGGCGGCGTCCTTGTCCTTGCTGCGCTGGGCGATGGAAACGGCCATGCTGCGCATCGCGGTGACCGACTGGCCCAGCTCGTCGTGCAGCTCGCGGGCGATCATGCGGCGCTCCTGCTCCACATGGCGCTCCACCCAGCGGGCCAGCTCGCGGCTGTCGGACAGCTGCATCTCCGCCCGCACCGCGCGGCGCTCGGTCTCGATGTGGTCCTGCAATTGCAGCACCATGCGGTTGAAGGCGGCACCGATGGCCGCCGCCTCGATGCCCGGCAGGCGCGGCAGCTGCACGCCGAAGCGGCCGGCCTCCAGCTCGCCCAGCGCGCCCACGATGCGGCCGAAGGGCCGCACCGCGCGCCCCACCAGCCAGAACACCAGCGCATTCACCGCCACCAGCAGCGCCAGCGCGGCCAGCACCATCACGAAGGCGCTGTCCCAGGCGTCGATGACGGCGCGCGAGGCATTGGCCCGCACCACCAGCCGGCCATCGGGAAAGCCGATGAACTGCTCGTCGGGCGGTGGCGAGACCAGGCGCTCGAACCAGTCGGGCGCATCGCGGCCCGCCTTGTAGGGCGAGGGTGGCGAGCGGTAGAGCTCGTTGCCTTGCGCATCCAGCAGCGCGATGTCGTTGGAGCGCACCCGGCCCACGCCTTCCAGGAAGGAGCGCATCGCCGGGATGCCCTGGGCCGCGTACAGCCAGGCGGTGCGCTTGAGCAGCTGCGCGGCCACGCGGTTGGCGGCCACCACTTCCTCGCGCACCGATTCGCGCATGTTGCGCAGCTGCAGGCCCATCACCGCGGCCAGGAACAGCAGCGTGAGCGTGCTCACCAGCAGGTTGATCTTCAGGCGCAGGCTCATCGACGGGGCACCCTCCCGCTGCGCGGGATCCCTCCGGGAGGGATGGAACGCCACCTTCGGAGCGGCCGGGCGGCGGCGTTCATGCCGGACCCTCATCCAGCGCCTGGACCATCGCCGCCAGCATGGCGGGATGCAGGGCGTCGTGGCCGGCGCCTTCGGCCCAGCGCAGCGTGGCCTGCGGCAGGCGGGCGGCCAGCAGGCGGGCGCCTTCCGGCGGGCAGATGCGGTCGGCGGTGCCGTGCACGATCTGCACCGGCAGCCGGCGCATCGGGGCCAGCCGGTCCAGCAGCGGCGGCGCCTGCAGCCAGCAGCCGGCGTGCAGGTAGTGGGCCTGCACCGTGTAGCGCTGCACCAGCGCCTGCAGCGCATCGCCCTCGGGCGGCGGTGCGCTGGCGCCGGTGGCGCGGCGCAGCTCCAGCTGCCACCAGGCGCGGGCGATGGCGCGGCGCTCGTCCGCATCGGCCGCGGCGGCCTGGAAGGTCTCGGCCAGCGGCATGAAGGGCTGCATGTCCTGCGGCCGCGCCAGGAACACGCTGCGCAGCACCAGGCCGCTCACCGCCTGCGGCTCGGCCGCGGCATGCAGCAGCGCCAGCGTGGCGCCCCAGGAGCCGCCCACCACGCGCCAGCGCTCGATGCCCAGCGTGCGGCGCAGCAGGGTCAGGTCGGCCAGCAGGTGCGCGGTGGTGTTGTGGTCGGTGCTGCCGGCCGGCAGGCTGCGGCCGGCGCCGCGCTGGTCCAGCCCGATGACGTGGAAGCGCGCCGGGTCGAAGCAGCGCCGCAGGCCCGGCCCTAGGCCGCTGCCCGGGCCGCCGTGCAGCAGCAGCACCGGCGGTGCGTCGGGCGTGCCCCACTGCTCCACATGCAGCCGGTGGCCATGGCTGGCATCGAGCATGAACTGCCGGAACGGCGGGGGATCGGGGTACGGCAACGGCTGGGGCACGCCCGCATCGTATCGGCCTCAACCCGCACACGGGTTCATGGAAATCATGAAGCCCGATTCATGCTCACCCGGCTGGGCCTGCGCGGCCATCGGGCACACCATGCGTCACGGGGCGCGACAGCTCCCCCGCAGCCGCCACATGGCGCTGTGCCACCGGAGAAAGGAGCCTCACTATGAACATGCAATGGCAAACCCCAGCGGCCATCGACTGGCGCTTCGGCTTCGAAATCAGCCTGTACGTCGCGAACCGCTGACGGTGCGTGCCCGGTCGCCGCAGCCGATGGCTCCGGCGACCCCCCATTCCTGAAGACCGACGAGGGCCCTCATGCGCATCACGGTGCTCGGCTCCGCCGCCGGCGGCGGCTTTCCGCAGTGGAACTGCAACTGCCGCAACTGCGCCGGCCTGCGGGCCGGCACGCTCAAGGCCAAGGCCCGCACCCAGTCGTCGATCTTCATCCGGCCCGATGCCGGTGCGCACTCGGGCGCCGACGGCGTGCTGTTCAACGCCTCGCCCGACCTGCTGGCGCAGATCCGCGCCAACGCCCACCTGCAGCCCGGCCGCGGCCTGCGCGATTCCGCCATCGCCGGCGTGGTGCTGATGGACGGCCAGATCGACCACGTGACCGGCCTGTTCATGCTGCGCGAACGCTCGCGGCCCGCGCCCGAGCGGCCCGGCGGCCGCGCGCCCGATCCGCTGCCGCTGTGGTGCACCGACGCCGTGGCCGAGGACCTGACCCACGGCAACCCGGTGCTGCGCGTGCTGACGCACTACTGCGGCACCACCCACCACACGATCGCGCTGGACGGCGCACCCTTCAGCGTGCCGGGTGCGGAAGGCCTGCAGTTCAAGGCCCTGCCGCTGGACAGCAAGGCCGCGCCCTATTCACCGCACCGCGACAGCGGAGAGCCCGGCGACAACATCGGCATCACCGCCATCGACCAGGCCAGCGGCCGGCGCCTGTTCTATGCGCCGGGCCTGGGCGCCGTCACGCCCGCGGTGTTCGATGCGATGGCCAGCGCCGACGTGGTGATGGTGGACGGCACCTTCTGGACCGACGACGAGATGATCACCACCGGCGTGGGCCCGCAGCGGGCGCGCGCCATCGGCCACCTGCCGCAGAGCGGGCCGGGCGGCATGCTGGAAGTGCTGGCGCGCCTGCCCGCCACCACCCGCAAGCTGCTCATCCACATCAACAACACCAACCCGATCCTGGACGAGGACTCGGCACCGCGGGCCGAGCTGGCGCGCGCGGGCGTCGAGGTCTGCGAGGACGGGATGCAGATCACGCTGTGAGCCCACCATGACCGAAGCCGCCTGGGACCGCGTCGAATTCGAGGCGCAACTGCGCGCCAAGGGCAAGGCGTACCACATCCACCATCCGTTCAACGTGATGCTCAACAGCGGCCGCGCCACGCCCGAGCAGATCCGCGGCTGGGTGGCCAACCGCTTCTACTACCAGATCGCGATCCCCATCAAGGACGCGGCGGTGATGAGCAACTGCCCCGACCGCGAGGTGCGCCGCGGCTGGGTGCAGCGCATCCTGGACCACGACGGCTTCGAGCTGACCGGCCCCGAAGGCACGGTGCGGGATGCCGGCGGCATCGAGGCCTGGCTGCGCCTGGCCGAGGCCACCGGCCTGCAGCGCGAGGAGGTGCTGGACCTGCGCCATGTGGTGCCGGCGGTGCGCTTCGCGGTGGACGCCTACGTGAACTTCGCGCGGCGTGCGCCGTGGCAGGAGGCGGTGTGCTCCTCGCTCACCGAGCTCTTCGCGCCCGAGATCCACAAGCAGCGGCTGGCCACCTGGCCGGAGCACTACACATGGATCGAGCCCGGCGGCCTGAGCTACTTCCGCAACCGCGTGAGCCAGGCACGGCGCGACGTGGAGCAGGGCCTGGCCATCACGCTCGACCACTTCACCACGCGGCCGCTGCAGCAGCGGGCGCTGGAGGTGCTGCAGTTCAAGCTCGACATCCTGTGGGCGATGAACGACGCGATGGCCACGCGCTACGGGGTGAACGCATGACGGTGACCGCCGACACCGTGCCCCGCGTGGCGCCGGGCTTTCGCCTGCAGTGGGAGCCGGCGCAGGACTGCCATGTGCTGCTGTACCCCGAAGGCATGGTCAAGCTCAACCAGAGCGCGGGCGAGATCATGAAGCGCTGCGACGGCGAGAAGCCGGTCGCGGCCATCGTGGCCGAGCTGGAGCAGGCCTTCAACGCACAGGGCCTGCAGCCCGACGTCATCGCCTTCGTGGAGATGGCGGGCCAGCAGCGGTGGCTGGCATGGACATGAGCGCTTCATTCAACACCGGTGCCAGCCGGCCGGGGCCGCCCCTGTGGCTGCTGGCCGAGCTCACCTACCGCTGCCCGCTGCACTGCGTGTTCTGCTACAACCCGGTGGACTTCGCCACCCAGCCCGACGAGCTGGGCACCGACGACTGGCTGCGCGTGCTGCGCGAAGGCCGTGCGCTGGGCGCGGTGCAGTGCGGCTTCTCGGGCGGCGAGCCGCTGCTGCGCGACGACCTGGAAGTGCTGGTGGCCGAGGCACGCCGGCTGGGCTACTACACCAACCTGCTCACCAGCGGCGTGGGCCTGACGGCCGAGCGCGCCGCGGCGCTGAAGGCCGCGGGGCTGGACCATGTGCAGCTCTCGTTCCAGGATTCCACGCGCGAGGTCAACGACTTCCTCTCGCACACCAAGACCTTCGAGCTCAAGCACAAGGTGGCCCGCATCATCAAGTCGCAGGGCTGGCCGATGGTGATGAACGTGGTGATCCACCGACTGAACATCGACCACATCGACCGCATCATCGGCATGGCCGACGAGCTGGGCGCCGAGTACCTGGAGCTGGCCAACACCCAGTACTACTCCTGGGCCTTCGAGAACCGGGAGCACCTGCTGCCCACTGCCGCGCAGCTGCGCGCGGCCGAGGCCGCCACCGCCGCCTGGCGCGAGAAGCTGGGCGAGCGCATGCGGCTGTTCTTCGTGGCGCCCGATTACCACGACGGCAAGCCGAAGAAGTGCGTCAACGGCTGGGGCAGCATGTTCCTCACCGTGGCGCCCGACGGCACCGCGCTGCCCTGCCACACCGCGCGCATGCTGCCGGGGCTGCAGTTCCCCAGCGTGCGCGAGCATTCGCTGGGTCACATCTGGTACGAGTCCGAGGGCTTCAACCGCTACCGCGGCACCGGCTGGATGAAGGAGCCCTGCGTGAGCTGCGACCAGCGCGAGGTGGACCTCGGCGGCTGCCGCTGCCAGGCCTACATGCTGGCCAACGACCCCGCCGCGGCCGATCCGGTGTGCCCCAAGAGCCCGCACCACGGCGCGGTGGCCCAGGCGGTGGCGCGGGCCGAGCAGCCCGGCGGCGGCGTGGTGGAGCGGCCGCTGGTGTTCCGCGATCCCGGCACTTCGCGCAAGCTTTCCACGCCCCTGGTCACCCGCTGATCCGGCTGCCAGGGCCTGGCGCGGCAAGGTATAACCCGCCGCAGGAGCCGCGGGAGCAGCAGTTGAAGCCGACCATCCTGATCGTGGACGACAACACCGAGAACCTGATGGTGCTCGGTGAATTGCTCAGCCAGCAGTACAGCGTGCGGTCGGCCACCTCCGGCCAGCGGGCGCTGGAGCTGGCGCGTCGGATGCCCCGGCCCGGCCTCATCCTGCTGGACGTGATGATGCCCGGCATGAGCGGCCACGAGGTGCTGCAGCGGCTGCAGGCGGACGAGGCCACGCGCGCCATCCCGGTGATCTTCGCCACCGCCATGAGCGAGACCGAGGACGAGCAGCACGGCCTGTCCCTGGGCGCGGTGGACTACATCACCAAGCCGCTGCGCCCGGCCATCGTGATGGCGCGGGTGAAGACCCACCTCGAGCTGGCCGCCGCGCGTGAGCAGCTGCAGCGCCGCAATGCGTCGCTGGAAGCCGAGGTGGACCGCCGCGAGCTCGAGAACCGCGTGATCCAGGACGTGAGCATGCGCGCGCTGGCGCGGCTGGCCGAAACCCGCGACCAGGAGACCGGCAACCACATCCTGCGCACGCAGGAATACGTGCGGCTGCTGGCCACGCTGGTGCAGCGGCATCCGCGCTTCCAGGCGGAGCTGCAGCCGCACACCATCGAGCTGATGGTCAAGTCGGCGCCGCTGCACGACATCGGCAAGGTGGGCATCCCCGACCGGGTGCTGCTCAAGCCCGGCAAGCTCACCGACGACGAATGGGCCCTGATGAAGACCCATGCCCGGCTGGGGGGCGAGGCCATCGCCCGCGCGGTGGCCGACATCGACGCGCCGGTGCCCTACCTGCGGCATGCAAGCGACATCGCCATGCACCACCACGAGCGCTGGGACGGCACCGGCTACCCGGACGGCCTGGCCGGCGAGGCCATTCCGCTGTCGGCGCGGCTGATGGCGCTGGCCGACGTGTTCGACGCGATGATCTCGCGCCGCGTGTACAAGGCGCCGATCGACTTCGAGCGCGTGGCGGCGGCCATGGCCGCGCAGCGGGGCAGGCAGTTCGACCCCGACCTGCTGGACGCCTTCATCGGCCACTTCGACCGGTTCTGCGACATCGCCCGCGCCCGGCCGGACGAGCCGGCCGACCACTGCGGCGCCACCCTGCCTGCCCCGTTGACGCCGTGAACGACCGGCCCCCGCGGCAGGCACCGCGCGCTCCGGTGGATGCCCTGCGCAGCCGCGCCTTCCGCATCGCCGGGCTGTACGGGCTGCTGGCGGGGCTGTGGATCTTCGTGTCGGACTGGCTGCTGGGCCTGCTGGCGGGCAACAGCCCCTGGCTGGTGCAGGTGGCCGCGCTCAAGGGCTGGCTGTTCATCGCCGCCACGGCGCTGGGGCTGTACCTGCTGCTGCGCCGCGCGCCGGCGCCGCCCGCGCAGCCCACCGCCGATGCGCCCGCCGATCCGGTGGCCGGGGCCGAAGCCGAGGCGTCGCGCGTGCCGGTGCCAGGCGGCGGCTGGCGCCGGCTGGCCCTGCCCGCGGCCCTGCTGTCGGTGGCCGCGCTCACCGCCATCACGGCGGCGCTGGACTACCGCGCCGGCATGCACCGCCAGACCCGCCAGCTGGAGCTGATGGCCGAATCCCGCGCGCGCCAGGCCGGCCGCTGGCTGCAGGCCCAGCTGCAGCAGGCGCAGCGGGGTGCCGAGGCCGGCCCCGGCGCCGAGCCCTACCGCGCCTGGCAGGCCGCGGACGATGCGGCCTCGCTGGCCCGGCTGCTGGCCGCGGCGGTGCAGCTGCGCCAGGCCCTGGGCCACCAGGAGGCGCTGCTGCTGGACGCCCGCGGCGAGCTGCTGGCCAGCGAGCGGCCGCAGCCGCCGCTGCCCGAGCAGCTGCGCCAATCCGCCCTGCAGGCGCTGCAGACCGGCCGCGCCGGC
Organism: Aquincola tertiaricarbonis; assembly: GCF_000969605.1. Taxonomy (GTDB): domain Bacteria; phylum Pseudomonadota; class Gammaproteobacteria; order Burkholderiales; family Burkholderiaceae_C; genus Aquincola; species Aquincola tertiaricarbonis. Next base: position 15,861 of record NZ_KQ033892.1, on the reverse strand, counting down.
CATACCGGCCTGTACCTGGCGCGCGGCGAGGGCGGCGGCACCTGGCTCGACCTGCTGGTGCCGCTGCCCGCGCAGCCGCCGCGGCCGCAGGCGCTGCTGGTGCTGCGGGCCGACCCCGGCGGCTTCCTGCTGCCGATGCTGGCGGTGGCGCCGCTGCCGGCCAGCCCCAGCGCCGCCACGGTGCTGGTGCGCCGGCTGGGCCACCAGCTCTACGGCCTGCCCGGCGAGCCGCCGGTGCCGCTGTCCCAGCCCGACCGGCTGGTTGCACGGGTGAGCCGCGGCGACCTGCCGGCCGGCCTCGTCGCCACCGGCACCGACGCCACCGGCCGCCGGGTGCTGGGCGTGGTGCAGCCGGTGGACGACGACGGCTGGTTCCTGGTGGCCCGCGTGGCGCAGGCCGAGGCGCGCGCCACCGCGCTGCGCAACACCTTGTGGATCGTCTCGGCCGGAGCGCTGGCGCTGCTGGCGCTGGTCACCGGCGCGCGGCTGCGGCGCGACCGGCGTGCGCTGCACAGCGCGCGGCGCCAGCAGGCGCAGCAGGCCGAGCAGCTGCGCGGCCTGGCCCTGATGCAGGCCATCGCCGAGGGCTCCAGCGATGCCATCTTCGCCAAGGACCTGCAGGGCCGCTACGTGCTGTGCAACCGCGAGGCCTGCCGCGTCATCGGGCTGCCGCTGGAAGCGGTGCTGGGCCAGGACGACCGCGCGCTGTTCCCGCCCGCGCAGGCCGAGGCGGTGATGGCCAACGATGCGCAGGTGCTGGCCGAGGGCCGGCTCAACACCTACGAGGAGCGCATCGACATCGGCCAGGGCCGCCTGACCTTCCTGGCCACCAAGGGCCCGCTGCGCGACGAGGCCGGCAACGTGGTGGGCGTGTTCGGCATCTCGCGCGACATCACCGAGCGCAGCCGCGCCGTGGAGGCGCTGCGCGATGCCACCGACCTGCTGCAGTCGGTGAAGGACTCGGTGCTGGACCGCATGGCGGTGCTGGACCGCGAAGGCCGGGTGCTGGAGGTCAATGCCGCCTGGCGCGCCTTTGCCGAGCGGGCGGCCACCCAGCCCGGCCTGCACGTGGCCACCGCCGGCCCGGGCACCGACTACCTGGCCCGCTGCCGCGCCGCCGAAGGCGACGAGCAGCCGGTGGCGCAGGCCGCGGCGCAGGGCATCGAGGCGGTGCTGGCCGGCCGGCGCAGCCATTTCACGCTGGAATACCCGTGCAGCCTGTCCGGCACCCGCCAGTGGTTCCAGATGAGCGTCACCCCGCTGCGCAGCGCGGCCGGCGGCGCGGTGCTGCTGCATGCCGACACCACCCAGCGCCGGCTGGCCGAGGAGGCGCTGCGCGAGAGCGCGGCCCGCTACCGGTCGATGGTGTCGGTGCTGGACGAAGGCATCCTCGTGTTCGACCGCCGCATGCAGGTCACCGCCTGCAATGCGCCGGCCGAGCGCTTCATGGGCCTGACGCTGGCGCAGATGCAGCAGCCCGGCAACCTGCAGCGCTGGCAGCCGCTGCGCCCCGACGGCCAGCCGCTGCCCTTCGAGGAGCTGCCGCCCTCGCGCACGCTGCGCACCGGCCAGCCCTGCCGCAACATGCTGGTGGGGGCCGCCATGCCGCAGGGCATGCGCTGGCTGATGGTCAATGCCGAGCCGGTGCGCGACGGCGAGGGCGGCGAGCTCACCGGCGTGGTGGCCTCGTTCAGCGACATCACCGAGCGCCACGTGGCCGAGGGCGAGCTGCGCAAGCTGTCGATGGCGGTGGCGCAGAGCCCGGTGGGCATCGTGGTGAGCGACCTGCAGGGCCGCATCGAATACGTGAACGAGGCCTTCACCCGCATCAGCGGCTGGCCGCAGGAGGAGGCCCTGGGCCAGACCGGCCACCGGCTGCAGCCCGGCCGCGGGCCGGCCGAGCGCATGGCCGAACTGCGGCGGAAGCTGGCCGACGGCCAGGCCTGGGCGGGCGAGTTCGCCAACACCCGGCGCGATGGCGAGCCGTACGAGGAATTCGTGCATGCCGCGCCCATCCGCCAGCCCGACGGCCGCATCACCCACCACCTGCTGGTGGTGGAGGACATCACCCACCACAAGCGCATCGGCCTGGAGCTCGACCGCCACCGCCACCGGCTGCAGGAGCTGGTGGACGAACGCACCCGCCAGCTGCAGGACACGAATGCGCTGCTGGTGGCCTCGCGCGACAAGGCCGAGGCCGCCAACCGGGCCAAGAGCGCCTTCCTGGCCAACATGAGCCACGAGATCCGCACGCCGCTCAATGCCATCCTGGGGCTCACCCACCTGATGCGCCGCGATGCCCGCGCCCGCAGCGAGCGCGAGCGGCTGGCCCGCGTGTCCGAGGCGGCCGACCACCTGCTGCAGGTGCTCAACGACATCCTGGACCTGTCCAAGATCGAGGCCGGCCGGCTGGAGCTGGAGGCCACCGACTTCTCGCTGTCGGCCCTGCTGGGCAGCACCTGCGCGCTGGTGGCCCAGCGGGCGCAGTCGCGCGGGCTGCTGCTGACGGTGGACACCTCGGCCGCGCCCGACGCCTTGCGCGGCGACCCCACGCGGCTGTCGCAGGCCTTGCTGAACCTGCTGAGCAATGCGGTGAAGTTCACCGAGCGGGGCGGCATCGCGGTGGTGGTAAGCCCGCTGCCCGCCAGCACCGCCGCCCAGCCCTGGCTGCGCTTCGAGGTGCGTGACACCGGCATCGGCATCGCGCCCGAGCACCTGGGCGGCCTGTTCGGCGCCTTCGTGCAGGCCGATGCCTCCACCACCCGCCGCTTCGGTGGCACCGGGCTGGGCCTGGCCATCACCCGCCGGCTGGCCGAGATGATGGACGGCGAGGTGGGCGTGCACAGCACGCCGGGCCAGGGCAGCCGCTTCTGGTTCACCGCCCGGCTGCAGGCCGGCGACCCGGCCGCCACGAGCCCGCGCTGGCCGGCGCCGCGGCCGCAGGATGCCGAGCGGATGCTGCAGCGCCACTGCACCGGCGCCACCGTGCTGCTGGTGGAGGACAACCCCGTCAACCAGGACGTGATCCGCGAGCTGCTGCTGGCCGCCGGCCTGCAGGTGGAACTGGCCGGCGACGGTGCGCAGGCGGTGGCCCGCCTGGCCCGGCCGCCGGTGCCGGCGCTGGTGCTGATGGACGTGCAGATGCCGGTGCTGGACGGCCTGCAGGCCACGCGGCAGGTGCGTGCGCAGCCCGGTCCGGCGCAGCGCGTGCCCATCCTGGCGATGACCGCCAATGCCTTCGGCGAGGACCGCGCCGCCTGCCTGGCCGCCGGCATGGACGACCACGTGGGCAAGCCGGTGAACCCGGCCGAGCTGTATGCCACGCTGTGGCGCTGGCTGGGCAGCGGCACCGCGGTGCCGGCCCTGGCGCCGCCGCTGCCGCCGCCCGCCGCGCCGCGGGTGGCCGGCCTGGATGCGGAGCAGGCGCTGGGCTACATGGGCGGCAGCCTGGACGTGTACCAGCGGGTGCTGCGGCAGTTCGCCGAGCACTATGCGGTGGAGGCCGGCCGCCTGGCCGAGGCCGCCGCGCAGGGCGACCTGGCCGGCGTGCGGGCGGTGGCCCATGCGCTGCGCAGCGCGGCCGCGGCCATCGGCGCGACGACGCTGGCCGCGGATGCACAGGCGGCCGAGGCCGCGGCGGTGCAGGCCCTGGCGGAGGCCGCGGCGCCGGCGCCGGCGGTGGAGGCCGGCCGCCAGCTGGCGGCCGACACCGCCGCGCTGGCCCAGCGCATCGCCCAGGCCCTGGGCGACGAGGCGGCCCAGGAAGCGGGCGCACCGATTGCCGCGGCCTCGCTGGACCGCCTCGAAGCCCTGCTGGAGGCGGCCGACTACGACGCCCAGGCGCTCTTCCGTTCCATGGCCGGCGGCCTGCGCCGCTGGTCGCCGGAGGGCGCCGCCCGTGCGGAGGCTGCCTTGGCCCGGTTCGATTACGACGAAGTGCTGAAGCTGGTGCGCGCCGCGCGGACGCAGGGCCTGCAGCCCGCTCCCGGGGGTGCGCCATGAGCGGCCCGGCCGGCGGCGGCTGGGTCCTGCTGCATGCGCTGGCGGTGGTGCTGGCGGCGGGCATCGCACTGTGGTTGCGGCCCTGGCGGTTGCTGGGGGCCGGCGGCCCGCCCTGGCCCTGGCTGGCGCTGTGGGCGGCGATGCCGCTGCTGTGGGGCCTGGACGGGCTGGCCAAGGCACCGCTGCTGCTGCCGCTGTCGGGCTCGGTGCTGCTGGTGCTGCTGGCGGGCTGGCCGATGGCGGTGCTGGCCATGCTGCCGGTGGCCGTGCTGGCAGCCTGGATGGGCGGCCTGCCGCCCGCCGAGGCACTGTCCCGCCTGGCCTGGCTGGGCCTGGTGCCGGCCACGCTGGCGCTGGGCATCGGCGCGGCGGTGCGGCGCTGGCTGCCGCACCACCTGTTCGTCTTCATCCTGGCGCGCGGCTTCTTCGGCACGCTGCTGGCCTGCGCGCTGGCGGGTTGGGCGGCGATGGCGGTGCAGGTGCTGCCGGTGGGCAGCGCCCGTGGCGACATGGCGCTGGCGCTGGGCCTCACCGCCTTCGCGGAGGCCTTCATCACCGGTGCCTTCACCGCGGTGCTGGTGGCCTTCCGGCCGCAGTGGCTGTGGAGCTATTCCGACCGGCTCTACCTGCCGGCCGCCGCGCCAGGCTGAGCGGGCTGCATCAGCTGCTGCTGCTCCAGCCGCAGGTACAGCAGCCCGGCATTGCGCCGGTGCAGTTGCGGATAGCCGTCCCAGCCCGCATAGGCCGGCAGCGCCGCCCGCTCGGGCAGCGCGCTCAGCGGCACGCCTTCGTCCACCAGGGCCGCCACCCGGGCCTGCAGCGCCTGCAGGTAGCCGGCGGTGCGGCCGATGGCGGCGGCCGCATCGGGCTGGAAAGGGCCGTGGCCGGGCACCAGCGCACGCAGCCGGCCGCCGGCGGCCAGGCGCTGCAGCCCTTCCAGCGCCTGCAGCCAGCCCGGCAGGTCGGCATCGTGCAGGTTGGGAATGCGCCCGCCTTCCACCAGCCCGCCCGCGAACAGCACGCCGCTGGCCTCGTCCAGCAGCGCCACGTCGCCCGGGCCGCTGGCCGGGCCCGGATACAGCACGCGCAGGGGCCGGCCGATGTCGGGCAGGGGCGGCGCCTCGTCGAACAGCACGTCGGCCTCGAACAGCTCGGTGCCGGCCATGGCGGCGGCGCCCACGTCGCGCTGCAGGTTGCGCAGGCACACGCTGCAGCGCGCGGCCATCAGCACGGCGGCCTGGCGCTGCATCAGCACGCGGGCGCCGGCGGCCCGCAGGGCTGGCGCGCCGAACAGCACGTCGGGCTTGGTCTGGGTGATGAGCACCGCCTGCGGCGGCTGCCCGGCATGGCGCACGATGGCGCGCAGCAGTGCCTGGCCGTGCAGCAGCGAGGTGCCGGCATCCACCGCCAGCACGCCGCGCGGGCCCTGCACGAAGCCGGCATTGGCCACGCGGCCCAGGTTGCGCGCATCGGGCTCGCCGCCGGTGCCGGGCAGCATCCACACGCCGGCGGCCACTTCCGTGGCGCTGGCGTCGCGGTCGATGGCCGGCGGCGCCTGCGCCCACTGGCGCGCGGCGCGGCCGCTGCAGCCGGCCAGCGTCCCGCCGCACAGCAGGCCCAGCGCCAGCGCGCGGCGTGTCAGCAGGGCGGGCATGGCGGCGCGCCCCGGGCGCTCACTTCTTCTCGGCCAGCTGCTTCAGGTTCTGCAGGCCGGCCTTGTAGACGCCGGTGACGGCGGCCACCGCCGCCTCGTCGTTGCGGTCCGGCGGCGGGTCGTTGTTGGGGTGCCCGCGGTAGAAGGCGCCGCGCCACTCCACGGTGCTCTTGGCATCGCCGTCGGGTGTCACGGTGAGGGTGGAGGTGTAGTTGGTCACCGGCAGCGCGCCGCCGTCCTTCAACCGGTAGCTGTAGCGGCGCTGGGCGTCGTTGAAGGCCTCCAGCGTCTCCACCAGCTGGCCGCCGTCCTTGAGCTTGATGGTGCGCACGGAGCCCACGCTGCTGCCCTTGTCGGCCGGGCTCTCGGCCACGGCCGGATGCCAGTCCTTCAGCGCATCGAAGGCCTTGATGCGCGCCCACACCGCATCGGCGGGTGCGTCGATGCTGATGGTCTCCACCACCTTCTGCCGCGTGGGGCCGTGGGCCGCGGCGGGCAGCACGGCGGCCGCGGCGCCCAGCCCGGCAAGGGCGGTGGCCAGCCAGCGGCGGCGGCTGGGGTGGTGATCGGGGCTTGGCGTGAGGAACGGCATGCGCGGTGTCTCCTTCCGGGGTGGGGGTTGAATGCGGGTCTCAGGGCGGCGGCGCGTCGGCGATGAAGGCGCCGAAGCCCCGCGGATTGCGGCCGGTGGCGATGTGGTGCAGCGTGCGGCCGCTGCGCGCGTCCAGCACGCTCAGGCGGTCGTCCATCCAGTTCACCACCACCACCTTGTCGCCGAAGGCGGCGATGCCCTCGGGGTAGCCGAAGCCTTCCAGCGTGCGCAGCGGCTGCAGCGTGGCCGCGTCGATCACGCTCACGCTGTCGGCATGCTGGTTGGTGACGTACAGCAGCGCGCCGCCATCGGCCAGCGCCGCGCCGTAGGGCGCCTTGCCGGTCTTCACCGTGGCCAGCAGGCGCGGCAGCGGCGTGGCGGCGGTGTCCAGCACGCTGAGGTCGTCGCTCTGCACGTTCAGCACGTACAGCCGCTGGCGCGCCGCGTCGTGCAGCAGCGCGAAGGGATGGCTGCCCACCGCCACATGGCCGCGCACCTGCCAGGTGGTGGTGTCCACCACGGCGATGCGGTCCTCGTCGCGCTCGGCCACGTACACCGTGCGGCCGTCGGCCTGCGCCGCCACGCCGGCCGGCGCGCGGCCCAGCGGCACGCTGGCCAGCGGCAGGCCGGTGGCGGTGTCCCAGGCCAGCAGGCGCTGCGCGAACCAGTCGGCCACGTACAGCCGGCGGCCGTCGGCCGAGGCATCGATGCCCACCGGCCCGCTGCCCGCCAGCAGCGTGGCCACCACCTGGCGGCGCGCCATGTCGATGACCGACACCGTGCGGCTGTCGGGGTTGCTCACGAACACCCGGCCCGCCGCGGCGGAGGCCACCACGCCGGCCGGCGAGCGGCCCACCGGCACCGTGGCCAGCAGCCGCTGCGTGGCCAGGTCGATCACCGACACGTCATGGCTGCCCTGGTTGGTCACCCAGGCCAGCGGCGCGGCCAGCGCGCCGCCGGTGCTGGCGGCCAGCAGCCACACCAGGCACGGCAGGGCGCGCGCCAGGCGCTTCACAGCGCCCGGGCCGTCTGCAGCTGCAGGCTGCTGCGGAACTGCAGGTCGCGGTTGTCCACCACCTCCGCCTTCAGCTCCCCGGTGCCCTGCGGCATGAATGCGAAGCGCAGGTTCGGGTTCTCGCTGATGGAGATGTCCAGGTCGGCCGACAGCACCGGCCGGCCACCGTGGGTGATGTCGATGCGCCGCACGAAGTGGGCGGGGATGTAGTGGCGCGTGAGCTGGTCCATGGCCAGGCCGGAGCTGTTGGGATGGCTCACCATCAGCTGCGCCAGCAGCGGCTGGCCGGGGCGCGGCTCGCCTTCCACCTTCAGCCGCATGCGGCCCAGGCTGGCCTGTGCGGCGGCCGGGTCCTTGCCCGGCGGCGCGCTGCAGCCGCCGGAGGCCTTCACCCAGCGGGTGGCCATCAGCAGCCGGCCGTCGCTGAGGTGGGCGATGGCGCGCACATGGGTGTATTCGTCGATGCGCACGCGGGTCTCGATGTCGGGCCGGCCGCTGCCCGGCGCCAGCGTGAACACCGCGGCGATGGGCGAGGGGTTGTTGTCGATCACCAGCGTGAGCTTCTCCACCCGCGGGCCGGCGTCGGCCGGCAGCCGCGAGCGGATGGCGATGGGCACCACCGCCGCGTCCTCGGCGCGCACCGGCGTCTCCAGCTGCAGCTGCTCGGGGCTGGCGGCGGTGATCTCGCGCTGCGCAAACAGGCTGGCGCGGATCTTCTGCCACTGCGGGCTGGCATCGGGCTGGTCCTCGCGCGAGGAAGGCGCGGCGGCGGTGCGGCCGGCGGCCGCGGCGGCGGCCATCGCCAGCAGCAGCCGGCGGCGGGTGGCATGCGTGTTCATTCTTCCCACTCCAGTTCGGCATAGGCCGCGGTGACGTTGCGGCGGTGGAAGGAATCGGCCAGCCGCCACGGCGCGGCGGCCTGCGGCGCCACCTGCCCCACCGCCTGGGACAGGGGCACGCCGGCCTTGATGGCCGCGCGGGTGCCCGCGCGCACGGCCTCCAGGTACTGCTGCTGCGGCTGCAGCGCGGCCGGCCAGGCCGTCTGCACCGGGCCGTGGCCGGGCACCGCCTGCGCCACGTCGAAGGCCTGCAGCTGCTGCATCACCTTCAGCCAGCCGTTGAGGCTGCCGTCGATCACCGGCAGGTGCTGCACGAACAGCAGGTCGCCCAGGAACAGCGTGCGGCTGCGGCGGTCGTACACCGTCAGGTCGGCATCGGTGTGGGCGGTGGGCCAGGCGTCCAGCTGCAGCACGCGCCCGCCCAGGTCCAGCTCCAGGCGGCCCTGCACCGGCAGGCCGGGCGGCACGATGTCGGCGGCCAGCATCACGGTACCGAACTCGCGCTGCAGCGCCTGGCGGTAGTAGGGCTCGCGGGCGGCCAGGCTGTCGGCCAGCCGCGCATGGCCGACGAACTGCGGGCCGCCGGCCGCGGTGCGGAAGGCCACGTTGCCCAGCACATGGTCAGGGTGCACATGGCTGTTGATCACGTAGCACACCGGCAGCGGCGTGGCCGCGGCCACCGCGCGCTGCAGCGCCTGGCCCACGGCCGGCGTACCGCCGGTGTCGATCACTGCCACGCAGCGGCTGCCGACGATGAAGCCCAGGTTGGCCACGTCGCCGCCGTTGCGCGGCGACCAGTCGTCCACCGCGCCGGTGTGCACCCACACGCCCGGCGCCACCTCGGCCACCGGCAGCACCGCCGGCGGCACCGGGGGTGCCTGCGCCCGCACCGCCGCGCCGGCGGCCAGCAGCACGGCCGCCAGGCAGGCCCGCAGCGCGGCCGGCAGGAGCAGGCGCAGCTCAGCCATGTCGGTGTGCCGCGGTGGGCTCAGCGGGGCACCGCGGCGCCCAGGAAGCAGCTCTTCTCGGCCTTGGTCTGCAGCTCCTTGTAGCGCTTGATGTCCTTCTGCATGGCCGGTGCCTCGCGGATGTAGCTGCCACGCTCGCCGCCGATGCTGGTGGCCTTGGCGGCGGTGCTCAGGGTCACGTAGTCGTCGAACTTCAGGTCGCGGGCCAGCGCATCCACGGCGCAGGCGCACTTGTTGACCATCTCGTACTGCGGGCCGGGATGGGTGGCCACGCATTCCTGCACGTAGAGCACGCGCTCCACGGTCGGGAAGTCGTTGGCCGAGGCGGCGCCGGCGGCCGTGGCCAGCAGCAGGGCGGCCAGCGGCCGGGCGGAGGGGAGGATGGAGGTCATGGTGGGGCTCGTCTTGGAGGTGTCGTCAGGTGCGGGCGGGCGGTGGCGGCTCGGCGCCGTCCAGCGTCAGGATGTCCTCGATCAGCGGCTCGGCCGCGCCGCCTTCGCCGGCCACGGTGCTGCGCAGGGCCACCACGCCGCCCGGCACCGCCTCGCTCAGCACGAAGCTGTAGTGCTTGCCGGCGAAGCGTTCGAAGCGCATGCGGTTGGGATCGTCCAGGTAGGGCGACACGGTGATCTCGCTGCCCGCCACCGGCTGGCCGCGCCAGCGCAGCGTCACCTCGCGCATCTGGCCGCGCTCGGCCAGCGCCAGGCGGATGCGCTTGCGGAAGTGGTTCTGCTGGCCGCGGGTCAGGCGCTGCATCTCGCGCACGTCGCGCTCGAGGAAGTACAGGATCACCGGGTTGCTGGTGGCCGAGGGCAGGTCGGGCAGCACCATGCTGCGCGGGCCGCTGAGGAACTCGCCGCGTGCGCTGCAGCAGCCGCCCTCTGCGGCGGGGCCGAGGTGGATGGTCACGCTGTCGTCGAAGCCGGCTTCCAGCGTGCCGGCATGGCGGAAGCCGTACCGCAGCGTCTGGCCCGGCTTCATGCCCGCCAGGTGCGGCCGCACGAACAGCGCGCGCTCCGGTGCGGTGATGGCGCCGGCCGCACCGGCCGCGGCCGGCGGCTGGGGCAGCACCTGCGACAGGGCCGGCGCGGCCAGCCAGGGCAGGGCGGGCAGCGCCAGGCCGGCGGCCAGCAGGCGGCGCCGGCGCGCGCCGGTGGCATCGGGGAACGGGGTGGGTGGGGACTGCATGGTGTGGGAAACAGGGAGGAAGAAGTGGAAGTCAGCGCCGCTCGCCCATGCGTTCCATCGCACGCTCCAGCGCGCCGTCCAGCTCGGAAGCCAGGTCGGAACGCAGGCTCTGCAGGCGTAGCAGCACGGCCTTGGCAGGGTCGATCTGGCCCTGGGCCACATGCAGCAGGCCCAGGCGCAGCAGCGCAAGCCGCGAGGCCGGCTCGATGCTCAGCGCCCGCTCGGTGTAGCGCTGGGCGCTGGCCAGGCGGCCCATCTCCTGCTGCGCCAGGCCGCGCATCAGCCAGGGCTGGGCATCGCTGCCGTCCTCGCGGGCCCAGGTCGTGGCGAACTGGTCCAGCTCCTGCCAGCGGCGCTCGCGCGCATACACCGCGGCCTGCAGGAAGCGCGGCTGGGTGGTGGTGGGCTGCTCCCAGAACGGCGCCTCGGCCGCGCGCAGCGACCCGATGGGCTGCAGCGCGCCATCGGCCAGCAGCGGCCGCAGCCAGGCCACCGGCGCGGAAAAGTAATGCGCATGGCCGCCACGCAGCCGGAAGGTGAGCACCGCCACCAGCCGCTGGGCATCGTCGAACAGGCCGCCGCCGCTGGCACCGGAGCTGAACCAGTTGGTGCTCTGCACCACCTGCGCGGCGTCGAAGCGGTGCAGCGCCACCACCTGGCCGCGGCTGTGCTGCAGGCCCTGGCCGCCGGTGAAGCCGATGGCGCTCACCGTCTGGCCCGGCTGCAGCGGCTCGTCGCCCAGCGCGGCCGGCGGTGCGCCCAGGCGCGGCACCGACAGCACGCACAGGTCGTGGCGGGTGTCGGCGGCCTGGGCCTCGGCGGTGTAGCGCAGGCCGCCGCGCAGCACATGCACCTGGCCCGCATCGCGGGTCACGTGGCAGTTGGTGACCACCTTGTCCTCGGCCACCACCACGCCGCTGCCCAGCGCGAAGCCGCCCTGCGACCGCAGCACCTCCACCTTGACGATGCTCTGGCCCACCTGCACCAGGGCCGCGCCTTCCAGCGCCGCGGCGGGCAGGCCGGCCGTGGCCAGCAGCCACGCCAGCAGCAGCGGCCGCAGGAGGGCACCGCGCTCAGTTGCGCCGGTCGCCCGCGGAATCGAGCAGCGGAACACCGAACTCCTTCAGGATGGCCTGGATGTCGGCCTGCTTGGCGGTGATCAGGCCTTCGATCTGCTGCTTCCATTCGCGCTCGCCGTAGCGCACGCCCATGGCCATCTCGTAGTCGAACTGCACGCCCGGCTCGGAGGCCAGCGGCAGCACCGCCAGCGGCGGCTGCTTGACGCGTTGGGCGAAGTAGCCGGCGATGGGACCCCAGACGATGGCGGCGTCGATGTTGCCGGCGGCCAGTTCCTTCTCGATGATCTCGCCGGGGTACTGCGCGGGGTCGGCGCTCATCATCTTGTAGGGCACGCCCTGGTCCACCAGGTCGTGCTTCCTCAGCCAGTCGCTGGCCGGCGAACGGTCGTAGATGCCGATGCGCAACCGCTTCAGCCGCTCGCGCGGCAGCTTGAGGAAGTCGTCCACCGAGGCCACGTCGTCCAGGCCGCGGCCGCGGTTGACCACCAGCGCATAGGTGCTGCGGTAGTAGGGCTTGGTGACCGACACCCCCTGGTCGAAGCCCACCGGCACGCCCATCACGATGTCGCAGGGGTAGTCCTGACCCGGCAGCTTGTAGCGCAGCGTGTTGCGGATGAAGGCCATGCGCTGCGGGAACGAGTAATAGGTGACCGGCAGCCCGAGCGACCGCCCGAACAGCTCGGCGATGCGGTTCTCGATGCCCTCGCCCTTGACGTTGGAGAAGGGCAGGTTGTTCGGGTCCTGGCACACCCGCAGCGCCTGGCGCGGCGCGGGGGCGTCGGGGGCCGAGGTCTGCGGCGGCTGCTGCTGCGCGGGCTGGGCCTGCGCAGCCCCACCCACCGCCGCGGCGATCGACGCGGCCGCCAGCGCGGCCAGCAGCGGGAGGTTGCGTGCAGTCATGTCGGCGTCCTCACGGAATCGGGCTGACCTTGGCCTGGGTGATGGCCCCGTCGGAGCGGCCCTTGAGATAGGCATACAGGTTGTCGATGTTGTTCATCACCATCTGGTTGGTGCCGAAACTCTGCATGCCTTTTTCAAGGCGCCCGTCGCGCACGGTCTTGATGAACTCCTCCTTGCTCAGGGTCTTCATGCTGGTGATGAGCGAGGGGCCCACCATGCCTTCCTGGTTGGCGCCGTGGCAGCGGTCGCAGGCCGCGGCCCGCCAGGCCCGGAAGCCGTCCATCGTCTTGGCGTCGACCTTGGTGCCGTCGACCACCGTGTAGAGCTTGTCCTGCGCTGCGCTGGCCATCGTGACACCTGCGCAGGCCAGCAGTACCAGCATCTGCTTCAACTTCATGTCTCGTCCGTCCTTCTCGCTTGAAAAAAAGGGGGCCGGCCCGCCGATGTCCCGGCGGGAACCTGCCCCCCACCCATCCAACTTGTCAGTGCCTTGCGCGCGGATCAGTTAGGCAAGGCAAACACTGTGAGCGAACCGCCCAGCTCGGTGTATTGGGACAGTTCCCTGTACCCGCCCACCGCGCCCAGGCCGTCCTGGTCCTTCTCCAGGCCCGCGGCCATGCCGATGCCGGCCCAGCCGCCGATGCCCGAGAACACGCCGATGTACTGCTTGCCCTTGTGCTCGTACGAGAACACGTTGCCGATGATCCCGGAGGGCGTCTTGAACTTGAACAACTCCTTGTTGATGTCGTTCTTGTCCACGCACTTCATGTAGCCCTCGAGCGTGCCGAAGCAGGACAGGCCGCCCGCGGTGTTGAGCGAGCCGCTCCACACCGAGAACTTCTCCGGCTTGCTCTGCACGATCTTGCCGGTGCCGGCGTTCCAGGTGATGAAGTTGCCCATGCCGCCATGGCTGCCCGGGGCCGGGTACATCGACAGCGTGGCACCCACGTACGGCTGGCCGGCCGTGTACTCCACCTTGAACGGCTCGTAGTCCATGCACACGTGGTTGGTCGGCACGTAGAACAGCTTGGTCTCCGGATCGAACGAGGCGGGCTGCTGGTCCTTGGAGCCCAGCGCCGCCGGGCAGATGCCCTTGGTGTTGACGTCAGGACCGTTCTGCGCCGTGGAGTACTTGGACACCACCTGCGGCCGCCCGGTCTTCATGTCCACGTGCGTGGCCCAGTTCACCTGCGGGTCGTACTTCTCGGCCACCAGCAGCGCACCGGTCACCCGGTCCATGGTGTAGGCGAAGCCGTTGCGGTCGAAGTGCACCAGCGCCTTCGTCGGCTTGCCCTTGACGTCGATGTCCGCCAGGATCATCTCGTTGACGCCGTCGAAGTCCCACTCGTCGAACGGGGTCATCTGGTAGACCCACTTGGCCATGCCGGTGTCCAGGTCACGCGAGAAGATGGTCATGGACCACTTGTTGTCGCCCGGGCGCTGCGAGGGGTTCCAGGTGGAAGGATTGCCGGTGCCGTAGTACAGCGAGTTGGTGGCCTTGTCGTAGCTGAACCAGCCCCAGGTGGTGCCGCCGCCGATCTTCCACTGGTCGCCCTGCCAGGTCTTGAGCGACGAGTCCTTGCCCACCGGCTTCATCGCGCCGTCGGTCCAGGTCATCGTCTTCTCGGGGTCCATCAGCATCTCGGCGTCGGGGCCCACGCTGTAGCCCTTCCAGGCCAGCTTGCCGTCGCTCAGGTTGTATGCCGCGATGAAGCCGCGCACGCCCCACTCACCGCCGGAGATGCCGGTGATCACCTTGTCCTTGAAGATGTGCGGCGCATTGGTGTTCACCGCGCCCAGCTTGGGGTCGCCGTTCTTGGTCTGCCACACCGGCTTGCCGGTCTTGGCGTCCAGCGCCACCAGCATCGAGTCGGCCTGCTGCAGGATGACCTTGCCCTCGGCATAGGCCAGCCCGCGGTTGACGGTGTCGCAGCACATCTGCGGGATCACCGCCGGGTCCTGCTTGGGCTCGTACTTCCACTTGATCTTCTGCGTGTCGAGGTCCAGCGCGAACACCTTGTTGGGGAACGGCGTGTGCAGGTACATCGTGCCGTCGATCACCAGCGGCGAGCCTTCGTGGCCGCGCAGCACGCCGGTGGAGAAGGTCCAGGCGACCTGCATCTTGCCGACGTTGCTCTTGTTGATCTGGTTCAGCTTGCTGTAGCGCTGGTTGAACATGTCGCCCGCTTGCATCGCCCAGTTCTTGGAATTGGCGATGTTCTTCTCCACGTCGGCATTGGCATACGCCAAGGCCGGGAGAGCCAACAACGCAAGCCCCAAGCGCTGCGCATAGCGAACGCTCGATTGCCGGGAAAGCTTCATCGATGTCTCCTTCTCTGGGTGGTCTGGGGTTGTGCGAAGGTCCGCCACCGAAGCCCTTCGATGCTGGTACGCAGGCAGGCTGGTCCGCAACAACCATGCCCATCGCCGGCAACCGGTGCGCCGGCTCCGGGCCCCGCAACGGGCCGCACGGGGCCGGTGGCGGCCCAGGTGCCGGATGCGCTAGGTGAAACCCTGAAATTGCAGGCTTGCAATTGGCCGCAGGGCGGCTAATCCACCTGTCTAGGCAAGTGCCGACTGGGGAAAGCCCTGAGTGCATCGGGGACCGGTGCGGCCGATGCCGCAGCGCAGCACGGCTGCCGCTTCGTCGCAGGCCGCGACAGTGCAGGCCGCATTTTTGGCGCAGAGTGTTGCAACAAGAGTGCAGGGCTGTCGCTTGCCGCAGAATGGCCTGCCCGTGGCCCCTGCCGGACGCGCAAAGGCGCGGAAGTTGCTGGCTGCAGGCCAGAACCAGATGTCCCCTCCATGCTCCGTACCCAAGGCCTCACCAAGCGTTATGGAAAGCACGCCGCGCTGCAATCGCTGACGATGCAATTGGGCGCCGGCCAGTTCACCGCCCTGCTGGGGCCCAACGGCGCGGGCAAGTCCACGTTGTTCCAGGTGCTCACCGGTCTGTTCGCGGCCGACGAAGGCGAGGTGGAGGTGGCAGGCCATTCGCTGCGCCATGCGGCCACCGCAGCGTTGCGCCACATCGGCGTGGTGTTCCAGCAGATGTCGCTGGACCTGGACCTGAGCATCCGCCGCAACCTGCTGTTCCAGGCCGACCTGCATGGCCTGCCGCGCAGGCTGGCGCTGCAGCGCATCGAGGCCGGCTGTGCGCGGCTGAACCTGGAGCCCGACCTGCAGCGCAAGGTGCGCGAGCTGTCCGGCGGCAACCGCCGCAAGGTGGAGTTGGTGCGGGCCTGGCTGCACGAACCCGCGGTGATGCTGATGGACGAGGCCACCGTGGGCCTGGACCCCAGGTCGCGCCGCGACCTGCTGGCCGCCATCCGCGCGGACGTGCGCGAGCGCGGCACCTGCGTGCTGTGGGCCACCCACTGGGTGGAGGAAGCGCAGGCCGCCGACCGCGTGCTGGTGCTGCACAAGGGCAGCCTGCTGGCCGACGGCACGCCCGCCGCGGTGACGCAGGCGCTGGGCGGGCCCACGCTGGAAGCCGGCTTCATCCAGCGCACGACGGGCTGACGCACCACCCCATTCCAAGGAGACACGCACCCATGCCATTCCCTCTCCGTCATGCCGCCGGCTGCCTGCTGGCCCTGGCCTGCGCCGGCGCTGCCGCGCAGG
>NZ_JZUE01000013.1 GCF_000969605.1 Aquincola tertiaricarbonis | reverse complement strand
TCAGGAAGACGATGTCGGCCTGCTGCGCCACCTCGGTGGCGTTGGCGCAGGCCACGGCGCCGGCGTCCTTCAGTACTGCGGGCACCTCGCTGCGGGTGTGCACGTACAGCTCATGGCCGGCGGTGCGCAGGTGGCCCGCCATCGGGGTGCCCATGATGCCCAGGCCGATGAATCCGAGTTTCATGTCGTTGTCCTTCGAAGGATGAGAGGTGGGTCAGTAGCCGGCGGCCGGGTCGGCGGCGGGCGGTGCTTCGTGGCCGGCGCGCATGCGGGCCAGCGTCTCCTGCGCACCGGCGGCCATGAGCCGCGCGTCGGAGCTGACGGTGACGAAGTCGAAGCCCTTGGCGATGCGGCCCAGCGCGATGTCGGTGCGGCCGTTGTGGATGCCGGCTCGCAGGCCGTGGGCCTTGGCGCGTTCCAGGATGTGGTCGATGGCTTGAGCCACCAGCGGCTCCACGTCATCGAACACCGGCTTGCAGCCCAGCGCCAGCGACAGGTCCGACGGGCCGATGTAGATGGCGTCCAGGCCTTCCACCGACAGGATGTCGTCGAGGTTGTCCAGCGCCTGCCGGGTCTCGATCATCGCGAAGCTGACGATGGTGTCGTTGGCATGCTCGGCATAGTCGGGCCCGCCGTACAGCAGCGCGCGCACCGGGCCGAAGCTGCGGGTGCCGCGCGGTGCGTAGTGGGTCCAGGCGACGAGGTTCTGCGCGTCCTGCCGGCTGTTGATCATCGGGCAGATGACACCGTAGGCGCCCGCGTCCAGCGTCTTCATCAGGATGCCGGCTTCCAGCCAGGGCACGCGCACCACCGGCACGGTGGGCGTGGTGCTGATGGCCTGCAGCATGCCCACCATGGCCTGGTAGTCCACCATGCCGTGCTGCAGGTCGATGGTGAGGGTGTCCCAGCCCTGGTGGGCCATGGTCTCGGCCGAGAAGCTGTTGGGAATGGCCAGCCAGCCGTTGACGGCGGCCTTGCCTTCAGCCCACAGCGTTCGCAAGCGGTTTTCTCTCATGGCCGTGTCTCCTTGCTCAGTCGAGCTTGACCTTGCCTTCGGCCACCACGGTGGCCCAGTGCTTGCGCTCCTTCTCGAAGAAGGTCTTGAACTCGGTGGGCGTCATCGTGTAGACCTCGGCGCCCTGGGCCGTCAGCCGCGAGCGCACCTCGGGCGAACGGATGATGCGCGTGAGTTCGGCCTGCAGCTTGTCGACCACCGCCTGCGGCGTGCCGGCCGGTGCCAGGATGCCCTGCCAGGTGCCCGACTCGAAGCCCTTGACGCCCTGCTCGGCGATGGTGGGCACCTCGGGCAGCAGCGGCACGCGGGTGGCCTTGCTCACGCCCAGCACCTTGAGCTTGCCCGACTGCACGAAGGGCAAGGTGGCCAGCATGCCGTTCATCACCACCTGCGTCTGGCCGGCCACGGTGTCGCTCAGCGCCTGCGAGCCGCCCTTGTACGGGATGTACTCCCACTTGGCCTGCGTCGCCTTCTCGACCGCCACGCCGGCCAGGTGCGGCGCGCTGCCGATGGCGGTGATGGCGAAGTCCATCTTGCCGGCCTGGGACAGGGCCACCAGCTCCTTCAGGTTGTTGGCCTTGACCGACGGGTGCACCACCAGCAGGTGCGGCGAATAGGCCAGCATCGTCACGCCCTTCAGGTCCTTGGACGGATCGAATGGCAGCTTGGTGTAGACCGACGGGCTGATCGACAGCGCGCCCACGTCGCACATCAGCAGCGTGTAGCCATCGGCCGGGGCCTTGGCCACCATGTCGCTGCCGGTGTTGCCGTTGGCGCCGGGCTTGTTCTCGACGATCACCGTCTGCTTCAGCGCCTCCTGCAGCGGCTGGCTGATGATGCGGGCGATGATGTCCGACGAGCCGCCCGGGGTGTACGGCACGATGATGCGGATCGGCTTGGTGGGCCAGTTGGCCGCCGACTGCGCGCCGGCCAGGCCGGTGGCGGCCAGCAGGCCGAGGGCGGCCGAAGCCTGGAGGAACTTGCGGGTGGTGAACTGCATCGCGGGTCTCCGGGTGGCGCCGGGTGGCGGCCTGTTAACGATAAAGAACTGAGGCGGACAAGGCGGCGACCCGCAAGCAGGGCGCGCGCTTCAGCCGCGTTCTGCCAGCGCGGTGGCGCGGCGGCGGCGTTCGCGGCTGTTGGCCAGGTGGGTGCGCATCGCGGCCCGGGCCCCTTCGGGGTCCTGGTGGACGATGGCGTCGTAGATGCTCTCGTGCTCGCCGTTGACACGGCGCAGGTACTCGCGGCGCTCGGCGTCCAGCACGTCGGCGCCGTTCAGGCGCGCGCGCGGGATGATCATTGCGCCCAGGTAGTTCATCAGGCCGATGAAGTGCGTGTTCTGCGTGGCCCGCGCGATCTCCACATGGAACTGGAAATCGGGGCCCACGGTGTCGCCGTCGGTCTCCAGCGCCACCGAGAAGGCGTCCAGCGCGCTGCGCATCGCGGCCAGGTTCTCGGCCGAGCGGCGCTGGGCCGCCAGGCCGCAGGCCTCGGTCTCCATGCCGATGCGCAGCTCCAGCAGCGCAATCACGTCGCGCAGCGTGCCGAGCTGCTCGCGGTCGATGCGAAAGGGCTCGGCCTCGTCGCCCACGCCGCGCACGAAGGTGCCGATGCCGTGGCGCGTCTCCACCAGGCCGGAGGCCTGCAGCTTGGAGATGGCCTCGCGCACCACCGTGCGGCTGACGCCGAACTCACCCATGATGGCCGCCTCGGTGGGCAGCTTGTCGCCCACCTTGAGCTGGCCGTCGCGGATGCGGTCGCCCAGCGAATCCACCAGCTCGAGCGCCAGCGTGCGGGGCCGGCGGCGCATGGCGGCACCGTCGGCGCCAGGGGACACAGCAGGGTTCACGGAGGTTTGGGGCAGTTTCACGTCAGCATTGTGCAGGGTTGTATGACAACCGACAACAGCCTTGAGCCGTTGCCGGTGCCACACCCTACTTCACCGGTGCCACGTACGCGATGAGCTTGCCCATGCGGCTGACGAAATCGGCCGTGCTGATGCCAAGCGGCCGGTCGCGCTTGGCGTAGGGCGCCACCAGCGGCGGGTCCTGCGGGTCGTAGGGCGAGGTGTCGTACACGTCGCCCACGTGCTTGCTGCGGTACGCATCGCCCGCGTACTCGGTGGCCGGGCCGTTGCCGCGGTAGGGGTTGGTCACCTGGGACAGCGGCGTGAGCCAGTGGTTCTTGGTGCCCAGGTCGGCGATCACCGCGGCGGCATCGGCCTCGGGCACGACGGGGCTCGTCATCACCGCGCCGGTCATCAGGTCGGGGAAGTCCACCTCGCGCAGCGAGAAGTACTTGGGCAGCTCGCCAGCGGCGGTCACCTTCAGCGGCGAGCGGGCGGCCATCTCGGCCACGGCCGCATCGCTCATGCCGGCCAGCTCGTCATAGGTGCGCTGCAGGCCGGCGATGTTGATGTTGCGGCCGGCCGAGTAGTGGCTGGGCGTGTTGCGGTGGTCGTAGTCGACGTAGTAGGCGCCGTTCCAGATGTTGGAGCCGTAGCGGTGCACGAAACGCGCGCGGTTGGTGCCCAGCTCGATGAAGGTGGGATGGGTGCGGCCGCCGCCGAGCAGCGGGTTCTCGGCCACCTGCTGCGCGGTGAGCTTGCAGCTTTCCAGCCAGGCGATGGCCTCGGGCACGCGGGCCAGGTAGTTGCGGTCGCCGGTGATGCGGAAGTAGTTGAACAGCTGCTGCACATTGGTCTGCGTGGTGTGCGTGGCCAGCGCGCGCGGCTCGTAGCTGCGGGCACCGGCGGGCGCGCCGGCAGGTCGGCCGCCCTGGTCGGCGGCCAGGTGCTGCAGGCCCCAGCCGGCCTGCGGCCCGGGCTGCTGCAGCCGGCGCAGGCATTCCATGGCGCGCTGGATGGGCGTGACGAGGTCGGTGCGGCCCAGGCCCTTCACGCACAGGAGCAGGAACTTGATGTTCTCGCCGGCCACGTCGTCGTTGAAGGTCACCTGCTTGGTGTAGTCGCCGTCCTCCATGCCCTGCGTGGCGCCGGCCGGCAGCAGCTGCGGATTGGGCTGCGGCATCGAGGTGATGGCATTGGCCGCGGCCGGGAAGCGCTGCGGCCAGCCGCCGTCGGCGATGCCGCCGCTGAACTGCGCGGCCAGCACGAAGCCGATGGCCTTGTCCACCGAGGCCTTGAAGCGCGGGTCCTTCTTCTCCAGGTACATGCGCAGCATGAACTGGCTGGACACGGCGGTGCCGGCGTCGTCGAAGGTGGCGTTGCCGTAGTAGTGCTGGAACTCCTCGAGCCGCCAGCCGTTGATGCCGATGGTCTCGTACCAGTGCTTCAGCGATTCTTCGCCGGCGAAGTCGTGGATGTAGTTCCAGCCGCCGGCCGGGTGCTGCGCGTCGATCAGCGCCAGCGCGGTGCGCTCGGCGGCGGCGTAGAAGGTCTCGTCGCCGGTGGCGTGGTAAGCGTCCAGCATCGCGTGGCCGGCAGTGGGCGTGCCGGGCGGCTGGATCCAGCACATGGTGCGCTTGGCCTCCATCTCGCCCCAGGTGACGGTGAGGTCGGGCAGGTACTGCCACACGTAGCCGCCGCGGTAGGACACGGTCTGGTCCATGAACACCGCGGCACGCTTCATCGCGTCGCGGGCCTGGGCGGCGGTGTCGGTCGCCGGGTCGGTCGGCGGGGTGTCGTCGTCGTCGCTGCCGCCGCAGGCGGCCAGCGCCACCGGCGCGAGCGTGGACAACATGAAGGAACGGCGTCGCAGCATCTTGGTCTCCTGTGTGGGGCTGCCCAGGGCAACCCTGTCGTTGTGTCGTAGGTCATCGTACAAGTGCCGCCTTGCAGGACCACGGATGGAACCCCGCTTCACAAGCCGCCGCCCGGCGTGCCACCGCGCCCGCGCATGCGCCCGCCCGCGCACGCGTCAACAAGTGAGTACGGCCTGTCACAACTGCCGATTCAGCGCCCGGCCTCTCGGTAGTCGAGAGGCTGGGGGCGGCGGCTTGGCTTGCCGCACCGCCCGCCACCCGGTGCCCGCGCCGGGTAAACCCTGCGTGGCACGCGCTTGACAGTGCTGGGCCGCTCATCGACCATTGCGGCCGTTGTATGACAACTGACAACCGACGATGTCCACTGCCCCGGTCGCCCCATCACCCATCCGCTTCAAGCGCCTGCTGCTGACCGGCGCGGCCGGCGGCCTGGGCCAGGAGCTGCGGCACCGACTGCCGCACTACTGCGACGTGCTGCGCCTGTCCGACATCAACGACCTGGGCAGCGCCGGCGAACGCGAGGAACTGATGCCCGCCCGCCTGGAAGACGCCGCCGCCGTGCACCAGCTGCTGGAAGGCGTGGATGCGGTGGTGCACCTGGGCGGCGTGTCCACCGAGCAGCCGTGGGAACCCATCCTGCAGGCCAACATCGTCGGCCTGTACAACCTGTACGAGGCGGCGCGCAAGCAGGGCGTCAAGCGCATCCTGTTCGCCAGCAGCAACCACGTCACCGGCTTCTACCGGCAGGACGAGGTCATCGACGCCCGCGACCCGATGCGCCCCGACGGCCTGTACGGCCTGAGCAAGGCCTTTGGCGAGAGCCTGTCGCGCTTCTACTGGGACCGCCACGGCATCGAGACGGTGTGCGTGCGCATCGGCTCCAGCTTCCCCGAGCCGCGCAACCGCCGCATGCTGGCCACCTGGATGAGCTACGACGACCTGGAGCGCCTGGTGGTGGCCAGCCTGACGGCGCCGGTGGTGGGCCACAGCATCCTGTTCGGCATCTCCGACAACCACACCCGCTTCTACGACAACAAGTACGGCCAGCACCTGGGCTACCGCCCGCAGGACAGCTCCGAGCCCTTCCGCGCCAAGGTGGAGGCGGCCGATCCCCGGCCCGACCTCAGCGACCCGGCCAACGTCTTCCAGGGCGGCCCCTTCGTGCGCACGGGGCCTTTCGAATGAAGCCGGTATCCGACCTGCGCGACCAGGTGGGCGAAAGCCCGGTGTGGTCTCCCGCCGAGCAGGTGCTGTGGTGGGTGGACATCGACGGCCGCTGGCTGCACCGCCACCACCCGGCCACCGCCCGCACCCAGAGCTGGGCCACGCCCGAGCGCACCGGCTGCATCGCGCTGCATGCGCAGGGCGGCCTGCTGGCCGCGATGGAGACGGGCCTGTGGCGCCTGCAGCCGCAGGACGACGGCACCATGGACACCGCCCGCATCGAGGTGGTGGAGCATGCGCACGAGAACATGCGCTTCAACGACGGCCGCACCGACCGCGCCGGCCGCTTCTGGGCCGGCACCATGGTGCGCGACATGAGCCTGGCCAGCGATGCCGGCGCGCTGTACCGGTATGACGGCCGCGGCCTGGTCAAGGTGCTGCAAGGCTTCATCACGCCCAACGGCCTGGGCTTCAGCCCCGACAACCGCACCATGTACCTGTCGGACTCGCATCCCAGCGTGCAGAAGGTGTGGGCCTTCGACCTGGACGAGGACGGCACGCCGTCCAACCGCCGCGAGTTCATCGACTTCACGCAGCACCCCGGCCGCCCCGATGGCGCCGCGGTGGATGCCGAGGGCGCCTACTGGATCTGCGCCAACGATGCCGGCCTGGTGCACCGCTTCCTGCCCGATGGCCGGCTCGACCGCTCCATCGCCGTGCCGGTGGCCAAGCCCGCGATGTGCGCCTTTGGCGGCGCCGCGCTGGACGAGTTGTACGTCACATCGATCCGCCCCGCCACGCCACCGCCGGAACAGGCGACGCTGGCCGGAGCGCTGTTCGTCGATCGCCCGGGCGCCAAGGGGCTGCCCGAAGCGCCTTACCGGGCCTGAAGAACCGGCCCACGCCCCCATTCCCACAGGAGACTGACCCATGCGCAAGACACTGCTGCTGGCCGCGCTGATCGGCGCCGCCGCCATCGCCCCGGCCGTCAACGCCCGCGAGTTCCGCTCGGCCGACGTGCACAACAGCGACGACTACCCCACCGTGGCGGCCGTGCGCTACATGAGCGACGTGCTCGACAAGCAGAGCAACGGCAAGTACAAGATCAAGGTCTTCAACAAGAGCGCGCTGGGCACCGAGAAGGAAACCATCGACCAGGTGAAGATCGGCGCGCTGGAGATGAACCGCGTGAACATCAGCGCGCTGAACTCCATCTGCCCGAAGACGCTGGTGCCCACCATGCCCTTCCTGTTCGATTCCATCGAGCACATGCGCAAGACGCTGGACGGCCCCATCGGCGAGGAGATCCTCAAGGGCTGCGAGAGCGAAGGCATGGTCGGGCTGGCCTTCTACGACAGCGGCGCGCGCAGCATCTACGGCAAGAAGGCCGTCAAGAGCGTGGCCGATGCCAAGGGCATGAAGATCCGCGTGCAGCAGTCCGACCTGTGGGTGTCGCTGATCTCGGCCATGGGCGCCAACGCCACGCCGATTCCCATCGGCGAGGTGTACACCGGCCTGAAGACCGGCCTGATCGACGCGGCCGAGAACAACATCCCGTCGTACGAAGGCTTCAAGCACTACGAGGCGGTGAAGTTCTATTCGCGCACCGAGCACTCGATGGCGCCGGAGATGCTGGTGATGTCGAAGGTCATCTTCGACAAGCTGCCCAAGGCCGAGCAGGACATGTTCCGCGCCGCCGCCAAGGAATCGGTGGCTTTCCAGCGCAAGAAGTGGGACGAGCAGGAGGCCAAGTCGCTGGCCACCGTCAAGGCCGCCGGCGCCACCATCGTCGATGGCGTGGACAAGGCCTCGTTCCAGCAGGTGATGGCACCGGTGTACGCCAAGTTCATCACCACGCCCGACCTGAAGCGCCTGGTCAAGGCCGTGCAGGACAACAAGTGACGCCCCGGCGGCGCCCCGCGGCCTGCGGGGCGGCCGCCCGCCCCAGAGGATGCCCATGAACACCGCCCTGCCGCCCACGGGCGCGCCGGTTCCCCCCGTCGCGCATGCCGCTTCCACCGCGGCCGTCGCCGCCCCGGTGGCTCCCGCCACCGATCCCCAGCCCGCGCCGCGCCCCGCGGCGCACCATCTCTACAACCGGCTGTGCGCCGCGCTGTCCAAGGCCAGCCTGATCGGCGCGGTGCTGATGCTGCTGGCCATCATCCTGTGCGTGCAGTACCAGGTGATCGGCCGCTACGTGTTCAACGACACGCCCACCTGGGCCGAGGGCCTGGCGCTGCAGCTGGTGCTGTACGTCACCGCGCTGGGCGTGGCCGTGGGCGTGCGCGATGCCGGCCACATCGGCCTGGAATCGCTGGTGGCGCTGCTGCCCGATGCGGCGCGGCTGAAGATCGAGATCCTGATCCATGCGCTGGTGGCGCTGTTCGGCGGGATCATGAGCTGGAGCGGCTGGACCTGGGCGGTGATGAAGTGGACCGACATCAAGCCCATGCTGGGCGTGCCGGTGGGCCTGGACTACCTGGCGCTGGTGGTGGCGGGCGCCCTCATCGTGATGTTTTCGATCGAGCACATCCTGGCGCTGATCGCCGGCGAAGACGTGCTGCCTGCCTGGCATTGAGCCCCGGAGCCCCCTCATGGAACTGACCGTTCTTTCCATCAGCTTCGCGGCACTGCTGCTGCTTGGCGTGCCCGTGGCGTTCTCCATCGGGCTGGCCTCGGTGGCCACCGTGCTGTATGCGGGCATGCCCGTGGCGATCGTCTTCCAGAAGATGGTCGGCGGCATGCAGATCTTTTCCTTCCTGGCCATCCCGTTCTTCGTGTTCGCGGGCGAGCTGATGCTGTACGGCGGCATCGCCGACCGCATCGTGCGCTTTGCCAACAGCCTGGTGGGCCATGTGCGCGGCGGCCTGGGCATGAGCAACGTGCTGGGCTGCACCCTGTTCGGCGGCGTGGCCGGCTCGCCGCTGGCCGACGTGTCGGCCATGGGCTCGGTGATGATCCCGCTGATGAAGAAGGAAGGCTACGACGCCGACTATGCGGTGAACGTGACCACGCATGCGGCGCTGGTGGGCGCGCTCATGCCCACCTCGCACAACCTCATCATCTTCACCCTGGCCACCACCGGCATCGCCTCGGTCAGCGTGTTCAGCCTGATCCTGGCGGGCGTGATCCCGGCGCTGATCCTCACCATCTGCAACCTGGCCGCGGCCTACTACGTGGCCGTCAAGCGCGGCTATGCCATCCACGGCCGCTTCCCGGGCTGGCGCGAGGTGGTGTGGAGCTTCCTGGGCGCGCTGCCGGGGCTGCTGATCGTGGTGATCATCCTGGCGGGCATCCTGTCGGGCATCTTCACCGCCACCGAGTCGGCCGCCACCGCGGTGTTCTGGGCGCTGCTGGTCACCGCGCTGGTCTACAAGACGCTGAGCTTCGAGAACTTCCTCAAGGCCTGCGCCAAGGCCTGCAAGACCACGGGCGTGGTGCTGCTGCTGATGGGCATCTCGTCGGCCTTCGGCTACTTCATGGCGCTGTACGAGGTGCCGCAGAAGACGGGCGAGCTGATGCAGTCGGTGACCACCAGCCCGTGGGTCATCTTCCTGATGATCAACGTGCTGCTGTTCGTGCTGGGCACCTTCCTGGACATGGCGGCCACCATCCTGATCTGCACGCCGATCTTCCTGCCCATCGCCCAGCACTTCGGCATGGACCCGGTGCAGTTCGGCATCATGATGCTGATCAACTGCGCGCTGGGCCTGAACACGCCGCCGGTGGGGACCACGCAGTTCGTGGGCTGTGCGATCGGGGGTGTATCGGTCGGGGAGGTGATGCGAAGCATCCTGCCTTTCTACGGGGCGCTCACCGCCTGCCTGATGCTGGTGACCTACGTGCCCGCCTTCTCGCTGTGGCTGCCGAACATGTTCCGTTGAGGCGCTCGGCACGCTGAGATCCCGGCCCCGCGGCTTGTGCCGCGGGGCTTTTTTCTTGTTGGCGTGCGAAGCCCCGGCACACTCCACGCCATGGCCCCGCCTACTCCATCCAGGTCCTTCATCACCCTCCGCTGGCGCGGCGAGGCGCCGGTGCGCCGGGTGCTGTGGCGCGACATGCTGGGCGCGGGCACGTTGCTGAACCTGTTCACCACGCTGGCCGCGCTCGTGCTGATGGCCCGCGACGCCTCCACCGCCACGGTGGCCCTGGTGCACTTCAGCCCGCTGCCGATCAACTTGCTGCTGTTTGCGGCCGTGCAGCGCTGCCAGGATCGCGGCCGCGTGCATCTGCTGCTGGCCGGGGTGTGGCTGGTGGCGGTGACGGTGGCGTAGCCGCGCGGGCCGCCGGCAGAGAAAAAGGCCCCGGCGCTCACGCCCCGGGGCCTTGCTGCTTGTGGCCGGCAACCTGCCGGCCTCAGCGCCTTACTGCGACGCCGCCGAGGCCGGCGGGTGGGCGGTGTCGATGCCGTGCTTCTCGCCGCCCATGTCGATGCTGCCGCCGGCGGTGCTCAGCACCCAGATGGCGACGGCGGCGAAGAGCACGAAGCCCAGGAGAATCTTCCACATGTGTCGTCGTGCCTCGTCGTCGGGTCAGTCGTTGGCGTAGATGTCCACGTCCTTGGTCTCGCGCACGAACAGCATGCCGATCACCAGCGTGATGACCGCGATCACGA
Source organism: Aquincola tertiaricarbonis (assembly GCF_000969605.1). Lineage (GTDB taxonomy): Bacteria > Pseudomonadota > Gammaproteobacteria > Burkholderiales > Burkholderiaceae_C > Aquincola > Aquincola tertiaricarbonis. The sequence continues at coordinate 195,091 of NZ_JZUE01000013.1, read as the reverse complement.
TCGGGTACCACAGGCCGTAGTAGATGTTGCCGTTCTGCGCCACCATCGCGAAGCTGATGGACGGCAGCAGGCCGCCGAACCAGCCGTTGCCGATGTGGTACGGCAGGCTCATCGAGGTGTAGCGGATGCGGGTCGGGAACATCTCCACCAGCATGGCCGCGATCGGGCCGTACACCATGGTCACGTACAGCACCAGGATGAACAGGATGCCCACCACGGTGAACCACTGGCTGGAGCCGAACGGGATGGGATCGGCCTTGGCCGGGTAGCCGGCAGCCTTCATCGCGTCGGCCACTTCCTTCTTGAAGGCGGCGATGCTCTTGGCACTGGCCTCGTCGAACTTGTGGCCGCCGGCCGTCAACGTGCCGGTGGGCACCTGCAGCACCTTCTCGCCGATCTTCACCGTGGCCGGTGCGCCCGGGCTGGCCACCGTCTCATAGCTGGCCGAGGCCTGCGCCAGCGTCCGCTTGGCGATGTCGCAGCCGGTGGTGAAATCCACCTCACGGGCGATCGGGCTGCCCTGGAAGGAGCACTGCGCCGGGTCCACCGTCACGCTGATCTGGGCCGAGGACTGGGCCGCCGCCAGCTTGGGGTTGGCCGCGGCGGTGAGGGCCTGGAACAGCGGGAAGTAGGTCAGCGCGGCTAGCAGCAGGCCACCCATGATGATGGGCTTGCGGCCGATCTTGTCGCTCAGCGTGCCGAAGATGACGAAGAACGGCGTGCCCAGCAGCAGCGCGATGCCCACCAGGATGTTGGCGGTGGCACCGTCCACCTTCAGCACCGCGGTCAGGAAGAACAGCGCATAGAACTGGCCCGAGTACCAGACCACCGCCTGGCCGGCCGTCAGGCCGATCAGCGCCAGGATCACGATCTTCAGGTTCTTCCACTGGCCGAAGGACTCGCTCAGCGGCGCCTTGGAGGTCTTGCCCTCCTCCTTCATCTTCTTGAAGGCGGGCGACTCGTTCATCGACAGCCGGATCCACACGCTGATGCCCAGCAGGAAGATGGACAGCAGGAACGGGATGCGCCAGCCCCAGTCGGCGAAGGCTTCCTCGCCCAGCGCGGTGCGGGTGCCCAGGATGACCATCAGCGACAGGAACAGGCCCAGCGTGGCCGTGGTCTGGATCCACGAGGTGTAGGCGCCGCGCTTGCCGTGCGGCGCATGCTCGGCCACGTAGGTGGCGGCACCGCCGTACTCACCGCCGAGTGCCAGGCCCTGCAGCATGCGCAGGGCGATCAGCAGCACCGGCGCGGCCACGCCGATGGTGGCATAGCTGGGCAGCACACCCACGATGAAGGTGGACAGGCCCATGATCAGGATGGTGACCAGGAAGGTGTACTTGCGCCCGATCATGTCGCCCAGGCGGCCGAACACCAGCGCGCCGAACGGCCGCACCAGGAAGCCGGCGGCAAACGCAAGCAGCGCGAAGATGAAGGCCGACGTCGGGTCCAGCGCGCTGAAGAACTGCTTGGCGATGATGGCCGCCAGCGAGCCGTAGAGATAGAAGTCGTACCACTCGAACACCGTGCCCAGCGAGGAGGCGAAGATGACCTTCTTCTCCTCCGCGGTCATCGGCGTGTTTGCTGCCGGCTTGGTGCCGGCCGTCCCTGCCATCGCCATGATGAAAGTCTCCTGCGTTGCGCCGGATCACAACATGCCCGGCGTGGGCGGACTGTCAAAGCGGTGGCTGACGGAAAGCTGACGTGGCGGGCCTGCGGCGGCCCGTCTCCGGGCAAGTGCTGTTGGTACAAACCTGTAGAAGCCGAGCTCAGCGGGCCGAGGCCAGCACCCGCCCTTCGCGGAAGAAGGCTGCTAGGTTGTCGAAGGTGAGGTCGGCCATGGCGGTGCGCGTCTCCTGCGTGCCGCTGGCGATGTGGGGCAGCAGCACCACGTTGTCCAGCTGCATGAGCTCGCCGGGCACATGCGGCTCGCGGTCGAACACGTCCAGCCCCGCGCCGGCAATGCGGCCTTCCTGCAGCGCCTTCACCAGCGCCTGCTCGTCGATCACGCTGCCGCGTGAGACGTTGATGAGGAAGCCGTCCGGGCCCAGTGCCTCCAGCACCTGCGCGTCGATCAGGTGGTGCGTGCCTGCGCCGCCGGCGGTGATGACCACCAGGAAGTCGGCCCAGCGGGCCAGTTCATGCAGCATCGGCTCGTAACCCCAGGGCACGCCGGCCACCGGGTTGCGGCTGTGGTAGCGGGTGGGCATGTCGAAGCCGGTGGCGCGCTGGGCGATGGTGCGGCCGATGCGGCCCAGGCCCACGATGCCCAGCCGGGCGCCGCTGACCTTGCGGCCCAGCGGAAACTTGCGCTCCACCCATTCGCCGCGGCGCACGAAGCGGTCGGCCGCGCTCACGCCGCGGCCCACGTCCAGCATCAAGGCCATGGCCAGGTCGGCCACGCAGTCGTTCAGCACGTCAGGCGTGTAACCCACTGCGATGCCGCGCCGGCCTGCCGCATCCAGGTCGATGCGGTCCAGGCCCACGCCGAAGCTGGACACCACCTGCAGCGAAGGCAGCGCCTCGATCTGCGCCGCGCTGCATCCGTGCACCGCGGAGGTGGCCATGCCGACGATGCCTTCGCCGTGCTCGGCCAGCCAGGCCTCGGGGTCGGGCTGGGTGTCCAGCCGGTGCAGCTCGTAGGTGGCCGCCAGGCGGGCTTCCAGGCCCGGCATCAGCGGGCCCGTCTGCAGGATGCGGTGTCGTGTGGTCATCGGAACTCCTTGACTCGATGCAAGCGAAAAACCCCGCACGCTGGGAGGCGCCGGGGTTGCGAAGGCAGGGCAGCGCGGCCACCCGGCATCATGCCGCCGGGCGGGGCCGCTGGCCATCAGGCCTGGGTGTAGGCGGTCTTCACGGTGGTGAAGAACTCGGCCGCGTACCGGCCCTGCTCGCGCGGGCCGTAGCTGCTGCCCTTGCGGCCGCCAAAGGGCACGTGGTAGTCCACGCCCGCGGTGGGCAAATTCACCATCACCATGCCGGCCTGCGCATGCCGCTTGAAGTGGGTGGCGTGCTTCAGGCTGGTGGTGGCAATGCCCGAGGCCAGGCCGAAGGGCGTGTCGTTGGCCAGGTGCAGCGCCTCTTCGTAGTTCTTTGCGCGCAGCACGCTCACCACCGGGCCGAAGATCTCCTCGGTGTTGATGCGCATGCCGGGCGTGGTGTCGGCGAACAGCGCGGGCTGCAGATAGAAGCCGGGCGCGCCGTCGGCATTGGTGGCGATGGCCTGGCCGCCGGCCACCAGCCGGGCGCCTTCCTGCTGGCCGATGCCGATGTATTCCAGGTCCTGGCCCAGCTGCTTCTCGTCCACCACCGGACCGATGTCGGTGCCGGGCTTGCGGGCGTCGTCCACCTTCAAGGTCTTGATGCGCTCGGCCACCGCGGCGACGAAGCGGTCGTGGATGCCTTCGGTGACGATGAGGCGCGACGACGCGGTGCAGCGCTGGCCGGTGGAGAAGAAGCCGCTGTTGACCGCCGCGGCCACGGCCACGTCCAGGTCGGCATCGTCCAGCACCACGAAGGGGTTCTTGCCGCCCATTTCCAGCTGGAACTTGGCCATGCGGGCCACGCAGGCGGCGGCCACGCGCTGGCCGGTGGCCACCGAGCCGGTGAAGCTGATGGCGGTGACGCGCGGGTCGTCCAACAGCACCGCACCCACTTCGGAGCCGCGGCCCATCACCAGGTTGAACACGCCGGCCGGCAGGCCGCTGCGCGACAGGTTCTCGGCCAGCGCCCAGGCCGAGCCCGGCACCAGGTCGGCCGGCTTGAACACCACCGCGTTGCCGTGCGCCAGCGCCGGGGCGATCTTCCAGGCCGGGATGGCGATGGGGAAGTTCCACGGCGTGATGAGGCCCACCACGCCGACCGGTTCGCGCGTGACCTCCACGCCCACGCCGGGGCGCACCGAGGCCAGCAGGTCGCCGCTGGCGCGCAGGGCCTCGCCGGCGAAGAACTTGAAGATGTTGCCGGCGCGGACCACCTCGCCGATGGCCTCGGGCAGCGTCTTGCCTTCCTCGCGGGCCAGCAGGTCGCCCAGCTCGGCCTTGCGCGCCAGGATCTCGGCGCCCGCGGCGTCCAGCACGTCGAAGCGCTGCTGCGGCGTGCTCAGGCCCCAGGCCGGCGCGGCGGCATGCGCGGCGGCGATGGCCTGCTTCGCCTGCGCGGCATCGGCCTGCGCGTATTCGCCGATCAGGTCGCGCGTGTCGGACGGGTTGATGTTGCGGCTGGTGCGGGCGCCGGGCACCCACTCGCCGCCGATCCAGTTCTTGTGCATGGCGGTCTCGCTCATTGCGGGCCCAGGGTGGCGATCAGGGCCTTCAGCTCGTCGAACTCGGCCTGCTTCAGGTCGCTCAGCGGCGGGCGCACCGGGCCGGCGCCGTGGCCGACGATGGTGGCACCGGCCTTCACGATGCTCACCGCATAGCCCTCGCCGCGGTTGCGGATGGCCAGGTAGGGCAGGAAGAAGCTGTCGATCAGCCGCTCGGTGGTGGCGGTGTCTCCCGACGCCAGCGCGTTGTAGAACTCCATCGCGGTGCGCGGGATGAAGTTGAAGACGGCCGACGAATACACCGGCACGCCCAGCGCCGCATAGGCGGCGGCATACACCTCGGCGGTGGGCAGGCCGCCCAGGTAGGCCACGCGGTCGCCCAGGGCGCGGCGCACGCCGACCATCTTCTCGATGTCGCCCACGCCGTCCTTGTAGCCCACCATGTTCGGGCAGGCGTCCACCAGGCGCTGCAGCGTCTCGGGGCTGTAGCGCGAGGCGCCGCGGTTGTAGACGATGACGCCGATCTTCACGCTGTCGCACACCGCCTTGGCATGCTGGAACAGGCCGTCCTGCGTGGCTTCGGTCAGGTAGTGCGGCAGCAGCAGGATGCCCTGCGCGCCGGCACGCTCGGCCTCCTGCGCATAGCGGATGGCCAGCGTGGTGCCGCCGCCGGCACCGGCGACGATGGGCACCTGGCCGCGGCAGGTCTCGGAAGCCACCTTGATCACCTGGCTGAACTCCACCGGCTCCAGCGAGAAGAACTCACCCGTGCCGCCGGCCGCGAACAGCACCGTGGCGCCGTACGGCATCAGCCATTCAAGGCGCTGGGCATAGCCGCGCGGGTCGAACTTCAGGTCGGCGCTGAAATCGGTCAGCGGAAACGACAGCAGGCCCGACGACATTGCTTGCTTGAGTTCCTGGGGGCTCATGGATGCTCCGGTGTGAGGGGTCAGTGTTGTCGGTCATCGTACAACACGCGCAGGGCGGCCCGCAAGTGTTAACGGTATCCGTACTTCCGCGTAGCGCGTACGTAGACGCCGCAGCTTGACGGCCGAGTTCACACGCCGCAATATGTTGTACGACAACTGATCTGTTCCGGAGACGACATGGCTGTTTCATCGTTCTTCCACGCCGCCCTTGCCGGCACCCTGGCGGCCCTCTGCTCGCTGGCAGCGCTGCCCGCCTCAGCCCAGGACGACTGGCCGGCCAAGCCCATCCGCATCGTGGTGCCCTTTGCGGCCGGTGGCACGTCCGACGTGCTGGCGCGCACCCTGGGCGCGCAGCTGCAGGCGTCGCTCAAGCAGACGGTGCTGATCGAGAACAAGGCCGGCGCCGGCGGCGTGATCGGCGCCGACAGCGTGGCCAAGGCTGCGCCCGACGGCTACACCCTGCTGCTGGGCACCATCGCCACCCATGCCATCAACCCGGCGCTGCTGCCCAAGATGCCCTACAACGCGGCCAAGGACTTTGCCCCGGTGATGCTGCTGGGCAGCATCTCCAACGTGCTGCTGGTGGGCCCGGACCAGCCCTTCAAGACGGTGGCCGAGCTGGTGGCCGCTGCCAAGGCGCGGCCGGGCTCGTTGCAGTTCGCCTCCGCCGGCCAGGGCACCTCGCAGCACCTGTCGGGTGAGACCTTCAAGCTGCTGGCCGGCGTCAACCTCACCCATGTGCCCTACAAGGGCAGCGCCCCCGCCATCCAGGACGTGATGGGCGGCCAGATCCCGATGAGCTTCGAGACCGCGCTGGTGGCGCTGCCGCAGATCAAGGCCGGCAAGGTGCGGGCGCTGGCCGTCACCTCGGCCAAGCGCAGCGCGGTGCTGCCCGACGTGCCCACGATGCAGGAAGCCGGCATCGCCACCTTCGACGTGGCCAGCTGGCAGGCCCTGTATGCGCCGGCCGGCACGCCGCCTGCCATCGTGAGCAAGCTCAATGCCGAGCTGGCCAGGATCGTGGCCCAGCCCGAGACCAAGGCCCGCATCGACGGCCTGGGCCTGGAGTACACGCCCAACACGCCCGAGCAGTTCGGCGCCTTCCAGCGCGGCGAACAGGCCAAGTGGGCGCGTATCGTCAAGGACGGCAACGTCAAGGTTGAATAGACAAGTGATGGCAGACAGCAAGACACCGGCGCAGGCCGGCGCGGCGGCGCGACCGCCGCTGCTCATCAGCATGCACCCGCGCGACAACGTGGCCATCGTCGCCAACGACGGCGGCCTGCCGCCGGGCACGGTGCTGCCCTCGGGCCTGGTGCTGCGCGACCAGGTGCCCCAGGGCCACAAGGTGGCGCTGGTGGACCTGGCCGAAGGCGATGCGGTGCGCCGCTACGACGTGGCCATCGGCTTCGCCGCGCAGCCCATCGAGGCCGGCCGCTGGGTGCACGAGCGGCTGCTGCGCATGCCCGAGGCACGCTCGCTGGACGACCTGCCCATCGCCACCGTGAAGCCGGAGCCGCAGCCACCGCTGGAAGGCTTCACGTTCCAGGGCTATCGCAATGCCGACGGCTCGGTGGGCACGCGCAACATCCTGGCGATCACGCAGACGGTGCAGTGCGTGGCCGGCGTCACCGACTTCGCGGTGCAGCGCATCAAGGCCGAGCTGCTGCCGCGCTATCCCAACGTGGACGACGTGGTGGCGCTGGAGCACGGCTACGGCTGCGGCGTGGCCATCGACGCGCCCGATGCGGTCATCCCCATCCGCACGCTGCGCAACATCAGCCTCAATCCCAACTTCGGCGGCGAGGTGATGGTGGTGAGCCTGGGCTGCGAGAAGCTGCAGCCCGAGCGCCTGCTGCCGCCCGGCAGCATTGCGCTGGTGGACGAACGCAACGTGGCCGACATCGGCGAGACCGCCGAGCCCAAGCTGGACGTGGTGTGCCTGCAGGACGAGGCGCACGTCGGCTTCATGTCGATGATCGACTCGGTGATGCGCCAGGCCGAGCTGCACCTGGAGCGGCTGAATGCCCGCCGCCGCGTGACGGTGCCGGCCAGCGAGCTGGTGGTGGGCGTGCAGTGCGGCGGCAGCGACGCCTTCTCCGGCGTGACGGCCAACCCGGCGGTGGGCTTCTGCACCGATCTGCTGGTGCGCGCCGGCGCCACGGTGATGTTCTCGGAAGTGACCGAGGTGCGCGACGGCATCGCCCAGCTCACCTCGCGCGCCACCACGCCGGAAGTGGCCGAGGCCATGATCCGCGAGATGGCCTGGTACGACGCCTACCTGGCCCGCGGCCGGGTGGACCGCAGTGCCAACACCACGCCGGGCAACAAGAAGGGCGGGCTGTCCAACATCGTCGAGAAGGCGATGGGCAGCATCGTCAAGAGCGGTTCAGCGCCGATCTCCGGCGTGGTGTCGCCCGGCGAGAAAGCGCGTGGCAAGGGCCTGCTGTACGCAGCCACGCCGGCCAGCGACTTCATCTGCGGCACGCTGCAGCTGGCCGCCGGCATGAACCTGCATGTGTTCACCACCGGCCGCGGCACGCCCTACGGCCTGGCGCAGGTGCCGGTGATCAAGGTGGCCACGCGCAGCGACCTGGCCCGCCGCTGGCATGACCTGATGGACGTGGACGCCGGCCGCATCGCCACCGGCGACAAGACCATCGAGGAGGTGGGCTGGGAGATGTTCCGGCTGATGCTGGACGTGGCCAGCGGCCGCAAGACCTGGGCCGAGCACTGGAAGCTGCACAACGCGCTGGTGCTCTTCAACCCGGCGCCGGTGACCTGAGCAGGCTTCCGGCGCCGCGGCCCGCCTAGAAGGTTTCCCAGTCGCCGTCGTCAGCCGTGGCGGCGGCGCGTGCCGGCTGGGGCGCCGGGTTCGCCGGCGGCTGGACAGGTGCCGACTTCGCCGGCGCGGCACTCGATCCATCGGCCGCGGGCTTTGCGGCCACCGGCACGGCCGGCGCGCGCGGCGCGGGGCGCACGAGCGCCGGCCGCTTGGCCAACGCGGGCGCCTTGCCCTTGCCCGGCGCCGCGGTCGGCGTGGCGGCGCTGCGCTTGCCCGACAGGAGGACGCGGCAACCGGCGCGGGTTGGGCGGCGGTGGCCGTCGCCGTCTTGGCAGCGGTGGTGGGTGCAGGCGCGGCGGCCGGCTTGGCAACCGGCGTGGCCGCGGGCTTGGCCGCCGCTGCCGGCGCACCGGCCGGGCTTGGCGGCGCGGCGGCGTCGCCGTGCGCCAGCCGGAACACCGCCACCGCCTGCACCAGCTGGCTGGCCTGGCTGCGCAGGCTTTCCGACGCCGCGGCGCTCTCCTCCACCAGCGCCGCGTTCTGCTGCGTCGCGCGGTCCATCTGCGTCACCGCTTCGCCCACCTGGGTGACGCCGGAGGCCTGCTCGCGGCTGGCGGCGCTGATCTCGGCCACGATGTCGGTCACCCGCTGGATAGCCTGCACCACCTCGCCCATGGTGGCGCCGGCGTTGTTCACCAGCGCGCTGCCATGCTCCACCCGCTCGACGCTGGTGGCGATCAGCGTCTTGATCTGGCGCGCCGCCTCGGCCGCCCGCTGCGCCAGGCTGCGCACCTCGCCGGCCACCACGGCAAAGCCGCGGCCCTGCTCGCCGGCGCGCGCCGCCTCCACCGCGGCATTCAGCGCGAGGATGTTGGTCTGGAAGGCGATGCCGTCGATGGTGCCGATGATGTCCGCGATCTGGCGCGAGGAATCGTCGATGCTGCGCATCGTCTCCACCACCCGGTCCACCACGTCGCCGCCCTGGCGGGCCACCTCGGAGGCATTCAGCGCCAGCTGGTTGGCCTGCTGCGCGTTGTCGGCATTCAGCTTGACCGTACTGGACAGCTGCTCCATCGACGCGGCCGTCTGCTGCAGCGCGCTGGCCTGCTGCTCGGTGCGGGCGCTGAGGTCGCTGTTGCCGGCGGCAATCTGCGCGCTGGCGGTGGCCACGCCATCCGCGCCATGGCGCACGCCGGCAACGATGCCCCGCAGCTTGGCCTGCATGTCGGCCAGGGCGGTCAGCAGGCGGCCCAGCTCGTCCCGGCTGCCCGCGGGGATGGTGCGGCTCAGGTCGCCGTTGGCCATGCACCCGGCCTCCGTCACCGCCTGCTCTGCGGTGCGCGACAGCCGGCCCGACAGGACCATCGCCACGCTGATGCCCGCCAGCAGCGAGCCCAGCCCGGCCACCAGCAGCTCCCAGCGCGCCAGGCTGAACGCCTTGCTGCCGGCGGCGGCGCTGGCCTCGGCACCCTGGGTGTTGATCTCCACCAGCTTCTTCACCGCCAGCGCCGTCTGGTCGAACACCGCGCCCGACTGCACCAGCAGCGCTTCCAGGCCGTTTTCGTCGCCGGCCTTGGCCAGGCGTTCCACCTCGGCGTGCAGGCCGGCATAGCGCTCCCAGGCGGCCACGAAGGCGTCGAAGCCAGCCTGCTCCTCGGGGCTGCTCACCAGGCCCGCATAGGCCCGGCGATGCTTCTCCACCTCGGCCTGGAGGGCCTGCGCCTCCGACCGCAGCGCAGGCAGGCCGCCGGTGTCCTCCACCCGCACCACGATGCGCAGGCGGTTGATGCGGTAGGCCATCAGGTCGTTGCGCAGGTCGCCCAGCCGCTCCACGCCGGGCAGCCAGTTGTCGGCCAGCTGGGTGTTCTCGTGTTGCACCTTGGTCAGGCCACGCAGGGCCAGCACGCCCTGCACCAGCCCGATGAGGATCAGCAGCCCGAAAGCGGCCAATAGTTTTTTCCGGATGCTGAGGTCAGCGAAACGCATGGAAAGCACTCCCGGCGGCCAACAACGCGCAGGCTCGAACACCGACGGGCATCCCACAGACACAGCGCGCGTACCGCTCACCAGGTGATAACGGCAGCATGCCGCGGGAACTTGACCCGCGATTTCGGCTGGTTTGCGCATCTTCGAACCGACTTATGTGGCGCGCAGGCATCGCCTCTGCCGACCTGCAGCCTGCGTGTTCTTCGGGATGAACGTTTTGTCACCGCGGGCGTATCCTCTGCCGCCCCTCGTGGAGGGCCACTGAAAGGACGGCATGAGCAACCCCCTCTCCCCCCTGCCGCGCTGGCGCCGCGCCATGCTGCCGACGGCGCTGCAGGCCGGCCTGCTGGCCACCCTGGCTGGCGCCGCGGGCGCCCAGACGGCCGGTGCACCGCCGGCCGTGGCGTCGGCCCCGGCCGCTGCCGAGGCGCCGCGGCTGCAGGTCAGCGGTTTCCGGGTGGAGGGCAACACGCTGCTGCCGGCCGAGCGCATCGACGCCGTGCTTGCGCCCCATGCCGGCCAGCGCAGCGTGGCGGAGTTGCAGGCGGCGGCAGCCGCGCTGCAGGCCCTGTATGCCCAGGCGGGTTATGGCGGCGTGGTGGCCTTCGTGCCGCCGCAGCAGCCGGCCGACGGCGTGGTGCGCATCACCGTGGTGGAGGGCCGGCTGGCGCGGGTGGCGATCGAGGGCCAGAAGCAGTTCAGTGCCGACAACGTGCGCGCCGGCCTGCCCGCACTGGTGCCGGGCAGCACGCCGCGGCTGCAGGCGCTGGACACGCAGATCGGCATGTCCAACGAGAACCCCGCCAAGCAGCTGCAGGTGCTGCTGCAGCCCGGCGCGGCGCCGGGCGAGACCGATGCACGCATCGTGGTCAGCGAGCAGCCGCTGCAGCGCTGGACGGCCAGCCTGGACAACCGCGGCAACCGGCGCACCGGCCATTTGCGCGCCGGCCTGGGCTGGCAGCACGCCAACCTGAGCGACCGCGACGACGTGCTCACCCTCAATGCGCAGACGGCACCGGACAAGCCCAGCGCGGTGAAGGTGCTCAGCGGCAGCTACCGGCTGCCGCTGTATGCGCGGCACACCTTCGTCGATGCCTATGCCGCCTGGTCCGACGTGGACGGCGGCACCACCACCACCGTGGTGGGTCCGCTGAGCTTTGCCGGCCGCGGCCGCCTGGCCGGTGTGCGCGCCACGCTGCTGCTGCCCCGCTGGGGCGAGGCCGACCAGCGGCTGGCCCTGGGCCTGGACTACCGCGCCTACCTGAACAGCTGCCGCATTGCCGGCCTGCCCGAGGGTGCCTGCGGCTCGGCCGGCGAGAGCGTCTCGGTGCAGCCGGTCTCGCTGGAGTACTCGTTGCAGCGCGGCGGCGCCCTGGCCTATGGCCTGTCGGTCGGCCTGCACCACAACCTGCAGCTGGGTGGCGGCCGGGCCCGCAGCAGCCGCTTCGAGGCGGTGCGCGAAGGCGCCCAGCCCCGGTTCACCGCGCTGCGCAGCACGCTGCAGCTGGGCGCTTCACCTTATGAAGGCTGGAACCTGCAGCTGCGCGCAGCGGGCCAGTTCACCAACCAGGCGATGGTGCCGGGCGAGCAGTTCGGCATCGGCGGGGCGGGCTCGGTGCGTGGCTACCGCGAGCGCGAGCTGGCCGGCGACCGCGGCCTGCAGGCGGCGCTGGAACTGCTGGGCCCCGAGCTGCTGGCCGGCGGCGCCGACGCCACCGTGCGGGCGCTGGGCTTCTTCGACGCCGGCTGGGTGGGCAACCGCCGCGGCCTGCCCTGTGAGGAGGGCCGCGACGAATGCAGCCTGCGCGCCTGGGGCCTGGGCCTGCGCGCCGCGCTGGGCCGCTGGCAGGGCACGCTGCATGTCGCCCAGGCCCTGAAGGCCGCCCCGCAGACCGACCGCCACGACTTGCGCGCGCATGTGGCCGTCAGCACCAGCTTCTGAAGGACACACCATGGCCCGCCTCCCGCTCCCATCCGTCCGCGGCTCCGCATTGCGCGCCCGCCCGCATCCGCTGGCCATGGCGCTGGCCCTGAGCCTGGCCGGCCCGTCCGCACTGCAGGCGCAGGCCCTGCCCAGCGGCCTGCAGGTGGTGCACGGCCAGGCCGCGGCCACCACCGCCGGCCAGCAGATGACGGTGCGCAACAGCCCCAATGCCATCCTGAACTGGCGCAGCTTCTCCATCGGGGCGCAGCAGTCGGTGCATTTCGACCAGGCCAGCGCCGCCAGCCAGGTGCTCAACCGCGTCACCGGCGCCGATCCCTCGGCCATCCTGGGCAGCCTCACCAGCAACGGCAAGGTGTGGCTGCTGAATCCGCACGGCGTGCTGTTCGGTGCCGGCGCGCGGGTGGACGTGGCGGGGCTGGTGGTGTCCACGCTGAACCTGGGCGACGCCGACTTCCTGGCCGGCCGCTACCGCTTCGGCGCGGCCGACACGCTGGCCGGCGAAGGCCGCATCGTCAACCAGGGCGCGCTGCGCACCGCCTCCGGCGGGCGGGTGGCGCTGCTGGCGTCGGCCGCGGGCGTGGCCAACGAAGGCCTGATCGAAGCGCCCGGCGGACAGGTGATGCTGGCCGCCGGGCAGGAGATCGAGCTGGTGGACACGCAGGCGCCCCATCTGGCGCTGCGCGTGGCCGCACCGGCCGGCGAGGCCCTGAACCTGGGCCAGGTGATCGCGCCGGCCGGCCGCATCGACGTGCAGGCCGCCATCGTCAACCAGCAGGGCGTGATGCGGGCCGATGCCCTGGCGGCCGGCCCCGGTGGCGAGCTGGTGCTGCAGGCCAGCCAGCAGCTGCAGCTGGGCGCCGGCAGCCACAGCAGTGCCAGCGGCGGCAGCGGCGGCCGCATCACGCTGGATGCGGGCGCGCAAGGCACGGCGCTGGTGGCCGGCACCGCGGCCGTCATCGGCAGCGCGGGCGGCGGCGGCCAGCTGCGGCTGCTGGGCCGCCACGTGGCGGTGCTGGACGGCGGCGTGCTGGAGGCCTCCGGCCACGCCGGCGGCGGCGAGCTGCTGGTGGGCGGCGGCGCCCAGGGCCGCGATCCCGGCGTGCCGCATGCGCAGGCGGCCTTCATCGCCCCCGGCGCGCTGCTGGCGGCCGACGCCACCGGTGCGGGCGATGGCGGACGCATCGTCGTGTGGTCCGATCTGGCCACCCGCGCCTATGGCCGCTTCAGCGCCACCGGCGGGCCGCTGCGTGGCCATGGCGGCCTGGTGGAAACCTCGGGTGGCTGGCTGGATGCGCGGCCGGCGGCGGTCACGGTGCAGGCGCCGCGCGGGCGCGCCGGCACCTGGCTGCTGGACCCGAACGACATCGAGATCGCGGACAACGTCAGCGACACGCAGATCGTCGGCAACCCCGACTTCACCAGCACCGATGACGCGGCGCAGATCTCCACCCTGACCATCCGCACCGCGCTGGAGGCGGGCAACAACGTCAGCATCACCACCGGCACCGGCGGCAGCAACAGCGAGGAGGGCAGCATCCGCATGATCGGCGCCACCATCGCGCCGGCGCTGAACTCGCCGGTGTCGCTCACGCTGAATGCGCACCGCAACATCCAGCTGTCGGGCTCCACCATCAGCGCGACCGGCGCGCCGCTGGACATCACGTTCAACGCGGCCAAGGACGGCGGCGCCGGCTCCATCGTGGTCGGCAGCAGCACCCTCAACACCAACAACGGCAACCTGCTGCTGGGCGGCAACGGCGTGGCCACCGGGCCGCAGGGCAACGCGCCGTTTGCCGGCGCGGTGGGCGTGGACTCGGACTTCGCCTACGGCGTGGACGTGTTCGGCAGCACGCTCACCGCCGGCAGCGGCAGCATCACGCTGCGCGGCGCCTCGGCGGTGGCCAGCAGCACCACCGGCGGCGTGCTGCTGGACGGCAGCAACCTGTCGGCCCGCAACATCACGGTGCAGGGCTGGGTCGACGGCGGCAACTTCCGCCAGGGCGTGTTCATCGATGGCGGCAGCCTGGTGGCCACGCAGTCGCTCAGCATCCAGGGCCAGGCGCTGGGCGCCACCGATCCCACCGGCACCGATCCCCAGCGCGCCAGCCTGGTGGCCGGCGTGGGCATCGTGGGCGCGCAGGTGAGCGTGCAGCCGCCCGCGCCCGATGCCAGCGCGTCGCTCAGCATCGTCGGCACGGCCACGCTGCAGGGCGCGGCGTCCTCCAGCACGCCCGTGGTGGCACAGGGCGTGTATGCGCAGGCCGAGAACGGCAGCGGCAGCATCAGCGCCGGCAACCAGGCCAGCCTGCTGGTGCAGGGCACGCTGGATTCGGCCGACGGAGGCTACTCGCTGCTGCTGGCCTCCGACGGCTATGGCGGCGCCATCGTGTCGGCCGGCGGCGCGGCCTCGCTCAGCCTGCAGGCACTGGGCAGCGGCGAGCACCGGCTGGGCATCGTCGGCGCGCAGGTAGCCGTGCCCAACGGCGGCACCGCCAGCATCACCTCCACCGGCGGCATCGACATGCTGGATGCCGATGGCGGCTTCTTCAACTCGGCTTCCATCAACGGCGCGCCCACCAGCCTGCTGATGCAGGCGCAGCGCGACATCACCCTGGCGGGCGGCAGCGCCGTCAACTTCAGCGGCCAGGCCACGGCCGTCACGCTGGAATCGCTGGCGGGCGACATCACGCTGGCGGACGCCAGCTTCGTCTCCACCGACAGCACGGTGCGCCTGCTGGCCGCGGGCGTGACGCTGGCCGACAGCACCAGCGTGAGCGCGGGCGCGGCGGGCGATGCCATCGTCATCGCCGGCAGCGGCGGGCGCAATGCCGACCGCTTCAGCCATGGCGCGGCCAGCCCGGCGCTGCAGGCCACCAACGGCCGCTGGCTTGTCTATGCAAGCAACCCGTCCGCCGGCTTCGATGCCGGCAATCTGGCGCACGACTTCCGCCAGTACGACGCGGTGTTCGGCGATGCGCCCACGGTGCTGGGCAGCGGCAACGGGCTGCTGTTCTCGGTGGCGCCGGTCGTCACCCTCAGCGGCAGCATCAGCAAGGTGTACGACGGCTCGGCCTCGGTCCTGCTGGCGCCGGGCGCGGTGCTGCTGGGCAGCGGCGCGCTGGCGGGCGACCAGCTGCAGGTGGGCTCGGGCACCGCCCTGTACAGCGATGCCCGTGCGGGCACCGGCAAGGCCATCACCGCCGACAGCGCGCTGATCAGCGCCACCGACGCCGCGGGCAAGCCGGTGTACGGCTACCGCAGCGCCGGCCTGACCGGCAGCATCACGCCGCGCACCCTGAGCGTGTCGGGCGTGACCGCGGCCGACAAGGTGTACGACGGCCTGACCACCACCACTGCCACGGCCGGCGGTCTGGTGGGCCTGGTGGAGGGCGAGGCGCTCGACCTCACGCTGGATGCCCGCTTCGCCGATGCCAATGCCGGCACCGGCAAGCCGGTGACGGTGAGCCTGGGGCTGGCCGACGGCGCCGGTGGCCGCGCCAGCGACTACCAGCTGGCCAGCAGCAGCGCCAGCACCACCGCCCGCATCACGCCGCGGCCGCTCACGCTCAACGTGCTGGCCGACGGCAAGCTGTACGACGGCACCGACGTGGCCAACGTCAGCCTGGCCGGCGTGTCCGGGCTGGTGGAGGGCGAGCAGCTGGCCTTGACCACCAGCGGTCGCTTCAGCGACGCCAATGCCGGCGCAGGCAAGACGGTGCTGGTGAGCGTTTCGGCCGCCGATGGCAGCAGTGGCCGGGTGGCCAACTACAGCGTGCCGGGCTCGCTCACCACCACCGCCGAGATCGGCCTGCGCACCCTGACCTACCTGGCCGACCCGGTGACCGCGGCCGCCGGCAGCGTGCTGCCGGCCTTCACCGGCCAGGTCAGCGGCTTCATCGAAGGCGAGAACGTGGGCAATGCCACCAGCGGCACGCTGCAGTTCAGCAGCCCGGCTGGCAGCACTTCGCCCGCCGGACGCTATGCCATCGAAGGCGGCGGCCTGTCCGCCCGTAACTACCGCTTCACCCAGGCCGAGGGCAATGCGCTCGCACTGACGCTGGTGGCACCGCCCGTGGTGCCTCCCGTGGTACCTCCGGCCGAACCGCCCGCCCCGCCGCCGCCCAGCGCGCCGCCGGTGGAAGCCACCACGCCGCTGCAGCAGGCGGCGCCGCAGGAGCTGGCGCGGGTGCTGGCCGTGGTGCTGCAGCAGCCGCCGGTGGTGCCCGTGCCGCTGCAGAACCGCGCGCTGGACGCCACGCAGGCGCTGGTGCCCGGCCCCGCCAGCACGCCGCGTTTCGGCACCGTGCCGGTGGGCGCGCTGTCCCAGGAGGCGCTGGCCACGCTGCTGGCCTCGCGCGACCGGCTGAAGCAGCAGATCTTCTCGGATGCGCTGGCCCAGCTCAGCCGCAATCCGCAGGCGGCGGACGTGAAGGCCTGCGAGACGCCGGAGCAGGCCGAAAGCGGCATCTGCATGATCACCGTGAAGCAGCGCGACGAGATCCGCGCCGCACGCGCCGCCCAGGCCGGAGCGCCGGCCGCAGTGCCCGAGGCGCCTGCGCCCGGACCTGCGCCTGCGCCGGCACCTGCCGCGCCGGCCCCGGTGGCTCCGCCCTCCCCGGTGCTGCAGGCGGCGGCGCCGGCCCTGCCCGCGCCGCTGTTCCCGGCCCGCGCCACGGTGCGCAACGCCGCGCTGCCGCAGATCCAGCGCAAGCTCGCCGTGCTCATCGGCACCGACCGCTATGCCGACGGCCGCATCCCGCAGCTGGACAACGCGGCCAGCGACGCACGTGCCGTGGGTGCGCTGATGCAGTCCGCGCTGGGCTACGAGACGCTCGTCATCGAGAACGCCAGCAAGGACACCGTGATGCGCACGCTGAACCGCCTGGCCACCGAGGCCGGGCCGGATGATTCCGTGGTCATCTACTACGCCGGCCATGGCGCGGTGGTGCCTGCCACCGGGGAAGGCTACTGGCAGCCGGCCGACGCCGACGCGACGCGGCCCGAGACCTGGATCAGCAATGCCGACATCGGCCGCGCAGTGGAGCGCCTGGGCGCCAGCCAGGTAGCCTTGATCTCGGACAGCTGCTACTCGGGCACCCTGGTGTCCGACGCCCGCATCCGCGCGGCCACCAGCGCGCTGGACCCGGCGCAGGTGCTGTCACGCCGCACGGCGGTGGTCATGTCCTCGGGCGGCAACGAGCCGGTGTTCGATGCCGGCAAGGAAGGCCACAGCACCTTTGCCTGGAACCTGATGCGCACGCTGCAGCAGGTGCCCACCTGGCAGCCCGGCGGCAACGTGTTCGAGCGCGTGCGCTTCGCGGTCGCCCGCGAGCTGCCCCAGCGCCCGCAATACGGGGCCTTCTCCTCCAGCAGCCACACCGCCGGCGGCGACTACCTGTTCGAGAAGCGCGAACTCGGGCGCTGAACGGCGCTCGGCGGGTGGGCCCGTGCATGCACGGGACCGGGTGCTGCATCTACCGGTTGGTGACGATGGTCACCCGCCGGTTCTCCGGCGCCTCCGGCCGCGCGGCGTCCACCGGCTCGGTGGATCCCTTGCCCTGGGGCGCCAGCCGCTCGGGCAGCACGCCGCGCACGGTCACCAGGTAGTCGACCACCGCCTGCGCGCGCAGCTGCGACAGCTTCATGTTGCGGTCGGCCTGCCCGCGCGGGTCGGCATGGCCTTCCACCCGGAAGCCGAAACCGGCCAGCTTGTCCGATTGCAGCGCCTTGGCCACCGTGTCCAGTGCGGCCTTGCTCTCGGCCGTCAGCTCCGCCGAATCGGTGGGAAAGGTGATGAGCAGCGAGGCCTTGCCCGGCGCGGCCGGCTTGTTGCTGGGCGGACGCACCGCCGGGCGGAAGCCGCGCGTCTTGGCATCTGCCGGCGGCTCGGGCGCCTCGATGGCCAGCGCGTCCACCAGCGCCGATTCGGTCACGTCGGCCCCGCGCAGCATCGGCTCGGGCTGCGATGCGGCCTCGGCCGGCTGCGCCTGCGCCAGCGTGCCGGCACCGGCCAGGACCACGGCCATGAAGAAGCGCGAACGAAGAGCGTGGTGTGTCATGGGCTTCCCCTGCATTGCCTGCGGCCGAGTTTATGGCCGCGCCCGGGCCGCGCGAGGAGCCCGGCGCCTGGCTAGGCCTGCGCGTCGGGCGGCTGCCAGTCCGCATTCACCCGCTGCCACAGCAGGTGGTCGCGCCATTGGCCGTCGATCATCAGGTACTGCGGCGCCAGGCCGATCTGCGTGAAGCTCATGCGGCGGATGAGCGCCAGGCTGCGTTCGTTCTCGGGCCGGATCCCGGCTTCGATGCGATGCAGCCGGCCGCGCGGCGAGAACATCTCCTCGATGCCGCGTGCCAGCGCCTCGGCCATCACGCCGCGGCCTTCCAGGCTCTGGTCCACCGAGTAGCCCAGCGAGGCGCTTTGGAACGGACCACGCGCCACGTTGGAGAAATGCACGCTGCCCACCACGCGCTGCGGCGCATGCGGCTCCACCAGCCAGTAGCGGAAGCCGGTGCCCATGCCGAAGGCCACGGCCGCCATCTGCAGGCGCTCGGCCTGCACCGCCGCGCTGGCGAAGCCGGGCGGCGAGGGCGGGTCCCAGCGGCTGAAGTGGGCCGCGTTGCGGCGGTAGTAGTCGGCCACCGCGGCGGGCTCGACGAAGGCGGAGGCCACCAGTTCCACACGCTGGCCGGCCAGTCGCATGAAGGGGCCTTCGGGCTGGGAGGGAACGGGCAGGGACATGCAGGAATTGTGCGGCAGCCACCCGTCGCATGCGCCGTGATTGTTGACGGCAATGCAATGAGCCATTGGCGTGGCGGGCCTGTTTCCCGAGGGGGTGGCTGCCTACAGTTCATCCCATCGACAGGGCACTCCGACACACAACGCAAGCAGCGCCCGGCCGACGAAACCAGATCACTCCACTCTTGAAGGAATCGTCATCATGAACACCAAGTCCCTCATCGCCGCTTCGCTCGTCGCCCTGCTCGCCTCGGGTGCCGCCACCGCCCAGGTGTATGGCGACACCGGCGGCTACGACGTGCCGGAACTGAAGACCCAGGTCGCCCCCAAGACCCGCGCCCAGGTGCTGGCCGAACTGCAGCAGGCCCGTGCCAACGGCGAGCTGCGCACCGATGCCGACGGCTACGACTTCGCCCGCCGCCATGCCGCGCCCTCCACCCGCACCCGTGCGGAAGTGCAGGCCGAGGCCGTGAAGGCCCTGAAGTCGGGCGAGGCGCTGAGCCGCGGCGACCACATCCGCGGCTGAGCCGGCAGCGCAGCCAACTTGTCTAGGCAAGCCGGTGCGCCCACGGCCACTGTTGCAGCCCACGCAATGACGCATTGACGGCCAGGCGCTTTTTCCAGGCAGCCACCGTCCCTACAGTCTCTCTCCATAGGAGCACACATCATGACCACCAAGAACCGCATCGCCACCACCGTCGCCGCTTCGCTCATCGCCCTGCTGGCCTCCACCGCCGCCACCGCCCAGGTGTACGGCGACACCGGCGGCTACAACGTGCCCGAGCTGCAGGCCCCTTCCACCAAGACCCGCGCCCAGGTGAACGCCGAGCTGGCCCAGGCCCGCGCCAATGGCGAGCTGCGCATCACCGCCGAGGGCTACGGCCTGGGCGAGCGTGGCTTCGCGGCCCCCACCGCGTCCACCAAGACCCGTGCCGAAGTGCGCGCCGAAGTCATCAAGGCCATCCAGGCCGGCGAGCACCTGAGCCAGGGCAACTACAGCCGCGGCTGAGCACCTTACTCACGCAACGAACGAAAGCACATCATGAACAGCAAGACCATCTACGCCGCGGCCCTGGCCGCCGGCCTCACGCTGATGAGCGGCGCCACCTTCGCGCAGGCCCACCTGGGCGACACCTACGGCTACACCGTCACGCAGCAGGAATTCAAGTCCACCAAGACCCGCGCGCAAGTGCAGGCCGAGCTGCTCCAGGCCCGTGCCAACGGTGAACTGCGTACCGATGCCGACGGCTACGGCTACCTGGCCCAGCGCCCTGCGGCTTCCGAGCGCAGCCGTGCCGAAGTTCGCGCCGAAACCATCAATGCCATGAAGAGCGGTGCGCTGAGCCAAGGCCAGCAAGCGCTGTACTCACGCGGCTGACCCGCCTTGCGCCCCGCGCCTGACGACGGGCGGCCTGCAAGGGCCGCCCGTCGTCGTTCCAGGGCTGCCCGCAACCTTGTCTAGACAAGAGGAGCCACACCATGAAGACCGCATTCGTGTTCACCGTCGCCGCGCTGGGCTTTGCCGCCAGCGTGGCCTGGGCCGGCCCGGCGCCGGCGGTGGCACCGCGGCAGGCCGCCACGCCCGCGGCCACCGCACCGGCACAGGCACCCACGGCCATGCCTTCGGCCACGACCCCCTCCGCCACCCCCACCAGCACGCCGGGCACCGCGCCGCGCCAGGCGCCCAAGGTGCTGTGCGCCTGCATCGGCGGCGACCACTTCGCCTGATCGCGGCAAGAATGGGGCATGCAAGCCTTGATGTCCCTGCTGGCTGAACACGGCCTGCTGATCGTCTTCCTGGTCACCCTGGCCGCACGGGCCGGCGTGCCGGTGCCCGCCGCGCCGCTGCTGGTGGTCGCAGGCGGCCTGGCCGCGGGGCCGGCCGGTGGTGCCACGCCGCCATGGTGGTGGGCCCTGGGCCTGGCCATCGTGGCCAACGTGGCCGGCGACGCCGTGTGGTTCGCTGCCGGGCGCCGCTACGGCCACCGCGTCATGGGCCTGCTGTGCCGGCTCTCGCTGTCCCCCGATTCCTGCGTGCGCCAGAGCGAGACGATGATGACCCGCTGGGGCGGCAGCGCGCTGGTGGCGGCCAAGTTCGTGCCGGGCGTGTCGGTGGTGGCCGCGCCGATGGCCGGTGCGCTGGGCATGTCGGTGCCCCGCTTCGTGGCCTACGACGTCGTGGCCGGCGCCATCTGGTCGGGCCTGTTCCTGGGCCTGGGCGCCGCCTTCAGCCGGCAGGTGGATGCGGTGCTGGCGGCACTGGCCCAGGCCGGCATGGCGGCCGGCATGCTGCTGGTGGCGCTGGTGGCCGGCTTTGCCGGCTGGCGCTGGTGGCGCCGCCGGCGCTTCCTGCGGGCGCTGGCGATGCAGCGCATCAGCGTGACCGAGCTGCGCCAGCTGCTGCAGGCGGCCGACGCCGCGCCAGTGGTGATCGACGTGCGCTCGGGCACCGCAGGCCAGCTGGACCCGCGGCGCATTCCGGGCGCCCGCCCCGTGGCCCTGCCGGACATCCTGGCCCATGCGGCCGGCCTGCCGCGCGATGCGCACATCGTGCTGTATTGCAACTGCCCGAACGAGGCCTCTGCCGCGCTGGCCGCGCAGCGCCTGGCCCGTCAGGGCTTCACCCGTGTGCAGCCGCTGGCCGGCGGGCTGGAAGCCTGGGCCGCCGCGGGCCATCCGGTGAGCACGGGCTGAGCAGCTGCTGCATTGCACAATCGGCGCTCCGGATCGAGTCACCAGGGGAAGCCGCATGCGCCGTGTCGTGTTCAATCAGAAGGGTGGCGTGGGCAAGTCCACCATCACCTGCAACCTGGCCGCCATCGGCGCGCAACAGGGGCATCGCACGCTGGTGGTGGACCTGGACTCGCAGGGCAACACCACCCACTACCTGATGGGCCAGGCCGCGGCCGAAGGCCTGGGCGCCGGCGCCGCCGAGTTCTTCGAGCAGACGCTGAAGTTCAGCGTGCGGCCGCCGGCCACCACCGACTTCATCGTGGCCACGCCGTGGGAGAACCTGAGCCTGATGCCGGCCAGCATCCACCTGGACGAGCTGCACGGCAAGCTGGAGTCGCGCTACAAGATCTACAAGCTGCGGGATGCGCTGGCCGAGCTGGCCGACGAGTTCGACGACATCTGGATCGACACCCCGCCGGCACTGAACTTCTATACCCGCTCCGCCCTGATCGCGGCCGAGCGCTGCCTGATCCCCTTCGACTGCGACGACTTCTCCCGCCGCGCGCTCTACGGCCTGATGGAAACCGTGCAGGAGATCCGCGCCGACCACAACGATGGCCTGGAGGTCGAAGGCATCGTGGTCAACCAGTTCCAGCCGCGCGCCAGCCTGCCGCAGCGCACGGTGCAGGAGCTGATCGACGAAGGCCTGCCGGTGCTGCAGCCCTACCTGAGCGCCAGCGTGAAGATCAAGGAGTCGCACGAGCAGGCCAAGCCGATGGTGCACCTGGACGCGCGCCACAAGCTCACGCAGGAGTTCGTGGCGCTGCATGCTGCACTGGCGGCTTGAGCAGGCCATGTACACCTCCACCTTCACCTTCCTGCCCGGGCAGTACGACGACGCCTTCCATGCGCTGGACCAGGTGATCGCCGAGGTGGCGCGCTCGATTCCCGGCTACCTGGGCGAGGAGGCGTGGGAGAACCCGGCCACGGGGCTCGTCTGCAACGTGTACTACTGGGAGTCGATGGACGCGCTGCAGGCGCTGATGCGGCACCCTTCGCACGTTGAGGCCAAGCAGGCCCAGTCCCGCTGGCTCAACGGCTACCAGGTCGTGATCGCGCAGGTGGTCGGCAGCTATGGCGACGGACGCATCGCCCATCCGCTGGCGGGCCAGACCGTCGCGCCGTCGCGGGTGCCTCAGCGAGCCTGACCCCGCCCCGGCCTACCAGCCCGCCGGGTCCACCTGGTAGTAGCCGCGCAACTCGGCATACAGCGCCGGGTGTTCGGCGGCCAGCCGTTGTGGCTGCTCGAAGAACACCTCGGTGGCCACCGCGAAGAACTCCGCCGGCTCGGTGGCGCCGTAGGCATCGAAGAGCGTGGGCTCGCCGGCCGCCAGCTGCTGGCGCAAGCGCTCGAAGGCCGCGCCCAGCACCTGCGACCAGCGCTGGTAGTGCAAGCGCCCGGCCAGCGGCGGCGCACCGTTGGCGGCGCCCGTGATCTGGTCGAGCTGGTGCGCGAATTCATGGATCACCACGTTGTGGCCATCGTCCGGGTCGGCCGCGCCCATCAGCGCGTCGTGCCACGAGAGCAGCACCTGGCCCTGCGACCACGATTCGCCGGCCAGCACACGCCGGTCGTCGTGCTGCACGCCGCCGCCGGCCGGCCGCACCCGGTCCACCACGAAGGCGCCGGGGTACAGCAGCACCTGCCGCAGCTCGGTGAAGGCCGCCTGCGGCCGGTTGAGCAGCAGCAGGCTGGCCTGCGCGGCCACGGTCACGCGCATCTCGTCGGTGACCACCAGCCCGTCGCAGCCGATGAAAGGCACCTCGGCCAGGAAGACCTGGATGCGCTGCTTGAGCTGCAGCTGCAGGTACGCCGGCAGCCTGCGCACCAGCGGCACGCGCCGCCGCAGGATGCGCCGCCAGGCCGCCGGAAACGGCTGCGCACGCCAGCGCCTGCGGCGCTGTTCGCGCAGCCAGGGCTGGCCCAGGAACCAGCCCACCAGCAGCAGGCCCGCCAGGGCCAGGGCGATCATCTCCATCGGAGGGCCAGTGTGCGCGTCATCCGCCGGCCACGTCCCAGCCGCCGCCCAATGCTCGCACCAGGCCGACGGTGGCCTGGTACTGAGCGGCCCGCACCTGCAGCGCCTGCCGGCGGTTGCGCAGCTCGGTGCGCTGGGCGTCCAGCAGGTCGAGCTGGCTCACGTAACCATTGCGGTAACGTGAGGTGGACAGGCTCGTGGCCCGGGTGGCGGATGCCACCGCGCGCGACTGCGCCTCCGCCTGGTCGGCCAGCAGGCGCAGCGCGGCCAGTTGGTCCTCCACGTCGCGGAAGGCCACCAGCACCTGCTCGCGGTAGCCGGCCAGCGCGCCGTCCAGCTCGGCCCGGGCGCTGTCGACGCCGGCCTGTCGGCGGCCGCCATCGAACAGCGGCAGCGACAGCAACGCCCCCACGCCCCAGCTGCGCATCGACCACTTGAACAGGTCGCCGACGTCGGTGGACGCCTGGCCGGCACTGCCGGTGAGCGACACGCTCGGGAACCAGGCGGCCTGGGCCACGCCCACCCGCGCCTGCGCGGCCAGCATGCTGCGCTGGGCGGCGGCCACGTCGGGCCGGCGCTGCAGCACGGTGCTGGGCAGGCCCGGCGGCACCGTGGGCAGCGCGGCCGACCAGTCCTGCGGCGGCACGCTGAAGCTGGAGGCGGCCTCGCCCACCAGCACCGCCAGCGCATGCTCCAGCGTCGCGCGGCGCTGGTCGAGCGCCAGCGCTTCCGATTCGGTGGCGGCCACCTCGGTGCGCACGCGGGCCACGTCCAGCTCGGCGATGTCGCCGGCCTGCTGGCGGCGCTCGGTCAGGCGCAGCGTGTCGCGGTAGGCGTTGACGGTGTCGCGCACCAGCGCCCGCTCGGCGTCCAGCATGCGCAGCGCCAGGTAGGTCTGCGCCGTGTCGGCCTGCACCAGCAGGCGGGTGCTCTGCAACAGGGCCGCCCGGCTCTGCGCATCCAGCTCGGCCGCCTGGCTGGCCCGCGAGAGCCGGCCGAACAGGTCCAGCTCGTACTGCAGGTCGATGCCCACGCGGGCCAGGGTGTTGGCCGGGCCGTTGTTGTCCACACCCGCTTGCCTGGACAAGCCGGCCCCCACGCCCACCTGCGGCGCGCGGTTCGCGTCGGCCGAGCGCACCAGCGCCCGCGCCTGCTGCAGCCGTGCCGCAGCCTGCTGGATGCTGGTGTTCTGCTCGCCGGCACGTTCCACCCAGCGGTCGAGTTCGGCATCGCCGAAGCTCTTCCACCATTCGCCGCGCGGCTGGGCATCGGCCGGCGTGGCCTGGGCCCAGCGGCCATCGGTTTCCTTGAAGGCGGCCGGCGTGGCAGGCAGCAGGCGGTCTTCCACCGGCGGCAGCGCGGTGGCGCAGCCGGCCAGCACCAGCGCGGCCAGCAGCGGCGTGAGCCGCGTCCAACGGTTCAGGTTCTTCATCTTGTTCTCCTTGGCGGCGGGCATCAGGCGTCGTGCGGGTGGCGCGGCGCGGCCGGTGAGGGCTGCAGGCCGGCACCGCCCGTGGCGGGCGCCGCATGGGCACCGGCGAAGGCCTCCAGGTGCGGCACCTCGCCATGCAGCTTCAGCGGCCGGTTGCCGGTGAGCTGGCGCAGCAGCACGTAGAACACCGGCGTGAGGAAGAGGCCGAAGGCCGTGACGCCGATCATCCCGGCGAACACCGCGATGCCCATGGCGCTGCGCATCTCGGCGCCCGCGCCGGTGGACAGCACCAGCGGCAGCACACCCATCACGAAGGCCAGCGAGGTCATCAGGATGGGACGCAGGCGCAGGCGGCTGGCCTCGATGGCGGCCTGCAGCGGCGTGCGGCCGGCAAACTCCAGCTCGCGCGCGAATTCCACGATCAGGATCGCGTTCTTCGCGCTCAGCCCCACCAGCACCACCAGCCCGATCTGCGTGAACACGTTGCTGTCGCCATCGGACAGCCACACGCCCGTCATCGCCGCCAGCAGCCCCATCGGCACGATGAGGATGATGGCCAGCGGCAGCGTCAGGCTCTCGTACTGCGCGGCCAGCACCAGGAACACCAGCAGGATGGCCAGCGGGAACACGATGACCGCGGAGTTGCCGGCCAGGATCTCCTGGTACGTCAGCTCGGTCCATTCGAAGCCGATGCCGGGCGGCAGCGTCTCCTTGGCGATGCGCTCGATGGCCTCGCGCGCCTGGCCCGACGAATAACCCGGGGCCGGGCCACCGTTGATGTCGGCCGACAGGAAGCCGTTGTAGCGCATCGCGCGCTCGGGCCCGAAGCTGGGCTGCACGTTCATCAGCGCGGCCAGCGGCACCATCTCGCCGGTGGCCGAGCGCACCTTCAGCAGGCCGATGTCGTCGGCCCGTGCGCGGTGCTCGGCATCGGCCTGCACCCGCACCGAGTACGTGCGGCCGAACTTGTTGAAGTCGTTCACGTACAGGCTGCCGAGGTAGATCTGCATCGTGTCGAACACGTCGGTCACCGCCACGCCCAGCTGCCGCGCCTTGGTGCGGTCGATGTTGGCGTAGAGCTGCGGCACGTTCACCTGGTAGCTGCTGAACATGCCGGCCAGCTCGGGCGTCTGGTAGGCCTTGGCCATGAAGGCCTTGGTGGCCGCGTCCAGCGCCTCGTAGCCGAGCGAGGCGCGGTCCTCCAGCTGCAGCTTGAAGCCGCCCGTGGTGCCCAGCCCCTGCACCGGCGGCGGCGGGAACATGACGATGAACGCATCCTCGATCTGCGCGAACTGCTGGTTCAGCGCCCCGGCGATGGCGCCGGCGTTCAGGCTCTTGTCGGTGCGTTCCTCGAAAGGCTTCAGGCTGACGAACACCACGCCCGAGTTGGAGCTGTTGGTGAAGCCGTTGATCGACAGGCCCGGGAACGAGATGGCGTGCTCCACGCCCGGCTGCTTCAGCGTGATCTCGCCCATGCGGCGGATCACCTCGTCGGTGCGGTCCAGCGTGGCGCCGTCGGGCAGCTGGGCGAAGCCGATCAGGTATTGCTTGTCCTGCGCGGGCACGAAGCCGCTGGGCACCGACTTGAACAGGCCGAAGGTCAGCGCCACCAGGCCCAGGTACAGCGCCATCATCAGCGCCTTGCGGCCCAGCACGCGGGTGACGCCGCGGCTGTAGGCCTCGGAGCTGCGGCCGAAGGCCTTGTTGAAGCCGCGGAAGAACCAGCCGAAGGCCCGGTCCATGCCGCGGGTCAGCGCGTCCTTGGGCTCGTCATGGCCCTTGAGCAGCAGCGCGGCCAGCGCGGGCGAGAGCGTCAGCGAGTTGATGGCCGAGATCACCGTGGAGATGGCGATGGTCAGCGCGAACTGGCGGTAGAACTGGCCGGTCAGGCCGCTGATGAAGGCCAGCGGCACGAACACCGCCACCAGCACCAGCGCGATCGCGATGATGGGGCCGGACACCTCGCGCATCGCGCGGTAGGTGGCCTCGCGCGGGCTCAGGCCCGCCTCGATGTTGCGCTCGACGTTCTCCACCACCACGATGGCGTCGTCCACCACGATGCCGATGGCCAGCACCAGGCCGAACAGGCTCAGCGCATTGATCGAGAAGCCGAACAGGTGCATCACCGCGAAGGTGCCCACCACCGACACCGGCACCGCCAGCAGCGGAATGATGGAGGCGCGCCAGGTCTGCAGGAACACGATCACCACGATGACCACCAGCAGCACCGCCTCCAGCAGCGTGTGCACCACCGATTCGATGGACGCGCGCACGAACTGCGTGGTGTCGTAGACGATGCTGTATTCCACGCCCTCCGGCATGGCCTGCTGCGCCTCGGCCATGGTGGCGCGCACCTGGTCGGCGATGTCGATGGCGTTGGAGCCCGGCGAAGCCAGGATGGCGATGGCCACCGCCTCCTTGTTGTCGAGCAGCGAGCGCAGCGCATAGTCGGCCGCGCCCAGCTCCAGCCGCGCCACGTCGCGCAGGCGGGTCACGGCGCCGTCGGCACCGGTCTTGACGATGATGTCGCCGAACTGCTCCTCGCTTTCCAGCCGGCCCTGGGCATTCACCGAGAGCTGGAAATCCACGCCCGGCAGGCCCGGCGAAGCACCCACCACGCCGGCCGCGGCCTGCACGTTCTGCTGACGGATGGCGGCAGCCACGTCGCCGGCGGCCAGGCCGCGCTCGGCCACCTTGGCCGGGTCCAGCCACACGCGCATCGCGTAGTCGCCGCTGCCCCACAGCTGCACCTGGCCCACGCCCTTCAGGCGCGCCAGGCGGTCCTTCAGGTTGATGGCGGCGTAGTTGCGCAGGTAGGTGTTGTCATAGCGGCCGGTGGGCGACACCAAATGCACCACCAGCGTGAGGTCGGGCGAGCTCTTGATGGTGGTCACGCCCAGCCGACGCACTTCCTCGGGCAGCCGCGGCTCCGCCTGCGAGACGCGGTTCTGCACCAGCTGCTGCGCCTTGTCGGGGTCGACGCCCAGCGCGAAGGTGACGGTGAGCTGCATCACGCCGTCGGTGGTGGCCTGGCTGCTCATGTAGAGCATGCCTTCCACGCCGTTGATCGATTCCTCCAGCGGCGTGGCCACGGTCTCGGCGATCACCTTCGGATTGGCGCCGGGGTACTGCGCCCGCACCACCACCGAAGGCGGCACCACTTCCGGGTACTCGGACACCGGCAGCACCCGCAGCGCCAGCAGGCCGCCGATGAGCATCAGCACCGACAGCACGCCCGCGAAGATGGGCCGGTCGATGAAGAACTTGGACAGGTTCATGTCGCGCTCCCGATCACGAGTTGGCCTGTGCGGCCTTGCGCTCGGTGGCGGCGGTCACGTCGGGCTTGGCATCCATCGGCACCAGCTTGGGCGCCACCTGCACGCCCGGGCGCACCCGCTGCAGGCCGTTGACCACCACGCGCTCGCCGGCCTTCAGGCCCTGCGTGACGATGCGCAGGCCATCGACCGAGGCGCCCAGGGTCACCTCGCGCCAGGCCACCTTGTCGCCCTCGCCCACCACCATCACGTAGCGCTTGCTCTGGTCGGTGCCCACCGCGCGTTCGTTCAGCAGCAGCGCCTGGCCGGTCCTGGCCTGGCCCATGCGCAGCCGCGCGAACTGGCCCGGCGTGAGCTGCCCCTGCGGGTTGTCGAACACCGCGCGCACGCGCACCGTGCCGCTGCGTGCGTCCACCATGTTGTCGATCAGTTGCAGCCGGCCATCGACCGACACGCCGTCGGCGGTTTCCATGCGCACCGGGATGCGCTGCAGCTGCTCATGCCGCTGCGTGCCCGGCAGCTCGGCCAGCGCCTTGGTGACGATGCGCTCGTCGGCATCGAAGGTGGCGTAGATCGGGCTCACCGACACCAGCGTGGTGAGCACCGGCGCACCGGCACCGGCCGAGATCAGGTTGCCCACGGTCACCTCGATGCGGCCCACGCGGCCGGACACCGGCGCACGCACCTGGGTGTAGCCGAGGTTGAGCCGGGCCGACTGCAGCGCGGCCTGCGCCGCGCGCAGGTTGGCGGCGGCCTCGTTGTGGGCATTGCGGCGCTCGTCCAGCTCGCGCTGGGCGATGGCCTGTTCCTGCCAGAGGCGCTGCGAACGCTCGGCCTCGCTCTGCGTGAAGGCCACGCGGGCCTGCGCCGCGGTCACCTGCGCCTCGGCGCGGTCCACCTCGGCGGCATAGGGCGCGGGGTCGATGGTCAGCAGCAGGTCGCCCTTCTTCACCAGCGAGCCTTCGCGGAAGTGCACCGCCTGCACCGCACCGGCCACGCGGGAGCGCACCTCCACGCGGTCCACCGCTTCCAGCCGGCCGGAGAACTCGTCCCAGGCGGTGACGTCACGCGCCTCGACGGTGGCCACCGACACCGGCACCGCCGGAGGGGCCGCCTGCGCGGCGGGCACGTCGGCCGCATCGCTGCGGGGCGACAGGCTCAGCGCCGCAGCGGCGGCGATCGCGGTGACGGCAAGGCCGCCGAGCCACCAGGCTCGTGGCCGGCTCAAGGGATTGCGGTTCATGGGGGTACTCCTGCTGGAAAAAGGGAAACGCCAAGATCGTTGTTGTCAGCGTTCCGCGGTGCGAGCCGGGGAACTTGGGCTCTACAATGCGATCTCAATTTCCGAATGGCAAGTACCCACCTTTTGGTAAGTGCCACAAATTTTTCGGAGGCGCCATGATTCGCAAGACCTACGGCTGCGGCCTGGAAGCAGCGCTGTCGCTCATCGGCGGCAAGTGGAAGCTGCTGATCCTGTACAACCTGACGGGTGGCGAGGCGCGCCGGTTCGGCGAGCTGCGCAGGCTCATCGGCAACATCAGCGAGAAGATGTTGACGCAGGAGCTGAAGGAGCTGGAACTCGACGGCGTGGTGCTGCGCAGAAACTACCAGGAAGTGCCGCCACGCGTGGACTACACGATCACGCCCTTTGGTGAATCGCTGATGACAGCCCTCGGGCCGCTGTGCGAATGGGGCAGCAAGAACATGAAGCGCATCGGCAACCTGCCCACGCAGGTGCTGCCCGACGAGGAAGAAGCCCCCGTGGCCTGCAACGACAAGAGGATGAAGGCATGACCATCCAGGCGCAATGGAACGTGGACCGTGGCGTCACCGCCTGCGAGGTGGCGCTGCCCGGCGGCCTGCTGGCCGTGGACGTGGACGCCAAGCCCGGCGAGACAGCGGCGCATCCTTCGCCGCACGACCTGCTGGATGCGGCGCTGGCCGCCTGCACCACGCTGACGCTGGAGCTCTATGCCCAGCGCAAGGCCTTCGACATCCGGCAGATCGACGTCAAGGTGACGCACACGCACGAGGCGGGCGTCTACCGCATGCGACGCAGCATCCAGGTGTTCGGCGCGCTCACCGACGACCAGCGTGCCGCGCTGCTTCGCGTGGCCGAGGCCTGCCCGG
Organism: Aquincola tertiaricarbonis; assembly: GCF_000969605.1. Taxonomy (GTDB): domain Bacteria; phylum Pseudomonadota; class Gammaproteobacteria; order Burkholderiales; family Burkholderiaceae_C; genus Aquincola; species Aquincola tertiaricarbonis. The sequence continues at coordinate 164,897 of NZ_JZUE01000013.1, read as the reverse complement.
TGCACAAGACGCTGGTGGGCGACATCCAGATCGACACGCAGCTGGAAGCCGACGCGCTGTAGCGCCAACCCTGCGCAGCGCCGCGCATGGACCGCGCCGCGCCGGGCGTCCCTGCTGCGAGCCTTGGTTACGAATTTTTCGGCGTCGCCCGCTGTGTCCACACCGGCATGTCGATGCGGCCGGCGCTCGTTCGTCGTAGGGTTGCAGGCTCGCCGAGCCGGCTTCACCTCGAGGACGATGGCCCCATGGCGCCCACCGCACCACAAGCGACCGAGCCCCACCTGCGACAGCGCTGGCTGGCACTGACCGTGCTGTGCCTGGGCGTGCTGATGATCGTGCTGGACACGACCATCGTGAACGTGGCGCTGCCCTCCATCCGCGCCGACCTGCAGTTCAGCGAGACCTCGCTGGTGTGGGTGGTCAATGCCTACATGCTCACCTTTGGCGGCTTCCTGCTGCTGGGCGGCCGGCTGGGCGACCTGTACGGGCACCGGCGGTTGTTCCTGGTCGGCATTACCGCCTTCACTGTCGCCTCGCTGGCCTGCGGCCTCAGCCACACGCAAGGCCTGTTGATCGCTTCACGCGCGGTGCAGGGCGTGGCGGGCGCGGTGGTCTCGGCGGTGGCGCTGTCGCTCATCATGACCCTGTTCCAAACGCCGGCGGACCGGGCCAGGGCCATGGGCGTGTACGGCTTCGTGTGCGCCAGCGGCGGCAGCATCGGCGTGCTGATGGGCGGGCTGCTCACCGGCACGCTGGGCTGGCCTGCCATCTTCCTGGTGAACCTGCCGATCGGCCTGGGCGTGTTCATCGCCTCCTGGCGGCTGCTGCCCGCCGCGCGCGGCGGCGCCGGCCCGGTGCGGCTGGACCTGGCGGGCGCAGCCACCATCACGCTGTCGTTGATGCTGGCGGTGTACGGCGTGGTGGACGGCAACGCCGCGGGCTGGCTTTCGCCGCGCACGCTGGGCGTGCTGGGCGCGGCGGTGCTGCTGTTCGCAGCCTTCCTGGTGATCGAGCAGCGGGTGGCCTCGCCGCTGGTGCCGCTGCGGCTGTTCAGGCTGCGCAACGTGGCCACGGCCAATGCGGCCGGCGTGCTGTGGGCGGCGGCGATGTTCGCGTGGTTCTTCGTCTCGGCGCTGTACATGCAGGGCGTGCTGGGCTATTCGCCGATGCAGGTGGGCCTGGGCTTCCTGCCCGCCAACCTTCTGATGGCGGCGTTCTCCCTCGGGCTGTCGGCCCGCATCGTGATGCGCTTCGGCCTGCGCCGGCCGATGGCCGCCGGGCTGGGGCTGGCCGCCGTCGGCCTGGCGTGGTTCGCGCAGGCGCCGGTGGTCGGCAGCTTCATGCTGCATGTGCTGCCGCCGATGCTGCTGCTCGGCCTCGGCGCGGGCGTGGCCTTCAACCCGATGCTGCTGGCGGCGATGAGCGACGTGCGCGAGGACGAATCGGGCCTGGCCTCCGGCGTGGTCAACACCGCCTTCATGATGGGCGGCGCGCTGGGCCTGGCCGTGCTGGCCAGCCTGGCGGCCGCACGCACCAGCGCAGCGCTGGCCGGCGGCATGCCGGCCACCGAGGCCCTTCACACCGGCTACCAGCTGGCCCTGCTGCTGGGTGCCGTGTTCGCCGCCGTGGCGGCGCTGATCGGCGCGCTGTTCATGCGTGCCCCCGTTGCCGCCCGCCCGGCGGCCCATCCCGGCGCGGCCTGAGGCCGGCGCCGACTTCCAGGAGATTCCCATGTCGCGATATGTCGATGGATTCGTGGTGCCCGTGCCCAAGAGCAGGCTGGACGACTACCGCCTGCTGGCCGAGAAGGCCGGCGCGGTGTGGATGGAGCACGGCGCACTGGCCTACTGCGAATGCGTGGCCGACGACGTCAAGGTGGGCGAGGTGACCTCCTTCCCGCGCAGCGTGCAGCTCAAGGACGACGAGACCGTGGTGTTCGCCTACATCGTCTACGCCTCGCGCGAGGAGCGCGACCGCATCAATGCCGCGGTGATGGCCGACCCGCGGCTGGCCGACATGGATCCGCAGAACATGCCGTTCGATGGCAAGCGCATGTTCTGGGGTGGCTTCAAGCCGCTGGTGACCATCGGCGACACGGCGGGCTGAGGCGGCAGGCCGTGGCGCGATGACCTGCGAGGTCGTTGAGCGGTGGCCGCTGCGGGCCGATGCTGGAGGCCCGCAACCTCCTGGAGATCCAGATGTCAGAAGCCCCCACCCCCGCCCAGCAGCAGGCACAGCAGCTGGCCCAGCGCTACATCGCCTTGTGGAACGAGCCCGATGCGCAGCGCCGCAATCACCTGCTGCAGGCGCTGTGGCATGAGGAAGGCCGCTACATGGACCCGATGATGCAGGCCAGCGGCCATGCGCAGATCGACGCGCTGATCACCGCCGTGCAGCAGCGCTTTCCCGGCTTTCGCTTCATGCTGGCCGAAGGCTCGGCCGATGGGCACGCCGACCGGCTGCGGTTCTCGTGGCACCTGGGCCCGGCCGGTGCCCAGCCGGCGCCCATCCGCGGCACCGACTTCGCCACGCTGCACGGCGGCCGGCTGCTGGAAGTCACCGGCTTCATCGACGCGCTGCCGGAGGCCGCCTGACGGTGGCGGCCACCGCCACGCCCATCGGGGAGCACCTGCGCCAGTGGCGCCAGCGCCGGCGTCTGAGCCAGCTGGCGTTCGCCCTGCAGGCCGACGTGTCGCAGCGCCACCTCAGCTGCCTGGAAAGCGGCAAGGCCGCGCCCAGCCGCGAGATGGTGCTGCGCCTGGCCGAGCAGCTGCAGGTGCCGCTGCGCGAGCGCAACGCAATGCTGGTGGCGGCCGGCTATGCGCCGCTGTATGCCGAGCGCCCGCTCGACGACCCGGCGCTGGCGCCGGTGCGCCAGGCCGTGCAGCAGGTGCTGCAGGCGCATGAGCCCTGGCCGGCGTTGGCGATCGACCGCCACTGGCAGCTGGTGGCGGCCAACCGCATGCTGCCGCTGTTGCTGGCCGGCGTGGGCAGCGGCCTGATGGCGCCGCCGGTCAACGTGCTGCGGCTGAGCCTGCATCCCGACGGCCTGGCGCCGCGCATCCTCAACTACCGCGCCTGGCGCGCCCACCTGCTGGAGCGGCTGCGCCAGCAGGCCGGCGGCACCGGCGACCCGGTGCTGGCCGCGCTGCTGCAGGAGCTGCAGGCGCTGCCATCACCGGCCTCGGTGGAAGCCGCCGCGCCCGGACCGGTCGACGATCCCGAGCCTGGCGGCATTGCCATGCCGCTGCGCCTGTCCACGCCGGTGGGCCCGTTGTCGCTGTTGTCCACCACCACGGTGTTCGGCACGCCGCGCGACATCACGCTGGCGGAGCTGGCGCTGGAAGCCTTCTATCCCGCCGACGAAACCACCGCCCAGCGACTGCGCCGGCTGGCCGAGCCGGGCCGCACGCCCCTATAGTCGCGCCCGTCGGGCAGCCCGGCCGTGCATGCATGCGGCCGGGCCCCGCGCGGGGCAACGTCGTGAGGGAGTGCACCTTGAGCAGCCGCCCGTGGGATCGGTTCCTGGCCTTCGCCGCGCGCTCACGCAGCCGGCCGCTGTTCGGCTACGGCTTCAGCCTCGCCACCTTTGGCATCGCGCTGGCCGCGCGTTTTGCCATGGGCGCGTGGCTGCCGCTGGGCTTCCCGTTCCTCACCTTCTTCCCGGCGATGCTGCTCAGCACGCTGGTGGGTGGCCGCGGCCCCGGCGCCCTGTGCGCGGTGCTTTCGCTGCTGGCCGCGTGGTACTGGTTCATCCGCCCGTTCACCGCGCTGGGGCTGGACCTGGCGTCGGTGCTGGCCATGGGCCTGTTCGCCCTGGTGGCGGTGGTCAACATCCTGGTGGTGGGCCTGATGAACCATGCGCTGGACCGCCTGGCCGCGGAGCAGCAGCGCACCCGCGCCCTGCTGGACCAGCGCACCACGCTGTTCAGTGAACTGCAGCACCGCGTGGCCAACAACCTGGCCTTCATCGGCGGGCTGCTGGCGGTGCAGCACAAGCGCCTGGCCCACAACCCGGAAGCCGCGCAGGCGCTCAGCGAAGCCCGCCACCGCTTCGACATGATGTCGCGCATCCACCGCCGGCTGCACGCCCCGGACAGTGCCGACGTGCCGCTGACCCTGACCCTGCGCACGCTGTGCGACGACGTGATCGCCGCCGCCGGGCAGGCGGAGGTGCGCTGCCAGGTGCAGGGCCCGCCGCTGGTGCTGGACTTCGACCGCACGGTGACGCTCTCGCTGCTGGTGGTGGAAGTGGTGACCAATGCGTTGAAACACGGCTTTACCGCCGGTCGGGGCGGCACCATCGATATCACGCTGGACAATGCGGGGCCGGGTCGGTGCGTGCTCACCATCACCGACGACGGCGCCGGCCTGCCCGCCGACTTCGACGCCGATGCCGGCGACCGGCTGGGTTTCCGCATCCTGCGCGGGCTGGCCCGCTCTCTGGGCGGTCGCATCGAATTCCGGCGGCAGGCAGCGCCTGGCGACGACGAGGCGGCCGCCCTGGTGACCTGGCTGGAATTTCCCGTCGCTGGCAGGTAGGCGTTCGCCCACCCCTTGAATCGGCGTCCGCCGTCCCTATAATCCGTTTGCTAGCACTCGACACGGTTGAGTGCTAACACTCCAAAAGAGACCGACTGAACGGGTCGAGGCGACTGCCGCCACGGCCCGTGAGCCCACCCAAAGTGTCAATTGCACTAGGAGAACCCATGAAACTTCGTCCGTTGCACGATCGCGTGATCGTCAAGCGCCTGGAACAAGAAACCAAGACCGCCTCTGGCATCGTGATCCCCGACAACGCCGCCGAGAAGCCCGACCAGGGCGAAGTGCTGGCGGTGGGTCCCGGCAAGCGCAACGAGAAGGGCGACTTCGTGGCCCTGAACATCAAGGTTGGTGACCGCGTGCTGTTCGGCAAGTACAGCGGCCAGACCGTCAAGGTCGACGGCGACGAACTGCTCGTGATGCGCGAAGAGGACCTCTTCGCCGTCGTCGAGAAATAAGCGGGGCCCCCAGGCTGCGGTCGCGGCGCCGCCGCGATCCTCGCCACCCCGAGGGGGCTCTCGCCGGACCGGGGAACCCGGATCCGGCTCGGCTCCCCGTCAGCCCACATTCACTGAATTCGGAGAAGAAACATGGCAGCAAAAGACGTCATCTTCGGCGGCGAGGCACGTGCCCGCATGGTCGAAGGCGTGAACATCCTGGCCAACGCGGTCAAGGTCACCCTGGGCCCCAAGGGCCGCAACGTGGTGCTCGAGCGTTCGTTCGGCGCCCCTACCGTCACCAAGGACGGTGTCTCGGTCGCCAAGGAAATCGAGCTGAAGGACAAGCTCCAGAACATGGGCGCCCAGATGGTCAAGGAAGTTGCTTCCAAGACCTCGGACAACGCCGGTGACGGCACCACCACCGCCACCGTGCTGGCCCAGGCCATCGTGCGCGAAGGCATGAAGTACGTGGCCGCCGGTATGAACCCGATGGACCTGAAGCGCGGCATCGACAAGGCCGTGACGGCCCTGGTCGAGCAGCTGAAGCAGGCCTCGAAGGCCACCACCACCAGCAAGGAAATCGCGCAGGTCGGCTCCATCTCGGCCAACAGCGACGAATCCATCGGCAAGATCATCGCTGACGCGATGGACAAGGTCGGCAAGGAAGGCGTCATCACCGTCGAAGACGGCAAGAGCCTGGACAACGAGCTGGATGTCGTCGAAGGCATGCAGTTCGACCGCGGCTACCTGTCGCCCTACTTCATCAACAACCCCGAGAAGCAAGCCGCGCTGCTGGACAACCCGTTCGTCCTGCTGTTCGACAAGAAGATCTCGAACATCCGCGACCTGCTGCCCACGCTGGAACAAGTCGCCAAGGCCGGCCGTCCGCTGCTGATCATCGCCGAGGAAGTCGAAGGCGAAGCCCTGGCGACGCTGGTGGTCAACACCATCCGCGGCATCCTGAAGGTCGTGGCCGTCAAGGCGCCTGGCTTCGGCGACCGCCGCAAGGCCATGCTGGAAGACATCGCCATCCTGACCGGCGGCAAGGTCATCGCTGAAGAAGTGGGCCTGACGCTCGAGAAGGTGACGCTGGCCGACTTGGGCCAGGCCAAGCGCGTCGAAGTGGGCAAGGAAAACACCACCATCATCGATGGCGCCGGTGCCGCTGCCGACATCGAAGCCCGCGTCAAGCAGATCCGCATCCAGATCGAGGAAGCCACCTCGGACTACGACCGCGAGAAGCTGCAGGAACGCGTGGCCAAGCTGGCCGGCGGCGTGGCCGTCATCAAGGTCGGTGCCGCCACCGAAGTCGAGATGAAGGAAAAGAAGGCCCGCGTCGAAGACGCCCTGCACGCCACCCGTGCAGCCGTCGAGGAAGGCATCGTGGCCGGTGGTGGCGTGGCCCTGCTGCGCGCCAAGCAAGCCGCTGGCGAGATCAAGGGTGACAACCCCGATCAGGACGCCGGCGTCAAGCTGGTGCTGAAGGCCATCGAAGCCCCCCTGCGCGAGATCGTCTACAACGCCGGCGGCGAAGCCTCGGTGGTGGTGAACGCGGTGCTGGCCGGCAAGGGCAACTACGGCTTCAATGCCGCCAACGACACCTACGGCGACATGATCGAGATGGGCATTCTGGACCCGACCAAGGTGACCCGTACTGCGCTGCAGAACGCCGCCTCGGTGGCCTCGCTGATGCTGACGACCGAAGCCATGGTCGCCGAAGCCCCGAAGGACGAGGCTCCGATGCCTGCCGGCGGCGGCATGGGTGGCATGGGCGGCATGGGCATGGACATGTAAGTCCAGGCCAACAGCCTGCTCTCCCGAAAAGCCTGCGGCGAAAGCCGCGGGCTTTTTTTTCGCCGCTTTTCCGGGCTTGGGCACCGGCGGCCGGGCCGAACAATCGGCGCTCGACCACCTGCCGCCCGCCATGCCACGACGCCCGTCGCTGCCTCAGTTCATCGACGATGAACTGGCCCGCGCACCCCTGCTGATGCAGGAGGTGCTCAACGGCGTGGCCGCGCTGTCCGCCGGTTCTGGCCCGGGCCAGGCGCTGCTGCCCGACGTGCAGCGCCTGGTGCACCTGTACCGCGCCGAGCTGGTGTCCGGCTTCGCGCGCCGGTTGGGCGAGCTGTTGCGGCCGCAGGCGCCAGGCGGCCGGCTGCCGCACGGGCTGGGCACCCTGTCGCTGGTCGAGGACGCCGCGGTGCAGACGGACGTGGAGCTGTCGCGCAGCGTGCAGGCGCTGGCCGCCGCCACCGAATTCGAGCTGCGCGAACTGCGTGCCTTCACCTCCGCGCTGGTGGGCGACCTGCACGTGGCGCGCGACACCAATCCGCTGCGGCCCGAGTTGTTCGTGCGTTCGCTGTGGTCCGCCGTCGGCGAACTGCCCGCCTCGCCCGGGCTTCAGCTGGCCTTCTTGCGCACGGCCACGCCGCCGCTGGCGCGGGCATTGCGCATGGCGTATGCCTCGGCCTGCACGCGGCTGGAGGACGCGGGCGTCACGCCCAGCAGCTACCGCACCATCGTCACCGGCACGCAGTCGCGCAGCTGGCATCGCCAGAATCCGCCGCCGCCGACGCTGGAAGGCCTGCGCAAGCAGATGCCTGCCGCTGCGGCCCCGACGGTGGCCGAATCCGCCGCAGTGCTGCCCAACGCCGCAGACGCACCCTTGCTGCTGCCGCGCATCTTCGACGCCATCCTGCAAGGCAGCGGGCTGGCGGCGGACGTACAGGCGCTGCTGCAGCGGGTGCAGCCGGTGGCCCTGCGCGTGGCACGCCAGGACCCCACCACGCTGGATGCGTACACCCACCCGATGTGGGAGTTCATCGACCGCATCGCCTTCCTGGCGGAGCTGCACGAACCGCCCGCGGATGCCCAGCGCCAGCAACTGTTGGCCCAGGCCGGAACGCTGGTGGCGGCCATGGCTTGCGAGGAACAGCCCGACGCCGCCTCCTTCCGCTGGGCGCTCAAGCGCTTGGCGACCCAGGCGCAGCAGCAGTTCCACGACCGCCTGCAGGCCGCGGCCGACGCCATCGCCACGCTGGAGACGCTGGGCCCCAGCTTCCCGCCCACGGCCGCCGAGCGCGGCGTGCCCCTGCCGCTGGACGCGCACATGCTGAGCACGGTGAGCGCCGATCTGCTGGCCGATGCGCAGGCCACCGCCGCCGCGCTGCCGCCGGAGGATGCCGACGAAGCCGCCGCCTGGCTGGACGGCCAGCAGCCCGCGGCCTGGGCCCGCATCTTCATCGACGGCCATTGGCGGGTGCTGCAGCTGCTGTGGCAGGCGGACGACCTGTGGCTGTTCGCCGAGCTGGCCGGCGGCCGCCAGACCTGGGCGCTGCGCCGCTCGGCGCTGCAGCGCCTGCATGCCGAAGGCCTGTTGCGCGGCATGCAGCCGCGCTCGCTGGTCCGGCGAGCCGCCGCCCGGCTGATGCGCCAGATCCAGGAGCAAGGCCGGCGCGGCTGACAGCGCCGCCGGCGGCCGTCGCCCAAGTACCAGCCCCGTGCTCGCGGGGTGTCCGGACCGGCCCCGCTTCCTACACTCGGCCCCGGCTCAGCCCACCGACAACACCAGGGAGTGGCGCTCGAACAAGAGGGGGGCGGGCCGCCTTTTTCATTCGGCCGGATCGGCCGGATCGGCCGCCGCAGCAGCTACCGCCGCCGCTGCCGCTGCCGCTGCCGGTGCCGGTGCCGGTGGATGCACCCAGCCGTACAGGGTTTCCGCAGCATCCCCCACGCCGCTTTTCTTCAGCGCCGAGAACAGGCTGAGGCTCACATCGGCATCGTCGGTGCTCACTTGCGCCAGCACGTCGGTGGCGGCACGCACCGCCGCATCGGCTTCCTTGCGCGAGAGCTTGTCGGCCTTGGTCAGCAGCACCAGCAGCTTGACCTCGCCGGTGCCCACCCGCGGCGCCACGAACTGCAGCAGCTGCTGGTCCAGCTCGGTGAAGCCCAGGCGGCTGTCCACCATCAGCACCACGCCCGACAGGCTGCGGCGAATCTCCAGGTAGTCGGCCATCACCTGCTGCCAGCGCAGCTTGGCGGTGCGCGCCACTGCCGCGTAGCCGTAGCCGGGCAGGTCGGCGAACAGCGTGTCGGGCGCGTCCTTCGGCCCGAGGTGGAACAGGTTGATGTGCTGGGTGCGGCCCGGCGTCTTGGAGGCGAAGGCCAGCCGCTTCTGCTGCGCCAGCGTGTTGATGGCGGTCGATTTGCCCGCGTTGCTGCGCCCCACGAAGGCGATTTCCGGCAGCTCCGAGACGGGCAGCTGGTCGAGCTTGCTGGCCGTGGTGAGGAAGCGCGCGGTGTGGGTCCAGGCGAGCGCCGTACGGGCGTCAGGTGATTCGGTCATCCGGCATTGTAAAATCCGGCGGTTTGAACCTCCAACGCCGCCGCCTACGACATGAAGTCGCTCATTGCCCTGATCTTCGCCGCCGCCTTGGCGCCCGCGCTTGCCGCTGAAGCAACCGCGCCCGCCAAGCCCGACCTGACCAAAGGGCAGGCCATCGCGACGCAGGTGTGTGTTGCCTGCCATGCCGCCGACGGCAACCGCGGCAGCCCGGCCTATCCCATCCTGCAGGGCCAGCATCCGGAATACCTCTCGAAGCAACTGCACGAGTTCAAGTCGGGCAAGCGCAAGAATCCGATCATGCAGGGCTTCGCCGCCCAGCTGAGCGACGAAGACATGCGCAACGTGTCCGCGTTCTATGCCTCCAAGCAGTCCAAGCCGGGCTTTGCCACCAACAAGGAAACCGTGCAGCTGGGCGAAAGCATCTACCGCGGCGGCATCCTGTCCAAGGCGGTGCCGGCCTGCGCCAGCTGCCACAGCCCCACCGGCGGCGGCATCCCCTCGCAGTACCCGCGCCTGAGCGGCCAGCACGCCACCTACACCGAATCGCAGCTGGTGGGTTTCCGCAGCGGCGGTCGCGCCAACAATGCGCAGATGACCGCGATCGCCAGCAAGATGAGCGACGCCGAGATCAAGGCCGTGTCCGACTACATTGCCGGCCTGCGCTAAGACCCTTCGCGCTCCCGTACCCGAGGCCGGTCCCGTACCGGCCTTTTTTCCGCCCGCACGATAATTTCGCCCCATGAGCCTGCCCACCACCGGCCTCGAAGTCAGCAGCCGCTCGCGGGCCTGGCGCGACGCCGTCGAGCTGTTGTCGTCGATGCGCTTCGCGATCTCGCTGCTGACGGTGATCTGCATCGCGTCGGTCATCGGCACGGTCGTCAAGCAGCATGAGCCGGCCAACAACTACGTCAACCAGTTCGGCCCGTTCTGGGCGCAGGTGTTCGACGCCGTGGGCCTGTATGCGGTGTACAGCGCCTGGTGGTTCCTGCTGATCCTGGCCTTCCTGGTCACCTCCACCAGCCTGTGCATCGCCCGCAACCTGCCCAAGATCGTGGCGGAGCTGCGCGCCTACAAGGAACACCTGCGCGAGCAGTCGCTCAGCGCTTTCCATCACAAGGCCCAAGGCACGCTGCCTGAAGGCCGCGACGCCGCCTATGAGCGCATCGGCAAGCTGCTGACGGGCAGCGGCTGGAAGGCCAAGGTGCAGATCCGCCCGCACGGCACGATGATCGCCGCGCGCAAGGGCATGGCCAACAAGGTGGGCTACCTGGCCGCGCACAGCTCCATCGTGCTGATCTGCCTGGGCGGGCTGTTCGACGGCGACCTGGTGGTGCGTGCGCAGATGGCGCTGCTGGGCAAGACGCCCTTCCTGGGCGGGGGCATGCTGCGCGACGTGCCGGACTCGCACCGGCTGTCCGAGCGCAATCCCACCTTCCGCGCCAACCTGCTGGTGCCGGAGCAGGGCCGCGCCGGCACCGCCATCATCAGCATGTCCAACGGCGTGGTGCTGCAGGACCTGCCCTTCGACATCGAGCTGAAGAAGTTCATCGTCGACTACTACGAAACGGGCATGCCCAAGCTGTTCGCCAGCGAGATCGTGATCCACGACCGCGACACCGGCGAGGCGATCCCGGCCACGGTAAAGGTGAACCAGCCGGCCTTCCACCGCGGCGTGACGATCTACCAGAGCAGCTTCGACGATGGCGGCTCCAAGCTCACGCTGAAGGCGCTGCCGCTCAAGCCCGGCACCGAGCCGTTCGACATCCAGGGCCGCGTGGGCGAAAGCACCACGCTGACCAGCGAGGCCCAGCAGCTGACGCTGGAGCTGTCGGGCCTGCGGGTGATCAACGTCGAGAACATGGGCGCGATGAACACCGGCGCCGCCGGCACCGACGTGCGGAAGGTGGATCTGGTGCGCTCGCTGGAGCAGCACCTGGGCTCCGGCGTGAAGACGCAGACCACCAAGACGCTGCAGAACGTGGGCCCTTCGGTCTCGTACCGGCTGCGCGACGCGGCCGGCCAGGCGCGCGAATTCAACAACTACATGGTGCCGGTGGAGATCGACGGCCAGCGGGTGTACCTGGCCGGCGTGCGCGACACGCCGAACGAGAACTTCCGCTACCTGCGCATCCCGGTGGACGACAACGACGGCATCGACGGCTGGCTGCAGCTGCGCCGCGCGCTGGGCGACCCGGCGCTGCGCGCCGAGGCGGTGCGCCGCTACGTGGCCAAGGCCACGCCGGCCGACCGGCCGGAAATGGGCGAGCAGCTGACCGTCACCACGCAGCGGGTGCTGGGCCTGTTCTCCGGTGCCGAGGTGCCGGGCGCCAAGGACGACGCCTCGCAGGCGCCGGGCGGGCTGATGTCGCTGTCGCGCTTCCTGGAAACCACGGTGCCCGAGGCCGAGCGCGCGCGCATCTCCGAGGTACTGCTGCGCATCCTGAACGGTGCGCTGTTCGAGTTGCACAACGCCGCCCGCGAGAAGGCCGGCCTGAAGCCCGCCGAGCCCGGCGACAAGACCCAGGCCTTCATGTCGCTGGCGGTGCTGTCGCTGTCCGACAGCTTCCTGTACCCGGCGCCGGTGCTGCTGCAGCTGAGCGACTTCACGCAGATCCAGGCCAGCGTGTTCCAGGTGGCGCGTGCGCCCGGCAAGACGCTGGTGTACCTGGGCGCGGTGCTGCTGATCATCGGCGTGTTCGCGATGCTGTACGTGCGGGAACGCCGGCTGTGGATCTGGCTCCAAGACGACGGCCAGGGCGGCACGCGCGTGAGCACGGCCCTGTCCACCACGCGGCGCACACTCGACGCCGACGCCGAATTCGACCGCCTGAAGCACGACATCCTGAAGGACGCCGCATGAACACCACCACGCTCACCCTGCAGGGTTCGCGCCGCTATGCCAACCGCGGCGTGTTCGACTGGCTCTTCGCACTGCTGGTGGTGGCCGGCACCGTGTTCGCGTTCAACCGCTACAACGGCTCGATGGACGTCTACGAGAAGGCGATCCTGATCGGTGCGGCGCCGGTGATGATCGCCCTGGGCTGGTTCTGGGGCGCGCTGCGGCTGCTGGGCCTGGCCGTGGGCGCGGCCACGCTGCTGGCCATCGGCCTGTACAACCGGCAGACCGACGGTTTCGGCGCCGACCTGGCGCAGGCCGACAACGTCTTCCTGCTGAAGTACTTCCTGTCGAGCCAGAGCGCCATCTTGTGGATGAGCGTGCTGTTCTTCATGAGCACGATCTTCTACTGGATCGGCTTCTTCGTGCGGGCCGAAGACAACACCGCGCAGCGCATCGGCTCCCGCATGGCCTGGGCGGCGGTGTTCATGGCGCTGGTGGGCACCATGGTGCGCTGGTTCGAAAGCCACCAGATCGGCGCCGACATCGGCCACATCCCGGTGAGCAACCTCTATGAGGTGTTCGTGCTGTTCTGCTGGATGACGGCCGCCTTCTACCTGTACTTCGAGCAGCACTACCGCACCCGCGCGCTCGGCGCCTTCGTGATGCTGGTGGTGAGCGCCGCGGTGGGCTTCCTGCTCTGGTACACGGTGGTGCGCGAGGCGCACGAGATCCAGCCGCTGGTGCCCGCGCTGCAGAGCTGGTGGATGAAGCTGCATGTGCCGGCCAACTTCATCGGCTACGGCACCTTCGCGCTGGCCGCGATGGTGGCCTTCGCCTACCTCATCAAGCAGCAGGCCGACGAGACCCGCTGGTACAAGCTGGCGCCGCTGTGGCTGCTGGGCGTGGTGCTGTGCTTCGAGCCCATCGTGTTCCGCCAGGGCGCGGCCGGCAGCACCAGCAGCACCTACTGGATGGTGTATTTCGGCATCAGCGCCTTCATCGTGGCCGCCATCCTGATGGCGCGCCGGCGCATCGCCGCCCGCCTGCCGGCCTTCGAGCTGCTGGACGACGTGATGTACAAGTCCATCGCGGTGGGCTTCGCCTTCTTCACCGTGGCCACCATCCTGGGCGCCTTCTGGGCGGCCGAGGCCTGGGGCGGCTACTGGAGCTGGGACCCGAAGGAAACCTGGGCGCTGATCGTGTGGCTGAACTATGCGGCCTGGCTGCACATGAGGCTGATGAAGGGGCTGCGCGGCGTGCCGTCGGCCTGGTGGGCGCTGGTGGGCCTGGCCATCACCACCTTTGCGTTTCTGGGCGTCAACATGTTCCTGTCGGGGTTGCACTCGTACGGCGAACTGTGAAGTTGCATCCGGGGCATTGAACCCCGCGTAAGGATCGAGGGTCCACCCCGACTGACAGCCACTGGGTGAGGCCCCCTCACCCGGCTGAACGAGGACCCTCCCATGCATTACCTGAAAGACCGCGGCTTCCAGCACCGCATCGGCTCCGAGATCACGCCGCAGGCGGTGTACGAGGAACGCCGGCGCTGGATCCAGATGGCCGCGGCCGGTGCGGCCCTGGCCGCGGGTGCGGGTGCGCTGGGCACCGCCCGGGCCCAGGTGGCCGGCCCTGGCAAGCTGGCCAAGCTGCCCGGCGCGCGCAGCACCGTGGCCGGCGCCAGCACCATGGAAAAGCCGACCGACTACCAGGACGTCACCACCTACAACAATTTCTACGAGTTCGGCACCGACAAGGCCGACCCCGCGCGCAACGCCACCAAGTTCAAGACCACGCCGTGGAGCGTCGCGGTGGAGGGCGAGGTGAAGAAGCCCAAGGTCTACGACCTGGCCGAACTGCTGAAGCTGGCGCCGATGGAAGAGCGTGTCTACCGCATGCGCTGCGTGGAAGGCTGGTCGATGGTGATCCCGTGGGTGGGCTACTCGCTGGCCGAGCTGATCAAGCAGGTGGAGCCCACCGGCAATGCCAAGTTCGTCGAGTTCGTGACGCTGGCCGATCCGAAGCAGATGCCGTTCGTGGGCTCGCGCGTGCTCGAGTGGCCGTACGTCGAAGGCCTGCGCATGGACGAGGCCATGCATCCGCTCACGCTGCTGAGCTTCGGCCTCTATGGCGAGGTGCTGCCCAACCAGAACGGCGCGCCGGTGCGGCTGACGGTGCCCTGGAAGTACGGCTTCAAGTCGGCCAAGTCGCTGGTGAAGATCCGCTTCGTGGAGAAGCAGCCCACCAGCTCCTGGACCAAGGCGGCACAGCAGGAATACGGCTTCTATTCCAACGTGAACCCGAAGGTGGACCACCCGCGCTGGAGCCAGGCCACCGAGCGCCGCATCGGCGAAGGCCTGTTCGCCAAGCGCCGGCCCACGTTGATGTTCAACGGCTATGAGCCGCAGGTGGGCCAGCTGTACGCCGGCATGGACCTGGCGAAGAACTTCTGACCGTGACGACCGCCTCCCGCGCCGCGGCGCCAGCCGCTGCCCGCAAGCGGCCCTGGCTGCTGCACCCCGCCGTCAAGCCGCTGGTGTTCATCGCCAGCCTGGGGCCGCTGGCCTGGCTGGTGTGGGGCGTGGTGGCCAACACGCTGGGCGCCAACCCGGCCGAGGCGCTGATCCGCGCCACCGGCGACTGGACGCTGCGCTTCCTCTGCCTGACCCTGGCCATCACGCCGCTGCGCCACTGGTTCAACCAGCCGGCGCTGGTGCGGCTGCGGCGCATGCTGGGGCTGTTCACCTTCTTCTACGGCGTGCTGCACTTCCTGTGCTACGCCTGGCTGGACATGAGCCTGGTGCCGGCCGACATCGTGGCCGACATCATCAAGCGGCCGTTCATCCTGGTGGGCACCAGCGCACTGCTGCTGATGGCGCCGCTGGCGGCCACTTCGTTCAACCGCGCGATCAAGGCGCTGGGCGGCAAGCGCTGGCAGGCGCTGCACAAGGCGATCTACGGCGTGGTGCTGCTGGGGCTGCTGCACTTCTTCTGGATGCGCGCCGGCAAGAACGACTTCGGCGAATGGGCCATCTATGCCGCCATCGTGGCGGTGCTGCTGGGGGACCGGCTGATCCGGGCGCGGCGCAAGGCCGCCTGACAGGCGCAGCAGGGGTGGAGGCACGCCGCATGCTTGCAGGCGGCCATGGCCTCCGATTCCGCCACCCTGCCGCCCGTGGACCGACACACGCTGCTCGACGATGCCCAGGCCCTGCTGGCCGGCACGCTGTTCGTCGCGCTCGGGCTCACGATGTACGAACACGCCGGGCTGATCACCGGCGGCGTGGCGGGTGCCGCCTTCCTGCTGGGCTACGCCACCGGCCTGCCCTTCGGTGTGCTGTTCTTCGTGCTGAACCTGCCCTTCTACTGGCTGGCCTGGAAGCGGCTGGGACCCGCCTTCACCGTCAAGACCTTCATCGCCATCGCCCTGGTGTCGGTGTTCACCGAACTCGCGCCGCAGGTGGTGAGCTTCGACCGGCTGCATCCGGTGGTGGCCGCGGTGCTGGGCGGCATCCTGGTGGGCTTCGGTCTGCTGGCGCTGCTGCGGCACCGGGCCAGCGTCGGCGGCGTCAACATCCTGGCGCAGTACCTGCAGGAACAGCGCGGCTGGAGCGCCGGCAAGGTGCAGCTGGTGATCGACGGCGTGATCGTGATGGCCGCGCTGTTCGTGCTGCCGCCGCAGCGCATCCTGCTGTCGGTGCTGGGCGTGCTGTCGTTGAGCGCGATCCTGGTGATGAACCACCGCCCGGGCCGCTACCTGGGCGTCTGACCAGGAAGCCGGCTACTGCATCAGGCCGGGCAACCAGAGCGCCAGGCCGGGCACCAGCAACACCAGGCACAGTGCCAGCACCAGCGCGGCGACGAAGACCCAGACGCCACGGAACATGTCGCGCAGGCGCACGTCGGGCAGCATCGAATTGAGCACGAACAGGTTCATGCCCACCGGCGGCGAGATCAGGCCGATCTGCACCACCAGCACGATGAGCACGCCGAACCACACCGGATCAAAACCCAGCTGCGTGACCACCGGGAAGAACACCGGGATGGTGAGCAGCACCATCGACAGCTCCTCCATCACCGTGCCCAGCAGCACGTAGACGGCCATCATCGCGGCCACCACCGCCAGCGGCGGCAGGCCCAGGTGGGTGATGAGGTCGCGCAGGTCGTTCGGCATCGTCGTGAAATTGACGAAGCTGGAAAACAGCATCGCGCCGATCAGCAGCGTGAACAGCATGGCGGTGGTGCGGGCGCTGTCCACCAGCACCTGGGCCAGCACCTTGAGCGTGAGCGTGCGTCGTGCCAGCGCAAAGAAGAACGCGCCGGAGGCACCGATGCCCGCACCCTCGGTGGCGGTGAACACGCCGCCGTAGATGCCGCCCAGCACCAGGCCCATCAACACCAGCACGCCCCACACGCCGCGCAGCGCACGCCAGCGCTCGGGCCAGGCCGTGCGCTCGCCGGCCGGGCCGGCGGCCGGATCGCGCCGCACCGTCCAGGCCACCCCGCCCATCAGCAGCAGCGTGCACAGCAGCCCAGGCAGCACGCCGGCGGCAAACAGCTTGCCGATGTGCGTCTCTGTGACGATGCCGTAGATGACCAGGATGGTGGACGGCGGGATCATGATGCCCAGGGTGCCGCCCGCGGCCAGCACGCCGGTGGACAAGGCATCGGAATAGCCCAGCCGCTTCATCGACGGATAGGCCACCTTGCTCACCGTGGCCGCGGTGGCGATGGACGAGCCGCAGATGGCGCCGAAGCCGGCGCAGGCCAGCAGCGCCGCATGCGCCAGCCCGCCGCGCACATGGCCGACGAACACGTAGGCCGCGCGGAACAGTTCATGGGCCAGCCCGGCACGCGCCACGAAGTTGCCCATCAAGATGAACAGCGGCACCACCGACAGCGTGTAGGCGAAGCCGCTTTCGAACACCACCTGCGCGGTGCTGGCCATGCTGGCGGGCCAGCCGCGCATCAGGCCCAGGCCGACGAAGCCCACGGCGCCCATGGCCATGGCCAGCGGCACCCGCAGCAGCGCCAGCAGGAACACGGCGGCAAAGGCGATCAGCGATTCGGTCATGTGGCGGCACCGCCCAGGCCGTCGGCCTGCGCAGCGGCTTCGTCGGGCCGGCAGGCCAGCAGCAGGTGCACCAGGGCGGTGACGCCGCACAGCACCGCCATCAGGCCGATGAACGGGCCCTGCGGAATGTGCAGCTGCGCCGTGGTGTCGCCGTACTCGCTCACCTGCAGTGCCTTCTCCCACATCAGCCAGCCGACGCCGCCCAGCGCGGCGGCGCACAGCACATCCACGATGCGGCGCTGCAGCCGCTGCACGCCGGCAGGCAGCAGCCGGTCGAGCGAATCGAACACCACGTGTTCACGCCGCAGCGACACCAGCGGCAGTCCGGCGAAGATGACGACCACCATCAGCAGCTCGGTCAGCTCCAGCGAGCCGGGCACCGAGGTGGCGGCGAACTTGCGCCCGCTCACGTCGACCAGGGTGAGCAGCATGATGGCGAACAGCGCCAGGCCGGCCAGCGCACCAGCCAGCAGGGACAACCAGCGGCGGATCACGGCCTGCCGCCGGGCCGCCCCAAGGCAGGCCGCGCCCCCACGGAGGGCAGCGAACGAAGTGAGCTTGGGGGCACCATGGCCCTGCCGCCGGGCCGCCCCAAGGCAGGCCGCGCCCCCACGGGGGGCAGCGAACGCAGTGAGCTTGGGGGCACCATCACTTTTCCCTGCGGGAAATATCGGCGCGGTAGTCGGCCAGGAGCTTCTTCGGATCGGCGATGCCCTTGGCCTGGGCGGCCTGCACCCATTGCGCCTCCAGCGGCGCCACGCGGTCCTTCACCGCCTGGATCAGCGACGGATCGGCCGGCGAGAACTGCACGCCCGACGCCTGCATCAGCGCCATCGCACGGCGGTCGACGCGGTCCCAGCCGCGGCCGAACAGGCGGGCCGCATGTTCACCCGACAGCGAGTCGACGATCTTCTTCTCGTCGGCGGACAGCTTGTCGTAGCGGGCCTGGTTCATCATGAAGACGAAGCTGGTGTTGTAGAGGCCACCCGGGAAGGTGGTGCCGTAGCGCACCACCTTGTCGATCTTGAAGGCCTCGATGGATTCCGGCGGGAACAACGTGCCGTCCATCACCCCGGTGGTCAGCAGCTCGTAGTTCTCGATGGACGGCTTGAGCGTGACGTTCATGCCCAGCGCCTTGCCGATGTCGTTGACCATGCCGCCGCCCACGCGGAACTTCAGGCCCTGCAGCTCTTCCAGCTTTGTGATCGGCCGCTTGGTGTTGAACACCATGCCCGGCCCGTGGGTGAACACGGCCAGCACCTTCACGCCCCTGTGCTCGTCCTTCATCGCCGGCGTGCGGTCGAACACCTGCTGATAGGCCAGCGACATGGCCTCTGCCGAGTTGCCCAGGAACGGGAACTCGGTCAGCGCGATCAGCGTGAAGCGGCCGGGCGTGTAGCCGTGCACCGTGAAGGACACGTCGGCCAGGCCGTTGCGCACCGCATCGAAGGTGCCCGGCGGCGCCGACACCGCACGCGGCAGGATGTTGCACTTGAGCTTGCCGGCGCTCTTCTGCTCGAGCTGGTCGCACCAGTCCTTCTGCGTGAGCGACAACATGTGGCCGGGCGGCGTCCACGAGGAGACGGTGAGCACCGTCTGCCCCGAAGCGGCGCACGCACCGAAAGCGGCCAGGGTGGCAACAAAAAGCAAGCGAGCGGACATCTGGGGCGGCTTCCTCGAAGGCGGTGGGGCGGGGATGCGGACGATTATTGCCCCAGGCAACGCAAGACCCGTGCGCGCCGGCACGGCCGTGCCGGCGCGCACGCACCGGGAAGCAGCAGCCGAGGCAGGCCCGCGACGTGCTTAGGAGCTGGCGTCGTCATCGTCCGCAAGAGGAACC
Source organism: Aquincola tertiaricarbonis (assembly GCF_000969605.1). Lineage (GTDB taxonomy): Bacteria > Pseudomonadota > Gammaproteobacteria > Burkholderiales > Burkholderiaceae_C > Aquincola > Aquincola tertiaricarbonis. The sequence continues at coordinate 145,820 of NZ_JZUE01000013.1, read as the reverse complement.
GCATGAACACCCACCGCCTGGTTGCCACCACCCCGTGCCCGGTACCGCGGCACCGCGCGCTGGAAGTGCTGCCCGGCCGGGCGCGTGATGCGCTGGCCGATGCGCTGCGCCAGCTGGACGAGGCGGAGCTGCAGGACCAGCCGGCCATCCTGGCGCTGGCGCTGGCCCAGGTGGGCCGCTGCTACCGCCGCATGGGCGACGGCGCCACTGCCGAGTGGTACCTGCAGCAGGGCCTGCGCAAGGCCCGCACGCTGTGCGCGCCGGAGGCCTGCATCGAGCTGCTCTGCGACCTGGCGGAGCTGGTGTCCATCCTGTCCACCGAGATCAGCCGCGACGACCCGCGCGGCGCCCATGCGGTGCGCGAACGCGCCCGCGACCATGGCTACGAGGCCGCGCAGATGGTGAGCCTGGTGGGCGACGGCGAATGGGAGGTGGCGGTGCTGCAGCGGGTGAGCCGGGTGCTGGACCGCTGCGGCGACACCGAGGACGCCGCCGCACTGCGCGAGCGCGCCGGCCAGCTGCGCGCGCGCGACCTGCGCACGCTGCAGGCCGCCAACGATGCGCTGAGCTGCGCACGCTCCTTCCAGTAAGCGGCTTCTAGCGGCGCAGCACCGGCGCCAGCGCCTTGCCGGTGTGGCTGCCGGCCAGCACCACCTGCTCCGGCGTGCCGGCGATGACGATGCGGCCGCCCGCGTCGCCGCCCTCCGGCCCCAGGTCGATCACCCAGTCCGCCTCGGCGATCACGTCCAGGTCGTGCTCGATCACCACCACGCTGTGGCCGCCCTTGACCAGGCGGTGCAGCACATGGATCAGCCGCTCGACGTCGGCCATGTGCAGGCCCACCGTGGGCTCGTCCAGCACGTACAGGGTGTGCGGCGCCTTCTGGCCGCGGCGGCCCACCTCGTCGCGCACCTTGCTCAGCTCCGTCACCAGCTTGATGCGCTGCGCCTCGCCGCCGCTGAGCGTGGGTGAAGGCTGGCCCAGCGTCAGGTAGCCCAGGCCCACATCCTTCAGCAACTGCAGCGGATGGCCGATGGCCGGCATGGAGGCGAAGAACTCCACCGCCTCGTCCACCTCCATCTGCAGCACGTCGCCGATGCTCTTGCCGCGCCAGCTCACCGCCAGTGTCTCGGTATTGAAGCGCTGGCCGTGGCACACGTCGCAGGGCAGCTTCACGTCGGGCAGGAAGCTCATCTCGATGGTGCGCATGCCCTGGCCTTCGCAGGCAGGGCAGCGGCCTTCGCCGGTGTTGAAGCTGAAGCGGCCCGGGCCATAGCCACGGGCCTTGGCTTCCAGCGTCTCGCTGAACAGCCGGCGCACCGCATCCCAGAAGCCGATGTAGGTGGCCGGGCAGCTGCGCGGCGTCTTGCCGATGGGCGTCTGGTCGACTTCCAGCACGCGGTCCACCGCCTGCCAGCCCTCCAGGGCTTCGCAGCCCTGCAGCGCCGGCGCGTCGCCCTTGTTCTTGCCCTTGTTGCCGTGCTGCACCTGCGCCTGCACATTGGCCAGCAGCACGTCGCGCGCCATCGTGCTCTTGCCCGAGCCGCTGACGCCGGTGATGGCCACCAGCCGGTGCAGCGGCACGTCGACGTCGATCTGCTTCAGGTTGTGCAGGTCCGCGCCGCGCAGCCGCAGCCTGGGCTCGTCGGCCGCCACCGCGCGCCGCTCGTGCAGCGGATGCTTCAGCGGCGCGCGCAGGAAGCGGCCGGTGATGGATTCGGTCTGCGCCGCCAGCTCGGCCGCGGTGCCCTGCGCGATGACGCGGCCGCCGCGCTTGCCGGCGCCGGGGCCGATGTCGATGATGTGATCGGCGCGGCGGATGGTGTCCTCGTCGTGCTCCACCACCACCAGCGTGTTGCCCTTGCTGCCCAGCTGGTGCAGGGCGTTCAGCAGGATCTGGTTGTCGCGCGGATGCAGGCCGATGGTGGGTTCGTCCAGCACGTAGCACACGCCCTGCAGGTTGCTGCCGAGCTGTGCCGCCAGGCGGATGCGCTGCGCCTCCCCGCCGCTCAGCGTGGGCGCGGCGCGGTCCAGCGTCAGGTAGCCCAGGCCCACCTCGCCCAGGAAGGTGAGGCGGCTGCTGATCTCGGTCACCACATCGCGGGCGATACCGGCGTCACGGCCCTGCAGCGCCAGGCCGTCGACCCAGGCGCGGGTGTCCTCCACCGACGACGCAGCGATGGTGCTGATGGCCTCGCCCGCGAAGGTCACCGCGCGGGAGATGGCATTCAGCCGCGTGCCGTCGCACTCAGGGCATTCGGCGTCTTCCTCCACGCCCTCGACCTCCGCTTCCTCGGCCGGAAAGCTCTGCTCGCGGCCGCGGTTGTCGTCGTCGCGCACCGAATCGTCGAAGGCCTTGCGCTGCTCCCGCGTCAGGGCCAGGCCAGTGCCCACGCAGCCGGTGCACCAGCCGTGCTTGCTGTTGTAGCTGAACATGCGCGGGTCCAGCTCCGGGTAGCTGGTGCCGCAGGTGGGGCAGGCGCGCTTGGTGGAGAACACCTTCACCTCGCCGATGCCGTGGCCGCTCGCGCCGCCGTCCATGGCCGCGGCCAGCCCGTCCAGTGGATGCAGCAGGTGCAGCACGCCCTTGCCCAGGTCCAGCGCCCGGGCCAGCAGGTCGCGCAGCTGCGCCTCGTTCTCGGGCAGCACCAGCAGGTCGCCCACCGGCAGCTCGATGGTGTGTTCCTTGAAGCGGTCGATGCGCGGCCACGGGTCCACCTTCATGAACTCGCCGTCCACGCGCAGGTGGGTGTGGCCGCGGGCCTTGGCCCACTTGGCCAGGTCGGTGTAGATGCCCTTGCGGTTGACCACCAGCGGCGCCAGCAGGCCCACGTGCTGGCTGCGGTGGTCGCGCAGCAGCTGCGCGGCGATGCTTTCGGCGCTTTGCGGCATCACCGGCGTGCCGTCGTGGATGCAGTGCTGGATGCCCAGCTTGACCCACAGCAGCCGCAGGAAGTGCCACACCTCGGTGGTGGTGGCCACGGTGCTCTTGCGCCCGCCGCGCGACAGCCGCTGCTCGATGGCCACGGTGGGCGGAATGCCGTACACCGCATCCACCTCCGGCCGGCCGGCCGGCTGCACGATGCTGCGCGCATACGCGTTCAGCGACTCGAGGTAGCGGCGCTGGCCCTCGTTGAACAGGATGTCGAAGGCCAGCGTGCTCTTGCCGGAGCCCGACACGCCCGTCACCACGGTGAAGCGCCCGCGCGGGATGTCCACGCTCAGGCCCTTCAGGTTGTGCTCGTGCGCATTGACTATGCGGATGGACTCATCCTCCTGGCGGCGCTGGCGGATCACCCGCTGCAGCGGCACGCCGGCATCCTCCACCGCCACCGCCTGGCTGCCGATGCCCAGTGCCGCTTCGTACTCCACCAGCGCCACACCGGTATGCGACCCCTTGAAGGCCTTGACGTCCTCCACCGTGCCGGCGCACACCAGCTCGCCGCCGGCCTCGCCGCCATCGGGGCCGAGGTCCACGATCCAGTCGGCCGCGCGGATCACGTCGAGGTTGTGCTCGATGACGATCAGCGAATGCCCGGCGTCCAGCAGCTTGCGGAAGGCCCGCATCAGCTTGGCGATGTCGTCGAAATGCAGGCCGGTGGTGGGTTCGTCGAACAGGAACAGGCGGCCCTTCTTCGCCACCGCCTGGCGTGGCGAACCGGCCGCCTCGGCCAGGAAGCCGGCCAGCTTGAGCCGCTGGGCCTCGCCGCCCGACAGCGTCGGCACCGGCTGGCCCAGGCGCACGTAGTCCAGGCCCACGTCGACGATGGGCTGCAGCACGCGCAGCACCTCGCGGTCGTCGCGGAACAGCTGCACCGCCTCGCTCACCGTCAGCTCCAGCACGTCGGCGATGCTGAGTTGCCTATGCAACTCGCCGGGCAGCCGGCGCTCGATCTTCACGTCCAGCAGTTCGGGCCGGTAGCGGCGGCCGTCGCAGTCGGGGCAGCGCAGGTACACGTCCGACAGGAACTGCATCTCCACATGCTCGAAGCCCGAGCCGCCGCAGGTGGGGCAGCGGCCGTCGCCGGCGTTGAAGCTGAACATGCCGGCGCCGTAGCCGCGCTCGCGCGCCAGCGGCGCCTCGGCGAACAGCTTGCGGATCTCGTCGAACGCACCCACGTAGCTGGCGGGGTTGGAGCGCGCGGTCTTGCCGATCGGGCTCTGGTCGACGAACACCGCGTCGGTCAGCCAGTCGGCGCCCAGCAGGCGGTCGTGCTGGCCGGGGGTCTCGGTCGGCTGGCCGAAATGGCGGGCCAGCGCGGGGTACAGCACGTCCTGCATCAGCGTGCTCTTGCCCGAGCCGGACACGCCCGTCACGCACACCAGCCGTTGCAGCGGAAAGCTCACCGACACGTTCTTCAGGTTGTGCTCGCGCACGCCCTCGATCACCAGCTTGGGCGTGGACTCGTCCACCAGCCGCGTGAAGCCCGAGCCCACGTGCTTGCGGCCGCCCAGGTAGGCGCCGGTGAGCGTGTCGGCCCGGCGGATGGATTCGGGCGTGCCGTCGAACACGATCTGCCCGCCGCGCTCGCCCGGGCCAGGGCCCATGTCGATCAGCCGGTCGGCGGCCAGCATCACCGCCGGGTCGTGCTCCACCACCACCAGCGTGTTGCCGGCGTCGCGCAGCCGGTGCATGGCCTGCACGATGCGGTTCATGTCGCGTGGGTGCAGGCCGATGCTGGGCTCGTCGAGCACGAACATGGTGTTCACCAGCGAGGTGCCCAGCGCGGTGGTCAGGTTGATGCGCTGCACCTCGCCGCCCGACAGCGTGCGGCTCTGCCGGTCGAGCGTGAGGTAGCCGATGCCCACGTCGCACAGGTACTTCAGCCGCGTGGCGATCTCGTCGTGGATCAGGTGCAGCGCGGTGTCCTGCGCCGAGCCCAGCACGCGCGGGTCCTGCTGCAGGCTGTCGAAGAAACGGCGCAGCCGGTCGATCGACAGCTGCATGAGGTCGTGCAGGCACAGGCCGGGCAGCGCTTCCAGCTGCTCGCGGCTCCACTTCACGCCCTGGGGCATGAAGCGCTTGTCAGGCGGCAGCACCGCATCGGCCTGGGCCTTGCTGCCCAGGCGCCACAGCAGCGGCTCCAGCTTCAGGCGCGCGCCGGCGCAGGTGGGGCACTCGGTATAGCTGCGGTACTTGGACAAGAGCACGCGGATGTGCATCTTGTAGGCCTTGCTCTCCAGGTACTCGAAGAAGCGGCGCACGCCGTACCACTGCTTGTTCCAGTTGCCGTTCCAGTGCGGCGAACCGTTGATCACCCAGTCGCGCTGGGCCTGCGTAAGCTGGCCCCAGGCGGTGTCGCGCGGGATGCCGGCCTCGCCGGCGTACTTCATCAGGTCGTCCTGGGTTTCCTTCCACGCGGGCGTCTGCATCGGCTTGATGGCGCCGTTGCGCAGCGTCTTGCGCTCGTCGGGGATCACCAGGCCCATGTCGACGCCGATCACGCGGCCGAAGCCGCGGCAGGCCTCGCAGGCGCCGAAGGCCGAGTTGAACGAGAACAGCGCCGGCGTGGGGTCGGCGTAGCGGATGTCGCTCTCGGGGCAGTGCAGGCCGGTGGAATAGCGCCAGATCCCGGGCTCGCCCTCCTCCTTGACCGCATACACGTTGAGCCGGCCGGTGCCGCGCTTGAGCGCCAGCTCGATGGCCTCGGCCACCCGCACCGGCTCGGCATTGCTGGCGCGGAAGCGGTCGGCCACCACGTCCAGCAGCTTGCGTTGACCGACGACACGCTCGGCCTGCACACGGGTGAAGCCGCTGGCCGCCAGCCACTGCTCCACCTGCTCGGCGCTGGTATCGGCCGGCAGCTCGACCGGAAAGGTCAGCACCAGCCGCGGGTCGCCCGCCGCCGCGGCACGCGCCAGCAGCTCTTCCTGCAGGCTGGCGGGAGTGTCGTGCCGCACCGGCAGCGCGGTCTCGCGGTCGAACAGGTTCGTCGCGCGGGCGAACAGCAGCTTCAGGTGGTCGTTCAGCTCCGTCATCGTGCCCACCGTGGAGCGCGAGGTGCGCACCGGGTTGGTCTGGTCGATGGCGATGGCGGGCGGCACGCCGTCCACGCGGTCCACCGCCGGGCGGTCCATGCGGTCGAGGAACTGGCGGGCGTAGGCGCTGAAGGTCTCGACGTAGCGCCGCTGGCCTTCCGCATACAGGGTGTCGAACACCAGGCTCGATTTGCCGGACCCGCTGGGGCCGGTGACCACCGTCATTTCGCCGGTGTGCAGGTCGAGGTCGAGATTCTTGAGGTTGTGCTGGCGAGCGCCGCGGATGCGGATGACACCGGAGGTCATGGAGTCCTTCTGTAGAGCGCCCGGACGGGCCGGGGCGAAAGATTCTAGGAGGGGGGCCGAACCGCCATCGGCGCGGGGGCATGGGCCAAAAACCGAAACGCCAATGCGCAAATGAGGGAAAACACCCCCGTTTCAACGCAAGAAAGTACAGGTCGTTGCCTTTCCGGTATCAAGACGCGCATGGGTCGAACGCTAAATTTCCGTCGCCCCGTGACAAGACCTCTGCAGGAGACACGACCATGACAACGCTGAAGACCGCCCTCGTCCTTGCCTTCGGTATCGCTGCCGCGGGCACCGCCTCGGCCGTGGATCTGGTGATCGCCACCGTCAACAACGGCCACATGATCGAGATGCAGAAGCTCTCGAAACAGTTCGAAGCCGCCAACCCGGACATCAAGCTCAAGTGGGTGACGCTGGAAGAAGGCGTGCTGCGCCAGCGGGTGACCACCGACATCGCCACCAAGGGCGGCCAGTTCGACGTGATGACCATCGGCATGTACGAGACGCCGATCTGGGGCAAGAAGGGCTGGCTGAGCGAGATCAAGCCCGATGCCAACTACGACGTGGACGACCTGCTGCCCGCCATGCGCAGCGGCCTGTCGGTGGATGGCAAGCTGTATGCCGCGCCGTTCTACGGCGAAAGCTCGATGCTGATGTACCGCGCCGACCTGATGCAGAAGGCCGGCATCACCCTGCCCGCCCGCCCCACCTGGACCCAGGTGAAGGAAGCCGCCGCCAAGATCCACGATGCCAAGTCCGGCGTGTACGGCATCTGCCTGCGCGGCAAGCCGGGCTGGGGCGACAACATGGCCTTCCTCAGCACCATGGTCAACACCTACGGCGGCCAGTGGTTCGACGCCAGCTGGAAGCCGCAGATCAACTCCGCGCCGTGGAAGGCCGCGGTGACCGACTATGCGGACCTGCTGAAGAAGTACGGCCCGCCCGGCTCGTCGGCCAACAGCTTCAACGAGATCCTGGCGCTGTTCAACGAAGGCAAGTGCGGCATGTGGATCGACGCCACCATCGCCGCCAGCTTCATCAGCGATCCCAAGCAGAGCAAGGTGGCCGACAAGGTGGCCTTCGCCCAGGCGCCCACGCAGGTGACGCCCAAGGGCGCCAACTGGCTGTGGGCCTGGGCCCTGGCGGTGCCGGCCAGCAGCAAGCACCAGGCCGAGGCGCAGAAGTTCATCAACTGGGCCACCAGCAAGGACTACATCAAGCTGGTGGGCAAGGAGCAGGGCTGGGCCGCGGTGCCCACCGGCACCCGCAAGAGCACCTACGCCACGCCCGAATTCATGAAAGCGGCCAAGTTCGCGGAGGCCGAGAAGGCCGCCATCGACAGCGCCAACCCGACCGACAGCACGCTGCCCAAGAGCCCCTACGTGGGCGTGCAGTTCGCGGCCATCCCCGAGTTCCAGTCCATCGGCGTGGCGGTGGGCCAGCAGATGAGCGCGGTGCTGGCCGGAAAGACCACGGTGGACCAGGCGCTGGCCGCGGGCCAGAACGCGGCCGACCGCGAGATGCGCAAGTCCGGCTACTACAAGTAAGCGCCCCATGAGCCGGCTCATTCCCCGCCTGCTGTTCGCGCCGGCGGTGGCCACGCTCTTCCTGTGGATGATCGTGCCGCTGCTGATGTCGGTGTACTTCTCGACCGTCCGCTACAACCTGATGCAGCCGGGCGAGAAGGAGTTCATCGGGCTGCAGAACTTCGAGTTCTTCATCACCGATCCCGACTTCAGCGCCTCGGTGGTCAACACGCTGCTGCTGCTGGGCTCGGTCATCGCCATCACGGTGGTGCTGGGCATCGCGCTGGCGCTGCTGGTGAACGAACCCTTCCCCGGCCGCGGCATCGTGCGGGTGCTGCTGATCTCGCCGTTCTTCGTGATGCCCTCGGCCAACGCGCTGATGTGGAAGCACATGATGATGAACCCGATCTACGGCGTGTTCGCGCAGGTGGCGCAGTTCTTCGGCATCACGCCGATCGACTGGCTGACCGACCTGCCGCTGTTCTCGGTGATCCTGATGGTGTCGTGGCAGTGGCTGCCCTTCGCCTGCCTGATCTTCATCACCTCGCTGCAGTCGATGGACCGCGAGCAGCTGGAAGCCGCCGGCATGGACGGCGCCAACGCCTTCCAGAAGTTCTGGTACCTGTACCTGCCGCACCTGGCGCGGCCGGTGTCGGTGGTGGTGATGATCGAGATGATCTTCCTGCTCAGCGTGTTCGCCGAGATCTACACCACCACCGCGGGCGGGCCGGGCAATGCCAGCACCAACGTGGCCTTCCTGATCTTCAAGCAGGCGCTGATGAACTTCGACGTGGGCGTGGCCTCGGCCGGCGCGCTGTTCGCGGTGTTGCTGGCCAACGTGGCGGCCATCTTCCTGATCCGCCTCATCGGCAAGAGCCTGGACAAGTAGGAGCCCGCCATGGACAAGATCGCATTGACGGTGCGCACGCTGGCGGCCTGGGTCATCACGCTGCTGTTCGTGTTCCCGCTCATCTGGCTGTTCCTCACCTCGTTCAAGACGGAGCTGCAGGCCATCGCGGTGCCGCCGGAGCTGGTGTTCACGCCCACGCTGGACAACTACGTGCACGTGAACGACCGCAGCGACTACTTCCTGTATGCGCGCAACTCGGTCATCACCGCCGTGCTGTCCACGGTGCTGGGCCTGGCCATCGCGGCGCCGGCGGCGTATTCGATGGCCTTCTTCCGCACCCGGCGCACCAAGGACCTGCTGATGTGGATGCTGTCCACCAAGATGATGCCGGCCGTGGGCGCGCTGGTGCCGGTATACGTGATGGCGCAGACGGCCGGCATGCTGGATTCGCTGACCGCGCTGACCATCGTGTTCACCATGTCCAACCTGCCCATCATGGTGTGGATGCTGTACAGCTACTACAAGGACATCCCCAACGACATCCTGGAGGCCGCACGCATGGACGGCGCCTCGCTGGCGGACGAGTTCCGCCACGTGATCCTGCCGCTGTCGATGGGCGGGCTGGCCTCCACCGGGCTGCTGTGCCTGGTGCTGAGCTGGAACGAGGCCTTCTGGTCGCTCAACCTCAGCTCGGCGCGCAGCGGCACGCTGGCCACGCTCATCGCCTCCTACTCCAGCCCCGAAGGCCTGTTCTGGGCCAAGCTGTCCGCTGCCTCGGTGCTGGCCATCGCACCCATCATCGTGCTGGGCTGGTTCAGCCAGAAGCAGCTGGTGCAGGGCCTGACCTTCGGCGCCGTGAAGTGACGGCCCGCCGCATCCTGGAGCACATCCCCATGTCCTTCCTCAAGCTTTCCGGCGTCGAGAAATTCTTCGGCCCGGTGCGCGCCCTCAAGGGCATCGACCTCAGCATCAACAAGGGCGAGTTCGTGGTCTTCGTCGGGCCCTCGGGCTGCGGCAAGAGCACGCTGCTGCGCTCCATCGCCGGGCTGGAGCCGATCGACGGCGGCCGCATCGAGCTCGACGGCCGCGACATCACCAAGCTGCCCTCCAGCAAGCGCGACCTGGCCATGGTGTTCCAGAGCTATGCGCTCTACCCGCACATGACGGTGGCCGAGAACATGTCCTTCGCGCTGCGGCTGGCCCATGCCGACAAGAAGGTGATCGACGAGAAGGTGGGCCGCGCGGCCGAGATCCTCAACCTCAGCAAGTACCTGGACCGCACGCCCAAGGAGCTGTCGGGCGGCCAGCGGCAGCGGGTGGCCATCGGCCGCGCCATCGTGCGCGCGCCCAAGGTGTTCCTGTTCGACGAGCCGCTGTCCAACCTGGACGCCGCGCTGCGCGGCCAGACGCGGCTGGAGATCGTCAAGCTGCACCGCGAGCTGGGCGCCACCAGCATCTACGTGACGCACGACCAGACCGAGGCCATGACCATGGCCGACCGCGTGGTGGTGCTGCGCGACGGCGCGGTGGAGCAGGAAGGGCCGCCGCTGAAGCTGTACGACCAGCCGGCCAACCGCTTCGTCGCGCAGTTCATCGGCATGCCGCAGATGAACGTGGTGGACACGGCCGAGCTGCCGGCGCTGGGCGCCATCGTGGGCGCCGGCGCCACCGACGGCTTCATCGGCGTGCGGCCCGAGCACGTGGCCATCACCGCGCCGGGCGCCGGCCAGCTGGCCGCGCAGGTGGACGTGATCGAGGCGCTGGGCGCCGACACGCTGATCTATGCCCGCACCGCCGGCGCCCGCGGTGGCCCGGGCGTGCAGCTGGTGTCGCGGCAGAACAGCCGCACCTCGCTCAAGCCCGGCGACCCGGTGGGGCTGGACATCGCCTCGCACTTCCACCTGTTCGACCGTGAAGGCCGTGTCGTCGGCATGCGGGGCGCGGCATGACCCGGGCCGACAACATCATCCTGCACCTGGGGCTGGGCTCCTTCCACCGCGCGCACCAGGCGGTGTACCTGGACGACCTGCTGCAGCGTGGCGACGGGCGCTGGTGCATCGTCGGCGCCAACCTGCGCGCCGACATGCAGGCCACCCTGTCCGCACTGCAGGCCCAGGGCGGCGAATACACGCTGGAGACGGTGACGCCGGCCGGCGAGCGGCACTACCGCCGCATCCGCGCCATCCGCGAGGTGCTGCCCTTCGATGCCACGCTGGCGCCGGTGATCGCGCTGGGCGCGCAGCCGCAGACCCGCATCATCAGCTTCACCGTGACCGAGGGCGGCTACTACCTGGATGCGCAGCACCGGCTGGACTTGAGCTTCGCCGACCTGGCCAGCGACCTGGCCGGCCAGACCCGCCACACCATCTACGGTGCGCTGGCCGCGGTGCTGGCCGAACGCATGCGCCGCAACGCCGGCCCGGTGACGCTGATGAACTGCGACAACCTGCGCAGCAACGGCGAGCGCTTCCGCAGCGGCCTGCTCGACTTCCTCGACCGCCGCGGCGAATCCACGCTGCGCGACTGGGTGCAGCAGCACACCACCTGCCCCAATGCGATGGTGGACCGCATCACGCCGCGCCCGCCGGCCGACCTGGCGGCGCGGGTGCAGGCCGTCACCGGCTGGGCCGATGCCGCGCCGGTGATGGCAGAGAGCTTCATCCAGTGGGTGATCGAGGATCACTTCGCCAACGGCCGGCCCGACTGGCAGGCGGTGGGCGTGCAGATGGTGGACTCGGTGCTGCCCTACGAGGAAGCCAAGATCCGGGTGCTCAATGCATCGCACAGCTGCTTCGCCTGGGCCGGCACGCTGCGCGGCCTGACCTACATCCACGAGGCGGTGGCCGTGCCCCTCATCGCCCGCATGGCGCACGACTACATCACGCAGGACGTGATCCCCGCGCTGAACCCGCCCGGCGCGCCCTGCCCGCTGGACCTGGCGGCCTACCGCGACGTGGTGATCGAGCGCTTCGGCAACCCGCACCTGGCCGACACGCTGCAGCGCGTGGCGGCCGACGGCTTCTCCAAGATCCCCGGCTTCATCGTGCCCACGCTGCGCGACCGGCTGGCGGCCGGCCAGCCGATCGATGCCACGGCCGTGCTGCCGGCGCTGTTCTTCGCCTTCCTCGGCCGCTGGCACCGCGGCGAGCTGCCCTACACCTACCAGGACGGCGTGATGGAGGCCGCCACCGCGCACGGCTTCTTCACCGCGGCCGATCCGCTGGCCGCCTTCTGTGCCGACCCGCTGCTGTGGGGCCCGCTGGCCGGCGACGCCCGGCTGCTGGCCGCCGTGCGCGCGGCCGAGGCCCGAGTGGCCGCCTTCCTGCAAGGAGCCTGACCATGACGACACCACGCCTGCAAGGCCGGCATGCGCTGCTCACCGGTGCCGGTGGCGGCATCGGCCTGGCGGTGGCCCGGGCCTACCTGGCCGAAGGCGCGCGCTGCACCATCACCGACATCGCGGCCCAGCCCGGCGCGGAGGTGGCCGCCCTGATGGCCGAGCATGACGGCCGCCTGGCCTACCTGGGCGCCGACGTGCGCGACACCGCGGCCACCGCCGGCTGGGTGGCCGCAGCGGCGCAGCGCTTCGGCCCGGTCGACGTGCTGTTCAACAACGCGGCGGTGTTCGACCTGGCGCCGCTGCTGGACGCCACCGTGGACAGCTATGAGCGGCTGTTCGACGTCAACGTGAAGGGCATGTTCTTCACCATGCAGGCGGTGCTGCGGCAGATGGTGGAAGCGGGCCGCAGCGGCAGCGTCATCAACCTGGCTTCGCAGGCGGGCCGGCGCGGCGAGGCGCTGGTGTCGCACTACTGCGCCACCAAGGCGGCCGTCATCAGCTACACCCAGAGCGCCGCGCTGGCCATGGCGCCGCACCGCATCCGCGTCAATGCCATCTCCCCGGGCGTGATCGACACGCCGATGTGGGCGCAGGTGGACGCCCTCTTCGCCCGCTACGAAGGCCTGCAGCCCGGCGAGAAGAAGGTGGCCGTGGGCAAGGCGGTGCCGCTGGGCTACATGGGCCGGCCGCAGGACATCGCCGGTGCGGCGGTGTTCCTGGCAAGCGATGATTCGGGCTACATCACCGCGCAGACGCTGAACGTGGACGGCGGCAGCGTGATGAGCTGAGACCCCTTTCCCGGAATGCGCAGAACCGCAGGCACCGCCATGGCCCTCCCCCGCAGCAAGAGCCCCGAGCTGGAACACGACGTCGGCCGCACGCCCAGCCTGGGCTACGAGCCGGTGGGCACCTTCGGCTTCGTGCGCTACCTGGAGCACGGCGTGCCCAATCCGCTGGTGCGCTGGCACTACCACGAGGAATACGAGCTCCACCTCATCCTCGACAGCCACGGCAAGGCCTTCGTAGGCGACTACATCGGCCAGTTCTCGCCCGGCCACCTGGTGCTCACCGGCCCGCGGCTGCCGCACAACTGGGTAAGCACCGACCTGCCCGAGAACGGCATCGCGGTGCGCGACCTGTGCCTGCAGTTCTGCGACGCGCCCATCCGCCAGGCCGCGGGGCTGATCCCCGAGATGGCCGAGCTGCTGGCGCTGCTGGAGCGGGCCCGCTTCGGCATCGAGTTCTTCGGCCTGTCGGGGCTGGCGCAGGAGCGGCTGCTGCGCATCAAGCAGCTGCACGGGCTGCAGCGCTTCGCCGAGTTCCTGGCGCTGCTGGGCGACCTGGTGCGCTGCACCGACTACCGGCTGCTGTCCACGGTGCAGCTGCAGGGCTTCGACGACGATGCCTCGCTGGCCAAGATCGGCAACATCGTCGAATACATCACCGAGCACAGCGCCGAGAGCTTCTCGATGGCCGAGCTTTCGGCCCGCGCCGGCATGACCGAAAGCGCCTTCTCGCGCTACTTCCGCCGCGCCACCGGCAACACCTTCACCGACTTCGTCAACCGCCTGCGCATCACCCGCGCCTGCCAGCTGCTGATGGAGACCGACCGCTACATCACCAACGTCTGCTACGACGTCGGCTTCAACAACGTGGCCAACTTCAACCGGCGCTTCCTGCAGATCAAGGGCATGACGCCGAAGGAGTTCCGGCAGCAGGCCGAGGCCCGCTTCGGCCCCGGGGCTTGAGGGGCGGCCGCCAGTCCCACTACCATCGGGGCCATCGATGCCCGCTCCGCGGGCCGGGCAGAAGTCTCGATGGCCCACAGCGGTACGCCTCAGCCACCCGTGCCACCCCCCGCCGGTGAAGCAGCCGACACGCAGGCCCGCTGGCAGCGCGCTCTCGACAGCGCACTCGACGGCTTCTTCGAATACGACCTGCGCAGCCGCGTGGCCTGGTACTCCGCCAGCCTGCGCCGCATGCTGGGCCTGTCGGCCGACACCCTGCCCGACGGCAGCGGCCGCCTGGGGCACCAGCTGCACCCGGACGACAACGCCGCCTTCGAAGCCGCGGTGGAAAAGTCCATGCGCAGCGGCGCACCCTTCGAGCTGGAAGCGCGGCTGCGCGACGGCAGCGGCCAGTGGCGCTGGGTGCGCAGCCGCGGCCGGGTGTGGCCCGGCCCCGACGGCCGGCGCACGCTGCTCGCCGGATCGGTGACCGACGTGCCCGAGGCGCATGAATCCCGCGCCGCGCTGCAGCGCATGAGCGAGCGCTACGAACGCGCGGTGCTGGCCACGCCGCACGGCCTGTTCGAGCGCATGCTGGACGAGGACCGCATGTTCATCGCCGACCGCGTGTGGGAGGCACTGGGCTATGAGCCCGGCGAGCTGTCGGCGGCCCGCAGCACGCTGCTGCAGCTGCTGCATCCCGATGACGCGGCCGGCTACCAGCAGGCCGCCAGCCAGGCCACGGCGCAGCTGGCGCACCTGGACCTGCACTTCCGGCTGCGCAGCAAGTCGGGCGCCTACCGCTGGTTCCACCAGATGGCCGACCCGCATGTGCTGCCCGGTGGCCGCGTGCGTGTCACCGGCGTGCTGATCGACGTGGACGAGCAGGTGCGCGCGCGCCAGGCGCTGGAGCAGGACCGCGCCGAACTGGAGCGCCTGGTGGCGGAGCGCACCGCCCGGCTGGAGGCGGCATTGGCGCAGGCGGAGGCGGCGCGTGCCGAGGCCGAGCGCGGCACCGCGGCCAAGTCGCTCTTCGTCGCCCACATGAGCCACGAGATCCGCACGCCCCTCAACGGCGTGCTGGGCCTGACCGAGCTGGCGCTGCAGATGGCCACCTCCAGCACCCAGCGCCGGCACCTGGAAGTGGCGCTGCAGTCGGGCCAGTCGCTGCTGCAGGTGGTGGACGAGGTGCTGGACTTCTCGCGCTCGCAGGGCGACCCGGGGCCACCCGCCGACGAGCCCTTCGACCTGCCCGAGCTGCTGGCCACCACCATGCGCAGCGTGATGCCGCTGGCACGCGGCCGCGAGGTGGCGCTGCAGTTCGACTGGCAGGGCCGGCGCAGCCGGGTGCGCGGCGACCCGGTGCGGCTGCGGCAGATCCTGGTGAACCTGCTGGGCAATGCGCTGAAGTTCACCGAGCAGGGCCATGTGGCGCTGTGCACCGAGGTGGTGGACCAGGATGCCGGCCACTGCACCGCCACCCTGCGGGTGGAGGACACCGGCCCCGGCATCGCGCCGGACCAGCATGCGCGGGTGTTCGATGCCTTCGTGCAGGTGGATGCCAGCCTGTCGCGCCGCCACGGCGGCACCGGCCTGGGCCTGGCCACCGCGCAGGCGCTGGCGCGCAGCATGGGTGGCGCCATCACGCTGCAGAGCCAGGTGGGCCAGGGCGCGGTGTTCACGCTGCAGCTGCCGCTGGCCACCGACGGCCCACCCGAGCCGGAAGCGCCGCCGCCCGCCGGCCCGGTGTGGCTGGTGGCCACCGAGCGGCACCGCGCCGCCTGGATGCTGCAGCGGCTGCTGCGCCATGGCACCGGCACGCGGCTGTTCACCAGCCTGGAAGAGGCGCTGCAGCAGGCGGCCTGCGCCACCGCGGCGCAGCGCCCGGTGGCGGTGCTCGTGTCCCAGTGGTCGCTCACCGATCCCACCGCGCTGCAGGCGCTGCGCTGCGCGCTGCCGCATGCGCACCTTTCGATGCTGCTGCGGCCCGACTGGCACCAGCCGGCACTGGAGCAGGCGGCCGAGGCCCTGCAGATCACCTGTGCGCCGCTGCCGCTCACGCCGCGGGCGCTGCAGCGGCTGATCAGCCCGCCGCCCTGGGCGCAGGCGCCGCAGACGTCGGTAGCCGCGGCGCCCGCGCCGACCTGCATGCCTGCACCTGCACCTGCACCCGCACCGGCGGCGTTGTCGTCCGGCCCCGGCCCGGGCCATGTGCTGCTGGTGGAGGACAACCCGGTCAACCGCATGATCGGCGAAGGCTTCCTCAAGGCGCTGGGCCTGCCGGCGCAGACCGCCGACGACGGCATGCAGGCCCTGGCGGCCTGCGCGCGGGAGGCGCCGGCGCTGGTGCTGATGGACCTGCAGATGCCGGTGATGGATGGACTGGAGGCCACGCGCCGGCTGCGGGCCCTGCAGCAGGCCGGGCGGCTGCAGCGCTTTCCCATCGTGGCGTTGACGGCCCATGCGCTGCAAAGCGACCGCGACCAGGCCACTGCCGCCGGCATGGACGGCTACCTCACCAAGCCGCTGCTGCTGGACGCGCTGCGCGCCGAACTGCAGCGCTGGCTGCCGACGCTGGTCCGCTGAGCACGGCGCTCCTGGCACCCGGCACCTGGCTTCCGCCACCGTGCATGGCGTAAACCCGTTCTTGTAATTATGAGTTATGCGTTTTAGATTGGACGCATGACCACCTCCGAACCGCTGCGCCCCACCTCCCTGCACGAGGAAGTGGCTGCGCGGCTGCGCACCATGGTGTTCGAGCGCCAGCTGCAGCCGGGCGAGTGGATCGACGAGATGGCCCTGGTGGAGCAGTGGCACATCAGCCGCACGCCACTGCGCGAGGCACTGAAGGTGCTGGCGGCGGAAGGCCTGGTGACGCTGGTGCCGCGGCGCGGCTGCCAGGTGGCCGAGCTGTCGGAGGACGACGCCGCCGACCTGTTCCCGGTGATGGCGCTGCTGGAAGGCCGCTGCGCCTTCGAGGCCGCGCGCAAGGCCACCGATGCCGACATCACCGAGCTGCAGGCCCTGCATGCGGCGCTGGAGGATTGCGCCGCCCGTGGCGACATCGACGGCTACTACCGCCACAACCACGTGTTCCACAGCCGGGTGCAGTCGCTGGCCGCCAACCGCTGGCTGGACCGCACCACCAGCGACCTGCGCCGCTTCATCCGGCTGCTGCGCGGCCGCCAGCTGAGCTGGCCGGGCCGCATGGCGCAAAGCATCGCCGAGCACCGCGCGCTGCTGCAGGCGCTGGTGGCGCGCGATGCGCCGCGGGCCGAGCGGCTGATGCACGACCACCTCATGGCCCAGCTGCAGGCGCTGAAGGCGCTGCGCCGCAACGAGGCAGCCGCTTCCTCCCCTCCCCTTGAAGAGAGTGTTGTCCATGCTCGATGAACTCAAGAGTGCCGCCCGCCGCATGGGTGGCGACTACGCGCTGCGCAGCCTGATGACCGACTGCCGGCGCCTGCTGTCCGAGCGCGGCGAGGCCAACAGCGTGGCCATTGCCCGCACGCTGGTGGCCCGCTTCGACAGCCTGCCGGCCGAGCAGCAGGGCACCTTCTTCGACCGCCTGGCCAACGAGTTCAGCCCCGATCCCCAGGCCGTGCTGGACACCGCCCTGGCCTATGCCGAGAAGCCCACCGCCGACAACCTGATCCGCCTCACTCAGCAGGCCGAGCCGCCGCGCCAGGAGCTGCTGCGCCGCATCAACCGCACGCCGGGCGGCACCGAGGCCGTGGTGCGCATGCGCCGCGCGCTGCTCGACCGCCTGCCCAAGCAGCCGGGGCTGAAGGCGCTGGAGAACGACCTGCTGCATCTGCTGTCCAGCTGGTTCAACCCCGGCTTCCTGGAGATGCGCAAGGTGGACTGGAACTCCCCCGCGCAGCTGCTGGAAAAGCTCATCCGCCACGAGGCGGTGCACGAGATCGACGGCTGGGACGACCTGCGCCGCCGGCTGCTGCCCGACCGCCGCTGCTTCGCCTTCTTCCACCCGCAGCTGCCCGACGAGCCGCTGATCTTCGTGGAAGTGGCCCTGGTGCCCGAGATGCCCGCCGCGGTGGCGCCGCTGATCGACAAGACCAGCCGCTCGGCCGACCCCGACACGTACAAGGTGGCCACCTTCTATTCCATCAGCAACTGCCAGCCGGGGCTGAAGGGCGTGTCGCTGGGCAACTTCCTCATCAAGCGCGTGGCCGACGAGCTCAAGCGCGAGGTGCCGCAGCTGCGCACCTTCTGCACGCTGTCGCCCATCCCCGGCTTTGCAGGCTGGCTGGCGAAGGACGGCGACTGGGCTGCCCTGCCCGGTGTGAAGAAGGCCACCGCCGAACGGGCGCTGGAAGCCCGCGCCACCCTCAAGGCGGCCTGCGGCGGCGAATGGAGCAAGCTGGCCAGCGCCGCCGCGCTGCAGGCCCTGGCGCCGGAGGCGCAGAAGGCGCTGGAGCGGCTGTGCGCCTTCTACCTGGTGCACCAGACGCCGCACCCGGGCGGCGACCCGGTGGCCCGCTTCCACCTGGACAACGGCGCCCGGCTCGAGCGGCTCAACCCGATGGGCAACCTGTCCAAGCCGGGCCTCAAGCAATCCTTCGGCATGATGGTCAACTACCTGTACGACCTGTCGCGCGTGGAAGCCCACCACGAAGCCTTCACGCAGGGCGAGATCGCGGCCGCACGGGCGGTCACCTCGCTGCTGTAGCCCAGCCACCCGCGCGTACCGCGGGGCCTTTTCCAGACCCGGCCCACCGGGCGCCCACCTCTTTCGATGGAGACACGATGACGCAGTACCCCCTCACCCTCACCCGGCGCGGCGCCGGCCTGGCCCTGGCGGCCCTCGCCCTGGGCGGCACGCTGGCCGCCCCGGCGGCGCTGGCGCAATCGGCCTGGCCCAGCAAGCCGGTGAACATCGTCGTGCCCTTCCCGCCGGGCGGCGGCACCGATGCCTTCGCGCGGCCGCTGTTCGCGCTGATGAGCAAGAACACGGGCCACCAGTTCATCATCGACAACAAGGGCGGCGCCGGCGGCACGCTCGGTGCCGGGCTGGCCGCACGGGCGGCACCCGACGGCTACAACTTCTTCATGGGCGCGGTGCACCACTCCATCGCCCCGGCGATGTACCCCAAGCTGGACTACAACCTGGAGACCGACTTCGTGCCGGTGGGCCTGATCTCCAGCGTGCCGCAGGTCATCGTCGTCAACCCGTCCAAGATCAAGGCCACCACGCTGCCCGAGCTGCTGGACTACCTGCGCAAGAACCCGGGCAAGGTGAACTACGGCTCCGCCGGCAACGGCACCTCGCACCACATGGCGGGCGAGCTGTTCAAGCTGCAGACCAAGACCTTCATCACCCACATCCCCTACCGCGGCGCGGGCCCGCTGCTGCAGGACCTGATCGCCGGCCAGGTGGACCTGGCCTTCGACGGCCTGGGTTCCTCGGCCGGTCACATCAAGGGCGGTCGCATCAAGGCCATCGCGGTGGCGGCCGACAAGCGCGCGCCCGGCTTCCCCGACGTGCCCACCTCGGTGGAAGGCGGCGTGCCGGCCTACCAGGTGGCCACCTGGTACGGCCTGTGGGCGCCCAAGGGCACGCCCAAGGAAGCCATCGAACGCATGCAGGCCGAGATGCGCAAGGCCCTCAACTCGGAGGAGCTCAAGGCCGCCTGGACCAGCCTGGGCACCGCCACGCCCGACCTCTACGGCGAGGCCTTCGGCAAGTTCGCCAGCTCGGAAATCAAGCGCTGGGGCGAGGTGGTGAAGGCCTCCGGCGCCAAGCTCGACTGACCTCACGACGATGAACAACCAGAACCTGTTCGCCGCGCTGCGGGCGGCCTTTCCGGCCGACCTGGACACCCCCGCCATCGAGACGGCCGACACGCCGCAGCGGCTTGTCTATACATGGCGCGACCTCGACCATGCCACGGCGATGATCGCCAACCTGCTGCAGTCGCTGGAGCTGCCGGCCGGCACCCGGGTGGCGGTGCAGACGGAGAAAAGCGTCGAGGCGCTGATGCTGTACCTGGGCGTGCTGCGCGCGGGCTACGTGTACCTGCCGCTCAACACCGCCTACCAGGCCAGCGAGATCGAGTACTTCATCGGCAACGCCGAGCCCGGCGTGGTGGTGTGCTCGGGCAGGAACTTCGGCTGGGTGAGCAAGATCGCGTTCAAGGCCGGCACGCAGCATGTATTCACGCTGAACGAGGACCGCAGCGGCACCCTGCTGGAGCGGGCCTACCACCAGCCTACGCAGCATCAGCCGGCGCAGCGCGGTGCCGACGAACTGGCCGCCATCCTTTACACCAGCGGCACCACCGGGCGCAGCAAGGGCGCCATGCTCACGCATGGCAACCTGCTGTCGAACGCGCAGACGCTGCATGCGTACTGGGGCTGGCGCGCCGACGACGTGCTGATCCATGCGCTGCCCATCTTCCATGTGCACGGGCTGTTCGTGGCCTCGCACGGGGCGCTGCTGGCGGGCGCGCGGATGATCTGGTTCTCGAAGTTCGATCCGCAGGCCGTGGCGGCGCGGCTGCCCGAGGCCACGGTGTTCATGGGCGTGCCCACGCTGTACGTGCGGCTGCTGGCCGAGCCGGCGGTCAACCGCGAGACATGCGCCGGCATGCGGCTGTTCGTCGCGGGCTCGGCGCCGCTGCTGATCGAGACCTTCAACGAGTGGCGCAACCGCACCGGCCACACCATCGTCGAGCGCTACGGCATGAGCGAGACCGCCATGCTCACCAGCAACCCCTACCACGCGCAGGACGGCGACCGCCGAGGCGGCACGGTGGGCTTCCCGCTGCCGGGCGTGGGCCTGCGGGTGCAGGACGACCAGGGCCAGCCGCTGCCTACCGGCGAGATCGGTGGCATCCAGGTCAAGGGCCCCAATGTCTTCGTCGGCTACTGGCGCATGCCGGAGAAGACGAAGGAGGAGTTCACCGCCGACGGCTGGTTCAAGACCGGCGACGTGGGCCTGGTGGACGAGCGCGGCTACGTCACCATCGTCGGCCGCAGCAAGGACCTGGTGATCAGCGGCGGCTACAACGTCTACCCGGCCGAGGTGGAAGGCGTGATCAACGAGCTGCCCGGCGTGTCGGAAAGCGCGGTGGTGGGCGTGCCCCACCCCGACTTCGGCGAAGCCGTGGTGGCCGTGGTGGTGCCGCGCGCCGGCGCCACGGTGCAGCCCGACGAGGTGATCGCGGCGCTGAAGCAGCGCATCGCCAACTTCAAGGTGCCCAAGCAGGTCTACGTGGTGCCCGAGCTGCCGCGCAACACGATGGGCAAGGTGCAGAAGAACCTGCTGCGCGACCAGCACAAGGGGCTGTTCGGTGGCTGAAGCCAAGGCGCCGCACGCGGCGCCTTCGCTGCCGTCCTCGCGCGAAGACACCTGCCCGCGCTGCGGCGGCGGCTTCCACTGCGGCGCCAACGACCCCGGGCCGTGCGCCTGCAGCGGCCTGGTGCTGCCGCCGGCGCTGCAGGCGGAGCTGCGTGCGCAGTACGCGGGCTGCCTGTGCGTGCGGTGCCTGGCGGAGCTGGCGCGCACCACGACCTAGGGACACCCCGCGGCGCCACGGCTCGCGCGCAGGCTACCCTCGCCGCTGTTACACAGATCGCGCGAGGCGCCCATGACCACCCTCCTCTTCGTCCACGGCACCGGCGTGCGGGGGGCGGCCTATGACGCCAGCTTCGCCGCCATCCGCGCGCAGGCGGCGCATCACCTGGGCGCCGCAGTGCAGGTGCAGCCCTGCCAGTGGGGCGACCACGTCGGCGCCACCATCGAAGAGAACGCCCTGTCTGTGCCCGGCTACGAGGTGGGCCGTTCGCAGGCCGGCGCCGGCCCCTCGGCGCGCGAGCAGGAAGTGCGCTGGCGCCTGCTCTACGAAGACCCGCTGTACGAGCTGCGCTCCTATGCCGCCCTCACCGCCGGCGCCGATCCGCAGGGCATCGCCCGCTCGCCGCATGCGGCCTCGCCCGCGGAGCGCGCGCTGTCGCAGCTGGCCACCCTGCTGCCTTCCAGCGGCGCACTGGCCCGCAACGGCCACCTGTCGGTGCAGCTGCTGCCCGATGTGCTGGCGCTGCTGCGGCAGGACGGCACCTTCGCCGATGCGCTGGAGGCCGAGGCCCTGACCGCTCCGGAGCGCAGCCGCCCCGTGATCGCCCGCGCCTTCGTGGCCGCCTGGGCGCAGGCCGCCGAGGCGCGTGGCCTGCCCGCGCTGGACGGCGAGCTGCGCGACGGCCTGTACGAGGACGCAGTGGCCGTGCTGGGCGGCGCCACCAAGGGCCTGCTGGACGAGTTCATCGGCGCACTGGGC
Organism: Aquincola tertiaricarbonis; assembly: GCF_000969605.1. Lineage (GTDB taxonomy): Bacteria > Pseudomonadota > Gammaproteobacteria > Burkholderiales > Burkholderiaceae_C > Aquincola > Aquincola tertiaricarbonis. The sequence goes on along the minus strand of NZ_JZUE01000013.1, from coordinate 123,795 downwards.
GGGCTGGCCAGCCGCATCGCCACGCCTATCCTGCGGCGCAAGCGCACCGGCGTCACCGACGCCTCCTTCGCAGCCACGCACGACATCCTGCGCTACCAGACGCCGCACGGCGGCGAGGCCATCCGCGGCCTGATCGCCGAGCGCATCCGCGCCTGCGCGCAGGCCCCCGGCGCCGGGCCGGTGTGGCTGCTGGCGCACAGCCTGGGCGGCATCGCCAGCGTGGAGCTGCTGGCCAGCACAAGCGGGCTGCCGGTGGCCGGCCTGATCACCTGCGGCTCGCAGGCGCCCTACCTGTACGAGGCGGATGCGCTCAGCCTGCTGCGCCGCGGCCAGGCGCTGCCGGAGCACTTTCCGCGCTGGCTCAACGTCTACGACCTCAACGACCTGCTGAGCTATGTCGGCAGCGGCCTGTTCGGCGCGCGTGTGGTGGACCAGGAGGTGCGCAGCCGCCAGCCCTTCCCGCAGAGCCACAGCGCCTACTGGGCCAACGCTGCGCTGTGGCGCCACATCCGGGACTTCATGCAGTGAAGCCTGCCGGCCCGCCGGACCAGGCCTGCGCCGTCATCGTCGGCGTGGAGCGCTGCGGCGTGTTCCCCGACGACCCGCTGCTGGGCCCGGTGCGAGATGCGCTGGCCTGGGCCGACTGGCTGCTGGCGCGCGGCGTGCGGCCGGAGCGGATCGTACTGTTCCTGTCGGCCAAGCCGGCCTCGCAGCCGCTGGTGGACGCCTGGCAGCAGCGCATGACCGCCACCGTGCCGCCGGACCGGCAGCCGCGGCTGCTGCTGCAGCCCACCGAAGCCGCCTTCCAGACCCTGGTGAACACCGAGCTGCCCCAGCTGGCCGCCACGCTGCACGACGCCACGCTGCTGCTGGTGTGGAGCGGCCACGGCGTGATCGACCAGCGCGACAACGAGCGCAGCCGCCGCCTGTTCCATGCCGACGCCACCGACCTGGAGCCGCGCAACCTCGAGCCGCTGTCGCTGATGAAGGCCCTTCGCACCCGGCCGTATGCCGGCTTTGCGCAGCAGCTGCTGGTGGTGGACGCCTGCGCCAACTACGTGATGACCACCGCGCGCGACCGCCGGCTGTCGCGGCCGTCGGACTTCAATGCGGTCACGGCCGAGCCGCGCATCCAGCAGCGGGTGCTGCTGGCCACCGCGCCAGGGCAGGTGGCGCAATCGCAGGCGGGGCTGCCGGCGCGGGAATCGGTGGCGCTGTTCAGCAGCCGGCTGCTGCAGGCGCTGGGCGATCCGCCGGCCGGCAGCTGGCCCGATTTCCACCAGGCCTTCCGCACGGTGCAGCAGGCCTTCGCCGCGGCCGACGAGCAGCAGACGCCGGTGGACTGGAGCTACGGCCAGCCCGACGACGCCCTGCCCGACAGCGGCCTGCAGCTGCTGCCCGAGGTGCGCGCCACGCAGCTGCTGCGCATCGTGCAGGCGCTGCCGGCGCAGATGCTGGCGCCGACCTTCCATGCCGCCCTGCCGCCGGCCCAGCCCACGCCCGCCCACCAGGCCGCGGCCGATCAGGGCGCCGTCGCCATGGCCTGGCTGCTGGGCCAGATGCCGCAGGCCGCCGGCCTGCCCGATGCGCTGCTGCGCTGGGCGCTGCAGCTGCGCTGCCGGCTGCCGGTGCCCACCGACCATCCCGAGCTGCTGCTGTGGATCAAGCGCCAGGGCCAGCAGGACGCCGCGCAGGCCTACCTGGCGCAGGCGCAGGCCGCCCAGCAGGCCGCGGCGGCCGGGGCCACGCTGTGCTTCGTGCTGGTGGCGCAGGCACCCGGCGCGGCCGCCGGCACCACGGTGCTGCACGGCTGGCTGTTCGCGGGCCAGCCGGTGCAGGTGCTGGCCCTCGGCGGCACGTCCGGCGAGGGCGCCGAGCCGCTGGCGGTGCAGGCCGATGGCAGCGGCCGCGCCGAGGCCCTCAAGGCGCTGCTGGACGAAGCCACCACCGCTGCCCAGTCGCTGGGCATCGAGCTGCCCGACTTCATCATCGAGGTGGCGCTGCCGCTGGAGCGCATCGACGACGACGTGGAGGCCCACGGCTTCGGCCCGCGTGGCCGCGAGCGGGCCATCGGCAGCCGGTACCCGGTGGTGCGCCGGCTGGCCGACCGCCTGGCGGCGCTGGGCCACCGCCGCCGCGGCACGGAGATCGTGCAGTGGCAGAAGGCCGCGATGAAGCTGGGCGAGCGCTTCAGCGCGCATGGCCTGCGCATCGTGTGGATGGAGCCGCAGGGCATCCGCGACGGCCTGCTGGCCAGCCGGCTGGATGCGGTGCCGCAGGGCTGCTGCGTCGGCCTGAGCCTGGCGGTGCCCGGCCGCACGCTGGACGAAGCCAGCAAGTACACGCTGTACGACGACGGCCTGCCCTTCGCCTGCTGGTCCGACGCCGCCTGGAGCGAGGCCGACACCGCGTGCCTGGAGGCCGACCTGGGCGCCTGCAGCGGGCCGCAGGCCCTGCTCAAGCTGTTCGCGCTGCGCCAGGCCGATGCCGCCCAGCGCAAGCATCCCGGCAGCCGGCTGCGGCTGCTGTGGGACGACCCCGCACGCAATCCCTACGCACCGCAACTGAAAGCTGCCGAGCGATGAACACGACCCCTGCAACCCAGCCCGCGGACTGGCGGCTGTTCCGTGGCGACCGCACGCCGCATGACGGCATCCACCTGCTGCCGCCGCCGCCGCCGTGGCGGCCCTTCCGCACCCACACCGTGGCATGGGAGCGTCGCATCCCCGCCGACGACGCGCTGCCGCCGGCGATGCGCAAGCGCGGCCGCACCTTCCAGTCGACGCAGGAGATCGTGGAGCTGGTGAATGCAGCCCTGTACCTGCGGCGGCCGCTGCTGGTCACCGGCAATCCGGGCTCGGGCAAGTCGTCGCTGGTGGACGCCATCGCCTGGGAGCTGCGCCTGGGCGAGCCGCTGCGCTGGAGCGTCACCTCGCGCAGCACGTTGCGCGACGCGCTGTACAGCTACGACGCGGTGGGCCGGCTGCATGCCACGCAGCAGGCCCGCAGCGAAGGCACCGAGCACGCCGAGCTGCCCCTCTCCCAATTCCTGCGGCTGGGGCCGCTGGGCACCGCGCTGCTGCCCACCGACATCCCGCGGGCGCTGCTGATCGACGAGATCGACAAGGCCGACCTCGACCTGCCGAACGACCTGCTCAACGTGCTGGAGGAAGGCGAGTTCGAGGTGCCCGAGCTGGCCCGCCAGAAGGCCGCCACGGTGGCGGTGCGGTTGCACGGCGGCGGCCCGGCCGACACCTACCCGGTGACCGGCGGCCGGGTGCAGGCCAAGCAGTTTCCGCTGGTGGTGTTCACCAGCAATGGCGAGCGGGAGTTCTCCCCCGCCTTCCTGCGCCGCTGCCTGCGGCTGGACATGCCCGACCCCTGCAAGGACCCGAAGCGCCTGTCCGACGTGGTGCACGCGCACCTGGCCGAGTACTTCACCGGCACGCTGGCCGACGAAGTGCGGCAGCGCATCGACGACTTCGCGCGGCGCGCGGCCACCGAGCGCCTGGCCACCGACCAGCTGCTGAACGCGGTGCTGCTGGTGGTGGGCCGCGCCGGCCTGCCGGCCGACCGCAAGGAAGCGCTGGTCAAGGCCGTCACCCAGCCGCTGGCCTGACGCGCCTGCGCCGACACCCCTCGCCGCTTCGCATGGTCCGCCCCACCACGCCCTCCGCCGGGCCGCTGCCCGAGGCGCTGGCCCGGCTGACCGCGGCCGGGCTGGCGGAGGACCTCGAGCAGCTGTTGGATGCGCTGTGGCTGGCCTGCCACCTGCCCGCGCCGGCGCCGGCCGAAGCGCCGCAGCCCGCGGGCCGGCCCGACACCACCCTGGCCGCGCCCGCGCTGGCGCAGTCCCCGCGCACCGGCCCGCCGCCGGAGCCAGGGCGCAACGGCGCGCCCGAGGTGGAAGTCGCGCTGCAGCGCGCCGCGGCCGACCTGCCGCCCGCGGCACAGGGCCTGTATGCCCATGCCGGCCCGGGGCCGGCCGAGGACGATGTGCGGGCCCGCGCCCTGCGCGTGGCCGGCGTGCCGGCGCTGCGCGACGGCCCGGCGCTCGCGCGGGCGCTGCGGCCGTTGGGCAAGCGGCGCCCATCGCGCACCCGCTTCGTGCTGGACGAAGCCGCCACCGCGGAGCACTTCGCCGACACCGGCTTGCTGATGCCGATGCTGGTGGGCGAGCGCGAGCGCTTCCTCGCCGCCACGCTGCTGGTGGAGGACAGCCCTGCGCTGCCGCTGTGGCGCGGCCTGGCGGACGAGCTGGAGGCGTTGCTGGCGCGGCAGGGCGGCTTCCGCAGCTTCCGGCGGCTGGCGCTGGCGAGCGTGGACGGCCGGCTGCACCTGCGCAGCCGCAGCGGCGCGCTGCATCCGCCGCGCATGCTGCTGGAGGACGATGCCTCGCTGGTGCTGATCGCCACCGACGGCACGCCTTTGGCCTGGTCGGACGGCCGCATGGCCGCCTTGGCCACCGAGCTGGGCCGCCGCACCGCGCTGGCCGTGCTGCAGTGGATGCCCGAGCGGCTGTGGCCGCACACCGCGCTCGGCAGTGCGGACCTGGGCGTGCAGTCGCCCCGGCCCGGCGCGCCGCTGGCCGAGCTGCGGGTGCAGCGCCCGCGCTGGCTGGGCCGCCATGAGCCGGTGCTGCCGATGCCCGTGGCCGCCCTCACGCCCGCTGCGCTGGGCCGGCTGGCCGCCATGTTGATGGCCAAGCCCGGTGCGCGCAGCCCGGCCGGCCTGCTGTGGCTGGCGCCGCCGGCCGACGACGAAGCACTGGCCGACGAACCCGACGAGGCGCTCGACGACCTCACGCCGGCGCAGCGCATCGCCCGCTTCCGTGGCATGGCCAGCGCGCGGCTGCTGCAGGCCGCGGTGCAGCTGTCGGCCGCGGCGCCGCTCACGCTGCCGGTGGTGCGGCTGGTGCACCGGGTGATGCAGCCCGGCGCGCCGGCGGAAGACCTGCCGCTGCTGCTGCTGGGCGGCCTGCTGGAGCGCCAGCCACGCCCCGCGGGCACGGCAGCACCGTCCGGCCACAAGGACGACGACAACGACGTGACCTTCGACTTCGCGCCCGGCGTCCGGCAGGCGCTGCAGGCCTCGCTGCTGAAGCACGAGGCCGACGCGGTGCGCCGCGCCGTCTCCAGCTACATCGCCGAGCGCCAGGGCAGCCCGGTCGATTTCACGGCGCTGCTGCTGGACCCGGAAGGCGCGCTGCGCCTGCCCGCCTGGGCGCGGCCGTTCGCGGAAGTGAACCGGCAGCTGCAGGCCCTGTTCGCCCCGCCGCCGGCCGCCGCGACGGGCGAGGCACCGCTGCGCCTGCGCGAGCGGGCCTGGGCGCCGGGCGTCACGGTGCAGGCCGAGGTGGCGCTGGGCAAGCCGGCCTTGCAGATCGCCTGGTCGCCCGACGGCCGGCGGCTGGCGGTGCGGCATGCCCGCGGCGTGGTGGTGTTCAAGGCCGTGGTGCAGCCCTCCGGGCGACGCAGGCTGGTGCAGGAGCCGCTGGCCATGCGCGGCCGGGTGCAGATGATGGTGGTGCGCGGCCCCGGCATCGGCGATGCCGCCTTTGAGGCCTGGGTGAGCGCGCTGCGCCAGCGCTGGACGCAGTGGTTCCGCTCCACCCTGGACCTGCGCTTCCACACGCTGGACCTGCAGGCGGAAGCGCCCGCCAAGCGCCGCGGCCCGCCCAGGCTGCGACAGCTGGTGTCGCTGGTGCAGGAACGCCGGCAGGTGGTGTGCGCCGTCGGCACCGCAGCGCCTGGCGAAGGCGCGTGGCTGCAGCGGCTGAAGACGCAGTTCGAGCAAGGCCTGCCGCCCGCCGAGCACCACCGCCTGCTGGCCGCCATCGCCGACGCCGAGGTGCATGACACGCTGCAGGCAGCCGACTGGGCTGTGCAGTCGCTGACATCGGCCCTGCCGCTGGCCGAACGCATGCAGGCGGACATCGACGAAGCGGCCACGGCCGTGCTGGCGTCGCTGGCCCTGCTGGGCGCCGACGCGCTGGAGGACATCGGCTTCGATGCCCAGGCCACCGACCTGGCCTGGCTTCCTGACGGTCGGCTGCTGGTGATGGACGCCGGCCGCCGCGCCGTCGTGCGGGAGGCCGACCTGCAGGTGCATGAAGCCTGGCCGGCGCACTGGGCCCAGGCGCCCGACGGCACGCGGGTCGTCGCCCGCCATGAATTGCTGGTGGAGCGCCAGCGCACGCCGGTGATGGCCGTGGAGCCCGACGGCGGCCAGGTGGCGCTGGCCTGGCGGCAGGACCTGCAGGTTGCGCTGCCGGGTTATGCATCGATGCAGCTGTCCGCCGATGCCGTGGAAGCGCCCATCACCGCGCTGGCCTGGGCCTGGGACGGCGCGCACCTGGCGATGCGGCTGGCCAACGGCACGGTGCGCTTCCTCTGGGCCACGGAAAAGCCAAGCATGGAGATGAAGGACCTGCATGGCGTGGCGCGTGGCCCTGCGTGGGCGCAGCGCAGCCCGCTGCTGGCCGTGGCGATGGGCGACGGCGGGCTGCGGGTGCAAGGCCTGCAGGAGCCTGTCGCCCAGTGGACGACGCCGGACGAGGTCACCGACATCAGCTGGTCGCACGACGACCGCCTGCTGGCCTGCGCGCTGCATTCCGGTGGCCTGCAGCTCGCGCACGGCCTGGCCGCCGGCCATCGCCCGCGGCTGGTCGAGGTGCAGCCGCCCGGCGGCGGCGCAGGCCCGGCGCGTGCCGCCTTTGCGCCGGTGGTGCTCGATGCCGGCTACGAGGCCCTGGCGGTGGCGGACGGGCCGGTGCTGCGCCTGCTGCGCATCGACAGCGCGGCGCTGCAGGAGTCGCCGGCGGCGGCCGCCCACCGCATGCCACCGGCGGCCCCGTCCAGCTCCGACCTCGACCGGCCGCCGGAGGACACCCTGCCCGAGCCCGACGAGGTGGTGGCCGCCGCCTGCACCGTGCTGCATGCGCTGGCCCAGGCCTTCCACGCGGGCGCGATGGCCCCCGGCACGCAGCCGGTGTCCGAGCGTTATGCCCACCGCCTCGGCCTGCGCAGCGGCATGCCCGGCCGCGCCACGCTGGAGGTGCTCGTCGCGCTGAGCCGCGAGGTCATCGGCGGGCCGGTGCGCGAGGCGCTTGAAGGCGGGGCGGATCCGCTGGCGCAACCCGACACCGAGGCAGCCGGCGCGCGCTGGCGCGGCTCGGTCGAGCAAATCGTTGCAGCGCTGCAGGCGCTGCTGCCCGGCGAGGTGCCCGACGCGGCCGACAGCCGCGGCGCCATCAGCCTGATGCAGCGATGGCTGCTGCTGCTGGAGGCGGTGCTGGACGACCTGTCGGAGGCCGACCGTGCGGCGCTGGACGAGGCGCTGGGCTTTCCTGCGGCTGGCTGGCTGGCCTCGCTGGCGCCGCTGCGCGAGCCGGTCATCCGCACCTTCGGCGACGCCCTGCGCCGGCGCCTGCCGATGCTTCAGAGCCTGCACGGCAGCCTGCCGGCGCTGCGCGCCGACGACGTGGTGGAACTGCTGGCGCCGTCGGTCGCCCGCACCACCTGGTTGCATGCCGAACACGGCCATTCCGTGTTCTCAGGCTGCCGCCGGCTGGACGACTTCGCGGCCCGCTTCACCGGCTCGCTCGCCCAGGCCTGCGACTCGCTGCTGGACGGCGCACCACCAACGCCGCCGCTGCGTGTCGAGGTGCCGGTGCCCGTCGCCGAGCTGGCGGTGGCCGCGGGCCTGGCGGCACCGCTCGACCTGCAGCTGATGCCCGATGCCGGCAGCGGGGCCACCGCCACCTGGGCGCTCCACCCCGCGGACGTGGCGCCCACCGTCCGCCTGCTGGGCGCCATCGTCGCCACGCGCCTGGCGTGGCAGAGCTACCTGCCGCCACCGGAGGATTGGGCGGTGCCTGGCCTGCTGCTGCTGTGGGTGGACGACCGGCCCGACAACAACCTGGGCGCGGTGCATGAGCTGCTGCAGCGTGGCTTCCGCGTGCGCACCGCGCTGCACACCGAGGCGGCGCTGGCATTGCTGGCGTCGGACCTGCCGGTGCAGGCCGTGATCTCCGACATGGGCCGCCCGCCCGACGAGCAGGCCGGCTACACGCTGCTGGATGAGATGCGCCACCGCGGCCACAGCCAGCCGTTCCTGATCTTCTCGCGCGCGCCGCGCCCTAAGCACCAGGAGGAAGCCGTTCGCCGCGGCGCGGTTGGCACCACCGACGACTTCGAGGTGATCCTCGGCTGGCTGCAGCGCGAATTCCTGCAGCGGCCCGCCATCAAGCGTGCAGCTTGAACACAGGTCCTGCGTTACACTGATCCCGTGTATGAAAGGAGAACCACCATGGCCAACCTGACCATCGCTGTGGACGACGACCTGCTGCGCCAGGCGCGCATCAAGGCCGTGCAGGACGGCACCAGCGTGAACGAGGTGTGCCGCCGCGCCATCGAGCGTTACGCGCTGGAAGTGGCCGACACGCCGGCCAGCCGGCTGGCCAAGCTGCGCGGCCTGGCGGCACGTGCCAACGGGTTCGAACCCGGCCCTGCCTGGCCGGGGCGTGAGGCCCTCTACGAAGAAGCCCTGTCGCGCGGCAAGGCCGGCCGGTGAGCCACTTTTTCGACAGCAATGTGCTGGTGTATGCGCTGGACGCCACCCAGGGCATGCGCCATGCGGTGGCAGATGCGCTGCTGGAGCGGCACATCACCGCACGCACGCTGGTCATCAGCACGCAGGTGCTGCAGGAGACCTACGCCGTGCTCACCCGCAAGAAGCGCCTGCCGGCCGATGCGGTGGCCGAGGCGCTGGAGGTGTTTCGCCGCGAGCGGGTGGTGCCGGCGGATGCCGACAGCGTGCTGCGCGCCTTTGCGCTGGCGCAGCGCCACCAGCTCAGCCCGTGGGACGCACTCATCGTGCAGGCCGCGCTGGACGCCCGCTGCACCACGCTGCTGACCGAAGACCTGCAGCCCGGCATGCGCTTCGGCGAGCTGCAGGTGGTCAATCCGTTCGAGCAGGCGGCGCATGAGCCGCCGGGCGCCTAGATGTCGAAGAACACCGTCTCCAGATCCTCCGCCCCGCCCTGCCCCTGGATGCGGATGTCGAAGCGGTAGACCGTCTCTGCGCCGCGCTGCTCGCGCTGGGCGATCAGCGTCTTGCGGCGGCTGACCCATTCGATGCCGGTGAGCACCGGGTCGCGCTCGTTGGCCGCCTGCTCGTCGCTGAAGTAGATGCGGGTGTGCAGGCCCATGTTGATGCCGCGCGCCACCACCCACACCGCAATGTGCGGCGCCTGCGGGCGGCCGTCGGCGGCAGGCACCGCGCCGGGCTTGATGGTCTCGAAGGTGTACAGGCCGGTATCGAAGTCCGCGCCGGTGCGGCCCCAGCCGCGGAAGCTCGAAGGCTTCGGGTCCGCCGGATGGGCGTAGTGGCCTTCGCCGTCGGCCTGCCAGATCTCCAGCAGCACGTCGCGCATCGGCAGGCCCAGGCCGTCGTAGACGGTGCCTTCGATGCGGATGCGCTCGCCCGGGGTGTCGGGCCGGGTCAGCACATGGCCGAAGTTGTTCTCGAAGATCTCGAAACCCGCCTGCTGCGGCGCCAGGCCGATGTGCACGTAAGGCCCGCCGGTCTGCGAGGCGGTTTCCTTGTAGTGGGTGAGCTGTTGTTGCGGTTGCGCTTGCATCGTCGTCTCCTGCCTCAGGCCTTGTTCTCGAACCACGTCATGCGCCGGCCGCGCAGGTAGATGTCGAAGCGGTAGGCGCGGCTGTCCAGCTCGATGAAGTTGGCGCGGTCCTCCAGCGCGATCAGGCCGCGGCGCTGCTCGTCGCTGGGCACGGTGGCCAGGATGGGGCAGCCGGCGATCAGCGTGTCGCCCTCGAAGTACATCTGCGTGATGAGCCGCTGCGCCCAGCCATCGCCGTGGATGGCGTAGTGGATGTGCGCCGGCCGCCATTCATTGATGCGGTTGCGCCAGGGGTAGGGGCCGGGGCGGATGGTGCGGTAGCGGTAGTAGCCGTGCTCGTCGGTCAGCACCCGGCCGCAGCCGCCGAAGTTGGGGTCCAGCGCGCCGATGTAGGTGTCCTTGCGGTGGCGGTAGCGGCCGCTGGCGTTGGCCTGCCACACCTCCACCAGCGCATTGGGCACCGGGCGGCCGAATTCGTCCTTCACATAGCCGTGCACGATGATGCGTTCGCCCACCGGCAGGCCGTCCTTGGCGAAATTAAGGATCAGGTCGTCGTCCTTCGGGCCCAGCTCGCTGGCCTGGAACAGCGGACCGCTCATCTCGGTGAGCGTGTTGGGAATGGAGATCAGCGCGTTCTTCGGCGAGCGCAGCACGCTGGTCTTGTAGGTGGGCGTGAGCGCCGGCGCATGCTGGGCGCTGTCGCGCATCGCGAAGGGGCCGTAGTGGGGGCCTTGGTGGGCCATGGGCGTCTCCTGTCGTGGAATGCCGGTTTGCACCGGCTGGTGGATGCGGCACTTTAGGAAGCCGCCTGCCACCGCGCAATTGAAAAGCGCGCCGGCCAGCGATCACCAGCCGTTATCAGTCATCCGTCGCAGCGGTGGCCATCGCACGGCGGCGCGCCGCCTCCGCCCGCACCGCTTCCACCATCGCCTGCAGCGCGGGCCAGGGCGCCTGCTGCGTGGGCAGCAGCAGACCCACCGGCTCCTCGGTGCCGCCGGTGTCCACCGCCAGGCGTTGCAGCGTGCCGGCGGCCAGGTCGGGCTCGGCGGCGCTCAAGGGGGTGAACCACAGGGCATCGCTGCCCAGCGCCATCGCCCGGCCGAGCGAGGCCGAGACGGTCTCGGTGAGGCCGGCCGACGGCAGCACGCCGCGGGCGCTGAAGAAGCTGTCCACGCCGTGGCGGATCACGGTGCCGGGCATCGGCAGCACCAGCGGCCAGGCGGCCACGTCGGCGGCCGAGGGCAGGCGGCCCGCCGCCAGCAGCGGATGGCCGGGCCGGGCGGCCAGCACCAGCGGCTCGGCATACAGCAGCTCGAAGCTCAGGCCCAGCATGTCGTCGGGCTCGGCCAGGCGGCCGATCACCAGGTCCAGCTCCTTGGCGCGCAGCGCCTGCAGAAGCGCGGTGTTCAGGCCGGTGACGACGCTCAGCCGCGCCGCCTCGCCGCCGCTGGCCGCGGCGCCCTGCCGCCAGGCCAGCGCCACCCGCGCCATGACCGAGGGCGCCAGCGTGGGCAGCACGCCCACCCGCAGCGGGCGCTGCGCCGCGCCGGCGGTGACGCTGTGCACCGCCTCGCCCAGCGCGCTCATGCTGGCCTGCGCATGGCGCAGGAAGACGGCGGCCTCGGGCGTGGGCACCGCGCCGCGCCGGCCGCGGGTGAGCAGCCGCACGCCCAGGATCTCTTCCAGCTCGTGGATGGTCTTGGTGACCGCCGGCTGGGTGATGGACAGCCGCTCCGCCGCGCGCCGCAGGCTGCCGGTGTCGGCCACCGCCAGCAGGCATTGCAGGTGGCGCAGGCGCATGCGCGCCAGCGCGCTGGCCGGCAGCGGCGGGTTCAACCCCGTCCCACGAACGGCATCTTGGTGGCCATCACCGTCATGAACAGCACGTTGGCGTCCAGCGGCAGGCTGGCCATGTGCACCACCGCGTCGGCCACGTGCTTCACGTCCATGCGGGCTTCCACCTTCAGGCTGCCGTCGGCCTGCGGCACGCCGGCGGCCATGCGCTCGGTCATGTCGGTGGCGGCATTGCCGATGTCGATCTGGCCCACGGCGATGTCGTGCACCCGGCCGTCCAGCGCGGCGGTCTTGGTCAGGCCGGTGACGGCATGCTTGGTGGCGGTGTAGGCGATGGACTGGGGCCGCGGCGCATAGGCCGAGATGGAGCCGTTGTTGATGATGCGGCCGCCCTTCGGGCTTTGCGACTTCATCACCTTGAAGGCCTGCTGGATGCCGTAGAACACGCCGTTGAGGTTGGTGTCCACCACCTGCTTCCAGCGCTCGATGGGCAGTTCGTCCAGCGTGTAGCCGGAGGCGGAGATGCCGGCGTTGTTGAACAGCAGGTCCACGCGGCCGAAGCGCGCCACCACCGCATCGAACAGCGCCTTCACCGAGTCGGCATCGGCCACGTCGGTGGGCACGGCCAGCGCGCGCTCGGCGATGTCGCCGAATGCGTCGGGCGCGGCGTCGATGGCGGCCTGCAGCGTCTCCTGCCGGCGGCCGGCGAAGGCCACGCGCCAGCCGGCGGCCAGCAGCGCATGGGCTGCAGCCCGGCCGATGCCGCTGCCGGCGCCGGTGACGATGGCGATGCGGTTGTGGGGAGCTGTCTCGGGCATGGGTACATCCTTGTGGCGGAGCGGGGCCCGCCAGTCTGCCAGGGACGGCGGCCCGCGCCTTCAGCGCACCGGGAAGTGCCGCGCCGGGTGGGCCAGCCGCCCGCCCAGCGCGCGCCGCAGGCCCGAGGCCAGCACCCGCAGCTCCACCGGCTTGATCCAGTACTCGAAGGCCCCCAGGCTCATCGCCTTGATGATGTCCATCGACAGCTTGTCGCCGGTGAGGATGGTCACGCGCAGGCCGCGGTCGGCGATGTCCTGGTTGAGGATGCGCACCACCTCCAGGCCCGGGATGTCGGGCAGGTGCATGTCCAGCAGCACCAGGTCGGGATGCTCGCTGCGCACCATCTCCACGCCCTGGCGGCCGGTGGTGGCCTGCAGCAGTTGCACGCCGGGGAAGTGCTGCATCATGCCCTCGACCACGGCCATGCTGGTCTCGGCGTCCTCGATGTAGAGCACCTTGCCCCGCAGCATGGGTGCCGTGTGCGTCAGGTCGGCAGGGAGCTCGGTTGCAGCCATCGGGCCTCCTTGAAAAAACCAGGTTGGGCCGGCTCCAGCCCCATACCAGGAATACTGCGCCGCCGCAGCCCCCAGAGTCAATGGCGCGCGCGTCAGCAACATGTCAGCCAGAGAATATTCACACCCCGGCCTGCCTGCCCGCGCGGGGGCATTCCCGGGCGACTGAAACATCCTGTATCCGCGCCGCCCCGCGCATCCGCCCCGCGGCGGAGTTGCGGCCGGCGGAAGGCTGACAAACTCCGCCCCTCCCGCAGCGGCCCGGCCGCGCCTCGACCTCCTGCCGTTCGCATGCTTTCCACCGCCCGCCCCTTGACCGACCGCACCGCGCAGGCCGTGTACGACGCCCTGTGCCTGGCCGGCGCGCCACGCAGCCGCACCTGGCTGCTGCAGATGCTGCGCTGGATGGGCCACCGCGTGGAGGGCGGTACGGCGCCTGCGCTGGCCGACGTGACCGAGGCCCTGGACCATCTGGTGAACCATGGCCGGGCGCGTCGGGTGGAAGGCCTGGGCACGGTGGTGGACACCGACGAAGCCTGGGCCGCCCGCTTCACCGAACTGATGCTGCAGCCCGAGGCCCCGCGCTACTGGCAGGGCTGGGCGGTGGCCGCCGGCGCCCATGTGCAGCCCAACGGCGCCGCCGAGCCGGCCTGGGTGCATTTGCCGGCGCTGGACGACCGCGTGGCGCTGCTGCGGCTGGCGCTGTACGGCGGCCGCACGATGGAGGAGTTCAGCCGCCTGCTGCAGGGCCCGCTGGTGGATGCCGGCAGCGCCGACGTGATGGTGGCCGCGCTCACGCAGCCCTTCCTGCCGGTGCTGTTCGAGCGGCTGGAGCCCGGGCTGCGTGCCACGGTGGCCACCACCGCCCTCAGCGCCATCGGCCCGGCCAGCCGCCACCAGCCACTGCTGGAAGCGGTGGATGCCTGGCTGCGCCGCGCGCCCGACGAGGTGCCGCCGCCGCTGCGCTGCCTGATGGCCGAGCGCCGCCTGCATGCGGGTGACCTGGCCGGCCTGCATGCCGCGCTGCACGGCCTGGGCGGCCCGCTGGTGGAGCTGTTCGATGCCCTGGCCCTGGCGCATGCCGGCCACTGGGCGCAGGCCGCGGGCGATGGCCTGGCGGCCATCAAGGGGCTGGCCAAGTCCACCGGCAAGCGGCAACCGGTGCTGCCCGATGGCATGGCCTGGCCGCTGGCGCTGGCGCTGCTGGCGCAGCCCGGCGCGGCCGAATGGACGGCCGCGCGCAAGTTCTGCGTCACCCAGTCGGGCAGCCGCACGCCGCCGGCGCAAAGCTTCTGGGGCCTGTGGGCGCATGCGGCCGCGGTGCGGCTGGGCGACCAGGCCATCGACCCGCAGGCCTTCGCCTTCCCCAGCCAGATGGCGCTGCAGCCGCACACCTTCACGCGCCAGGCCAGCCACCTGGTGCTGGCCGCCTGGCTGGGCCATTCGCCCGCCGGCTGGACCGACCTGCGGGCGCGCCACCTGGTGGCCGGCCTCGAATCGCAGCAGGAGCGCTGGATGGCGGCACTGGTGCGCGAGGCCTGCGCCCGCCTCGGCCTGGCGGTGCCGCCCGCGCCGCCGGACGAGCCGGCCGGCGAGCCGCCCGCGCCCTTCCTGGCCGCCCCGCGCGAGGCCTGGCGCGACGCGCTGGCCGCCATCACCGCGCTGGGCGGCGATGCCGCGCCGAGCGACGGCGCACAGCTGCCGGCCACCACGCTGCTGTGGGGCCTGACGCTGGATGACGAAGGCCGGGTGCAGGCGGTGCAGCCCTATGAGCGCCCGCCTGGCGCCCGCAAGCCCAAGCCGGTGAGCCTGAACAAGGTGAAGGCCAGCGCCCGGCTGGATGCACGCGACGCGGCCGTGGCCCGCAACATCGACCGCTCGCGCTGGTCGGCCCGCCAGCTGGTGCTGGACGTGACCGGTGCCGCCCAGGCGCTGGTGCGCCACCCCGCCGTGTTCTTCACCGACGAACCCGGCCAGTTCGTGGAGCTGAGCGAGGCGCTGCCGCTGATCGAGGTGGCCCGCCGCATGGGCGAAGGCGGCGAGCAGTTCGTCTTCCGCATCGATCCGCCCCTGCAGCCCGCCACGCCGCCCCACCTGGGCGAAGGCTGGTTCTATGCCGAGGAACGACAGGCCGAGCTGGAGCGCCGCAACAGCCTGCGCATCGTGCGCGACGCACCCGACCGCGCCCGGCTGATCCGCATCACCGCGGCGCAGCGGCGGGTGGCCGAGCTGGTGTCGCAGGACTGGGCAGTGCCGGTGAAGGCCAAGGCCGAGCTGGAATCGGCGCTGAAGGTGCTGGCCGGCCATTTCCAGCTGCACAGCGACGCCGCCGCCGGCCAGGAGGTGCCCGGCGAAAGCCGCCTGCGCGCGCAGCTGGTGCCGGTGGGCGATGCGCTGCAGCTGCGGCTGGTGGTGATGCCCTTCGGCAGCTTCGGCCCCACGGTGCCGCCCGGCGTCGGCCGCGAGCGGCTGATGACGCTGCACGATGGCCTCAGCCTGGCCACCCGTCGCCACCTGCAGGTGGAGCTGGACCACCTGCGCAGCGTGCTGGATGCCCTGCCCTTCCTCGACGGCAGCGAGGCCGGCGAGGCCGGCTGGCTGCTGGACACGCCCGAGCTGGCGCTGCAGGCGGTGGAGATGCTGCCCACGCTGCCCGCCATCGTGGCGCTGGACTGGCCGCGCGGCCGCCCGGTGCGCGTGACCACCGTGGCACCGCATGCGCTGGCAGTGCGCGTCACCAGCGAGCGGCAGTGGTTCGCCCTGGAAGGCGAGCTGAAGGTCGACGATGCCCGCGTGGTCGGCCTGCAGCAGTTGATGCAGATGGCCCAGCAGGCCAAGGCCGGCCGCTTCGTGGCGCTGGGCGAAGGTGAATACCTCGCCCTCACCGACCGCCTGCGCCAGCAACTGGCCGACCTGGCCGCGCTGGGCGGCGTGCGGCCCGACGGCGTGTTCGCGCTGCCCGCCGCCGGCGCCGCCTGGCTGGAAGCCACGCTCGACGGCATGCAGGTGGAAGGCGACAACCCCTGGCGCGCCCGGCTCGATGCGCTGGAAGCCGCCGCCTCGCTGCAGCCCGAGCCGCCCAAGGGCCTGCGCGCGGAGCTGCGCGGCTACCAGGCCGAGGGTTACGCCTGGATGGCGCGGCTGGCCCATGCCGGCCTGGGCGCCTGCCTGGCCGACGACATGGGCCTGGGCAAGACGGTGCAGACGCTGGCGCTGCTGCTGTCGCGCGCCGAGCGCGGGCCGGCGCTGGTGATTGCGCCCACCTCGGTGGCCGGCAACTGGCTGGCCGAAGCGGCCACTTTTGCGCCCGGGCTGCGCGCCGCGATCTACGGCGACCCCGGCAACGAGCGCGGGCGTGATGCACTGATCGACGACGCCGGGCCGGGCGACCTGCTGATCGTGTCGTACGCGCTGGTGCAGCTGGACGGCGACCGCTTCGGCCGCCGCACCTGGTCCACGCTGGTGATGGACGAGGCCCAGGCGGTGAAGAACGCGGCCACCAAGCGCGCCAAGTCGGTGGCCGAGCTGAAGGCCGACTTCCGCCTGGCGCTCACCGGCACGCCGGTGGAAAACCGGCTGGCCGATCTGTGGTCGATCATGAACATGCTGAACCCCGGCCTGCTGGGCACGGCCACGCAGTTCAACGAGCGCTTCGGCAGCCCCATCGAACGCCAGGGCGATGCGGCGGCGCGTTCACGGCTGCGGCGGCTGGTGTCGCCCTTCCTGCTGCGGCGGACCAAGGCCCAGGTGCTGACCGACCTGCCGCCGCGCACCGAGATCGTCCACCACATCCAGCCCAGCGAGGCCGAGCGCAACTTCCTGGAAGCGCTGCGGCGCAATGCGGTGGAGCGCATCCGCGCTATGTCCAACGACGGCAACCCCGAGGCCGCCTTCCATGTGCTGGCCGAGCTCACGCGGCTGCGCCGCGCCGCCTGCGACCCGCGGCTGGTGGCGCCGGAACTGGGCATCGTCGGCAGCAAGGCGCAGGAGTTCGAGACGCTGGTGCGCGAGCTGGTCGACGGCCAGCACAAGGCGCTGGTGTTCAGCCAGTTCACCGACTTCCTGAAGCTGTTGGGCGCGCGGCTGGACGACGCCGGCATCGCCTACCAGTACCTGGACGGCAGCACGCCCGGGCCCGAGCGTGCCAGGCGCGTGGCGGCCTTCCAGCGCGGCGAGGGCGAGCTGTTCCTCATCAGCCTGAAGGCCGGCGGCTTCGGCCTGAACCTGACGATGGCCGACTACGTGCTGATCGTCGATCCGTGGTGGAACCCCGCGGCGGAAGACCAGGCCATGGGCCGCGCCCACCGCATCGGCCAGCAGCGGCCGGTGACCGTCTACCGGCTGGTCACGGCCGGCAGCATCGAGGAGCGCATCGTCGACCTGCACCGCGACAAGCGTGGCCTGGCCGACGGCCTGCTGGAAGGGCAGGACCAGGGCAAGGCCATCGGCGCGGAAGAGCTGCGCGAGCTCTTGCTGAACGAGAACCCGCTCACCCGCGTGTGACGGCCGGCCGCGGCGCGGCGGCCTCGTCCCACGGCCCGTCGAAGAACGGGTCGCCGGCCAGTGCGGCGGCCAGCATCGGCAGCGCGTCCAGGCCCCAGAACACGCGGCCTTCCAGCTCGAAGGCCGGCACGCCGAACACGCCGCGCGCGATGGCGGCCTGCGTGGACAACTTCAGCTCGTCCTTCACCTCGGCCGATGCCGGGTAGCGCGGCGGCTGCAGCTCGGCCGCCAGCGCTGCCAGGCGCTGCGGCTCGTTGGCATCGGCACCTCCGCTGCACCACACATGGCGGAACAGCGCCTCCACCACGCGCCGGTTGGGCGCACCGCCCGCCGGGCAGCAGGCCAGGGCCAGCCGCTGCAGCGCCAGCGGATTGAACGGATGCTGCGCTGGCGGGGCCAGCGGCGTGCCCTGCTGGCGCGCCAGCCAGGCGATCTGCCGGTAGGTCCAGTCGCGCTTGGGCGCGATCTCGGCCGGCCCGCGCTGGCCCCAGTGCTGCAGCACCGCGCCCAGCAGCAGGGGCCGGTACTCCACTGCATGCGAATGGCCCTCCAGCACCTGCGGCAGCCGGTCGAAGGCCAGCCAGGCGTAGGGCGAGATCACGTCGAACCAGAACCGGATCTGCTTCATGGCCGAGCCTTCCGTTCTTGCACCTTCAGCTGCCGCAGGCGGGTCATGCGCGGCGGCAACAGCGTCCACACCGCGCGCTTGCCGCCGTCGTCCAGCCGGCTCCAGGCGGCGATCTCGTCCAGCGTGCGGCCGCAGCCGATGCACCAGCCGGTCGAGGCATGCATCTGGCACACGTTGATGCAGGGCGAGGCCACCGCCGCGGCCGGACCGGGCGTGCGCGTCATGCCTGCACCACGTCGGCCACCGGCGCGCCGGTCAACGCTTCCAGCTGCTGCGGGCTGAGCATGAACACGCCGTTCGGGTGGCCGGCGGCGGCCCACACCTCGGTGAAGCGGAACAGCTGGTCGTCGATCAGCGTCACCAGCTTCTCGGCATGGCCCACCGGCGACACCCCGCCGATGGAAAAGCCGGTGCGCAACTTCACGAAGGCGGCATCGGCGCGGCCGATCGGCCCGACCAGCGCGGCCACCTTCTTCTCGTCCACCCGCCGGTCGCCGGAGGCCACCACCAGCACGGCCGCATCGTCGGCCTTGCGCTTGAAGATCACGCTCTTGGCCACCTGCCCCACCAAGATGCCCAGCGCATCGGCCGCCTCCTGCGAGGTGCGCGCCGGCACGCCCAGCCAACGCGGCACATGCGGATGGCCCAGCTCGGCCAGCAGCGCGGTGACGCGGGCGAAGCCTTCAGAGGCGGTGGCTATTTCAGGGGTGGTGGAGGTGGGGCTGTCGGCGGTGCTCATGTGGTGATTGCACCACCAACCGCGGCCGGCCGCTGCAGCGGGCCCTCAGGCGGCCGCGGCCCGCCAATGCCCGCGCAGCCGCTGCACCAGCCCGCGCAGAAAGCGCGACAGCAGCACGATGACCGCGACCATCACCACCAGCGCCACCGCCAGCCCGGCAAAGAACCACAGCGGCTGGTTGACCGACAGCCACAGCATGCCGGGCACGAAGGCATCGCCCAGCAACGACAGGCCGATGTTGCTGAACGGCTCGGGCGAGGTGTTGACCGCCGCCCGCGTGGCCGACTTGGCGGCATGCGCGGTGGCTGCCAGCCCGCCGCCCAGCAGCGCGGCGACCGCGCCCCAGGTGGTCTCGTCGCCGCCGAACACGCCGTAGGCCAGCGCGGCGCCGGCCGGGATGCGGATGGCGGTGTTGAGCACGTCCCAGGCCGAATCCACCCAGGGGATCTTGTCCGCCAGGAACTCCACGGCCACCAGCGCGCCGCTGACCGACAGCAGCACCGGGCTCTGCAGCACCTGCAGCCCGCTGGGCAGCTGCACCCAGCCCAGCCAGCCCGACAGCCCGGTGAGGAACACCACCGCATACAGCCGCAGGCCGCTGGCCCAGCCGAGGGCGGCGGCCAGTGCGACGAGCTGGGTGGTGTCGAGGTTCATGCGGAGGTCGGGTTCAGACGGTGTCGCGGCGGTAGGCGCCGCCCAGGGCTTCGGCCGTGCGCCATGTCGGCGGCGGCTCGGCCGTGGCCCAGTGCTCCACCACGCCGGCAATCCGCGGGCCCGTGGCGGGCGGCGCATCGTCGGTGAAACGATAGCGGGCATTGGCGAAGAAGACGCCCGGCGGATGGTCCACGCGCACCACCGCATGCACGCCGCCATCGGCCAGCGCATCCACCGACTGCAGCGTGACGGTCCAGCCCTCGGGGTAGACCGCGTTGGCTTTCACGATGGCATCGGCGCTGAGGAACCACTCGCCGCTGCACGGCCAGTGCGTCACCGCGTCGTGGGCATACAGCGCCCGCATGCCAGCCCAGTCACGCGCCTGGACGCAGGTCCACAGCGTGCGGACGAGGGCGCAGCGTTGGTCAGCGTCGGCCGTGGCGCCCATCGCCTCACTTCACCGGAATCACCGTGCCGCGGTCCACCGGCACGGCCGTCAGGCTGTTCTGGGGCGAGCCTTCGATCACGCGGTCGGAGTAGGTCAGGTACACCAGCGTGTTGCGCGACTTGTCCACCATGCGCACCACACGCAGCCGCTTGAAGATCAGCGAGATGCGCTCGCTGAACATCTCCTGCTGCATCGGCAGCGGCTTGGGGAAGCTGATGGGGCCGGTCTGGCGGCAGGCGATGGAGGCTTCGGCCTTGTCCTCGGCCAGGCCCAGCGCACCCTTCACGCCGCCCGTCTTGGCGCGCGACACGTAGCAGGTGACGCCGGCCACGCCGGGGTCGTCGTAGGCATCGACCACGATCTTGTGGTCGGGCCCGATGAACTTGAAGACCGTGTCCACCTCGCCGATGGGCTCGGCCTGCACGGCGGCCGCGGCCGCCATGGCCAGGCCGAGGAACACGGCACGGGCCGCGAAGAAGCATGGGGTGTGGGCTGGCGATGTCATGTGCCCAGCTTAGCGGCCTTGACAGCTGTGCGGCAGGCTCTATATTCACCCACAAAGGTGAATGATTTGGACATGCTCGACGACACCATGACCGCGCTGGCCGACGCCACGCGTCGCGCCATCCTTCGCAGGTTGGCGCTGGGCGAGGCACGGGTGACCGAGCTGGCAGCGCCCTTCGACATCTCTCTGAACTCGGTGTCCAAGCACATCCGCATCCTGGAGCGCGCGCAACTGGTGCGCCGCAGGGTGGTGGGGCGCGAGCACATCCTGTCCTTCGACCCCGCGCCGCTGGCCCAGGCCAGCGCGTGGATCCACGAGCAGCAGGCCTTCTGGTCCCGCAGGCTCGATGCCCTGGAAGCCGCGCTGCAGGCCGAAGACGCCGCTGCAGCCGCGGCCGCCAGACCCGCCCCTGCGCCAGCCAAGAAGGCGCGCCGACCCGCAAAAGGAAAAGCCCGATGAACCCTTCCACCTCCCCCAGCCCCCTGCAGGACCCGCATGCCGACGCGGAGCCGATGGGCCAGGTGACCGCACCGGCCACCGTGCGCATCGAACGGCTGCTGCCCGGCACGCCGGAACGCCTGTGGTCCTACCTCGTCGAATCCGACCAGCGGGCGCTGTGGCTTGCCGGCGGCCCGATGGAGCCGCGCGTTGGCGGCCGCTACACGCTGCACTTCAAGCACGAAGACCTCTCGCCCACGGTGGAGCCCGCACCCGCGCCCGCCGAGCTGTGCAGCGATGGCGACATCGGGGAGCACGGCGGCACGGTGCTGGAATGGCATCCGCCGCAGCGCCTGGTGCTGAGCTGGCCCGAGCCTGCCGGGGCACCGCCATCGCAGGTGGTGTTCGAGCTGGCGCCGGCCGAGGGCGACCGCGTCCGGCTCACCATCACCCACAGCCGGCTGGCGTCGCGCAACTCGATGCTCAGCGTGTCGGGTGGCTGGCACACGCACATCGGCGTGCTGGTGGACCGCCTGGCCGGCCGCACGCCGCGGCCGTTCTGGTCGTCGTTCCAGCGGATGAAGCAGGCCTACGAACCGGTGGTGACAGCCGCCTGGCGGTAGACGTCTTCCTCGCGCCAGCCCAGCAGCTGCATGTCCGTCACGCGGTAGTGCGCATCGCTGGGCATCAGGAACTCGTCGAGCTGCGGCGGCTTGATGGCGGTGCCGCTCAACATGGCATGCGCCTGGCCGCGGTGGTGCGTCTGGTGCATGAAGAGGTGGGACAGCACATGGCCGGCGGCATCACGCTGCACATGGTCGCCGCGGTCCATCGCCACCTCGGCATCGCAGCCGGCCGGCGTCAGGCGCAGGCAGTAGTCGATGAGGCGCTGGTCGCTCGCGGCCTGCCTTTCCGCCAGTTCCAGCACCGTGTCGGCAGGCTTGAATTGCTCGAAGGCCTGGGCGCCACCCGGCTCGCCGTACAGCGCGCCGATGTAGTACAGGTCCACGGCCAGCAGGTGGTTCAGCGTGGCCGCCAGGCTGGGAAAGAAGCTGGTGCGCGGCGCATGGAACTCGTCGCGGCCGAGCACGCCCATGGCCTGGTGCAGCCTGTGGTTGGCCAGCCGGTTGGCGTGAGCTTGTATGGACAGGTGGCGGGGCAGGTCCATGCGGGCACCTCGTTGAACGCTGGAACGGGCTAGAACGGATTGCCGGACAGCCAGCGCTCGATCTGCGACTTGCGGTCGTTGCCCCAGAAGGGCTCGCCGTCCACCACGAACCAGGGCGTGCCGAACACGCCGGCGGCGATGGCATCGTCGTTCGCCTGCTTCAGGCGCAGCTTCCACTGCGTGTCGCCCCAGGCGGCTTCAGCGGCTTGCGGGTCGATGTCCGAAGCCTCGGCCAGCGACTTGAGCGCGGCCGGATCGTCCAGCCGTACGCCGCGGGTGAAGTACCCACGCAACCCGGCATGCGCCCAGGCCGCGGCGCGCGCCGGGTCTTGCGACTGCAGCCAGTAGAAGATGCGCGCCGCGTTCTGCGTGGGGATGGGGAACTGCTCGGGCTGCGTGTAAGGGATGCCTTCAGCCCGCGCCGAGCGGGCGAAGTCGCGCAGGGCGTATTCGCGCTTGAGCGGATAGTCGACCGGCGGCTTGAGACCGGTGTGCTGGAAGGTGGCGCCCAGCAGGATGGCATGCCACTTCACTGCCCGCCCATGCCGCGCGGCCAACGCTTCGATCCACTCGGAGGCGATGTACGAATACGGCGACGAGAAGTCGAAGTAGAAGGCGATGGGCGCGGCGGCGTTCATGGTGGATTGACCGTATCACGCACCGCCGGGCGGGCGCCTCGGCGGAATCCCTGCCGGCCGCCGCTTCAGCCGGCGGAGGTGGCCAACGCCCGCCCGATCAGGATCTTCTGAACGTCCGACGTTCCCTCGTAGATCTGCGTCACCCGCACGTCGCGGTAGATGCGCTCCAGCGGAAAGTCGCTCACGTAGCCGTAGCCGCCCAGGGTCTGGATGGCGGCGCTGCACACGCGCTCGGCCATTTCGCTGGCGAAGAGCTTGGCCATCGCGGCTTCCTTCAGGCAGGGCTGGCCGGCGTCCTTCAGGCTGGCCGCATGCCAGATGAGCTGGCGCGCCGCCTCGATCTGCGTGGCCATGTCGGCCAGGCGGAACTGCACCGCCTGGTGCTCGAAGATCGGTTGGCCGAAGGCCACGCGGTCCTTGCTGTAGGCCAGCGCCGCCTCGAAGGCCGCGCGCGCCATGCCCACGCTTTGCGAGGCGATGCCGATGCGCCCGCCTTCCAGGCCTGACAGCGCGATCTTCAGGCCCTGGCCTTCGTCGCCGATGCGGTTGGCTTCGGGCACGCGGCAGTTCTCGAAGAGGATCTGCGCGGTGTCGCTGCTGTGCTGGCCCATCTTGTCTTCCAGCCGCGCCACGGTGTAGCCGGGCGTCCTGGTGGGCACGATGAAGGCGCTGATGCCCTTCTTGCCTGCGGCCTTGTCGGTCACCGCCATCACGATGGCGACGTCGCCGTTCTGCCCGCTGGTGATGAACTGCTTGACGCCGTTGATCACATAGCCGTCGCCATCGCGCACCGCGGTGGTCTTCAGGCCATCGGCCTGCGAGCCCACGTGCGGCTCGGTCAGGCAGAAGGCGCCCAGCATCTGGCCGCTGGCCAGCGGCGCAAGCCATTGCTGCTTCTGCGCCTCAGTGCCCCAGGCCATCAGGATCGAACACACCGGGCAGTTGTTGACGCTGACCACGGTGGAGGTGCCGCCGTCGCCAGCCGCGATCTCTTCCAGGATCAGTGCCAGCGACAGGTAGTCCAGCCCCGCGCCGCCGTACTCGGTGGGCACGGCCACGCCATAGCAGCCCAGCTCGGCCAGGCCGCGCAGTTCGGCCGCCGGGAAGTGATGGGCCTTGTCCCACTGCGCGGCCTGCGGGGCGATGCGGTCCTGCACATAGCTGCGCACGGCATCCTGGATCGCGCGGTGGTCTTCGGACAGATGCATGGCGGTCGTCTCCTCTCGTTCCTTGTCCGGCCTTACCAGGACAGCGGCGTGCCGTCGTGGTTGAAGAAGCCGCCGTTGTCGCTCGGCGTGAGCGCGCCGACGGTGCGGCGCAGGTCGGCAGCGCTCTTCTCCGGCGTGAGGTCGGCCTGTGCGCCGCCCATGTCGGTCTGCACCCAGCCCGGGTGCAGCGCCACGCAGGTGGCACGGCCGGCCCAGGCCAGCGACACGTCCTTCAGCACCGAATTGAGCGCCGCCTTGGAGGCGCGGTACAGCCAGCCCGCGCTGGCCGTGCGCAGGCCGATGGAGCCCATGCGCGACGACAGCACCGCCACCCGGGCGCCCGGTGCCAGCGCATCGGCCAGCTGCGGCAGCACGCGCATCGCGCCCAGTACGTTGGTATGCATCACCGCGTCGAAGTCTTCGACGGTGGGCGTCTGCAGGCCCTGCGTCTGCG
This sequence comes from Aquincola tertiaricarbonis, assembly GCF_000969605.1. Taxonomy (GTDB): domain Bacteria; phylum Pseudomonadota; class Gammaproteobacteria; order Burkholderiales; family Burkholderiaceae_C; genus Aquincola; species Aquincola tertiaricarbonis. The sequence goes on along the minus strand of NZ_JZUE01000013.1, from coordinate 99,644 downwards.
GGCCGTACACACCGGCCACCAGCCAGACCTGGTCGAAGCCTGCGTTGTCGCAGCGCCAGGCGATGCCAGAGGCACTGGCCGCATCGTTCACATCCAGCGCAAAGGCCTCTGCACCCATGGCCTTGAGCGCGGCCACGCCGTCGTCGCTGCGCGCGGTGGCCGTCACCTGCGCGCCATCGGCGATGAACTGCCGCACCAGCTCGCGGCCCAGGCCGCGCGAAGCACCGATCACCAGCACCTTCATGCGCTGCTCCTTCACAGCATCTCGATGGCCATGGCGGTGGCCTCGCCGCCGCCGATGCACAGCGAGGCCACGCCGCGCCGGGCACCGCGCTTCTTCATCGCGCCCAGCAGTGTGACGACGATGCGCGCGCCCGAGGCGCCGATGGGATGGCCCAGCGCCACCGCGCCGCCATGCACGTTGACGATCTCATGCGGCAGCTTGAACTCGGCCATCGCGGCCATGGTCACCGCGGCAAAGGCCTCGTTCACCTCCCACAGGTCGACCTGGCCGGGCTGCCAGCCCGCCTTCTTCAGCACCTTGTCGATGGCACCGGCGGGCGCGGTGGCAAACCACTCGGGTGCCTGCGCATGCACGCTGTGCGCGACGATGCGGGCGATGGGCTGGGCGCCGTGGCGGGCCGCATCGCTCTCGCGCATCAGCACCAGCGCGGCGGCGCCGTCGCTGATGCTGGACGAGGTGGCGGCGGTGATGGTGCCGTCCTTCTTGAAGGCCGGCTTCAGGCCGGGGATCTTGTCCAGCTTGGCCTTGAAGGGCTGCTCGTCGCGCGTGACCTGCACGTCGCCTGCCTTGCCCGGCAGCGTCACCGCGGCCATCTCCCAGTCGAAGCTGCCGTCTTCGTTGGCCTGCTTGGCGCGCTGGGTGGAGGCGATGGCAAAGGCGTCCATCGCCTCGCGGCTGAACTGGTACTTGGCCGCGCAGGACTCGGCGAACACGCCCATCGCCTTGCCGCGCTCGTAGGCGTCTTCCAGGCCGTCCAGCGCCATGTGGTCGTACACGGCCGAGGCGCCGTACTTGATGCCCTTGCGCGCGACCATCAGGTGCGGCGCATTGGTCATGCTCTCCATGCCGCCGGCCACCACCACGTCGGCACTGCCCGCGGCCAGCATGTCGTGGCCGAACATCATGGCCCGCATGCCCGAGCCGCACATCTTGCTCAGCGTGACGGCGCCGGCCGAATCGGGCAGGCCGGCCTTGCGCGCCGCCTGGCGGGCCGGTGCCTGGCCCTGGCCCGCCATCAGGCAGTTGCCGAACAGCACCTCGTTGATGGCGTCACCCGGCACGCCGGCACGCTCCACCGCGGCTCGGATGGCCACTGCGCCCAGCTCCCAGGCGGGCAGCGCGGCGAAGTCGCCCAGCAGGCCGCCGATGGGCGTGCGGGCGGCGGAGACGATGACGATGGAATCGTTGCTCATGGGTTCGTCCTTTCAAACAGCATGACGGAGATGGAAGCGGCGCTCGGGCTCGTAGGGGAAGACATCGTGCACATGCCCGGCGGCAATGCGCTCCTTGTGGGCTTGCCAGAACGAAGCGTCCAGCAGCTCGGCATGGTGGGCCATGAACACCTTGCGCACCGCCGGGTTGCCCAGCAGGAAGGGTTCGAAGGTCTCGGGGAACACGTCGCGCGGACCCACCGAGTACCAGACCTCGCCGGACATCTCGTCCTCCTCGTTGCGCGGCGCGGGCACGCGGCGGAAGTTGCAGTCGGTCAGGTACTCGATCTCGTCGTAGTCGTAGAACACCACCTTGCCGTGCCGCGTGACACCGAAGTTCTTCCACAGCATGTCGCCCGGGAAGATGTTGGCCGCCACCAGGTCCTTGATGGCATTGCCGTACTCCAGCACCGCATGCTCGATCTGCTCGGGCGTGGCTTCCTGCAGGAAGATGTTCAGCGGGATCATGCGCCGCTCGATGTAGACGTGGCGGATGACGAGCCAGTCGCCGTCCTCCTCGATCAGGCTGGGACAGAAGTGCTTCAGCTCGGCGATCAGCTCATCCTCGAACCGCGCACGCGGAAAGGCCACGTTGCTGTACTCCAGCGTGTCGGCCATGCGGCCCACGCGGTCGTGGGTCTTCACCAGCTGGTACTTGCCCTGGATCTGCTCGCGCGTGGTTTCCTTCTGCGGCGGGTAGAAGTCCTTGATGCACTTGAACACGTAAGGGAACGAGGGCAGGTCGAACACCAGCATCACCATGCCCTTGATGCCGGGCGCGATGCGGAAGCGGTCGCTGCTGTGGCGCTGGTGGTAGAGGAAGTCGCGGTAGAACAGGTTCTTGCCGTGCTTCTGCAGGCCCAGGGCGCTGTAGATCTCGGCGCGCGGCTTGCGCGGCATCAGCGAGCGCAGGAACTGCACGTAGGCGCTGGGGATCTCCATGTCCACCATGAAGTAGGCCCGTGCGAAGCTGAACAGCATCTGCAGGTCGTCCTCGCCGTGCAGCGCGGTGTCGATGATGAGCCCGCCGTCGTCGTCATGCAGGATGGGCAGCGCGAAGCCCAGCTCGCGGAAGCCGTTGATCACCTTGCCCACCAGGTAGGCGCCCTTGTTGCGATAGAAGAGCGAGGCCAGCACCTGGATCTGGAAGTTGGCCCGCAGGCGGGACATGCCCATCTCGGGCTCCAGCACCTCCAGCACGCGGGTGATGTCGCGTTCCAGGTCGACGAAGGGCCGTTGCAGCTGGAAGTTGTGCACCACGCGCACCATGGTCTCGTGCAGCGTCTCCCGCGTGGGGTAGTAGGCGCGGTAGGTGGGCGTGGCGGCGGGCTCGTCGTTCTCGATGTACTCGGTGCTGAGCGCCGGGCGCACGAAGATGAAGTCGTTGAGGAAGTAGCTGTGGTGCAGCACCCGGGTGGTGACCGAGTTGAAGAAGGTCTCGGCCAGCTCGGGCTGGTGATGGTCGGTCAGCAGGCCGATGAAGTGCAGCTTGACCTGCTGCCACACGTCCATCGGCAGGCTGTTGGCATCGAACTCGGTCTGCAGCCGCTCCACCGCCTCGTCCACCCGCAGGTCGTAGAACTCGATGCGCTCCCGCTGGGCCCGCTGCTGGCCCTGCCAGTCGGCCCGCTCGAAGCGCTGCTTGGCTTCCGCGCTGGTCTGGCGGAACAGGGTGTAGTGGCGGTTGAAGCCATCGCGCAGGGCCTGGGCGATGTGGAAGGCACGGCCGTCGGTGAGCTGGTGCGGGAACATGTTCGGTAGGCTGCGCGGTCGCGCTGTCAGGGGGTGAGGGCGTAGCGCTGCTGAAGGGCCGCGAGGCTGGCTTCATAGGCGCCGTTCACGTCGTCCGAACTACCGACGGTGATGCGAAGGTCTTGCAGCAGGCCGTTGTGCAGGCCGTAGAACCAGCCGTGGATCACCACCGTCTGGCCGCGCTGCCAGGCGTCCTGCACCACGGTGGTCTCGCACACGTTGCGGGCCTGCTCCAGCACGTTCAGCTCGCACAGCGCGTCCACCTTGCGGGCCTCGGGCACGGTGTCGAGCCAGGCCTGGTGGCGGCTGCGCACGTCCTGCACATGGCGCAGCCAGTTGTCCACCAGGCCCACGCGCTTGTTGTACAGCGCGGCGCGCACGCCGCCGCAGTTGGAGTGGCCGACGATCATGATGTGCTGCACCTTGAGCTGGTCCACCGCGAACTGCACCACCGACAGGCAGTTCAGGTCGGAGTGCGCCACCACGTTGGCCACGTTGCGGTGCACGAACAGCTCGCCGGGCGCCAGGCCCACCAGCTCGTTGGCCGGCACGCGGCTGTCGGCGCAGCCGATCCACAGGTACTGCGGTTCCTGCTGCTTGAGCAGGCTGCTGAAGAAGCCGGGCTGGCGCTGCTCCACGTCGGCCGCCCATTTGCGGTTCTTGCCGAGCAGGTCGTCAAGGGAATGCGAACTCATGTTGATGACTGAAGTTGTGGAACGGGAGGGTGGCGTCAAGGCCGGTAGATGGCGAACTGCACCCGGTCGATCACGCGGCCGTCCTTGATGGCGCTGCGCGGCATGTCGGCCTCCTTCACGTAGCCGCACTTGCCGGCCACGGCCTGCGAGCCGGTGTTCCACGCGAAGATGGGCGCGAACAGGCGGGTGATGTCGGGCAGTTCCTGCCACACCCAGGCGGTGACCAGGCCCAGCGCCTCGGTGGCGATGCCGTGGCGCCAGTGCGGCTGGCCGATCCAGTAGCCCACCTCGGCATTGCAGCGCAACGGGCCCTGCTGGGGCGCCACGTTCACGCAGCCGATCACTTCGCCGCGCACGTCGATGCCCCACACATGGCCGTAGGCGGAGTCATGCGCGCCGCCGTCGCACCAGGCGATGGCATCGGCCATGGTGTATGGATGCGGGAAACCTTCGAACAGGTTGCGCCACACCTCCACGTCGTCGGCATTGCGCTGCAGGCTGGGCGCATCGGCCGGCACCAGCTCGCGCAGCGTGCAGCGCTGGCCCACCAGCGTGGGCAGCGGTGATCGGGGGGTCATGTCGTCTCCTTGATCTTGCGGGCGGGCCGGCTGGACGCGGGGCGCTTGGCCGCCGCCGGCTTGCGCGCGGCGGGCCGCTTGGCGCCGGGCTCGCAACGGCGTGCCTCGGTGAGCATGCGCCGGCAGCGCGCCTCATGCTGGCCGATCTCGGCCAGCGTCAGCTGCAGGTCGTCGAGCTGCCGCTCCAGCTGCTGCCGGTGCGAGTGCAGCATGGCCAGGAAGGCTTCCAGCTGCTGGGTGGTGTCGGACGGCGACTCGTACATGTCCACCAGCTGCTTGACCTCCGTCAGGCTCAGGCCCAGCCGCTTGCCGCGCAGCGTGAGCTTGAGCCGCGTGCGGTCCCGGTGGCTGTAGATGCGGTTCATGCCGCGGCGCTCCGGCTCCAGCAGGCCCATGTCCTCGTAGAAGCGGATGGCACGCGGGGTGACATCGAACTCCTGCGAAAGCTCGGTGATGCTGAAGGTCTTGCCTTCCGGGGCGGGGCGGGGGGCGGCGGGCATGTCTACACTGACGTTGACGTAAACGTAAATGTAATGCGGCCCGGGCCGCGCACCAAGCCATGGCCAACCCCGACGAACTGCAGCTTGTCTATCCCCTGGGCGACAGCCTGCCCGAACCCGGCAGCACGCTGGAGGTGGCGCCAGGCATCCACTGGCTGCGCATGCCGCTGCCCTTCGCGTTGGACCACATCAACCTGTGGCTGCTGCGCGACCGGCAGGACGGGCGCGAGGGCTGGACCATCGTCGATTGCGGCATCGACAGCACCGAGACCCGCGCCGCCTGGCAACAGGTGTTCGACACCGCGCTGCAGGGCCTGCCGGTGCTGCGGGTGATCGTCACCCACATGCATCCCGACCACATCGGCCTGGCGCACTGGCTGACCGAGCGCTGGCAGTGCCGCATGTGGATCAGCGCCACCGACTTCGGCGTGGCCCAGCTGGCGCGCAGCGGCACCGGCCATGGCGGCGACGAGAACGCCGACTTCCTGGCTGCACACGGGCTGGCGGATGCGCAGACGCTGGAGCTCATCCGCCACCGCAGCGACCACTTCGCGCAGCTGGTGCCGGCGCTGCCGACCAGTTACCGGCGCCTGCTGGACGGCATGGTCGTGCAGGTGGCCGATGCGCGCTGGCGCTGCATCGCGGGCCATGGGCATGCGCCCGAGCACATCTCGCTGCACGATGCGCAGGCCGGCGTGCTGATCGCCGGCGACATGGTGCTGCCGCGCATCAGCACCAACGTGGGCGTGCATGGCAATGAACCCGAAGGCAATCCGCTGCCGATGTACCTGGCCTCCATCGCCCGCACCGCCGCCGAGCTGCCCGAGGACACGCTGGTGCTGCCCTCCCACGGCCGGCCCTTCAAGGGCCTGCACACCCGCGTGAGCCAGCTGCGCCGCCACCACGACGACCGCCTGGCCGACGTGATGGCCGCCCTGGCCCAGCGCCCCGGCAGCGCCGCCGACATGCTGCCGGTGCTGTTCCGCCGCGAGCTGGACGCGCACCAGACCACCTTCGCGATGGCCGAATCCCTCGCCCACCTGCACATGCTGTGGCATGGCGGTCAGCTGCAGCGGCGGCGTGATGATGATGGGGTGTGGCGCTTTGCGCCCGCTGCCTGAAAGGCCCGTGATGACCGCTGCCCAAACCACCCCGACCTTCGAAGGCGGCTGCCTGTGCGGCGCCGTGCGCTACCGCTTCGACGGCCTGCCGCTGTCCAGCAGCAACTGCTTCTGCCGCAGCTGCCGGCTGGCCAGCGGCGCCACGCCCGTGGGCTGGGTGGTGGTGGCGCGCCAGCACTTCCGGTGGCTGCAGGGTGCACCTGCCTTGTTCAACTCCTCGCCCGGCGTCACACGCGGCTTCTGCGCCCGTTGCGGCAGCCCGCTGAGCTACCAGCACGCCGACTCGGCCGGTGAAATCGAGCTGACCACCGGCACGCTGGATGAACCCGACCGCTGCCCGCCCACGCGCGAGATCTTCCATGCGGACCGCGTCGCCTGGGCGCCGTCGGATGCGCAGCTGCCGCATCACGCGCACGGCAGCAGCGAGCCGCCGCTGCCCGGTTGACACGGCGCCCGGTGAAGATGCACCGGCCGGTCAGCGCCGGCCGCGCGGCCGGCACACTGCGGCCATGCATCCGCTCCACCACCTCTCCTTCGGCGTGGCCGACCTGGCCCAGGCCGGCCACTTCTACGACGCCGCCCTGGGCGCGCTGGGCCTGCGCCGGGTGTTCGAGGACGACGAGGCCATTGGCTACGGCTTCCATGACGGCGAAGACCTGCTGTGCCTGAAGCTGCGGCCCGGTGCCAGCGCGCCGGGCCCGGGCTTCCACCTGGCTTTCAGCGCCACCACACGCGCCGCGGTGCAGGCCTTCCACGCCGCCGCGCTGGCCCACGGCGGCCGTGACAACGGCCCGCCGGGCCTGCGCCCCGACTACGGCGAGCATTACTACGCCGCCTTCGTCATCGACCCGGCCGGCCATGCCATCGAGGCGGTGTGCAAGGCGGCGGCGTGAGCGGCGCTGTCCGGCCGAAGGTGGGACTGGCACGGCAGGCCACCACCTGCGCCCTCTTCTGCATCGCCGCGCTGGCCGTCATGGCCTGGCGGCACCCGGCCGACCTGCTGGCCCATGCCCGCACCGCACTGCTGGCGTCGACACGCCTCGTGCGCGGGCTGTACATGGCGCACACGCTCTTCGCGGGCCTGTGCCTGGGCCTGCTGTTTCAGCACCTGGGGCTGCTGGTGGCCATCGGCCTGGAGCCCAACCCGCATGAGACTCGCTTACACCATCCTCTACGTTCCTGACGTCGCGGCCTCGCTGCACTTCTTCGAGCGAGCCTTCGGACTGCGCCGCCGCTTCCTGCACGAGTCAGGCACCTACGGCGAGCTCGACACCGGCAGCACCACGCTGGCGTTCGCCGATCACGCATTGGGGCACGCGAACTTCCCAGGGGGCCATGTCGCGGCCCACAGTTCCCCGCAACCGCTGGGCTTCGAGATCGCCCTGGCCACCGACGACGTGCCCGTCGCGCATGCAGTCGCCCTGACGGCAGGCGCCACCGAGCTGGCCGCGCCACAGCGCAAGCCGTGGGGCCAGACCGTTTCCTACCTGCGCTGCCCGGACGGCATGTCGGTGGAGCTTTACACGCCGATGGGCTGATGATGAGCCACGCCACTGACCGGCTACTGCACGTTGCGGCATCCCGGGACGCGCTGGGGCCTGTGCCTGCGGGAGGACGACCGGCTCATCGGCACCTGCGGCCTGTTCGGCTGGAACGCCGGCTGGCGTCAGTGCACCATCGGCTATGAGCTGCTGCCCCGCCATCAGGGCGCCGGCCTGATGCACGAAGCCCTGCAGGCCGCCATCGGCTGGGGCCACGAGCACCGGCAGCTGCACCGCATCGAAGCCATCGTGCATCCCGACAACCAGCCCTCCATCACCCTGCTGCGGCGGCTGGGCTTCGAGCAGGAAGGCCGCCTGCGCGACGGTGCGCGCTGGGGCGGGCGCTTCCACGACATGCTGCTGTTCGCCCACATCCACACGCCGGCCGGCGCGGCTTGATCCAACGCAAACCGGCCCTGGCCCGCACTGGGTACAAGAGATCCACGCCACCGTCCAGGCGAACAGGGCGGCCTCGGTGTTGACGATAGTGGTTCCGATGCCCCCGGCAGTTGCCACCGTTGGAGGCGCCATGGCCGTCCATTTCTGTGCATCCCTGCCCTGCGCGGCACGTCAGCGGCTGGGCGATGGCCGGCTGATGGAGTTGCGCATCGCCGCCCAGCACGCCCCCGCGCCACCACGCGACGGCACGCTGGCCGAGCTGTCGCAGGCCTGCCGGCACTGCCCCTTTCACCTGGGCCTGCGCGACCTGGGATGCGCCGGCGTCATCCGCCACCCCATCACCGCCGCGGCCGAGCACTGGCTGCTGCAGCGCTTGCCCGACGACCTGGACGCGCCGGCCGCCCGTGGCCTGCTGGCCGGCCTGCAGGCGCCGCAGGCCGATGGCCGCGAAGTGGACAGGCTGCGCCCGCTGCACCGCCACTACGAGCTGCGGCGGCCGCTGCGCCGGCGCTGGGGTGGGCGCTTCAGCGGCCGCACCGTCGTCACCTCCAGCCAGTTGCTGCAGTTGGCGCTGCATGCGGGCAGCCTGCTGCCCACGCAGGCCCGGCTGCTGGCCGGTGCGCTGGGCTACCTGGACGACCGGCATGCACCGCGGGTGGATGCCGACATGGCCAGCGCGCCACAGGACGATGCCTCGCTGCGGGCGCTCAAGCATTTCATGTCGATGGCCGCGGCAGCCGGCCAGCACGAGGCCGGCGTATTCGTCAGCCTCGACCCACAGCCTCAGGGCCCGACGTAGGGAAGCGACGAGTGGTGCACCACGATGCGCAGCTTGCCGCTGTCGTCCTTGAGGAACTTCCAGGTCTTGTCCACCGTGGTGCGCTTGCCGTCGCGGTCGGTGAAGGTGACGTGGCCCATGGTGGTCGCCGTGTCGGCCGCGATGAACATGGCCGCGTTGCGCACCTCCACCTGTCGCCAGCCCTTCAGCGCGAAGCCGGTGTCCTGCGGATAGGCCGCGTCGCCGCCCACGAAGTACGCCAGCGCGCCTTCGCGGGTGATGCGGAAGGTCTGCGGCGCCACCGTCAGTGTGGGCTTGAACAGCACCGGCCCGAACTGGTAGCCGTAGGCGCTGTCGATCACCTGGCCGGCCAGTGCGCGCGCCGCGGCCGGCCCCTGCGTCTCATGCGCCTTGCCGATGGCCACCAGCGCCTCGCCCCAGGCCTGCTGGGCGGCCAGCACCTCGGCCTCGTTGATGGTGGTGTTGACCACCGGCACCTTGGCCGCTGCCGGCAGGGCGGCCGCCAGGGCCAGGGCAGCCGCGGCCGCGGCGCGCCAAGGCGTGGTGATCAGGTTCGGTGCAGGTTGCATGTCGGCTCCTGGTGGGTTGGGATGCCCTCATTGCAGCCGCCTGCACTGAACCTGGCATGAAGCCCCGATGAGCAGCGCCTGAACCGTTCATGAACCGCAGATGACAGTGCGCCGCGTTCATCTGGCGTTCATGCAGCGCATGCCGGTGGCGCCCGAGAATCCGGCGCCTATGCCGTTCCGCCAGCGCCTGACCATCGCCCTCGCCCTGCTGGCCGCCGCCGCGGTGCTGGAAGGCGTGCTTGCGTTGTGGGCGCTCGGCGTGGCCGACAGGCAGGTGCAGCGCGGCCGCGTGGTCAGCGACATCCAGCTCGGCTTCGTCGAACTCTCGGCCAGCAAGCAGCGGCTGCGAACCTGGGTCTCGCAGATGCAGCTCGATGCGGGCGCCGACCCGGCCCAGCGTGACCGGCTGCAGGCCGACATGCGCAACACCCTGGAGCGCCTGAAGCACCTGGCCGAGCGCGCCCGTGCACTCGATGGCCAAGGCGATGCTGCCGACCCCGTCGAGCACCTGCAGCGGCTGGATGCACTGGAGGTGCTGAGCCTCAGCCTGCACGACCTGCAGGCCGCGGTGGACAGCGCCCGGCCGCTGGTGCCGGGCACCGATGCGCGTGCGGCCTGGGCCGCGCTGTCGCAGCTGTTCGACATCTCGCGGGGCCGCGACCTGCGCAGCCTGCTGCGCGAAAGCATCGAGCGCGAATCGGCCGCCGTGGTGCGCGAGCGCGCCGCCGCCGATGCCAGCCTGCGCTGGATGCGCGGCCTGTGGCTGGGCGCCGCGGCCACGCTGGCCCTGGCCGCGCTGCTGCTGGGCGCGCACTTCACCCGCGCGCTGCGGCAGCCGCTGGCAAGCCTGGGCGAAGGCGCGGCCGCACTGCAGCGCGGCGATCTGCAGCACCGCATCCGCATCCGTGGCGCCGACGAGTTCGCGGCCGTGGCCGCCAGCGTGAACAGCATGGCCGCCGAGCTGCAGCAGCACCGCGAGCGCGAAGCCCGCGCCCGCCACGAGCTCGAAGCGCTGGTGCATGCGCGCACCGGCGAGCTGCAGGGCGCGCTGGAAGCCCTGCAGCAGGTGGATGCGCGCCGGCGCCGGCTGTTCGCCGACATCAGCCATGAGCTGCGCACGCCCACCACCGCCATCCGCGGCGAGGCGGAAGTGACGCTGCGCGGCGCCGACAAGCCGCTGGCCGACTACAAGGCCGCGCTGCAGCGCATCGTGGCCACCTCGCGCGACCTGGCGCTGGTGATCGATGACCTGCTCACCATGGCGCGCAGCGACATCGATGCACTGGCCCTGAACCGCCAGCCCACCGACCTGCGCCAGCCGCTGGCCGAAGCCTTGACCCAGGCCCGCGCGCTGGCCTATGAGCGCGACGTGCGCATCCAGGCCACGCTGCCGCCGCAGCCGGCGCCGGTGACGGGCGATGCCGCGCGGCTGCGCCAGCTGGCGGCCCTGCTGCTGGACAACGCGGTGCGGTACTCCCACCCCGGCGGCGTGGTGCAGGCCACGCTGGCATGGCAGCCTGCCGCCGCCGGCGACGAGGAGCCCGCGCACTGGCTGCTGCAGGTGGCCGACCAGGGCATCGGCATCGCGCCGCTGGAGCTGCATCGCGTGTTCGAGCGCAACTTCCGCGGCGAAGCCGCACGCCGCCACCGGGCCGACGGCACCGGCCTGGGCCTGGGCATCGGCGCCGCGCTGGCCCGCGCGCATGGCGGGCAGATCACGCTGCAGTCGCAGCCCGGCCAGGGCACCACCGCGCTGCTGCGGCTGCCCGCCTTGCCCAAGGACAACGAATGAACATCCTCATCGTGGAGGACGATGCCCGCATCTCGGGCTTCCTGGAGCGGGGCCTGCGCGCCGAAGGCCACCGCACACGGCTGGCCACCAGCGGCCCCGAGGCCGTGGCCCTGGCGCAGGACGCCGCGCGCCAGGACGAGGCCGAAGGCACGCGGACCCTGGTGCTGCTGGACGTGATGCTGCCCGGCATGAGCGGGCTGGAGGTCTGCCAGGCGCTGCGGGCTTCCGGCGTGCAGCTGCCCATCCTGATGCTCACCGCGCTGGGCGGCCTGGAGGACCGCGTGGCCGGGCTGCGGCTGGGCGCCGACGACTACCTGGTCAAGCCCTTCGAGTTCGACGAACTGCTCGCCCGCATCGATGCCCTGGCCCGCCGGGCGCGCGAGCAGGCGCCGCCACCGGCCCCGCGGCTGGTAGTGGCCGACCTGGTGCTGGACCGCGACACCATGCGCGCCAGCCGCGCCGGCCAGCCGCTGCAGCTCACCGCCCGCGAGCTGGCGCTGCTGGAGCTGCTGATGTCCGCGCCCGGGCGCCTGTTCAGCCGCGAGCGCATCCTGGCCAACGTCTGGGGTACCCACGAGGATCCGCTGACCAACGTGGTGGACGTGTACATCCGCCGGCTGCGCAGCAAGATCGACGATGGCCAAGCCCAGCCGCTGATCCACACGCTGCGCGGCATGGGATACCGGCTGGAGGCGGGCACCGGCGACGGGCCCGCCGCACGCAGGCCGTAGACACCAGTCCCTGGCGCGCCATACTTCGCGCCATGCTGTTGCTCTACAAGGCCACCCTCGCACCCGCCCTGCTGTGGCAGGGCAGCCGACTGCGGCGCACCGCGCTGCGGCTGCCGGAGCCGGAAGGCGAGCGCAGCGGCGTGGTGGCCGGCACGCCCGGCGACCGCGAGGTGCGGGTGCTGGTGATCGGCGATTCGTCGGCGGCCGGCGTCGGGGTGGAGCACCAGCAGGAGGCGCTGGCCGGGCCCATCGCCGTGGCCCTGGCGCAGCGCACCGGCTGTACCGTGCATTGGCAGCTGGCCGCCCGCTCCGGCCTGGACACGGTGCAGGCGCGTCAATTCCTGCGCACCGTGCCCTTGCAGCCGGCCGACGTGATCGTCTCGGCGCTGGGCGTCAACGACGTCACCTCGCAGACCCCGCCCGCCCTGTTCGTGCGCCAGTACAAGCAGCTGCTGCGCGACGTGCGGCGCCGTACCGGTGCGCGCATCGGCATCGTCTCGGGCGTGCCGCCGCTGCACCAGCTGCCCGCCGCACCGCAGCCGCTGCGCTGGTACCTGGGCCAGTGCGCCCGCCGGCTGGACCAGGAGCTGCAGTACTTCTGCGAGAAGGAAGGCAGGCTGCGCTACCTGTCGCTTCACTGGGCCGACCCGCGGGAGATGTCGCAGGACCGCTTCCATCCGGGCCCGGTGCAGTACGCACGCTGGGCACAGATGAATGCCGAGGCGATCGCCCGTGCGCTGGTGCTGCCATGTCCGGAAACGACCGCAACCGGTCCATCGGCGACACTGCGCACCGGCTGATGCGCCGGCACGATGGCAGCACCTTCCACCCCCGAGACCGCTGCCATGCACACCGCCCTGCTCCTGATCGACGTCCAGCAATCCTTCCGCCACCGGCCCTACTGGCAGGAAGCAGCCGCACAGCCGTTTTTGACCGCCACCAACGCCCTGCTGCAAGGCGCGATGGCCCGCGGCATTCCGGTGGTGCGGGTGTTCCACACCGACGGCCCCGACAGCGCCGACAACCCCTTTGCCCTGGCCAGCGGCCACATCCGCCCGCTGGATGGCCTGGCGCCGTTCGACGGCGCGCTGACGGTGCACAAGCACCGCCACAGCGCGCTGGTGGGCACCGGCCTGCCCGTGTGGCTGCACCAGCAGGGCATCCGCCGCCTGATCGTGGCCGGCATCCGCACCGAGCAGTGCTGCGAGACCACCACCCGCCATGCCTCCGATGAAGGCTGGGAGGTGGACTTCGTCGGCGAGGCCACCCTCACCTTCGACATGACCACGCCCGCCGGCGCAACCCTCGGCGCGGCGGCCATCCGCGAGCGCACCGAGACCGTGCTGGCCGGCCGCTTCGCCACGCTGTGCAGCGTGACCCAGGCGCTGGAACGCGCGGCCTGAGGCCATGGTCGAGGTCTGGTTCGTGGTGCTGCCCGGCACCTTGCTGCTGGACCTGGCAGGCCCGGCCGAGGCCCTGCGCATGGCCAACCAGCGGCTGCAGCGGCTGGGCCAGCCGCCGCGCTTCCACCTGCGCTTCGTAGGCCCGGCGCGGCGGCCCGACAGCTCGGTGGGCCTGGCCCTGGCCGCAGTGGAACCGCTGCCGGCTCGGTTGGCCGGCCCCACCTGGGTGGTGTTGATGGGCCAGCCTTCGGAGCGGCCGATGCTGCAGGCGCCCGAGTGGTTCACCACCCGGCAGTGGCTGGCGCAGGTGATCGCGCCTGCACTGGGCAGCGCCCTGCCCACCGGTGGCGATGCACAGGCCGGCGCCGGCCTCGTGACCATCTGCGCCGGTGCGCTGCTGGCGGCCGATGCCGGCCTGCTGCGGCCCGGCCAGCGCTGCACCACGCACCATGAGGTGGTGGATGTATTGCGCAGCCTGGCGCCTGCGGCCGACGTGGTGGGCAACCGCGTCTTCGTGGAGCAGGGCCCGGTGGCATCGAGCGCGGGCATCACCGCCGGCATCGACCTGGCGCTGCACCTGGTGGCGCGGGAATGCGGCGAGGCCACGGCCAGCGCCATCGCACGCAACATGGTGATGTACCTGCGCCGCGGTGCGGACGACCCGGAGCTGTCGCCGCTGCTCAGCGGCCGCAACCACCTGCATCCCGCGCTGCACCGGGTGCAGGACGCCATCTGCGACAAGCCCGGCGCGCCCTGGTCGGCCGAGGCCATGGCCCGGGTGGCGCATGTGACGCCGCGCCACCTGGGCCGGTTGTTCCGCGAGTTCGTCGGCACCTCGCCGCGGGCCTACGTGGAACAGGTGCGCAGCGCACTCGCGCAGGAAGCGCTGCGCAGCGGCTTGGCCGTGCAGGCGGCCAGCGAGGCGGCCGGCTTCAGCTCGCCGCGGCAGTGGCGCCGGGCCCGCACGCGGGCGCGCAGCGCCGCGGCCTGACTACGCCACCAGGCCCAGCTCCACCAGGCCCTGGCGGATGGCCGGGCCATTGGTGGCCAGCACGGCCTGCCAGCCACGCGCACGGGCGGCTTCGACGTTCTTCGGATGGTCGTCGATGAACACCGTGCGCTCAGGCACCAGCCCGAAGGTGGATTCGGCCAGCGCGAAGATCGCGGCGTCGGGCTTGATCAGCTGCACCCGGCCACTGAACAGCCCATCCTGGAAGTCGCGCACGAAGGCGTACTCGCGCTCCAGGTGGTCCGCATAGGGCGCCGGCATGTTGGACAGGTAGAACTGCCTCAGGCCGCGCTCATGCAGGCCGTGCAGCAGCGCCACGGTGTCCGGCAGCGGCTGCAGCTCGTGCGGCACGGCGTCGATCACGGCCAGCGCCTCGGCCTCGCTCAGGCCGGTGCGCCGGGCGATGCGGCGGGCCAGCTCGGGCACTTCCACCGTGCCGCGGTCGAACTCGGCCCAGTCGCCGCCGAAGCTCTGGAAGAACTGCTCATGCCAGTGCGCGGCGCTGATGTCGTCCTTCACGCGGCTGGGCAGGCTGGCCGCCAGCAGCACCCGCGGCCGCCAGCGGAACAGCACCGCCCCGAAGTCCCACACCACCGTGTCGATCGTGGATCGCGCTTCGCTCATGCCGCGGTAAGCCTCTTCAGCAAGCCGGCGGTGGAGCCATCAAGCCCTTGCGTCTCGCCACTGGACAGGCGAGGCAGCAGGTCGTTGCACAAGGCCTTGCCCAGTTCCACGCCCCATTGGTCGAAGCTGTTGATGCCCCACACCACGCCGCTGGTGAACACCCGGTGCTCGTACAGCGCGATCAGCGCACCCAGCGATTCAGGTGTCAGCCGGTCCAACACCAGCGTGATGCTGGGCCGGTTGCCGGGGAAGGTGCGGTGGCGGGCCACCGTTTCCGCGTCCAGCTCCGCCGAGGCGGTGGGCGCCTTCTCCCCCAGGGCGGCGTCGGTGGTCTTGCCCAGCATCAGCGCCTGGCTTTGCGCCAGGCAGTTGGCCAGCAGCTTGCGGTGCAGGTCGGCATGGGCATGGGTGGGCGTCTTCACCGCGATGAATTCCACCGGGATCACGTCGGTGCCCTGGTGCAGCATCTGGAAGTAGGCATGCTGGCCGTTGGTGCCGGGCTCGCCCCATACCACCGGGCTGGTGCCGAAGGGCAGCGGCTCGCCGGCCAGGTCCACCTGCTTGCCGTTGCTTTCCATCTCCAGCTGCTGCAGGTAGGCGGGCAGGCGCTTCAGGCCCTGGTGGTAAGGCGCCACGCTGCGGCTGGAAAAGCCGTGGAAGTTGCGGTACCAGACGTCCAGCAGGCCCAGCAGGGCGGGCAGGTTCTCGTTCAGCGGCGCGGTGGCGAAGTGACGGTCCATTGCATGCGCGCCGGCCAGCAGCGCGCGGAAATGCTCCGAGCCGATGGCGATGGCGATGGGCAGGCCGATGGCGCTCCACAGCGAATAGCGCCCGCCCACCCAGTCCCAGAAGCCGAAGGTAGTGCCGATGCCGAACTTGGCCGCGGCCTCGATGTTGGTGGTGGTGGCCACGAAGTGCTTGTCGACGTCGGTGCCGCCGTTGGCCACGAACCAGTCGCGCGCCACCTGCGCATTGGCCATCGTCTCCTGCGTGGTGAAGGTCTTGGAGGCGATGATGAACAGCGTCTCGGCCGGCTTCAGCCCGCGCAGCACCGGCGTGATGTCGTGGCCGTCCACGTTGCTCACGAAATGCATGGTGATGGCCGGGTGCACGAAGGCGTCCAGCGCCGGCACCACCATCTGCGGCCCCAGGTCGCTGCCGCCGATGCCGATGTTCACCACATGGCGGATGCCGCTGGCCGCGGTGTCGCGCACCGTCTCGGCATAGGCCAGCATGCGGTTCAGCACCTCGTGCACCTCGGTGCTGAAGGGGCCCTGGCCGGCCGGTGCACGCAGCGCGGTGTGCAGCACGGCGCGGCCTTCGGTGGTGTTGATCGGCTCGCCGGCCAGCATCGCGTCGCGGCGGGCTTCCAGGCCGCATTCGCGCGCCAGGTCGAGCAGCAGCTGGCGGGTGGCCAGGTCCCAGCGGTTCTTCGACAGGTCGGCGAATACCTGCGGCGCCTGCACCGCGAAGCTGGCGAAGCGGCCCGGGTCGCGGGCGAAGGCCTCGCGCAGATCCAGGTCGCGGCCATGGGCCTCGAAGTGGCCCTTCAGCGCACCCCAGGCCACGGTGCGGTCGCAGCGGGGGGCCGTGCTCATTTGCGCAGCTCCTCGATCAGCTTGTCCAGCTTGATGGCGTCGGCGGCAAAGCCGCGGATGCCTTCGGCGAGTTTTTCGGTGGCCATCGCGTCCTCGTTCAGTGCGTAGCGGAATTCGGGTTCGTTGTACGTCACTGCATGGATGCTGGCCGCCTGGGCCGCGGCGGCATCGAGCCGGCGGGCCACGGGCGCATCACCCGCCTGCAGCTGGGCGAGCAATTCTGGGCTGATGGTGAGCAGGTCGCAGCCGGCCAGCGCGGTGATCTGGCCCACGTTGCGGAAGCTGGCGCCCATCACTTCGGTCTCGATGCCGAAGTGCTTGTAGTAGGTGTAGATCTGGCTCACCGACTGCACGCCCGGGTCGTTGGCGCCGGCCATCGCGGCTTCGTCCCAGCCGGTGCCGGCCTGCTTCTTGTACCAGTCGTAGATGCGGCCGACGAAGGGCGAGATCAGCGTGATGCCGGCTTCGCCGCAGGCCACGGCCTGGCAGAAGGAGAACAGCAGCGTCAGGTTGCAGTGGATGCCTTCGTGCTCCAGCGCCTTGGCCGCCTGGATGCCCTCCCAGGTGGCGGCCACCTTGATCAGCACGCGGTCGCGGCCGATGCCGGCACGCTCGTACAGCTGGATGAGGCGGCGGCCGCGGGCGATGGTGCAGGCCATGTCGAAGCTCAGGCGCGCGTCCACCTCGGTGCTGACGCGGCCGGGCACCACCTTCAGGATCTCCTGGCCGAAGCGCACCAGCACTTCATCCACGATGTCGGCCAGCGGCTCGGCGCGGTGCGCGGCCACGGCTTCCTGCAGCAGCGGCGCATAGTCCGCATGCTGCACGGCCTTGAGGATCAGCGACGGATTGGTGGTGGCGTCGCGCGGGGTGAACTGCGCGAGCTGCTTGAAGTTGCCGGTGTCGGCGACGACGGTGGTGAATTGCTTGAGTTGATCGAGCTGGTTCATGGTGATTCGCTCCTGGCGCGCCAGCGGCGCCTTGGCGTCATTAAAACCCGACTGTGGCCGCACCCTGCGTCAAGCGTGTTACGTGCCCGCGGCCACCACCGACACGCCATGGCCCTGCAGCCGCAGCCAGGCCGCCTCGCCGGGGCGCCAGCCGCGCTCCACCTGCGGCGTCACCACGAAGATGTCGCCCAGCTCGGTGGCCAGCGTCACCTCCAGCACGCTGCCGAGGTAGGCGCTCTTGCTCACCGTGCCGGCCAGCGTGTGGCCCGGCTCGCCGGGCAGGTCGCCCAGCGCCCAGGCCTCGGGCCGCACCGCCACCTGCACCGCGCCGGCCGCCACCGGGTGGCGCGATGCAAAGCGCAGCGGCCCCAGCGCCACCGTGCCGTCCAGCGCGGCAGTGGCCGGGAACAGCATCGCCTCGCCCATGAAGCCGGCCACGAACTCGGTGGCCGGCAGCTCGTACAGCGCTTGCGGCGTGCCGGCCTGCGCCACCACCCCGCCGTCCATCACGATGATCTGGTCGCTCACCGCCAGCGCCTCGGCCTGGTCGTGCGTCACGTAGGCCACGGTGAGCTTCAGCCGCTGCTGCAGGCTGCGGATCTCCTCGCGCATCGAGCGGCGAAGCCGTGCATCGAGGTTGGACAGCGGCTCGTCGAACAGCAGCACCGCC
Source organism: Aquincola tertiaricarbonis (assembly GCF_000969605.1). GTDB lineage: Bacteria > Pseudomonadota > Gammaproteobacteria > Burkholderiales > Burkholderiaceae_C > Aquincola > Aquincola tertiaricarbonis. The sequence goes on along the minus strand of NZ_JZUE01000013.1, from coordinate 81,458 downwards.
GGCTCCAGCACCAGCGCACGCGCCAGCGCCACCCGCTGCTGCTGGCCACCCGACAGCGCGCTGGGCAGCCGGTCGTCATAACCGGTCAGGCCCACCGTCTGCAGCGCGATGCGTGCGCGCTGCAGCTGCTCGGTGCGCGGCACGCCGCTCACGCTCAGGCCGTAGCCGACGTTCTCGATCACGCTCATGTGCGGAAACAGCGCATAGCTCTGGAACACCATGCTCACGTTGCGCTCGGCCGGGCCCAGCGTGGTCACGTCCTGGCCGTCGATCAGGATCTGCCCGCCGGTCGGCGTCTCCAGCCCGGCGATCATGCGCAGCGTGGTGGTCTTTCCGCAGCCCGAGGGCCCGAGGATGGTGGTCAGCGTGCCCTTGGGCACCGTGAAGCTGATGCCCTGCACCACCAGCGGCGTGCCGGGCGCGCCATAGCGCTTGCTGACGTTGCGGAATTCGATGCCGTTCATAGCAGTGCTCTTTCAGGCGGCGCGGCGGCCGAGCTTGCGCTCGCCGACCAGCGCCTGGATCAATGCGGTGGCCAGCGACATCAGCACGATGAGCACGGTGCAGTAGGCCAGCGCCACGCCGTAGTCGCCGTTGCCGACGCGGCCGATGATGTAGGTGGTGGCCAGCTCGTTCTCGGCCGTCACCAGGAAGATCACGGCCGACACCGTGGTCATCGAGCGCACGAAGCTATAGACCAGCGCCGCCACCAGCGCGGGCTTGAGCAGCGGCAGCACCACCCGGCGCAGCGTGGTGAAGGTGCCGGCGCGCAGCACGGCCGAGGCTTCGTCCAGCGAGGGATCGAGCTGCTTGAAGGCCGCCGTGCCCGCCCGCACGCCCACCGGCAGGTTGCGGAACACGAAGCACAGCACGATGACCAGGCCGGTGCCCGTCAGCTCGAAAGGCGGCACGTTGAAGGCCAGCACGTAGCTCACGCCCAGCACCGTGCCGGGGATCGCGAAGGCCAGCAGCGCGCCGAACTCGAACGCGCCCTGCCCGCGGAACTGCGTGCGCGCCAGCAGCCAGGCGATCAGCAACCCGATGAAGGCACACACCGGCGCGGCCACGCCAGCCAGCTTCAGCGTGGTGAACAGCGAGTTCCAGGCGCTGCCGGCCCACACCAGGCCGTGCTCGCCCCATTGGAGGTCGAAGGCGGTGCGGAAGTGCGCCAGCGTGGGCGTGTAGTCGCGCCCCCAGGTCTGCACGAAGCCCCCGGCGAAGGCGAACAGGTACACCACCACGGTGAAGGCGAGCCAGGGCAGCGCCAGCGCCATCACGCTGCGGCGCACCGGCGTGGGCAGCGGCATGGGCAGGCCTGCGTCGCCCTTGCCCGACACGGTGGTGTAGCTGGCCGTGCCCAGCACCTTGCGCTGCAGCACGAACACCGCCAAGGCAAACACGGTGAGGATCAGCGCCAGCGAGGCGGCGCGGCCCTGGTCGTACTGCGCGCCCACGATGGCGAAGAAGATCTCGGTGGACAGCACCGCGTACTGCCCGCCCACGATGATGGGGTTGCCGAAGTCCGCGATGCTCTCGATGAAGCCCACCAGGAAGGCATTGGCCAGCCCGGGCTTGAGCAGCGGCAGCGTCACCGTCATGAAGGTGCGGGTGCGGCTGGCGCGCAGGGTCTGCGCGGCTTCTTCGAGCGAGGGCGCGATGCCCTGCACCACGCCGCGCATGATCATGAAGGCGATGGGCGTGAAGGCGAACATCTGCGCCAGCCAGATGCCGAACACGCCGTAGAACCAGCGCGTGGGCTCGATGCCGAAGGCCCATTCCATGAACTGGTTGGCCAGCCCCGCGCGGCCGAACAGCAGGATCAGCCCCAGGCCCACCACGAAGGGCGGCGTGATGATGGGCAGCAAGGCCAGCACGTTCAGCGGCTTGCCCAGCCGGCGCGCGCCACGCTCGGACAGCAGCGCGATGGCGGTGCCCATCACCGTGGTGCCCGCGGCCGTGAGCAGCGCCAGCCACAGCGTGTTCCAGGCGACGCCGCAGCGCCCGCCGCCAGCCAGGCAGCCCAGGCCCCACACGCGCTCGTTGCCGATGCGCTCGACGATGGCCTGCGCGGACAGCTCGCCATCCTCGGTGAACGCCGCGCCCGACAGCGCGCGCAGCACCGGCAGTGCCACGAACAGCGCCAGCAACGCACCGCAGAACACCACGGCCGCGGCCACGAACACGTCGCCGCGGAAGGCGCCCATGCGCGCCAGGCCCGCGCCCAGCAGCACCAGCAGGCTCAGCAGCACCAGTGCGCCGCCCAGGCCGATGCCGTACTGGCCCTGCGGCAGCTCGCCGAAGCGGGTGTTCAAGGCCTCGAAGGCCCAGCCGGTGGCGCCGATGGCGAAGCCGCTGGCCAGCAGGCCCGCCAAGCCCAGCGCAGCGCCCAGCACCAGCCCTCGGCCCTGCGCGCGGCCGGCGGGCAGCACGAGCGAAACCGCCGCCATCAACAGGCCAAAGGCGCCGATGAGCAGCCAGGGCCGGCCATGCCGCAGCGCGTGCACCGCGCCGCTGGCGGTGTCTGTACCGCCGAACATACCGCCGATCGACTGCAGCAAGGAGAGGTTCTGCGGCAGGTACCAGGGCAGCAGCACGAAGGCGGCCACACCCAGCGCGCACCACAGCGCCAACACGCGCCCGGTGCGCGCGGCTTGGAGCTTGCTCATCACCGGGCGGTCAGCGCGGCAGCGAGTTGACGTCCTTCTCCCAGCGCGCGATCAGCCGCCGACGTTCGGCGCTGGCGCCGTACTTCTTGTAGTCGTACTTGATGAGCTTGATCTTCTGGAAGTCGGGCACCCGCGGGTCCACCGGCGTGGCCTTGTTGGAAGGCAGCTGGAACTGCTTGGCCGCCGCGCCGAACTGCTGGGCCTGCGGCGTGAGCGCCCATTCATAGAACTTCTTGGCCGCCTCCAGGTTGCGCGAGCCCTTGATGATGGACATGGACCCGATCTCGGCGCCGGTGCCCTCCGAAGGTGTCACCGTCTCCACCGGAAAGCCCTGCATCTTCTCGGCCGGTGCGTCATGCACGAAGCTGATGGACACCGTGGTCTCGCCGCGCGCAGCGGCCTTGATGGGGCCGGTGCCGCTGCGGGTGTACTGGCCGATGTTCCTGTGCAGCTGCTTCAGGTAGTCGAAGGCCGGATCCTCGCCCATCAGCTGCACCAGCGTGGCGATCATGGTGTAGGCCGTGCCGCTGGACGCCGGGTTGGCCACCTGGATCTCGCCCTTGTACTCGGGCCTGAGCAGGTCGGCCCAGCTGCGCGGCACAGGCAGCTTCTTCTTGGCGATGAGCTCGGTGTTGTAGCCGAAGCCCAGCGGCCCCGAGTAGACGCCCACCGTGCGCCAGCCCGATTGCTCGGCCTGCTGCTGCGCCCAGGGATACAGCTGCGGCAGCGCGGCCGACTTGTACTCCAGCGTCAGGCCCTGCTCCGCTGCCTGCAGGTGCGGGTCGCCGGTGCCGCCGAACCAGATGTCGGTCTTGGGGTTGGCCCGCTCGGCGATCAGCTGCGCAAGCGCCTCGCCGGAGCCCTTCTGCACGATGTTCACCTTGATGCCGGTCGACTTGGTGAACACCGTCTGGATCATGTTGCACCACTCGGCCTGCACTGAGCAGATGACATTGACCTGCCCTTGCTGGGCGTAGGCGCCGGTGGCGGCGAACAGCGCCAAGCCGGCGGTGCGGCGCAGGGTACGGGCGATCTTATGGCTGAGATTCATCGCAATGTCATAAACGCAAAAATGCATCCTAGCCATGAAACCGTGCGTTTTTGCCGCTTGGCACACCGTACAAACCCCATGCGCCGCCAGACCCAGCGGATTTGACCGCCCCAAGAAACCGCGTCATAGTTCGCACCGTAACTTAATTACATCTGCGAGCCATGTCCTTCGATCTCGTGCTCTTTGGCGGTACCGGCGACCTCACCTGGCGCAAGCTGATGCCTGCGCTGTTCCAGGCCTTCCGCCATGGCAAGCTGCCGGCCGGCGGCCGCATCCTGGCCGTGGCCCGCGACGAGCGCAGCGACGACGCCTACCGCGACTTCATCCGCGAGCGCTTCAACGAGGTGGAAAGCGCCAAGCGCCCGACCGATGCCGAGTTCGACCGCTTTGCCCAGCTGCTGCACTACCGGCGCATGGACCTGTCGCAGCCCGAGCACTACGCCGGCCTGAAGCGCTGGATCGAGCAGCCCACCGCCGAGGAAGGCCGCACCACGCCGGCCGACACCGTGGTGCTGTTCCTGGCCACCAGCCCGCACCTGTTCACGCAGATCTGCGCGCAACTGGGCGCGGCCCAGCTCAACGGCCCGAACGTGCGCGTGGTGCTGGAAAAACCGCTGGGCCACGACCTGGCCAGCGCACAGGAGATCAACCGCGCGGTGGCCGCTTCGTTCACCGAGCAGCAGGCGCTGCGCATCGACCATTACCTGGGCAAGCCCTCGGTGCAGAACCTGTCGGCGCTGCGCTTCGGCAATGCGCTGTTCGAGCCGCTGTGGCGCCGCGAGAGCATCGCCAACATCCAGATCACGCTGGCCGAGGAGATCGGCGTGGGCACCCGCGGCGAGTTCTACAACCAGACCGGCGCCCTGCGCGACATGGTGCAGAACCATGCGCTGCAGCTGCTGACCATGGTGGCGATGGAGCCGCCCGCCAGCAACGACGCCGACGCCATCCGCGACGAGAAGCTGAAGGTGCTGCGCTCGCTCAAGCCCTTCACGCCCGACAGCGTGGTGCGCGACGTGGTGCGCGGCCAGTACCGCGGCGGCATCGTCAGCGGCAAGCCCGTGCCCGGCTACCTGGAGGAGAACAAGGTGCCTGCCGGCAGCCGCACCGAGACCTTCGTGGCGCTGCGCACCGAGATCCAGAACTGGCGCTGGGCCGGCGTGCCCTTCTACCTGCGCACCGGCAAGCGGCTGGCCGCGCGCGATGCGCAGATTGTCGTCAACTTCAGGCCGGTGCCGCATCCCATCTTCCCGGGTGCCAACGTGGCCAACAAGCTGGTGATCAAGCTGCAGCCGGAAGACGGCCTGGAGCTGCACCTGATGGCCGCCAAGGGCGCCGGCCAGGCCGAATCGCTGTCGCCGGTGTTCCTGGACCTGGACTTCGACAAGGCGTTTTCCAGCGAGCGCGTGGGCGCCTACGAGCGCCTGCTGCTGGACGCCATCGCCGGCCGGCTGAACCTCTTCGTGCGCAGCGACGAGCAGGAGCAGGCCTGGCGCTGGGTGGAGCCGGTGCTGGAAGCCTGGGCCCGCGACGATGGCGGCCCGCGCCCCTATGCCCCCGGCAGCTGGGGCCCGCCCGCTTCCAGCGCGCTGGTGGCGCGCGACGGCTACGCCTGGGCCGAGGAACAGTGATGCTCGACCGCATCAAGGCTTCGATTCCCGCGCTGCCGCCGGCCGAGCAGCGCGTGGCGCGCCTGGTGCTGGCCGATCCCCGCAGTTTCTCCAGCCTGCCGGTCACCGAGCTGGCCGAGCGGGCCCACGTCAGCAAGCCGACGGTGGTGCGCTTCTGCCGCAGCGTGGGTTATGACGGCCTGGCCGACTTCAAGCTCAAGCTGGCCGGCACGGTGAACGAGGGCGTGCCCTTCGTGCACCGCGCGGTGGACGAGGACGACAAGGCCGGCGACATCGTGGTGAAGGTGATCGACAACGCGGTGAGTGCCTTCCTGCACTACCGCAACGCGGCCGCCAGCCATGCCTTCGAGCGGGCCATCGCGGCGCTGGCGCAGGCCGGGCGCGAAGGCCGGCGCATCGAGTTCTATGGCGTGGGCAACTCGGGCATCGTGGCCCAGGATGCCCAGCACAAGTTCTTCCGGCTGGGCGTGTACGCCACCGCGGTGAGCGACGGCCATGTGCAGGTGATGCGCGCCACCATGCTGCAGCCCGGCGACTGCGCGGTGATCATCAGCAACTCCGGCCGCAGCCGCGACCTGATCGACGTGGCCGAGATCGCACGCCGCAAGGGCGCCATCACCATCGTGGTGACGGCCAGCGATTCACCGCTGGCCCAGCAGACTACCGCCAGCCAGCAGGTGCTGCTGGCGGCCGACCACCCGGAAGACCACGACCGCTACAGCCCGATGGTGTCGCGGCTGCTGCACCTGCTGATCATCGACATCCTGACCACCGGCGTGGCGCTGCGGCTGGGGCCGCAGCTGCGGCCGATGCTGCAGGAGATCAAGCGCAACCTGCGCGCCAAGCGCTACGCGGCGCCGGGCGGCTGAAGCAGCTCGGCCACGCCATACAGGCCCGCCAGCTCCACCAGCGGAGCCGGCAGGCCGGTGACCTCGAAGCCGTGCCCCGCCGCCAGGGCCGCGCGGCGCGACTCCAGCAGCACGGCGATGGCCGACGAATCGAACACCTGCAGTGCCGACCCGTCGATCTGCAACACGCCAGCCGGCTTGGATTCCAGCGTCGATTCCAGCTGCGTGAGCACGCCGCAGGCGTCGGGGAAGGTCAGGCGCGAAGGCAGGGGCAGCATGCGGGCCTCAGCTCTTGGCGCCCGCGGCCGACTTGTTCAGCTCGCCGAGCTTGCCCAGCAGGCCGTCCACGCCGCCTTGCTGCAGGATGGGCGCGAACTGCTTGGTGTAGTTGGGCACCAGCCAGAAGCCGGCCACGTTCACGTCATAGATCTTCCAGCCACCGTTGCCGTTTTCCAGGCGGTAGTTCAGCGCCACCGGCTGGCCGGCGCCGCGCACCTCGGTCTGCACTTCCACTTCCTTGTCGGTGGCCGCGCCGCGGAAGGGCTTCAACGCCACGGTGGTCGCGGGCTTCACCTCGCGCAGGGCGCCGGCATAGCTGCGCACCAGCAGCGTCTTGAACTCGGCCTGCAGCTTGGCCTTCTGGTCGGCGCTGGCCGAATTCCAGCGCTGCTCGCCCACGGCGCGCGAGGTCATGCGCTCGAAGTTGACGTGCGGCATCACGCGGGTGTCCACCAGCGCATTGATCTTGCTGATGTCGCCAGCCTGGATGGCCTTGTCCGCCTTCACGGCGTCCACCACGTCGTTGGCCAGGTCCTTCACGAAGGCATCGGGCGCCTGCTGCGCGAACGCACCCACCATGGACACGCTGGTGACGAGGGTGGCAATGAACGGCTTGAACATGGATCGGACCCTTTCTCTGCGCCGCGGGAGGGCCCGCGGCTTGTGTTCGTCAGACCGGCGCCCGGCAGGCAAGTTCTGCCCGGCGCCCGGCCGGTTGTATCAACGCGCTGCAGCGCGGCGCGGCGCGGCCGCCGGGCGGCTCAGTTCGGCGGGTTGCCGTCCCACACCAGGCTTTGCCTGCGCTGCACATAGGCGTCGCGCACGAAGCTGTAGCGGTCCAGCGCCACGCTGTCCAGCAGGCCGGTGGCATTGAGCAGCGTGGCTCGCGCGTCGATCGCTTCCAGCGCGGTGATGGAGTAGCGCGTGGGGTCGTGCTGCACGAAGGACGAATCCCAGCCCATGTCCAGCGGCAGCGCCGCGGTCTCGCGGATCTGCGACGGACCCAGCAGCGGCAGCACCAGGTACGGGCCCGCGGGCAGGCCCCACCAGCCCAGCGTCTGGCCGAAGTCTTCCTCATGGCGGGTGATGCCGGCCTCGCTGGCGATGTCCAGGAAGCCGCCCAGGCCCAGCACGGTGTTGGTGGTCACGCGCACCGTCATGTCGTAGGCCTGGCGGGGCTTGCCCTGCAGCACCAGGTTCACCAGCGACCAGGCATCGTCCAGGTTGCCGAAGAAGTTGCCGACCCAGGTGCGCACGATCTCGGGCACGGCCTTCTGGTAGCCGGTGGCCACGGGCTTGAGCACCGCGCGGTCCACCGCGTCGTTGAAGCCGAACACCCCGCGGTTGAAGCCCTCGAAGGGATCGTTGACCCGCGCGGCGGCGGCATCCGCATCGGCGGTGGTCTCGGGCAGCGTGCCACCGGGGCCGGCAGGCTGGGTGGCGGGCGGCGTGGTCTGGGCCACGGCCAGCGGCGCGGCGGCAGCCAGCAGCGTGGCGGCGGCCAGCAGGGCCAGGGATTTGCGGTCAGGCATTACTTCAGACTCCCGTCGAGGCTGGGGGGTGCGGCGGTGCCGGCATCGGCGGCCTTGCTGAACAGCACCTGGCTGATCAGGTCCTCCAGCACCACTGCGGATTGCGTTTCCTTGATGGCGCTGCCGGCCACCAGGTTCTTCTCGTTGCCGCCGGGCTCGATGCCGATGTACTGGTCGCCCAGCAGCCCGGAGGTGAGGATCTTGGCCGACGAATCCTCCGGGAAGGTAACGCCTTCCACCAGTTCCATCGTCACCACGGCCTTGTAGCTCTTGTTGTCCAGCTTGATGCTGGTGACGCGGCCCACCACCACACCGGCGCTGCGCACGGCGGCGCGCGGCTTCAGGCCGCCGCTGTTGTCGAAGGCGGCGGTGACGGTGTAGGTCTGGCTGCGGCCGAAGCTGGCCAGGTTGGCAGCCTTCAGGGCCAGGAACAGCAGGCCGGCCAGCCCCAGCAGCACGAACAGGCCGACGAAGATTTCAATGCGTTTTTTGTTCATGACTATCGATCGGTGAACGCCGCTCAGGGCGTGGAGAACATCATCGCCGTGAGCACGAAGTCGGTGGCCAGCACCGCCAGCGAAGAGATGACCACCGTGCGCGTGGTGGCGAACGCCACGCCTTCGGGCGTGGCCTGCGTCTCGTAGCCCTGGTACAGCGCCACGGCGGTGCAGATGATGCCGAAGGCAAAGCTCTTGACGATGCCGTTGCCCACGTCGCGCCACACATCCACGCTGGCCTGCATCAGGCCCCAGAAGTTGCCGGCGTCCAGGCCGATGAGCATCACGCCCACCACGTAGGCGCCCAGGATGCCGATGGCGGAGAACAGCCCGGCCAGCAGCGGCATGGACACCACGCCGGCAATGAAGCGCGGCGCCAGCACGCGGCTGCGCGGGTCCACCGCCATCATCTCCATGGCCGACAGCTGCTCGCCCGCCTTCATCAGTCCGATCTCGGCGGTGAGCGAGGTGCCGGCGCGGCCGGCGAACAGCAGCGCGGTGACCACCGGCCCCAGTTCGCGCACCAGCGACAGGTTGACGATCAGGCCCAGCGATTCGGTCGCGCCGTAGGTGGTCAGCGCGTAGTACATCTGCAGCGCCAGCACGAAGCCCACCGCCATGCCGGAGGCCAGGATGATGAGCAGCGAGCGGTAGCCGATCTGGTAGACCTGCGCCAGCACCAGCCCGAAGCGGCGCAACGCGGCCGGCGCGAACAGCAGCAGGTCGATGAAGAAGAAAGCCGCATGGCCCAGGCCACGCAGCTGGCGCAGGGTTTGCGCGCCCAGCCAGGCGATGCCATCGATCATGCGCCGAACTCCTCGGCCACCGGCCGTGCGGGATAGTGGAACTTGACGGGCCCGTCGGGCTCGCCACGCACGAACTGCCGCACCTCCGGATCGCGCGAGCCCATCAGCTCCTCGGGCGTGCCCTGGGCCACGATGCGCCCGCCGGTGGCCAGCAGCACCACGTGGTCGCTGATCTCCATGCACTTGGCCACGTCGTGCGACACCAGCAGCGAGGTGGCGCCGGTGGCGTCGTTCAGCTTGCGAATGAGGTTGGCGGTGACGCCCATGGACACCAGGTCGAGGCCGGCGAAGGGCTCGTCATACATGATGAGCGCGGGGTCGAGCGCAATGGAACGGGCCAGCGCGATGCGCCGCGCCATGCCGCCCGAGACCTCGGAGATCATCAGCCTGGCCGCGCCGCGCAGGCCCACGGCATGCAGCTTCATCAGCACGATGTCGCGGATCAGCGGCTCGGACAGGTTGGTGTGCTCGCGCAGCGGGAAGGCGACGTTGTCGTAGACGCTGAGGTCGGTGAACAGCGCGCCGAACTGGAACAGCATGCCCATGCGCCGGCGCATCTCCAGCAGCTGTTCCTTGTCGCGGGCGTTGACCACCTGCCCGTCGAACACCACCCGGCCCGAGTTGGCGCCCACCAGGCCGCCGATCAGCCGCAGCAAGGTGGTCTTGCCGCAGCCCGAGCCCCCGAGAATTGCCGTGATGCGGCCCCGCTCGAACCTCAGGCTGATGTCGCTGAGGATCTTGCGGCTCGGGTCATAACCGAACGTCACATGATCGATCTCGATGAATGTGTCGGGCATCGGGCGGGCAGCGCGCCTGCAGGCATTGCGGCGCGTCTTCAAATGGCTGGGGAGCGGGAGAAATCATTCTCGCACGCAAGGGATTCCCGCAATTGCCGGCGCGCTTCCCCAGTGTGAAGCCCGCGTATTCAGCGCGGCAGCGTGCTGGCGCCCATCAGGTACTCGTCCACCGCGCGCGCGGCCTGCCGGCCCTCGCGGATGGCCCACACCACCAGCGACTGGCCACGGCGCATGTCGCCGGCGGCGAACACCTTGTCGACGTTGGTCCTGTAGCCGCCGCGCTCGTCGGTGGTGGCGCGCGCGTTGCCGCGGTTGTCCTTGTCCACGCCGAAGGCGTCCAGCACCGGCGACACCGGGCTGACGAAGCCCATGGCCAGCAGCACCAGGTCGGCCTTGAGGATCTGCTCGCTGCCGGCCACCTCGGTCATCTTGCCGCCCTGCCATTCCAGGCGCACCGTCTTCAGGCCGGTGACCTTGCCCTTCTCGCCGATGAATTCCTTGGTGGCGATCGCGAACTCGCGCTGGCAGCCCTCCTCGTGGCTGGAGCTGGTGCGCAGCTTGATCGGCCAGTACGGCCAGGTCAGCGGGCGGTTCTCCTCCTCGGGCGGCTGGGGCAGCAGCTCGAACTGGGTGACGCTGACGGCGCCGTGGCGGTTGCTGGTGCCCACGCAGTCGCTGCCGGTATCGCCGCCACCGATGACGATGACGTGCTTGCCGTCGGCGCGCAGCTGGCCCTTGACCTTGTCGCCGGCATTCACCTTGTTCTGCTGCGGCAGGAACTCCATCGCGAAGTGCACGCCGTCCAGGTCGCGGCCCGGCACCGGCAGGTCGCGCGACTGCTCGGCGCCGCCGGTCAGCAGCACCGCGTCGAACTCGGCCTTGAGCTGCTCGGGCGAGATGGTTTCCTTGGCCCAGTTGGTGACCTTGGAGCCTTCGCCCATGCCCTTGTCGCCGGCCACCAGCACGCCCAGCCGGAACTTGACGCCCTCGGCCTTCATCTGCTCGACGCGGCGGTCGATGTGGGTCTTCTCCATCTTGAAGTCGGGGATGCCGTAGCGCAGCAGGCCGCCCACGCGGTCGTTCTTCTCGAACAGCGTGACTTCATGACCGGCGCGCGCCAGCTGCTGTGCCGCGGCCATGCCGGCGGGGCCGGAACCCACCACCGCCACCTTCTTGCCGGTGAGCGTCTTCGGCGGCACGGGCTTGACCCAGCCCTCCTGCCAGGCGCGGTCGGCGATGGCGTGCTCGATGGACTTGATGCCCACCGGGTCGTCGTTGACGTTCAGCACGCAGGCCGCCTCGCAGGGCGCGGGGCAGATGCGGCCGGTGAACTCCGGGAAATTGTTCGTCGTGTGCAGCACGGTGATGGCGTTGTGCCAGTCGTTGCGGTACACGAGGTCGTTGAAGTCCGGAATGATGTTGTTGACCGGGCAGCCGCTGTTGCAGAACGGCGTGCCGCAGTCCATGCAGCGTGCGCCCTGCACCTGCGCCTGCTCGGCGGTCAGGCCGATGACGAATTCCTTGTAGTGCTTGACCCGCGCCTCGACGGGCGCATAGCCCTCTTCCAGGCGGCCGTATTCCAGAAAGCCGGTGACTTTGCCCATGGCGATTGCTCTTCTTTCGTGTCGTCAGTTCACTTGGCCGGAACGGTCTTGCTGCCCTGCTTGCCGGCAGCCTTGGCCTTGGCTGCCGCGGCGGCGGCTTGGGGTGCTTCGTCGGAGGCGGGTGCGATGGCAGCGGCCCGCGTGGCCATCTCGGCCAGCGCGCGCTTGTACTCGTTCGGGAACACCTTGACGAACTTGGCGCGCGAATCGGCCCAGTGGTCGAGCAGCTCGCGGGCGCGCAGCGAGCCGGTCCAGCGGTGGTGCTCCTCGATCAGCTTCTTCAGCGTCACCTCGTCGGCCTGGTTGCGGTGCAGGCCGGCAGGCTGGTCGATGCCGGCCTGTTCAGCAGCCGGCAGCACCTTCTCCAGCGACACCATCGCCGTGTTGCAGCGCTTGGCGAACTGGCCGTCCTCGTCGTACACGTAAGCCACGCCGCCGCTCATGCCGGCGGCGAAGTTGCGGCCGGTCTTGCCCAGCACGGCCACGGTGCCGCCGGTCATGTACTCGCAGCCGTGGTCGCCGGTGCCTTCCACCACCGCGGTGGCGCCGGACAGCCGCACCGCGAAGCGCTCGCCCGCCACGCCGCGGAAGAAGGCCTCGCCGCTGGTGGCGCCGTACAGCGCGGTGTTGCCGGCGATGATGTTCTTGCCCGCGTCGCCCCGGAAGTCCAGGCTCGGGCGCACCACCACGCGGCCACCCGACAGGCCCTTGCCGGTGTAGTCGTTGGCATCGCCGATCAGGTACAGCGTGATGCCGGTGGCCAGGAAGGCGCCGAAGCTCTGGCCGCCCGTGCCTTCCATCTGGATGAAGATGGTGTGGTCGGGCAGGCCCTCGGGCTTGTGGCGGATCAGCTCGCCCGACAACATCGCGCCCACGCTGCGGTTGAGGTTGCGCGCGGCTTCCAGCAGCTGCACCTTCTCGCCGCGCTCGATGGCGGGGCGGCACTTCTCGATCAGCTTGCGGTCGAGTGCCTTGTCCAGGCCGTGGTCCTGCTCCTCCACGTGGAAGCGGGCCACGTCGGCCGGGGCAGCCGGCTGGTGGAACACGCGGCTGAAGTCCAGGCCGCGCGCCTTCCAGTGCTCGATGCCCTTCTTCATGTCCAGCAGGTCGGATCGGCCGATCAGCTCGTCGAACTTGCGGATGCCCAGCTGCGCCATGATCTGGCGCGCCTCTTCGGCCACGAAGAAGAAGTAGTTGACGACGTGCTCGGGCTTGCCGGCGAACTTCTTGCGCAGCACCGGGTCCTGCGTGGCCACGCCCACCGGGCAGGTGTTCAGGTGGCACTTGCGCATCATGATGCAGCCCTCCACTACCAGCGGCGCGGTGGCGAAGCCGAATTCATCGGCGCCCAGCAGCGCGCCGATCACCACGTCGCGGCCGGTCTTCATCTGGCCGTCGGCCTGCACGCGCACACGGCCGCGCAGGCGGTTCAGCACCAGCGTCTGCTGCGTGTCGGCCAGGCCCAGCTCCCACGGCGAGCCTGCGTGCTTGATCGACGACCACGGCGAAGCGCCGGTGCCGCCATCGTGGCCGGCGATCACCACATGGTCGGCCTTGCACTTGGTGACGCCGGTGGCGATGGTGCCCACGCCCACTTCCGACACCAGCTTCACGCTGACGCTGGCCTTGGGGTTGGTGTTCTTCAGGTCGTGGATCAGCTGCGCCAGGTCCTCGATCGAATAGATGTCGTGGTGCGGCGGCGGGCTGATGAGGCCCACGCCCGGCACCGAGTAGCGCAGGAAGCCGATGTAGTCGGTGACCTTGCCGCCCGGCAGCTGGCCGCCTTCGCCGGGCTTGGCGCCCTGGGCCATCTTGATCTGGATCTGGTCGGCCGACACCAGGTACTCGGTGGTGACGCCGAAGCGGCCAGACGCCACCTGCTTGATGCGGCTGCGCAGGCTGTCGCCGGCCTGGAGTTCGTAGTCCGACTCCATCACCTTGCCACCCACGATGTCGGACACCTTGGTGCCCGCCACGATGGGGATGCCCTTCATCTCGTTGCGGTAGCGCGCCGGGTCCTCGCCGCCTTCGCCGGTGTTGCTCTTGCCGCCGATGCGGTTCATGGCGATCGCCAGCGTGGAGTGCGCCTCGGTGGAAATCGAGCCCAGCGACATCGCGCCGGTGGCGAAGCGCTTGACGATGTCGGCCGCCGATTCCACCTCTTCCAGGGGAATGGCCTTGGCCGGGTCGAGCTTGAACTCGAACAGGCCACGCAGCGTCATGTGGCGGCGGCTCTGGTCGTTGATGAGCTGCGCGTATTCCTTGTAGGTCTCGAACTTGTTGGCGCGCGTGGCGTGCTGCAGCTTGGCGATGGCGTCAGGCGTCCACATGTGCTCCTCGCCGCGGGCACGCCAGGCGTATTCGCCGCCGGTGTCCAGCATGCTGGCCAGCAGCGGGTCTTCGCCGAAGGCCACGCGGTGCATGCGCAGCGCTTCCTCGGCCACCTCGAACACGCCGATGCCGCCCACCTGCGTGGCGGTGCCGCGGAAGTACTTCTCCACCATCGGCTTGTCCAGGCCGATGGCCTCGAACAGCTGGGCGCCGCAGTAGCTCATGTAGGTGGACACGCCCATCTTCGACATGATCTTGGACAGGCCCTTGCCCACCGCCTTCACGTAGTTGTAGATGGCCTTGTCGGCCGACAGCTCGCCCGGCAGCTCCTTGTGCAGCGCAGCCAGCGTCTCCATCGCCAGGTAGGGGTGCACGGCCTCGGCGCCATAGCCGGCCAGCACGCCGAAGTGATGCACCTCGCGCGCCGAGCCGGTTTCCACCACCAGGCCGGCGGTGGTGCGAACGCCTTCGCGCACCAGGTGGTGGTGGATGGCCGACAGCGCCAGCAGCGCCGGGATGGCCACATGCTCGCGGTCCACATGCCGGTCGGTGATGATGAGGATGTTGTGGCCGCCCTTGATCGCGTCCACGGCTTCGGCGCACAGCGAGGCCAGCTGCGCCTCGATGCCTTCCTTGCCCCAGGCCAGCGGGTAGGTGATGTTCAGCTCATAGCTCTTGAACTTGCCGTTGGTGTGCTGCGCGATGTTGCGCAGGCGGGCCATGTCGGCGAAGTCGAGGATGGGCTGCGTCACTTCCAGCCGCATCGGCGGGTTGACGGCGTTGATGTCCAGCAGGTTCGGCTTCGGCCCGATGAAGCTGTTGAGCGACATCACGATGGCTTCGCGGATCGGGTCGATCGGCGGGTTGGTCACCTGCGCGAACATCTGCCGGAAGTAGTTGTACAGCGGCTTGTTGCGGTCGCTGAGCACGGCCAGGGGCGAGTCGTTGCCCATCGAGCCGATGCCTTCCTCGCCGGCCTGCGCCATCGGGCTCAGCAGGAACTTCAGGTCTTCCTGCGTGTAGCCGAAGGCCTGCTGGCGGTCGAGCAGGGTCTCCTTCGATTCGGCCGGGCCGGCGCTTTCCGGCGCGTCGATGGCGTCCAGCCGCACGCGCACGTTCTCGATCCACTGCCGGTAGGGCTTGGCGAAGGCGAACTGGTTCTTCAGCTCCTCGTCGTCGACGATGCGGCCCTGCTCGAAGTCGATCAGGAACATCTTGCCCGGCTGCAGGCGCCACTTCTTGACGATGCGGTTCTCGGGGATGGGCAGCACGCCCGACTCCGACGCCATCACCACCAGGTCGTCGTCGGTGACGATGTAGCGCGCGGGGCGCAGGCCGTTGCGGTCCAGCGTGGCGCCGATCTGCTTGCCGTCGGTGAACACCACGGCGGCCGGGCCGTCCCACGGCTCCAGCATGGCGGCGTGGTACTCGTAGAAGGCGCGACGGCGCTCGTCCATCAGCGTGTGCTGCTCCCAGGCCTCCGGGATCATCATCATCGCGGCATGGGCCAGCGGGTAGCCGCTCATGGTGAGCAGCTCCAGCGCGTTGTCGAAGGTGGCGGTGTCGCTCTGGCCTTCGAAGCTCAGCGGGTACAGCTTGGGCAGGTCGTCGCCCAGCACCGGCGACTTCATCACGCCCTCACGCGCGCGCATCCAGTTGAAGTTGCCCTTGACGGTGTTGATCTCGCCGTTGTGGGCCACCATCCGGTACGGGTGCGCCAGCGGCCACTCCGGGAAGGTGTTGGTGGAAAAACGCTGGTGCACCAGCGCCAGGGCCGACACCACGCGCGGGTCCTGCAGGTCGAGGTAGTACTTGCCCACCTGGTCGGCCAGCAGCAGGCCCTTGTAGATGATGGTGCGGCAGCTCATGCTGGGCACGTAGTACTCGCGGCTGTGCTTGAGCTTCAGCGCCTGGATGGCGCTTGAGGCCGTCTTGCGGATGACGTAGAGCTTGCGCTCCAGCGCGTCGGGCACGATGACGTCGGGGCCGCGGCCGATGAAGATCTGCTTGATGATGGGCTCGGTGGCGCGCACCGCCGGCGACATCGGCATCTCGCGGTCGACCGGCACCTCGCGCCAGCCCAGCAGCACCTGGCCCTCAGCCTTCACCGCACGCGCCAGTTCCTGCTCGCAGGCCAGGCGGGACGCATGCTCCTTGGGCAGGAAGATCATGCCGACGCCGTACTCGCCCGGGGGCGGCAGTTCCACGCCCTGCTCCGCCATCTCGGCGCGATAGAAGTCGTCAGGGATCTGGATGAGGATGCCCGCGCCGTCGCCCATCAGCTTGTCCGCACCCACGGCACCGCGGTGGTCCAGATTCTCCAGGATCTTCAGGCCCTGCTCGACGATGGAATGCGCCTTCTCGCCGCGGATGTGGGCGACGAAGCCGACGCCGCAGGCGTCGTGTTCGTTGGCGGGGTCGTACAGGCCTTCGCGGCGGAGCGCGTCGACGTCTGCAGGGGTGGTCATGCTCGGCACAGGGCTGTTGGCAGGCGTCGTCATGGCGCGCTCCACGTGAGAGGGAAGAGAAGGACCGTGAATTTAATGCAGTGCAGCAGGGGAAACAACTACAACAAATAGGGTCAGGTGCGTATTATTGATCCGCACAGGTGTCCTCATTTTCAAATAGGGACAGGTCTGAGGGCTCGCGACATGGCGGCGATGCATAGCGCGTGCCGACCCTCGGATGCGCTTCCCGTCGCCCGTCGAGGGCCTAATCGGAGCCAGACCCTGGCGCGGCGCCGCCAGCGTCTGTCTTGCGCGGCCGCCCGCGCGGACGCGGCGCCAGTGGTCGCGGGGTGCGCTGGGCCATCGTGGCCAGGAAGGCGGGCGATCCCAGTACCCAGCCCTTGTGCTGCGCCTGCGACAGCTCTTCCACCCGGGCCGACGACAGCCCGCGCGACAGTTGCGCACGGAAGGCCGCCTCGCGGTCGAACGGCGTGTTGCCCAGCGCCCAGAAGGCGCGGTGCTCGGTGATCACCGGGTCGCGGCGCAGCCCAAGATGGTGCAAGGTGCTGGACCATGGCCACACCGCACCCAGGCCGGCACGCTCGGCGGCAGAGTCGACGAATACCAGCGCATCCAGGAACCAGCGCTCGGCCTCGATCACCGTTGCACGGAAGCGACCCTCCCACAACGTGCCGGTACGGCCGTGCCGTCGGTTGAAGCGCGCCACGTATTGGCGGCCCAGCGTCTGCATGCAGCTGCTCAGGCTGTCGGCCGCGGCCGGCGTGGCCAGCAGGTGCACCTGGTTGTGCAGCAGCGCATAGCCGTGCACCGCCAGCCCGCAGGCGGGCGCGGCCGCGGCCAGCGTCTGCAGGTAGCTGGCGCGGTCGGCATCGTCCTGGAACACCGGCTGCGCGTTGTTGCCGCGCTGCAGGATCAGGTGGAGTTCTCCCTCGATGGAGAGCCGTGCGAGGCGGGCCATGGGCGGATTCTAAGAAACCCGTCCCTCATTTTCCGCGGCGCAAGTCAGGCCGGGCCGAACAGCGCCTGGCCGCCCAGGCGCACATGCTCCCGCAGTGCGAAGCGGTCGGTCATGCCGGCGATGTAGTCGGCCACGGCACGGTGGCGGTCGGGCGCGGCGGCATAGTCGGCCGGCATCTCGCCGGGCGCGGCCAGGTAGGCGCTGAACAGCTCACGCACCACTCGGCGGGCGCGGTCGGTGGTGTCCATCACCTGCGGGTGGCGGTACAGCTCGCGGGTGAGGAAGCGCTTGAGCGCGGTGCTCTGCTCCCGCATGACGGGGCTGAAGCCCACCAGCGGCGGCGCCTGGCGCGCCTCGTCGGCCGAGCCCGGCGCGGCCGCATCGATGGCCATGCGGGTGGTGGCGATCACGTCGTACACCTGGTCCGACAGCATGCGGCGGATCGCCTCGAACAGCAGGCGGCGGCCCTGCCCGGCCAACAAGGGGTATTCGGCCAACGCCTCGTCCCGGTAGCGGGTGAACAGCGGCACCGCCTCCAGCTGCTCCATCGTCAGCAGGCCCGAGCGCACGCCGTCGTCGATGTCGTGCGCGTTGTAGGCGATCTCGTCGGCCAGGTTGCACAGCTGCGCTTCCAGGCCGGGCTGCGTGCCGTCCAGGAAGCGCCGCGCCACGCCGCCGGGTTCATCGGCCTCGATCAGCAGCGCGTTGCGGCGCGCGCAGTGCTTGAGGATGCCCTCGCGTGTCTCGAAGCACAGGTTCAGGCCGTCGAACTGCGGGTAGCGCAGCTCCAGCTTGTCGACCACGCGCAGGCTCTGCAGGTTGTGCTCGAAGCCCCCGTGCTCGCGCATGCAGTCGTGCAGCGCGTCCTGCCCGGCGTGGCCGAACGGCGTGTGGCCGAGGTCGTGCGCCAGCGCGATGGCCTCGACCAGGTCTTCGTTCAGCCCCAGCGAACGGGCGATGGACCGGCCCAGCTGCGCCACTTCCAGCGAGTGCGTGAGCCGCGTGCGGAACAGGTCGCCCTCGTGGTTGAGGAACACCTGTGTCTTGTAGACCAGCCGCCGGAAGGCGGTGCTGTGCACGATGCGGTCGCGATCGCGCTGGAAAGCGCTGCGCGTCGGCGCTGCCGGCTCCGGCACTCGCCGTCCGCGCGACTGGGCGGGATCGCAGGCGTAGGGGGCGAGCATTGGCGGTGGGCGTTTCAGCCGGCGTGGGCGGCGAGGGTCTCGCGCACCAGCGCGTCGGGCGCCGGCCGCATCACCGCGCTGCCCAGGCGGTCGACCAGCACGAAGCGGATCTCGCCGCCTTCGGCCTTCTTGTCCACGCGCATCAGCTCCAGGTAGCGATCGGCGCCCAGGTCCGGGCCGCGCACCGGCAGCCGCGCGCGGTCGACCAGCCGCTGCATGCGCTCGAGGAAGGCCGGCGGCATCAGGCACAGGCGCACCGACAGGTCGCTGGCCATCACCATGCCGCAACCCACGGCCTCGCCGTGCAGCCATTCGCCGTAACCCAGGCCGGCCTCGATGGCATGGCCGAAGGTGTGGCCGAAGTTGAGGATGGCGCGAAGCCCGCCCTCGCGTTCGTCCTGGCCCACCACCCAGGCCTTGATCTCGCAGCTGCGCTGCACCGCATGCGCCAGCGCGACGCGGTCACGGGCGAGCAGCGCGTCCAGGTTGTCCTCGATCCAGCCGAGGAAGGCCTCGTCGGCGATGGGCCCGTACTTGATCACCTCGGCCAGGCCGGCACTCAGTTCGCGGTCGCTCAGCGTGTCCAGCACGGCCAGGTCGCACAGCACCCGCTGCGGCTGGTAGAACGCGCCGATCATGTTCTTGCCCAGCGGATGATTGATGGCCGTCTTGCCGCCCACCGACGAATCCACCTGCGCCAGCAGCGTGGTGGGCACCTGCACGAAGGGCACGCCGCGCATGTAGCTGGCGGCGGCGAAGCCGGCCATGTCGCCCACCACGCCGCCGCCCAGCGCGAACAGCACCGTCTTGCGGTCGGCGCCGGCGGCCAGCAGCTGGCTGAAGATCAGGTCGAGGGTCTGCCAGTCCTTGTGCGCCTCGCCGTCGGGCAGCTCGATGCACAGCACCTGGCGGTAATGCGGGGCCAGCGCGGCCGCCAGCCGCTCGGCATACAGCGGCGCCACGGTCGTGTTGGTGACGATGGCCGCCAGCGCGGCCCGCGGCAGGCCTTGCCAGGAGGTGGGGTCGTCGAGCAGGCCGGCGCCGATGCGGATGTCGTAGCTGCGGTCGCCGAGCGCGATGGGCACCGTGACGGAAGGGGCGGCAGCGGCGGAGGCGGAACGGGTAGCGGGCGCGGTCATGCGCCCGAGTTTACGGTTCGAGCCTGGCGCGATCGACCGGCGAAGGCACGACCGACGCATCCACCAGCCCGGCCAGTTCCAGCTGCATCAGCACCATGCCGACGAGGGCCGGCACCGAGGGGCGGCCAGTCTCGATGACGAAGTGCGCGCTGCGGCGGTAGAGCGGGTCGCGCTCGCGGTGCAGGTCGCGCAGCTTGCGCAGCGGATCGGGCACCTGCAGCAGCGGCCGGTGGGTGTCGTGCCGCAGCCGGCGGTAGATCTCCTCGGCCGACGACCGCAGGTAGATGACGGTGCTGCGCGAATGCAGCGCCTGCCGGTTGGCCTCGCGCAGCACCGCGCCACCGCCGGTGGCCAGCACGCCGGTGCCGTTGCGGGTCAGCTCGTCGATGACCTGCTCTTCCAGGTTGCGGAACACCGCCTCGCCATGCTGCGCGAAGTAGTCGCGGATCGAGCCGCCGATGCGTTCCTCGATCACATGGTCGGTGTCGACAAACGGCACCCCGAGCTGCCGCGCGAGGTGCCGGCCGACGGTGGACTTGCCACCGCCGGGCATGCCGACGAGGGAGAGGAGCACGGTCAGTTCGCGTCTTGGCAGCTGCGGCCGACACCGTAGGGGCTGACGACGAAGGCCGGTGTCCGGTCCCGCTCATTCACGTCAGACACCGGGTACGGCAAGCCGCCCAGGCCGTACAGCAGGCCGGTGAACTTCGCGCGCGCCTCCGTGCCCGAGATGCCACCAGCGGTCACGGTGATGACGAAGTCAACCCAGGACGCCAGGTTCTTGCCGTATTCGATCTGCACGATGGCCAGGCCGTTCGCATCGGTGCGCGACGAGCCGACCATCTTGATCGCCACGTCGGCCTTGCGCGGGTCGAGCTCACCGTTCCAGTTCAGGTCTTCCTCACGTGCGGACAAGGCGGGGGCGGCACCGCCCACGGCCCCGGCCTCGCGCACGCCGTTGCGGTTGACGTCCTCGTTGGGGCAGGAAGGCTGCGTCGTCACACCGGCGTTCTGGCTCCACGCGCGGGCGCCCGCGTTCCAGCTGTAATGCTCCGTGCTGATTGCACCGGTGCCCGGGCGCGCGTCTGCGGTGTACAGCGTCAGGAACTGCACCCAGCGATCGCCGACGAAGCTGAAGTAGCCCTTGTAGTAGGCCGGAAGGTCGACTGAAGGTGTGATCTGAACATCCGGCTTGGCTTGGCCTGCCGCATCCACCACCAGCACCACGAACTGCTTCACGTAGGTGAGGTCGGCGGTGCCGGTGCCCACCAACTCGTTCGTGCGGATGCTGACCGACAGCGCCTCGGAAGTGACCGTCAGGGTGGCGCGCACGGCATTCGGGCAGGTGTTCACATCGAAGTCGGTCGTGCTGTAGCACGCGCGCACGGTGATGCCGTTGGTCGGACTGGAGCGCAGGCCGGGGGTGAACGTACCGCGGGCCACGCCGGTAGTGTCCGAGTACGCATAGTTGCCGCCCAGCCAGGAGGTGACGCCGTCGCTGGAGTTGGCATTGCCGTCCAGGTCGAAGCGCACACGGACGCGCGGGATGGGCTGGTTGTTGGCACCGAGAAACAGCGCACGCAGTTCCACCTGGTTGCTCGAGCTGCCCGCGGTGTTGACGCTCACCACGCTGGGGCTGGGCGTCACCGAGGCTGACAACGGCGCCTGCGGAGCCGGCGCCACCGAGCCCGCACCGCTTTGCTGGATCTGGATGGTCTCCGTCAAGGAATCGCCGGCCGCGCTGGCGGTGAGCGTCAGCGTGCCGCTGGTCGTGGGCGCGTTGTAGGTGTAGGTGTACTTGCCCGCGCCATCGGTGGTGGCCGTGACCGACGGCAGGCTGACGCCAGTGATCGAGATCGGCTGACCGGGCATGGCATTGCCATTGGTGTCCACCAGCGTGTACTGCACCTGGTTGCCGCTGCTACCTGCATCGATCAAAGGCGCGAACGTGGCGGTGAGCTTGGCGCCGATCACGCGGAAGGAGGCGCTGCGCGTCAGCGCGCCCGATGTGGCACTGACGGTGATCACCCGATTGGTGCGGTCGGCACCGATGCCCACGGTGGCCGTCACGACGCCCTGTGCATTGGTCACCGACCCGCTCACCGCAGCCACGGCGCTGCTGTCGACCGAGATGGTCACCGGGATGCCCGGCAGCGCATTGCGGTTCGCATCCACGGCGGTGACCGTGGCGACGATTGCGCTGGTGCCGCCATTGCCCACGGTATTGGCGTTCAGCACCAGGCTGAGGTCGCTGGCCACGGCCGTGCCGGCGTTGCTGGAAGGCGAAACGGTGAAGGTCTGCGTCTTGACCAGCGTGCCGCTGGTGGCGGTGACCGTCACCGTGCGGTTGGTGGCATTACCGCCCGTGCTGAGCACAGCTGTCAAGACGCCATTGCTGCCGGTTGTGGCACCCGAAGGCTGTGCAATGCCGCTGTCCACGCTCACCGTCACCGGCACGTTGGCCACCGTGTTGCGCTTGGCATCGAGCGCCGTCACCGAAGCGGTGATGGTCTCGGTGCCGTCATTCTTCATGTTGGCGCTGCTGAGCACCAGGACGATGTCCGACGCAGTGCCGCCGCCGCCTGCATCCGTGACCTGCAGCGCGGCCGTCTTCGTCAGGTTGCCGCTGCGCGCGGTGACGGTGATGACGCGGCTGGTGCGGTCGGAGCCGATGCCCACCGTCGCGGTGAGTGAGCCCGTCTCGTCGGTGACCGCGGCCGATGGCGTGGCCAGCGCGCTGCTGTCCACGCTGATGGTCACCGGCACGCCCGGGATGGTGTTGCGGTTGCCGTCCAGCGCGGTGGCCGTGGCCACCACGGTTTCGGCGCCGGTATTGGCGACGGTGCCCGCGCTGAGCACCAGGACCAGGTCGGTCGCGGAGACCGCACCCGGGGTGCCGCCGCCCCCACCCGTCCCACCCCCCAGCACCGGATCCCCCGAGCTGCCGCCCCCGCCACCGCAGGCTGCCACCAGGGACAGTGCCGCCACGGACAGCCATGCCTTCAACATTCGCATCATCGTCGTCATCTCGCTTTGCTTTGGCCGAAGTGCCCGTTACCGCGCGGTCACGCGGTCGGTCACCACCTTCGGCGTGATGAATACCAGCAGCTCGGTCTTGTTGCTCGACCGGACCGTGTTCTTGAACAGGTGGCCCACCACCGGGATGTCACCCAGCAGCGGCACCTTGTTGACGTCGTTGCGCTCTTCCTGCGTGAAGATGCCGCCCAGCACCACCGTGCCGCCGTTCTCCACCAGCACCTGCGTGTTCACATGCTTGGTGTTGATGGCCGGGCCGGCCGTGGTGGCCGCGCCTCGGCTGTCCTTGGCGACGTCCACCGTCAGGATCACGTTGCCCTCCGGCGTGATCTGCGGCACCACTTCCAGCTTCAGGCTCGCCTTCTTGAACTGGATGGACGTGGCGCCGCTGGAGGTGGCCACCTGGTAGGGGATCTCCTCGCCCTGCTCGATCACGGCCTTGATCTGGTCGGCCGTCACCACCCGCGGGCTGGACACGATCTTGCCCTTGCCGTCCGCCTCCAGGGCCGACAGCTCCAGGTTCAGGAAGCGGTTGGCCGAGGCGCTGAACAGCGACAGCGCGAAGGTGGCCGCCTGCGAGCCGCCCAGGTTGGTGACGTTGGCCGGCAGGTTGATGAACTGGTTGTTGTAGCGGCCGGTGTCGCTGTTGAGCTGGTTGACGTCGGTGCTCGGGCTCTGGCCGGTCTGGCCGTTCACGGCGTTGTAGCCGCCGCCCACGGTGACGTAGTTGCCGCCGCCCACGCTCCAGCCCGGGATGCCGCCCTGCACGCCGCGCAGGTCGGAGCCGCCGAGCTTGATGCCCAGCGCCCGCCCGAAGGTGTCGTCGGCTTCCACGATGCGCGCCTCGATCAGCACCTGGCGCACCGGGATGTCGATCTTGGCGATGATGGCCTGCACCTCCTCCAGCTTGCTGGGGATGTCGGACACGAACAGCTGGTTGGTGCGCGTCTCGAAGATCACGCTGCCGCGCGGCGACAGGATGCGCGTGGCCACCGCAGCGCCGCCACCCTGGCCGCCCGGCTGGCTGCCGGTGCTCTGCCCGGTCAGGCCCTTGGCCACTTCCTCGGCCTTGGTGTAATTCAGCTGGAAGGACTGCGTGCGCACCGGCTCCAGGTCGGCGATCTTCTTGCGCGCCTCCAGCTCCACCTGCTCCTTGGCCGACAGCTCGTCCTTCGGCGCGATCCACAGCACGTTGCCGTTCTTGCGCAGGCCCAGGCCCTTGGCCTGCATGATGATGTCCAGCGCCTGGTCCCAGGGCACGTCCTTCAGCCGCAGCGTGACGGTGCCGGTCACGGTGTCGCTGGTCACCACGTTGAAGTTGGTGAAGTCGGCAATGACCTGCAGCAGCGCCCGCACCTCGATGTTCTGGAAGTTGAGCGACAGCTTCTCGCCCGAGTAGCCGGGGCCCTGCACCAGCTTGTTGGGGTCGATCACCATCGGCCGCACTTCCACCACGAACTGGTTGTCGCTCTGGTAGGCGCTGTGCTCCCAGGCGCCGCGCGGCTCGATGGTCATGCGCACGCGGTCGCCCGTCTGCACCGTGGTGATGGCGCCCACCGGCGTGCCGAAGTCGGCCACGTCCAGGCGGCGACGCAGCCGGTCCGGCAGCGTGGAACGCAGGAACTCCACCACCAGCTGCTGGCCCTGCTGGCGGATGTCCACGCCCACCTGGCTGTTGGGCAGGTCCACCACCACGCGGCCGGCGCCGTCCTGGCCGCGGCGGAAATCGATGTCGCGCAGCGACAGCGGATCGGTGTTCTGGCTGGGCGCGAAGTGCACCGGCGCGGCTGCCTGCTGCGCGGCCGGCGCAGTGCCGGGCGGCGTGGCGGCTGCAGCCATGGTCGCGTCGGCCGGCCCGCCGCTGTCCACCACGATGAGCAGGGCCTTGCCTTCCAGCTGTGCGCGGTAGGTGGCGGCCTGCTTCAGGTTGAGCACCAGCCGCGTGCGGTCGCCGCCGCGGGCCACGTTCACCGAGCGCAGGTTGCCCTGGTTCAGCTCGACGATGGAACGCGGCAGCGCACTGCTCACGCCGGGCAGGTCGATGGCGATGCGCGGCGGCGCCTGCACCACGAAGCCCGCGGGCACCGCGGCCAGCGGCTCGCTCATCTCGATGCGCACCACCTCGCTGCCGGCCTGCTGGGTGCTGGTGATCGACTGGATCACCCCCTGCGCCAATGCGGCGATGGGCACGCCCATGGCCAGCACGATGGCCGTGCCCCAGGCCTTCCAACGGGTCATAGTGCGCTTCTCCTGGTTCTTCGTCATCGCTTGCCTTCCTGCAGCTGCAGGCTGGTGCTGCGCTCTGTCCATTCGCCGGAAGCGTCCTGCACGATCTCGCGCAGCGTCACTTCCGTTTCCGTGATGCGGGTGATGCGGCCGTAGTTCTGGCCGAGGTAGTCGCCGGCCTTGACCTGGTACAGCAGGTTGTCCACCCGCAGCAGCGCGTAGGGCGCGCCCAGGCGGCTCACGCTGCCCACCATGCTCATGCTGTCCAGCGGAAAGGCCTCCAGCGGCTCCTTGCGGCGGTTCAGCTCGGCGGCCAGCAGGCTGCTCGGCTGCCGCGCCTCCTGCTTCAGGGCCACGCTGAGCTTCTGGGTGCTGAAGGGCTCCACCGCGTCGCCGCCGTTGTAGGCCTGCGGGTTGAAGCGCTTGGGCGGCTGCAGCGGCTGCACGCTGGGGCGCACCTCGTTCTTCTGCTGCTGCATCCAGGCGTTCAGCTCGGTGTCGTCGGCGCCGCAGCCGGCCAACAAGCCCAGCGCCAGCCATGCGGCGCCGGTGGGTATCAGGCGGCGCTTCATTTCTTGGCCCCCGCGGCCTTGGCTGCCGCACGGGCCCTGCGCTGTTCCTCGATCTCGGCCGGGTCCAGGTAGCGGTAGGTGCGCGCGGTGGCTTCCATCGCCAGTGCGCCGTTGGCATCACGCACCGGGGTGCTGATGCTCAGGTCGTGCAGGGTGACGATGCGCGAGAGGTTGGCCACGTCGGCTGCGAAGGAGCCCATGTCGTGGTACCGGCCGCTCACGCGGATGGCGATCGGCAGCTCGGCGTAGTAGTCCTTGACCACCACCTGGCCGGGGCGGAACAGCTCGAACTGCAGCCCGCGGCCCAGGCCGGCCTGGTTGATGTCGGACAGCAGCGCGTCCATCTCGGCCTTGCCGGGCAGCTGCTTCTCCAGCTGCACCACGTATTCCTCGACCTGCGACTTCTGCTTGCGCAGCTCGCTCAGGTTGACGGCCTGGTTCAGCTTGGCGCGGTAGTCGGCCTTGAGGGCCGGCTCGCGGTCGCGCTCGGCCTGCAGCAGGTCGGCTTCTTCCGACAGCAGCAGCACCCAGCCCAGCGCCACGGCGATCAGCGTGACCACCGCCCAGGCCGCCAGGCGGGGCAGAAGCGGCCACTGGCCGGGCTCCTTCATGTCCAGGCCGCGGAACTGGGCGGCGGCCCGTTCGAAGGACTCGTTGATGTCGATGCTCATGCGCTTGGAGGAGGTTGCCATCGCCACCGCCTCAGGAAGCCACGCGCGGCGCCGAAGCGGCGCTGGCGGCGCCGGCGGGAGCGGCCGGCCGCTTGATGGACACGCGCATGGAGAAGTCGAACAGCCGGCGCTGCTCGCGGTTGTCGGCCGGCTTCAGCGTGGCCACCTTGATCTCCACCAGCTCGGGCCGCTCCAGCCACTCGGAGTTGTAGAGCGCGTTGCGCAGCAGCTCCGACACCCGCTCGTTGGTCTGCGCGATGCCGGTGACCGCGATCACCGAATCGGTCTGCTTGATGGACGTGAGGTACACGCCTTCGGGCGTCTGGCGCGTCAGCTCGTTGAGCAGGTGCACCGGCACGTTGCGGTCGGTCTGCAGGTCTTCCACGGCCTTCTGCCGGGCCTTCAGGCTGTCGATCTCGGCGCGCAGGGTGGCGATGTCCTTGATCTGGCCCTCCAGCAGCGCAATCTCGCGCTGCAGGAACGAGTTGCGCTCGTCCTGCCCGGCCTTCAGCTGCTGCAGGCCGAGGTACCACAGCACCACCACCAGCAGGCCCACCAGCGCGGACATGCCCAGGCCGGCGAAGAACGCCGCCTTGCGGCGCTTGCGCCGCGCTTCCCGGTGAGGAAGCAGGTTGATCAGGATCACTGCGTGAATCTCCGCATCGCCAGCCCGCAGGCGGTGAGGTACGACGGCGCCTCGCGGCGCACCTTGGCCTCGCGCACCGCGGACCCGAGCTTCATCTGGTCGAACGGATTCACCACCATGGAGGCGAAGCCGGTCAGGTCGGTCACCCGCTCCTTCAGGCCCGGCAGCGTGGCGGTGCCGCCGGCCAGCATCACGTAGTGCACCTTGTGGTGCGGCGTGCTGGTGAAGAAGTACTGCAGTGCGCGGCCGATTTCCTGCGAGAGGCTGTCGACGAAGGTGTTGAGGATGGTGGACTCGTAGTCCTCCGGCAGGTCGCCCGACAGCTTCTTCTGCTCGGCCTCCTCGAACGAGAAGCCGTACTGCCGCGAGATGAGCTGCGTGAGCTGCGAGCCGCCGAAGGCCTGGTCGCGGTCGTAGAGCATCTCCTCGTCGCGCAGCACCTTGAGGCTGGTGACGTCGGCGCCGATCTCGAACAGCGCCACCAGCGCGTCCTTGCCCTCGTTGGGCAGCGCATGGATCACGCGGCTCATCGCCAGGCGGGAGGCGTGCGATTCGATGTCCAGCACCACCGGCTTCAGGCCGGCGGCCTCGGCCAGGCCCTGGCGGTCCTGAACCCGGTCCTTCCGGGAAGCGGCGATCAGCACTTCCACGTCGCCCATGGACGTGGGGCTGGGGCCGATGACGCAGAAGTCCAGGCTCACCTCGTCCAGCGAGAACGGGATGTACTGGTTGGCCTCGGACTCGACCTGCACCTCGAGTTCCTCCTCGCGCAGGCCGGCCGGCAGCATGATCTTCTTGGTGATGACGGCCGACTGCGGCATCGCCATCACGACCTGCTTGGTGCGGCTGCCGCTCTTCGCGACTACGCGGCGCACGGCTTCGGCCACCTCGTCGAACTTCTCGATCTGGCCGTCGGTAATCCAACCCTTCTCGAAGGGTTCGGACGCAAACCGTTCCAGCACATAGTCGCCAGACTTGTTTTGCCCCAGCTCCACCAGCTTGACGCTGGACGAACTGATGTCGAGGCCGATCGTTGGCGGGTGCTTGCGGCCCAGCAGCGCGTCCAGAAAGCTCACCGGGTTCTCCCAACGTGTGGCGCTTGCGCACCGCACACTTCAGCGATTGTTAAGAAGTTACTTCAATGCTAGCAGTAAAGCCTTTGTGCAAGATGGGAAAAGCCGGGTAAATGCCCGCTTGCTCGGCGGCACGCCAACACACACGCCGCACGAGGGAAATCCCCAGTTCAGGGGCGTTGCCGCAGGCCAAGCAGCCGTCACCGGCGGACACGGGGTGCCGGCGCCCCGGTTTCTATAATTCAAGCGCCCCCGCCTTCGGAAACCTTCATGCCCAAGACCGACGGCAAGACGCCGCCGCCCGCTCCTCGCGCCCCTCGCCCTGCCCCACCCACGCCTGCCGGCTCCAGCTGGGCCGCGTCGGTCGGCCGCATCGTGGCCTGGCTGTTCGGCTTGGCGGCGGCCGGCGGCATCGCGGTGCTGGTGCTGCTGGCCATCGCACTGTCGGTGGCCTACCCCAACCTGCCCGAGATCAGCGGCCTGACCGACTACCGGCCCAAGCTGCCGATGCGCATCTACTCGGGCGACAACGTGCTGCTGGCCGAATACGGCGAGGAACGCCGCAACTTCGTGCCCATCGGCGAGATGCCCACGGTGATGAAGAACGCGGTGCTGTCCATCGAGGACGCGCGCTTCTACCAGCATGGCGGCGTGGACTACCTGGGGGTGCTGCGCGCCGGCCTGGCGCAGTTCAGCGAGGCCAAGAGCCAGGGCGCCTCCACCATCACCATGCAGGTGGCGCGCAATTTCTACCTGTCCACCGAAAAGACCTTCACCCGCAAGATCTACGAGATCCTGCTGGCGCTGAAGATCGAGCGGCAGCTCAGCAAGGACCAGATCCTGGAGCTGTATATGAACCAGATCTACCTGGGGCAACGGGCCTACGGCTTCGCGGCGGCCAGCGAGATCTACTTCGGCAAGCCGCTGCGCGAGGTGACGGTGGCCGAGGCCGCGATGCTGGCCGGCCTGCCCAAGGCGCCCTCGGCCTACAACCCCATCGTCAACCCCAAGCGGGCGACCACGCGGCAGCAGTACATCATCGAGCGCATGCGCGACAACGGCTTCATCAATGCCGACCAGGCGCGCGAGGCCGCGGCCCAGCCCCTGCGCTACCGCGCGCCATCGGAAGTGCCGGTGCATGCCGAGTTCGCGGCCGAGGCGGCCCGCCAGCTGGTCTACAACCAGTACGGCAATGACGCCTATACCCGCGGACTGAACGTCTACCTCACCCTCAAGGCACCGGAGCAGATGGCCGGCTACCGCGCCCTGCGCAGCGGCCTGATCGAGTACGAGCGGCGCCAGGTGTACCGCGGCCCCGAGGCCTACGTGGTGCTGCCCACCGACCCGGCCGACATCGACACCCACATCGCCGAGGCGCTGGCCGACCATCCCGACAACGACGACCTGAAGGCCGCCGTGGTGCTGGAGGCCTCGCCGCGCAAGGTGGTGGCGGTGCTGCAGTCGGGCGAATCCATCACCGTCACTGGCAACGGCCTGAAGCCGGTGGCCTCCGGCCTGAGCGACAAGGCCGCACCGCAGAAGCAGATCCGCCGCGGCGCGGTGGTGCGTGCGGTGCAGGTGGGCAAGGAATGGGCGCTGACCCAGGTGCCCGAGGTGGAAGGCGCGCTCATCGCCATGTCACCCACCACCGGCGCCATCAGCGCGCTGGTGGGCGGCTTTGATTACCGCAAGAGCAAGTTCAACCACGTGACCCAGGCCTGGCGGCAGCCGGGCTCCAGCTTCAAGCCGTTCATCTACTCGGCCGCGCTGGAAAAGGGCTTCACGCCGGTGACGGTGGTCAACGACGCGCCGCTCTTCTTCAATGCCGGCAGCACGGGCAGTCAGCCGTGGGAACCCAAGAACTACGACGGCAAGTTCGACGGCCCGATGGCGATGCACACCGCGCTGGCCAAGTCGAAGAACATGGTGTCCATCCGGGTGCTGCAGTCCATCGGCGCGCCCTTCGCACAAGATTGGCTCACCCGCTTCGGCTTTGAGGCCGAGAAGCACCCGGCCTACCTGACGATGGCGCTGGGCGCGGGCTCGGTCACGCCGATGGAGATGGCCAGCGCCTACAGCGTGTTCGCCAACGGTGGCTACCGCGTGCCGCCGGTGCTGATTTCCCGCATCACCGATTCACGCGGTCGCACGCTGCAGGAACGCAAGCTGGCGCCGCCCGATGAATCCGCCCGGGTCATCAGCGCCCGCAATGCCTTCGTGATGGGCACGCTGCTGCAGGAGGTGGTGCGCTCGGGCACCGGCAACCTGGCGGCGCGCACGCTGAAGCGGCCGGACCTGTTCGGCAAGACCGGCACCACCAACGATTCGCTGGACGCCTGGTTTGCCGGTTGGCAACCGTCCACCGTGGCGGTGGTGTGGGTCGGCTACGACCAGCCGCGCAAGCTGGGCGACCGCGAGACCGGCGGCGGCCTGGCGCTGCCGATCTGGACCGAGTTCATGGGCCAGGCCATCAAGAACGTGCCGGTGACGGAGGCCAGCGCGCCCTCGGGCGTGGTGAACGTCGGCGGCCAGTGGGTGTTCGAAGAGTTCGGCCAGGGTGCCGGCGTGAGCAGCCTGGGCCTGGAAGACCGCATGCCGCAGGCACCCACCGAGGACGAGAAGCGCGGCATCCTCGACCTGTTCCGCCGCTGAGCGGCGGGCGGCCGGCGGCTGCGATCAGGCGGGCCGGAACTGCAGCGGCTTGCCGCCCTGCTCGCTGGCGCGCGACGAGAGCAGCGCGAACAACTCGTGGCCCTCGCGGTCCCGCCAGGCGCCGTCAACGTACTTGAAGTGGTAGCCGCCAGCGCGCGCGGCCACCCACAGCTCCTGCAGCGGCGGCTGCGTGTTCACCACGATCTTGCTGCCGTTGGGGAAGGCCAGCTCCAGCAGCCCGCCGGTGCGGCTGGCGTCGATGTCGATGACGTCGTCCTGCAGCCAGGCGTCCACGGTGCTTTCGATGGTGGCCAGCACCGCGCCGGCGAGGCGGTGGTATTCCAGATCGCTGAGGTCGGTGTGTGACATGGTGCTGGCTAGAATCTTTGACATGAATGCAACAACTGATTCGAGTGTAGCGGCGCGCCTTCGGCCCGTGATAACGGCCCTGCTGTGCGCGATGGGGCTGGGCCTGGCCGGCTGCGGCCAGAAGGGGCCGCTGGAGCTGCCGCCCGCACCGCGCGCGGCCTCCGGGGTGGCGCGATGAGCGCCACCGGCCGGCCACCCGAAGGCGGCGCTCGTCCGTCGTGGAGGGATTCCGCGCAGCGGGAGGGTGCATCGGCGAACCTGCCTGGCAGCCCCTGGATCGCCTACACCGAAGGTGAGCTGGTGGTGGAGGACGTGCCCGTCAACCGCCTGGCGGACGAATACGGCACGCCGCTGTACGTGTACTCGCGCAATGCCATGCGCACGGCCGCCGCGGCTTACCAGGATGCGCTGGCCGGCCGGCCGCACCTGGTGTGTTACGCCATGAAGGCCAACTCCAGCCTGGCCGTGCTGCAGACCTTCGCCGAGGCCGGCTGCGGCTTCGACATCGTCTCGGGCGGCGAACTGGCCCGCGTGATCGCCGCGGGTGGCGACCCGGCCAAGGTGGTGTTCTCCGGCGTCGGCAAGACCCGCGCCGAGATGCGCCAGGCGCTGCAGGCCGGCGTGCGCTGCTTCAACGTCGAAAGCGAATCGGAGCTGGACACGCTGTCGTCGGTGGCGGTGGCCATGGGCGTGCGCGCGCCGGTGAGCCTGCGCGTCAACCCCGACGTGGATGCGAAGACGCATCCCTACATCTCCACCGGCCTCAAGGGCAACAAGTTCGGCATCGCGCACACCCAGGCGCTGTCGGCCTACCGGCATGCGGCCTCGCTGCCGGGGCTGCGCGTGGTGGGCATCGATTGCCACATCGGCTCCCAGATCACCGAGCTGTCGCCCTACCTGGATGCGCTGGACCGGCTGCTCGACCTGGTAGAAGCGGTCGAGCTGGCCGGCATGCCGATCCGCCACATCGACGTCGGCGGCGGGCTGGGCATCACCTACACCGACGAGGAGCCGCCCGAAGCGGGCGCGCTGATCGCCGAGCTGCTCAAGCGGCTGGACGCGCGGGGCCACGGCCACCGCGAGCTGCTGTTCGAGCCGGGCCGCTCGCTGGTGGGCAATGCCGGCGTGCTGGTGACGGAAGTGCTGGTGCTCAAGCCCGGCGCCAAGAGCTTCTGCATCGTGGATGCGGCGATGAACGACCTGGTGCGCCCCGCGATGTACGAGGCCTACATGGGCATCGTGCCCTGCAAGCCGCGCCACGAGCCCACGCGCCCGTGGGACGTGGTGGGCCCGGTGTGCGAATCGGGCGACTGGCTGGGCCGCGAGCGCGAACTGGCCGTCAAGCCCGGCGACCGCCTGGCCGTGCTGTCCTGCGGCGCCTATGCGATGACGATGGCCAGCAACTACAACACCCGCCCGCGCGGCGCCGAAGTGATGGTGGACGGCAGCACCGTCTCGCTCATCCGCGAGCGCGAGCAGGTGCCGCAGCTGTTCGCGGGCGAGCGGCTGATCAGGCGCTAGGCAAGCAAACGAACCGCCGGGCCGCCCCAAGGTTCGTTTGATCCCCCTCGGGGGGCGGTGGGCCGTTCAGGCCCGCCTTGGGGGCTGTCATCAAATCCTGCCCTCTTCCACCGCATGGCACGCCACGCGGATGCCCTGGAAGTGGATCAACGCCGGCCGCTCGCTCTTGCAGCGCGCATTGGCATGCGGGCAGCGCGGATGGAAAGCGCAGCCGGTCGGCGGGTTCAGCGGGTTGGGCACCTCGCCCTGCACCGGCGTCCGCGACCGGCCCGTCATGTGGATGTCGGGAATCGCGTCCAGCAGCATGCGGGTGTATGGATGCCGCGGCTGGCCGAACAGCTGGGCCTTGTCCGCCAGCTCCACCAGCCGGCCCAGGTACATCACGCCCACCTGGTCGGCCACGTGCCGCACCACCGCCAGGTTGTGCGAGATGAACAGGTAGGTCAGGCCCCGCTCGCGCTGCAGGTCCTTCATGATGTTGAGCACCTGCGCCTGCACCGACACGTCCAGTGCCGAGGTGGGCTCGTCGCACACCAGGAACTCGGGCTGCGTGGCCAGCGCGCGTGCAATGGAGATGCGCTGCCGCTGACCGCCGGAAAACTGGTGCGCGAACTTCTCGGTGTCGGCCGCGCTCAGGCCCACCTGCTGCAGCAGCTCACCGACACGCTGGCGCAAGGTGTCCTTCTTGGTCACCAGGTCGTGCTCGCGCAGCGGTTCGCCCACGATGTCGATGATCTTCCAGCGCGGGTTCAGGCTGGCATATGGATCCTGGAAGATCATCTGCATGCGGCGGCGCAGCGCCCGTGCGCCTGATGAGGCAAACACGGTTCGGGTGTCCTGCCCGTCGAACTGCACCGAGCCGCGCGTGGGCCCGTACAGCCCCACCAGCAGCCGCGCCACGGTGCTCTTGCCGCAGCCGGATTCACCCACCAGCGCCAGCGTCTTGCCGCGCTCGATCGAGAAGCTGACGCCATCGACCGCATGCACGAACTGCCGCGGCTTGCGCTCCACCACCCGGTTGAGCCAGGGCGCGGACACATCGAAGACCTTGGCCAGGTCGTTCACTTCCACCAAGCTCATGCCGCGGCCCTCCGCTCGGCACCGTCCACCAGCCAGCAGGCGGCTTGCGTGGCGCCGGCATCCATCAGGCCGGGCCGCTCCTGGCGGCAGCGGTCGAAAACCTTGGGGCAGCGCGGATTGAAGGCGCAGCCCTTGGGGATGGACGTCAGCCGCGGCATCGAGCCGTCGATCTGCAGCAGCCGTTCACGCTCTTCGTCCATCGCGGGAATCGAGCCCATCAGGCCGTAGGTGTAGGGGTGGGAGGGACTGTGGATCACGTTGTGCACGGGGCCGATCTCGGCCACGCGGCCGGCATACATCACCGCCACGCGGTCGCAGGTTTCGGCAATCACGCCCATGTCGTGCGTCACCAGCATCACCGCCGCGCCGCGCTCCTTGCAGATGCGCTTTAGCAGCGAAATGATCTGCGCCTGGATGGACACGTCCAGCGCCGTGGTCGGTTCGTCGGCCACGATCAGCTTGGGCTCGGCCGCCAGCGCCAGCGCGATCACCACCCGCTGGCGCATGCCGCCGGAGAACTGGTGCGGGAACTGGTCGATGCGGGCCTCCGCCGCCGGGATGCCGGTGTCGCGCAGCAGCTGGATGGCCCGTTCGCGCGCCTGCGACTCGTTCAGCGGCAGGTGGGTGCGGATGGTCTCGATGAGCTGCCGGCCGATGGTGTACAGCGGGTTCAGCGAGGTCAGCGGGTCCTGGAAGATGGCGCCGATCTGCCGGCCGCGGATGGCGCGCATCTGCTCGTAGGGCAGGTTGTCGATGCGCTTGCCGTCCAGCAGGATCTCGCCGCCGGCGATGCGGCCCGGCGGCTCCAGCAGGCCGATGATGGCCGCGCCGGTCAGCGACTTGCCGGCGCCGGATTCACCGACCACGCCCAGGATCTCGCCAGGGCGGATCTCGAACGAGATGTCGTCCAGCGCCAGCAGGTTGCCGCGCCGTGTAGGGAACTCCACCCGCAGGTGGCGTACTTCAAGCAAGGGTGCCGTCATGGATGAAAAACATTCAGCGCAGGCGCGGGTTCAGCGCGTCGCGCAACCAGTCGCCCAGCAGGTTCACCGACAGCGCGATCAGCACCAGCATCGCGCCGGGGAAGATGGTGATCCACCATTCACCGGAGAAGAGGAAGTCGTTGCCCACGCGGATCAGCGTGCCCAGCGAAGGCTGCGTCGGCGGCACGCCCACGCCCAGGAACGAGAGCGTGGATTCGGTCAGGATGGCCAGTGCCACCTGGATGGTGGCCAGCACCAGCACCGGCCCCATCACGTTGGGCAGCACATGCTTCCACATGATGCGGCTGGAGCTGACGCCGATGACCCGCGCCGCCTGCACGTATTCCTTGCTGCGCTCCACCATGGTGGAGCCGCGCACCGTGCGCGCATACGGCACCCAGCCCGGAATGGCGATGGCGAGGATCAGCACCGCGAAGGCCAGCGTGTCATGCGCGTTCGGGAACATCGCCCGGCCCACGCCGTCGATCAGCAGCGCGATCAGGATGGACGGGAAGGACAGCATCACGTCGCACACCCGCATGATGAAGGCGTCGATCTTGCCGCCCACGAAGCCCGACAGCAGCCCCAGGCCCACGCCCAGCACCACCGACAGCAGCACGGAGGCGATGCCCACCAGCAGCGAGATGCGCGCGCCATACATCAGCGCGGACAGGATGTCGCGGCCCTGGTCGTCGGTGCCGAACAGGTACTTGCTGCTGCCGCCTTCCTGCCAGGCCGGCGGCAGCCGGGCGTCCGACAGCTCCAGCGACGCCAGGTCGAACGGGTTGTACGGCGCCACCACGTAGGCGAACAACGCGCAGAACAGGCACACCGCGGCGATGAAGGCCGCCGCGATGGCCATCGGCGAGCTGCGGAAGCTGAACCAGACATCGCTGTCCAGCGCGCGTTGCCACCAGGCGGGGGCGGCTGCAGGGGCTGTGCTCATTTGGCTTTGACCGTGACCCACTTGAAGAACATCCGGTTGTCGGGCAGCTGCACCAGGCTCACGTTGCTGCGCATGGCCCAGGCCAGCGCCTGCTGGTGCAGCGGGATGTGGCCCACGTCGTCCGCGTGGATCTTGAAGGCCTCGCGGATGTAGGCATTGCGCTTGGTGTCGTCGATTTCCGCGGCCACCTTGGCGGCCAGCTCGTCGAACTTCGGGTTGCTGTAGCTGCCCAGGTTGAACTGGCCCTGGCCCTTGTCGGTGGGCGTGGCCATCAGCGCCGACATCGCGTCGTGCGAGTCGGTGGTGCTCGGCGTCCAGCCCAGCAGGTAGAAGCTGGTGTCGCGGCGCAGGATCTTCGGGAAGTAGGTGTTCTTGGTCTCGGTCTGCAGGTTCACCTTCACGCCGATGCGCGCCAGGCTGGCGGCCACGGCCTGGCAGATCGGGCCGTCGTTCACGTAGCGGTCGTTCGGGCAGTTCATGCCCACCTCGAAGCCGTTGGGATAGCCGGCCTCGGCCATCAGCTTCTTGGCGGCTTCCACGTCGTAGGGCAGGCGCTTGTTCATGTCGGCCTGGAAGCCGCGGATGCCCGGGCCCACCATCAGCGCAGTGGGCGACGAGGCATTGCGCATCACGCGCGACTTGATGGCGTCGATGTCGATGGCCTGGTAGAAGGCCTTGCGCACCCGTACGTCCTTGAACGGGTTCTTGCCCTTGACGTTGGAGAACAGCAGCTCGTCTCGCTTCTGGTCCATGCCCAGGAAGATGGTGCGCAGCTCGGGGCCCTGCAGCACGGTGAAGCCGCCGGCCTTCAGGCGATCCACGTCCTGCAGCGGCACCGGCTCCATCACGTCCACCTCGCCCGACAGCATCGCGGCCACGCGAGTGGCGTCGTTGCCGATGGGGGTGAACACCACCTCGTCGACGTTGCCTTCGAACTTCTCGAAGTAGTTGTTGTTGCGCACGATCACCGTGCGGGTGGAGGGCTGGCGCTCCTTCAGGCGGTACGGGCCGGTGCCGTTGGCCTTGAAGCTGGCGTAGTTCTCGACGCCCTTGCGGCGGTCCACCGGGCGCTCGGCCTTGTTCTCCTCGCACCACTTCTTGCTCATGATGAACAGGCTGGTCAGCGTGTCCGGCAGGATGGGCAGCGGCGCGGTGGTCTCGATGTCGACCGCGAAGTCGTTGACCTTGCGCACTTCCTTGATGGGGTTGGTGTAGCCCTTCATGTCGGAGCCTTCGGAGGCGCCGCGCTTGAAGGAGAACACCACGTCGTCGGCCGTGAACGGCGTGCCGTCATGGAAGGTGACGCCCTTGCGCAGCTCGAAGCGCCACACGGTGGGCGAGGTCTGGGTCCACTTGGTGGCCAGCCCGGGCTTGAGCGACATGTCCTTGCCGCGGCTGACCAGCGGGTCGTAGATGTTCTGCGTGAAGCTCAGCTGCAGGGTTTCGTTCAGCGAGTGCGGGTCCATCGACTGCACGTCGCCGACGTCGGCCACGCGCAGGGTGACGGCGTGGGCCAGGCCGCAGGCCAGGGCCAGGGCGGCGGCGATCAGGGTGGGCTTGAACTGCATGGTGATGACTTCCTGGGGGAAAACGGAAAACGCTCAATGGCCAGCGGTGCTGCCGTCGATGCGCAGGCGCGGGTCGACTGCAAAGTACAGCAGGTCGACCAGCAGGTTGATGAGCACGAAGATCAGGGCCACCAGGCACAGGTAGGCCGCCATCACGGGGATGTCGGCGAACTGCACCGCCTGGATGAACAGCAGGCCCATGCCGGGCCACTGGAACACCGTCTCGGTGATGATGGCGAAGGCGATCAGGCCGCCCAGCTGCAGGCCGGTGATGGTGATCACTGGCACCAGCGTGTTCTTCAGCGCATGGCCGAAGTACACCGCGCGGGTGTGCAGGCCGCGGGCGCGGGCGAACTTGATGTAGTCGGCGCGCAGCACCTCCAGCATCTCGGAGCGCACCAGCCGCATGATCAGCGTGAGCTGGTAGATGGACAGCGTGATGGCCGGCAGCACCAGGTGCTTGAGGCCGTCCACGGTGAGGAAGCCGGTGGTCCAGCCACCCAGCGACACCACCTCGCCACGGCCGAAACTGGGCAGCACCTTGAGCGTGACCGCGAACACCAGGATCAGCAGGATGCCGATCAGGAAGGTGGGCAGCGACACGCCCAGCAGCGAGAACGTCATCAGCGCCTGGCTGAGGAAGTTGCCGCGCCGCAGCGCCGCATACACCCCCATCGGCACGCCGATGACCAGCGCGATGACGGCCGCGGCCAGCGCCAGTTCCAGCGTGGCCGGGAAGCGCTCGGCGATCAGCGACGAGACCTTGCGGCCCTGGCGCAGGCTGAGGCCGAACTCGCCCTGCACCGCATTGCCGACGAAGGCGGCGAACTGCACCGGGAAGGGTTTGTCCAGGCCGAGGTCGGCGCGCAGTTGCTGGCGCTGCTCGGGCGTGGCGTCCTGGCCGAGCAGGTTGGTGACCGGGTCTCCCACGTACTGGAAGAGCATGAACGCGATGAAGGCCACCGTCAGCATGACGACGATGGCCTGCAGCAGGCGGCGGAAGATGAAAACAAGCATGTGCAGCGTGTTGCATGGGCCCTGCGAGGGGCCGGCAATCCTTCAGGTGCGGTACGGTGGGCGCCGGGCAGGCGGGCCGGCGGCAGGTTCCTTCGGCTGCATCCTGGAACCGCCGCGGCGCTGGGGTGGAGGGCGGTCAGTCGATGCGCACGGTGCGCATGTCGATCCGGTTGTCCGCCCGATGGACCATGTTCACATTCTTCTTCATCGCCCAGGGAATCACCTGGTTGTGCAGCGGAATGTGCGACACGTCGTCGTGCGACAGCTGCAGCGCCTGCTCGATCAGCAGGTTGCGGTTCTTCTGGTCCACTTCCTTCTTGATGCGCTCGATCAGCGCGTCCATCTGCGGGTTGCTGTAGCGGCCGACGTTGTAGTTGCCGTCGCCCTGCGCACCCACGCTGCGCACCAGCGACTGCAGGGAGTACAGCGCGTCGAAGGTGGGCACGCCCCAGCCCAGCATGTAGATGCTGGCCTCATACCGCTGGATCATCGGGAAGTAGGTCACCAGCGGCAGCGTGCGCAGCTTGGCCTTCACGCCCACGCGCGCCCACATGGCGGTGATCGCCTGGCAGATTTCCTCGTCGTTGATGTAGCGGTTGTTGGGGCAGGCGAAGTCCACCTCGAAGCCGTCGGCATAACCGGCCTCGGCCAGCAGCTTGCGCGCCTCGTCCGGGCTGTAGGGCCAGCGTGCGTCCACCTTCTTGGTCCAGCCGTTGACCTGCGGCGCGATCAGCGTGCCGGTGACCTGGGCCAGGCCGCGCATGGTCACGCGCTGGATGGTGTTGATGTCGATGGCCTGGTACAGCGCCTTGCGCACCCGCACGTCCTTCAGCGGGTTCTTGCCCTTGATGTTGGAGCCGGCGAGTTCGTCGCGGAACTGGTCCATGCCGAGGAACATGGTGCGGTTCTCGGCGCCGTCCAGCACCTTGAGCGATCCGGCGCTGCGCAGCCGCGGCAGGTCGGCGGGAGAAGGGTCGAGCACCATGTCCACCTCGCCCGACAGCAGCGCGGCCACGCGCGTGGCCTCGGCCTTGATGGGGGTGTAGACGATCTCGGTCAGGTTGCTCTCGGACTTGCCCCACCAGTTGGGGTTCTTCACCAGCACCAGCTTCACGTCCGGGTCCCAGCTCTTGAGCATGAAGGGGCCGGTGCCGTTGGCGTTGCGGTGGGCGAAGTTCTCTTCCTTGGTCTTGATGTCCTTGGGCTGCAGCGACTTGTTCTTCTCGGCCCAGTCGCGGTCCATCATGCGCAGCTCGGTCAGCTGCCGCAGCAGCACCGGGTTGGGCCCGCGGGTGAGGATGTCGACGGTGAAGTCGTCCACCTTCACCACCTTGTCGATGCCCTGGGTGAACACGCCGTAGTTCGACGTCTTTTCCATCGCGCGGGTGAGCGAGAACACCACGTCGTCGGCGGTGAAGGCCGCACCGTCGTGGAACTTCACGCCGGTGCGCAGCTTGATGCGGACCTGCGTGGGGCTGACCTGCTGCCAGCCCGTGGCCAGCATCGGTTCCAGGTCGAACTTGGCGTTGTAATAAAAGAGTGATTCGTAAACCGACGCGTGCACGCCGTTGGCCAGCGCATTGTTCTGGGAGTGAATATCCCAGGTAGGGATATCACTGGCACTGGCCCATTTCAAAGTCTTGGCCTGAACAGGCAGCGCTGCAAATACAGCCGCGAGCACCACCGGCGCCAGCGCCGATGTCTTGAATTGCACCACCTTGGGCACTCCTGGAAAGTAAAGAGCCCGGATCATCCGCAAAATGCGTGCCGCCCGCCAAGGCGGGTAAGTCCGAATGCCTGAAACGAAGATACCGGCACGGGGCCGGTATCGCTTGGATTCGGCGGACAGGCCGCCGAGAAGATCAGAAGGTGTGACGGATGCCGATGCCGATGGTGTTGGACTTGCCGCCAGAGTTCACGCCGACGCCGTTCCACACCGGCACCTCACGCAGGCCGGTGGCCACCAGGAAGGGCTCGGGGCCACCGTTCAGGCGGGCGCCCGGGCCCACCAGGATGGAATTGCCCTCGTCGTCCTTCAGCCAGCCCAGGCGGGTGTACAGCATGGTGCGCTTGCTCAGCATGTAGTCGGCACCCAGCACGAAGGCGGTGTCCTTGCCTTCGGTGAAGTTCTTGAACTGCTGCACGCCGTACATCGCGCCCACCTGCCAGTTGCCCATCAGGTAGCGGGCACCGACGGCGAACGAACGGATGTCCATGCCGTCGCGCAGGGCGGCGATGGGCGTCGACTTCACGTCGTAGGAACCCTCGCCGTAGGCGGCGGCCACCGCCCAGCCGGTCGTGGAGATGTAGCGGCCCGACACCACGTAGCTGCGATAGTCGTCCAGCACCGCCAGCGGCGTGGCGCCGAGGAACAGCGGCACGTTGAAGCGGTTGGTGTGGTAGGCCGCCGAGACGCTGGCGCCCGGGCCGCCCGGCAGCGGGCTCTGCGCCCAGTTGACGAACGCACCCCAGGTGCGGCCGGCGCCCTCGGCACCTGCCGACTGGCCACCCAGGATCTGGGCGCCACCGTTGGTGACGCCGCGTGCGGCGCCGGTGACGCCGGAGCGGCTCACGCCGGCATTCGGCGATGCGGCCACGCTGGCGGTGAACTGGCCCACCCGTGCCCAGTAGCTCACCTGGTTGTCCTGCCGCACCTGCAGCTGGTTGATGGTGAGCAGGCCGGTGAACAGGTCGGTGCCGGCCAGCCGCTCGGTGGTGGAGAACGCCTTGGCGTAGAAGAACGGCGCATATTGGCGGCCCAGGCGGATCTCGCCGTAAGGCGTGGTGAGCGACACATAGGCCTGGCGGCCCCAGGCGCGGCCGTCGTTGCCCAGGGTGCCGGTGTCCGGCGTCGGCTGCATTTCCAGCACGAAGGCGGCCTTCAGGCCACCGCCCAGGTCCTCGGTGCCGCGGAAGCCCAGCGCGCTGATCGATGCCATGCTGGGCGCCAGGCGCTCCTGCCGCCCCACCCGGCTGGGCAGCACGGAGGACACACCGGTGGTGCGGTCGGTGGTATCCACCGCCATGTCCAGCGTGCCGTAGATTTCCACCGTGGACTGTGCATGCGCCGGAAAGGCCAGCATCGTCGCAGCGGCGGCGGCCGCAAGAATCGTTTGCTTCATTTATGGTCTCCGTGCAGCGAATGGATTCGCCTGTCTGTCACTCAGCGTGGGCCATTATTGCCAGCACGTGAATCAGGCGCGTCGGTCTGTTGCAGGCCTTGCACAGGAAAAAACCCCTATCAACCCTGTCACCTGCGTTACCCGGAAACGAAAAAGCCGCCCGAAGGCGGCTTTTTGACTGAGAACAAGCTGCCTGTCGGCAGCCGGTCCATCAGAACGAGTGACGAACACCCAGCTCGAAACCCTTCGAGTCGTCTTCGCCGCCACGCACCAGGGCCGTGTTGCGGCCGCCGACGCTGTAGGTCGCGTTGCCATCGTTCTTGATGATGGCCACGGTGGTGTACACGGCGGTCCGCTTGGACAGGTTGTGCACATAGCCCAGCGCGAACTGGTCGGCGTCGCTGC
Organism: Aquincola tertiaricarbonis; assembly: GCF_000969605.1. GTDB lineage: Bacteria > Pseudomonadota > Gammaproteobacteria > Burkholderiales > Burkholderiaceae_C > Aquincola > Aquincola tertiaricarbonis. The sequence goes on along the minus strand of NZ_JZUE01000013.1, from coordinate 39,780 downwards.
CGTCGATCGAGCCACGGCCCTGCACCTTGGTGTAGGAAGCGCGGATCAGGCCAGCGCCCACGGGCACCGAGCCCCCGAACGTGAAGTGACGCTCCTTGGCCGACAGGAACTTGTTTTCCGACACGATGCCGTTCAGCTTGAAGGCGCCGAAGTCGTACATGGCAGCGATGCCGCCGGTCTTGAAGTCTTCGTCGCCGGTCGATTCGGTCTGGCCGTAGAAGCCGCCGACGTTCAGGGGACCAGCCGAGTAGCCCAGACGGCCACCGATGTACTTCTTGCCGACGGTGCCTTCGCCAGCGGCGACGGACACTTGGCCGTAGAAGCCACCCAGCGTGCTGGGCAGGAAGTAGCTGACCATGTTGTCGGCACGCACCAGGGTGTCGACAGCCGGACGCGAAGCGGCGGGCAGCGAAGCCAGGTTGGTGTGCAGACGGCCGACGTCAGCGACGCCGTTGGTGCCGAACGGATCGAAGTCGGCGTAGCCCGTGAAGGTCGGGACCAGGTCGCGGCCCAGACGCACTTCACCGAAGCCGCCCATCAGGCTGATGGTCGAACGACGATGCCAGAAGCGGGTGGCGTTGCTGGTGCCGTCGTCGTTGTTGACGGCCGATTCCAGCCAGAAGCCGGCCTTCAGGCCACCGCCGAGGTCCTCGACGCCACGGAAGCCCAGGCGGCTCGAAGCCAGGCCGCTGTTGCCCAGTTCGGTCAGCTTGGTGCCGTTGTTGTCGGTCCAGCGGACGTTGGCGTCAACGATACCGAACAGCGTGACGGACGATTGCGCAGCGGCCATGCCCGAGAAGGCGCCAAGAACGGCCAGAGCGAACAGAGATTTTTTCATTGCATCGATCTCCTAAGTTGAACAAGAGGTCCCGCTCACGACTTCTGCCCGATCACGTGAATCAAGACTGCCGCGCAGGCCAACCTCCTTTGCGGAAGCTGGGCGGATTGCACCAGACCACCCGGTGCGATGCAAAGAATTGACCACGGAAAGCCGGCTTGTGTTGGCTGCGCGCAACGGCCGTCGACGGCGGGCGCGGCGGCTGCAACACCCGGTTTCGCTATGCTTGGCCCCATCATGATCCAAGCCGATGCCCTGCTGAACGCCGCCGACACCGCGCTGCGCACCCTGTCGGGCGGCGCCCGTGCCGCCCGCCCCGCGCCCGACGTGCCGGAGGCCGCGGGCCGCGAGCTCACGCCGGAAGAGCGCCGGTTGTCCGGCGCGCTGATGCGCGTCAACCACGTGGGCGAGGTCTGCGCGCAGGCGCTCTACCAGGCGCAGGCCCTCACCGCGCGAGACCCGGCGCTGCGCGAGGCGATGAATCGCGCGGCGCGTGAGGAGATCGACCACCTGGCCTGGACCAGCCAGCGCCTGCAGGAGCTGGGCGACCGGCCCAGCCTGCTCAATCCGCTCTGGTATGCGGGCGCGTTCGCGATCGGCCTGGTGGCCGGCCGCGCCAGCGACGCGGTAAGCCTGGGCTTTCTCTCCGAGACAGAACGCCAGGTCGAACAGCACCTGGACGGCCACCTCGACCGGCTGCCGGCGCACGACGAACGGTCGCGCGCCATCGTCGCGCAGATGAAGATCGACGAGGCCCGCCATGCCCAGCATGCCGAGGAAGCCGGCGCCCAGAGGCTGCCGCGCGCCGTCACCGGGCTGATGCGGGCGGCCAGCAAGGTGATGACCTTCACCGCGCACCGCATCTAGCAGCGGCGCGCCCTCGCGGCTGGTCAGGCCGCGACGATCTCGAAGCCGGTGGTGATCTCCGCCGTCTTGGCCAGCATGATGGTGGCCGAGCAGTACTTTTCGTGCGACAGCTCGATGGCGCGCGCCACCGCGGCTTCCGGCAGGTTGCGGCCGCTCACCTTGAAGTGCAGGTGGATGCGGGTGAACACCTTGGGGTCCGCCGGCGCGCGCTCGGCCTGCATCTTCACCTCGCAGCCGGTGACCTCGTGGCGGCCTCGCTTGAGGATCAGCACGACGTCATACGCGGTGCAGCCTCCGGCGCCGGCCAGCAGCGTTTCCATCGGCCGCGGCGCCAGGTTGCGGCCGCCGCCGTCGGGTGCGCCGTCCATCGTCAGCAGATGGCCGCTGCCCGTCTCGGCCACGAAGCCCATGCCCGTCGAGGGCATCCAGTTGATCGTGCATTCCATCGCTGTTTTGCACCTGGGCGGTGCATTAGTGCCTATGTGATGTTGATTTTGCAACGCGAACCGACGCCGCGCCGACCGGAACGGCAATTTTCCGTCGCCGCCATATTGCAGTGCAGCAAGTCCTTTGCTAGAGTGACTTCCATCGGTTCAGTGACTGCTGAACCCACCGGTTGTCTCCTCCACCTCCTCCATTGGTGGATTCGGCCCCGAGGCGCAAGCCTCGGGGCCTTTTTCTTTATCATGCGGCGCCGCATCATAAGAAAGACGACCGTCACCATGGCCGGCGCCCGCCCCCAGCGACCCTCTCGCGGCAGTACCTCCTCCCCCCACCCCGATTACCTGCGCAAGATCCTCACCGCGCGTGTGTACGACGTGGCGATCGAGTCGCCGCTGGATGCCGCGCGCAGCCTGTCCAAGCGGCTGGGCAACCAGGTCTTCCTCAAGCGCGAGGACCAGCAGCCGGTGTTCAGCTTCAAGCTGCGAGGCGCCTACAACAAGATGGCGCACCTGTCGGCCGAGCAGCTGGGCCGCGGCGTCATCTGCGCCTCGGCCGGCAACCATGCGCAAGGCGTGGCGCTGAGCGCCCGGAAGCTGGGTGCCAAGGCCGTGATCGTGATGCCGGTGACCACGCCCCGTGTAAAGGTGGACGCGGTCAAGGCGCTGGGCGGCGACGTGGTGCTGTTCGGCGACAGCTACTCCGACGCCGCCGAGCACGCCAAGCAGCTGCAGGCCGAACGCGGCCTCACGTTCGTCCATCCGTTCGACGATCCGGACGTGATCGCCGGCCAGGGCACGATCGCGATGGAGATCCTGCGCCAGCACGAAGGGCCGATCGACGCGGTGTTCGTCGCCATCGGCGGCGGCGGGCTGATCTCGGGCGTGGCCTCGTACATCAAGGCGGTGCGGCCGGAAATCCGCGTGATCGGCGTGCAGACCACCGACTCCGACGCCATGGTGCGCTCCGTCAAGGCCGGCAAGCGCGTGGCGCTGAACGACGTGGGCCTGTTCGCCGACGGCACCGCGGTCAAGCTGGTGGGCGAGGAAACCTTCCGCCTGGCGCGCGAGCTGGTGGACGACTTCATCGTGGTGGACACCGACGCCGTCTGCGCCGCGATCAAGGACGTGTTCCAGGACACCCGCAGCATCCTGGAGCCGTCCGGCGCGATGGGCGTGGCCGCCATCAAGCAGTACGTGGACACGCACAAGCCCAGGGGCAAGACCTTCGTGGCCATCACCTGCGGCGCCAACATGAACTTCGACCGCCTGCGCTTCGTCGCCGAACGCGCGGAAGTGGGCGAGGAGCGCGAGGCGGTGTTCGCCGTCACCATTCCCGAAGCGCGCGGCTCCTTCAAGCGCTTCTGCGAGCTGATCGGCCCGCGCAGCGTCACCGAGTTCAACTACCGCATCTCGGACGCCGAGACGGCGCACGTGTTCGTCGGCGTGTCCACCCAGAAGCGCGAAGAAGCCGCCACGCTGGCGCGCAGCTTCGAGCGCCAGGGCTTCAAGACGCTGGACCTCACCGACGACGAGCTGGCCAAGCAGCACGTGCGGCACATGGTGGGCGGCCGCACCGAGCTGGCCCGCGACGAGCACCTCTACCGCTTCGTGTTCCCCGAGCGGCCCGGGGCGCTGATGCGCTTCCTCGCGGCCATGCACCCGAACTGGAACATCAGCTTGTTCCACTACCGCAACCAGGGCGCCGATTACGGCCGCATCCTGGTGGGCCTGCAGGTGCCCAAGGCCGACCGCAAGGCGCTGCGCGAATTCATCGATGGGCTGGGCTACCCCTTCGTCGACGAAACCGACAACCCGGTGTACCGGATGTTCCTGCGGTAGGCGTGCTTAAACTGGGTCCATGCCCGTCAACCGCTCGCTGATCTCGCCCACCTCCAGTGCCCTGCTGGAAAGTGCCCTGCGCGACAAGCTGCTGCGGCGCAGCGAGACCACCGGCAGCCTCGGCGAGCTGGAGCCGCTGGCGGTGCGGCTGGGGCTGATGCAGAACACGCTGAAGCCCCGGCTGCGCGATCCGCAGGTGGTGCTGTTTGCCTCCGACCACGGCCTGGCGGTGGACGGCCTGCACCATCCCCACCTGCGCAGCACGCGCGAGCAGGTGCTGCAGCTGCTGAGCGCGCAGCTGCCGGTGGCGGTGTTCGCACGCATCCAGGGCATGGAGCTGTCGGTGGTGGACTGCGGCGTGGCCGAGACGCTGTTGCCGCATGACCGCCTGCTGATGCGCAAGATCGCGCACGGCACGCGCAATTCCCGGGTCGGCCCGGCCATGACCACCGAGCAGGCGCATGCCGCCATCCGCGCGGGCATGGAGATCGGCGATGCGCTGCGAGGCAACCTGGTGGCCTGCGCCGGCATTGGCGTGGGCAGCCACGAGAGTGCCGCGCTGGTGCTGTCGCGGCTGAGCGATTCCTCGATACGCGAGCTGCTGATCGAAGGCCCGCAGATGAACCAGGACGACCTGGCACACCTGATGGCCATTGTGCAGGGCGCGCAGGGCCGCCACCGCGAGACGAGCGACCCGGTCGAGGTGCTGGCCGCCTTCGGCGGCTTCGAGATCGCGATGATGGTGGGCGTGATGCTGGTCTCGGCCAGCAAGCGCCACCTGGTGATGGTGGACGGCATGGCCGCCTGCGCGGCGCTGATGGTCGCCTCGCGCATCGCCGCGCCGGTGACCGACTACTGCGTGTTCTGCCGCAGCCATTCGCACCAGGGGCTGGACCAGGCGCTGGCGCTGTTCCGCGCCTCCGCGCTGCTGGAGCTGGGCATGGAAAGCACCGACGGCACCGGTGCCACGGTGGCCTGGCCGCTGCTGCGTGCTGCCGCGGCCCTGCTGACGGAGGTGGCCGAAGGGGAGGACCCGGGTCCTTCCCGCCCGCAGGTGATGGTCACTGCGGAAGGCCCGCTGACCGTGCCGGGCGACGACGCCACCCGCCCCGGCCCGCTGGACGCGCCGGACCTCCCGCTGTAAGCGCCAGGCGGCCGACTCAGTTCGTCTGCTGCCCTTCGGGCGCTTCCTGCGCCGGCTGGATGGGCTGCGCGGGCACCGGCTGCGGCAAGGGCATGCGCGAGGGCTGCTGGCCCGGCATCATCGGCGCGCCGGTCATCGGCGGCGGACGGAAGGTGGCAGCGGGCATGCCGCCCGGCGGCTGCGGCACCGAAGGCAGCGTGGTGGCGCCGTAGTCCTCCACCGGCAGCGTGCCGGTGTTGGGCGGCGGCAGCGGCGGCAGTTCCAGCCGCACCTGCGGCGGCTCGCCGCGCGGGCCCAGCACGGCGCCGCGGGCGTGCACCGCCTGCAGCACGATACCGGCCTCGATGGCCGTGCCCACGCGGTAGGCGCGGGCCGGCTTGCCGTCGACCGCGATCAAGGCCACGCCGCCGGGTCGGTCGGTGCTGCGCGGCGCGGCCACGCCCACCAGCTGGAAGCGGCTGGCCACCTCGGGCGCAAGGGGTGCGGCTTCCACGATCACCGGCTCCTGGCCGAGCACGCGGGACAGGTCGGCCGGCGGCAACGAAGCCCCGTCGGCCGGCTGGGCATGGCCCGGCACCTGCGGCGTGGCCACGAATACCCGCATGCCCCAGAACACCGCGGTGGCTGCGGTGGCTGCCCAGATTGCAAAGGCCAACAGTCGTGCCGTCATGCGGCGATTATGATCGATCGGTTTTTCGCCTCGTGCGCCGTCACCGGCCCTTTGGAAGTCATGCCCCCGACCCTGCGTTCCCACCTCCACCGCCGCCGTGCCGGCCGCGGCTTCACGCTGATCGAGCTGATGGTCGTGCTGGTGATCATCGGCGTGCTGGCCGCCTTGATCGTCCCCAACGTGCTGGACCGGGCCGACGACGCCCGCGTGACGGCAGCCCGCACCGACGTCAACAACCTGATGCAGGCGCTCAAGCTTTACAAGCTGGACAACCAGCGCTTTCCCACCGCCGAGCAGGGCCTGGAAGCGCTGGTGCGCAAGCCCACCGTGGGCACCATCCCCAACAACTGGAAGCCCTATCTGGACAAGCTGCCCAACGACCCCTGGGGCCGGCCCTACCAGTACGTCAACCCGGGCGTGAAGTCGGAGATCGACGTCTTCAGCTACGGCGCCGACGGCCAGACCGGCGGTGACGGCAACAACGCCGACATCGGCTCCTGGCAGTGAGCCCGGCATGGCACGGCAACGCCGGGCCGCTCGCGCACGCGGCTTCACGCTGATCGAGCTGATGGTGGTGGTGGCGCTGATCGCCATCGCCGTGGGCGTGGCCAGCCTGGCGCTGCGTGATGGCTCGCAGGTGCGGCTGGAGCGCGAGGCCGAGCGCCTGGCCGCGCTGCTGGAGGGCGCGCGCGCCCAGGCCCGTGCCGGCCAGCTGGCGGTGCGCTGGGAACTGAGCAGCGGCCCCAACGCGGATGGCACCGACTTCCGTTTCGTGAACCTGCCCGGCGATCCGCGCGAGCGGGTGCGCGAGATGCGCTGGATGACGCCCGGCGTCACCGCCGACATCGTGGGCAGCCGCGTGGTGGTGCTGGGCCCGGAGCCGCTGATCGGCGCCCAGCGCATCGTGCTGGGCCTGGAAGACCAGCGCATCACCCTGGCCACCGACGGCCTGGGCCCCTTTGCCATCGCCACGGACGCCGCGCCATGAACCGGCGCGCCGAGCGCGGCTTCACGCTGATCGAGGTGCTGGTGGCCCTGGTGATCGTGGCGGTGGCGGTGGGCACCGGCCTGAAGGCCGCGGCCTCGCTGACCGACAACGCGCAGCGGCTGTCGGAGGTGATGGCCGCGCAATGGTGCGCGGACAACCAGCTGGTCACCATCACCACCCGCACCGGCTCCTATCCGGGCATCGGCGAAACGCGGTTCGAATGCGAGCAGCTGGGCCGCGTGTACCGCGGCAGGCTGGTGGTGCGCGCCACCATGAATGCCGACCTGCGGGTGGTGGAGGCGGTGGTGGCCAACGAGAACGATGTCCCGCTGGTCACGCTGTCCACCGGCATGTACCGGTACTGACCATGCGGCGCCACTGCACCCGGCCTGCCCCCGGCCAGCGCGGCTTCACCCTGGTGGAGGTGCTGGTGGCGATGTTCATCATGGCCGTGATGGCGGGCATGGCGTGGCAGGGGGTGGACGCCATCTCCCGCTCGCGCACCGTGGCGCAGGCCAGCGTGGACCGCACGCTGCGCCTGGGCACAGTGCTGGCGCAGTGGCAGGCCGACCTGCAGGCGCTGCATGCCACCCGCAGCATTCCGCCGCTGTACCTGGCCAACCAGGTGGCCCGCTTCGCGCGCACCACGCCCACCGGCGTGCAGGTGGTGGTGTGGCAGGTGCGTGCCGGCCGGCTGCAGCGCTGGGCCAGCCCTTCCACCACGCGGGTGGCCGAGCTGCAGGAGTACTGGTTGCGCAGCCAGCAGCTGATGGGCAACGAGAGCGCCCAGCTCACGCTGCTGGAGGGCGTCGCCCGCTGGCAGACCTATTGCAGCGACGGCGGCCCGGGCCTGAACAACTGCGAATCCACGCAGGAATCGGCGGTGCCGCTGGCGGTGCGGCTGGAGATGCAGCTGCAGGGCGAGCTGAGCGGCCAGGTGACGCGCGACACTGCGCTGCCGCGCATTCCGCTGCCGGGCGTGCAAGCCACCAACTGACCATGCGCCAGCTGCCGCTCCGCCACCTGTCTAGACAACCGCGCCGCCGCCAGCATGGCGCGGCGCTGCTGATGGCCATGATCATCCTCACGCTGGTGGCCACGCTGGCGGCCGGCATGATGTACCAGCAGGACCGCGCCATCCGGGTGGAGGCCGCCGAGCGGGCACATGAGCAGACGGCCCGCGTCGCGCGCGGTGCGCTGGAGATGGCACGCTGGATCCTGCGCCGCGACACGGTGAGCAGCGCGGCCACCGACCACCTGGGCGAAGGCTGGGCCACCCGGCTGCCCGAGACGGAGCTGTCGTCCCTGATCGCCGGCAACGACCGCTCGCCCACCGAGCAGCCGGTGATGCGTGCCTTCGTGCGTGGCGGCATCACCGACGTGCAGGGCCGGCTGAACCTCTACAACCTGGTGACCGACAAGAACGAGCTGGACCCGCTGCAGCACAACGCGTTGCGGCGGCTGTGCAGCAACGCGGGGCTGCCGGCCGAGATGGCCGACCGCATCGCCGAAGGCCTGCTGCGGGCCTGGTCGCAGCAGGCGGTGCAGCCGGATGCAGCGGTGGCACCGGTGCACCTGTCGCAGCTGAGCTGGCTGGGCGTGGAGCCCGGCGCCATCAAGGCGCTGCGGCCCTGGGTGGACATCCTGCCGGTGCGCACGTCGCTGAACATCAACACCGCGCCGGCGATGGTGCTGAGTGCTGCGCTCAACATCGACATCGGCAGCGCGCAGCGGCTGGAGCAGGAACGCAGCCGCTCGCCAGGCAACAAAGGGTTCGAGAACACCGCGCGCATCACCGAGATCCTGGGCAAGGAGGTGCTGGAAAAGACCATCGCACTGGATGTGAAGTCCAACTGGTTCGAGGTGGATGCTTCCCTGCGCATCGGCGACGAATACTCCCGCCAGGCATGGCTGCTCGAGCGCACGCCGCGCACGGTGGTCGTGCGCCGCGAGGAACGCCGGGCCCTCGACGAGACCTTCGGCTCATGATGCACGCTGCGGCGAGCACCAAGCAGAAACGGAATCGCTTTCCTTTTCCAATTGCTGCTGTCATTCAAAGACGTTAGCCTCAGGCACCCATGTCCATTCTTGTTGTCAAGATCCCGCCCCGCGACCGTCTGCAGCCGGGGCGCGCCGAGCCGGTGGAGCGAACGGCCAGTGAATACGCCTACGTGCTGAGCAGCGATGGCCTGGCCGTGTCCGGTGCCGGGCGCTGTGCGCCGGCGCTGCTGCCCAAGGCCGACACCGTGGTGGCCGTGCTGGCCGACACCGACGTGAGCTGGCAGCGCATCACCTTGCCGCGTGCGCCGGCCGCCCGCCTGCGCGCCGCGCTGGTGGGCGTGCTGGAGGAAGCCCTGCTGGAGGATGCCGAGGCGCTGCACCTGGCGGTGGCGCCCGGCGCGGCCGCCGGCCAGCCCACCTGGATCGCGGCCATGCCGCGTGCCTGGCTGGCGCTGCACCTGGCCACGCTGGAGACCGCGGGCCTCAGCGTGGAGCGGGTGCTGCCGGCGGCCTGGCCCGACGAAGCGGCGCTGGGCCACTTGGCGGAACCGTTGCAGGGCGATGCCGATGCCGCGCCGGTGCTCACCTGGGCCGATGCCGATGGCGTGCTCACCCTGGGCCTGAACGGCGGCCTCGCAAGGCAGATGCTGCCGCAATGGCAGGCCACCGCGGCCCGCTGGAGTGCCACGCCGGGCGCTGCCGGCGCCGCCGAGCAATGGCTGGGCGCGCCGGTGCAGGTGCTGTCGGACGACGAGCGTGCGCTGCAGGCGGTGCGCTCCCGCTGGAACCTGCGGCAGTTCGACCTGGCGCCCCGGCACCGCGGCATGCAGGCTGTGCGGGAGGCGTGGCGCCGCTTCATGAGCCCCGCCTTCCGGCCGGTGCGCTGGGGCCTGGCATCGCTGGTGGTGGTGCAGATCGTGGGCCTGAACCTGTGGGCCTGGCATGAACGGGGAGAGATCGAAAGCCGCCGCCTGGCGATGCTGCAGGTGCTGCGCACCGCGCATCCGCAGGTGCGGGCGGTGCTGGATGCGCCGCTGCAGATGGCGCGCGAGACCGAGCAACTGCGCGTGGCCGCAGGCAAGCCGGGCGAGACCGACCTGGAGGGCCTGCTGAACGTGGCGGCATCGGCCTGGCCGGTGGGCGCGGCGCCGGCCGCTTCACTGCGCTTCGAGCCCGGCCGGCTCAGCTTCACCGCGCTGGACTGGGGCCCGCAGCAGATCGAGGAGTTCCGCGGCCAGCTGCGGCCCGCGGGCTGGCAGGTGGAAGAGTCCGCCGGCACCCTCACCGTCAGCCGCGCACCCACGGGGCGCACGTCATGAGCCACATCCACCTCAGGGCCCTCGGGCGGCCCGGCTTCTCCCCGAGCGGGAGGCAGACGTCATGAATGCCGTCCTCACCCCCGCCCAAGGCGGCCTGGCCGCGGTGCGTGCACAGCTGCGGGCGCGCTGGCGCAGCCTGGGGCAGCGGGAGCGCCGGCTGATCGCCGCGCTGGCGCTGGTCGTTGGCGTGGCGCTGGTGTGGCTGCTGTTCGTGCAGCCGGCCTGGACCACGCTGCGCACCGCGCCGGCCGAGATCGATCGGCTGGAAGCCCAGCTGCAGCAGATGCGCCGCGAGGCCGCCGAGAGCGAGCAGCTGCGCGCCGCGCCCCGGCTGAACCTGGCGCAGGCCAGCGAAGCCCTGCGCGCCAGCACCGAACGGCTGGGCGACGTCGGCAAGCTGCAGGTCATCGGCGACCGCGCCACGCTCACGCTGGCCAATGCCAACGGCGAGCAGCTGCGGCGCTGGCTGGCCGAGGCCCGCAGCGGCGCCCGCGCGCGGCCGGTGGAAGCGAACCTGACCCGTGGCCCGCAAGGCCATTCCGGCACGCTGGTGGTGGCGCTGCCGGGCAGCAATCCATGACGCGCTGGAACGCGCTTCGTCCACGCCGCGCCGCCCGCCTGCCGGCGACGCTGGCCATGCCCGAGACCGGCCGGCCGCACCGCGCGCGCCGCTGGGCGGTGCTGGGCGCCACCCTGGGCCTGCTGGCCGGCGTGGTGGCCTTCGCGCCGGCGGCCTGGCTGTCGCGGGCCCTGTCATCGGCCACCGACGAGCACCTGCTGCTGACGCAGACCCGCGGCACCGTGTGGTCCGGCAGCGCGCTGCCGGTGTTCACCGCCGGGCCGGAAAGCCGCACCGCGCTGTCGCTGCCCGGCCGGCTGGAATGGTCGCTGCACTGGCACGGCCGCACGCTGGAGCTGCAGGTGCGCCAGCCCTGCTGCCTGGCCGCGCCGCTGGTGCTGCAGCTGCGCCCCGGCCTGGGCCAGATGCAGGTGACGGTGCTGCCGCCGCCCAACGGCGGCCTGGTGGGTCAATGGCCGGCGGCCTGGCTGGCCGGCCTGGGCACGCCCTGGAACGCGGTGCAGCTCAGCGGCACCGTGCGCCTGCGCACACCGGGCCTGACCATTGAACAGGTGGCCGGCCGCACCCGCTTCACCGGCGAAGCCACGCTGGAACTGGGCAATGCGGCCACGCCGCTGGCCCCGCTGGACACGCTGGGCAGCTACCAGGTGCTGCTGCGCGGCGACGCCGCCAGCGGCGCCGCGTCCACAATCACGCTCACCACGCTCGAAGGCGCGCTGCAGGCCAGCGGCCAGGGGCAGTGGGGCGAAGGGCGGCTGCGTTTTCGCGGCGAACTCCGGGCTGCCGAAGGCCAGGAGGGGGCGCTGTCCAATCTGCTGAACATCGTCGGGCGACGCCAAGGTGCGTCGTCCGTCATCTCGATCGGATGACTTCATGAATTATCGAGTCCACGCGCTGGTGGGCGCCCTGGCCTGTGCCGGCATGGTGCTGCCGCCGCCGCTGCTGGCCCAGCAGCCCACCCGCCCCGCTTCGGCCGCCGCCGCGCGGGCCAGCACGCCCGTCACGCTGAACTTCGTCAATGCCGACATCGAGGCGGTGACCCGCGCCATCGGCGCCATCCTGGACCGCCAGTTCCTGGTGGATCCGCGCGTCAAGGGCACCATCACCGTCTACAGCGACCAGCCGGTGCCCGTCACCGTGGCCTACCAGAACTACCTGGCCGCGCTGCGCGGCCTGGGCTTCGCGGTGGTGGAAAGCGGCGGCCTGCTCAAGGTGGTGCCGGAGGCCGATGCCAAGCTGCAGACCGGCACCGTCACCATCGGCCAGGGCCAGCCGCGCGGCGACCAGGTCATCACGCAGATCTTCAAGCTGAGCCACGAGAACCCCAACAACCTCGTGGCCATCCTGCGGCCGCTGATCAGCGCCAACAACACCATCAACGCCAACCCCAGCAACAGCACGCTGGTCATCACCGACTACGCCGACAACCTGCAGCGGCTGGGCCGCATCATCTCGGCGCTGGACCAGCCGGCCAACACCGACATCGAAGTGGTGCCGCTGCAGCATGCGGTGGCCAGCGACATGGCGGCGCTGGTGCAGCGGCTGGCCGACGGCGGCGGCGGCGCGGCGGTGCCGGGCGTGCCGGTGGCCCCCGGCGGCGCCGGTGCCGGCAGCGGTTCGGTGCTGGCCGATCCGCGCAGCAACTCGCTGATCGTGAGGGCGGCCAACCCGGTGAAGCTGGCGCAGATCCGCTCCATCATCCAGCGCCTGGACCAGCCGATGAAGAGCGGCGGCCCCGCCGGCAACATCTGGGTGGTGTACCTGAAGAATGCCGACGCGGTGAAGCTGGCCACGGTGCTGCGCGCCGCCTTCTCGCCCAACAGCGGCGGCGGTGGCGGCAGCAGCGGCCTGTCCAACACCGGCAATGCCGGCACCGGCGCACTCAGCGGCCTGCAGAACACCGGCGGCCTGTCCAGCAGCAACAGCCTCGGCGGCGGCGGCAGCAGCGGCAGCAGCGGTGGCCTGGGCAACTCCGCGGCCACGGCGCCGCTGCAGGCCTCCCAGGGGCCTTCCACCGGCGGCTTCATCCAGGCCGACCCGTCGACCAACTCGTTGATCATCACGGCGCCCGAGCCCCTGTACAGACAGGTGCGCGCGGCCATCGACCAGCTGGATTCGCGCCGCGCGCAGATCTATGTCGAGTCGATGATCGTGAAGGTGAACGCAGAGAAGCTGGGCCAGTTCGGCGTGCAGTGGCAGCACCTGTTCGGCAACACGGGCGACAGCACGCTGCTGGGCCTGGGCACCAACTCCTCGGTGGGCGGCAACAACATCCTGGCGCTGACGGCGGCCACCGCGGGCGGCGTGCAGGGCGTGGCGGGTGCGGTGGGCTCCATTGCCAGCGGCCTGAACGTCGGCGTGATCCGCAAGATCGGCAGCACCTTCACGCTGGGCGCGGTGGCGCACTTCCTCGAGAACAACGTCGGCGCGAACCTGCTGTCCACGCCCAACCTGATCTCGCTGGACAACGAAGAGGCCAAGATCGTCATCGGCCAGAACGTGCCCTTCGTCACCGGCACCTATGCCAACACCGGCGGCAGCAGCACGGTCACGCCGTTCCAGACCATCGAGCGGCAGGACGTGGGCCTGACGCTGCGCATCAAGAGCCAGATCGGCGAAGGCGGCACCATCCGCATGACGATCTACCAGGAGAACTCGTCGGTGCTGTCCACCAGCTCCACCGCCGGCCCCACGACGGACAAGAGCAGCATCGAGACCAGCGTGGTGGTGGACGACGGCCAGATCATGGTGCTGGGCGGCCTGCTGAAGGACGAGTACACCGACGGCGAGGACCGCATCCCCGGCCTGAGCGGCCTGCCGGTGGTGGGCAACCTGTTCCGCAACGAGCAGCGCAAGCGCGTGAAGACCAACCTGATGGTGTTCCTGCGCCCGGTGGTCATCCGCGACCAGGCCACTGCCAATTCGCTGACCATCGACCGCTACGAATCCATCCGCGCGCTGCAGCAGAGCGGCCAGCCCACGCCCAGCGTGGTGATCCCGGTGAACGAGGCGCCGGTGCTGCCCGCCTTGCCGCCGCAGCCGGCCGCCCCCGTGCCGGCACCGCTGGGCCAGGGCGTGCTGCCGCCGGAAGGCGCGGCCTCCGCGCCGCGCTGAACATCAAGGAGTCGCGATGAGCGCGAGGCACCCCCTTCCGTATGCCTTTGCCAAGGCCCATACGCTGCTGCTCGAAGACAACGGCGAGCAGCTGACGCTGTACTGCGGCGACACCTCGCCGGCCACCGCGCTGTCGGAAGTGGTGCGGCTGTACGACATCGCCGCCTTCGAGCGCGAGCCCAGCGCCACGCTGTCGCAGCGCATCGCCAGCGCCTATGCCGGCGGCGAATCCAGCGCCGCCACGGTGGTGGGCGAAGTGGAAAGCGCGGTCGACCTGAGCCGGCTGATGCAGGACCTGCCCGCGGTGGAAGACCTGCTGGAAGCGGCCAACGACGCGCCCATCATCCGCATGCTGAATGCGCTGCTGACGCAGGCCGCGAAGGACGGCGCCAGCGACATCCACATCGAGCCCTACGAGCGCAGCAGCTCGGTGCGCTTCCGGGTGGACGGCACGCTGCGCGAGGTGGTGCAGCCCAACCGCGCGCTGCATGCGGCGCTGATCTCGCGGCTGAAGATCATGGCCGAGCTGGACATCGCCGAGAAGCGCATGCCGCAGGACGGCCGCATCAGCCTGCGCATCGGCGGCCGCGCCATCGACGTGCGGGTGTCCACCCTGCCCAGCGCCCACGGCGAGCGCGCGGTGCTGCGGCTGCTGGACAAGACCGAATCCAAGTTCACGCTGGAAGGCCTGGGCATGAGCGGCGACGTGCTCTCGGCCTTCGACCGCCTGATCAAGCAGCCGCACGGCATCGTGCTGGTCACGGGCCCCACCGGCTCGGGCAAGACCACCACGCTGTACGCCTCGCTGGCCCGGGTGGACACCAGCACCACCAACGTGCTGACGGTGGAAGACCCGATCGAATACGAGCTGCCGGGCATCGGCCAGACGCAGGTCAACGCCAAGATCGACCTCACCTTCGCCAAGGCCCTGCGCGCCATCCTGCGCCAGGACCCGGACGTGATCATGATCGGCGAGATCCGCGACTTCGAGACCGCGCAGATCGCCATCCAGGCCTCGCTCACCGGCCACCTGGTGCTGGCCACGCTGCACACCAATGACGCGCCCAGCGCCGTCACCCGCCTGACCGACATGGGGGTCGAGCCCTTCCTGCTCAGCTCCAGCCTGCTGGGCGTGCTGGCCCAGCGCCTGGTGCGCAAGCTGTGCCCGGCCTGCAAGCGGCAGGACGAGCATGGCCAGTGGCACCCGGTGGGCTGCCCGGCCTGCAGCATGAGCGGCTACAAGGGCCGCACCGGCGTGTACGAGCTGATGGCCGCCGACGGCAAGGTGAGCGCGCTGATTCACGAACGCGCCGCCGAGAGCGAGCTCACCGCCGCTGCGCGCACCACCGGCCTGCGCTCCATGCGCGAGGACGGCGACCGGCTGGTGGCTGCGGGCATCACCTCGCCCGAAGAAGTGGTGCGCGTCACGCGCTCGTAGCACCGATGCCTGCCTACCGCTTCGAGGCGCTGGACGCCGCCGGCAAGCAGTCCACCGGCCTGCTGGAGGCCGACAACGCCCGCGCCGCGCGTGCGCAGCTGCGGGCGCAGCAGCTGGTGCCGCTGGCCGTCACGCAGGTGGGTGCGCAGGCCACCACCTCCACGTTGGAAGGCGGCGGCGCGCGGGCCGGCCGGCGGGTGTTCAACAGCACCGGCCTGGCGGTGTGGACGCGCCAGCTGGCCGGCCTGGTGGGCTCCGGCCTGCCGCTGGAACGCGCGCTCACCGCGCTGGCCGACGAGGCCGACGACAACCGCCAGCGCGAGCTGGTGGCCCACCTCAAGAGCGAGGTGAATGCCGGCGCCAGCTTCGCCCGCGCGCTGGCCAGCGCGCCCAAGGACTTCGACGACGTGTACCGCGCCGTGGTGGCCGCCGGCGAGCAGAGCGGCGCGCTGGGCATCGTGCTGGAGAAGATGGCCGACGACCTGGAGGAACGCCAGGCACTGCGGGCCAAGCTGATCGGCGCGGCGCTGTATCCGGCCATCGTGTCGCTGATCGCGGTGGTGATCGTCATCTTCCTGGTGACCTACGTGGTGCCGCAGGTGGCCTCCGTCTTCACCAACAGCAAGCGGGCGCTGCCGGGCCTGACGGTGGCCATGCTGGCCATCAGCGACTTCGTGCGCCACCAGGGCTGGATCGCGCTGCTGGCACTGCTGGGCGGCGCCGGCGCGCTGTTCGTGGCGCTGCGCAACGAGGGCTTCCGCGAGCGCTTCGATGCCGGCTGGCTCACGCTGCCGCTGATCGGCCGCCTTTCGCGCGGCTACAACGCGGCGCGCTTCGCCAGCACGCTGGCCATGCTGGCCGGCGCGGGCGTGCCCATCCTGAAGGCGCTGCAGGCGGCGGCGGAGACGCTGTCCAACCGCGCGATGCGCGCCGATGCGATGGATGCGCTGGTGCGGGTGCGCGAAGGTGCGCCGCTGGCCTCGGCCATGGCCGGCAAGAAGCGCTTTCCCGGCCTGCTGTCGATGTTCGCCCGGCTGGGCGAGCAGACCGGCACCCTGCCCGCCATGCTGGGCCGCGCCGCCGCGCAGATGAGCGCGGAGGTGCAGCGCCGCGCCATGGCGCTGGCCACGCTGCTGGAGCCGCTGCTCATCGTGGCGATGGGCCTGGTGGTGATGCTCATCGTGCTGGCGGTGCTGCTGCCCATCATCCAGCTCAACACCTGGGTCAAGTGAGCGCCGCGGCCGCCAGCCCGTACCGGCACTGGCTGCTGCGCCTGGGCCCGCGCGGCGCGGCGCTGCTGGCGGTGCTGCTGGCCGCGCCGCTGGCCGCCCTGATCGCCGCCGCCGTGCTGGCCCTGGCCCGGGTGCCGGTGGACGCCTGGGCCTGGCCGCTGCTGGGCGCCGCCCTGCCCGCCACACTGGCCGCGCCCTCGGCCGCCCGCCTGCTGGTGCGGCTGCTGCATGAGCTGGAAGAGGCCCGCGGCGAAGCCGAGCGGCTGGCACTGATCGACCCGCTGACCGGCGTGGCCAGCCGCCGCCAGTTCTTCCAGTTCGCGGAAGCCGAATTCGCGCGCAGCCGGCGCGCGCAGGTGCCGATGCCGGTGCTGGTGATCGACCTCGACGGCCTTCGCCACATCAACGATGCGCATGGCCATGCCGCCGGCGACCAGGTGCTGCTGGCCGTGGCCGGCGCCTGCCGCGGCGACCTGCGCGACTACGACACCCTGGCCCGACACGGCGGCGACAGCTTCGCCGTGCTGCTGCCGCACACCGGCAGCGACACCGCGGTGACCATCGCCGAGCGGGTGCGCACCGCCGTCGCCGGCCTGGTGCTGCCGCTGGCCGGCGTGGCCGAGCCGCCCGCCCTGCGGGTGACGGTGGGCGTGGCCACCGCCGTGGCCGGGAACGCCGATTCGGTAGACGACCTGATGGAGCAGGCCGAGCAGGCCTTGTCCCGCGCCCAGCAGGCCGGGCGCAATCGGGTGGGGACCTGAAGCGCCACGGAACACCGGGCGCGATACTTGCTCCCAGCAACAAGGCAATTGCGGTGTGTTTGCGCCGTTGATCGCCCCCTGGGGTGGTCTCGGCTGCGCTGCAATCAAGCTGCACAGCAAGGAGGCTTCCATGGGCGACCTGTCACCCGCCACCGACCTGGTTCCGGTCCCGTCCGGAACATCGATCCCGCTCGCGCAGATGCGCAGCGTCTACCGCGTCGACGACGTGGAACGCAAGCTGGCCAAGCTGCCCGCCAAGGAGCATGAAAGCCTGCGCTCCACCTACGAGCGCATGCTGGAAAAAGGCGCGCAGCGCTTCCAGGTGAAACCGTCCGGCCTGCCGGCGATGGAACACCTGTACGGCGAGCTGCCCAACTTCCATGACGCGCTGGACGACGTGAAGCGCCAGCTGGCCCTGTGCCACGACAGCCGCGACGCGCTGGAGATCATGCCGATGCTGCTGCTGGGCCCGCCCGGCGTGGGCAAGACCCACTTCGCGCGGGAGGTGGCGCAGCTGCTGGGCACCGGCATGGGCTTTGTCTCCATGAGCAGCCTGACCGCCGGCTGGGTGCTGTCCGGCGCCTCGTCGCAATGGAAGGGTGCGCGGCCGGGCAAGGTGTTCGAGACGCTGGTGGACGGCGCCTACGCCAACCCGGTGATGGTGGTCGACGAGATCGACAAGGCCCGCGGCGAGCATGCCTACGACCCGCTGGGCGCGCTCTACGGCCTGCTGGAGCACGACACCGCGCACAGCTTCACCGACGAGTTCGCCGAGGTGCCGATCGACGCCAGCCAGGTGATCTGGGTGGCCACCGCCAACGACGAGCGGGCCATCCCCGAGCCCATCCTCAACCGCATGAACGTGTACGAGGTGCAGGCGCCCGACCGCGATGCGGCACGCAGCATTGCGCTGCGGCTGTACACCGGCATCCGCGGTGCGCACGATTGGGGCCGGCGCTTCGAGCCGGAGCCCATCGACGCGGTGCTGGAGCGCATGTCGGAGATGGCGCCGCGCGAGATGCGCCGCGCCTGGATGGCCGCCTTCGGCAATGCCCGGCTGGACAAGCGCGACCGCATCGAGCTGCGCGACCTGCCCGGCGCCAACCCGCGCCGCGCGCGGATCGGCTTCCACCACTAGGCGCCTGCGCACATGGCGTGGTCCTTATGATCACGCCATGCCTGCCACCCTCGACGGCCGCCTGGTGGTGGCCCTTTCCTCCCGCGCGCTGTTCGACTTCGAGGAAGAGAACCGCATCTTCGAGGCGCACGACGACCGCGCCTACATGCAGCTGCAGCTCGAGCGGCTCGAGCAGCCGGCGCGGCCCGGCGTGGCCTTCTCGCTGGTGCACAAGCTGCTGGCCTTCAATGGCGACGATCCCACGCGGCGGCTGACCGAGGTCGTCATCCTCTCGCGCAACGATCCCGTCTCGGGCATGCGGGTGTTCCGCTCGGCGCAGCACTACGGCCTGCCCATCGAGCGCGGCGTGTTCACCCGCGGGGAGAGCCCCTGGCGCTACCTGCGGCCGCTCAACGCCCACCTGTTCCTGTCGACCAACGAGGCGGACGTGCGCTCGGCGCTGGAAGCCGGCGTGCCGGCGGCGCGGGTGTTCCCGCATTCGAAGCGCGCTTCCGACGCCCATCCGAACGAGGTGCGCATCGCCTTCGACGGCGATGCGGTGCTGTTCTCCGACGAGGCGGAGCGGGTGTTCCGCGACGGCGGGCTGCACGCCTTCCAGCTGCATGAGCGCGAGCATGCGGTCACGCCGCTGGCCGCCGGCCCGTTCAAGCCGCTGCTGATGGCGCTGCAGAACCTGCAGCAACAGGCGCCGGCCACCGGCATGCGCATCCGCACCGCGCTGGTCACGGCGCGCAGTGCGCCGGCGCATGAACGCGCCATCCGCACGCTGATGGACTGGCACATCGATGTCGATGCCGCGATGTTCCTCGGCGGGCTGCCCAAGGGCGAGTTCCTGCGCGAGTTCGAGCCCGACTTCTTCTTCGACGACCAGACCGGCCACATCGAGAACGCGGCGAGCCACGTGCCGGCGGGGCACGTGGCCTCGGGCGTCACCAACCTGCTGGTGGCGCCGCTGCCGGGCGCCACGCTGGTGCGGCCGCCCGAGCCTGTCTAGACAAGCTAGACCGGTGCCACGCAGCGCGCGGTGTTGTTGCCCGTGGCGGCGGCCGTGGGCCGGGCCACCGGTGTGTAGCTCACCACGCTGCCGGGCACGCCCACGTTCAGCCGGCGCTGGTCATAGCCGGCCGAGGCATTCACGCTGCTGCCGATGACGAACTGCTTGAGCTTGCCGTCGGCCGGGTCCACCGAGGTGAAGTCACGCACCGCGCCGTTGTCGGCCGCCGTGTTGCAGGCTGCCGTCAGGTCGCTGCCGGTGGGCGCCTGGAAGAAGCCCAGCACGTCGTTGGGTCCCCGCACGTACAGGAACTGCAGCCGGTTGGCGCCGCCAACGCTCACGGTGCGGCTGAAGTACCGGCCCGACCACAGGCGCGAACGCGTGGCTTCCGACAGGCCCGTCACCGCCTTGGCGCCGGCGGGCGTGCCCAGCTTCACCAGCCGCAGGCCGGTCATGGAGAAGCTGCCGTCCGGCTGTACCGTGCCCACGCCCGGGTTGCTGGGAATGGCCAGGTTGCCGTTGAAGGCCACCGTGGTCTCGCCGAAGTTCACCACCGTGCTGCCCGCCGCTTCGCGAGCGTAGGCGCCCTTGCGCATGCCGGCCGACTTGGCGGTCTCCAGCGGGCTGGCGGTGCCGGTCTGCGGGTCGTTCTGGTAGTAGAAGGTGCTGTGCACGTAGGTGCCGTCACCGAACATCACCAGCACCTCGGGCTCGCTGCTGCCGTCCGGCCGCACCCAGGCGCCCACCAGCGGATCGGTGGCGCTGGCCACGCGGGTGAGGCTCAGGCCATTGGGGCCGGTGAGCGTGTCGCCGGCCACCGTCACGCCGGTGACGGCGCCCGCCTTCGGGCCCGACACCTCCTGCGCCTCGATCACCGTGGTGGTGAGCGTGCCGGCCGCATAGCTGTAGCGGCCATAGCGGTAGCCAAAGCCGTTGTCGAACTGCGTGGCCGTGGTGGGCGCGCTGGTTTCGATGACGCGATGCACGTAGGTGCCGTCGCCGGCAAACACATACAGCTCCTTCACGCTCTCGCCGGTGGGCAGCGTGCTGGTGCCCGTCCAGGCGCCTTCGATCGGCGCGGCGGCCGTCTTGGCGGCCGCGGCCGCACTGGCGGCCAGCGTGGCAGGCGTGGGCACCAGGCTGTCCTTCACCGCAGTGAACAGCGTGCCGCGCTGCTCGGCCGTGAGCGGCGCCGACACCTGCGCCGCCACCTGCTGCAGCGAGCCGGTGGCCACCATCCCCAGCGCGCTGCTGGCAGCCTTGCCGGTGAGGCCGGAGGTGGCCGCTGTCTCGGCAAAGCCGCGTGCCAGCAGCTGGGCCACGCCATACATCTTGGCCCGCTTGGTGGCCTGCGCCGCCACCTCGTCGGCCACCGGCAGGAAGCTGTCGTACACCGTCAGGCCGCCCACGTCGCCGGCGATGCCCACCATGCGGTCCAGCAGGTCGCGCTCGGCCTGCACCAGGTTCTCGGCGCGGCCGCCGTCCAGCTCGGACACCAGCAGCGTGGTGTAGGGCGTGATCACCGCGCCCTTGCCGGCCGGCGCCGCCAGGGTGTAGCCCTGGGTGATGGCGCCGTAGTCGGCATCGGTGGTGGTGCCGGCGGTGGCCACGGCCAGCACCGTGTGCAGCGGCAGCTTCGCCTCCTCGGCCGTCAGCGTGAACTTGCCGTCGGCGGCGGTGGTGGTGCTGGGCTCGTCGGCATCGCAGGCGCGGTTATCGTCGAGGTCCAGGCACACCCTGGCATTGGCCAGCGCGCCGTCCAGCACCACGCCGCTGAGCTGCGCGGTGGGCGCAGGCGGCGGCGGTGCAGTGTTGTTGTCATCATCGCCGTCGCCGCCACAGGCGGCCAGCGACAGCACAGAAGCGGCGACCGATGCGCGGCACAGCGCGTTCAGCAGGCGCTTGTTTGTCAGATTCATGGCTTGTCCTCGTGTTCTTGGAGATCAGTGGTTGCGGCGGCGACGCAGGCCGGCGATCGCGCCCAGGCCGGCGGCCAGGGCGGCCAGGTCGAACCAGCCCAGCGCACCACCGCCGCTGTCGTCGTCATCCGCGTCGGCCGGCGCGGCCGTCACGTCGAGGAAGGCGGCCGACACCGCACCGGGCTTGCCGTCGGCATTGGTGCCCTGCACGTAGACCATGTGTCGCCCCGCAGGCAGGCCCGTGGTGTCGATCTCACCGGTGGCGGTCTTGGTGGCATCGGGGAAGTCGGAGCGGGCCTGGGCGGATTCGCTCAGCTTCATTTCCACTCCCACGGCGCCGGCTTCCCACGGCAGCTTGTTGACGTAGGCCTTGGCGCTGGCGATGTTGTAGACCACCGGATACGGCGGCGGCTTGATGGTCGACTGGCCGGCGTTGCTGTAGCGGTAGCGGTTGTCGTCCACGGTGGCGGTCACCGCCACCTTGTTGCCGGACTGCACCGAGCTGGCACCCATCACCACGTTGACGGTGTCGGGGCCGAAGGGCAGCTTGTACACGCGGTGCAGCACACGGCTCAGGTAGTGGAAGCCGTTGAAGTTCTCGGGGTAGGTCTCACGCTCGAAGACGCCGCAGTCCTCGTAGAAGGAGCGACCCATCTCCACCGTGTAGGCCGGCGCGCCCAGGTAGCCGTAGGCAGCGTCCTTGGTGGTGCCCTCGGTGTTGTAGCTCAGCAGCTGCTGCGACGAATAGTTGTTGTGGTACGCCAGGCGCTGCGCGATGACGGCCATGCCCTTGTTGTTGGGCGTGTGGGTGTTGAAGTCGTTCTCGGTGCGCTCCACGCCCCAGGGCCACAGCACCGCGCGGGCATTGCTGTGCAGGTCGATGAACACGCCGCCGCCGTACTCGTCGCTGGCGCCGGTCTTCCAGTCGAGCTCGCCGGTGTTGCTGCTGCGGTTCTCGGGGTTGCAGTACTCCGCGCTCTTCGGTCGGCCGTCGGGCAGCGCGCCGCCTTCCCACTTGCAGGCCGCCTGGTTCCACGTGCCACGCATGTAGTTCAGCACGGCCTGGGTCTCGGGCTCGGAAGCCGGGGTGACGCCGCGGTAGGTGGCGCCGCACACATTGCTGTCCGAGCCTCCCGTTCCGCCCGTGGCCCAACCGAATGGATAGTTGCGGTTGAGATCGACGCCCGAATCAAGGGTCCTCGGGATCCCGTCGCTACCCGCCGTTGTGCATTCCGCTGTTTCGTAATTGATGTTCTTGCGCTGACGGGCGTTCGCGTCCTGCTCGGCCAACTTGCGGCCGTCAGGGTTATGCACGATGAAGTGGTAGCGGTTGGTGTCGACCATCATGCGGGCATTGGCATCGGACTCGTAGTTGGCCAGCAGCCACTCGATGAACTTCATGCCAACTTCCTGCGGAGCATATTCACGCGCGTGGATGCCGCCGGTCCACACCATGTTTGGCGGCCGCTCCGTCTGCGCGTCCTGCTTCTCGAAGTTGCCGACGATGATGGCCTTGATCGGGCTCGCATCGGCGGGCAGCAAGGCCTTGTCGAACAACGCAAGCGCGGACTCGGGAAGGTACTTCGTCAGCAGGTCGTAGAAGGTAGGCCGGCTGGTAGCCGACTTGTCCTGCTCCGCGCCTATCCAGCTCTTGCCCAGCGTCTGGATCTTCACCAGCTTGGGGTACTTCGCCGCCAGTTCGTCGTAGGTCTGGTAGATCTGCTCCACCGTGCGGTAGCAGGCATGCACGCCGTTGGCGATGCTGCTCGGCTTGGCCACGCCCAGCGCGCGCGCGATGCCGCCGGACTTCACGTCCTGGGCGCGCGACTGGATGAAGTGCTGGATGCGGGCGGTTTCGGCCTCGTTGATCTGCGGTGCCATGCCGGCGGCCTTCAAGGCCTCCATCTCGGCCGGCGCCACCTCGGCATGGATCTGCATCTTCTTCTGGTCGACGTACGGATGGTCGAGCAGCTTGGTGGCGAAGGCCAGCTGGTTCTCGTTGGCATACGGCACGATGATCGACAGGACCGCACCCCCGTCGTCATGGGCATGCGAGTCCGCGGTGTGCGCCGGCATCGCCATGCTGGCAAAGGCCAGCGCCAGCGCTGCGGACAGCTTCGAGGGGCAGGTCGGCTTGAACATCAGTTCCCATCTCCAAGGCTATGGAACGACACCGCAACGGCATCGACGGCCGGGCGGCCGATGGGCACTGCATTGCTCGAACTGTGCCAAGTGCTTCACGATGCTTCACAGCGCCTTCACGCTGCATCGCAGCAGTGCCGCTCCACTTGTCTAGACAACTCGGGCACTGCACACCGTGTTTGCCTATGACAGCCAAGTGACAGGCGGGCTGCAGGGCCGGCCGCTTGCGGCGGCCCCGGATGCCTTGGCAGGCCTTGCCGGCCGGCCGTTACCGGCGGCGTGCCTCAGGCGGTTTTCCGACACCTGCCGCCAGGGCGCGACGGATTTCCGTCCGGCCCGCGCGACCGCTGCAGAGCAGGTCGTGCCGCCAGGGCCGGCATGGCGGTCGGCAGCCAAGGGATATCCCTGGGAAAGCGGCTGCACGTCCCCCCGCCCGGCGCTGGCACGCCTCGTGCACACAATGCGTCCGTCGTGGGTTTGAGCTGCCGTGGTCGTGTCGTCGATGTCTGGAACCGTCTTTCGTGCCGTGCTGGTGTTGTGCTGTGGATGGGCCCTGGCCCTGCCGCTGCGGGCGCAGAACGACACGCTGGCCAAGATCTCCGAGACCGGCACCATCAGCCTGGGCCACCGCGAGTCGTCGGTGCCCTTCTCGTACTACGACGGCAAGCGCCAGGTGGTGGGCTACTCGCACGAGCTGATGCTGCAGCTGCTGGACGCCATCAAGACCGAGTTGAAGCTGCCGGCGCTCACGATCAAGCTGGTGCCGGTGACGCCGCAGAACCGCATACCGCTGGTGCAGAACGGCGCGGTGGACATCGAATGCGGCTCCACCACCCACAACGAGGAACGGGCGCGCCAGGTGGCGTTCTCCACCTCCATCTTCGTGATCGGCACCCGGCTGATGACCAACCGCCGCTCCGGCATCAAGGACTTCCCCGACCTGGCCGGGCGCAGCGTGGTGGTCACCGCCGCCACCACCTCCGAGCGGCTGCTGCGCACCTACAACGAGAGGCTGGGCGGCACCATCAACATCGTGGTGGCCAAGGACCATGGCGAGTCCTTCCAGCTGCTGGAGGTGGGCCGTGCCGAGGCCTTCATGATGGACGACGCGCTGCTCTACGGCGAGCGGGCCAAGGCCCAGCATCCCGAGGACTGGATCGTGGTCGGCACGCCGATGTCCGCCGAGGCCTATGGCTGCATGATGCGCCGGGGCGACGTGACGCTCAAGCGCATCGTCGACCGCGAGCTCACCCGCCTGATGCGGGACGGCGAGGCCCTGCGCATCTACGCCCGCTGGTTCCAGCGGCCCATTCCACCCAAGGGGCTGAACCTCAACTGGCCGCCTTCCGATGCCCTGCTGGAGCTGTACCGATCCCCGTCGGACAAGCCCCTGTGACCCCTCCACCGACCCCTGAGACGAAAGAAGAGACTCCCATGACCAAGACCCTGTTCGCGATCGCTGCGCTGCTGGCGCTGGGCACCGCACATGCCGACACGCTGAAGAAGATCAAGGACACCGGCACGGTGACCGTCGGCACCCGCGAGTCGTCCGGCGCGCTGGCCTTCACGCTGGGCGACGGCAAGTACACCGGCTTCCATTACGACATCTGCCAGAACGTGCTGGCGGACGTGCAGAAGCAGCTGGGCATGAGCAAGCTGGACATCAAGTACCAGCCCGTCACCTCGCAGAACCGCATCCCGCTGGTGACCAACGGCACGGTGGACATCGAGTGCGGCTCCACCACCAACAATGCCACGCGCCAGAAGGACGTGGCCTTCGCCGTCACCACCTACGTGGAAGAGGTGCGCATCGCCGTCAAGGCCAACTCGGGCATCAACAAGATCGAGGACCTGAAGGGCAAGACCATCGCCACCACCACCGGCACCACCTCGGTCCAGACGCTGCGCAAGCACCGCCGCGCCAGCGGGCTGGAGTTCAAGGAGGTGATGGGCAAGGACCACTCCGACTCCTTCCTGCTGCTGGAATCGGGCCGCGCCGATGCCTTCGTGATGGACGGCCAGATCCTGGCGGGCAACATCAGCAAGTCCAAGGCCCCGGCCGACTTCAAGATCGTGGGTGAAGTGCTGTCGGTCGAGCCGATCGCTATCATGATCCGCAAGGACGACCCGGCCTTCAAGAAGGCGGTCGACGACAGCATCAAGGCCCAGATCGCCCGGGGCGACGTGGCCAAGCTGTACGACAAGTGGTTCATGCAGCCGATTCCGCCCACCAACACCAAGGTGGGCCTGCCGGCATCCGATGCCACCAAGGCGGCATGGGCCAATCCGAATGACAAGCCGATGGAAGAGTACGCAGAGAAGTGATCGGACCCGAGGCGCCTGGCAGGCTGGTCCTGCCGGTATGGCGCCGATTGTTGTGGGGTGCGGTGGCCGTCGGCCTCATCGTGTGCAGTGCCTGGCTCGGCTTCACGCTGAGCGAGAACCGCGGCATTGCCACCTTGCGTGCCGAATCCAACCACCGGCTGGACCTGTTCGCCTCCGCGGTGGAGGGCATGGTCAAGCGGCTGGAGCATGTGCCGGCCACCATCCAGCTCAGCCATGACGTGCTGAACCTGCTGCGCGAGCCGGGCAACCCGCGCCGCGTGCAGGCCGCCGACAGCTACCTGCGCCGGCTGAATGCCCACGTGGGCAGCATGTCGGCCTTCGTGCTGAACGACCGCGGCGTGGTGCTGGCTTCCAGCAACGCCGACCGCAGCGACGACAGCCGGGTGGGCGAGGACGTGTCCTTCCGCCCCTATTTCCTGGAAGCCCTGTCCGGCCGTGTCGGCCGGCATTTCGCCATCGGCGTTCGCGGCGAGCCGGGCTACTTCGTGTCCCATCCCATCCGCGACGGCGCGCGCGTTATCGGCGTGGCCGCCATCAAGATCAGCCTCGAGCCCATCGACCAGACCTGGCAGATGGTGGGTGCACCGGCGCTGCTGGCCGATGCCAACCAGGTGGTGATCCACTCGTCCCAACCCGGCTGGCGTTACACCGCGCTGGTGGATCTGCCAGTGGAGCGGCGCGTGGACCTGCTGCTCACCCGCATGTACAACAGCATGCGCATCCGGGCGTTTCCCCTGTCGCCGATGCTGTGGATCGGCGAGGACGGCCAGCTGCTGGACGGCCCGGGCACCGGCGGCCAGCAGCAGATGCTGCGACGGGCCACCGGCACCGGCATGCTGGTGATGAGCCGCCCGCTGGACGGCATGGACTGGCGGGTGATGCTGTTCCTGGACCTGCGCGAGGTGCGCACCGCCGCCGCGCTCAACGGCATGATGGCCTCGGTGGTGGCGGCCTTCCTGCTGCTGCTGGCGCTGTTCATCGCGCAGCGCCGGCGCATCCAGCGCCAGCGGCTGGAGTCGCGTGCGCTGCTGGAGCGGGCCAATGCCGACCTGGAGCAGAAGGTGGCCATGCGCACGCTGGACCTCACCGCAGCCAACGACCGGCTGCGAAAGGAGGTGGCCGACCGCGAGCAGGCCGAGAAGACGCTGCGCGCCACGCAGAGCGAGCTGGTGCATGCCGGCAAGATGGCCGTGCTGGGCCAGCTGGCCACCGGCATCACGCATGAACTGACGCAGCCGCTGGGCGCCATCCGCACGCTGTCGGGCAATGCCATCGAGTTCCTCAAGCGCGGCGACATGAACACGCTGTCGGGCAACCTGGGCATCATCGCCCGGCTGGCCGACCAGATGGGCGGCATCATCCATCCGCTCAAGGGCTTCGCCCGCAAGTCGGAGCCGCTGCCGGCGCGCACCGACGTGGCGGTGGCCATCGGCAATGCGCTGTTCCTGTTCGGCCTGCGGCTGCGCAAGGAACATGTGGAGGTGGTCAACCTCTGCGAGACCGGCGTGGTGACCGCCTGGTGCGACGCCAACCGGCTGGAGCAGGTGCTGATCAACCTGGTGGGCAATGCCATCGACGCGATGGACGGCCAGCCGGTGAAGACGTTGACGCTGGCCGCCGGCTACGAGGAAGCGGCGCCCGGCGATGCGGTGGAGCGCTGGGCCCGCATTGACGTGATCGACAGCGGCGCGGGGCTGGACCCCGCCATCCTGTCGCATCTGTTCGAGCCCTTCTTCACCACCAAGACACAAGGCGCCGGGCTGGGCCTGGGGCTTGCCATCTCGCGGGACATTGCCCGCGAGTTCGGCGGCGACATCGTGGCCCACGGCCACCCGGACGGCGGTGCGTGCTTCAGCCTGCGGCTGCCGGCCGCCGCCACCGTGCAGGAGACATCGATTCCATGACCAACGATCTATCCGTTCTGATCGTCGAGGACGATCCGCATGTGCAGCTGGGCTGCGTGCAGGCCATGCAGCTGGCCGACCTGCCGGTCAACGCGGTGGATAACGCCGAGGCCGCGCTGCAGCGCGTGCAGGAAGGATTTGCCGGCGTCATCGTCACCGACATGCGCCTGCCCGGCGCCGACGGCCTGTCGCTGGTGCGGCATTGCCGGGAGATCGACGACGGCCTGCCGGTCATCATGATCACCGGCCACGGCGACGTGAGCCTGGCGGTGGAGGCCATGCGCAGCGGCGCCTACGACTTCATCCCCAAGCCGTTCTCGCCAGAGACGCTGACCGAGGTGGTGCGCCGCGCGATGGAAAAGCGCGCGCTGACGATGGAAGTGGCCACGCTGCGCCGCATGCTGGACACCCGTAGCGGGCTGGAAGGCCGGCTGATGGGCCGCTCACCGCAGATCGAGCGGGTGCGCCAGCTGATCCGCGAGGTGGCCGACAGCCCGGTGGACGTGCTGATCCATGGCGAGACGGGCACCGGCAAGGAGGTGGTGGCGCAGAGCCTGCACGAGATGTCGGTGCGCAAGGCAGGCCCCTTCGTGGCGCTGAACTGCGGCGGCATGCCCGACAACCTGCTGGATAGCGAGCTCTTCGGTCATGAGGCGGGTGCCTTCACCGGCGCGCAGAAGCGCCGCGTGGGCAAGATCGAATACGCCAACGGCGGCACCTTGTTCCTGGACGAGGTGGAGAGCATGCCCATGGGCATGCAGATCAAGCTGCTGCGCGTGCTGCAGGACCGCCGCATCGAGCGGCTGGGCAGCAACCACAGCGTGCCGGTGGACGTGCGCGTGGTGGCCGCCACCAAGGACGACCTGCTGCAGCGCGCCAGCGAGAACGCCTTCCGCGCCGACCTGTACTACCGGCTGAACGTGGTTCAGATCGAGCTGCCGCCGCTGCGCGAGCGGCGCGAGGACATCCCGCTGCTGACCGAGCACTTCATGCTGCTGGCCGCCAGCCGCTATGGCCGCACCCAGCCGCCGGTGACGGTGGAGCAGATGCAGCGGCTGATGGCTCATTCCTGGCCGGGCAACGTGCGCGAGCTGCGCAACGTGGCCGAATGCCTGGTGCTGGGCATCCGCAAGGATGTGCTGGGCGCCGGCCCCGCCGCAGTTGGCGAGCATGCGGACGCCAGTGCCTCGCTGGTGGAGATGGTGGAGGGCTTCGAGCGCAGCCTGATCGCGGCCGAGCTGGCCCGCAACGGCGGCAACATCGCCCACAGCGCCAAGGCGCTGCGCGTGGCCAAGACCACGCTGAACGACAAGATCCGCAAGTACGGGCTGCAGGGCTAGCGCCGGTAGCGGCGCAGCGCCTCCA
The DNA here is from genome assembly GCF_000969605.1 of Aquincola tertiaricarbonis. GTDB lineage: Bacteria > Pseudomonadota > Gammaproteobacteria > Burkholderiales > Burkholderiaceae_C > Aquincola > Aquincola tertiaricarbonis. The sequence goes on along the minus strand of NZ_JZUE01000013.1, from coordinate 10,738 downwards.
GGTCCAGCACCTGCACGCCGCCGTATTCCACGCGGATGAGCGCGGCGGCCTGCAGCACGCGCAGCGCCTCGTTCACCCGCTGGCGCGAAAGGCCCACCAGGTAGGCCAGCTCCTGCTGCGTGATGCGCAGCAGCGTGCCCACGCCGGGAAACAGCACCGGGTGGAACAGCCCGGCCAGGCTGCGTGCCACGCGGCTGTCCGGGTCGGTCAGGCGGTCGGTCTCGCGCGCGGCGATGAACTGGCTCACCCGCTCGTTGAGCTGGTTCATCAAGTAGCGGTTGAAGGGAATGCTGCGCTCCAGCAGCCACTCGAAGGTGTCGATCGGCAGGCCGGCCACCACGCTGCGGCGCAGCGTCTCGATGTTGTAGCGGTAGCTCTCGCGCTTGAGCAGCGTGCCCTCGCCGAACCAGGCGCCTGGCGGCAGGCCGGAATAGGTGATGGCGGCCTCCACCGAGGCGTCGTTGGTCATCTTGAGCAGCCCATCCACCACGCCGAACCAGTAGTTGGCGCGGCGGCCGATCTTGCACACCAAGTCGCCGGGGTCGGCATCGGCCACCTCCAGGTCGGCCACCACGCGGGCGCGGTGTTCGTCATCCAGCACCTGCAGCCACGGCACCATCGACAGCTCGGCCGCGGTCGCGGCGCGGGCGCGGGCACGCAAGGCGGAGCCGGGGCGATGGTGGGCGCTGGACGGGTTCATGCGGGAAAGCACCGGGGCGGGCTGTCCCTAGGATTGTCGTCAGAACGACAAGCGGGCGTCAATTTCTTTCCTACAGTGCTTTCAACACAAGGAGACATGCCTTGGAAGACACCTTTCCGCGGTTGATGCTCGAACACGCACGCCAGCGCCCCACGGCGCCGGCGCTGCGCGAGAAGGAATACGGCATCTGGCAGACGCTCACCTGGCAGCAGTTGGCCGACATGGTGCGTGCGCTGGCCGCGGGCCTGCATGCGGCCGGCCTGCGCCGCGGCCAGCACCTGGTGGTGATCGGCGAGAACCGGCCGCGGCTGTATGCCAGCATGCTGGCCGCACAGAGCATCGGCGCGGTGCCGGTGCCGCTGTACCAGGACGCGGTGGGCGCGGAGTTCGTCTTCCCGATCAACAACGCCGAGATCGCCTTCGCGGTGGTGGAAGACCAGGAGCAGCTCGACAAGCTCATCGAGATCCGCCCCCAGTGCCCGCAGCTCACCCGCCTGTGGTTCGACGACCCGCGCGGCCTGCGCAGCTACGCCGAGCCGGGCATGGCCTCGCTCGACGATCTGCTGGCCGAAGGGCAGGAGTTCAACCAGCGCCAGCCTGCCTTCTTCGATGCCGAGGTGGCGCAGGCACAGGCCACCGACGTGGCCGCGATGTTCTTCACCTCCGGCACCACCGGCAATCCAAAGGGCGTGGTGCACACGCATGCCTCGCTGCTGGACCGCGCGCGTGCCGGCCAGAGCTTCGACAAGCTCACGGCGCAGGAAGAGGTGCTGGCCTACCTGCCGCCCGCGTGGATCGGCCAGAACATCTTCAGCTATGCGCAGTGGCTGGCCTGCGGCTACGTGGTGAACTGCCCCGAGTCCAGCGCCACGGTGACGATCGACTTGAAGGAGATCGGCCCCACCTACTACTTCGCGCCGCCACGCATCTTCGAGGGCCTGCTCACCAGCGTGATGATCCGCATGGAGGACGCCGGCCGCCTCAAGCGCTGGCTGTTCCACCGCTGCCTGGCCCTGGCCAAGCGCGTGGGCCCGGCGCTGATGGACGGGCAGCCCGTGGGCGCGCTCGACAAGCTCAAGTACAAGCTGGGCGACCTGGTGATGTACGGCCCGCTGCGCAACACGCTGGGCCTGTCGCGGGTGCGGGTGGCCTATACCGCGGGCGAGGCCATCGGGCCCGACCTGTTCAGCTTCTACCGCTCGATCGGCATCAACCTGAAGCAGCTGTACGGCAGCACCGAGACCGCCGTGTTCGTGTGCCTGCAGCCCGACCATGAGGTGAAGGCCGACACCGTCGGCGTGCCCATCGATGGCGTGGAGATCCAGGTGACGCCCAGCGGCGAGATCCTGGTGCGCTCGCCCGGGCTGCTCAAGGGCTACTACAAGAACGACGCCGCCACCGCGGAGGTGCTGACGTCGGACGGCTGGTACCGCACCGGCGACGCCGGCTTCATCGACGCCGGCGGCCACCTGAAGATCATCGACCGCGCCAAGGACGTGGGCCGCATTGCCGGCGGCCCCAACGACGGCGCGATGTTCGCGCCCAAGTACGTGGAGAACAAGCTGAAGTTCTTCCCGCACATCAAGGAGGCGGTGGCCTTCGGCGATGGCCGCGACCGCGTGTGCGCCTTCATCAACATCGACTTCGAGGCGGTGGGCAACTGGGCCGAGCGGCGCAACCTGCCCTATGCCGGCTACACCGACCTGGCCGCCAAGCCCGAGGTGACGGAGCTGATCCGCGATTGCGTGGAGAAGGTCAATGCCGACCTGGCCAGCGACGAGCGCCTGGCCGGCTCGCAGATCAGCCGCTTCCTGGTGCTGCACAAGGAGCTGGACGCCGACGACGGCGAGCTGACGCGCACCCGGAAGGTCCGCCGCGGCTTCATCGCCGACCGCTATGCGGTGCTGGTGGATGCGCTGTACGGCGGCAAGTCCGAGCAGTTCATCGAGACCGCGGTGAAGTACGAGGACGGGCGCACCGGCGTGGTCTCGGCCACCCTGAAGATCATCGACGCGAAGACCTTCGCACCCGTTGGAAAGGCAGCCTGATGAGCCACGCGGCACAAGCGATCGAACCGGGTGCGATGTTCACCACGCAGCCGCCCGCACAAGGCAGCGGCGCGCTGCCGGCGGCGCAGCAGCCGACGGACACCGGCGGCCGCCGCATCGGCGAGGTCATCCTGGACGTGCGCAACATCAGCCTGCGCTTCGGCGGCGTGAAGGCGCTCACCGACATCAGCTTCAACGTGCGCGAGCACGAGGTGCGCGCCATCATCGGCCCCAACGGGGCCGGCAAGAGCTCGATGCTCAACTGCATCAACGGCGTGTACCAGCCGCAGGAAGGCGCCATCACCTTCCGCGGCCAGACCTTCAAGCACATGAACTCGCGCCAGGTGGCCGAGATGGGCGTGGCCCGCACCTTCCAGAACCTGGCCCTGTTCAAGGGCATGAGCGTGCTGGACAACATCATGACCGGCCGCAACCTGCGCATGAAGAGCAACATCTTCCTGCAGGCGCTGCGCTGGGGCCCGGCCGAGCGCGAGGAGATCGCCCACCGCGAGAAGGTGGAACGCATCATCGACTTCCTCGAGATCCAGGCCTGGCGCAAGACGCCGGTGGGCCGCCTGCCCTATGGCCTGCAGAAGCGCGTGGACCTGGGCCGTGCGCTGGCGATGGAGCCGCAGGTGCTGCTGCTCGACGAGCCGATGGCCGGCATGAACGTCGAGGAGAAACAGGACATGTGCCGCTTCATCCTCGACGTGAACGACGAGTTCGGCACCACCATCGTGCTGATCGAGCACGACATGGGCGTGGTGATGGACATCTCCGACCGCGTGGTGGTGCTGGACTACGGCAAGAAGATCGGCGACGGCACGCCTGACGAGGTGCGTGTGAATGAAGACGTCGTGCGTGCCTACCTCGGCACCTCAGATTGACCGGCCGCCGCAGGAGTAGCGCATGGGCTTTTTTCTCGAAACGCTGTTCGGCGGCCTGATGGCCGGCATGCTGTACGCACTGGTGGCGCTGGGCTTCGTGCTCATCTTCAAGGCCAGCGGCGTGTTCAATTTCGCGCAGGGCGCGATGGTGCTGTTCGCGGCGCTGTCGATGGCGCGCTTCTCGGAGTGGCTGCCGCAGTGGTTCGGCTTCAGCAGCGCGCTGCTGGCCAACGTGCTGGCCATCATCGTGTCCATCGGCGTGATGATCGTGCTGGCCTGGCTGATCGAGCGGCTGGCCCTGCGGCAACTGGTCGGGCAGGAGCCCATCGCGCTGCTGATGGCCACGCTGGGCATCACCTACTTCGTCGACGGCGCGGGCCAGCTGATCTTTGGCAGCGCCACCTACAAGATCGACGTGGGCATGCCCAAGGACCCGATGATCCTGTTCGAGAACACGTTCCAGGGCGGCCTGCTGCTCAGCAAGGAAGACCTGTATGCCGCGCTGGTGTCGGCGGTGCTGGTGGCCTGCCTGTCGCTGTTCTTCCAGAAGACGGCCACCGGCCGCGCGCTGCGTGCCGTGGCCGATGACCACCAGGCCGCACAGTCCATCGGCATCCCGCTGTCGCGCATCTGGGTCATCGTGTGGTCCATCGGCGGCATCGTCGCGCTGGTGGCCGGGATCATCTGGGGCAGCAAGCTGGGCGTGCAGTTCAGCATCTCGCTGGTGGCGTTGAAGGCGCTGCCGGTGGTGATCCTCGGCGGCCTCACCTCGGTGCCCGGCGCCATCGTGGGCGGCCTGATCATCGGCTCGGGCGAGAAGCTGTCCGAGATCTACCTCGGCCCCTTCCTCGGCGGCGGCATCGAGAACTGGTTTGCCTACGTGCTGGCGCTGGGCTTCCTGCTCGTCCGCCCGCAAGGCCTGTTCGGCGACAAGATCATCGACCGCGTCTGACCCCCACCGGAGACCTCCATGCTCTATCGTGAGAACGGTCAGTTCAAGCAGACCTACCGCACCGACCTGCAGATCTTTCCCGTGCTGCAGGACAAGGTGGCGATCCAGCTGCTGCTGGTGCTGGCCTTCGTCGCGGTGCCCTTCGTCGCCAGCGACTACGCCTTCCGCGCCATCCTCATCCCCTTCCTCATCCTGTCGCTGGCGGCGATGGGCCTGAACATCCTGGTGGGCTACTGCGGCCAGATCTCGCTGGGCACCGGCGCCTTCATGGCCATCGGGGCCTATGCCGCCTACAACCTGCAGGTGCGCATCGACGGCATGCCCTTGCTGTTGGCATTGATCGGCGGCGGCGTGTGCGCCACGGTGTTCGGCGTGCTGTTCGGCATCCCCAGCCTGCGAATCCGCGGGCTGTACCTGGCGGTGGCCACGCTGGCGGCGCAGTTCTTCACCGACTGGTTCACCAACCGCGTGCCCTGGGTCACCAACAACTCGTCGTCCGGCTCGGTCAGCGTGCGCGAGCTGTCCATCCTCGGCATGCCCATCGAGACCCCGGCGCAGAAGTACCTGCTGTGCCTGGCCATCGTGGTGGTGTTCGGGCTGCTGTCCAAGAACCTGGTGCGTGGCGCCATCGGCCGCCAGTGGATGGCCATCCGCGACATGGACGTGGCCGCGGCCGTGATCGGCATCCGGCCGGTGTACGCCAAGCTGTCGGCCTTTGCGGTCAGCAGCTTCATCGTCGGCGTGGCCGGCGCGCTGTGGGGCTTCGTGCACCTGGGCTCGTGGGAGCCGGCCGCCTTCAGCATCGACCGCTCGTTCCAGCTGCTGTTCATGGTGATCATCGGCGGGCTGGGCTCCATCTCGGGCGCCTTCTTCGGCGCGGCCTTCATCGTGCTGCTGCCGCTGCTGCTGAACTACGTGCCGCACTGGCTGGGGCTGCCGCTGTCGACCGCCACCGCCTCGCACCTGGAGCACATGATCTTCGGCGCGCTGATCGTGTTCTTCCTGATCGTGGAGCCGCACGGGCTGGCGCGCCTGTGGCTCACCGCCCGCGAGAAGCTGCGCCTGTGGCCCTTCCCCCATTGATTCCTGCCAGACCCATAACAGACACACACACCGGAGACCGACCACCATGAAGTTCGCTTCCTTCTCCCTCACCGCTGCGGCGTTCGCTGCCGCTCTGTCGCTTGGCACCGCACCCACCGCCGTGCAGGCGCAGGCCGCCGAGCAGTTCGTGCCGCTGCTGGTCTACCGCACCGGCCAGTTCGCGCCGCTGGGCATTCCCTGGGCCGACGGCAAGCAGGACTACCTGAAGCTGGTGAATGCACGTGACGGCGGCGTCAACGGCGTGAAGCTGGTGTTCGAGGAATGCGAGACCGCCTACGACGCCGCCAAGGGCGTGGAGTGCTACGAGCGGCTGAAGACCAAGGGCACCGGCGCCTCGGGCTTCGACCCGCAGTCCACCGGCATCACCTTCGCGGTGACCGACAAGGCCTTCAACGACAAGGTGGCCATCCAGACGCTGGGCTATGGCCTGTCGCAGTCGGTGGACGGCACGGTGTTCGAGTGGAACTTCCCGCTGCTGGGCACCTACTGGACGGCCGCCGACGTGATGATCCAGGACATCCTGAAGAAGGAGAAGGGCAGCCTCAAGGGCAAGAAGATCGCCCTCGTCTACCACGACTCGCCCTACGGCAAGGAGCCGATCCCGCTGCTGCAGAAGCGCGCCGCCAAGGACGGCTTCGAGCTGGCGCTGTTCCCGGTCACGCCGCCCGGCGTGGAGCAGAAGTCCACCTGGCTGCAAATCCGCCAGCAGCGGCCCGACTATGTGCTGTTCTGGTCGGCCGGCGTGATGACGCCCGCCGGCATCCGCGAGGCGCAGGCCAGCGGCTTCCCGCGGGAGAAGATGTACGCGATCTGGTGGGCCGGCTCCGACCACGACGTGAAGGACATCGGTGCCGGTGCCAAGGGCTACAACGCCATCACCGTGCACAACAGCGCGGCCCGCGACAAGGTGCATGACGACCTGAAGAAGTTCGTCTACGAGAAGGGCCAGGGCACCGCCAGCAACGACAGCAGCGTGGGCGTGATGGCCCACACCCGCGGCATGATGATCTCGATGCTGCAGGTGGAAGCCATCCGCACCGCCCAGGAGAAGTATGGCAAGGGCAAGACGCTGACGCCCGAGCAGGTGAAGTGGGGCTTCGAGAACCTGGACCTCAGCGCCGACCGGCTCAAGGCCCTGGGCTTCGGCGAGATCATGCGGCCGGTCAAGACCTCGTGTAGCAACCACATGGGCACCGACTGGGCCCGCATCGTCCAGTGGGACGGCGGCAAGTGGAACATCACCTCCGACTGGTACCAGGCCGATCAATCGCTGATCGACCCGCTGGTCAAGGAGATGTCCGCCAAGTACGCCAAGGACAAGAACATCAAGCCCCGCAGCTGCTGAGCGCCATCGCATGCAACCCGCAGCCATGCCCCAGGCCGAAGCCGGCCGCCGCGACTTCCTCGACGTCAACGGCATCGAGGTGATCTACAACCATGTGATCCTCGTCTTGAAGGGCGTGTCGCTGCGCGTGGAGGAAGGCGCCATCGTCGCGCTGCTGGGCGCCAACGGCGCCGGCAAGACGACCACGCTGCGCGCGGTGTCCAACCTGCTGCATGCCGAGCGCGGCGCGGTCACCAAGGGCTCGATCGCGCTGCGCGGCGAGCGCATCGAGAACCTCACGCCAGCCAGCCTCGTGGACCGTGGCGTGATCCAGGTGATGGAGGGCCGGCACTGCTTTGCCCACCTCACCATCGAAGAGAACCTGATGACCGGCGCCTACACCCGGCGCGACGGCCGCGCCGCGGTGGCCGAGACGCTGGAGAAGGTCTACGCCTATTTCCCGCGACTCAAGACCCGCCGCACCAGCCAGGCCGCCTACACCTCGGGCGGCGAGCAGCAGATGTGCGCCATCGGCCGCGCGCTCATGGCCAACCCGCGCATGGTGCTGCTGGACGAGCCGTCGATGGGCCTGGCGCCGCAGATCGTGGAAGAGGTGTTCGAGATCGTGAAGGACCTCAACACCAAGGAAGGCGTCACCTTCCTGCTGGCCGAGCAGAACACCAACATGGCCCTGCGCTATGCCGACTTCGGCTACATCCTCGAGAGCGGCCGCGTGGTGATGGACGGCCCCGCCGCCTCGCTGCGCGAGAACGAGGACGTGAAGGAGTTCTACCTCGGCACCGGCGGCGAGGGGCGCAAGAGCTTCCGCGACGTCAAGAGCTACAAGCGCCGCAAGCGCTGGCTGGCCTGAACTTTCCTGGAGGGCTGCAGCCCATGTCCGACACCCCCGACTTCTTCGCCCTGCCGGCCTTCAAGCCGGCGGAGGCGCTGGTGCAGCTCAAGCGCCAGCTGCGCGACCTGCGCCTGACCGAACGCGGCGACCGCTACGAGCTGGCCGGCCTGGCCGTGGCCGAGCTGGCCGCCACCGACACCACCCTGGAAGCGCGCCTGGTCAGGCGGCCCGCCCGCACGCCCGAGTGGACGACGCACCGGCTGGCGTCCAGCGCCGATGTGCGTCGCTTCGTCGACCACGTGAAATCCCAACTGGCGCGCTGGCGCGACGACGAATGAAGGCTGCCGAGCATTTCGACGCGCTGGAGACACGCGACCCTGCCGAGCGCGAAGCCGCGCTGATGGCCGCGCTGCCCGCGCACCTGGCGCAGGCGAAAGCGCAAAGCCCAGCCCAGGCTTTGCGGCTGGCCGGCATCGACGCCGCCTCGGTGACCTCGCGCGAGGCACTGGCCCGCCTGCCGGTGCTCCGCAAACATGAACTGCTGGCATTGCAGCAGGCTCACCGCCAGGCGCGGCCGGATGCACTTGCGGACGGTGTGGCGGCGGGCGATCCCTTCGCCGGCTTTGCCGCTGCGGGCTGGAACGGCCTGCGCCTGCCTCGCCCGGCCAAGCGGGTGTTCCAGTCGCCCGGCCCCCTCTACGAGCCCCAGGGTCGCAGCAGCGATTCCTGGCGGTTGGCGCGTGCGATGCATGCGGCTGGCTTCCGCGCCGGCGACCTGGTGCACAACAGCTTCAGCTACCACCTCACCCCCGCCGGCGCCATGATGGAAGAAGGTGCCCTGGCGCTCGGCTGCACCGTGTTCCCTGGCGGCGTCGGCAACACCGAGCTGCAGCTGCAGGCGATGGCCGAGCTGCGGCCTCATGGCTACTGCGGCACGCCCAGCTTCCTCAAGATCGCGCTCGAGAAGGCCGCCGAGCAGCAGCTGGCGTTGCCGTCGCTGCGCAAGGCATTGGTCAGCGGCGAGGCGTTTCCGCCGTCCCTGCGCGACTGGCTGCACGAACGCGGCGTGGCGGCCTTCCAGTGCTATGCCACTGCCGACCTGGGCCTCATCGCCTATGAAACCGAGGCGCGGGAAGGCCTGGTGCTGGACGAAGAGGTCATCGTCGAGATCGTGCGGCCCGGCACCGGTGACCCGGTGGCCGACGGAGAGGTGGGCGAGGTGGTGGTCACCACCTTCGACGCCGACTATCCGCTGATCCGCTTTGGCACCGGCGACCTGAGCGCGGTGTTGCCCGGCCCTTGTCCCACCGGCCGCACCCAGACCCGCATCCGCGGCTGGATGGGCCGTGCCGACCAGACCACCAAGGTGCGCGGCATGTTCGTGCATCCCAGCCAGGTGGCCGAGGTGCTGCGGCGCCACCCCGCCGTGGGCCGCGCGCGGCTGGTGGTGGAGGGCGAGATGGCCAACGACCGCATGACACTGCATGCCGAGGTGACCGAGGAGGGGCCCAGCGGCCCGCTGGCCGAACAGCTGGCGGCCAGCGTGCGCGACGTCACCAAGCTGCGCGCCGATGTGCAGCTGGTGGCCGACGGCAGCCTGCCCAACGACGGTGTGGTCATCGAGGACAAGCGAAGCTACCGCTGAGCGCAGCGCAAGGTGCGGATTTTGTCGCATGAGGGGTGGACATCGGGCCACTCCCTACGTAGTCCCCGACGACCCGGCGGCGCGTGCTTGTCTAGCATCACGCACCGTGCGCATGCACCTCAAACCAAGGAGCTTCGTTCCATGATGAAAAAGTTTTTGATTGGCGGCGCATTGGCTGCGGTGAGCGCCGCAGTGTTTGCGCAATACCCCACCCGCCCGGTGACGATCATCGTCCCGTTCACCGCCGGTGGTCCCACCGACAAGGTGGCGCGTGACCTCGCTGAAGCCCTGCGCAAGCCGCTGGGCGGCACCATCATCATCGAAAACGTCGGTGGCGCCGGCGGCACGCTGGGCGCCGCCAAGGTCGCCAAGGCTGCACCGGACGGCTACACCCTGCTGCTGCACCACATCGGCATGGCCACCTCGCCCGCCCTGTACCGCAGCCTGCCGTACAAGACGATGGAAGACTTCGAGTACCTCGGTCTCGTCAACGAGGTGCCGATGACCCTGATCGGCCGCCCCACCCTGCCGGCCAACAACTACGCCGAGCTGGTGAAGTGGCTGGAGTCGAACAAGGGCAAGGTCAACCTGGCGAATGCCGGCCTGGGCGCGGCCTCGCATTTGTGCGGTCTGCTGCTGCAGTCGACGATGAAGAGCGACATGACCACCGTGCCCTACAAGGGCACCGCCCCGGCCATGAACGACATCCTGGGCGGCCAGGTCGACATCATGTGCGACCAGACCACCAATACCTCGGGCCAGATCGAGGCCGGCAAGGTCAAGGCATTTGCCGTCACCACCACGCAGCGCCTCACGACGCCGGCGCTGTCCAAGCTGCCTACTCTGGATGAATCCGGCCTGAAGGGCTTCAACGTCACCATTTGGCACGGCCTCTATGCCCCCAAGGGCACTCCGGCCGCCGTCCTGGAGAAGGTCAACGCCTCGCTGCGCACCGCGCTGAAGGACGCTGACTTCGTCAAGCGCCAGGAAGCGCTGGGCGCTGTCGTCGTCACCGACAGCCGTGTGGGTTCTGCCGAGCACAAGAAGTTTGTGCAAGCCGAAATCGACAAGTGGACGCCGGTTATCAAGGCTGCAGGCCAGTACGCCGACTGATTCAGTCGTCGCTCAACGTCAAACGGCCCTTCGGGGCCGTTTTCTTTTGTCGGAGCCAGGAATGTCTCGTCCCCAAAGGCAAAAACCCCCGCACAACTGTTCGTTATGCGGG